>NZ_PDKW01000043.1:1167851-1817698 GCF_002573965.1 Azospirillum palustre | reverse complement strand
CCGCGCCTTCCGCGACGGCGATCCCCCCATCGGCTCCGCCGACGCCGTGCCGCGCACAAGCATCCGCGCCTTCGAGGGCATCGTGCCCAAATCCACCGACTGGCGCGACCTCGCCCGACCCGATGAGGGGCCGGCGTCCCTTCAGGTTTCCGAACTGGCGGACAGCCCGGTGTCCTGACCCCCTTTTGAAAAGACTGGAGACACTCCATGGCCAAGATCGTTCTGGGGCTGGGCACCGCGCACAGCACGCAGTGCAGCGTCAAACCCGAATGGTGGGCCGAGCACGCCAAGCTCGACCGCAAGCGCACCCCCTATGAAAGGCTGGAGGCCGACGCCCCCGCCTGGATGCCCGAGCAGTTGACCGACGAGGTGTGGACCCGCAAGTACGAGGCGACGCAGTCGGCCATCGCCACGCTGGGCCGCGCCCTGAAGGACGCGGCGCCCGACGTGCTGGTGGTGGTCGGCGATGACCAGCACGAGCTGTTCCTCGACGATTGCCTGCCCGCCTTCTCGGTCTTCATGGGGCCGGAGATCTGGGATCTGCCGGGCTCGCCCGAGAACCTCGCGCCGTCGCACCGCGCCGGCCGCTGGGCGGTCCACGCCGACGAACCCGACCGCTACGCCTGCGAACCGGCGCTGGCCCGCTGGATGGTGCGTCACCTGATCGACGCCGAATTCGACGTCGCGCAGTTCACCCGCCAGCCGGAAGGCCGCTCGCTCGGCCACGCCTGGACCTTCGTGAAGCGCCGGCTGATGACCGACATGGCCCCGATCCCGATGGTCCCGGTGCTGATCAACACCTATTTCCCGCCGAACCAGCCGACGCCCAAGCGCTGCTACGCGTTGGGACAGGCGATCCGCGCGGCGGTGGAAAGCTGGCCCGACGACCGGCGGGTCGCCGTCGTCGCGTCGGGCGGTCTCAGTCATTTCGTGATCGACGAGGATCTCGACCGCGCCGTCATCAAGGCGATGGCCGACAAGGACGCCGACACCCTGCGCGGCCTGCCGATGGACAAGCTTCAATCCGGGTCGTCGGAAATCCTGAATTGGGTCGTCGCGGCCGGCGCGCTGGAGGATAAGCGGATGGAGCTGGTGGACTATGTTCCCGGCTACCGCTCCAGCGCCGGGACCGGCTGCGGCATGACCTTCGCCACCTGGTCGTGAGGGGCGGGACGATGCTGACCCCCGGCCTTCTGGGCGAGGCGGCGGCGACCGGCACCGCCAGCCTGCACGAGGCCGCCGGCCGGATCGGCGCCCTGCCCTCCGCGATCAAGCCGCTGTCGCCCGCCATGCGGGTGGTGGGCCGCGCCTATCCGGTGCGCTCGCCCGGCGGCGACAATCTGTGGCTCCACCGCGCGATCTGTGCGGCGGCGGCCGGCGATGTGCTGGTCGTCGCGACCGGCGGCGCCACCGAATTCGGCTATTGGGGCGAGGTCATGACCCGCGCTGCGCAGCAACGCCAACTCGGCGGGCTGGTGATCGAGGGCGGGGTGCGCGACGCCGCCGCGCTGATCGAGGCCGGCTTCCCGGTCTTCGCGGCGACCGTCTGCATCCGCGGCACGGTCAAGGACCCGCAGGGCGACGGCGCCCTGGGCGAGCCGGCGACCATCGGCGGCGTCACCGTGCGCGCCGGCGATCTGGTGATGGGAGACGCCGACGGCGTGTGCGTCGTCCCCGCCGCCGGGGCCGGAGCCGCCGTCCGCTCCGCCCGCGACCGCGACCGCGCCGAACAGGACATCTTCGCCCGTCTTGCCCGTGGCGAGACAACCATCGACATCTACAAGCTGCCCCGGCAGCCGGGAGCCGCGTCATGACCGCAACCCTGGTTGAACGCCTGTCCAGGCTCGACACCTGCGCCGTGTCCGACGCGCTGGACCGGCTGGGCAAGAGCGGCCTAGCCGCCGGGCTGACACCGCTCAGCGGATCCCGGCTGGTCGTCGGCGAGGCGATCACCGTCCAGCTCGGCCTCGTCGACGGCACCGCCAGCCCACGCCATCTCTGCACGGCGGCGGTCGACGCCAGCGGTCCCGGCAAGGTCATCGTCATCGCCCACGGCGCGCGCACCGACGTCGCCGGCTGGGGCGGCATCCTGTCGCTGGGCGCGGTGACGCGCGGGGCGGAAGGCGTGGTGATCGACGGCGCCTGCCGCGACCTGGACGAGACGCGGCAGTACGGCCTGCCGCTATGGGGCCGCAACGCCGTCCCCACCACCGCGCGCGGCCGCATTCGCGAGGTTGCCTGGAACGAGCCGGTGACGCTGTGCGGCGTGCCGGTCGCCCCCGGCGACCTCGTCATCGCCGACGCCAGCGGCGTCCTGTTCATCGCCCGGGCCGACGCCGCCGAGGTCGTCGCCACCGCCGAGACCATCGCGCGGCGCGAGCGGCTGATCGCCGACGCGGTGCGGGGCGGCCGGTCGATGGCCGAGGCGATGGGCGCCAACTACGAAACCATGCTGACCGAACACACCGGGGTCAGCGTCAACGAAGGCAGGGAAACGGTATGAGCGACGACAAGAGCCGCCTCGACGCCATCACGGGGTTGAGCTGCACCGACATCAGCGACGCGCTGGACCGGCTGGGCATTCCCGGCCAATGTTTCGGCATCATGCCGCTGGACCGGAATTTCCGCCTTGCCGGACGCGCCTGGACACTGCGTTACGGGCCGGTCGGGCAGGATCGCGGTACGGTCGGCGACTACATCGACGATCTCGGCCCCGCCGACGTGGTGGTGCTCGACAACGCCGGGCGCCTCGACGCCACCGTGTGGGGCGATCTGCTGACCTCCACCGCGTCGCGGCGCGGCATCGCGGGTACCGTCATCGACGGCATCTGCCGCGACATGGACCGCAGCATCGAACTGAACTACCCGCTCTACAGCCGGGGCAACTGGATGCGCACCGGCAAGGACCGGGTGCGGGTCGAACAGACCGCCGTGCCGGTCTCCATCGGCGGCATCCGGGTCGAGCCGGGCGACTGGCTGAAGGGCGACGGCGACGGCCTCGTCTCGGTGCCAGCGTCGCGCATCGACGAGGTTCTGGCCATCGCCCACGAGGTCCATGACGCCGAGGAGCGGATCCGCGCCGCCATTCTCGACGGTGCTTCGCTGCGCGAGGCTCGGGCTTCGGTCGGCTACCACACCCTGCAAACCCGCCGCGCCTGACACCGGAACCGAAGCCTGAAAGGGAGGACACCCGCCATGACCAAGCGCCGGCAATCGCTGGAGCTTCCCAACGCCAAGCACAGCGCGCCGATTCCGATGGGGGCCCGCGTCGGCAACATGATCTTCTCGTCCGGCATCATGGGCCAGAACCCGACCAACGGCGACCTGCCCGATGATCCGGCGCTCCAGGCCCGCTACGCCTTCCAGAACATGAAGGCGCTGGTCGAGGCCGGCGGCGGCACGCTGGACGACATCGGCCGCATCACCGTCTTCATCAAGGACAATTCCATGCGCGCCCACGTCAACACCCAGTGGGCCGAATATTTCCCGGACGAGCACAGCCGTCCGGCCCGTCACGCCATCGTGCTCGACCTTCCCGGCGGCATGCTGGTCCAACTCGAAATAGTCGCCGTCGTGCCCGACGCTAGACAGGAGACCTGACACCATGATCATCGACAGCCACGCCCACATCGTGATGCCCGACGTCGCGTACCGTTACATGGCCGACATCGTGTCGAGCCGGACGAACCCGAACTTCCGTTTCAATCCCGACCATGATCTTCTGCGCGAGACGGCGGAGAAGCTGGTCTCGATGATGGACAAGGTCGGCACTGACATCCAATTCCTCTCCCCCCGCCCTTTCGCGCAGTTGCATTCGATCAAGCCGGCGGCGGTGACGCGGGATTGGACCAGCGCCGTCAACGACATGATCGACGTCCAGTGCAAGATGTTCCCCGACCGCTTCCGCGCCGTCGCCGGCCTGCCGCAATATCGCGACAGCAGCCCGGAGAACTGCCTGGAGGAGTTGGAGCGCTGCGTCCGCGATCTGGGCTTCGTTGGCTGCCTGCTGAACCCCGACCCGACCGAGGGCGACGGCGCGCCGCCTCCGGGATTGGGCGACCGCTTCTGGTACCCGCTGTACGAGAAGCTGGTCGAGCTGGACGTGCCGGCGCTGGTCCATTCGGCGAGCTGCTGCCAGCCACGTGAATCCTATACGCTGAAATTCATCAACGAGGAGAGCATCGCGATCATCTCGCTGCTGGACTCCCAGGTGCTGGAGGATTTCCCGACGCTGAAGATCGTCATCTCCCACGGCGGCGGCGCCATCCCCTATCACATGGGCCGTTTCCGCGCCTGGAACTTCCGCCGCAAGGAGACGATGACCTTCGACGAGAAGATGCGAAAGCTGTATTACGATACCTGCAACTATTCGAAGGAGGCGCTGAACTTCCTGTTCAGCGTCATCGGTACCGACAATGTCATGTTCGGCACCGAGCGCCCGGGCACCGGCACCGTCCAGGATCCCAGCACCGGCCTCGACTTCGACGATCTGAAGCCGGTGATTGAAAGCATCGACTGGCTGAATGCCGATGATCGCTACAAGATCTTTGAGGGCAACTGCCGCAAGGTCTACACCAGCGCCTTCCCGGCCTGAAGACGCTTTCGACAAACATGGGAGCGGGCGGGTGCACCGGGTGAAAGCGCGCCGGAGTTCCCGCCCAAGCCTGAACGGCACAATCAGAAGCAGCCGCGACCAGGCGGAGATTGCGGGTGGCGGGGCGGCATCGTAGAAGAGGTACCTGTAGGTGCTTGAGATCATCGGCGGCCGTGCTCGCTTTCATCGCCGAATCCTGCTCGAAATCGGTGAGAACGGGACAGGGTTTGTGCTCAGATTAACTGCGACGTTGCTCACAGTCGGTGCGACATGCTCGCAATCATCCGGCCCTGCTCATATTGCGTGAGACGATGGCCCGGTTAGAGCGGTAGCCCGGCTGCTTGCATTTGTTGCGTCAGTTCCTGCGCTCTGGCGCCCCCCAGTTCACCGCGCAGGAACTGTCGGATCTCCGCCGGCTTGACGCTGAACTGGTCGGCCAGGGAGCGCACGCTGTAGCCGTGACGGGTCAGGCGCGGTTCAAGGTCGTCGAGCTGACGCGACAGGATGCTCTCTACCACCTGCACGGTGACCGGCCGGTCTCCGATCCGGAACGCCTCCTCGAACGCGAGGGTCAGGTGCTGCTCGATCTGGAGGGGGGTCTTCAGGCGGCTGGCCAACAGCTCCACAGCCGCCGTCTCGATCAGCTCGCCGATGTCGATGCCCTCGCCGGCACAGCGTGCGAGGAGCCAGCGGATGTAGGCGAGCTGGTTCCCCGCCATGCCGTCGAACTCGAACACCACCGACCGGTAGCCGATCTCTTCCATGGTCGGACGCCGGAGGTCGTTCCGGAGTTTGGGATGGCCCACCAGCACGACGGAGAGCATGCCGCCGCCATCAGCCACGACCTCCATCAACCGCTTCAGGCCGATCAGCGTCTTGCCGTGCAGGTCGTGCGCCTCGTCCACGAACAAGGCCACGGGCTTGCGGCCGCGACGCACAAGCTGTTGCAACTCGCGCTCCCGCTTCTCGCCCAGGGTCGGGATCTTCGGATCCTTGTCCGGGGAGAGGTCGTGGAACAGCGCGGTGATGAGGGTCGGGATGGTGGTGCGGTCCTTGTCTACCGACAGGCTCTTTGACACGGTGACGCGCCCCTCGCGGGTCAGCTCGTCCTGAATGCGGCGAAGCAACACCGTCTTGCCGCTGCCGACGACGCCGGCGACCGCCACCAGGCGGCCGGCCAGGATGGATGCCTTCACATCCTTGATGAGCTGGCGGTGATGATCGGTTTCGTAATACCCGGCCATCAGCAGGTCCCGCTCCAGCCTGAAATGCTCCATGACCTCCGTCAGCATGGCCCGCCCCCTCCCGTCCGCTGCCTGAAGTACGCCCGCACCCTCGTCAGCACCTCGTCCTTGGCCAGGGTCTCCCGCACCAGCGCGTCGATCCAGGCCCGGTCCTCGGCCGGCAGCTTCGCCAAGGCCAAGCCGATCTCGCCAGCGACCGCGCGCTTGGCCGCGATGATGTCGGAAAAGGCCAGAGTGCGGTAGGGGTCCGGGTCGGCGAACGCCACCTTGGCGGCCGGTGCCGTAACGGGCGGCGGCAGGGGGGAGGTGCCGCCGTCCAGGGCCGCGCGCGGCAGGCCGATGCGCTCCGCCAGTTCGGCCACCCGGTCGGCGCGCTCTTCGGACCTGGTCTTCTGATGCTTGCGATACTTGTGCAACGGGATGGGACCGCCGACCGGACCGTAGGGACCATACCGCCGGTCACCATGCTCGACGTGGAGTTCCTGGTCGAACAGCCCCCACCAGAGCACCACGTCCTCGCCGGCCAGGTCCGGATCGACCTCGTAGGCCACGCCATCCACGGTGATACGGGTGTCGATGCCGACCTTGCGCCGTTCCGGCTCCCGCGCGAAAGCACAGAACCGATCCCAGGCGCACATCTCGCGATAGCCCTTCTCCGGCAGGTGCCGCACCCAGTGACGTTGTTGCAGCGAGGCGGGGATTGCGGCTGGCGGGATGGCATCGTAGGGGAGGCGTCGTTGACCTTTCCCTGTTCTGATCCAGCCGATGCCGTTCAAAGCCAACGCCGTGCGCCGTCATCACATCCCCAAGCAGCGATACAGGGTTCGCAACTGGCAGGAGTATGATGCCGCGTTGCGGGCGCGTGGCAGCCTGACCGTGTGGTTCAGCGACGAGGCCGTGGAGCGCTGGCGGGCCGAGACCCGATCCACACCAGGCGGGCAGCGCACCTACTCCGACTTGGCGATCCTCACAGCATTGACGCTGCGCGCGGTGTACCGCTTGGCCCTGCGGCAAACGGAGGGGCTGGTCGCCTCCCTCGTCCAGTTGCTCGGGCTCGATCTGGCGGTGCCGGATCATTCCACGCTCAGCCGCCGGGCCAAGACCGTCACCGTCCCGACCCCACTGGCAACAGCCAACAAACCGGTGCGTCTGTTGGTCGACAGCACCGGCGTGAAACTGTGCGGGCCCGGTGACTGGCTGGTCGAGAAGCACGGCATGCGCCGGCGCCGCGCGTGGCGCAAGCTGCACATCGGCCTGGACGCCGCCACCGGGCGCATCGTCGCCGCGACACTGACCGACCATGACGTGGATGACGCCTCGCAAGTCGGACCACTGCTGAACCAGATCGCTGAGCCACTCGAGGCCGTCATCGCCGACGGCGCTTACGACCAGAGCGGCGTCTACGAGGCCGTGAACGAGCGGCACCCAGGGGCGGCCGTGGTCGTGCCGCCGCGCTCCACCGCGGTGCCGAGCGATACCGCGCAGAGCGATCCGACACCGCGGGACCGGCATCTGCAGGCCATCGCTGACGGTGGTCGCAGGGCGTGGCAGGCAACATCCGGCTACAACTTACGCGCGCTCGTGGAGGCCCTCTTCAGCCGCTACAAACACGTGATCGGGGATGGTCTGCGTTTCCATACCGACGATCGGCAGCAGACCGAGATCGGCGTCGCCGTCCTGGTCCTGAACCGCATGCTCGACCTCGGACGCCCGGACGCCATCCGCATCGCGTAATCAACAGCGTCGGCCACGCCGTCAGACGTTCCACCGCCTCGATGCAACAACGTCATTCGCGTTGACACGTTCCGTGGCGCGTGCTGTCGCGTTCGCTGTCGAACAACCTGATGACGTCAACGTCAACGCGATCGTCATCCGGCCGACCGCACAGCAGTTCTGATTTCGACGAGGAGGCGGGGCCGCGTGTGCTCCGCCTCATGGGGAACGTACCGGCCCGCTCGTCCGTTACTTTGCCGAATAATATCTGTCCGTTTCACTTGAGGAGTCATTTATGCCCAAACTTGCCCTGTATGTACCACTGAAGGCCAAGCCCGGAAAAGAGCGCGATGTCGCCAATTTCCTGACCTCGGCATTGCCGCTCGTTCAAGCTGAGGCGGGCACTCTGACCTGGTATGCGATCGAGGAAGGTCCCGGTGCGTACGCGATCTTCGATACGTTCGACACAGAGGAGGATCGGCAGGCCCATCTTGACGGCAAGGTTGCCGCCGCACTGATGGACAAGGCAGAAGAACTGTTTTCTGAACCGCCGCAGATTCACAAGTTCACCCTGCTGGCCGCGAAATAGCGGAGCGGTCGGCACCCTAACATTACAGTTGCGCTTTTGTACGGTGGGCTTGGCAGGCGAGCGCTTGATGGCATCGCCTCCACGCCGACCATGCGATGACGGTTGCGGGCTCGATCGACCGCCGGGTTAGGCGGTCGGCAACACGACGGATCTCCTGCATCGACCAACGGACCATAGGTGAGGAACTTTCCTCATCGTTTTTGGGGGCGTGGCAAGGGTATCGGCCTTGTGCCGGACCACGGCCAGCAGGGCGAAGGCGAGCATGACCAGCGAGACGTGTCGGTGCCAGCCGTGCCAACTCCGCGTCTCGTTGTGATCCAGTCCCAGCTCGGTCTTCGCCGTCTCGAAGGCGTCCTCGATCGACCAACGTTGTCCCTCGACGCGGACCAATGTGTCCACCGGCGTACCGTGCCGGCACCAGGTTGTGAAGAAGGCCAGTTCCCCATCAACGGGGCGTCGCCGCACCAGCAGCCCGCGCGTCCAGAGACCCAGACCGGGCGTCGCTCCAACCATCTCAGGATCGAAATCGGCCAGTTCCAGGTAGGCCCAGTCATAGAGCCGCGGCCCCTTGGTGCCATCGCCCGCCGACAAGCGAATCCAGCTCTCCGCCGGCAGGTCCCTGGCGATCTTCTCGGCAGTGCCAGACACCGACAAAGTCGGGCTCCAGGAATTGAAATGGTGACTGCCGGTCACGCCGAGCACGTAGCCTTTGCCGGCACGGCGCAACACCATCTCCAACTCACCGACGCCATAGACGCTGTCGGCTGCCACCCAAGCGAAAGGCACCCCCGCGTCAATCGCCCGACGCACCATCGCGGCAGCTATGGCCGGCTTGGTGGCGAAGCGCACATCCTCGGGCACGTGGGCTTTGACGAGGCGGTCTGGGGTGCCCGTCCAGTCCTTGGGCAGGTAGAGCCGCCGGTCGATGAAGGCGTGGCCCTTGGACGAGGTGTAGACGGCGAAGACGCCGATCTGGCAGTTGGTGATCTTTCCCGCCGAGCCGGTGTACTGGCGCCCGACGCCGCAGGAGGCTCTACCCTGCTTGAGGAAGCCGGTTTCGTCGATCACCAGCGTGGCGTCGGGCTCGGCCAAGGCATCAAGCGCGTAGTCGCGGACCACGTCGCGCAGCGCGTCGGCATCCCAGGAGGTCCGGCCGAGCACCGCCTGCTGACGCCAGGGACCCGTATCACCTGCGGCCTCGGCGCGCATCCACCCCGTCTTGCGCCGCTCCGGCCCGAGCAGCCCGTCCAGGAACGCGCCCGCTGATGCCGCCGTGCCGGACTGCAAGAACAGCGGCCGGAGCCGGGCTTTGGCTCCACGCAGTTCCTCTGACCACAGCCCCAGCAGGTCCTCGACCGCAACACCGGACATGGCGACCTCCCAAAGCCTGTTCAACAGGCGAGAGGACATTCCATCGCAACTGTAATGCTTCCGTAATGGGCCGTCAGACGTCAAGTCCCTCGCAGTGATTGTCACGTCGCCGGCTTCATGCTTCCGTCCGTGGTCAGCACGGTGGCTGCCACATCATGCCGTCAGAGAAAGGAAGCCAGCGGGACAATCTAAGGCGCGTGGTTCACTCCCGCAGGAGCTTCCACAGCACTACTCCCGTCCTCACTGGTTTCCGCGTCCCGGCGACGGGACCTCACCGGAGCAACACCTTCCGGCTCTGCTCCAAACCGTTGTCCTATCTTCTTACGCGGTTACCAGCGCCTCCTTGCCCCAGCGGAACTCGCTGCCATCCACCCACATGCGGTGCAGGACAGTGGCCAGCTTCCGCGCCAGAGCGACCTTGGCCCGCTTCACGCCACGCCGCTTGGCCACGTCCAGCGCCCAGCGCTTGAGCGTGGAGAACCGGGTGGTCCGGCTCAGCAGCACGTTGGCGGCCTCGTAGAGGGCAGTGCGCACCATCACGTCCCCCACCTTGCTCACCCCGCCGGTCACGTCGGTCTCGCCCGACTGGTACTTTTTGGGCGTCAGCCCGAAGTGCGCGCCCACCGCCTTGGACGAGGTGAAGCGGGCTGGATCATCGACTGTCGCCCTGAAGGTCACCGCCACCAGCGGCCCCACCCCAGGAACCGTCATCAACCGCCGACAGACCTCATCGGTGCGCACGATCGCCAGCATCTTGCGATGCAGGCGCATGAACTCGCTGTGCAGGCCTGCGCGTGCCGTCAGCATGGCACCGACGACCTCCTCCAACATCGCATGCCCCTCGATCAGTTCCTCCACCCGCGCCGCAAAGCGCCCTTTGCTGACCTCACCGACCTTCAGCCCGAAGCCGCGCAAGATGCCGCGGATGCTGAACTCCACATCGCGCAGCTTGCTCTGCAGAAGCTTACGGCCAACCAGCAGGGCGCGCACCTCCTGGGCATCGGCCGACTTGCGGTGCACCGACCGGAACCAGCCCATGCGCAGCAACTGGGCGATGCCGCGGGCGTCCTTGCGGTCGGTCTTCACCACCATCGCCGACAGCGCCGCCTTGACGTGGCGGGTCTCCAGCAGCACCGTCGCCAAGCCCGCCGCGCTCAGCCCGGCGTGCAGCCACTGCGACAAGGGTCCAGCCTCCAACCCAATGCGGACCACCGGAAAGCCAAGCTCGCCGAAGAAGCGCACCAGGGCGGCGGGCTCGCTTGCCACCTTGGCCTCCCGCACAATCTTGCCCGTCGCATCCACCACGCACACGCTGCTCTGTTCCAACGAGACGTCGATTCCGGCAAAGTGATCCATGGCTGTCCCCCTTGATGCTTGGGGCCGATCCGCTCGGACCCCGTTTCTCACACCATCACTGTGGGGAGTACGTCATGCCAAGCTGACGTTTGCTTGTTGGTGAAAGTCCAATCCGGCTAAAGCCGTAGCAGGCAGGCCGGGACCGAGTCTTGCGGGCGTCGCGGCAACGCGGGGTCTGAAGTGTAGACAGGAGCCATGCAGGGTGCGGGATAGAGCCTCGAAAGGTGGAAGGTCGCGGAGGCCGAGCTGTTTCCCTACCAGCGAAGGCAGTATGTGCATCGTCGTTATGCGAGACGGTGACGCTCCGCCGGGGTCGAAGGCCGGGCCATGCATGGAAGGCAAGCGTTGGAACATGAGAGGCCCGACCGGGTCCGCCGGATTGGTCTCCGGCGGGGGGCGCACGCAAGGCACTGCCGGAGTGGGCGCCCGAGCTGAGGTCGGGAGTCGGACTGGTTCATAGTACCGATGACGCCGTCGAAGGAAACGAGGCGCGCCGAGGGAAGGGGCCAGCCTGAAGGGAGCCCGCGCAAGGGGGCTGGGGTCCGGACACAGAGCCGGAGTGCCTTGCCGCCCAACCTTGCCCGGGTGAACGCCGCGGCTCGACGAGCCGTCCAGACCCGCTTCACCGCTCTGCTGCATCATGTCGACCGAGCCGCCCTGGAGAGGGCGTTCCGGCGACAGAGGCGGCAGGCCAGTGCAGGAGTTGATGGGATGACTGTGGCAGTGTATGCGCAGGACCTGGAAGCCAATCTCCAGGACCTGTGCTCGCGCATCCACACCGGTCGCTACCGGCCACAGCCGGTCCGGCGGGTCTTCATCCCCAAAGCCGATGGGGGGCAGCGGCCTCTCGGCGTGCCAACCCTGGAGGACAAGATCGTCCAGGGCGCGGTGGCTGAGGTGCTGAGTGCCATCTACGAGGCAGACTTCCTTGGGTTCTCCTACGGCTTCCGGCCGGGGCGCAACCCGCACATGGCGCTTGATGCCCTTCATACGGCCATCATGACCCAGCGCGTGACGTGGGTGCTCGATGCCGACATCCGCAGCTTCTTCGACTCGGTTGACCACGAGTGGTTGCTGCGGATGCTGGCGCATAGGATCGCCGATCCCCGTATCCTGCGGCTCATCGAGCTGTGGCTTCGGGCCGGCGTCCTTGAGAGCGACGTGTGGTACGAGACGGACCAGGGTACGCCACAGGGGGCGGGAATTTCGCCTCTGCTTGCCAACGTCTTCCTGCACTACATCCTTGATCTCTGGGTTCATCAATGGCGTCGTCGCCACGCCCGCGGTCGCGTTGTGATCGTACGCTATGCCGACGACTTCGTGATGGGCTTCGAGAAAGAGGCCGATGCACGGGAGATGCTGTCTGCTCTGAAGGAGCGTCTGGCCGGCTTCGGCTTGGCGCTGCATGAGGACAAGACGCGTCTGATCGAGTTTGGCCGCTTGCCGGCTCTGGCTCGACGACAGCGGGGCGAGCGGCACCCGGGAACTTTCGCCTTCTTGGGGTTCACCCACTACTGCGGGTGGACACGGGATGGCCGGTTCATGGTGAAGCACAAGACGCAGAGCAAACGCCTGACGCGCAAGCTGACGGCGTTGCGCCAGGAGGCATGGCGGTTGATGCACGCCCCCCTGGCCGAGCAACACCGCTGGTACGCCAGCGTGCTGCTGGGCCACTACGGCTATTACGGCCGGCCGCACAACTACCCGGCGCTCAGCGGATTCTGCCAGCAAGTCCGCCGCATCTGGCTCTGCTGCCTGAGGCGGCGCAGCCAGAAAAGCCGACGGATGGGGTGGAACGAGTTCGAGGCTCTGACAGCGCGCTTCCCCTTGCCAACTCCTCGCATCACGCGCCCGTGGACGAGACGTCCGGCATGAGGCGGGTTACCTTCAGGAAGAGCCGGGTGCGGGAAATCCGCATGCCCGGATCTGTGAGGGCGAAAGCCGAATGGCTGAGCTACTCGACCAGCCACCCGACCAAGCCAGAGCTTGGTGCAAGGCCCATTACCGCATCTAGTGTGAGGTCGTCTGGTTCTAATGCTCCTGAATGCAATACCGGGACGTCCATAAACTCCTTTGTACCTAGCCGCTTGACGATCAGCACGCCGTCGCCGGTCTCGATGGTGCCGGGGAAGCGGCCGTGGACGCTGTCGTACTTCAGCAGGTGGGCGTTGGCCTTCAGATCGGCGAGGTCGTTGATCGCCACGACCTCCACGTCCTTGCGGCCGCTCTCGTAGATGGCGCGCAGAACCAGACGGCCGATGCGGCCAAAACCGTTGATCGCTACCCGTACAGCCATGACTTCCTCCAGTTGGATATGGGGCGCCCGAATTCGGCTGGACGCCCCTTCGGCTTCTCTCAGAGACGCGCCTTAACGGCGTCCACGACCGCTTCGGCGGTGATGCCGAAGTGCTTGTACAGTTCCTGGTAGGGGGCCGATTCGCCGAAGCCGGTCATGCCGACGAAGGCGCCCTTGTCGCCCAGCCAGCGGTCCCAGCCCAGACGGATCGCCGCCTCGACGCCGACGCGCACGCCGGTGCCCAGCACGGACGCCTTGTAAGCGTCGTCCTGGCGCTCGAACAGTTCCCAACTCGGCATAGACACAACGGCGGTGCCGATGCCCTGGGCCTGCAGGGCCTTGCGGGCCTCCACCGCCAGCGACACTTCCGAACCGGTGGCGAGGATGGTCGCCTTGCGCTCGCCCTCGGCCTCGACGATCACGTAGGCGCCGCGGGCCGACAGGTTCTCGGCCGTGTGCTCGGTGCGCAGCGTCGGCACGTTCTGGCGGGTCAGCGCCAGCACCGACGGGGCGCCGGTGGCCTCCAGCGCGATCTGCCAGCATTCGGCGGTCTCGACCGCGTCGGCCGGGCGCAGGACCAGCAGGTTCGGGATGGCGCGCAGCGCCGCCAGATGCTCGACCGGCTGGTGGGTCGGGCCGTCCTCGCCGAGACCGATCGAGTCGTGGGTCATCACGAAGACGGTGCGCTGCTTCATCAGCGCGGCCAGACGGATCGCCGGACGGCAATAGTCGGCGAACTGCATGAAGGTGCCGCCGTAGGGGATGATGCCGCCATGCAGCGTCATGCCGTTCATCAGCGTCGCCATGCCGTGCTCGCGCACGCCGTAGCGGACGTAGCGGCCGGCGAACTCGCCCTTGCCCTTCACGTCGGCGGTGTTCTTGACCTTGGTGTTGTTCGACGGGGTCAGGTCGGCGGAGCCGCCGACCATCTCCGGGATCGCCGGCACCAGCACTTCCAGCGTGTTGCCGGAGGCGACGCGGGTCGCCCAGCTCGGCTTCTCGGCGCTGATCTTCTGCTTGAAGGCGACGATGGTGTCGGCCAGCGCGCTCGGCACGCCATGGCTGAACGCCTCGTCGAAGGCCTTGCCGGCCTCGGCGCTCAGGGTGGCGCGGCGGCTGCTCCAGGCGTTGTACGCCTCGACGCTGCGGGTGCCGGCGGCCCGCCAGGCGGACAGCACCTCGTTGGGAACGACGAAGGGCTCATGGGTCCAGCCGATGGCGGTGCGGGTCGCGGCGACCTCGTCGGCGCCCAGCGGCGAGCCGTGGCAGGCGTGGCTGTTGGCCTTGTTCGGCGCACCCTTGCCGATGATGGTGCGGCAGGCGATCAGCGTCGGCTTGTCGGTGGAGGTGCGGGCCTGGGCGATGGCCTTCGACACCGCGTCGGTGTCGTGGCCGTCGACGGCGATGGTGTTCCAGCCGTAGGAGCGGAAGCGCGCCTGGGTGTCGTCGGTGAAGCTGAGGTCGGTCGTGCCGTCGATGGAGATGTGGTTGTCGTCCCACAGCACGATCAGCCGGTTCAGCCCGAGATGGCCGGCCAGCGAGCAGGCCTCGTGGCTGACGCCCTCCATCAGGTCGCCGTCGGACGCGATGACGTAGGTGTAATGGTCGATCAGCTCGTCGCCGAAGCGGGCGTTGGTAATCCGCTCCGCCAGCGCCATGCCGACGGCGGTGGAGACGCCCTGGCCCAGCGGGCCGGTGGTCATCTCGATGCCGAGGCTGGGGTCGACTTCCGGGTGGCCGGGGGTCAGGCTGTGCAGCTGGCGGAAGCGCTTGATCTCGTCGATGGTCATCCGCTCGTAGCCGGTCAGGTAGGCCAGCGAGTAGAGCAGCATCGAGCCGTGGCCGGCCGACAGCACGAAGCGGTCGCGGTCGGCCCAGGTCGGGTTCTTCGGATCGAACTTCAGGAACTGCGTGAACAGGACCGTGGCGACGTCGGCCATGCCCATCGGCATGCCGGGGTGGCCGGACTTCGCGGCCTCGACCGCGTCCATGGAGAGCGCGCGGATCGCGCTGGCCATCGTGTGGAGGGAGGGCTGGGCGGAGTCAGCGGACATCTGGCGTTTCCTGCGGGTCGGGCGCGGTTGCGGCGTCGGCAACGGTGGTTGCGCGGTCGCCTCGATAAGGCGCCGCGAAACGGGCGCACCATGCAGAACCGCCGTCCGCAGGTCAACATGGGATTGGGATAAGCGCCGGTCATGGCTGGACAGACGGCAGTGGATGGCGGGCCGCTCCCCCGCATACAGCCATATGGTGTTTAAATGACAGAATTTGAGTCAAAAAGTATATAAAAAGTCCTCCGCATATCTCAATTGCGAGCGGAATAATTCTCGTACCCGCAATTGGAGAGTTCACCGACGATCCGGCGGGAAGGCACCAATAAATTGCAGAAACCAAGGAATTGTCACATGTCCAATCCTTATCCCTACAATCAACAAATCGCGTCCTATACGCCGGCATCCGGTGATTTCAGCGGATACACCTTCGTCGTCGCCACCTGCGCGAACGGCATTTCCGTCGGTGAGATGATGCCGACCGACGATGGGTCCCAGAGCCTGACCTACCAGTTCGTTTCCGGAATCGATTCCAACGGCGACGACAACACCACGGTCACCTTCCTGGTGAACCCGGATGCCTCGGAGCAGAACGCGCCCTTCTATTTTCTGGCGGGCAGCAGCGCCAATCACCTGATCCTCTATTCGTTCACGCCGACCTCGAACCCCGGAGATCTCACCTCCGACTGCGTCACGCAGGTGCAGACGGTCGTCACGCTGGATACGCCGGTCGCGAGCAGCGTGTTCTATCCGACGACGAAGACGCTCTATGTCGTCGGCAGGAACGGCGACCTGTCGACCTGGTCGGTCGATTTCGACACGAGCACGGGCGTCCCGTCCTTCGCCCAGATCGCCTCGAACAACGCCTATGACAACACCGATGCCGGCCAGATCCAGGTTCTGCTGGCCGGCAACAACGGAAATTCGCCGTACGCCATCGCAACCGGGCTGTGCAACAGCACGATCAGCGAACTGCTGTATTTCGATGCGTCCCTGGAACAGGTCGGCTTTCTGAACGGCACCCTCGCCGGGTCGGTCGCGATCGCCGCGGCGCCCTCCGGCCTTTACATGGCGACGTCGACCGCGCTCTACCGGCTGCCGTCGTCGCAGATCGACCTGTCGAGAGTGTCGGCCTCGATGTTCGATGGCGAATGGGCTGCGGTCGCCGCGGCGCCGGGTGGCGTGACGCTGACGTCGCTGGCCTATGTGCCGATGACCGGCAACGACAGCTATCCGGCCGGCATCGTGCTGATGGGCGGCTATGACGGGTCGGCGGACAATGGCTCCGACGTCGGCGTGATCTACGCGTACAACCCCGTCGACGGCAGCTGCCAGCTGGTGATCGACGGGATTTCCGGGCCGGTCTATGGCCTGCTGTCGGACAATTCGACGCATGGCATGTACAGCAACGGCTCGACCGGGCTGGGCTTCCTCAATTTCGACGCCGGGCCCGACGCTCCCATCGCCACCACTCTGGTGACGAACGAGTCGTCGTCGCACAACGGCCTGATCGGCCGCATCCTGCGCGATGTCGTGTTCGCCACGGTGATCGTCGCGACCGCTGTCGCCGGGGCGCCCGAAGTGGGTGTCGAGGCGGTGGAGGTGGATGCCGCCGCCGAAGGGGGCGCCGATGCGGCCGAAGACGCGGCATCGGATGCCGCCACCGGCGGGTCCGAGCAGTCGGACATCGATGCCGACGCGATGGGCCAGCAGTTCGCGGCCGAGCAGCCCGACGAGACGCCGACCGCCGGGGTCTGATCCGTCCGTCCTCCCGGTCGATGGAGGCGGGGCTGCGGCGCGATTGCCCGTTGACGGCAGTCGCGGTGCAGCCCAACTGTAGAGGACACAGCCGGCCACGGCTTGGCTTGGAACCGCGGCTGCGGCCTGCTGCTGCGGTTCCCTCGCCTGACTCTTTTCCGGATCGTCGAGACTTCGTCCATGGACCCTCTGAAAGCCGCTCTCGACCGCCTCGGCCGTGCCGTGGAACGCCTTGACCATGCGGCCGCCGCCCGCGAGGAGCGGGTCGTCCGCCGTGAGCAGGACCTGTCCCAGGCGCTGGAGACCGCGCGGGCCGACCGGGCGACCGCCCAGGCAACCGCGGAGGCGGTGTCGCAGCGGCTGGAGGTCGCCATCGCCCGCCTGCAACACGTGCTGGAGAGCTGACGTCATGGCGCAGGTCGATATCGAGGTGAATGGCCGCTTCTACCGCATGCTGTGCGAGGACGGGCAGGAGGGCCGGCTGCGCGAACTGGCGGCCTATGTGGACGACCGCCTGCGCCGGCTGACCGGCGGCGGGCGCAGCGGGTCGGAGGCGCAGATGATGCTGATGACCTGTCTGGTGCTGGCCGACGAGCTGCAGGACGTGATGTCCGGCAAGGGCATCGCCCCCGCAATCGACGAGGCCGCGGTGGCCGGCGAACTCGATCGTGTCGCAAAACGCATCGAAGAGGTTGCCGCGCGGCTCGAGCGCGCCTAGATTGGTACACGGAAGGACCGCTGCCTGGTTCGACAGGCTGCAATAATCCCCAGGGCCGATAACCTTGAACTCTAGGGAGCTGTCCCTGTCCGGCCCATCGGGCCGGGTACATGGCGCCCACCTGCTCATGCAGGCCATGGAGGATAGGCATATGGCCACCGGCCGAGGCGGCCCCTTCCACCCTTTTTTCGGGCCATGCCCGATCCCTCTCTCCGCACGCAGTCCGCGATGACCGATCCGCAAGCCAAGGACGCCGCCCGACGCGAGGCGCGCGCCCGGCGCGACGCCATCGCCGACCACGACCGCTCCACCGCCTCCGCCGTCTTGCGCGACCGCATCGCCGAACTGGCGCGCGACGGCCACCTGCCGCGCGGTGCCGCCGGGGGATACTGGCCGCTGGGCTCGGAACTCGACGCGCGGCCGGCTTTGCTCCATCTTAAGGATCTGGGCCATTCGGTCGGACTGCCGGTCTCCGGGCCGCGCGGCACCGCGCTGGTGTTCCGCGACTGGGACCCGCAGGCGCCGATGACGGCCGGGCGCTACGGCATCCGGGAACCGGCGGAGGGGCGAGCGATCCTGCTGCCATCGCTTCTGCTGGTGCCGCTGCTGGCCTTCGACCGCTCCGGCCACCGGCTGGGCTATGGCGCCGGCTATTACGACCGGACACTGGACGGCCTGCGGGCCGGCCGGGCTGGCGCGGTGGTGGCTATCGGCGTGGCCTTCGCCGCGCAGGAGATGCCGGCGGTGCCGGTGGACGGCCATGACGAGCGGCTGGACTGGATCGTAACGGAGCGCGAGACGCTCCGCATTCTTAAGTGAGCTTTTCTGGAAGGTTGGGGCGATGCGGATTCTGTTCTTCGGCGATGTGGTGGGCCGGTCCGGGCGCGAGGCTGTGCTGGCGCATATGCCGATGCTGCGCGAGAAGCTGGACCCCGACCTGACGGTGGTGAACGGCGAGAATTCGGCCGGCGGCTATGGCGTCACGGTCAAGATCGCCGAGGAGTTCTTCGAGGCCGGCATCGACGTGGTGACGCTGGGCAACCATACCTGGGACCAGAAGGAACTGGTTTCCACCATCGAACAGCAGCCGCGCATCGTCCGCCCGGTGAATTACCCGGAGGGCACGCCGGGCCGCGGCCATGTGCTGCTTCAGGCGCGCGGCGGGCGCAAGGTGCTGGTGGTCAACGTGCTGCTGCGCCTGTTCATGGAGCCGATGGACGACCCCTTCGCCGCGGTGGACCGGGTGCTGAAGGCGCACCGGCTGGGCCCCGGCGGCGTCGATGCCGTGCTGATCGACATGCATGGCGAGGCGACCAGCGAGAAGATGATCATGGGGCATTTCTGCGACGGCCGCGCCTCGCTGGTGGTGGGCACCCACAGCCATGTGCCGACCGCCGACCACATGGTCCTGCCGAAGGGCACCGCCTACCAGTCCGATGCCGGCATGTGCGGCGATTACGACAGCGCCATCGGCATGAAGAAGGAGGTGGCGCTGGCCAAGATGGTGCGGAAGCTGCCGACCGAGCGGCTGTCGCCGGCGGAAGGGGAAGGCACCGTCTGCGGCTGCTACGTCGAGACCGACGACCGCACCGGGCTGGCGGTCCGCATCGAGCCGCTGCGCATCGGCGGGCGGCTGAGCCAGGCCTTGCCGGAACGGATGCAGTAAGGCCGTCGCGGCTGCGGCTGCGGCTGCGGCTGCGGCTGCGGCCGCGCCGCAATCTCGCCATATTGACTTTCTAATCCCGTGGGTGTCGTCTCCCGCGCCGAAAAGGTGCGGTGGAGCGGCAGACCTGTTACATGTGTCGTGCGCTTCACCCCGCCCGATTGACCAATTCCGTTTCGAGGCTCGTTCGACCCATGGCCGGTCATTCCCAGTTCAAGAACATCATGCACCGCAAGGGCGCGCAGGACGCCAAGCGGTCCAAGATCTTCAACAAGCTCGCCCGCGAGATCACCGTCGCCGCCAAGAGCGGCCTGCCGGACCCGGCGGCCAACCCGCGCCTGCGCGCCGCCATCCTGGCCGGACGCGCGCAGAACATGCCGCGCGACCGCATCGACCGCGCCATCAAGCAGGGCACGCCCGGCGGCGGCGACGACGCCAACTACGAAGAGGTGCGGTACGAGGGCTACGGCCCCGGCGGCGTCGCCCTGATCGTCGAGGCGCTGACCGACAACCGCAACCGCACCGCCGCGGAAGTGCGCTCCAGCTTCACCAAGTACGGCGGCAGCCTGGGCGAGACCAACTCGGTCAGCTTCATGTTCAGCCGCATCGGCGCGATCTTCTACCCGGCCGCCGCGGCGGATGCCGACGCCGTGTTCGAGGTGGCGCTGGAGGCCGGCGCCGACAACGTCGAATCCGACGAGAACGGCCACGAGGTCACCACCACGGTGGAGAATTTCGGCATTGTGCGCGATGCGCTGGAGGCCAAGTTCGGCGGCGCGGAGAGCGCGCGCCTGACCTGGCGTCCGCTGAACACCGTCGCGCCGTCGGAGGATGCCGCGGCCAGCCTGCTGAAGCTGCTGGACGTGCTGGAGGACAACGACGACGTCCAGGTGGTCGAAGGCAACTTCGACATCTCCGACGAGCTGATGCAGAAGCTGACCGCGTAAGCTGAACGCGGGTCTTGCAAGCGGAGAGCGGGTGCCGTGTTTGCGCGGGCAGGACGAAGTGAGGCGACGGTGCCTTCGCCGGTGCGGCTGCTGGGGATCGACCCCGGCTTGCGCCACACCGGCTGGGGCATCATCGACGTGGCGGGCAACCGCCTGAGCCACGTCGCCGATGGTGCTGTGCATTCCGACGACCGCTGTCCGCTGGCCGAACGGCTGGTGCAGCTCCACGACGCGCTGTCGGCGGTGGTGGAGCGCTACCGCCCCGACGAGGCGGCGGTGGAGGAGACCTTCGTCAACAACAACGCGGTCTCGACGCTCAAGCTGGGGCAGGCCCGCGCCGTGGCCCTGCTGGTGCCGGCCCAGGCCGGGCTGGCGGTGGCGGAATACGCCAACAACATGGTCAAGAAGGCGGTCGTCGGCCAGGGCCGCGCCGAGAAGGCGCAGGTCCAGACGATGGTGCGGCTGCTGCTGCCCGGCTGCGAGATCGCCTCGCCGGACGCCGCCGACGCGCTGGCCATAGCGATCTGCCATGCGCACCACCGCGCCAGCTGGACGATGTGGCGGCGGGGGGACGCGCGAAAGCCCGTACAGGATCCCCTCTCCCCCCCGGGGAGAGGGCAGGGTGAGGGGGATGCACGGCGTGCCTCTCCCAAGACGCCCCGCAATGCTCCCCCCTCACCCCGACCCTCTCCCCGGGGGGGAGAGGGAGAGAGCCCCGGGCGAGTGGGGGACATGGCTCTGGTTGCGAAAACCAAGCCCACTGACTACATAACCGGGCGCGCGCGCGATCTGCGGATGAACGCCACGGATGTGGAAAAGATCGTCTGGCAGAAGCTGCGCAATGCCCAGCTCGGCGCGAAATTCAGGCGGCAGGAGCCGATCCTGGGCTTCGTCGCCGACTTCGTCGCCCATGACCATCGCCTGATCGTCGAACTGGACGGCGGCCAGCATGCAGAGCAGCGCGCCGCCCATGACGAGCGGCGGTCGCGCATGCTGGAGCAGGCCGGCTTCCGCATCCTGCGCTTCTGGAACACCGACGTGATCGACAACCTTGACGGCGTGCTGGAGACCATCCGCGCGCGTCTCGAAGAGACTTCCATTCTTCGCAGCCAGCCCTCGGGCCGGGAGTTCCCATGATCGCCAAGCTGACCGGCATCGTCGATTCCACCGGCACCGACTGGGTCGTGCTCGACGTCAACGGCGTCGGTTACCTGCTGTCCTGTTCCAACCGCACGCTGTCGCGTCTGGCGGTGGGGGAGCGGGCGTCGCTGGTGGTGGAGACCTTCATCCGCGAGGAACGCATCGTCCTGCACGGCTTCGGCGACCAGGCGGACCGGGAGTGGTTCAAGCTGCTGACCACCATCCAGGGCGTCGGCGCCCGGCTGGCGCTGTCGATCCTGGGCGTGCTCGACCCCGACCAGCTGACCCGCGCCATCGCGTCGCAGGACAAGACCGCGCTGGTGCGCGCCGACGGCGTCGGTCCGAAGGTGGCGGCGCGCATCCTCAACGAACTCAAGGACAAGGTCGGCAATCTGGCGCTCGGTCCCGCGGCGACCGCGGGCGCGCCGGCCGGCAAGGGCGCCCCCGCCGCCGTGCCGGGCGCCACCCCGGCGCTGGCCGATGCGGTGTCGGCGCTGGTCAATCTCGGCTATGGCCGGTCGGAGGCCTTCGGCGCGGTCGTCGCCGCCGGGCGCGTGCTGGGCGATGACGCCGGCGTGTCCGATCTGATCCGCCAGGGCCTCAAGGAACTGAGCCAATGAGCGACCCCAACCAAGACCGTCTGGTCCAGCCGGGCCAGGGCCACGGCGATTCGGCCGAGGCGTCGATCCGTCCGCTGTCGCTCGCCGAGTTCATCGGCCAGCGGCAGGCGCGCGAGAATCTGTCGATCTTCATCCAGGCCGCCCGCTCCCGCAACGAGGCGCTGGACCATGTGCTGCTGTTCGGGCCCCCCGGCCTGGGCAAGACCACGCTGGCGCAGATCGTGGCGCGCGAACTGGGCGTCGGCTTCCGCGCCACCTCCGGCCCGGTCATCGCGCGGGCCGGCGATCTGGCGGCGCTGCTGACCAATTTGCAGCCGCACGACGTCCTCTTCATCGACGAGATTCATCGCCTTAATCCCGCCGTGGAAGAGGTGCTCTATCCCGCCATGGAGGATTTCCAGCTCGACCTCATCATCGGCGAAGGCCCGTCGGCGCGGTCCATCCGGATCGACCTGCCGCCCTTCACCCTTGTCGGCGCCACCACGCGCAGCGGCCTGATCACGCGCCCGTTGCGCGAACGCTTCGGCATTCCCGTGCGCCTGCAATTCTACGAGCCGGACGAACTGGAGCTGATCGTGCGCCGCGCCGCAGGCGTGCTCGGCATGGGCATCACGCCGGAGGGCGCGCGCGAGATCGCCAACCGGGCGCGCGGCACGCCGCGCGTGTCGGGCCGGCTGCTGCGCCGGGTGCGTGATTTTGCCGCGGTCGCCGGGGTGGAGGAGGTCGACAAGCGCGTCGCCGATGCCGCGCTGACCCGGCTGGAGGTCGACCGGCTGGGACTCGACAGCATGGACCGCCGCTATCTCGGACTGGTCGCCAACAATTATGGCGGCGGGCCGGTCGGCGTCGAGACGCTGGGCGCGGCGCTGGGCGAACAGCGCGACGTGCTGGAGGAAGTGGTCGAACCCTACCTGATCCAACAGGGCTTTTTGCAGCGCACGCCGCGCGGGCGCATGCTGACCGACCAGGGCTTCCGCTATCTCGGGCTCAACCCGCCGAACGCGCCGCTCCGGCAGCTCGACCTGCTGGACCGCGTCCCCGACCCGACGGACGGGGACGCCGATGAGTGACGCTTCCACCCCGTCCGGCCTCTCCGGCCGGTTCGCCGCGGACGGCACGCACCGCTATCCGCTGCGGGTCTATTACGAGGACACCGATGCCGGCGGCATCGTCTACCACGCCAATTACCTGCGATTCGCGGAGCGGGCACGCACGGAGATGCTCTACCTGATGGGCTTCCGTCAGAAGGAGATGGCCGAGGGTTTGGGCGATGTCACAGGTGTGTCATTTGCGGTACGGCGCCTGACCATCGATTTTGACGCCCCTGCCAAGCTGGAGGACACGCTTGAAGTGGAAACCCGAATCGTCGATATCCGCGGTGCCTCCTTCGCAGTCGCACAAGTCATCCGCCGTGACGGTCGCGTGCTGGCGCGCGCCGACCTGCAGCTGGTGACGATCAACCGGGCCGGGCGGGCCGTGCGCCTTCCCGAACCGGTGAAAGCGGCGATGGAGACGCTGCATGCAAAGCAAAACGCCTCTTCTCCCGCTCGACCCGCCTGACTGATCGTATCGACCGTTTTCTTCCACTCCCCGTGCCAACAGCGCAAACGCGAGACTGACTGCGATGGACGCCCTGCAAACCGCCCAACTGGCCGGCAATGCCGCCGCCACGACGGCACATGAGATCACGATCCTCGGCCTGTTCTGGCAGGCCGACGCGGTCGTCAAGATCGTGATGATGATGCTCGTCGTCGCCTCGATCTGGTGCTGGGCGATCATCATCGAAAAGCTGATGCGCATCCGCCGGCTGAACGCCCAGGCCGACTCCTTCGAGGAAGCCTTCTGGTCCGGCGGGTCGCTCGACGCGCTGTACGACCGCATCGGCCAGACCCCGGCCGACCCGATGGCGGCGACCTTCGCCGCCGGCATGCGCGAATGGCGCCACGCCGCCGACCGCGGCATCGGCGGCACGATGAAAAGCTCGCTGCAGCAGCGGGTGGAACGGGTGATGGCGGTGAGCATCGGCCGCGAGATGGCGCGGGCCGAACGCTACATGACCTTCCTGGCCTCGGTCGGCTCGACGGCGCCCTTCATCGGCCTGTTCGGCACGGTGTGGGGCATCATGAACTCCTTCACCTCGATCGCCGGCTCGGGCAACACCAGCCTCGCCGTGGTGGCGCCGGGCATCGCCGAGGCGCTGTTCGCCACCGCCATGGGCCTGCTGGCCGCCATCCCGGCGGTGCTGTCCTACAACAAGTTCTCCACCGACCTCGGCCGCTACGCCGACCGGCTGGACACCTTCTCGGGCGAGTTCTCGGCGATCCTGTCCCGCCACCTCGAGGAGCGGGGAGCCGCCTGAACCATGGCCGGACAACTCGCAGGCAAATCCCACGGGCGCGGCAAGCGCCGGGGCTATCGCGCGATGGCCGAGATCAACATGACGCCGTTCATCGACGTCATGCTGGTCCTGCTGATCGTCTTCATGGTCGCCGCCCCGATGCTGACCGTCGGCGTGCCGGTCGACCTGCCCAAGACCAATGCCGCTCCGCTGGAGCAGCAGAAGGACCCGCTGTTCGTCACCGTGCAGACCGACGGCCGCGTCTTCGTCCAGGAGACGCCGGTCGAGCTGACCAACATGGTGCCGCTGCTGATCGCGGTGACCAACAACAACCCCGAGGCCCGCATCCTGGTCCGCGGCGACGCCAAGATCGCCTATGGCAAGATGCTGGAGGTGATGGGCACCATGAGCGCCGCCGGCTTCAAGAAGGTCGGTCTGGTCGCCGAGATGCCGAACGGCCCGGCCGCGTCCAGCGCGCGGGTCGGCGCGCCCAAGCCGGCGCGTTGAGGCGGGCGGAACTCCCATGCGCAAGCCCCTGATCGCCTCGGCGGTGCTGCACGTCGCGCTGGTCGCGCTGATGGTGCTCGGCATGCCGCCCAGCGATCGCAAGCTCGAAATCGCCTCCTCGATCCCGATCGAGATCGTCGACGTCGGCGAGATCACCCAGGCTGCCCGCGTCGAGAAGGGCGAGCCGAAGCCGGCCACCGCCGCTCGTCCGCCGATGCCGGAGGCCAAGCCCGCCCCGCCGGCGCCGGAACCGCCGGACGAGGAGGACGAGCCGCCTCCGCCGCCACCTCCGCCGTCCAAGACGCCGGAGCCGCCGAAGGTCGCCCAGGTGCCGCCGCCCCCGCGCGAGCCGACGCCGCCGCCCAAGCCCGCTCCGACGCCCCCGCCTCCTCCTCCGCCGCCACCCCCGCCGCCTCCGCCCCCGGATCCGGCGCCGTCGCCGACTCCGAAGCCGCCGGAGCCTCCCAAGCCCGAGCCTCCCAAGCCCGAGCCGCCGAAGCCGGAACCGCCCAAACCGGAACCGCCGAAGCACGAGCCCAAGCCTGAGCCGAAAAAGCCCGAGCCTCCCAAGCCGGAACCGCCGAAACCGGAACCGCCCAAGGCGGAGCCGAAGAAGCCGGAGCCTGCCAAGGAGGTCGCGAAGGCCGAACCGCCGAAGGATGCCAAGGCCGAGGCGAAGAAGGCGGATGCGCCGGCCAAGCAGCCGGAAAAGCCGTCGGCCAAGGCCGACCCGCTGTCCGACCTGCTGTCGAACGTCGGGAAGATCAAGCCGTCGGACAACCCGAAGGCTGACGGCAAGGCATCGGCCAGCGCCAACAGCGACGCCAAGCCCAGCCAGAAGACCGCGTCCGCGGCTCCGGCCGGGGCGGCCAAGGCAACAAACGGCCCCGACAAGCCGTTCAAGCCGTCCGGCCGTGCGTTGGACGCCATCCGCGGCCAGCTGAGCAAGAACTGGAACTTCGACAGCGGCCGCAAGGATGCCGGCTCGATGCAGATCGAGATCCATGTGGAGGTCGGCCGCGACCACAGCGTGGTTCGCGCCTGGATCGACGACAAGTACCGGTCGCGCTACATGTCGGATGCCGCCTTCCGGGCGTCGGCCGACGCGGCGGTGCGCGCGGTCAAGCGGTCCAGCCCCCTGGAACTGTTGACCAGCGAGTTCACGCCGCAGACTTATGAAGATTGGCGCTTCATCGTGTTCAATTTCGACCCGAGGGACATGTTCTGACCATGACGACGAAGACGAGGCTTCTGTTGAAGCTGGCCGGGGCCACCGGCGCGCTTCTCCTCTCCCTCGGCGTTGCCGCTCCGCAGGAGGCGCGCGCCGAGTTGCGCATCGACATCACGCGGGGCGTGTCCGAGCCGCTGCCCATCGCCATCAGCAGCTTCGCCGGATCGGGCGGGCGCGATGTGCAGATGGGCGCCGACATCTCCAAGGTGATCTCCGACGACCTGGAGCGCTCCGGCCTGTTCAAGCCGCTGGATCCGCGCGGCTTCCTGCAGACGCCGGACCAGCTGCGCAGCGGCGAGCCGCGCTATCAGGACTGGAAGGCGCTGGGCGCCCAGGCCCTGGTCGCCGGCAACACCACCACGGGCGCCGACGGCCGCATGAAGGTCGATTTCCGCCTGTGGGACGTCGCCGCCGGCCAGTACATGCAGGGGCTGAGCTACAGCGCCTCGCCGCAGGAATGGCGCCGCATCGCCCACATCGTGGCCGACGCCATCTATAAGCGCCTGACCGGCGAGGACGGCTATTTCGACACGCGCATCGTCTATGTCGCCGAATCCGGCCCGGCGAATGCGCGCAAGAAGCAGCTGGCCATCATGGACCAGGACAGCGCCAACCATCAGTTCCTGACCGACGGACAGACCCTGGTCCTGACGCCGCGCTTCTCGCCGACGTCCCAGGAAATCACGTACATGTCGTACTTCAACAAGAAGCCGCGCGTGTACCTGTTCAACATCGACACCGGCCGCCAGGAGGTCCTGGGCGACTTCCCCGGCATGACCTTCGCCCCGCGCTTCTCGCCGGACGGCAACAAGGTCATCATGTCGATGGCCCAGAACGGCAACACCGACATCTACACGCTGGACTTGCGCACCCGCCGCCAGACCCAGCTGACCGATGCCCCGGGCATCGACACCGGTCCCAGCTATTCGCCGGACGGCCAGCGCATCGTCTTCGAGTCGGACCGCGGCGGCACGCAGCAGCTCTATGTCATGGGCGCCGACGGCTCGGGCGTGAAGCGGCTGACCTTCGGCGAGGGCCGCTACGGTACGCCGGTGTGGTCGCCGCGCGGCGATCTGATCGCATTCACGCGCCAGCGTGGTAGCAGCTTTGCAGTTGGCGTAATCCGTCCGGATGGGACGGGGGAACGGATCCTGACCGAAGCCTTCCACGTCGAGGGTCCGACCTGGGCTCCCAACGGCCGAGTTATCATGTTCTTCAAGGACTTGCCGTCGGGTGACGGGCGTGGCCGCAACGCAAAGCTGTACAGCATCGACATCACCGGCGCCAACGAGCGTCGCGTGAGCACCCCGGTCGACGCGTCGGACCCCGCGTGGTCGCCCTTGATTCCCTAGTGGAGTAGCCCTATTTTGCGGCCACGCGGGAGCAATGCTCAAGACAAAGGTCGAACGTCGTCTTTTCGTCGGGGATTGGCGGAAAGAAGCGGCTCCTGTGCAGACAAAGTTCGACCATCAAACAAGTTTCGTTCAAGGGGTCCCTGAACATGCGTATGAAGTTCCTCGCTCTCGCCGCGGTCGCTCTGCTCGCCGCTTGCGAATCCACTCCGAACGACGCCGCCAACGGCGCCAACACCGGTGCCCAGCAGTCGTCGGTCCGTCCGGGCTCGGCGGAAGATTTCGTCGTCAACGTCGGCGACCGCGTCTTCTTCGGCCTCGACCGCTTCGACCTGTCGCCGGAGGCTCGCGCCACCCTCGACCGTCAGGCCAAGTGGCTGCAGACCTACGGCTCGGTCACCGTCACCGTCGAGGGCCATGCCGACGAGCGCGGCACCCGCGAGTACAACCTCGCCCTGGGTGAGCGTCGCGCCAACTCGGTGAAGAACTACCTGGCCGCCAAGGGCATCACCCCGAACCGCGTCAACGTCGTCTCCTATGGCAAGGAGCGTCCGGCCGTCGTTGGTTCGAACGAGGCCGCCTGGTCGCAGAACCGCCGTGGCGTGACCGTCGTCAACTGATGACGCCGGTCCCCGCCTGACGGGGAACAGGGAAGGGCGCCGCCGCCGGGCAACCGGGGGCGGCGCCTTTTCTTTTTGACGGCATCTTTCCGGCGATGTGTTTTTTGGGCGATGTGTTTTTGGGGCCGGAAAAATCCGGCGAGGTCGGTTCTTTGCGCGGACGCGCAAGTTCTGCTAAACAGCGGCCATCGCGTCGCCTTTTTCGTTCGCCATGGTCGCCGTGGGTGTTCCCCCGGCATCAGATCTCCTCAGGATCCCACGCGCATGACCAACATCCGTCCCGTCGCCGCCCTGCTGCTGGGTGGCATGCTCGCGGCAACCCCCGCCCTGGGCCCCGCCCTGGCCCAGTCGAAGGGGCAGATCGAGCGGCTGCAATCGCTGGAAACGCAGGTCGCCGCGCTGGGCGGTCCGGTGGAGGTGGCGCAGCTGTCGCCCTCCGTCGCCGCCGATTTCGAGATCCGCCTGCAGAACCTCGAACGCACCATCCAGGATCTGACCGGCAAGTACGAGGAATCGACCTATCAGCTCAGCCAGCTGCGCGAGCGTCTGGAGAAGGTCAACGCCGACGTCGATTTTCGTCTGAAGGATCTGGAAAAGGGCGGCGGGACCGCCGGGGGTGCCATGGGTGGCGCGATGTCCGATGCCGCGCCGACCAAGCCGTCGAAGGCCGCCGCTTCGGACGACAAGAAGGCCGACAAGCCGGCGCAGACCGCGGCGGCCAATCCGCCCTCGACCGCCGGCCTGTCGCCGGAAAAGCAGTATGAGCAGGCGTTCGAACTGCTGCGCAACTCCGACTACGACCGGGCGGAGAAGGCGTTGCAGGAGTTCATCGTCAAGAACAAGTCGCACGCCTATGCCGGCAACGCGCAGTATTGGCTGGGCGAGAGCTATTACGTCCGCAACAAGTTCCCGGAAGCGGCCCAGGCCTTCGCCGAGGTGCTGTCCAAGTACCGCACCAACCCGAAGGCGGCCGACAGCCTGCTGAAGCTGGGCATGACCCTGCAGCAGATGAACAAGAAGTCGGACGCCTGCACCGCCTTCGGCCAGCTGCTGACCAAGTTCCCCGAAGCCTCGGCCAGCGTAAAGCGCCGCGCCGATACGGAGCGCAAGCGCATCAATTGCCCGGCCTGATGGGCGGCGACCCGGGAGACGGCAGGCCGGTATCGCGGGAGGAGTTCGCCCGCGCCCTGGCGGCGCTGGGCGGATTCGAACCGGCGCCGGCCATCGCCATCGGTGTTTCCGGTGGCGGCGACAGCGTGGCGCTGGTCCTGCTGCTGCGGCATTGGGTCGCAGAGTGGGGCGGGAGCCTGCTGGCGCTGACCGTCGATCACGGTCTGCGGCCCGAGTCCGCCGACGAGGCGGCAGCGGTCGGGCAGGCGATGGCCCGGCTCGGCGTTTCTCACCGCATCCTGCGCTGGGATGGGGCCAAGCCATCATCCGGCATTCAGGCGGCCGCCAGGGCGGCGCGGCACCGTCTGCTCGGCGCGGCCTGCGCCGAGGCGGGCATCCTTCATCTGGCGCTGGCCCATCATCGCGACGATCAGGCCGAAACAGTGCTGCTGCGGCTGGCGCGCGGGTCCGGCATCGACGGGCTGGCCGGGATGGCGCCCGTCCGCGCCGATGGGGCGGTGCGGGTGATCCGGCCGCTGCTGCGCTTTTCCCATGACCGGCTGCTGGCAACCTGCCGCGCCGAGGGCGTGGACTGGATCGAGGACCCGTCCAACCGCAACCCGCGCTTTGCCCGCGCCCGGCTGCGCGCCGCCCGCGAGAGCCTGGGCGGGGAGGGGCTTGATGCCGGTCGGTTGAGCGAGGTCGCCCGGCGGGCGGGCCGGGCCCGGGCGGCGCTGGAACAGGTGACGGCCGCGCTGCTGGCGGAGGCCGCGACCGTTCATCCGGAAGGCTGGATCGCCCTGGCGCCGGCACCTCTGCGCGCCGCACCGCCGGAGATCGCGCTGCGGGCGCTGGGCGCCGCGCTGGCCGCGGTCGGCGGGCCGGCGCATCCGGTGCGCGACGAAGCGCTGGAGCGGCTGCTCGACGGGTTGGCGGAGGGGCAGGGCGGAACTTTGGGCGGCTGCGTCGTTCGGATGCGGCGCGGTGCCGTCATGGTGGCGCGCGAGCCGGTGGCGGTGACGGAGCGGCCGACCGTGGCCCCCGGAGAGGCGATCCGGTGGGATGGCCGATTCGATCTGAGGGTGTCGTCCAGCCATCGCCGGCCGGTCACGGTCGCGGCGCTGGGGGCGGACGGGTGGCGCGAATGGGCAGGCCGGCAGGCGCCGAAGGGGGTGCCCGACCTGCCGGTTCCGGTGCGGGAAACCCTGCCAAGCCTTTGGACCGGCGCGGATTTGCTTGGTGTGCCGATGATCGGCATGTGCTACGGGTTTGACGCGGATGGACAGCACCCGGTGGACCGCGCAAGGTTTTGTCCACTTTCGTCGTTGGGAAGACCAGCTTTTACGGTTGTTTCGGACCGGGACGGCATTATTTAATCAGGGAACGTGCCCGTAGGAGACCGGGGTGCGGCCTTGTCGGCGCACCGCATGGCGATGGGTTCGCAGAAAGGCGTGTGACGTGAACAATTTCGGCAAGAACCTCGCTCTCTGGATCATCATAGGGCTGCTCCTCGTGGCCCTGTTCAACCTGTTCCAGAGTTCCTCCACCCGCAGCCCGCAAACGACCGTTCCGTTCAGCGAGCTTCTCGCCGAAGTGGACCGGGGCCAGGTCGCCGACGTGACGATCAAGGGCAACCAGGTTTCGGGCCATTTCTCCGACGGCCGCTCCTTCAGCACCTATGTCCCGCCCGAGGCGGGTCTGGTGGAGCGCCTGACCAACAAGAACGTCCGGATCAACGCGGTCCCCGACGACAGCAACGTGCCGTCGCTGTTCTCGGTTCTGCTGTCCTGGTTCCCGATGCTTCTGCTGATCGGCGTCTGGATCTTCTTCATGCGCCAGATGCAGTCCGGCGGCGGCAAGGCCATGGGCTTCGGCAAGTCGCGGGCGCGCCTGCTGACCGAGAAGGTCGGCCGCGTCACCTTCGACGACGTCGCCGGCATCGACGAGGCCAAGCAGGAGCTGACGGAGATCGTCGAGTTCCTGAAGGACCCGCAGAAGTTCCAGCGGCTGGGCGGTAAGATCCCGAAGGGCTGCCTGCTCGTCGGTCCTCCCGGCACCGGCAAGACGCTGACCGCCCGCGCGGTGGCCGGCGAAGCCAATGTGCCGTTCTTCACCATCTCCGGTTCGGACTTCGTCGAAATGTTCGTCGGTGTGGGCGCGTCCCGCGTCCGCGACATGTTCGAACAGGGCAAGAAGAACGCCCCCTGCATCATCTTCATCGACGAGATCGACGCGGTCGGCCGCCATCGCGGCGCCGGCCTGGGCGGCGGCAACGACGAGCGTGAGCAGACCCTCAACCAGCTGCTGGTCGAGATGGACGGCTTCGAGGCGAACGAGGGCGTGATCCTGATCGCCGCGACCAACCGTCCGGACGTTCTCGACCCCGCTCTGCTGCGTCCGGGCCGCTTCGACCGTCAGGTCGTGGTGCCGAACCCCGACGTGCTGGGCCGCGAGAAGATCCTCAAGGTCCACATGCGGAAGGTCCCGCTGTCGCCGGACGTCGACGCCAAGGTCATCGCCCGCGGCACCCCCGGCTTCTCCGGCGCCGACCTGGCGAACTTGGTGAACGAGGCCGCCCTGCTGGCCGCCCGCATCGGCAAGCGCGTCGTCGGCATGTCCGAGTTCGAGAACGCCAAGGACAAGGTCATGATGGGTGCGGAACGCCGCTCCATGGTGATGACCGAGGACGAGAAGAAGCTGACCGCCTACCACGAGGCCGGCCACGCCATCTGCGCCATCCACTGCGCCGACAGCGACCCGGTCCACAAGGCCACCATCATCCCGCGCGGCCGTGCGCTGGGCATGGTGATGCGCCTGCCGGAAGGCGACCGCATCAGCCTGTCGCAGGCCAAGCTGCTGGCCGACCTGACCGTCGCCATGGGCGGCCGCATCGCCGAAGAACTGATCTTCGGCAAGGAGCGGGTGACCACCGGCGCCTCGGGCGACATCAAGATGGCGACCGAGATGTCGCGCCGGATGGTGACGGAGTGGGGCATGAGCGAGAAGCTCGGCCCGCTGCTCTACGGCGAGCCGACGCAGGAGGTGTTCCTGGGCCATTCGGTGACCCAGCACAAGAACATGTCCGACCGCACCGCCCAGCTGGTCGACGAGGAAATCCGCCGCATCGTGGACGAGAGCTACGACCGCGCCCGGACCATCCTGACCGAGAACATCGACCAGCTGCACACCCTGGCCAAGGGCCTGCTGGAGTACGAGACGCTGAGCGGCGACGAGATCAACCGTCTGCTGCGCGGCGAACCGATCCTGCGCGACGACGACCGCGAGACGATGCCCGTCCCGCCGCGTCCGACCACCGGCTCCGGCCGCCGCTCCTCCGTTCCGCCCAGCACCGGGCAGGAAAGCGGTGGCATGGGCCCGGAACCGCAGGGCACCTGACGGTTCGGGGTTCGGAAATAAAGAAGGCGGCGCTGCGAGGCGCCGCCTTTTTTCTTTGGCAGGTTTCGAAGCGGGCGGGAACCGCTCAGAGCGCGCCCTTCTGTTCGCGGCGGCGGTCGAGCGCCACGTCGAACTGGCGCAGCAGCTTCTGCATGCCCTCGAAGTACAGCTTGCGCGACGGCGTGTTCTTCATGCAGCGGGCGTCGAGATGGGCGACGCTGGTCAGCGCGGACACGCAGTAGCCAAGCAGCCAGTAGCGCGACCGGATGCTGCGCAGATAGTCGCGGAACGGCTCCGGCTGGCCGGCCATGAAGCTGCTGAAGGAGGTTTCGTAGTCCGACAGGATGGTGCGGATGTCCAGCAGCGTCGTCTCCAGCAGCTTGCCCACCTTCTCGATGTGCATCAGCAGCTGGGTCTCGTAGGGCTTGTGCATGCGGATGTCGACCGGGATGCACTCGCGCGACTTCAGCCAGGTCAGGATGGTGCGGGCGCGGGGCGCGATGCGGCGCAGCTGGTACTCGTAGAAGGTCGTGCCCTTCCAGGCGCTGAAGATGGTGTCGGCCTCCGACCGCTCGATGCCGAAGGCGGAGACGAACAGGCCGGCCTCTTCCAGGTTGGGGTTCCAGATCGCCTCCAGGAAGCGTTCGACGCTTCCGGCGCTGCCCTGGCTGCCCGACAGCGCCTTGCGGACGATCGGCTCGATGCGGGCGCGGATCAGGCGGCGGAGCTGGTGGTCCTCCTCGTTGGAGATCAGCCAGTGGCGCGGATCGACGTTGATCTTCTCCGCTTCGAAGCAGGTCTTCAGCAGGAAGGCGTCCAGCGACGGCACGTCGTCGATCATCTGGAGCATCTTCATGTCGCCGATGATGCCGTTTTCCTGCGGCCCGTGCTTGATGCCGAACTGCTCTTCCAGAAGCGATGCAGCGTTGCGGCCACGCAGATAGACGGCGACACCGCCACCCTCCGGCGCCTTGGAGTTGTGCGGCACATAGATCCCGGTTTCGACCGGGCGCTCGCCGCCCTCCAGATCCTCGTCCTCGGCGATGGGATCGCCGCCATCGTCGTCGCGGTCGTCGAAGTTCGGGTATTTGAAGAGGATGCAGTTGTTCAGGCCCTGGGCCTTGAACATGCGCTGCTCTTCAGGGATCTCGCGCGTGATGGCGATGAGATTCATCGACACGCTGGACCCGCCATAAAGGATCTGCTCAAGGATCGGAGAAACCGAGTCCATTTTCTTGCGGGCGCGCATGAATATTACCCAATTCCGAGAATATTTCTCAAATCATAAACGCCGCATTCGCAAACGCAAAGAGGGATCGGCGGACCGATCCCTCTCTTCACCATGCGATTGCGCGCACCTCGTGGCTGCTCAACCAGATGGGCCGACCGACCGAGGCCGCTCAGGCCTCAGCCGGCCTTCGGCGTCCCGCCCAGCGAGCCGAGCAGGCTGGCGACTTCGGCCGCCTCGTCCACCGCGACCATGCCGACGGTGTGGTAACCGCTGTCGACATGCATCACCTCGCCGGTGACGCCGCTGCCGAGATCCGACATCAGGAACAGGCCGGCGCCGCCGACCTCCTGGATGGTGACGTTGCGCTTCAGCGGGGCGTTCAGCTCGTTCCACTTCAGGATATAGCGGAAGTCGCCGATGCCGCTGGCGGCCAGGGTCTTGATCGGGCCGGCGGAGATGGCGTTGACACGGATGTTGCGGCCACCCAGATCGACTGCCAGATAGCGCACGCTGGCTTCCAGCGCGGCCTTGGCGACACCCATCACGTTGTAATGGGGCATGACGCGCTCGGCGCCATAGTAGGATAGGGTAAGCAGGCTGCCGCCGTCCTTCATCAGCGGCACGGCGCGCTGCGCCACCGCGGTGAAGGAGTAGCAGGAGATGTCCATGGTGCGCAGGAAGTTGGCCCGCGTGGTGTCCAGGTACAGCCCGTCCAGCTCGTTCTTGTCGGAAAAGGCGATGGCATGAACCACGAAGTCCAGCTTGCCCCATTCCTGCTCGATGGCGGCGAAGGTCGCGTCGATGCTGGCCTCGTCCGTGACGTCGCAGGGCAGGACCAGCTTGGCGCCGACCTGCTCGGCCAGCGGCTTCACCCGCTTCAGCAGCGCGTCGCCCTGGTAGGTGAAGGCAAGCTCCGCCCCGTGCTGGGCCAGGGCGGAGGCGATCCCCCAGGCGATCGAACGATCGTTGGCCACGCCCATGATCAGGCCACGCTTGCCGGCCATGAGCGGCATCGGATTGGACATCGGAACCTCGTGAACGACGGATGTGCTGCGGCTCCAGCCGCGAAAAGTGGGGCGCATCCTACACGAAAGCGCCCAACGGTCAAACCGACGCGGGCTGTCTTGCCGCAGGAGGCGCCGCATGTCTGCCCCTAAGGACAATTCCGGCCGCGAGGAGGAGGAGCGCAGCCGCGTCCTGACCGGCCTGCGGGAGCTTGGCGGCTTCTTCGGCCACTCGATGCTGCGCTTCTACAACGACAACTGCTTCCAGACCGCGGCGGCGCTGACCTACACCTCGCTGCTGGCCATCGTGCCGATGATGACCATCGGTTTCGCCATCTTCTCGGCCTTCCCGGCCTTCAGCGCCCTGCAGCTGCGGATCCAGACCGCGCTGGTCAAGAATCTGGTGCCGGAGATCGGCGACGCGATCCTGGAATATCTCGGCCGCTTCATGGCGAACGCCGGCCAGATGCCGATCTTCGGCGTGATCGGGCTGGCGGTGTCGGCGGTGCTGTTGATCTGGACCATCGAAGGCTCCTTCGCCACGGTCTGGCGCGTGCGCGAACCGCGGTCCTACGTGACGCGCATCCTGTCCTTCTGGGCGGTGGTGTCGCTGACCCCGCTGTTCGCCGGCGCCAGCCTGTCGCTGTCCAGCACGCTGTGGACGGCGCTGGAGGTCGCGCATCTGGAAGGCGTCGTCCATCCGCTGGCGGGGATCGGCATGCTGCTGCCCTTCGCCTTGCAGCTGGTCGGCTGTTCGCTGCTGTATCTGGTGATTCCGAATCGGGACGTGTTCTGGCTGGACGCGCTGTGCGGCGGCGCCATCGGCTCCATCCTGCTGGAAGGGTCGAAGGCGATCTTCGGCTGGTACATGCGCGAATACCCGGCCTACCAGACCATCTACGGCGCCCTGTCGGTGGTGCCGATCTTCCTGTTCTGGCTCTACATCGCGTGGTCGACGGTGCTGTTCGGCGCGGTGGTCGCCGCGTCGCTGCCGGAATGGCGGGCGGGCAAGGTCACCCGCGGCGGCATGGATGGGCTGCTGCCGGCCCAGCGGCTGGCGCTGGCGCTGGCCGTCCTGCATGAGCTGATGGAGGCGAGCCGGCTCGGGGTCGGCATGCGCCGCCGCACGCTGGTCGGGCGGGTGCCGGTGGGCACGCTGCTGATCGACGGCATCCTGGAACAGCTGCGCGATGCCCATTGGGCGGCCCACACCACCCGCGACGCCTGGGTGGTCACCCGCGACATGGGCGAGGCGACCCTGCTGGAGCTGATGAAGGCGCTGGGCATCGGCATGCGCGGCTCCGTCCATGGCCTGGGCGGCCTGGATCTGCCCTGGCAGGAGCGCACCGCCCGTCTGCTGGATGCCGCCGAGGCGCGGCAGGGCGATCTGCTGAACGTGCCGTTGAAGGCGCTGTTGAACGACGATCCGCCGCCGGAAGGCCAGCCGGCGGGCCAAGGATCGGCGCAGGGAGGTGCCGGCCCGGTGCCGCTGCGGGCGGTGAAGAAGTAGGGGCAGGCAGTGGCGGCGGGCCGAAGCGGTTCTGCGCCCGGAGGGGAGGGGGAAACCCGGCGGCGGTTACTCCAGCCCGGCCTTCTTGCGGACGTCGTAGCTGCGGGTCTTCGCCCATTCCTCGACGAACTTGACCAGCTCGCCGTCGGGCGGGTCGGGCAGGACGACCTTCAGCTTCACATACTGGTCGCCCGGCTGCTTGGTGGCCTGGTTGACCACGCCCTTGCCGCGCAGGCGCAGGACGGAACCGGTGTTGGCGCCCGGCGGCACCTTCACCGCGACCTTGCCGCTGATCGTCGGGACATTGACGGTCGCGCCCAGAACCGCCTCGTTCAGGGTGATCGGCACCTCGACATGGATGTCGCCGTCCTGCCGGGTGAAGAAGGGGTGGGACTCGACATGCACCTCGACGATGGCGTCGCCGTTGGGCATGCCGCCCATGCCGGGCAGGCCCTGGCCCTTCAGCCGCAGCTTCGACTCGTTCTCCGTTCCGGCCGGGATGGCGACGTCGATGCTCTTGCCGTTGGACAGGTTGATGCGGCGCTTCGACCCGTTCGCCGCCTCGATGAAGGGGACGGTGACGGAATAGGAGATGTCGCTGCCCCGCACCTTCGGCCCGGTGGAGCCGCCGGCCCCGGCTCCCGCTCCGGCACCCGGCCCGCCGGGGCGGCGCCGGCCGCCGCCGAACAGGTCGGAGAACCAGTCGTCGCCGCCGCCGAAGAAGCTGTCGTCGGCGGTGCTGGTGTAGGCCTTGCCCCGGCTGGTCCGGCCGCGCGGGCCGAAGCCCGCGTGCCGGTCCTGCCCCGACGGGTCGATCTCCCCGCGGTCGTAGCGGGCGCGCTTCTCGGCATCCGACAGCAGCGTGTAGGCGGCCGAGATTTCCTTGAACCGCTCCTCGTTGGCGGCGTCGCCCGGTTTCAGGTCCGGGTGATGCTGCTTGGCGAGCTTGCGGTATGCCTTCTTGATGTCGTCGGCACTGGCGGACCGGCTGACGCCGAGAACGCTGTAGGGATCGCGCGTAGCCACGGGCAGAGATTTCCCGCCCCAGGGGGGCTCAAAGGTTTCGGGTCGGCGGTGTTACGAGTTGCCGATGATCTTCCACGTACCGTCGGCCTGTTTGCAAGCGGTTCCGTAGGCCTGCTCCGTCCGCCCCTTGACCACGATGGTCTGCTGGAACTCGCGGCAATAGGTGCCGCTGTTGCTGTAGCCGTCGCGGGTGGTCACGATGGTACCGGAATTGCCCGACTGCGGGTTGTTCCAGTTGATGCGGTCGCCGACCGGAGCGGCATAGGCCTGACGGGCCGCGGTCTCGGCATAGCCGGCATCGGCCTTGTCGAGCGAGCCGCCGATCTCCTTGCCGATGAAGGCGCCCAGCAGCGTGCCGACGCCGGTCGCCACCAGCTTGCCCGTTCCGCCGCCGATCTGCGAACCGATCAGGCCGCCGGCGACCGCACCGCCGACCGTGCCGACCGTTTCCTTCTGGCCGCCCGTCTGGCACCCGGCCAGCAGGCCCACGACGATCACGGCCGGAACGACTTTCTTAACGAACATCCTTGCGCCTCGAAAAGGTTGGTTGCCGCGGCAGCCAATCGGTGGCTTCGCGGTGGACAGTGATATAAGCGACCCTATGCTTGCTGTGAATTGTGATGAGGCTGTGACCCTTTCGCTTTTGCACAAAAGCCCGCTCCCGCACCGGCCGCGCACCACCCGCCCGGCGGTGCTGGACCCATCGAGACAGGACCCCAGGAATGACGGACAGCAACGACCGCAATCCCCGCTCCCCCTACGATCTCTTCGCCGAATGGATGAAGGAGGCGGAACAGAGCGAGCCCAACGATCCCAACGCCATGGCGCTGGCCACCGCCGACGCCAGCGGCATTCCGTCGGTACGGATGGTGCTGCTGAAGGGGATCGATCCGCGCGGTTTCGTCTTCTACACCAACACCGAGAGCCGAAAGGGCACGCAGCTGCTGGCGAATCGGAACGCCGCCCTGTGCTTCCACTGGAAGAGCCTGCGCCGGCAGGTGCGGGTCGAGGGGCCGGTGGAGATCGTCACCGATGCCGAGGCCGACGCCTATTTCGAAAGCCGCCCGCGCGACAGCCGGATCGGCGCCTGGGCCTCGCAGCAGTCGCGCCCGCTGGAAGGGCGGTGGGAGCTGGAGAAGCGCGTCGCGCAGTTCGCCGCCAAATACGCCATCGGCACGGTGCCGCGGCCGCCGCACTGGACCGGCTTCCGCGTCCTGCCGTCGCGCATCGAGTTCTGGCGCGACCGTCCGTTCCGCCTGCACGACCGGCTGGTGTTCCAGCGGGCGGAGGGCCAGAGGACAGAAGGAACCGACGCCGATGCACCGGGTTGGACGACCGAGCATCTGTTCCCGTAAAGGGGAATGTCGGACCGGTGCGGGGGGCCGTAAGCGACCTGTAAGGACGGGCCGCTAGGGTCGCGCGCCGGCCGGCTTTGCGGAGTGGGGGGAATCAGTGAGCGACAATGCGGAAAACGCGGCATCGGCGGACCGCCTGCGCCGCTATGCCACCTATGCCAGCGTGTCGGTGGCCTCGACCCTGATCGCGGCGAAGCTGGGCGCCTATCTCCTGACCGAGTCGGTCAGCATCCTGTCCTCGCTGATCGATTCCTGCACCGACCTGATGGCCTCGGTGGTGACGCTGCTGGGGGTGCGCCATGCCCTGCGCCCGGCCGATGCCAACCACCGGTTCGGCCATGGCAAGGCGGAGGCGCTGGCGGCGCTGGCCCAGGCGGCCTTCATCGGCGGCTCCGCCGTGCTGCTGAGCATCGAGGCGGTGCGGCGGCTGGTCCGGCCGGAGCCGATCGCCGAGGGGACGATGGGCATCGCGGTGATGCTGCTGTCGATCCTGCTGACCGCCGGGCTGATCACCTTCCAGCGCCGGGTGCAGGTCGCCACGGGGTCGGTCGCCATCGGGGCGGACCGGCTGCATTATTCCGGCGACCTGCTGATGAACGGCGCCGTCATCGTCGCCATCCTGCTGACCGAGGCGACCGGGCTGACCGTGGTCGATCCGCTGTTCGGCATCGGCATCGCCCTGTTCCTGTTGAATGGCGCCCGCGGCGTGGCGCGCGACGCGCTGGACGTGCTGATGGACCGCGAACTGGCGGAAGAGGAGCGCGGCCGCATCGCCGAACTGGCACTGGCCGAGCCGGGGGTGCGCGGCCTGCACGACCTGCGCACGCGCAATGCCGGCACCGGCTGCTTCATCGAGCTGCATCTGGAGCTGGACGGCGGCCTGACCCTGACCGCCGCGCACGAGATCGCCGACCGGGTCGAGACGCGGCTGCGCGCCGCCTTCGCCAATGCCGAGGTGCTGGTCCATCAGGAGCCCGCCGGTCTGGTCGACGAGCGTCTGGACCACCGCATCGCCGGCTGACGGTGGAAAAGTTGCGCAAGGCAACCCCGTGATACGGATCCGTATTGCGGGATAACCCGCATTTCGCGTCCAATTTTTGTTACCGCACAATCACTGGGCGCAGCTTCTCCTTAAGGTATCCTACCAATGGACAGGGGGGCCGGGTTCGACCCGGTCACCCCGTTCGTTGCGAATCTGTATCAAAAGCGCAATAATAGTTCTCGGGAGAAAGCGCTCGGTTATAAAACAGCAAAAATGGTGGATAAGATGGATGGTGGCTTTGGGCTTCGTCCGCATCTGATCGCGGACATCGCGGAAGAGGCTGGCAATCTCGGTATCGAGATCGCGGATATCGCCGGCCATATCGAGGATGTGAACGCCCGCGTCACCCACCAGTCGGAGGTGTTCGCCCAACTGCGCGATACCGGCGCCAAGATGTCGCGCAGCACGGACCGGATTTCCCAGGCCTCGGCCATCGCGCGCTCGGTCACCGAACAGGCGCGGCAGGAGGTCGACAGTTCCCACGACCGCGTGCAGAAATCCTTGTCCGACATCCATTCCCTGGTGTCGTCGGTGACGGGAATCGAGGGGCAGATCGCCGGGCTGCGCGATGCGCTCGACCGCGTCGGCAAGGTCGCCAAGGAAATCTTCACCATCGCCAAGCAGACCAACCTGCTGGCGTTGAACGCCACCATCGAGGCGGCGCGCGCCGGCGATGCCGGGCGCGGTTTCGCCGTGGTGGCGAACGAGGTGAAGTCGCTGTCCACCAAGACCAGCGAAGCGACCACCGAGATCGATGCGACGCTGAAATCCCTGAACGAGCAGGCCCAGCGCCTGATGGCGGAGAGCGCCGCCAGCGCCGCCAAGGCCCGCGCGGTCAGCGAGGGGACCACCGCCATCGGCACGGTGATCGAGACGGTCGGCCGCGCCATGCGCGAGCTGAACGGCGAGACCGACAAGATCGATGCCGCGTCGGCCGAGATCGGCGGCAATTGCGGCGAGCTGGAGCGCGAGATCGCCGATCTGGCGGTGGGCGTTAAGCTGTCCAGCGAGAATCTGGCCCAGGCGCGCGACCGGGTGAACAGCCTGGTCGGGATGAGCGAGCGGCTGATCGGCGTCACCGCCGAACTGAACATCGAGACGGTCGACACCCCCTTCATCGCCGCGGTGAAGGATGCCGCCGCGAAGGTGTCCGCCGCCTTCGAGGATGCGCTGGCCCGCGGCGACATCAGCGAATCCGACCTGTTCGACCGCCAGTACCAGCCGGTCGCCGGATCGGACCCGCAGCAGGTGACGACCCGCTACACCCAGCTGTGCGACCGCGTCCTGCCCGGCATCCAGGAGCCGGTGCTGTCGGCCAACGGCCGCATCGTCTTCTGCGTGGCGGTGGACGAGAACGGCTATCTGCCCACCCACAACCGGCAGTTCAGCCAGCCCCAGGGCCGCGACCCGGTCTGGAACGCCGCCAACTGCCGCAACCGCCGCATCTTCAACGACCGCGTCGGGCTGGCCGCCGGCCGCAGCACCAAGCCGTTTCTGCTCCAGACCTACCGGCGCGACATGGGCGGCGGGAAGTTCGCGCTGATGAAGGACGTCTCCGCCCCCGTCATGGTCCGCGGGCGGCATTGGGGTGGGCTGCGGCTGGCCTACAAGGTGTGATGGCGGGACGATTTCCCGGACTTCCCTCTTGATCCGTATCAACGCATACGATCAGCCTTGCGGGTGAAATGGCGGGGCAGAGGGAGCGACCATGAAATACGTCGAAGAGTTCCGCGATCCGGTTCTGGCCCGCAACGTCGCCGCCGCCATTGCGCGGGAGGTGCGGGCCGACCGCTCCTATCATCTGATGGAGTTCTGCGGCGGCCATACCCACGCCATTTCCCGCTATGGCATCCCCGACCTGCTGCCCGGCAATGTGCGGATGATCCATGGGCCGGGCTGCCCGGTCTGCGTCCTGCCGGTCGGGCGGATCGACGACGCCATCGCGCTGGCCCGCCGGCCGGAGGTGACGCTGTGCACCTATGGCGACGTGATGCGCGTGCCGGGGTCGGGGCGGCTCAGCCTGCTGAAGGCCAAGGCGCAGGGGGCCGACGTGCGGATGGTGGTGACCGCCGATGCGGCGGTGCGCATCGCCGCCGAAAATCCGGACCGGCAGGTGGTGTTCCTCGCCATCGGCTTCGAGACGACGACTCCGCCCACGGCGCTGGCCGTCCGCGCTGCCGCGGCGCAGGGGCTGACCAACTTCTCCGTCTTCTGCAACCATGTGCTCACCCCGTCGGCCATCCAGGGCATCCTGGCCGGGGCCGATGAGGGGCTGTCGCTCGACGGGTTCGTCGGGCCGGCCCATGTCTCGGTCGTCATCGGGTCGGAGGCCTATGCCCCGGCCGCGGCGGAGCATGGCAAGCCGGTGGTGATCTCCGGATTCGAGCCGCTGGACGTGCTGCAATCCATCCTGATGCTGGTCCGCCAGATCAACGACGGGCGGGCGGAAGTGGAGAACCAGTTCACCCGCGCCGTCACCGCCGAGGGCAACCGCAAGGCCCAGGCGCTGGTTCTGGAGATTTTCGAGACCCGGCCGTCCTTCGAATGGCGCGGGCTGGGCAGCATCCCGCACAGCGGGCTGAAACTGCGCGACGCCTATGCCGCCTTCGATGCCGAACGGCGCTTTCCCATCGCCGGGGCCAGCGTTGCCGACCACAAGGGCTGCGATTGCGGCGCCATCCTGCGTGGGGTGAAGCGGCCGGTCGACTGCAAGCTGTTCGACACCGTCTGCACGCCGGAAAACCCCATGGGGTCCTGCATGGTCTCGGCCGAGGGCGCGTGCGCCGCGCATTACACCTACGGACGGTTCCGCGACGCCTGACCGGTGCCCGGATCGGTTTTCCGGACGGCCGCGTCGCCTCCCCCTTGCGACCTCTCGCCGCAGGCCGGCAGATCGCTGCTGGACGAACGCCGCCCGGCTGAACATGATGCATATGAAACAATCCGCCAGCCTGCCGACCCTTCATGCCGGCCGGCCCGGCGGAGAACCGCAGACGTCATAAGACTTCGCATTTCATACCGGGAGGGTCCGCATGACCTACAAGCACATCCTCGTCCATCTCGACAGCAGCCCGCATGTCGAGGCGCGCCTCGATGCCGCCGTCGCGCTGGCCCAGCGTCATGGCGCCTTCCTGCGCGGCCTGTTCGCGCAGGGCGACCGCAACGCCACCAGCGTGATTGCCCGCCGGTCCAGCGACCATCTGGGCGACGCCGCGGCCCGCAGCGAGGCGCTGTTCAAGGAAAAGCTCGCCGCGTCCGGGTTGCAGGGCCATTGGCACGGCCTGACCCATGGCGAGTACAACCATGTCATCCGCGAGGTCATCATCTGGTCGCGCTTCGCCGACCTGACGGTGCTGGGCCAGTATGACCGCGAGGCGGGATCGCAGGCGGCGCCGGAGGAGTTGAACGAGCAGGTGGTGCTGAATTCCGGCCGGCCGGTTCTGGTCATCCCCTATGCCGGCCGCTTCGCCACCATCGGCCAGCGTGTGGCCGTCGCCTGGAATGCCGAGCGCGAGGCCGCCCGCGCCCTGTCCGACGCCATGCCGATGCTGGAGAAGGCCAAGGAGGTGACGGTCATCACCGTGCTGACCCAGGCATCCTCCTCCGCGTCCGAAGCGCCGCGGGTCGGCGTGCTCGATCATCTTGCCTTCCACGGCGTGACGGCGGAGCAGACCCATTTCACCGTGAGCGACATCGGTGCGATGGACGCCCTGCTGGCCCGCGCCATGGACACCGGCGCCGACCTGCTGGTGATGGGTGCCCACGGGCATTACGGCTTCCCGTTCCTGCACCGCGGCAGCGGGACGCGGCATGTGCTGCGCACCTGCCCGGTGCCGCTGCTGCTGTCGCACTGAATGGGGCAAGGGGGGCGCCGGGTCGCGCCCCCCTGATTCGTCACGCTGCCGTCACGCCGCCTTCACGCCGCCTTCACGCCGTTGAGGAAGCTCTCCACCTCCTGGCGCAGGCGGGTGGATTCGCCGGTCAGGTGATCGGCGACGCTGCGGACTTCGCCTGCGGCGCGGCCGGTGTCTCCGGCAGCGCGGGTGACGCCGACGATGTTGCTGGTCACCTGCTGCGTGCCCTGGGCCGCTTCCTGGACGTTGCGGCTGATTTCCTGGGTCGCGGCGCTCTGCTGTTCCACCGCCGAGGCGATGGTCGCGGAGATCTGGCTGATCTCGGTGATGATGCGGCCGATCTCCTCGATGGCGGACACCGCATCGCGGGTCGCGCCCTGGATGGTGGCGATCTGGCCGGTGATTTCCTCGGTCGCCTTGGCCGTCTGGTTGGCGAGGCTCTTCACCTCGCTGGCGACGACGGCGAAGCCCTTGCCGGCCTCGCCCGCTCGTGCCGCCTCGATGGTGGCGTTGAGCGCCAGCAGATTGGTCTGCGCCGCGATGTTGTTGATGAGGTCCACCACCTCGCCGATCTTCTGCGCCCCTTCGGCGAGGCCCGACACCACGCCGTTGGCGCGGTTGGCGCCGCTGACCGCCTGTTCGGCAACGCGCGTCGACTGGGTGACCTGACGGCCGATCTCGGCGATGGAGGAGGACAGCTCCTCCGCCGCGGCAGCCACGGTCTGCACGTTGGCGGACGCCTGCTCGGCGGCCGACGCCACCGTGGTGCTCTGGCGGTTGGTCTCGTCGGCGGTGCTGGTCAGCGCGCCGGCCGACTGCTGCATCTGGGTCGCCGCACCCGACAGGCTCTGCACCACCGCGGTGACGTTGCCCTCGAAGGCGCGCATCAGCTCCTCCAGCCGGGCGGTGCGGCGGGCCTTGGCCTCCTCCTCGGCGCGCTGGGCGGCGGCGAGGCGGTCGGCTTCGATGGCGTTGCGCTTGAACACATCCACCGCCTCGGCCATGGCCCCGACCTCATCCCTGCGGCCGACGCCGGGCACCTCGACCGTGCGGTCACCGCCGGCCAGCCGTCCCATGGCGGCGGTCATGGCGACGATGGGCGTGGCGATGGACCCGCGCAGCACCAGCCCGGCGGCCACGGCGACCAGAAGGGAGATCAGCGTACCGGTGATGGCGGTGAGGTAGCCGGTCGAGAAGGCGGTCTTCTGCTCCGTGTCGCGCGCCGTCAGCAGCGCACGCTCGGCGTCCTCGATCTGCCGGACCAGGGCGCGGATGCTGTCCATCGCCGACTTGCCGAGCGCCTTCGCCTCCATCGCGCGGGCCTCCTCGCGCGTGTCGGCCCTGGACATCAGGGCGATTTCCTTTTCCGCCACCGTCTCGCGCCAGGTGGCGGCGTGCCTGCGCAATTCCTCCAGCCGGGCCTGCTGCTGCGGGTTGTCGGCGGTCAGCGACTTCACCTCCGCCAGCGCACGGTCGAACGCCTGCGCGCCGGAGCGGTAGGGAGCGAGGAAGGCCGGATCGCCGCTGACCAGATAGCCGCGCAGACCGGTTTCCTGATCGACCATCGCCGCCATCGCCGCATCGGTGGTCTGGATCACGCGGTAGGTGTGGATCGTCCAGCCGATTGACGACTGGATCGACGATAGGGTCGAATAGTTGGCAATGCTGATTGCGCCAATGATGACGATCAATGCAGCAAATGCCGTCAACAGCTTTCCGCCAATACGGAGATTGGTGAACCAGGACATCGTCTTGCCCCTCATTTGCCCTGACAGGCCTTTGATCCGCGGGGACAGCCGCCTCGCCTTCGGAGTTGCATACGAAAGGGTGAATGCCTCACCCAATCGAATGCGAACACTGATACGTCAACGATTTCGATTTCGATCATCGAAAATTCTACGTATGACGAAATCATCGGTCTGTTACGTAAGGCTTATGCCTCACCGGCAAACGAAGGAATAACAACGATCCGTTGTCTTCCCTGGGCTACAGACAGCCGCGGGCAGCAGTGCCCCCGTATGCATGGGGCATTGTGTCGCATCGCCGCGCCGGCGATGGTGGGGCGGCTGTAAGAGAGGTGTGGCGACGCAGGGTCAGCGGCGGGTCGCCGGCAAGGGAAGCGTCAGCGCCGCAGCCGCATGTCGATGTGGGGAATGCCGAAATCGTCGTAGGGATCGGTGTCCCGGACGAAGCCGAAGCTGCCGTAGAAGCGTTCAAGATGCTGCTGCGCGCCGATGACCACGTCGCGGCCGGGCCAGCGCTCCGCCAGCACCGTCAACGACTCCGCCACCAGCGCCCGCCCCAGCCCGGTGGAGCGTTGCGACGGATCGACCGCCAGACGGCCGAAGGAGACCGGCGCGTCCGGATTCGTCCCATCCCGGCCATCTTCGTCAGGGCCAAGACAACGGGCGCAGCCGACGATGGCGCCCGCCTCGTTCCGCGCGATGAGGTGAAGCGCCCCGGGATCGCGACCGTCGATGTCGGGGTAGGGGGAGGCCTGCTCGACCACGAACACGCGGCTGCGCAGGGCCAGCATGTCGTGCAGGTCACGCAGCGTCAGGGCACCGAAAGCGACGCGGCAAATGGGCGGCGGGGAGGTCTTCACGGGGACGCTCAGGCAATCGCGTTGCGGATCATGTAGTCGGCGATGTCCTTGGGCTTCACCTTGACGTCGGTCAGCGGCTCGTCCGCGGTCATCGCCTTGGCGACCAGCAGGCTGTTCTGCACGTTGGTCAGGGTGATGCGGTACACGCCGGCCGCTCCCTTGAGCCGCGGGTAATAGGTGGGGTCGATCGCCTTCTCGCGCCGGCCGAGCCGGGCCAGCGCGGCGTCCTCGTCCAACTCCTCGACCGGCTTGGTCTGGATCAGTTTCCAGTCGGATTCACCACCCCAGCCGGCGGCGACCGCCGCCTTGACCGCGGCCTCATCCTCCGCGATGCCCAGCTTGTAGATGTGCTTTCCCTGTCCGACGTCGGACGCCCATTTGGTCAGGGCGGCGCTGCGCGCGACATAGACGAGGGGCATGACGAGTCGATCCTTAGCATGGAGTCTTGTTTTACGGAGCTTTCCGGGGAGCAGTCTATTGCAGCGACGACTGCCGCGCGATGGGCGTGATGAGGATGCGGCTGACCACATCCTTGCCGAACATGGCGATCACCGATTCGTCGATGCGGCGGCGCAGGGCAGGGACGTTCGCGATGTTGCCGCGGACGATCCAGCCCTCGTCCACCCCCTTGTAGATGGCGGTCAGGATGGCGTCGTGCAGGCGCGGGATGCTGAGCTGCACCTCGCCCAGCTTCAGGGCGTTGCCGATCTCCAGGTTCACTTCGACCTGGGTGTATTTCTCGATCCGTCCGGCATTCACCACCGGGACCATCAGCGGCTTGATCCGCACCGACGGCGGCAGGGCGCCCGGCGCCCCCTCGTTCGCAACGGCCGATGGCGCCGACGGCAGCGTCAGGAACAGGGCAAGGCCGAAGGCACACAGCAGGCGACGCATGACGGAACACCGCGAAGGACCGGAAAGCGGGGATGCTATCGGTCCGACGCGGTGCTTGCAACCAGGGTCCGGCCCTTATGCAGGGCCGGGGACGATTGGTCACGGAAGACTTGAAGGATTATGGGATCAGGCGGCTTTCCTGCCGCTGGCCGCCATCGCCTTCTTGTTGACGTCACCGATGGCGAGCTTGTTCAGCAGCGTGTCGGTGTCCTTTTCCTCCTGCAGCGTCTCGTCCAGCAGCTGGGCGACCTTGTCGAGGCCGCAGGCGGTGGCGAAGGCATGCAGCGTGCCGTAGCTGGCGATCTCGTAATGCTCCACCTTCTGGGCGGCGGCGATCAGGGCGGCGTCCTGCACCTCGGGCGCCAGACCCATTTCCAGGATTTCCTGGGCTTCGCTGATCAGCCCCTCCATCGCGTCGCAATGCTTGCCGCGCGGACGGGTATCCAGCTCCTCGAACACCTGCTGAAGCCGCTCGATCTGGCCGTGGGTCTGTTCCAGATGGGTTTCGAACGCCTGGCGCAGCTGGTCGGAGCTGGCGGCCTTTGCCATCTTGGGCAGGGCCTTCGCGATCTGCTTCTCGGCGTGGTAAATGTCGCGAAGATCCTCGATCAGCAGATCCTGCATCGTCTTGGCGGCCATTTTGGTGGTCCTTCCTCGCAGTGGGGGTTGGCGGAGCGGGGCTCCTGCGCGCCGAATGGCTGGGTGGACAACAGCGATGGCTGCCGGGTGTTGCGGTCTCGAACGGGGACTTACTTAAGATAGCGAGGCCGGGCGATGTGGAGCTGGGCCAAGGGAGGGCATTGGGCATGACCGACGGTGACGTGCTGTTCGAGTTCCAGCGGGTCGGCAGTTATCTGCGGGTGACCGCCATCGATGCCAGGACCGGCGTCGAGGTGACGGTGGCCGGTCCGGCAACCGGCAGCCAGGAACTGCTGAAGCGGACGGCGATCAACAAGCTGCGCTTCGTGCAGAACAAGGGCGTCGGACCCGCCGCGCCGGCCAAGCCGGGGCCGAAACGGGGGGGCGGACTTTACTGATCCAGTCGCAACACCCAAAAGTTGTGTATCTGCCGTTGGTTGCTCTTCTCCGCAGGGGGCGAAAAGAAAACGCGCCGCCGGACGGGGCCGGGCGGCGCGTATCGAAGTCTGGCTTTTGCTGATGGTGAGCGCCGGCATGCCTCCGCCGGCGGCCCCGACGCTGGGTCGGCCCGCCGGTCGTAGAGCGAACCGCTCGACCCCGACAGTAGACCTATGCCTGCCCCTTGACACTGGCGCAGGGGGTGTAACGCTTGTAGAACCGCGCATCTCTGAACGAATGGCGCATATGGAAAGTCCCTTTTCCTGCGCCGTTCAGCCGGTTAAGCCGGGTGTCGGGCGGGCCGTTTTCCGTGCCGGCCTTCGGGCAGAAAAATGAAACGCCAGAGGATCGAGGCCATGTTGGGTTTTAAGGCGGCGGGTTTCAGGGCGGCAGGCTTCAGGACGCTGGGCGTGACGGCTTTGCTGCGCGTGTCGCTGATGTCGGCTGCGGTGGCGGCCACCGCTTCGGTTGCAGCCTTGCCGGTTCTGGCGATCCCGCAGGCGGCGCTGGCCGCCTCGTCCCAGCCGGCCCAGAAGCCGGGCCATGGCGCACAGGATCATGGCGGCCGTCAGTCCGCCCCCGGCGCTGCCGGCGGGACGGCAAACGGTGGACCGTCCTCGACCGCCCCGCAACCGACGACGCCGGCCGCGGGCTGCCTGAAGCCGGGTGTGCCGCTGTGCATGGACGATCAGGCGACCTTCCTCAGCGCCGACAAGATGTCGTCCTGTCAGGGCGAGGTGAAGGATTACGTCGACAAGTCGATGAGCTACCTGACCTGCCTGAACGAAGAAAATGTGTCGACCGGGCGCGAATTGAGTCGAAATGTCGACCGTTTCAACTGCCGCTTGTCGGGCCGCAAGGGGTGCGCCAACTGAGGACTGCGGCCCATGGGATGCAACCGATTCGCAGCTTCAACCAATCGGATGGCAGGGCCATCGACCGGACACGTACACGGGCCGACTCCTGGGTGGATCGGCCCGTGTTGCATACGGACTTTACTCGATCAACCGGCCTTGCGGCGGGTCTGGCGGCCGGAACTGCGGCCCAGGCCGATGCGCTTGGCGAATTCCGAACGCTGCGCCGCATAGTTCGGCGCGACCATCGGATAGTCAGGCGGAAGTCCCCAGCGTGCGCGATACTCGTCCGGCGACATGTTGTAGGTCGAGCGAAGGTGCCTTTTCAGCATCTTCAACTTCTTCCCGTCTTCCAGGCAGACGATGTATTCGGGCGTCACTGACTTGCGAATCGGAACGGCCGGCTTCAGCGGCTCCGCCGCGACCTCACGGGGCTGACCATTCAGACCGGTCAGCGACGAGTAAACCGTATTGATCACGTCGGGGATTTGCTGAGCAGGCAACACGTTCTTGCTGACATACGCCGATACGATGTCGGCGGTCATCCGCAGCAGCGCATTGTCCGGTACATCGGCGCGAAGCTGGTCGCTCATTGCACTGTGTCCTGGTTTTTCATTTGTCCGTAGGAACCAAGTTGCATACCGTGATTTGGGTGTCAATATAATTTCGGCAAGCATCAAATTAGTTGCTCTTGTCGGTCAGAACAAAGCAACACCGCGTAAATCAGCCTTCGCTGAAAATCGTTGCACGGTTGTGGCTGTGCCGCGGCTTTAAGGGGCGTCTAGTAGGCCCCGGCTTGCGATTTTCCCCCGACCCCGTTGCGGCAATTGGCGGATTTCCCCCGCATATATCGAATCGGCTATCTCCCTTGTTTTGCTCGCTCGGCAACGAAGAGGTGAAAACAGAGGCCAAACTTTCGCGGTGATCAGGGGCGCCGCCGCTCCGGCGGTGGGTCGGCCGATCGCACGCCGGAAATCGACCGCCAGGTCGACCTCCCAGCTCGACCCCCGGCTCGACCGATGCCGGGCGGTGCTGGGTTTAGCTATGCATCCACGTCATGGTGTGGCTGTGGCGGTTGGCACCGACATCTGGTAGGGTGCCGGCGTCTTTTGCCCGATTGCAGGCCGCTTCGCCGGCCCGGTTGCCGCCTGTGCATCCGTACTGCCCGTATCCGTTACCGACCGCACCGGAGTTTCCGCCGTCATGACCGTCCGCACCGTGGCACTCGCTTCCGATCACGCCGGCTATGAGCTGAAGGCTCAGATCGCACGGCAACTTGAGGGCGCCGGCTACACCGTCCTCGATCTCGGTACCGACGGTCCGGCCTCGGTCGATTACCCGGACTTCGCCGCGGCGCTGGCCGCCGCCGTCACCGACGGCCGTGCCCAGCGCGGCGTTCTGGTCTGCGGCAGCGGCATCGGCATCAGCATCGCCGCCAACCGCCATCCCGGCATCCGCGCCGCCCTGGTGCACGACGTGACCACCGCGCGCCTGTCGCGCGAGCACAACGACGCCAACGTGATCGCGCTGGGCGCCCGCATCGTCGGGCCTGAGATTGCCAAGGATTGCGTCGACGTCTTCTTGAAGACCGACTTCGAAGGTGGCGAGCGTCACAGCCGCCGCATCGCCAAGATGGGCTGAGCGCGTTTTCGCGCCGCTTTTCCTGGCCCCTTATTTGGCCGTGAAGGCCCGCAACCGGGACGCGACAGGGCCCGGAGACCTGACGAAAGCAGGACGGCCGCGCGCTTGTCCTGCTTGACGCCCTTTCGATTGAGGAGCCTCCCGCCATGACCAGCAGCAACACCGCAGAGATCGGCCGTTTCTTCGCCGCCTCGCTTGCCGAGACCGATCCCGAACTGGCCCGCGCGGTCCGCGACGAGCTGGTCCGCCAGCAGGAGCAGATCGAACTGATCGCCTCCGAGAACATCGTCTCCCAGGCGGTGCTGGAAGCGCAGGGCTCGGTCCTGACCAACAAGTATGCGGAAGGCTATCCGGGCAAGCGTTACTACGGCGGCTGCGAATTCGTCGACGTGGCGGAGAACCTCGCCATCGAGCGCGCCTGCAAGCTGTTCGGCTGCGATTTCGCCAACGTGCAGCCGAACTCCGGCTCCCAGGCCAACCAGGCGGTCCTGCTGGCCCTGCTGCAGCCGGGCGACTGCGTGCTGGGCATGTCGCTGGCCGCCGGCGGCCACCTGACCCATGGCGCCGCTCCCAACATGTCGGGCAAGTGGTTCAAGGCCGTGCAGTACGGCGTGCGCAAGGACGACCACCTGATCGACTTCGATCAGGTCGAGGCGCTGGCCCGCGAGCACAAGCCGAAGCTGATCATCGCCGGCGGCTCCGCCTATCCGCGCGTCCTGGACTATGAGCGCTTCCGCGCCATCGCGGACGAGGTCGGCGCGATCTTCATGGTCGACATCGCCCACTATGCCGGCCTGATCGCCGGCGGCGTCTATCCGAACCCGTTTCCCTATGCCGACGTGGTCACCACCACCACCCACAAGACGCTGCGCGGCCCGCGCGGCGGCATGGTGCTGACCAACAAGGAAGACATCGCCAAGAAGATCAACTCGGCCGTCTTCCCCGGCCTCCAGGGCGGCCCGCTGATGCATGTCATCGCCGCCAAGGCGGTGGCCTTCGCCGAGGCGCTGCGTCCGGAGTTCAAGACCTACGCCCAGGCGGTGGTCGACAATGCCCAGGTGCTGGCCAAGACGCTGATCGCCGGCGGGCTGGACATCGTGTCGGGCGGCACCGACAGCCACATCGTGCTGGTCGACCTGCGTCCGAAGAACCTGACCGGCAAGGCGGCGGAAGCCAGCCTCGAGCATGCCGGCATGACCTGCAACAAGAACGGCGTGCCGTTCGACCCGCAGAAGCCGATGATCACCTCCGGTGTCCGCCTGGGCAGCCCGGCGGCGACCACCCGCGGCTTCGGCACCGCCGAGTTCAAACAGGTCGGCGAGATGATCGTCGAGACGCTGGACGGTCTGGCCGCCAGCAACTCCGGCGACAACACGGCGGTCGAGGCGGCGATGCGCGAGCGGGTGCGCGGCCTGTGCCGTCAGTTCCCGATCTATCCCACGCTGTAATTGCCCACGCCGTAAAGGGGGGAAACCACCAGATGCGCTGCCCGTTCTGCGGAAACGAGGACACCCAGGTCAAGGACTCGCGCCCGACCGAAGACAACTCGGCAATCCGCCGGCGGCGCTTCTGTCCCAGTTGCAGCGCCCGCTTCACCACCTTCGAACGCGTCCAGCTGCGCGAGCTGACGGTGGTGAAGAGCAACGGCCAGCGCGAAGGCTTCGACCGCGAGAAGCTGCTGCGGTCGATGAGGATCGCGCTGCGCAAGCGCCCGATCGACGCCGACCGCATCGACCGGGTGGTGAACAGCATGGTCCGCCAGCTGGAATCCTCCGGCGAGAGCGAGATCCCGTCGAAGCAGATCGGCGAGAAGATCATGGAAGCGCTGCAGACGATGGATCAGGTGGCGTATATCCGCTACGCCTCCGTCTACAAGGACTTCCGCGAGGCGTCCGACTTCAACGAGTTCGTGGAAACTCTGGCGCCGGAAGCCTCGCCGGGACTGTAAAGGCGTCGGTGCGGGGCAGGCGGTTGTCCTGCCCCGCACCGGACCCTCACCCGAGCCGTCATCCCACCTGGGCCAGGATCGCCAGCAGCAGGATCGCCACGATGTTGGTGATCTTGATCATCGGGTTCACCGCCGGGCCGGCGGTGTCCTTGTAGGGGTCGCCGACGGTATCGCCGGTCACCGCCGCCTTGTGGGCGTCGGATCCCTTGCCGCCGTGATTGCCCTCCTCGATGTACTTCTTGGCATTGTCCCAGGCGCCGCCGCCCGACGTCATCGAGATGGCGACGAAGATGCCGGTGACGATGGTGCCCAGCAGCATGGCGCCCAGCGCCGCGAAGCCCGCCGCCTGTCCGCCGATGGCGGCGATCACCAGATAGAGCACCACCGGGGCCAGGACCGGCAGCAGCGAGGGGATGATCATCTCCTTGATCGCCGCCTTGGTCAGCATGTCCACCGCACGGCCGTAATCGGGCTTGGCGGTGCCCTCCATGATGCCGGGGATTTCGCGGAACTGCCGCCGCACCTCCACGACGACGGACCCGGCGGCGCGGCCGACGGCGGTCATGCCCATGGCGCCGAACAGATAGGGCAGCAGGCCGCCAATCAGCAGCCCGACGACGACGTAAGGGTCGTTCAGCCGGAACTCGACCGGAATGTTCGGGAAGTAATGGCCCAAATCCTGGACATAGGCGGCGAAGAGAACCAGCGCCGCCAGACCGGCGGACCCGATGGCATAGCCCTTGGTCACCGCCTTGGTCGTGTTGCCGACGGCGTCCAGCGCGTCGGTGGTGACGCGGATGTTGGCGGGCATGTCCGACATCTCGGCGATGCCGCCGGCATTGTCGGTGACCGGCCCATAGGCGTCGAGCGCCACCACCATGCCGGCCAGCGCCAGCATCGTCGTCGCGGCGATGCCGATGCCGAAGACGCCGGCCTGCCCGTGGGCGATCAGGATGCCGGCGCAGATGACGATCACCGGCAGGGCGGTCGATTCCATCGACACGGCAAGACCCTGGATGACGTTGGTACCGTGCCCGGTCTCCGACGCCTTGGCGACGCTGCGCACCGGGCGGAAAGCGGTCGAGGTGTAGAACTCGGTGATCCAGACCAGGAGGCCGGTGACGCCCAGCCCGACCAGCGCCGACACCAGCAGGTTGAAGCCGGTGATCGATACGCCGTCGGTCATGGTGATGGCGCGGGTGAAGCCGAACAGGATCGCGGTGACGATCAGGATCAGCACCAGCGAGATGCCGGCCGCGACGGCCAGCCCCTTGTAGAGCGCCTTCATGATGTTGTTGTCGGGGCCGAGCTTCACCGCGAAGGTTCCGGCGACCGAGGCCAGGATGCAGACGGCGCCGATCAGCAGCGGATAGACCAGCATCATCCGCAACACGCCGCCGGTAAAGAAAATCGCCGCCAACAGCATGGTGGCGACGATGGTGACGGCGTAGGTTTCGAACAGGTCGGCGGCCATCCCGGCACAGTCGCCGACATTGTCGCCGACATTGTCGGCGATGACCGCCGGGTTGCGCGGGTCGTCCTCCGGGATGCCGGCCTCCACCTTGCCGACCAGATCGGCGCCGACGTCGGCGCCCTTGGTGAAGATGCCGCCGCCCAGCCGGGCGAAGATCGAGATCAGCGAGGCGCCGAAGCTGAGCGCCACCAACGCTTCCAGGATCGTGCGGACCTCGACGGGATCGTTGACGCGGTAGACCAGCGTCAGGATGCCGAAATAGCCGCCGACCCCCAGAATCCCGAGCCCGACCACCAGCATGCCGGTGATCGCCCCCGACTTGAAGGCGATGTCGAGCGCAGGCGCCAGCCCGATGGTCGCCGCCTGCGCCGTGCGGACATTGGCGCGGACCGAGACGTTCATGCCGACATAGCCGGCGCTGCCCGACAGCACGGCGCCGATCAGGAAGCCCAAGGCAACGGGAAAGCCCAGCGTCACCCACAGGATGACCAGCAGGACGGCGCCGGCGATGGCGATGGTGGTGTATTGGCGGTTCAGGTAGGCGCGCGCCCCTTCCTGCACCGCGGCGGCGATGGCCTGCATCCGTTCGGACCCAGGCGACGCGGCCATGACTTCTTTTCCGGTACGAAAACCGTAGGCCAGCGCGAGCAGGCCGGCGGCGATGATGACGATGAACGCTAGAGCCATCGCATCCCCCGATTGATTTTAAGGTCGCGCCCCGGAAAGGCTGGTCCCACCACGGTGGTCAAGTGGGGGAGAAGTCGGGCGCAAGTATTATCGGGAAAAGCATGCGCCCGGTGCGGCCGCTTTGCAACCGCCGCACGGGGCGGCGCGACGCGGCGAAATGGCCGGGGGTACCCCTGGCCTTTATGGGTAGTGTCGGGATAATGCACCGCAAAATGGGTGCGAGTTGCGGGTGCTGCGGGTGGCGGTCAGAGATTGCGCTGCGTAACCGCCTGCACCAGCACGTCATAGACCGCGTCCTTGCCGACGACTTTGCCGGCGGCCTCCACCAACTTGGCCTTTACGGCAGGAATATTGACCAAAGCCCCGTTCAGGATCGACTTGTCGGCGACGCCGCCATAGAGCGCGGTCAGGAAGGCATCGGTCAGGCGCGGCTGGTTGGCCTGGACCATCGGCTGCTTTTCCAGAAGCACTTCCACCGCGACCACGACCGTCACGAACTGTTCGACTCGGGTCGGGCCGATCATCGGCACCACCAGCGGGGGCAGGCGGACGAAGGCGGTCGGCGGCTTGGGGGGCGGCTCCACCTTCTTCGGTGGTGCGTCTGGATGTTCGGTGAAGTATTTCTGATAGACGAACCAGCCACCGAAGCTGGCGCCGCCCAGCAACACGATGCCGAGAACGAGGACGATCAGAGCCTTGACCACGGCAACACACCTTGCGCAAACGGCGAATCGCCGAACCCTGCGCCGCGGATGCTTTCGATTGTCTTAAATGCCGGGCGTCGGAACCGGACGGTCAGAAATGGTCCCAGCCGCGCCGGACCAGCGCCAAGGGCGCCCCGGCACCGTCCAGTACCACCACTTCGCCGGGCGTGCCGGGGCGGAGTTCGCCGATCTCGGTGATCGCGACCCCGCAGTCGGCGGCCAGCGTCGCCAGGGCGTCGCTGGCCGACGGCGGGGCGGTGAACAGAAGCTCGTAATCGTCGCCGCCGGTGATGGCGAGAGCGAGCCTCACCGGATCGCCGTCGATGGCGCCGCGGGCGGCCTCAGACAGCGGAACCGCATCGGCGTGAAGCAGGGCGGCGCAGCCGGACTCCTCGCAAAGATGGCCAAGGTCGGCGACCAGCCCGTCCGACACGTCCATCGCACCGCTGGCCAGCCCGATCAGCCGCGGCCCGACGCCCATGCGCGGGTCGGGCCGGCGCATGCGGCGCAACAGATGGGCGCGGGTGTCCTGGGCCGGGATGTCGAGACGGCCATAGGCGACTTCGAGCCCGAGCGCGGCGTCGCCGATGCTGCCGGTGACGAAGACGCGGTCGCCTGGCTGCCCGCCCCAGCGCGGCAGGGCGCGGCCGGTGGGGACCAGTCCGAAGGCGGTGACCGACAGGGTGATGGGGCCGCTGGTCGAGACCGAATCGCCGCCGGCCAGCGCGATGCCGAACTGGCGCTGCTCCTCGCCCAGCCCGGCGGCGAAGCCCTCCAGCCAGGACTCGTCCAGGCCGCGGGGCAGGGCGGTCACCAGCGTGTAGGCCAGCGGCTCCGCCCCCATGGCGGCGAGGTCGGACAGGTTGCTGCGCATCAGCTTGGCGGCGATGTCGGCCGGCGCATCGTCGGGGAAGAAATGCACCCCGGCGACCATGGCGTCGGTGGTGACGACCAGTTCCCGCCCGTCGGGCACGCCGAACACGGCGGCATCGTCCCGCAGACCGCGGGCACCGGGAAAACCGGCGGCCAGCGGCTTGAAGAAGCGGGCGATGCGGCCGAACTCGCCGAGGGTGGGAGTGGTCATTGGGGAGCGCCTTCACGCTCCCTCTCCCGCCCCGGGAGAGGGAAGGGGCCCAAGCGGAGCTTGGGAAGGGTGAGGGGTTTCGCAAGGGTCGAAGGGGATCGATGTCCGGATCGCCCCTCACCCTCCCGCCTTCGGCGGGTCCCTCCCTCTCCCGGGGCGGGAGAGGGTATATTCTACTCCTCGGCCGCGCTGCGGCCGGGGTCGGGCTTGGCGAGGTCGTCGGCGCGCAGCGCGCGGGCGACATGGTCGAGCACGCCGTTCACCATCGCCGGCTCGCGGCCGGAGAAGAAGGCGCGGGCGACGTCGACATACTCGCTGATGAGGATGCGCGGGTGGGTGTCGGTATGGACCGCGATCTCATAGGCACCGGCGCGCAGGATGGCGCGCAGCAGCAGCTCCAGCCGGTCGAGCGGGAAGCGCGGGTCGAGGGCGGCGCCCAGCACCCCGTCGACCTCGGCGCGGCGGTGGATCGCACCGCGGACGATGTCGGCGAACAGCTGCGGATCGCCGGAGACGAACTTGTCGCCGTCGATCTCTTCGCCCAGCCGGTGGGCGACGAATTCTCCGACGACATTCTCGACCGGGGCCTGGGCCAGATCGATCTGGTACAGCGCCTGGGCCGCGGCCAGACGGGCGGCCTTGCGGCGCGCCTTGGCGGAGCCGCCGCCGGTCTTGTTCTTGCGGGACTTGGACTTGCCGCCCTTCGGTTGACCGGAGGCGCGTTCGGGTGTCACGGGGCTGCCCGCGTCGTCGTTGCTCATGATCTGCAGTCGCTAAAAGAGAGGAGATGTCGGGGTCAGCGCGGATAGAGGCGGAATTTGCGCTTCAGGTCAATCATGTCAAGACAGGCCCGCGCCGCGCGCCCGCCGGTATTGACCGATCCGACATTGGCCCGCGCCCAGGCCTGCTCGCGGTTTTCCACCGTCAGGATGCCGTTTCCGACCGCCAGACTGTAGCGCAGGGCCAGATCCTGCAGGCCGCGGGCGCTTTCGGCACAGATGGTGTCGTACCGCGTCGTCTCGCCCCGGATCACGCAGCCCAGCGCGACATAGCCGTCGAAACGCTTGCGGGCGGTGAAGAAATCCATGGAGCGGATGGCGTACATGATCGCCGCCGGAAGCTCCAGACAGCCGGGCACGCCATAGCGGATGTGCGTGGCGCCGGCGCGGTCGAGTTCCGCGACGGCGCCGCGCGCCAGCTCATCGGCGATGTCCTCGTGGACGCGGGCGTCCACGACCATGATGTGGGGCGTGTCGGTCATCCGGCGGCGTTCTGGTCCTCAGTCCTCGCCGGGGTCCGCGGCACCCGGATTGATCGCGCGGTGGCCGACCACGGTCAGGCCGTAGCCCTCCAGCCCGATGATCGGCTTCTTGCGGTTGGAGATCAGGGTCATCTTGCGCACGCCCAGATCCAGCAGGATCTGCGCGCCGATGCCGTAGTCGCGCAGTTCCGGAACGCTGCCGGCCTGACCCTCCAGCCGCGCCTTCAGCACGGTGGACAGGCCGTTCGGGTTCGGCTCGCGCAGCAGCACGACGACGCCGCGGCCTTCCTTGGCGATCAGCTCCATCGAGGCATGCAGGTCGTTGTCGCGACCGGAGTTGCGGTCGCCCAGCACGTCGTCCAGCACCGACTGGGCATGCATGCGCACCAGCACCGGCTCGTCGCCGGAGATGTCGCCGCGCACCAGGGCGATGTGCTCCGCATACTGGATCTTGTTGATGTAGACGTAGGACTGGAAGCGCCCGCCATAGCGACTGTCGAGATTGCCGGCCAGAACCTGCTCGACGATGGTCTCGGTGCGGCGGCGGTAGGCGATCAGGTCGGCGATGGTGCCGACCTTCAACCCGTGGAACTGGGCGAACTGCACCAGATCCGGCAGGCGGGCCATGGTGCCGTCGTCGTTCATGATCTCGCAGATCACCGCGGACGAGGAATGGCCGGACAGCCGGGCGATGTCGACCGAGGCCTCGGTATGGCCGGCGCGGACCAGCACGCCGCCGTCACGCGCCAGCAGCGGGAAGATGTGGCCGGGGGTGGCGAGGTCGTGCGGGCCGGACGCCGGGTCGATGGCGACGGCGATGGTGCGGGCGCGGTCGGCGGCGGAGATGCCGGTGGTCACGCCTTCGCGCGCCTCGATGGAGACGGTGAAGGCGGTCTGGTGGCGCGAGGCGTTCTGCTGCGCCATCAGCGGCAGGCGCAGCCGTTCGATGTTCGGCCGGTCCATGGTCAGGCAGATCAGGCCGCGCCCGTGCTTGGCCATGAAGTTCACCGCGTCCGGCGTGGCGCAGGAGGCGGGGATCACCAGATCGCCCTCGTTCTCCCGATCCTCGTCGTCGACCAGGATGAACATCCTGCCCTGACGCGCCTCTTCGATGATCTCTTCGGCCGTCGACAGGTAGTGGTGAAACTCGGACGTCATTCCTGCCCCGCGAGCCGGGCGACATAGCGCGCCAGCATATCGATTTCGAGATTGACCGCATCGCCCTCCGTCAGCCCGCCGAAAGTGGTGGCGGTCTGGGTGTGGGGGATGATGTTGACGCCGAAGCGGTTGCCTTCGACCTCGTTGACGGTCAGCGACACGCCGTCGATGGCGACCGAGCCCTTGGGCGCGATGTATTTGGCGAGGGTGGCCGGCGCCTCGAAGGTCAGGCGCAGCGATTCGCCTTCGGGGCGGATCGACAGCAGCCGGCCGACCCCGTCGACATGGCCGGACACGATGTGGCCGCCCAGCTCGTCGCCGACCTTGAGCGCTCGTTCCAGGTTGACGCGCGTGCCGGCCTCCCAGCCGCCGAGCGTCGTCTTCGACAGGGTTTCCCCAGACGCCTGGATGACGTAGGCCCCCGGTCCCTTTTCGATGACCGTCAGGCAGACGCCGTTATGGGCGATGGACGCCCCGATCGCGATCGTCTCCGTGTCGAAGGCGGTCTCGATGGTGAACCGGGTGTCGCCCTGCCGCTCCACGGCCCGGACGCGCCCGACATCGGTGATGATTCCGGTGAACATGCGGGGGAATTTAGCAGGTTTCGCGGCCAGGGGAAGCAGGCGCGACACCGCAAGCGGCGCAACGGTCTGTTGCGCGGGCTAGACCGACGCTTTGGGGCCGATCCGGCGATAGCTTTCGGCCAGATCGGCACCGGCGCTGCGGACGGCGGTGCATTCGAAGCGCGCCATGGCGGCCAAAGCCTCGACTCCGAAGCCGGCGACCGCCGGCAACCCGTCGCCGCCGATCAGCGAGGCGGCCCGGAACCACTCCAGCCGGTCGACCAGACCGGCACCGAGCAGGGCGCCGGCCATCGACGCTCCCCCCTCCACCAGCACGCGGGTGATGCCGCGGGCGGCGAGGGCCGTCATCGCTGCGGTGGGATCGACCCGTCCGTCGGGGCCGGCGGCGACCGGAATCGGCTCGACGCCGAGCGCTGCCAGAGCCTCGGCCCGCGCGGGGTCGGGGGTGGGGCCGGTGACGACCCAGGTCGGGATATGGCGGGCGCCGGTGGCGAGCTTCGCCGTCGGTGGCAGGCGCAGGCCGCTGTCCACCACCACGCGCACCGGGCTGCGGTCTTCCAGGCCGGGCAGGCGGCAGCTCAGCTCGGGATCGTCGGCCAGTGCGGTGCCGATGCCGACCAGGATGGCGTCATGGCTGGCGCGCAGCCGGTGGCCCCAGGCGCGGGCGGTCGGGCCGGTGATCCACTGCGACTCGCCGGTGGCGGTGGCGATCCGGCCGTCCAGCGTGCTGGCGACCTTGCATGTGACCAGCGGGCGGCCCAGCGTGATGCGGTTGAAGAAGCCCTCGTTCAGGGCCAGCGCTTCGGCCTCGCAGACGCCCGTCGTGACCGCGATGCCGGCATCGCGCAGCCGCGTCAGCCCACCGCCGGCAACCCGCGGGTCGGGATCCTGGCAGGCGACGACGACGCGCGCCACCTTCGCCTCGACCAGCGCCAGGGCGCAGGGCGGCGTCTTGCCATAGTGATTGCAGGGTTCCAGCGTGACGTAGGCGGTGGCGCCGTCCGCCCCGCCGGAAAAAGCGCGGGCGCGGGCCAGCGCCTCCGTCTCGGCATGGGGGCGGCCGCCGGGCTGGGTCCAGCCGCGGCCGATCACGGCGCCGTCGCGGACCAGCACGCAGCCGACCGCGGGATTGGGCCAGGTCCGTCCCAGCCCGCGCGCCGCGAGCGACAGGGCGGCGCGCATATGGTGCAGGTCGGTGTCCGTATCGGGAGGAATGGGCACGGCGGGCCGGGCTATCGGCCGGCGATCAGCTGCCGGGGCCCTTGCCCTTGGTGTCCTTGGCGGAGAAGCGGCCGACGTTGCCCATCATCTGTTCCAGGAAGCCCATCTCGCGGCCGGCGGTGGGGGTCGTGCGCTCCACCAGATCGATGTCCTGGCCGTTCGACTTGTCGAGCGTCTTGATCTCGCGCAGGACGCCGTTGTCGTCGAAGTGGGCGACGACGACGCGGCGCTCCGTCACTTCCGGCTCGAAGAAGGCGGTCTTCTCGGTCTTCTGCCCGATATAGTACCAGACGTTCGGATCGAAGGTCCCGACCGAGGTCGGCGTGCCCAGCACCGCGGCGACGTCGTCGCGCCGGCTCTGGCCCGGTTGCAGTTCCGCCACCAGCTGCGGGTCCGTCAGGTTGCCGCGGGTGGCGACGGTGGGCGAGCAGCCGGTCGCGGCGAGGCCGGCGAGCAGGACGCTGCCCAGCAGGGCGGTGCGAATGACGGTGCGGGGGGCGGAAAAGTTCGATCTGGTCATGGTGCTCGGGCTATGATGGAGCCGGCGGGGCAGCGAGGCCGTTCACGGCTGTGGACAGTCTCCGGGCGGGACAATCGCACCGGCTGCTTCGCCCTGTCAACGAGACTCCGAGTCGGGGAAGGGCTGCCGTTCGTGTCAGGAAGCTTTATCGGCCGTTTGCTGGGCACTCTGTCGGGTCGTGTCGGGGGCGGAGACCGTGCCCGCACCGCCGCCGCGGTGGGCGGCCTGTTCACCGCCATCGTCGGGCAGGCCCGCGAACCGGGCTTCTACAGCGCGCTTTCCGTGCCCGACAGCCTGGACGGGCGGTTCGAGATGGTGGCGCTGCACATGCTGCTGGTGATGCGCCGGCTGAAGGGGCAGGGGGCGGAGGCGGGCAAACTGTCGCAGCGCCTCTACGAGACGATGGTCGACGATTTCGAGAAGTCGCTGCTGGAGATGGGGGCCGGCGACAGCGGCATCGCCCGGCGCGTGAAGACGATGGCGCGCGGGATGGCCGGGCGGATCCGCGCCTATGACGAGGCGCTGGCCGACTCCGACGGCCGCAGGCTGGAGGTGGCGCTGGACAACAACCTCTACGGCACGGTCGATCCGGTGCCGGACGGGGCGCTGGCGACCATGGCCGCCTATGTCCGCAGCTGTGCCGCGACGCTCGACGCCCAGCCGCTGGAGTCGCTGATGCGGGGCGAGATCCGCTTCGCACCGGTGCCGGCCTGAGCGCTTCCCTATATATGAAGTGTGGCCCTGCGATATCTTTGCGTCCCGCCGACGCCTGCCGCCGCGTCTGGGGGCTTGCCTTTCCGCGCCGCGGGCTGCATGTGACTCGGGTGTCGCCGGGCGTTTGCCGCGCCGGCCGTTTTGGTTTTCGATCGGAAAGTCTTTGCCATGAGCCCTGCCAACGGCACCCTGCCGGCCCCGGAATTCTCGCGCGTCGTCAATGCCGACACGGTGCGTCGTGCCGAGGTGAGCGAAACCATCGAAGCGACCGAGAAAGAGCGCCGCGCGCTCGCCGAACGGCTGGAGCTGGAGGCGATCGGCAGCCTGACCGCCACGGTGAAGCTGCGCGCCGTGCGCGGCGGCCAGATGATCCGGGTGTCCGGACAGCTGGAGGCCGACGTGGTCCAGACCTGCGTCGTGACGCTGGAGCCGGTGCCGGCCCATGTCAGCGAACGCTTCGAGGCGCTGTTCGCTCCGGAGTCGATGATCGAGGACCCGGGGCTGGAGATCGATTTCGACGCCTCCCTGTCCGACGAGGATGTTCCCGAGCCGATGGAGAACAACCGAATCGACATCGGCGAGCTGACGGCGCAGCACCTGTCGCTGGGGCTCGACCCCTATCCGCATGCCGAAGGCGTGGACTTCGAGGGCTACCGCGAGCATGAGGAGGGGGAGACGGTGGAGGAAGAGCCCGCCGCGGAGTCTGAAAAACCCAATCCCTTCGCCGTCCTGCAGCAGTTGAAGCCGCGGGACTGATCCGGCTGTTGCTTTCTCCGCCGCGTCTTGTATAAGGGCCGGCACTTCCACCCCCACCAATGAGCGGCCCGGGGTTGCGAAATGGGGGTTGTTCGGGCTTGCCCTTTTGGGGCATTTGCCTTATTGAATGCCGCTCGCGCTGGGCGGCCCCTGTTCGGGCCGCCCTTTCCAATGAAGAGAGTTTACGGTCATGGCTGTTCCGAAGAAGAAGACCTCCAAGTCGCGGCGCAACATGCGTCGTTCGCACCACGCTCTGCCCACCTCGGCCTACAATGAGTGCCCGAACTGCGGTGAGCTGAAGCGTCCGCACCACGTCTGCGGGTCTTGCGGCCATTACGACCAGCGTGAAGTGGTTCAGAGCGGCACCGCGGCCGCTTGATCCGCATCGCGTTGTCTGAGGTCCCGTTGATCGGGGGCGTCCGTCGCCCCTGCCGGGGTCCAAGCCGGGGAGCCTGTTCGCGGTGAGCCAGCGCCTGACCATCGCCCTGGATGCCATGGGTGGCGATCACGGTCCCGACATGGTCATTGCCGGGGCGGACATCGCGCGGGAACGCCATCCCGACGTGCGTTTTCTGCTGTATGGCGACCAGCAGCGGCTCGAACCGCTGCTGAACCAGCGGCCTGCGTTGAAGGCGGTGGCGGAAATCCGCCACACCGCCGACTTCGTGGCCGGGGACGCCAAGCCTGCGATTGCGCTGCGTGCGGGTCGCCAGTCCAGCATGAGGCTTGCCATCGACGCCGTTGCGGCGGGCGAGGCGGCCTGTGTGGTGTCGGCTGGCAACACCGGCGCCCTGATGGCGATGGCCAAGTTCGTGCTGAAGACGCTGCCGGGCATCGACCGGCCGGCGATGGCCTCCTTCTTCCCGACGCAACGGGGCGAGAGCGTGATGCTGGACCTCGGCGCCAACGCCGAGTGCCAGCCTGAAAACCTCGTCCAGTTCGCCGTGATGGGGGCCGTCTTCGCACGTGCCATCCTGGGCCTGCCGCAGCCGTCGATCGGCGTGCTGAACATCGGCTCGGAAGACATGAAGGGCAACGAGGTGGTGCGTGCCGCGGCGGCCAGCCTGCGCGACATGCCGCTTCCCGGCCGCTTCCATGGCTTCGTCGAAGGCACCGACATCGGGCTGGGCACGGTGGACGTCATCGTCACCGACGGCTTCACCGGCAATGTCGCGCTGAAGACGGCGGAGGGGACGGCGAAGCTGTTCTCCGAATTCCTGCGCCGCACCTTCGCGACGTCCTTCCTGGCACGGATCGGTTATCTGCTGGCCCGCGGCGCCTTCAAGCGCTTCCGCGAGCGGATCGACCCGCGCCGCTACAACGGCGCGATGTTCCTCGGCCTGCGCGGCGTCTGCGTGAAGAGCCATGGCGGCACCGACGCTGTCGGCTTCGCCAATGCCGTTGCGGTCGCCATCAATCTGGCGACGCACGGCTTCAACGAACGCATCAAGGAAGAGATGGGACGTATAGCCGACGCGCCCCCTCTTCCCGACACGAAGGCGGCGGCGGGCTGAACAATGGTCATGCGTTCCCGAGTTCTGGGTTGCGGCATCTTCCTGCCGTCCAACGTTGTCACAAACCAAGATCTGGAACAGCGGGTCGACACGACGGACGAATGGATCGTCCAGCGCACCGGCATCAGGTCCCGCCACATCGCCGCCGAGGGGGAGAAGACCTCCGACCTCGCCATCGCCGCGGCGACGCGGGCGCTGGAGCATGCGGGCGTGCCGGGCGGCAGCATCGACTGCATCATCCTGGCCACCACCACCCCGGACAACACCTTCCCGGCCACGGCCACCAAGGTGCAGGCCGCGCTGGGCGCCGGCGGTTTCGCCATGGACATCCAGGCGGTCTGCGCCGGTTTCGTCTATGCCATGTCGGTTGCCGACAATTTCCTGCGCAACGGTCAGGCGCGCCGCGCCCTGGTGATCGGTGCGGAGACCTTCTCCCGCCTGCTGGACTGGAACGACCGCACCACCTGCGTGCTGTTCGGTGACGGCGCCGGCGCCATCGTCATGGAGGCCTACGAGGCCAAGGGCGATTCGAGCGACCGCGGCGTGCTGTCCACCCACCTGCATTCCGACGGCAACCAGTACGACCTGCTCTATGTCGATGGCGGCGCGTCGTCGACCGGCACCATCGGCCATGTCCGCATGCATGGGCAGGAAATCTTCCGCCATGCCGTGTCGAAGCTGTCGGCGGTGGTCGAGGAGGCCCTGGCCGCCAACGGCCTGGAGTCGACCGACATCGACTGGATGGTGCCGCACCAGGCGAATCGCCGCATCATCGACGGGCTGGCCCGCAAGATGAAGCTGTCGCCGGAAAAGGTGGTGCTGACGGTGGACCGCCACGGCAACACCTCCGCGGCCTCGATCCCGCTGGCCCTGGGCGAAGCGGTGGCGGACGGCCGCATCAAGCGCGGCGACCTGATCCTGATGGAAGCCATCGGCGGCGGCCTGACCTGGGGGTCGGCGCTGGTCCGCTGGTAAGGCGCCGGCATCCTCCGCATAGCGCGCTTCCGTCATGCTGCACTGCACGCCCGGCCGGGCTTCGGCCGGGCCGTATGAGGCTGCCAAGCTTTTGAATTGACGGACCTTCTTCCGCCGGATTACCGTCTTTGCAACGGTTGCGGGGGGAGGTCTGACAATGTCGCAAAATACCGTAACGCGCGCCCAACTGAGCGAAGCCGTCTACCAGGAAGTCGGACTTTCGCGCAACGAATCGGCCGACCTGGTCGAAACGGTGCTGGACGAGATTTCCGATGCCCTGTCCCGGGGGGAGATGGTCAAGATCTCGTCCTTCGGCAGTTTCCAGGTCCGCCAGAAAGGCGAACGGGTCGGCCGCAACCCCAAGACCGGGGAAGAGGTGCCGATTCTGCCGCGCCGTGTTCTGGTGTTCCGTGCCAGCCATGTGCTGAAGCACCGGATCAACGAGGTCCAGGAGGGTGGGGCACCGACGCCTGCGCGGGCGCTGTCCTGACGCCGGTCGATTGCGATGACCTGTCCGCCTTGCCTGTCGCCGTGCCGTGCCTTACCGCGGATCACTGCTGGCGGCCTCTGCCGGACGGCGGCCTGATCGCGCCATGAAGTCCGCCACGGCCTATCGCACCATCAGCGAGGTGTCGACCGATCTCAACGTGCCTCAGCATGTGCTGCGGTTCTGGGAAACGAAGTTCCCCCAGATCCGCCCGCTGAAGCGCGGTGGCGGCCGGCGCTATTATCGGCCGGAGGATGTCGAACTCCTGCGGCGGATCCAGGCTCTGCTGTATGAGGACCGCTACACCATCAAGGGCGTCCAGCGTCTGCTGAAGGAAGGGCGCATGTCCGACCCGACGCCGCCGCTGCCCGAGGATGCCGACGATGGCGGCGGGCCGGTCGATGCGGAAGGCTTCGGCGGCGATGTCACCGACGATGACAGGGATGACGGCGGGGAGAGGGGCGAGGATCATCCGCCGCTGTCGGACGCGGTCCGGCACGAGATCGCCATGGTTCTGGACGAGCTGAAATCTCTGCAATCGATGCTGTCACGTCTGTCCGAAATAGGGAGCAAAAAAAGCTGAAAAATCATCACGGGAGATGTTGCATCGGCGAAAGCCCGCGGCTATAGTCCCGTTCCCTTCCGGAGCCAAGCCGCAAGCACTGCGGTGATGTTGACGGAGCGTAGCGCAGCCTGGTAGCGCATCAGACTGGGGGTCTGGGGGTCGCAGGTTCGAATCCTGTCGCTCCGACCAGTTCCGGAGGGAACGAAAAAGCCTTGGAACCCAACGGTTCCAGGGCTTTTTCTTTGTCCGGGTCCTGGGGGGCGGCGCGTCTTCTGCCGGCACCGCTTGGAAGTCTTGGACGGGAAGGCAGCCGCACGGGGCCGGCCCGCAAAGCACTTCGGTGACGAGGTCGACCGACCATTCCGAACCGGACGGGGACCGGCGCAATGGGAGTGTCCGGAAGCGAAACGGGACCGAGCGCACGCTTTGGCGCGTTCATGCTCCACAGTGTCGCAACGAGGCCATCATGCTCCAACTCAATCCGCCGCTTCCCATGGACACCCCAAAGGGCCCCGCCCTTGCGCATTTCCTCATCGACTATGGCGCCGAGCATGATTTGTGCTGGGTCTGCTTCCAGGATGAGACGGGCGAATGCTGGACCTGGCGGAACCGGGACGTGCGGGCGCCAAAGAACATCACCATGGGTCGCAGGACCGACGAACGGCGCGGCAAGGTGGACCTCCGGGTAGCGGAATAACAGGCTTTTCAAGGCGCTGAATGCCTCGTGGTCGGAAAAGCCGGGCAGAACCGGCGCTGACCACGCCTCCGCCGCCTGAACAGCCGATTGAACCCGCTACAGCTTCACCGAGAATGATTGCCCAGGATCGGCGCGATGGCGCTGTGTCATTCCGTCTTCCAGCGACCAGGGAAAGAACGAATCTTTAGCTTTCGTTTTCCGGACTGCATCATCCATCATGCTTTCTCTTCCAAGTTGGTCCTCGGATGATCTATGCTTCCCCCGCTTGGGTTTCGAAATCATACCGGTCTTGAGACTGTCGGCGCATGCCTGCCAATGATGACACTCTTAATTGTCATCACTGATTGCTCCGGCAGTGTTGGAGATGACGTCGGATCATGCTGACCGTTAGCGGCGAACAATTCGGCGAAATGTCTCGGCAAGACCTGACACAGTTCGTCGAGTTCCTCTACGAAGACCTGCTGCCGGAATTTCCCGAGCTATTCCTCAGCCTGCCGCGCTCCGTGGCCTGCCGAATGCTGCGGCAGGGCGTAGAGCGGGCTCGGGCTTGGGGCTTCGTCGAGGCGGGTGGCATAGCCGCGTTCGTCCGCCTGATGGCGTTGATTGGGGCCGACTTCGATGAACATCCGATGGTTGCCGATGTGCTGGCGGACATCGCGGAGGCGGACGAGACAAAGCGGCTGTCCGCGTTGATCGACGGTCTTACCGAGGCCGATCTCGAAGAGGCATACGAGGACGCCGATGACCGGGCGTGGTTCGCTCCCGACGACACGCCCGGCTGGACCGTCGCCACGCTGTGCTGGACCTTCTCCGAACTGAGCGCGGTGCGTCCGGAGGAACGGCTCTACGCCCTTGCTGCCGCTGCGGCGGAAAAGGCACGGAAACTGGGGCTGGAAGACAATGATGCAGTGCCGGTCATAGCCGCCTGCATCGCCTTTTATGGCGACGATTTCGATGGCCCGAGCGGGCCGTCCTGGTGCCGGGATGTGCTGCCGCGTCCCGATCTCCCGCCCACAGTCCGGCTCGAGTTGCTACGGGCCAGGATTGCGCTGGATACCGGCCGGACGATTTGATCGGGAGCGGGGATGAGCGGTTCTCTTCACGGGCTCGGTGGCTTCCTCAAAGGAGCGTCGGTCGGGGTCTGCCAAGGCGTGAAATCCACGGTCACCTCAACCGCCGGTTGGACCTCGCGCCAACTCGACGATGCTGCGGCAAATCCCATAGGCAAACTGCGTCAAGTGCGCGACAGGGTGGCGAATGCCTACGATCTCGCCCTGCACGGGGCGGACAAGGCCCTCACTGCCTATGCCGAAGCGAAGGAACAGGCGGAGCCCGAGGGCCGGCTGGCCGAGTCCTACGGCACAATCGTAGGAGGCGGCGGGTTCGACGTCGGCTCGTTGTTGATCCCCGCCTCCAGCTCGGCCAACTGGCCGGTGTCTCGAAGCTGGTTAAGGGCGTCGAGGGCGTCGCCGATTCCGGAAAACTGGGTGAGCGACTGGAAAAGGCGGCAATCGTCAGTGGGCAATTGGGAAGGTCAGTCGGAAAATGGCCAGGAAATCTGCGGAGGGAACGCCCAAGTCGCTCAAGGGCAAGGCAATGGAGCAGGTCCGCAAAGCCGCGGCCACATTGCCATCGAAGCAGCCGGGTGCACTGGTGACCGACTGCCCCCATGTGAAGCGCGGAAAGATGCCCGCGATCAACAGCGGGGCGTGGCACGGGCGGTATAGAAAGGCGATCAAATCATCGAGCATGCTGCCCCATCATGCCGCTGGCTTCGCCACGGTGGCCAACACCCGCAAGGAGGTGATCATCGTCCGCAACGTTAACGAACATGCCCAGCCTTGGATCAAGATGGGTTGTCCGACGAAGGACATGCATATCAAAGGGAAAAGTGCTTCGTGGGGCCCGCACGCCGGCCTTATCCCGGAGAAGCAGGAATACAGCAAATTGACCGACGCCGGTGATGTGAAAAAGTACAACACTAAGGTCAAAAAGCTGCTGGCTGAGAAGCCGCCGGCTGCAAAAGCGCTGCCTTTGCGCATTCCGCCGCCGAATGGCGAGCCGGTGACGGTTCACGCCAACCTGGCGCCGCCTCCCAGTGAAGTGATGAAGGTTGGAGAGCACTATTACCGGGCGGGTCCTCCCGGTGAGAAGATGCTGTCCGATGCGGTGAAGCCGGTTCCTGACGGGGAGCCGCTGACCGTGCTGGCCGATCCCGTCTCAGGGATGCCGATCACTGCCGACTATGACCTGCTGGCCATCGGCAGGATTCCGCCGGAAGACCGACCGCCGTCTAAAATCATCAATGATGATGACGTACTTGGCACTTTGTCGCGCTCGGAAAAGAAGACGTTGCGTGCCCTTCAGCGTGCCACCGAAACGCCCGGTCGCGGCAGACCGTCCCAGCGGGTCGTCCATCATGGCCCCGAAAACAGGAACCCTGACGAGAAAATCGGTCGGCTGTCGCATAGCGATTTTCCGATGGCCTCGTACATGCCCGATGGTTCTGTGCGTTCAATCGAAAGCGAGCAACAGCTTCTCGACCTGTTCAACGACATGAACGCCAAGGGCTACAATCTAAGTCCCCATCCGGGCTGGGGCTGGGGTGACCCATCCGGTGGCCGGTACGCACTACCCGAATAAAGGAGAACCGTGTATGCCGCTGACCCGCCAGGAGCGCAACGACCTCGTTCGCCGCCTGACCCAGACCGAGCAGGCCCTCTATGATCCGGACCAGGTCTGGGACTATGATGTGCTGGAGCGCATGAGCGACGACATCGAGGAGATGCACGAGCAGTATTCGGAAGGCCTGCCCGCCGTTGGTGTGTCGCGTTGCCCGTATTGCCGGAAAGAACTGGCGCTGAAGGCGGACTTCTTCGGGCTTGACGGGCCGTTCTGGGGAGATATGGGCGAGGATGTTTTCGTCTCCGCCTGCCCCCACTTCCTTACCTACCTCGGCGCCCTCGACCTGCGGGGCCATACACCGACACTGGCGGAAACCGGCATCTACAATCAGATCCACGCCGGTCCTGCGGTTCCTTTCATCGTGCCGCGGCTGATGGCGATTCCAGGCATGGCGTGCGTGCTGTCGGTCCATGACATCGTGGAAAGCCGGTATCGGGCCTATTTCATGGCCTATTTCGCCAATCCGCCTGCACCGGCTGAGCAGGGACACCAGTATTGGCTCAGAACCCAGCATATGTGGAACGATCCCGCCCGCGGCGAGCAATGGAAGGTGTGTGGCGATGCCTGGGATTTCGATCTCGGCCGTTGGCTCGGAAACAGCAGGATCGCCTGGATCGCCCCCAACGACACCAGTCTGGCGCTGCTGGCACCGGCCGGTTGTCCGTATGTCGGTCTCCCCGGCCGCCGTCATCCGGTGATCCTGCACCGCGGCACCCTGGCGGACCGGCCGGCACCAACGGGTCAAGCCCCCGATCTGTTCGATTGAGGCCGGTTGAGTTTTCACGCAGTTAGCAGGAAGCAGGCGCAATCGTGCTGCCGCTCGACGGGCTGCGCATGCGCCAAATGCATTGCGCACAATTGAATAGCGCACGATCAAATACGTTGCGCGCAATTCAATTGTGCGTCATTGTTCTTCTCACAAGATCACGGGGGCCGGTTCGAGCCGCCGCCCAGGAAACCAAACTCCGCCACTTGGCGATCAATGAAGGAGCACACGTCATGAAGACCCTGTATTCGACCAAGGTGACCGCCACCGGTGGCCGCGACGGCAAGGCCGTCAGCGAGGATGGCCTGCTGTCGGTCGCACTGGCCGCGCCGAAGGAGCTGGGCGGCCAGGGTGGCGCCACCAACCCCGAGCAGCTGTTCGCCGCCGGCTATTCCGCCTGCTTCATCGGCGCCATCAAGTTCGTCGGCAACCGTGACAAGATCGCCGTCCCGGCCGATCTGACGGTGAACGCCACGGTCGGCATCGGTGCCCGCGACGATGGCGAGGGGTTCGGCCTGACGGTCGATTTCGTGGTTTCGCTGCCGGGCATGGACAAGGCCGCCGCCGAGGATCTGCTGGCCCGCGCCCACAAGGTCTGCCCCTACAGCCACGCGACCAAGGGCAACATCCCGGTCACCACGACCGTTGCCTAAGGGCCGTTGCCTGAGGGCCGGGCCTGAGACCGTCGCCTGAAGCGAAAAGTCTTCGGCATTGCGCCGCCGGGCTGTTGCGCGCGATTGTGCAGTCCGCACGGTCGACCGACGCGCAGCATCCCGGCGGCGCGCCGTCTTTTCAAGGTTCAGACATCATGGCAGCCGACAGGGACGATCCGCTTCTGCTTTCCAATCAGGCGTGCTTCGCGCTCTATTCCGCCAATCTGGCGATGAGCCGTGTCTATCGCCCGCTGCTGGAGCAGCTTGGCCTGACCTACCCGCAGTATCTGATCATGCTGCTGCTGTGGGAGGAGGACGGCCAGTCGATGAAGCTGCTCGGCGAGCGGCTTGGGCTGGACAGCGGCACGCTGACCCCGCTGCTGAAGCGCATGGAAGGGCAGGGGCTGCTGACCCGCAGCCGCGATCCGCAGGACGAGCGGCTGGTCCGCATCGGCCTGACCGCCGAAGGGGCGGCCCTGCGGACGCAGGCCGAATGCCTGCCGACCCGCATCGCCGCCGCCGCCGGCTGTTCCGCCGCGGAGCTGATGTCGCTCCGCGATGCGCTGCTGCGGCTGCGCGACGATCTGAACCGGGCGGCCGATCAGGACAGATAAGATTGGGACTGGAAATCGTCGGCGGGAGAGCCTTTTCTATCCAGCCGCTTTCCCGATCCAAGGGTTCCGCCCGTGAGTTCCGCACCGACTGACGACCGCTTCCGCCTTCGCTCCGCCGATGCCGACGACGCACCGGATCTGGCACGGCTGATCGACATCGCCGGCGGCGGCGTCTACGAATTCCTGCTCGACGGGCTGGTGCCGGGGATGACCGCGGCGGAGATGCTGGTGCCCGGTCTGGCCGGACGCAGCGGATCGCTGTCGTATCGCCAGAGCGGTGTCGCCGAGCTGGATGGGCAGGTGATCGGCATCGCCCATGGCTATCCCACCGACTGGATCCGGACCGAGGATCACAGCGGCCTGCCGCCCGACCGCGTCGCCCATATGGGCGAATTCCCCGAAACGCTGGACTGGGGCAGCTATTTCCTGTCCGCCCTGGCGGTCGATCCCGCGCACCGGCGCCACGGCATCGCCGGCCGGCTGCTCGGCTGGTTCTACGAGCGGGCACGGACCGGCGGCTTCGACCGCGTCACCCTGCATGTCTGGGCCGACAACGAGCCGGCCCGCCGTCTCTATGCCGGCGAGGGGTTCGAGGAGATCGGCAACGCCGCCATCCCCTGGCACCCCCGGCTGCCGCACCATGGCGGCAGCATCCTGATGCGGCGCTATCTGTGAGCGACGATCCGCGGAGCCGTCTTTCCGGCTGACAGGTCACCGATCCGGCGCACGACCAGCTCGGGGTCGACATAATGGACCATGTGGCCGGAGTCCGGCACCCAGTGCATCGTGCTGTCGGGCAGCACATGATGCAGCCGGCCGCTCTGCTCCTCCTGCTCGACCACGCGGTCTTGATGGCCGGCGAAGATCGCCACCGGGACGGTCACGTCGGCATAGCGGTGCTGCAGGCGGTCGGCAGCCGGCGCCATGGTCACGCCGTCCTGGGCGTTGGCGCGCATCTGGCCTGGCCGGATGGTCAGGGCGGCGGGGAAGCTCTCGGTCAGATGGTCCGGGACCGGACGGGGCGAGAACAGCGTCTTCAGCAGCCCCGGCATCATCGCCATCGAAACCGGCGGCGACAGGGTGTGCCGCAGCAGGTCGCCCAGCACAGGCATCGCCAGCGGCGCCACCAGAGCCGCATCGGCCCGCTTGGTCGGGAAATAATAGCCTGCCATCAGCACCAGCCCCTTCACCGTCCGCGGATGGTCCAGCGCCAGGGCCAGGGCCACCAGCGTGGCGTAGGAATGGCCGACCACCACGGCGTTCCCGATCTCCAGCGCGTCGAAGGCCCGGGCCAGCAGGTCGGCCTGATCCTCGGGCGTCCAGGCACGATCCCGCGGGCGGTCGCTGTGGCCCATGCCGGGCCGGTCGAAGGCGATCACGCGGTGGGTCCGGGCCAGACGCTGGAACAGCCCGCTCGCCAGCGAATCGCCGAGGGCGGAGACATTGCCGTGCAGCAGAACGACCGGCGGGCCGTTGCCGGCCTCCATGTAATGCAGCCGGACGCCATCGACGGTGAGGAAGCGGCCTTCCGGCGGATAGCGCCGCTCGGCCGCGCGCGCGGCAAGCGTGTTGGCGACGGCCAATCCGCCCAGGGTCAGCGCGGTGAGGCCCAGGGTCTTGAGCAGGGTGGAGCGGCGGTCGGTCATCGGCGGCGTCCTCTCGGGGCTGCTGCGGTGCAACATCGTCAGAGGACAACCGGCGGGCGGGAGAAGGGTTCCTGATGAAGTCGGGTCCCCACGTCTGTCCTCCCCGGATGGGGGCAGACGTGGGGGCAACCGCACTCTACCTTCGGCTCACTTCCCGGCCTTCAGCTGGTCCCGCGTCAGCCAGAACACCTCGCCGAAGCTGTTGGCGGTCTGCAGCCACAGGAAGTCCAGGTGGGGATAGTCCGCCTCCAGGATCTCGCGGCCGGTGCCGAACTCGCACAGCAGCCCGCCTTCCGGCGTCAGGTGCTTGGGGGCTTCCTTCAGGATACGGCGGACGATGTCCAGCCCGTCGTCGCCGCCGGCCAGCGCCAGTTCCGGCTCGGCGCGGAATTCCGGCGGCAGGGCTTCCATCGACTCGGCGTCGACATAGGGCGGGTTGGTGATGATGACGTCGTATTTCCGCGTCTTCAGCGGGGCGAACAGGTCGCCCTGATGCAGGGCGATGCGGTCCCCGAAGCCGCTGTCGGCGATGTTGCGCTTGGCCACCTCCAGCGCATCGGGCGACAGGTCCACCGCATCGACCTGCGCTTCCGGGAAGATGCGGGCGGCCAGGATGGCGAGGCAGCCGGAGCCGGTGCACAGATCCAGCACCCGCTCGACCGAGGTCGGGTCCTCCACCAGCGTGAAGTCGTCGCCGCCGAACAGGTCGGAGAACAGCAGTTCGCCGATGTAGGAGCGCGGGACGATCACCCGCTCGTCCACATAGAAGGGGATGCCCTGGATATAGGCCTTGTTCAGCAGGTAGGGCGCCGGCTTGCGGGTGTCGATGCGGGCATGGAGGATGCCGGCCACCGCCTCGCGTTCGGCCGCGGTCAGCCGGGAATCCAGATAGGGGTCGAGCTGGTCGACCGGCAGGTGCAGCGACTCCAGCACCAGGAACACCGCCTCGTCGAAGGCCGTGGTGGTGCCGTGGCCGTAATCCAGCTCGGCCTCGTTGAAGCGGCTGACGCCGTAGCGCAGGAAATCGCGGATGGTCGACAGCTCAGCGGCGGCGGATGCTGCGGTGTGCTTGCTGGTCACGGGCGGCGGGCTCCGGTGAAGGGACGGGGGTGAGGGAGCAGAGGCGAGGGGCAGGGCGGATCGGAGACGGTCAGAGCAGGTCCAGCACCGACTCCGGCGGGCGGCCGACGCGGGCGCGGTCGCCCTTGACCACGATGGGGCGTTCGATGGCCGCCGGATTGGCGGACAGGGCGGCGATCAGCGCCTCGCCGTCGAGGTCCTTCGCGATGCCGGCCTCCGCCGCTTCCTTGGCGCGGGTGATGTCGCGCGGACCTTTGCCCAGCTTGGCGAGGATCGCCGACAGCTCCGCCGCGGTCGGCGGGGTCTTCAGATACTCGATCACCGCCGGCTCGACGCCGCGGGAGCGCAGAAGCTCCAGCGTCTCGCGCGATTTGCTGCAACGCGGGTTGTGATAGATCGTCACGGCGCTCATGACAGGGATTCCAAGTTTGGAGAGCGGTCAGACAGATACACCCAACCCGCGCTGAGCGCCAATCCGGCATGCGGAAACGGACGCCGCGGCGCAACATCCGTCAGGTGACAAGGGCTGCCTTTGGTATTATTTTGCGCGCTCGCTTTTCCGAAAGGCCCTACGCGCCGTATCCCGGTGGGCGGGTCTTGCGGAACAGACCCGATGCCCAGATACGGAAGCCGGCCGTGACCAAGCTCTCGCTCTCCAAGGACAAGATCAACATCCTTCTGCTGGAAGGTGTCCACGACAACGCCATCGACGAGCTGGCCCGCGGCGGTTATGCCTCCGTCGAGCGGCTGCCGCGCGCGCTGGACGAGTCCGAGCTGCTGGAACGCATCGGCTCGGTCCACATCCTGGGCATCCGCTCGCGCACGCACCTGACCGCCAAGGTGTTCGAGGCGGCGAGCAAGCTGATCACCGTCGGCTGCTTCTGCATCGGCACCAACCAGGTCGACCTGAAGGCGGCGCGCCGCCACGGCGTGCCGGTTTTCAACGCCCCCTATTCCAACACCCGGTCGGTGGCGGAGCTGGTGATCGGCGAGATCATCATGCTGATGCGCGGCATCTTCGAGAAGTCGCAGCTGGTCCATGGCGGCGGCTGGATGAAGTCGGCCAAGGACAGTTACGAGATCCGCGGCAAGACGCTGGGCATCGTCGGCTACGGCCACATCGGCACCCAGGTGTCGATCCTGGCCGAAGCGATGGGCATGCAGGTCCGCTTCTACGACACCGTGCGCAAGCTGGCGCTCGGCAATGCGCGGGCCTGCGACTCGCTGGAGGAACTGCTGTCGGTGTCCGACGTGGTGACCCTGCATGTGCCCGACACCCCGCAGACCCGCGACATGATCGGCGAGCGTGAGCTGGCCGCCATGAAGAAGGGCAGCCACCTGATCAACGCCGCCCGCGGGCAGGTGGTGGAGATCGAGGCGCTGGCCGCCGCGATGAACTCCGGCCACATCCTGGGCGCCGCCATCGACGTCTTCCCGGTCGAGCCCGGCTCGGACAAGGAAGAGTTCCAGAGCGCGCTGCGCGGCATCAAGACCGCCATCCTGACCCCGCATATCGGCGGCTCGACGATGGAGGCCCAGGCCAACATCGGCACCGAGGTGGCGCAGAAGCTGCTTGAGTATTCGGACAACGGTTCCACCGTCGGCGCGGTCAACTTCCCGCAGGTGGCGCTGCCGGTGCAGGCGGGCTGCACCCGCTTCCTGCACGTCCACGAGAACCGTCCGGGCATGCTGCGCAAGGTGAACGAGGTGTTCTCCGGCCGCGACCTGAACATCGCCGCACAGTATCTCCAGACCGATCCGGAGCTGGGCTATGTGGTGGTCGACGTCAACGGCGACGTCGACGAGCTGGAGGTCGTCAACGACCTGCGCGCCATCGAAGGCACCCTGAAGGCGCGCTTCCTGTTCCCCTCCAAGCATTGAGTGGCCAGCATTGAGTGAAAAGGCCGCCGCCGCAGACCAGCGGTGGCGGCCCTTCCATATCTCTTGTGGGGGAACGGTTTCCCGGTAACAGTGCTGGGATGACCGTTCGCCTCCTGTTCCTTGCCCTTCCGGCAATCCTGCTGTCCATGTCGCCGGCCGTGGCGCAGTCGAACGGCTGCACCGGGTTTCCGCCGACCACGCTGGACCTCGACACCGTGCTGGCGCCGATCCAGCGCGACGATGCGCTGTCCATCGTGCAGCTCACCCGCCTGCCGGGACGCACGCCGGGGCCGGTCAGCAAAGCCGACAGCCATGTGCTGGGGCTGACCCAGGCGCGCTACGGCGAGCAGTCCCAGGTGTCGGCCCTGTTCAAGACGATGGGCGACGGCACCTATTGCGCCTCTGCCAGCAAGCTTGCCATCAGTTTCGGCTTCCAGCAGCGCATCGTCCATGTCGCCAGGGAAATCCCCGCCGGCTCCTGCCTGTATGGCGAGGTGCTTGCCCACGAGATGCGCCATGTCGCGGTGGACGAGGCCCTGCTGCAGGAGATGATGCCGCAGATTCGCAGCCGTCTGGATCAGGTGATCGCGGAGATGGTGCCGGTGCGCTCGCGCAGCCAGTCGCAGGCGATGGCGGCGGTCCGCCGGCCGCTCGAGTCGGCGATGCGGCGGATCATGCAGGACTTCGGCCGCGAGCGCGACCGCCGGCAGGCCCAGGTCGATACGGTGGAGGAGTATGAGCGGGTCAGCCGGGTCTGCAACGGCGAGGCCCGCAATTACCTGCCGAAACCCGCCACGCGGCGGACCGTCCGCCAGGGCTGACACCGGCGGTCAGCGCTTGCGCCGCCGCCGGTCTCTGGCTTGGCGATCGGTGGCATGGCCGTCGTTGAATTCCGGCGGCTTGCGGCGGACCCAGCGGATGAAGCCGGCAAGGTCGGGATGGCCGCGCAGGGCGCCGATCTCGTGATACTGGTCTCGCAGCTGCTGCTCGGTCAGCACCGCATGGATCTTCGCATGACAGATGCGGTGCATCGTCACCGTCTCGCGCCCGCCATAGGTGCGGGGGATCAGGTGGTGTTCGTTCAGGCTGGCCCCCGGCACCATGGGCCGGCCGCAGAGCGGGCAGGTGGGGCCGTCTGGCTCGGCGGCCGGCTGGGGCTTGTGGGAAAACGGATGATCGGGAAGACGCATATCTGTTGGAACCGCTGATCGCTGACCATGTTGGCAATCAAGGAGAGGCCATAAACGATATGGTCCGCAACCTCCAGGAGGCCACTGTGAACGATCCCAAATCACAGCCTCGCGACCGGAACCATGACGGCGAAAAGGCAGCCGCCAACCAAACCGCCGCCAGCCAGACTGCCGCCAGCCATACTGCCGATTGCACTCAGTACGGCCAAGCCGCCGGATCGCCCGGCGGCCGTGGCGGCACCAGCTGCTACGGTGGCATCCAGCGGGTGCAGCCGCGCACCGTGACCGCCGCAACGCTGGCCCCTGACAAGGACCGCAACGCCAAATAGAAAAAGGGGAGCCGCGCGAACGGCTCCCCCTTTTCATGACCTGTCGGCGATCTGGCGTCAGGCCGCCTTCTTCTCGGCGATCAGCTGGACGAAGCGGTCGAACAGATAGTGGCTGTCCTGCGGGCCGGGCGAGGCTTCCGGGTGGTACTGCACCGAGAAGACCGGCTTGCCCTTCAGGCGGATGCCTTCGTTGGTGCCGTCGAACAGGCTGACATGGGTGACCTCGGCGTCGGCCGGCAGCGTCTCCGGCATCACGACGAAGCCATGGTTCTGGCTGGTGATCTCCACCCGGCCGCTCGCCAGATCCTTCACCGGATGGTTGGCGCCGCGGTGGCCCTGCTGCATCTTGGTGGTCTTGGCGCCCAGCGCCAGCGACAGCATCTGGTGGCCGAGGCAGATGCCGAACATCGGCACGCCAGTGTCGAGCAGGCCCTTGATCGTCGGCACGGCATATTCGCCGGTGGCGGCGGGGTCGCCGGGGCCGTTGGACAGGAAGACGCCGTCCGGCTGGTGGCGCATCACGTCCTCGACCGTGGCGGTCGACGGCACCACCGTCACCTTGCAGCCGGCGGCTGCGAGGCAGCGCAGGATGTTGCGCTTGGCGCCGTAATCGATGGCGACGACATGGTACTGCGGCTTGTCCAGCGTGGCATAGCCGCCGCCGATGGTCCAACCGGCCTCGGTCCAGTCGTAGGTCTGGCGGCAGGACACGTCCTTGGCCAGATCCATGCCCTCCAGACCCGGCCAGCCCTTGGCCTTGGCGACCAGCGCCTCGATGTCGAACTTGCCGTCCGGCGCATGGGCGACGACGCCGTTGGGCGCGCCCAGGTCGCGGATTCGGCGGGTCAGGCGGCGGGTGTCGACGCCGGTCAGGCCGACGAGGCCGTAGCTCTTCAGCCAGTCGTCGAGATGGCGGGTGGCGCGCCAGTTCGACGGATCGGTGATGTCGGCGCGCAGGATCAGGCCGCGGGCTGCGGGCGTGATCGTCTCGATGTCCTCGAGGTTGGCGCCGGTGTTGCCGATGTGCGGGAAGGTGAAGGTGATGATCTGGCCGGCATAGCTGGGATCGGTCAGGATTTCCTGATAGCCGGTCATGGAGGTGTTGAAGCACACCTCGCCCACCGAATCCCCCGTGGCGCCGATGCCTCGGCCGCGGAACACGGTGCCGTCGGCCAGGACCAGGACGCCGGTGTGAACCGCATTGTCGGAGGGGGGAGTGGCGAGAGTCATTCCTGTGAACCTTCCCAAAAACCGCGGCCGGCGACGGATCGGGTGATCGGCGGAACGGCGACGGCCTAGCGTCCCGCCGGGCGCGCACACGTAGCCGCTCGCACCCCACCTCCGCCGGAATCAAGCGGTTATGTGGGATCGAGTGGGCTGATCGGATGGGCCGGACATCCTATATGACGATTGGACGCAGGATTTCCAGCAATAGCTTTGCAAGGCGGCCCTGATCCGCGGACAAAGTCGGACGGCCGCGGGGCACCCATTTGCCGGCTGGGGCTTTTGCCGTGGAAATCGGCGGCCATTTTCGGAATAGTCGGCTGTCCGGCCGGAGCCTCCTATCCCGGCCCGACGAACCAAGGAAGACGGGACATGACACTGCGCACGCAGTTCAACGACAGCCTCAAGGATGCGATGCGCGCGAAGGACCAGCGCGCGGTGTCCACCATCCGCATGATCCTCGCCGGCCTGAAGGACCGCGACATCGAAGCCCGGGGGCGCGGCGTGACCGACGGCATCGACGAGGCTGGCATCCTGTCGATGCTGCAGGGCATGGTGAAGCAGCGCACCGAATCGGCGGCGATGTACGAGCAGGGCGGCCGTCCCGAACTGGCCCAGCAGGAGCGCGAGGAGATCGCGGTCGTCGAGCGTTATCTCCCCAGGCAGATGAGCGAGGAGGAGGTCGCCGCCGCCATCGACGCCATCGTGACCGAGCTTGGTGCGGCCAGCATCAAGGACATGGGCAAGGTGATGGCCGAGCTGAGGGCCCGCCACGCCGGCCAGATGGATTTCGCCAAGGCCGGCGGCCTGGTGAAGGCGCGGCTCTCCGGCAAGTAAGGCCGGGCGGACGGGGCGCTGAAGCGAGGCTTGCGCCCCCATGCGGCAGACCGGTTGGGCAGTCGGGAGGACGGTGGAATGGTCGCGGTCCGCAAATCCGGTTTCCTGGGCATGACCGTCGCGGAGTTCCTCGACTGGAACGGCGACGGCACCGACACGCGGTACGAGCTGGTGAACGGCGAACCGCGCGCCATGGCGCCGGCGAGCGCCACGCACGCCTATCTGCAAGTGGCGCTCGCCCGGCTGATCGAAGGCCATCTGATCGACCGCGGTAGCCCCTGCCGGGCGGCGACCGAGGCGCCGGTGGTGCCCGGCTTGTCCAGCAACGTCAACTTGCGGGTTCCCGATCTGGCGGTAACCTGCGCGCCCGACGATCCGGACGCTCGTCTGCTTCCCGATCCGGTGCTCATCGTGGAGATCCTCTCGCCCGGCAACGAGCGCGAAACCCGCAGCAATCTCTGGGCCTATGCGTCAATCCCCAGCGTTCAGGAAATCCTGTTCGTCCAATCCACCCGCGTCGGTGCTGAACTGCACCGGCGGTGTAATGGTGACTGGCCGACCGAGCCGATCATCATCGGGCCGGACGATGAACTGGTTCTGGCCAGTATCGGATACCGGGTGCCGCTGATCCAAGTCTATGCCCGGACCAAACTGGTTCGGCAGCCGGACTGACCTTGCGCCGTCTGCACCCTTGGGGCCGGCGGCGCTGGTTCCCATACTATGCCTCTGCTATAGCGTGGCCCCCATCGCTTCCGCCTATCGTCCTTCGCATCCGGTGACCGTTCGACCATGGCCTTCCCGCCCCAATTTCTGGAAGAACTGCGCACCCGGCTGACCCTGTCGGAAGTGGTCTCCAAGCGGTTGCGGCTGATCCGCGCCGGCCGCGAGTACAAAGCCCCCTGTCCCTTCCACAATGAGAAGTCGCCGTCCTTCTACGTCAACGACCAGAAGGGCTTTTTTCATTGCTTCGGTTGCGGCGCCCATGGCGACATCATCGGTTTCGTCATGCGCCACGACAATCTCGGCTTCCCCGAGGCGGTCGAGCATCTGGCCGGCGAGGCCGGTCTGCCGGTGCCCCGCCCGACGGAGGAGGACCGCCAGCGCTACGAGCGGCGCAAGACCCTGCATGACCTCGTCGAGCAGGCGGCGCGCTGGTTCGAACAGCAGTTGCACACCTCCGCCGGGCGGTCGGGGCTGGATTACTTCCTGCGGCGCGGTCTGGACGGCGAGACCATCGCGCGCTTCCGGCTGGGCTACGCGCCCGGCGATTCGAATGCGCTGCGCACATATCTCGGCAAGCAGGGCTTCTCCGACGAGGACATGGTCAATGCCGGGCTGCTGAAGCGGCCGGACGACGGCCGGTCGCCCTACAGCTTCTTCCGCAACCGCGTGATGTTCCCGGTGACCGACCGGCGCGGGCAGGTGGTGGCCTTCGGCGGACGCATCCTGGAGGGCGACGGCCCGAAATACGTCAACACCGCCGACACGCCGCTCTTCCACAAGGGCACGCTGCTCTACGGCCTGTCGCGGGCGCGGCAGGCGGCGGCGGACGGCAAGCCGGTGATCGTCGCCGAAGGCTATATGGACGTGATCGCGCTGGTCCGCGCCGGCTTCGAGGGGGCGGTGGCGCCGTTGGGCACCGCGCTGACCGAGACCCAGGTGCAGGAGCTGTGGAAGTTGATCCCGGCGGCGGAGAAGGTGCCTTTCCTGTGCTTCGACGGCGACAATGCCGGCCGGCGGGCGGCCTGGCGGGCGGTGGAGCGCATCCTGCCGCACCTTGCCCCCGGCCAGTCGGCCCGCGTCGCCTTCCTGCCGGAGGGCGAGGACCCCGACAGCCTGATCCGCGCCCAGGGGGCGAAGGCGATGGGAGCGGTGCTGGAGGCCGCCATCCCGCTGTCCGACGCCCTGTGGCGGATGGAGAGCGAGGGCCGGCCGACCGACACGCCGGAGGCCAAGGCCGCGGTGAAGGCGGCGCTGGAGGCCCGCGTCGCCACCATCGCCGACCGCGACGTCCAGAGCTTCTACCGCACCGAGATGCGCCGCCGCGTCGACGAGGCCTTCGCCCCGGCCCGGCCGGCCTACAACCGCGGGCCGTGGGTGCCGGGGCAGGGGCGGGGACGCTTCGGCGAGGCGCCGCGCCGCCATGTGCCGGGCACGCCCGGACGCCTGACCTCCAAGCCGGCGGGGGAGGGGCGCGGCCGTGCCTCCCGCCTCGCGTCGATGCGCGAGCGCATTCTGCTGGCCACGCTGATCAACCATCCGGATTTGTTCGGCGAACTGGCGGAGCCGCTGGGGCTGTTGCCATTCGGTGACCCGGAGCTGGAAAAACTGCGCTGGGCGGTCATCGAATGCCTTTCCGACGACCGCAACCACGACTCGACACTTGACGCCGATGCGCTTTGTCGCCACTTGTCATCCGCCGGCCATGAGACAATGGTCGGTGCTTTGCTAGGCGAGTCGACCTATGTCCATGCCGGCTTCGCCCGTCCGGACGCCTCCACGGAGGACGCTCGGAAGGGATGGTGGCCTGCGTGGCGGCATCTGCATCACGAGCGGGTGCTCGACGATCTTAGGGAAGCGAAGGCCGCTCTGACCCGTGACAACAGCGAGGCCAACTTCGCGAGGGTCGTGGCTCTTCAGCAGGAGGTCATAAAGTCCGGCATGGGTATCGCGGACAGTGACTTTGACGACATCTGACTGTTGATGATGCATATCGTCGGCAATCGGGTGTCGGTTGATGGGTACAGAGGGTAACAGGACGGGGCCGCATGACAGTTTCTGTGATGGCGGGTTCTGGGTAGATACATGGTTTGGGGGTGGGGCGGACGGGCCGGGAAACCGGGACCGGGCGCTCCTTTCGTCTTTATTCACTGGGGTAATGCGGGGGCACCGATCGCATGGCCACGAAAGCTGCGAACAGCGTGGAAGTTTCCGAAACGCGGGAGGAATCCGCAGACGGTCCTCTGATGGACGGCATGGGTTTGGCCGTCAAGAAGATGATCGCCCGCGGCAAGGAGCGCGGGTATGTCACCTATGACGAGCTGAACGCAGCGCTGCCACAGGATTCGTCCTCGTCCGAGCAGATCGAAGACACGATGGCGATGCTGTCCGAGATGGGCATCAACATCGTCGAATCGGAAGAGCAGGATTCGGAGAACAGCGGCGAGGCCGGTAGCGAAGGCGAGGGCCGTTCGTCGGGCAATCTCGACGACGACGACATCGGCCGCACCGACGACCCCGTGCGCATGTACCTGCGCGAGATGGGGTCGGTGGAGCTGCTGTCGCGCGAAGGCGAAATCGCCATCGCCAAGCGGATCGAAGCCGGCCGCGAGATGATGATCGGCGCGATCTGCGAATCGCCGCTGACCATCCGCGCCATTCTGGAGTGGCATGATTCCCTGATGGAAGGGAAGATGCTGCTGCGCGACATCATCGATCTGGACGCCACCTATGGCGGTGGCCCGGACGGTGAGGAGATTCCTGAGGGTCTTGCCGAGGTGGTCGAGGCCGCCGGCACCCCTGGCGCCGTCCCCGGAGGCGCCGCCGCCGCCGCTCCCGCCGCCGGTGCCGATGCGCCGGCCGGTGAGGAAGGCGACGAGCCGCGTCCGCCGCGCGCCGAAGGCGAGGGCGAAGAGGGCGAGGAAGGCGACGAGGGCGACAACAGCCTGTCGCTGTCCGCGATGGAAGCCGCGTTGAAGCCGCAGGTCATCGAGACCTTCGAGAACATCAAGGCGACCTACGACAAGCTGCACAAGCTGCACGAGTCCCGTATGGGGTCGATGCAGCGCGGCGAGGACGTCGCCAAGCAGACGGACAAGAAGTACGACAAGCTGAAGCTCGAAATGGTCGAGCTGATGAACACCGTCCGCCTGAACAACCAGCGCATCGAGCAGCTGGTCGAGCAGCTCTATGGTCTGAACCGCAAGCTGACCGGCTTCGAAGGCCGCCTGCTGCGCATGGCCACCGAGTGCCGGGTGAAGCGCGAGGACTTCCTGAACCAGTATTTCGGCCACGAGCTGGACCCGAACTGGCTGGAGCGCATCCGTGGCCTGAACCCCAAGACCTGGGGCAAGTTCGCTGAGAAGTACGACGCCGAGATCCGCAAGACGCGCGAGTCGATCTCGAACGTCGCCGAGGAAGCGCGTCTGCCGATCAACGAGTTCCGCCGCATCGTCTCCACCGTCCAGAAGGGCGAGAAGGAAGCGAGCCGGGCCAAGAAGGAGATGGTCGAGGCCAACCTGCGTCTCGTCATCTCCATCGCCAAGAAGTACACGAACCGCGGCCTGCAGTTCCTGGACCTGATCCAGGAGGGCAACATCGGCCTGATGAAGGCGGTGGACAAGTTCGAGTACCGGCGCGGCTACAAGTTCTCGACCTACGCCACCTGGTGGATTCGTCAGGCCATCACCCGTTCCATCGCGGACCAGGCGCGGACCATCCGCATCCCGGTCCACATGATCGAGACGATCAACAAGCTGGTCCGCACCAGCCGCCAGATGCTGCACGAGATCGGCCGCGAGCCGACCCCGGAAGAGCTGGCCGAGCGTCTGATGATGCCGCTGGAGAAGGTCCGCAAGGTCCTGAAGATCGCCAAGGAGCCGATCTCCCTCGAAACGCCGATCGGCGACGAGGAGGATTCGCATCTCGGCGATTTCATCGAGGACAAGAACGCCGTCCTGCCGCTGGACGCCGCCATCCAGGCGAACCTGCGCGAGACGACGACCCGTGTCCTGGCCTCGCTGACGCCGCGCGAGGAGCGTGTGCTGCGCATGCGCTTCGGCATCGGCATGAACACCGACCACACGCTGGAAGAGGTCGGCCAGCAGTTCAACGTGACCCGCGAGCGTATCCGCCAGATCGAGGCGAAGGCGCTGCGCAAGCTGAAGCACCCGTCGCGGTCGCGCAAGCTGCGCAGCTTCCTGGATACCTGATTGGGATACCTGATCGGGAAGCGTACTTTTCGAGACGAAGCGGGGGCCAATCGGCCCCCGTTTTCGTTTTCGGGTTTCCGCGTCGGAACGATGAACGAGGGGTTGCAATTCCCCAAAGCTTTGTCGCAAAGTGCGCCCCGCGGTAGGGCCTGTAGTTCAGCGGTTAGAACGCGCCGCTCATAACGGTGTTGTCGTCGGTTCAAATCCGGCCGGGCCCACCACGCCTCCCCGACCGACCCAACACTCTGATCGGGGGCATGGCGGGGGCATATTCGTGGGTGACGTTCTCCAACTCATTCAATCGGCGGCGGCGGCGTTGCAGCGGCGGGAGCCGGCAGCGGCGCGCAGGGCGTTGCGGCAGGCGCTGGCGCTCGATCCGGGGCGCGGCGATGGCTGGAGCATCCTCGGCGTCGCCGCCATCGGCAGCGGCGATGCGGTGGGGGCGCTGGCGCCGTTCCGGCGGTCGCTGTGCAGCGCGCCGGGCAATCCCGCCTATGCCCGCAACCTCGCGGCCTGCCTGAAACGGCTGGGGCGGGCGGAAGAGGCGGCGGCCGTCCTGCATCGGGCGGCGCTTGCCGGCGCGCTGGCTCCCGACCTGCTCTGCGATCTCGCCGATCTGCGGCTGGGCAGCGGCGACGAATCGGCGGCGCTGGCGCTTTACCGGGCGGCGCTGCGGCTGGCGCCCGACCATGGGCGCAGCCTGAACAATCTGGCGGAAGCCCTGCGCCGGCAGGCCATGCCGGCGGCGGCGACGGAGCTGGCCCGGCTGGCCCGGCTTCGCGGCACGGCGCCGGCCTGGGCCGCGGCAGGGGCGGAACTGGTCGAGGCGGGACGGATCGAGGAGGCGCAGCCGGCGCTCTGCCGGGCGCTGGCGCTCGATCCGGCCGATCCGGCAAGCTGGAGCAATCTCGGATTCGCGCATCTGCAACGGCATCGGGCGGAAGCGTCGGTGGCGGCCTTCGCCCATGCCCGCCGCCTCGACCCGGCCCTGGCGGAGGCGGCGGTCGGGCAGGGCAGCGCGCTGATGCTGATGGGGCGCCTGCGCGAGGGGGCGGCGCTCTATGAGGAGCGGGTGCGGCTGCCGCTGTTCCAGCCGCCGCGGCGTTTCGACCGGCCGGACTGGGACGGCAGCATCCGGCCGGGGGCGACCTTGCTGATCCATGCCGACCGTGGCATAGGCGATGCGATCCAGTTCATCCGCTATGCGCCGATCCTGCGGGCGCAGGGCATGCGGGTGCTGTTCTGCGGCCAGGAAAACCTGCTGGGGCTGCTGCGGTCCTCCGGCATCGTCGATGCCGCCTTCGGCTATGAGGAGGAACTGCCGCCCTACGACATGCATGCCCATGTGATGAGCCTGGTCCATCGGATGGGGACCGAGCTGGGCAGCATTCCAGCCGACATCCCCTATCTCCACGCCTCGCAGGCGGCCAAGGCCCTCTGGGCCGGGAGGGCCGCGGGTCTGGAGGGGCTGAGGATCGGCATCGTCTGGGCCGGTTCGGTGCATTTCCGCTATGATCGCGTCCGCTCGCCCCGGCTGGAGCCGCTGCTGCCGCTGTTCGGCATTCCGGGGACGACGGCGGTGGTGCTGCAGTTCGGGGAAGGGCGTGGCGACATGGCCAAATTGCCGCTGCCCGCCGGCACCGTCGATTGGGGCGACGCGTTGCAGGGCATGGACAACACCGCGGCAGCCCTGGGCGAGCTGGATGTGGTGATCAGCTCCTGCACCTTCATGGCCCATCTGGCCGGCGCGCTGGGGCGGCCGGTGTCGGTGCTGCTGCATGCCGGGTCGGAATGGCGCTGGCTGCGCGGGCGTGAGGAGTCGCCCTGGTATCCGACGGCGCGGCTCTACCGCCAGACGGTTCCCGGCGACTGGTCGGGGCCGGTGGAGCGGCTGCGGGCCGATCTGGCGGCATTGGCGGAGCGGCGGATTGCCCTGGCCGGCAACTGACGGGGCCGCTCTGAAGCCTTTTCGGCACAAGCGTGGCGGTACCGCACAAATTTTGCTGCAAGCCTCATAAAGTCTGGAATAAAGGATGCGCGGCGCGCGTTCGCACCCATATGCATCGGGTCCCCCCTTTCGGCCGCAGGGTCGAAAGAGCCGGCCCGGCCTCTGGAGTTGCGGCGCCCTCGTCGCCCCGTCCGCCTTGTCGGCAGAAGGGGGAGGCCATGGCGTGAGCCGTGGCGTGATCGGTTAAGGATCGGGTGCGCGGTTGAGCAAATTCGGGGTCGATCTGGAAGTCCACATCGCGTCCTTGCGGCGCTACGCGCGTGCGCTGATGCGCAACAGCGCGGATGCGGAGGATCTGGTGCAGGAGGCGCTGACGCGCGCGGTGGCGCGTGCCGACAGCTTCCAGGCGGGGACGAACCTGCGGGCATGGCTTTTCACCATCCTGCACAACGTTCACGTCAATCAGGTCCGTTCCAAGGCTGCCCGGCCGCAGGAGGTCGACGTCGACGACGTCGAATCCAAGCTGGTCAGCCCGCCCCGGCAGGAGGAGCGTGTCGAGCTGCGCGAGATGATGCGCGCGGTCGACGAGTTGCCGGAGGAACAGCGCAAGGTGCTGCTTCTGGTGGCGCTGGAGGGCCTGAAATACGACGAGGTCGCCGACATGCTCGGCGTGCCGATCGGGACCGTCATGTCGCGCCTGTCGAGGGCGCGCGAGGCGGTGCGGGCGAAACTGGCGAACGAGGGTGGCGTTACCCTCCGGCGGGTGAAGTGATGAACGCGCATCAGGGACTGGGACGGGTCACGGAGGACGAGCTCCACGCCTATGTCGATGGACAGCTGGACGGCAACCGCCGTCTGGCGGTGGAGCGATGGCTGGCCGAGGATCCGGAGGCGGCACGCCGGGCGGAGGATTACCGCGCCCAGGCGATGCTGCTGCACGAGATGTTCGACACCGTCCTGCGCGAGCCGCCGAGCGACCGGGTCCAGGAGCTGTCCGACCGGCTGAAGGGGCGCGTCGCCTTCAACGACAACCGTCCGGCCTGGCATGCCCGTCCGCTGGTGCGCTTCGCCGCGGCGGTCATGCTGGTGGTCGCCGGTGCCGCCGGCGGCTGGATGGGCCGCGGGGCCGACCAGCAGGCCGCTGCCCCCGTCGCCCAGCAGCGCCAGACGCTCGCCACCTTCGCCCAGGAAGCCACCCAGGCGCACCGCTTCTACACCTCGGACGAACGCTTCCAGGTGGAGCTTGGCGCCGACAATCAGGACGAGCTGAACGGCTGGCTGTCGAAGCGGATGGGCCGCGACGTGTTCGGGCCGGACCTCGGCCGCGTCGGCTATCGCCTGATCGGCGGCCGGTCGCTGCCGACCGACCTCGGTGCCGGCGCCCAGTACATGTACGCCAACGACGGCAACAAGCGGATCACCCTGTTCGTCGGCGCTCCGCAGAGCGGCAACCAGTCCAACTTCAGCTTCACCCAGAACGGCGACGTGGCGACCTTCTACTGGGTCGAAGGGCCGCTGGCCTACGCCCTGGCCGGCCGCCTGTCGAAGGAGGAGCTGCTGGAGATCGCCAAGGCGGTCTATCAGGACGTGAAGGCCGGCCCGCCGCGGCGCGAGGCCCCGCCGGAGCAGCCCCAACAGCAGCAACCCCAACAGCAGCAGGAACAGCCGGCGGGCGTGCAGCCGATCAGCGACACGCACAAGGCCAAGGAGAGCTGAGGGAATTCGAGAGGGGCGCCGGTGGCGCCCCTTGTCGTTTCGACAGAGCCTTTCGCTCCAGCAGGGCCTATCGCTCCAGCAGGTAGGTCTTCAGCCAGTCGCGCACCTCGCGGCAGACCGCCTCCGACGCCTCCTCCAGCGCATGGCCGGTGCCGGGGACCAGAACCAGCTTCTTCGGTTCGCCCGCCTTGCGGTGGACGTGGATGGAGCAGCTGGCCGGCAGAATCTCGTCCGCCTCGCCGTGGATCAGCAGGATGGGGCAGGACAGGTCGCCGACCGGATCGGTGCCGTAGCACTGGGTCGCCAGCGTCACCACGGTGCAGACCGCGCCCCGGTTCGACGCCGCCGCCTGGATCGCCACCGCGCCGCCGAAGGAATGGCCGACCAGCGCCACATGGTGGATGCCTTGCCGGCTGAGGAAGCTGAGCCCGCACAGCACGTCGTACACCGCCTCCCCCAGGTCGCGTGAATCGCGGAAGCGCAGGCGCAGAGAGCTGATCCCGTCGGCGGTGAAATCCGCGGACAGGCGCGGATAGAGCCCGCGCGCCGGGCTGTCGAACCCGCCGCCGACCCCACCGACCCACAGCACCGCCAGTTCGCCGTCCGGCACCGGGTAGAAGCGGGCCTGGACAGGGCCGCGGTCGGTTTCCAGTGTCGCCGGCCGAAAGCCCTCGGCGTCGACGATGCCCATGGTGGCGTCCAGAAGAGGCACGGCGATCCTCCCATCCGATCCTTGCTGTGGAGACTTATACCAGTGCTGGAAAGTTCCGACCTGCGGTCGGCACTTTCCAGCCCCTCAGACGCCGGGCGGCCCGCGTCCGCGGGCCTTGGCTTCGCGGGCATGTGCCCGCGCGGCCGCCGTCGCGGCCGATACCAGGGTCAAAAGTCAAAACTTTCTGACCCTGGTATAACAGCGCAGACGCCCCGCGGTTGCCGCTTACCACCGCAGGTGAGGCGGCGGGCGAGGCAACGAAGCCGCAACCCGGCTGTTCTCTGTCCATGGTTCTTTGCACAGACGGGAAAGGAGCGGCGATGGCGTCGAACAGTTTGACCGGGCGGGGCGGCCGCTGGCCGCAGCCGGACTCTCTCCTCTCGGGCCTGGGTTCCGGCCTTGCGGGCGCGGGATCGGGCGATGCCGCCACCGGCGGCCGCTGGCTCGCCATGGTCGGCGGTACGGCACTCGGCGTTCTGGGATTGCAGCGGCCGGGCTGGGGCGGGGCGATGATGGCGCTGGGCGGCGCCGGCCTGTTCGCCGCCGGTGCCCTCGGGCTGCGGCCCTTCGGCGAGCGGTCGCTCGGCACGGCACAGATCCCCGGCGCGTGGCGCCACCAGGGTCCGGCCACCCGCCGCCGGTCGCTGACGCCGGAACGCACGCAGGCGGTGGTCACCATCGCGTCGGATGCCGGGACGATCTTCCGTTTCTGGCGCAACTTCGCCAACCTGCCGAAGCTGATGCCGCAGCTGGAGCGGGTCGATGTGCTGTCGGCGACCGAAAGCCGCTGGATCGGCAAATCCGCGACACCGTCGGCGACTGAGGCGCCGAACTGGCGCTGCGTGCTGGACCGGGTCGACGAGGACCGGCTGCTGACCTGGCATACGGTGGGCGAGACGGCCCTGCCGCACCGCGCCTCGCTGATGCTGAGCCCGGCACCGGGCGACCGCGGGACGGAGGTGCGGCTGACGCTGGTCTACCGCGTGCCGGCGACCGAGGTGGCGGCGCTGCTGGGCACCTCGCCGGCGGGACAGGCGGAGGAGGCGCTGCGCCGGCTGAAGCAGCGGGTCGAGACGGGCGAGTTGTCCACCATCGAACGGCAGCCGCGCGGCGGAACCTCCGGCCCCTTCCGGGAGGCGACGGAATGAAGGCGCTCTGCTGGAACGGAACCAACGATCTGCGGGTGGAGCGGGTGCCCGACCCGGTGCTGGTCAATCCGCATGACGTGATCGTCAAGGTGGCGCTGTCGTCGGTCTGCGGGTCGGACCTGCATCTGATCGACGGCTATGTGCCGACCATGCGGCCCGGCGACATCATCGGCCACGAGTTCCTGGGCGAGATCGTCGAAAAGGGGCCGGAGGTCCGCTACCTCAACCGCGGCGACCGGGTCATCACGGTGTCGATCATCGGCTGCGGCCATTGCGGGCACTGCCAGCACGGCGAAAGCTCGCTGTGCGACAACTCCAACCCGAATCCGGACTATGCCCGCACCGCCTACGGCCATTGCGGTGCCGGCATCTTCGGCTACAGCCACGCCTTCGGCGGCTATGCCGGCAGCCATGCCGAATACATCCGCGTGCCTTATGCCGACTTCAACGCCTTCCGCGTGCCCGACGGGGTGAGCGACGAGAAGGCGGTGTTCGTGTCCGATGCCGTGCCGACCGGCTACATGGCCGCCGACATGGCGGGCATCAGGCCGGGCGACGTGGTGGCGGTGTGGGGCTGCGGCGGCGTCGGCCAGATGGCGATGCGCAGCGCCACTCTGCTGGGGGCGGAGCGGGTGATCGGCATCGACCGCTTCCCCGACCGGCTGCGCGCCGCCCAGATGAAGGCGGGGGCGGAGACGCTGGACTACAGCCGGGTCGACATCTTCGACGCGCTTCAGGCGATGACCGGCGGGCGCGGTCCCGACGTCTGCATCGACGCCGTCGGCATGGAGGCCGACAGCGGGTCGAACGCGGTGGAGGATCTCTATGACCGGGCCAAGCAGGCGGTGGGATTGCAGACCGACCGGCCGGCGGTGCTGCGCCAGATGATCGAGAGCTGCCGCAAGGGCGGCACCCTGTCCATCGTCGGCGTCTATGGCGGGCTGATCGACAAGTTCCCGATGGGGGCGGCGATGAACAAGGGCCTGACCTTCCGCATGGGCCAGCAGAACGGCCAGCGCTATGCCGAGCGGCTGTTCGAGCATATCCGCAACGGCGAGCTGGACCCCTCCTACCTGATGACGCACCGGCTGCCGCTGGACGACGGCCCGCAGGCCTACCGCATGTTCAAGGAGAAGGCCGACGACTGCCTGCGCGTCGTCTTCGCGCCGCAGGGTTGAAGCGAAGGGAGGGACAGATGGAACTGGTCTATGCCTATCCGGCGGAGCGCGGCCGGGGCGTCGAGGCCGAGATCGTCGGCAGCCTGCGCGACCGCTTCGGCACCGTCGTGCAGCAGGGGCGGGAGGAGCGGGATGCCGAGCGCGGCGACCGCTCCGACGTGGTGGTGACGCTGGAGGTCAGCGACGACAAGGTCGAGGCGGCGCTGACCGCGCTCCGCGCCCACCCGCTGGTGATCGATGCCGCCGCACGGAGCTTCGGCGAGCGGGTGTGAGGGAGCCTTGCCCCGGAAGCGATACCTCCATCGGGCCTCTTTCCAGGCCGGCCGGCCTGTCGTCCGCTCTCCCTCTTCGGAGCTGGGAGAAAGGACGGTGGGATGAGGAGGAGTCTGAGTGTCGTGGTCCTGGCCGTCGCGCTGGGCGGGAGCGACGCGGCCGCCCAGCAGTCGATCATCGACGGCTGGTCGTGGAGCACCCTGGTGCCGTCGATTGCCCAGACGGACATCCTCGGCACCCATCTGCGCGAACTGAGAAACGAGCAGGAACGGCGCACCACGCCGCCGCCGGATGTCTCGCGGCTGGGCTTCACGCCGTCGAAGGCGCGGCGCAGCGCCAATCTGGCCGCTTTCGTCGACAAGACGCGGGCGGTCGATCCGAACGGCGCCGCCGATCTCCAACGGCTGTTCGCCGAGGGCGACATCATCGAGCGGATCGCGGCGGCAATCGCCCCCGTCGGCCTGCGGACCGACAATCTCGCGGATGTCTATGCGCTGTGGTGGATCACCGCCTGGCAGGCGACGCGCGGCGACAACGACACGCTGGGCCGCGACATGTACGCCGCCGTCCGCGCCCAGTCGGCAAAGGCGCTGAACGGTGCCGGCGGCCCCGCCAGGGCGTCCGATGCCGGGAAGCAGGAGCTTGCCGAGGCTCTGCTGGTCCAGACCGCGCTGATCGATGCCGCGGTGGAGCAGGCCAGGGGCAATCCCGCGCGGATGCGGCAGGTCCGCGCCGCCGTCGCCAAGGGCGCGCGGGGCATGGGGCTCGACATGGCGGGGATGGAGATCACCGGCGGCGGCTTCGTTCCCAACGGCAAGAGGTGAGGTGGCAAGAGGTGAGGAGCCGCGGCATCGACCGGCCTCCCGCGGCATCGCCCGGCCGCTCATCCGGTCGCCGAACCCGCCGCTAAGTCCATAGTTTTCGAAACAATTTTCCACCTCCGGCGTGATCACACCGCCTCGCTCCTGTTTAGCGTAGGCACAGCGGAAATCCGCATCACTCACCGGGGGGCCGTTGCCGTGACGATTTCCGCCGCAATTCCGCTTGTCGAGCAGGTGCAGGCCACTGTCGAACGCCGCTGGCCCATCGGGGTGGAGGTGCTGCCCGGAGGCGCCCATGCCAGGATCTGGGCGCCGGACGCCGAGCGGGTGGAACTGGTCGCCGAACCGGACGGGCGGGCAACGGTGCTGGGCGACGAGGGAAACGGCTATTTCTCTGGGGCGGTTCCGGAGTTGGAGGCTGGCGGCCTCTACCGCTTCCGGCTGGACGGGAAGGAGATGCTCTATCCCGATCCGATGTCGCGCTTCCAGCCGGAGGGGCCGCACGGGCCTTCGCAACTGGTCGATCCGCACCGCTTCGCCTGGACCGACCAGGGCTGGCAGGGCCGCGCCATCAAGGGGCAGGTGATCTACGAGATGCACATCGGCACCTTCACGGCGGAAGGAACCTGGGACGCTGCGCTGGCGGAGCTGCCGGCGCTGGCCGATCTGGGCGTGACGGTGCTGGAGCTGATGCCGGTGTCGGAGTTTCCCGGCCGCTTCGGCTGGGGCTATGACGGGGTGAACCTGTTCGCGCCGACGCGGCTCTATGGCGATGCGGACGCCATGAGGCGCTTCGTGAACGAAGCGCATCGGCTGGGCCTCGCCGTCATCCTCGACGTGGTCTACAACCACTTCGGCCCGGACGGCAATTACCTGAAATGCTTCGCCGACGACTACTTCACCGACCGCTACAGGAACGACTGGGGCGAGGCGATCAACTTCGACGGCCCCAATTCGGAGCCGGTGCGGGAGTTTTTTCTGACCAACGCCGCCTTCTGGATCGAGGAATACCACCTGGACGGGTTGCGGCTGGACGCCACCCAGTCGATCAATGACGGCAGCGAAGCCCAGGGCAAGCCACACATTCTGACTGAAATCTCGCGTGCCGTGCGCCAGGCCGCCGGCGGGCGCGCCACCATTGTCGTGGGGGAGAACGAGCCGCAGCATGCCAGCATGGTGAAACCGGCCGAAGAGGGCGGCTGCGGGCTGTGCGCCATCTGGAACGACGACCTGCACCATTCGGCGATGGTGGCGCTGACCGGCCGGATGGAGGCCTACTACACCGACTATCGCGGCACACCGCAGGAATTCGTGTCGGCGATGAAGCACGGCTTCCTCTACCAGGGACAGTGGTATCGCTGGCAGCGCAAGCGGCGCGGCATGCCGGCCTTTGGCGTGCCACGCCCAGCCTTCGTCAGCTTCCTGCAGAATCACGACCAGATCGCCAACTCCGCGCGCGGACTGCGGTTGCATGCGCTGACCGCGCCGGGCCGGCTGCGGGCGATGACGGCATTGTTCCTGCTGGGCCCCGGCACACCGATGCTGTTCCAGGGCCAGGAATTCGCCGCCAGCGCCCCCTTCCTCTATTTTGCCGACCACAAGCCGGATCTGGCCGGACTGGTCGAGAAGGGCAGGGCGGAGTTCCTGGCCCAGTTCCCCAGCATCGCGGGGCCGGCGATGCAGGCGGCCCTGCCGAAGCCGCATGCCGAGGACAGCTTCACCCGCTGCAAGCTCGACCATCGCGAGCGGGAAAGCAACGCCGCGGTCTGGGCGCTGCACCGCGACCTGCTGCGCCTGCGCCGCGAGGACCCGGTCTTCGCCGCCCAGTGCATCGGAGGGCTGGACGGCGCCGTGCTGGGGGAGGAGGCTTTCGTCCTGCGCTTCTTCGGGGAAGGGGGCGACGACCGGCTGCTCCTGCTCAACCTTGGCCGCGACCTTACCCTGACTGTGATGGCCGAACCGCTGCTGGCGCCACCCCTCGACGGCGCCTGGACGGTGCTGTGGTCCAGCGAGGAGCCCGCCTATGGCGGTTGCGGCACGGCGGCGGTGGAGCAGCCGGACGGAGCGTGGCGGCTGCCCGGCCATGCGGCGCTGGTTTTGGGACCGGCACATGGCTTTTCGACGGAAAGCGACGATGAGGGAGGCAACACAACCCCGGTCATCGTGGTTTCCCAAGGATAGGAAACCGATAGCTGAGCATAGGTCCACCATGGCTGATTTCGTCCGCACCCTGTCACGCGAGGTCTTGAACACCGGTCCGAAAGGTGCCGAAACCCGTGAATGGCTGGTCGCCAACGGACTTGGCGGCTATGCCTCCGGGTCGGTGTCGGGAGCGGTGACGCGGCGCTATCACGGGCTGCTGATCGCCGCATTGCCGGCCCCGCTCGGCCGCGTGCTGATGCTGAGCCAGTTGAGCGACGTGGTCATCGACTCCGATGGTCATCGCTACCGGCTGAGTTCCCGCGACACTGGTGGTGATCCAGGCGGTGGCGATCCGGCCGGCGGCGAGGCGGAGGAGGGGCAGACCGCCGCCCTGCAGGAGTTCCGCATGGAGGCCGGGCTGCCGGTCTGGCGCTTCCGTGCCGGCGGGGCGGTGATCGAGAAGCAGGTCGTCCTGCCGCACGGCCAGAACATCGTCCACGTCACATACCGGGTGATGGAGGCGAAGGCGCCGGTACAGCTGCGGCTGCGGCCGGTGCTGGCCTTCCGCACGCTGGAATCGGCGGTGGACCGGCCGCTGGCCGGCGCCTATCGCATCACCGCGACGGGACAGCGCTACGAGGTGTCGGCCGGACCCGACCTGCCGGTGCTGAATATGGCGATCGAAGGCGGCGATTTCCCGATGACGCTCGACGGCGGCATCCGCCGCGACGTCTATTACCGGGTGGAGGACGAACGCGGCTACCAGTCGCGCGGGTCGCTGTGGACGCCGGGCTATTTCAGCGGCGAGGTCGGGGCGGGCCAGAGCATCACCTTCGCCGCCGCGACCGAGGACTGGTGGCGGCTGGAGGCCCTGCCGCCGGCCGATGTGCTGGGGTTCGAGGCGGAACGCCGCCGCCGCATCATCCAGAACGCCCATCCCACCTTGCGCGGTGGTGCGATGGCGGAGCTGGTGCTGTCGGCCGACAGCTTCCTGTTCGTGCCGGCCGGCCGCGTCGCCGACCAGATGCGGGCGCGGGCGGAGGGCGACGAGGTGCGGACGGTGATCGCCGGCTACCACTGGTTCACCGACTGGGGCCGCGACACCATGATCGCGCTGGAGGGGCTTACGCTCGCCACCGGGCGCCATCTGGAGGCGGGGTGGATCCTGCACACCTTCGGCCATTACATCCGCGACGGCCTGATCCCCAACATGTTCCCCGACGGCAAGGACCGCGGGCTGTACCACACCGCCGACGCCACCCTGTGGTTCTTCCATGCGCTGCACCGCTATCTCGGCGTCACCGGCGACCGCGACACGCTGCGCCTGCTGCTGCCCAAGCTGCGCGAGGTGATCGACTTCCACCGCCGCGGCACCCGCTTCGGCATCGGCGTCGATCCCCGGGACGGGCTGCTGCGCCAGGGGCAGGAGGGCTACCAGCTGACCTGGATGGACGCCAAGGTCGATGACTGGGTGGTCACGCCGCGCCGGGGCAAGGCGGTGGAGATCAACGCGCTGTGGCACAACGCCCTGCGGCTGATGGCCGGCTGGCTGCGCGAGGAGGACGGCGAGGCCGCCGCCCGCCCGCTGGAGGAGCTGGCCGATCAGGCGCGCGCCTCGTTCAACGCGCGCTTCTGGTGCCCGTCCGCCGGGCATCTGTTCGATGTGGTGGATGGCGAGCATGGCGACGACATCGCCTGCCGGCCCAACCAGATCTTCGCCGTCTCGCTCGACCATCCGGTTCTGGAGCGCGAGCGCTGGGAGCCGGTGGTGGAGACGGTGCGCAAGCACCTGCTGACCCCGGTCGGGCTGCGGTCGCTGGCACCGGGCTGTCGTGACTACAAGGCGAAATATTTCGGCGACCTGCGGGCGCGCGACGCCGCCTACCACCAGGGCACCGTCTGGGGCTGGCTGATCGGCCCCTATGTCGATGCCTGGCTGAAGCTGCATCCGGAGGACAAGGCGGGCGGGCGCCGGCTGCTGGAGGGTTTCCTGCCGCATCTGGACGAGGCCGGCATCGGCACCATCAGCGAAATCTTCGATGCGGAGGCGCCTTTCACCCCGCGCGGCTGCATCTCGCAGGCCTGGAGCGTGGCCGAGGTGCTGCGCTGCTGGGTGAAGACGGAAAGCTAGAGTCTGTCTGATGCTTATCGAAGCACCAGACAGACTCTAGCCTTTTGGTTTTCCGTGCGATTCACGCTTCAAGCGATTCCGCTTGAACCGATCGCACTCCAGGCGGCGCCGGGGGTTGCGGACTCCTCCTACCCGAAGGTCATAGGGCGGCCGATGGTGGCCGCCTTACCCGCAACGATGGTGCAATGCCCTTGGGAGCAGTTGTCAACAGGGCACAACAGGGTGTGAAATCGCAGGGTCCGGCGGAATGTGACAGATTTCAGTTGACACGCCGCTGAGGCGCCGACAGCCGGAAAAACGTGATTATTCTTATAAATCAGGTGGTTGCGCAGATTGCCTGATTTTTGGGCAAACACAGTGGGCCCCTTGAATTGCCTTGTGCGAATCGGGACTGCCCACGGCTTGCCCACACAGTTATCCACAGCCTCTGTGGAGACCGCGGGCGATGCCGGCGGCCAAGCCCTTCGTCGTGCCTATCCAATGAACCTGTCCATAAGATGCCTTTACTTTGGGCAGGGATGGGGTTGGCGCTCAGCGCAAGGGGGTAGCCGCATTGGATTTTAGCCAGACCGGAGAAAGCATCCTATAGTTCCAGCATCGGTTCCTTCGGTAACCCGACTGGGCCAAGCGAATCAGACCGTACGGGGTGCGGCGAGAACAGCCAGAGCGGAGGTGCCAATGCGGAGCGTTGTGCGGGGCGTCGCCGGCTTGCCATACCCGGCGGTCCGGTCTGCGCCAGTCCGGTTTGGGCCGGTCCGGTCCGGATGGACGGACGGCGATGCCGTCGCCAAGCCGTCCGAAGCGCCGGCACGGGGCCTCCTGGGCGGGCTGCCCGCCGTGCTCGGTCCGCTGCTGGGCGCATCGGTGCTGGGGGCGCTGATCCTGCACCTCATGGCCGGCCTGGTTGCGCAGCTTCCGGCCGCCGATGCCCTGGGGGCCTTGTCGGTGATGGCCGGCATGGCGGTGGTCCTCGTCACCCTGCTGCCCTTCGCCGTGCTGTCCTTCAGGCGGGCGCAGCGGGCATGGGCAGCGATTCAGGGCTTCGGGCAGGAGACCGGGCAGGGCGCCGGCCGTCCCTGAGGCATCAGGTTCTTCCCTGACGGCAACCCGACAGGATTTCGTTGCTACGCGAAGCGTGCCCGCGTTTAATCGCGGGCAGGGGCGGCACTCGCCCTTCCGTCCGTCGCAAGCGGGGGCGGCTTTCCGGGGGCGCGGTATGGGGCTTTTCGATTTTCTGAAGGTCTCGGTGGCCGACAAGAAGGCGGCCAAGCCGGCAGCCCGCATGCCGGTCAGCGTCATCCAGTGCGACGGAAAAAGCTATCCCATCGTGTCGCTGACGCCGAAGGGCTTCGTCGCCCGCGGGTTCGACGGGTCGCTGGTGGTCGGGCAGAACGCCAAGGTGTCGGTGCGAGTCGACGATCCCGCCGGCAAATTCACCTTCAACGCGACCGTTTCGGTGGTGGAGATCAAGGGCGACAGCGTCGGTGCGACCTGGAGCATCCTGCCGACGGAAGTCGATGCGGTGATCCGCCAATACGCCCAGAACCGCAGGAAGCAGGACGGCAAGGGCGCCCGCTGAGTCCCATCGGGCGGCGGCGGGCAGGCGGCGGTCGGGGCTTACTGGCGGTCGCTCGCCCCGTCCCCGCCCGGTGACGGCATGCCGGCATTGACGATCTTCGGCAGCGCCAGGACGCGCGCCCGTTCCAGCCATTCCGACAGGGTGACGAACTCGCAGCCCTTGGCTTTCAGTTCGGCGATGACGCGGGGCAGGGCCTGCGCCGTGCTGGGATAGGTGGAGTGCATCAGGAAGACGTTGCCCGGCAGTCCGCCCAGCTTGATCTGGCTGACGATCTTGTCGGCGTTGCGCACCTGCCAGTCGCGCGTGTCCACCGACCACAGGACGGAGCCCATGCGCTCGTCCCGCGCGATGGTCAGCAGCTCGTCCGAATAGCGGCCATAGGGCGGGCGGAACAGCACCGGGTTGGCGCCGAAGCTGCGCAGGATGCGGTTGGTCTCCGCGATCTCGTAGCGGGCGCCGGCGGCGTCCATCTTGCGCAGGTCGGAATGGGTCAGGCTGTGGTTGCCGATTTCGTGCCCGGCGGCGACGAAATCATGAATCAGGTCGCCCTGCCGCTCGGCGATGCGGCCCACCGGGAAATAGGTGGCGCGCACGCCTTCCTGGTTCAGGATGTCCAGGATCTGGCGGGTGACCGTTCGGTGCGGCCCGTCGTCGAAGGTCAGGGCGCAGAGGTTCCAGTTCTCCCGCTTCAGCGTCGCCGGCATCACGTCATAGCGCGAATCCGGCATCACCGAGCGCAGCCGGCCCTTGCGGCGGCTGTGCTGCTCGATGTCCGCCATGGTGCGGGCGTCTTCCTCGTTGTAGATGATCAGCCCGTCGACCGGCGGCGTCGCGTTGGCCACCGACGGCGGCGGGGGCGCCAGCGGAGCGGCGACCGCCGATCCGATCGGCGCCAGGACGGACGAGGTGGTGGTCGTCACCGTCTCGCGGTTGCCGGCCGGCTGCGGCGGCTTGGCCTCGGCCGGTGCGGCGGCCGGCATGGGGGCCGGCATGGGCGCCGGGGCAACCGCCGCGGTCACGGCCGGCGGCTTTGCCGTTGCAGGGGCCGACGCAGCGGGCATGACAGGGGCCAATGCCGGGATTGCCGAGGCGCCGCCCGCTGCCGGCGCGGACGGAGCGGTGACAGTGGCAGCGGCACTGGCGGTTGCCGCCTTCTCCGCCGGCTTTTCGGCCACGGCCGGGCGGTCGACGACGAGACAGCCGAAGCCGGCACCGACGATCCGCCGGCACAGCGCCCGCGCGTCCGTGCCCTTGCCGACCTGGGCGTAGAGCGCCACGCCGGCACCGCTCTTCCCGTCCAGCGGCATGACCGATGCGGTCAGGCCCGCCGTCAGGTCCCGCTCGCGCTGCTGCAAATTCTTCCAGCTCAGCCATGCATCGCCGTCGCGGGAATAGATGCCCAGCTGCAAAACCGGACCGGCGGGCGCCGGGGCGGCCGCGGGGGTGGCGGCCTGCACCGGAACGGCAGGCTTCGCCTCCACCTTTATGGCGGATGGGCGCTTCGCGGTGGATTCGGCAGCGGCGGAGGGCAGGGCAGGCAGGCCGAGCACGCAAGCCAGCAAAGCGACCTTGAGCAGGCCGGCGCGGCCCAGCGGGGCCAGGGCGCGGCCATGGCTTCGGACGGCGTCGGCCGCCCGGAGTCGGGTGCTGGTTGAGGCGGGATTCGGCCAGAAAATGCGCAACATATCGGTCCCGTCGCTTGGCCCAGCCACTGTCTGCGGACCGCCGGTTGATGGCGGTGCAATATCATCACGATGGGGTTAATTCAAACGACAAGCGGCGGAATTGTGGCGGCTTCGCCGCTTTTCACAGGGGCGTTGCCGTTCGGAAACGGTGGCGGGTGCGGGGAGTCCGAAAGCATTGGGCGGACGCGCGCCGGAACCGGCGGGGGAGCGGCGGGGTTCATTACAGGACCGGCGGGGCGGACCGGGGCGGCGGTCGCCGCCGCGCGCCGTTCCCGCCTCCCCATGCAAGACCCACCGGTGAAGGAGACGACCCGTATGGCCGAGGATTTGGAAAGCCGCATCCGTCGGCGCGCGCACGAGATCTGGGAAAATGAAGGCCGGCCGGAGGGTCGTTCCGAGGCCCATTGGGAGCTGGCCAGAGAAGAGATCGCCATCCAGGACAATTATCGTGACACGCTGAAGCCCAACCCTGCCGGCGGCCCGGAAGCGACGGCGATGCGCACCGAGCCGGTCGAGCCGGTGCTGAGCATCGCCAATCAGGGAGAACAGCCCGGCCTCGCCGACCAGGGCGAAGAGATGGGCATCCCGATGCGCGGCGACCGCGATGTCTGGCCGACGCCGGAAGAGGCGGCATCGACCGCCGTGCCGCCCAACCGCAGCAAGAAGACGCGGCGCCGGGCCTAGAGTGCGATCGGTTCAAGCGGAATCGCTTGAAGCGTGAATCGCACGGAAAACAAAAAGATTAGAGTCTGTCTGGTGCTTATTGAAGCACCAGACAGACTCTAAAAATGTAGGCGGGCGCCGCGCGGTCCGGCCGTCTTCAGACGCTGGACTTGTCAGCCGACTTTTCCGCCGTGCCGCTCTTGTCCAGCGGCATGGCGGCGCGGCCCGCGTCGGGCTGACGGCCGGCGGGCGGCATGGCAGACGGCGCCGGGGACGGCGCGGGGGCCGCGGCGGGCGTGGTGCCGGACAGCGCGCCGGGCAGCGGCGCCGGAACGGATGCCGCAGCCGGCGCATCGTCCAGGCGGTCATAGATGTCCGGATGCAGGCGGACCGCCCCATCGGCCTCAACGGTCGCGATCCAGTAGACGAACTGCACCGGCATCGGTGCCGCCAGCTTGACCCATTGCGGCTGTTGCTTGCTCAGCATGCGGTCGATCCGCTCCGGCGTCACGCTGGTGCCCTGCAACAGCAGCTCGGCCAGCTTGCGCGGATCCTCCAGGCGGACGCAGCCGGAGCTGATCGAGCGCAGTTCGCGGGCGAACAGCCGCGGCTCGTTGGTGCCGTGCAGATAGATGTCGTAGGGGTTGGTCAGGTTGAAGCGGAAGCGGCCAAGCGCATTGTGGTCGCCCGGCTGCTGGACGATGCGGACACGGCCCGGCGTGACGTCGTGCCAATCGACCGTTTCCGGCGCCACCTCCTGCCCGTCGAGATAGACGATGGCGTTCTGGATGCCGGGCGTGCCCTTGGCGCGCAGGTTCGGCAGCTTGTCTTCCTTCAGAACGGTGGGCGGCACCGTCCAGGTCGGGTTGACGATGACGTGGGTGATGCGGTCGGTCAGCAGCGGCGTCTCGCGCGACGGCCGGCCGACGATGGCGCGCATCGTCAGCTCCTCCTCCCCGCCGCGGACCAGGGTTGTGGTCTGGTTGGTCAGGTTCACCACCAGGATATTGTCCGGGGCGGTGTCGCGGAAGCTGCGCATCGCGACGGCGCTCTGCCGCATCAGGGCCGCGGCCTCGGCCGGCGTGCGGTCGAGCGCCGCCCTCGTGCCGGCGCCGATCAGCCCGTCGGGCTTCATCCGCTGGGCGAGCTGGAAGGCCTTCACCGCGCGGTCGACGTCGACGGTGAACACCTCCGACACCCTGTCGGCCGGCAGCAGGCCGAGTTCGGCCAGCCGCTGGGCCAGCCGGCCGACACGCTCGCCGCTGCTGCCCAGCTTCATCAGCCCGCCTTCCCCGATCCGGGTGGAGGCCTGCACAGGGGCCTGGTCCAGCTCCACCGCGGCGGCATCCAGCCGGTCGGCCCACTGGGTCAACGTGTCGCGGTAGGGCAGGGCGTCCGCCGGCCCGGCCCCGAGCAGCGCCATCGCCGATGCGGCGGTCAGCGCCAGCAGGGCCAGCTTGCGGGACATGCGGAGGTCGGCGGAAGCGATCATGGCGGCACCTTCTGTCACGATGGTCCAGCGAAGCATCGGAATGGATGCGCCGCTGCCCTCCCGATCAATTTATGCAACGCAATAATGGAAGGCGAGGCGCGCGGCGAGAAATCCGGTCGATCATTCTTCCGGTGTGATCTTCCTGCCGCCGTCCTATGACCTGTCTATGCAAGAAGGTCACACTGCGAAATTTTTTAATTGCCTCAGCCGATGACCTTCCCTATACGAATATCCGTCCGGAGACGATTCACACCAGACGGGACGCTTCGGATCAGCGTTGGTCATAAGGCTGATACTATCACCGCGGGCGCCGCGCGACCCGCCAAACGCCGAACGGCCACAGCGTAGAACGGCAAAAACGTAAGACGACGAGGTTCGGGGATGCATTTGGGGGATGATGAGCGTGCCGCACCGGCAATCGGGCGGCGCGGGTTCCTTGGTTTTGCCGCGGCGGCGGTATCTGCGGCTCTTCCAGCCGCATCGGGGATGATGACGGGGGTCGCCACCGGCGTGGTGACGGGTGTGGCGACGGCGCCGGTCCTCCTGGGATCGGGCTCTGCGGAAGCTGCCCCCCTGGCCGGCAGCGTCCGGCGCCTCACCCTGCACAACATCAACACGCAGGAACGGTTCGACGGCGTCTATTGGGCCGACGGCAATTACAAGCCGGACGCGCTGCGCAAGCTGGACGTGCTTCTGCGCGACCATCGCGCCAAGCAGGTCTGCCATTACGACCCGCGCCTGTTCGACCTGCTCGCCCGCGTTCACCAGAGCGTCGGATCCGACGATCCGTTCGAGGTGATCTGCGGCTACCGCTCCCGCCGCACCAATGCGATGGCCCGGCGCCGGTCGCGTGGCGTCGCGAAGGAGAGCTATCACACCCGCGGCATGGCCATCGACATCCGCCTTCCCGACACCCAGCTGCGCGCCATTTCCGAGACGGCGAAGGGGATGCAGTCCGGCGGCGTCGGCTTCTACCCGCGCAGCGGCTTCGTCCATCTCGACGTCGGTCCCGTCCGCAGCTGGTAAGGCCGCCGGCAATTGTGCCCGTCCTCTTGTGAGAAAGGCTCCGCATCGGCTGATGCGGAGCCTTTCTTCTTTTGCTGCCGGCCGAGCGCAACTTTTCAAATGCCGGAGCTGGATCGGTTTCCCGGCGATGGATCAGTTTCTCGGCGATGGCTTGGACGCGCGCTGGATGTCGGTCGGGTCCCACACCGCGCCGTGACGCCGGCGCGACTTGCCCTGTCCGGCGGTGTCGGCCGACTTCACCGGCTTGACCCGCGGGGCATCGCTGCGCACCGGGCGACCGGCCTTGCGGACGCTTTCGCCATCCGGCCCGGCGGCGACGATCTCGGTGCCGGCAAGTCGGTTTCCACCGATGACCGACGGCTGTGGGCTGCCCGATTGAGGGGATGCATCCGGCTCGCCGTCCTCACCCTCGCCGGGGCCTTCCGGCGGTTCCTTGATTTCGGGGGAGAGGGCAGAGAGCAGGGACAGCATCTCGTCCGACACATGGGAGGGGGCGGCGCGCCACAGGCGCAGCAACCGCGCCTCGCGCCGGCTGATCTGGCTGTCGCTGTCGTGCGACTCCTCGAAACCGCCGCGTGAGCGGCGTGGGCTGTCGGCGTCGTTGTAGGTATCGAAAAAGAAACTGACGGGAACGTCGAGGACCTGGCTCAGCCGGTACAGGGTGCCCGCCGAAATACGGTTGGAACCGCGCTCGTATTTCTGGACCTGCTGGAAGGTCAGGCCGATCGCTTCGCCCAGTTTTTCCTGGCTCATTCCCAGCAGGGTCCGGCGCATCCGCACCCGTTGCCCGACATGGGCGTCCACAGACCAGGACTCCGGCGATCCGCGTCGTCCTCTTTTGCGCGCCGTCGGTTCACTCATGTCCATTGATCTCCGCTGCCCAGTCTTCCGCGGACTGTCTTTGCGATAATGAAAAGATTGTTCACACATTCGTTGAAGCGATTCAAGAGAAAACTTCTGAATATTGGTGTGTGCTTGCCATATTCCGATAGGCATTGGTGGTGGTGCAGCATTCGCAGGGGTTGTCATATTACAGCTTTGTATTATTTCACCGATGCTGAGAATCAATTGCGCCAAGGCTCTGCCGGATCCCTGCATTCATCCCTTTGCGGAAATCACCGAGTCTTTCGGTTCATCCATTCGTTCGGGCGATAGCTTTTCGTTTATAGAAATTCCGCGATCGGAAACGGATGGAATTTACACCGCCACAAATGGTGATGAAGAACCTTCTGGTTGTAACAAATAAACCGGAGAGCGGAGAGAAACTTTCTTCTCTCAAGGCCGATACGGTCCGTCACGCTGCATCCGGGCCGGTCCGTTCGGGCCGCATGGTTGGCCAGACAAGCGTTAATACATAATTAACCTTATTAAGCCGCCGTTAACCGGCGTCCGGAGCCGGGGATTCAGGGCCGCGGGGGCCGTGGTGCGTGACTATCCGTATCGGCCTTGCGCGCGCTCCTCGTTCGGGCAGTACCGGACGGGTGGGGGGACTCCATCGCCCAGGGGCCGCCGGCCACGGCGAAGCCTTCCACATGGTCGCGCAGCTTCTGGACCTGGGACGGCGTGACGGTGCGGCCGAAGCGGGATTTCAGCAGGGCGGCCAGCGCCCCGCGGGTCGGCCGGACGCCGCCGGCCGACAGGATGCGGTAGGCGACGAAGGCCTGGGCATAGAGCCGGATGCGGTCGGGCCGTCGGCGCAGCTGCGCCGCCTGGGCGGACGGGCTGCCGTCCAGATGGTCGATGAGCCGCGCCTCCGCCTGCGCCACGGTCAGGTCCGGCAGGTCGGCGGCCACCGGCTCCGGCGGTTCGGGCCGGCCGATGGACTCGCGCAGGCGCCGCCGGCGCTGGCGCTCGCGGTCGCCGGCCCGCAGCCGCTCGGCGTAGGCCGGGTCCGCCGCCCGCCGTTCGGTGCGGCTGCGGTTGGACTTCGCGGCACGCTCCGCCTCCCGCGCCCGCAGCATCGGGTCGCGCAGCAGGAAGGCCAATTCGTCCGCGGTCAGCCGATGCGCCTGATCGGCGCCCGACGGCAGGGGGCTGCCGTCCTGATGGTCGCTGTCGTCCATCGCCGGGTAACGCGCGTCCGCCCGGTCCTGTTCCCGCGGCACTTCGCCCAGCACCGTCTGAATTCCCCGCCCCGCCTTCCTGCCCGCCTCCCGGGACGGAAGATGAGGGAGATTTCATGTCCGGTGCCGGGCCCGCCCGTGCTAGAGAGAGGCCGTTCTTTTCGGCCCGTGCAACAGTGGAATTCGCCCGCCATGACCCCCCGGCAAGCCCTTCAGCAGCGCCTTGCGGCTTTGGATGCCCATCTGCGGGCGGAAAACCCCAACCTGCTGCCGGTCCTCCCGACCTTCCGCGCCTTCGACCGCATCCTGGCCGGGCTGGGGCTGATCGACCGCCATGAATCGCTGACCACCCGCATTCCCTGGTGGCCGATGGTCGCGGTGCTCGGCACCTTCTCCGCCGGCAAGTCGACCTTCCTCAACGGCTATCTCGGCGAGGTGTTGCAGAACACCGGCAACCAGGCGGTGGACGACAAGTTCACCGTCATCTGCCACGGTCCGGAAACCCGCAAGGAGGCGCTGCCCGGCACCGCGCTGAACGCCGATCCGCGTTTCCCCTTCTATCGCATCGCCGACGAGATCGAGAAGGTCGCCGCCGGCGAGGGCAAGCGGATCGACAACTACCTTCAGCTGAAGACGCTGGCCGGGACGCGGACCAAGGGCAAGATCTTCATCGATTCGCCCGGCTTCGACGCCGACGACCAGCGCCGTTCGGTCCTGCGGCTGGTCGACCACATCGTCGAGCTGTCGGACCTCGTGCTCGTCTTCTTCGACGCCCGCCATCCGGAACCGGGCGCCATGCAGGACACGCTGCGCCATCTGGTCGCCAAGACGGTCAACCGCGCCGACGCCCGCAAGGTCTGCTACATCCTCAATCAGGTCGACACCACCGCCAAGGAGGACAATCTCGAGGCGGTGTTCGGCGCCTGGCAGCGCGCCATCGCCCAGGCCGGGCTGGTCTCGGGCCGATTCTATGCCATCTACGACCAGCGCTCCGCCGTCGACATCGAGGATGACGGCCGCCGCGCCCGCTATCAGGCGCGCCGCGACCACGATCTGGCCGAACTCCAGACCCGCATCAACGAGGTCGAGGTCGCCCGCGCCTATCGCATCATCGGCTCCATCGACAGCCTGACCAAGGAAGTGGAGGGGGAGGTGGTGCCCAAGCTGCGCGAGGCGATGGCGATGTGGCGCCGCCGCGTGCTGATCGGCGACGCGGTGTGGGGCGTGCTGCTGCTGGCGCTGCTGGGCGCCGTCGTGCAGACGCTGGGCGGCGGATTCGGCGCCTTCCTCGGCTGGCTGTCCGAGTCCGGCGACAGCGGGCTTCCGCTGCATCTGATCGGCACCGCGCTGCTGCTGGGCGGGCTGTTCCTGGCCGGGCATTTCAAGCTGCGCCAGATCTTCGCCCGCCGCGTCGCCGCCACCTTGAGCGACCGTTTCGGCGACGTCGACCTGAACCTGCGGCAGGCCTTCCTGCGGAACACCCGCTTCTTCCGCTCGATCTTCGCCAGCCAGCCGGCCGGCTGGGGCGGCCGGGCGCGCAAGGCGATCTTCGCCATCCGCGAGGCGACGGCGGTGCATGTCCAGCGCATCAACGACCTGTACACCGATCCGGCCGGCCGCCGTGCGCGGGAAGCCGCCGTCAACCCGGCCGCCGCGGCTGAGTGACCGCAAGCCGGCGGCCGGTGTCGGCGGCTCTTTACAGTGCGGCGTGCAAGCCGTTAGATCTCGGCCGTTAGATCTTGGCCGGCGCCGCGCGACCTCGGCGCCGGACCCATTAGCAGGCGGCCAACGGACTTGCGGGATTCGGCAGACGGAGCGATAGGCACGGTGAGGACGTCGGCCGCGGGCATTGTCCTGGCCGGGCTGCTGCTGTGCATCGCCCCGGCTCAGGCACAAGCGCAGGTCCCCGGCCCGGAGGCCGGCGGCAAGGATCCGGCCCCGGCCCCCTACACCGGTCTGGATCTGGTGACCGGCAGCGACTATGCCCCCTACACCGGCGACGACCTGCCGGGCGGCGGGCTGGTGACCGACCTGGTCCGCCGCGCCTTCGCGGTCGGCGGGCGTCGCTACGATGTGCGCTTCATGCCGTGGAAGCGCGGCTATGACGGCGTGGTGGCCGGCCGTTTCCTCGCCACCTTTCCCTATATCCGCACGCCGGAGCGCGAGCGGGAGGTGCTGTTCTCCGACCCGGTGATGGAGGTGCGGCAGTTCGTCTATCTGTCGAACCGGTCCGGGATGGAGTTCCACGGCCGGGCCGGAGGCGGCGACTCCGGCGGCCTGGAGGATTTCCAGGGGCGGACGGTCTGCCAGCCGGTGGGCTACGCCCTGCCGGCCGGGCTGGAGGCGATGGTCGGGCAGGGCCGCCTGACCCGGCAGACCCCCTCCGACCTGGGGGCCTGCGTGCGCATGGTGGCGACCGGGCGGGCCGACGCTCTGGTGATCGACGAGTTCAGCGGCGCTGCGGCGATTCAGCGCTCCGGCCTGGCCGACGACATCCGGGTGGCGGAGCGGCCCTTCGCCGTGGTGACGCTGCATCTGGTGGTCGGACGCGGCACCCCGGGAGCGGAGACGGCGGTCGCCGCCTTCAACGACGGGCTGAAGGCCCTGAAACGGCAGGGCGTCTACCACCAGCTGCTCGCCAGCCACGCGCTCCAGCCTGCTCCCTGATATTGCTGGGGTTTTCCCTGAGGGTTCGCGCGGTCTTCCGGCCCTGCCGCGGCGATTTTCCGGGTTTGGGCGCGCTTTTCCGCGCAGAAGGCCCCCGTCGCCATGGACAGGACGGTGCTTCGTGATATAAACGCGCGGTTTCGATCATGGAAAAGGGGCGCGGGCTGTGGCCATCGACGCGTCGATTCTGGTCCTCAACGGGCCGAACCTCAACATGCTGGGTGTGCGGGAGCCGCAAATCTACGGGTCGATGACCCTGGACGAGCTGGAGGCCGCCTGCCACGAGCGTGCCGACACGCTGGGTCTGACCGTGGATTTCCGGCAGTCGAATCACGAAGGCGAACTGGTTTCGTGGATTCAGCAGGCCCGCACGGAGAATGACGGCATCGTCATCAACGCCGGCGCCTATACCCACACCTCGGTCGCGATCATGGACAGCCTGATTCTGTCGGATCTGCCGGTGATCGAGGTCCATCTGTCGAACATCTTCAAGCGCGAGCCGGTCCGCCATCACTCCTACATCTCGCCGGTGGCGAGGGGGATGATCTGCGGGTTCGGGCCGCACGGGTATCTTCTGGCGCTGGACGCCATCGCGAACATCATCGACCGCGATTAAGGAAACGGGAACGACTGACATCATGGCGAGCTTCGACATCGACGGCGATCTGGTCCGCAAGCTGGCGGACCTCCTGCGTGAGACGGGCTTGAGCGAGATCGAGTTCGCCGAGGGCGAAAAGCGTATCCGCGTCACCCGCCCGACCGCCGCCCAGACGGTCGCCGTCCAGGCAGCCCCGGTCCTGGCGGCCGCTCCGGTCGCCGTGGCGGCGCCGGCCGCTGCAAAGCCGGCCAGCCATCCGGGCGCCGTGACCTCGCCGATGGTCGGCACCGCCTATCTGGCGGCCGAGCCGGGCGGCACGCCCTTCGTCCGTCCGGGCGACGTGGTCAAGGCCGGCCAGACCATCATGATCATCGAGGCGATGAAGGTCATGAACCCGATCAAGGCCCCGCGCGGCGGCACCGTCGCCGAGGTGCTGGTGTCCGACGCCCAGCCGGTCGAATTCGGCGAAGTTCTCCTCATCATCGAGTAAGCGGGGCATTCCCTTGGCGATGTTCGAAAAGATCCTGATCGCGAACCGTGGTGAGATTGCGCTCCGCATCCACCGCGCCTGCCGCGAGATGGGGATCCAGACCGTGGCGGTGCATTCCACCGCCGACGCCGACGCCATGCACGTCCGCCTCGCCGACGAAAGCGTGTGCATCGGTCCGGCGTCCGCGCGCGACAGCTACCTCAACATTCCGGCCATCCTGTCGGCGGCGTCGATCACCAATGTCGACGCCATCCATCCCGGCATCGGCTTCCTGTCCGAAAACGCCCAGTTCGCCGAGATGGTGGAGGAGCACGGCTTCACCTTCATCGGCCCGACGCCGGAGCATATCCGGGTCATGGGCGACAAGGTCACCGCCAAGAAGACGGTGATGGAGCAGGGGCTGCCGGTGGTGCCCGGCTCCGACGGTCCGGTGACGTCGCTGGAGGATGCGGAGAAGGTCGCCCACGAGACCGGCTATCCGGTGCTGATCAAGGCGGCGGCGGGCGGCGGCGGCAAGGGCATGAAGGTCGCCCGCAACCCCGACCAGCTGAAGGAGGCCTACCAGCTGGCCCGTGGCGAGGCGCGCGCCGCCTTCGGCAACGACGAGGTCTATCTGGAGAAGTATCTCGGCCATCCGCGGCACATCGAGATCCAGCTCCTGGGCGACACCCACGGCACCTGCGTGCATTTCGGCGAGCGCGACTGCTCGGTCCAGCGCCGGCACCAGAAGGTCATCGAAGAGGCGCCGAGCCCGGCGCTGAACGCCGAACAGCGCGCCTTCATCGGCGATCTGGCGGCGAAGACGGCGGCGGCCATCGGTTACCGCGGCGTCGGCACGATGGAGTTCCTCTACGAGGACGGGCAGTTCTATTTCATCGAAATGAACACCCGCCTTCAGGTCGAGCACACCATCACCGAGATGATCACCGGCATCGATCTGGTCCGCGAACAGATCCGCGTCGCCGCCGGTGCGCCGCTGGGCTATGGCCAGTCGGACATCCGCTTCGAAGGCCATGCCATCGAATGCCGCGTGAATGCCGAGAACCCGGAGACCTTCATCCCGTCGCCGGGGAAGATCGACGGCTATCACGCGCCGGGCGGACTGGGCGTTCGCGTCGATTCCGCGCTCTATGACGGCTACCGCGTGCCGTCGCATTACGACAGCCTGATCGCCAAGCTGGTCGTCCACGGCACCACCCGGAACGAGTGCCTGATGCGCCTGCGCCGCTCCATCGAAGAGTATGTGATCGGCGGCATCCAGACCACGCTGCCGCTGCATGACCGCATCATCGCACAGCAGGCCTTCATCGACGGCAATTACGACATCCATTGGCTGGAACAGCTGATGGCGAAGTCCTGACCGCTCGCGGCATTTTCACAGATACGGAAATGCTGCGGCGGAATGTCGCAGTCATGAAACCCCTCTCTCCAAGTGGAGAGAGGGGTTTTTTCTTTATTAATATTCTCTGATACGGCGCTTGGCCTTCCTCGTGGGGAATTTGTTCTTTCGCAATTTGATAATTTTCCGGCTGAATCGCGTTTTCATTCGCAAATTGCGACGCCGGGTGCGGCGAATCCCCGTAGACGTGCTTGCCCGGTCGTCAGGGTTTAACCGGAACGGCGGTTTGCGAAGAATTCAGTGTGCATGGCACGCCGCTTGCTGACTTGATCTGTGTCAGTGCGGGCATGGGCTACTCACAGTAGATGAAACGCCATTCCGTTAGCTGTGCCGAACCATCGCTTTTTCCAGGCGGTGCGCCGGTCCCTGGTCTGTCCCCCGGTCGCGGCCCGTCGCGCCGGCTTGCCTGCCCGAATGCGCCCATTGTCTGACGAGGCCCCGTCCCATGCGTCTCAACGAACCGATCACCGACCGTGAAATCGTGATGGAAGACGGTGTCCTGCTGGTGTCGCGTACCGACACGGGCGGGCGCATCACCTTCGTCAACAAGGCATTCGCCGACATCAGCGGCTATGCCGAATCCGAACTGATCGGGGCTCCGCACAATCTGATCCGGCATCCGCACATGCCGAAGGAGGCCTTCGCCGACCTGTGGGCGACCATCAAGGACGGCCGGCCATGGGAAGGGCTGGTGAAGAACCGGACCAGGGACGGCGACTTCTATTGGGTCCGCGCCAACGTCACGCCGGTGATCGAGGACGGGACGGTGACCGGCTTCATCTCGATCCGCACCAAGCCGTCGCGCGATCAGGTGGCGGCGGCGGAGCGGCTCTATTCCGACATCCGCGAGGGCAGGGCGCGCCATCTGACTGTGCGCGACGGGCAGGCGGTCGGGCGAGGCGCCGGGGCGGGGTTCCGCCGCTGGATGGCGACGGTGACCGGGCGGCTGACCCTGATCTTCGCCGTCATGATCCTGTCGATGCTGGCGGTCGGCGGCGTCACGCTGCGCGGCATGTCCGACAGCAACGCGTCGCTGAAGTCGGTGTACGAGCACCGCACGGTGCCGGCGGTCCAGATCGGCCAGATCCTGGACCATATGCGCGACAACGTGCAGACGTTGCAGCGGCTGATCATCGACACCCGCGACGGCACCGATCCCAAGGCGATGGCACAGCGCGATGAGCGCATCGCCGGGAACGCCGCCACCATCGACCGGCTGTGGGCGGACTATGTCACCAGCTACATGACGCCGGAGGAGACGATTCTGGCGGACCGCTTCGCCAGGCAGCGCGCCGCCTTCCTGAACGACGGGCTGAAGCCGGCGGTGGAGCTGGCGCGCCAGGGCGATTCGCTGCGGCTGGAGGTCCTCGTCCGCGACCGCATCGACCCGCTGTTCCAGGCGGCGTTCCAGACCAACAAGGATCTGCTGCAATTGCAGCTGACGGTTGCCAAGGGCGAGTATGAGGGGGCACTGGAGGATTTCCGCTGGCATCTGGTGTTCGCCGTGGCCGCCGGGCTGGCCGTCCTGCTGGGGGCGGTGTTCTGCGGGCTCCTGCTGCTGCGCACCGTCCGCCGCCCGCTGGCCGCCTTCTCGGTCGATTTCGACGCCATCGCCCGCAACGACCAGACCCACATCATCGACCTGCCGGCCGCGGCCGAATTCCACCTCATCGCCGGCCAGCTGCGCGGCTTGAAGGCGCGCCTGTGCTATGCCGTGCAGGAGCGTGTCGAGCGCGCCCGCCATGCCGACGAGGAACGCCGCCGCGCCCTGGAAAACATGGCGTCGACGGTGGAGCGGGAGGCTGGCCGCGCGGTGGAGGAGGTCGCCCAGCGCACCGGCGCCATGGCCGACGATGCCGAGGGCATGTCCGGCTCGGCCGAGCGGGTCAGCATCAACGCCCAGACCGTGGCGTCCGCCGCCGGGCAGGCGCTGGCGAACGCCCAGACCGTCGCCGCCGCCAGCGAGGAACTGGCCGCGTCGATCCGCGAGATCTCCTCGCAGGTCGCCCATTCCAGCGCGGTGACCCGCCGCGCGGTGGAGAGCGGCCATCACACCCAGGCCACCATCCGTTCGCTGTCGGAGACGGTGGCGAAGGTGGGCGAGGTGGTCAACCTGATCCAGTCCATCGCCGGCCAGACCAATCTGCTGGCGCTGAACGCGACCATCGAGGCGGCGCGGGCGGGCGAGGCCGGCAAGGGCTTCGCCGTGGTGGCGCAGGAGGTCAAGAACCTCGCCAACCAGACCGCGTCCTCGACCGAGGAGATCACCCGCCAGATCACCGCGATCCAGTCGGTGACCGACGAGGCGGTGCAGGCGGTGGAGGAAATCGGCCGGACCATCGCCGAGATCGACCACATCGCCGGTTCCATCGCCGCGGCGATGGAGCAGCAGGCGGCCGCCACCCAGGAGATCAGCCGCAACGTGGTGGAGACTTCCACGGCGGCGCAGGAAGTGTCGTACCGCATCGCCGCGGTGTCGGAAGAGGCCGACCGCACCGGCGAACAGGCGACCCATGTCAAGAACGGGTCCGGCGACGTCGCCCGTTCCATCGAGAGCCTGCGGCAGGTTCTGGTCCGCATCGTCCGCACTTCCACCGGCGATGCCGACCGCCGGCGCAAGCCGCGCTTCCAGGTGGATGAGACGGGAACCCTGCTGATCGGCGGCGACCGGCTGGCGGTGACCGTGCGCAACCTGTCCATCGGCGGCGCGATGATCGATCCGGTGACGACGACCGACGGCCGCTCGCTGGCGGGGGCCATCGGCCATCTGCGGCTCGACCGCTACGCAGCGGAGGTGGCGGTGGTGGTGAAGGCGGTGGAGCACAACCGCATCCATCTGGCCTTCGACGCGGAGAAGATGGCGGGCGATTTCGCGCGGGCCGTGGAAATCGCCACCAAGGACCGTTCGCCGGTCGACGTGGCAGCCTGACCGCAGAGCGGACAGGCCTACCGCTCCGTCATCGATCCGTCGCACTGAACGTTAGAGTGCGATCGGTTCGGACGGAATCGTCTGAAGCGTGAATCGCACGGAAAATCAAAATCTTAGAGTCTGTCTGGTGCTTCAGGGAGCATCAGACAGTCTCTAGGCATCTTCTTCATCCTCCAGGTTGAGGACTTGTCCCCTGTGACAATTTCACAGGGGGAGTCCGTGCTGGATGAAGGGATATGATTGCGTTCATTGCCGGCGGTGCATGCAGCTTGAGGCATCCCGTCCGCTGTACGTAACCCTTCGACGGAAAAGAGGCCGGGACGCAGTGATGGTCGATACCACAACCTTGTCTTGCTCGTCGGGATGTTTCCAAGCGGAAAATACCCATCCTGGGGTTGGGGCGGCGACCGTCGCGGCGGAAATCAGGCGCAGTCCCCGCACCCGTCTGCGCTGGCGGCGCGGCCGGACGGCCTCGGCGATGCCGCGCCTGCAACTGGCGACCGATGCCGCCGGCAACGGGCTGTGGGAGCGGGACATCGCCGGCGGTGCGCTGTGGCACAGCCCCGGCTTGCAGACGATGCTGGGCTTCACGCCGGGGGAGGTCCCGGCGACGGTCGATTTCTGGCGCTCCCGCATCCATCCCGAAGACCGTCCGGCGGTCGAGGCGGCGCTGGCCGCCCATCTGTCGGGCGGCCATCCCCGTTACGAGTGCGAGTATCGTGTCCGCACCGCATCGGGCGGCTGGCTGTGGATCCGCGACCGCGGCCGGGTGGTGGCCTGGGATGCGGAGCGCCGTCCGGCGCGCATGATGGGCCGCCAGCTCGACGTCACCGCCCGCAAGCGGATGGAGGAGGAGCTGGCGGAAAGCCGGCTGCAACTGGATGCCATCCTCGACAACGCGCCGGTGGGCGTTCTGCTGGTCGACCGCGACCGGGTGATCCGCCGCGTCAACAAGTCGGTCGCCGCCACCTTCCAGCACCGGCTGGAGGACATCGTCGGATCCAGCGCCCGCCTCATTTATGGCGACGACCGTGTGTTCGAGGAGATCGGGGAGCGCGCCTATCCCAGGATGCAGGCCGGCGGCCAGTTCGACGAGGAGGTGGCGATGCGCCGGGCCGATGGCGCCGACATCCGCTGCCGGCTGATCGGCCGGTCGGTGAAGCCCGGCGATCCGGAACGCGGCTATGTCTGGGTGGTGCAGGACGTCACCGTCCGCTGGCGCGCCGAACAGGCGCTGAACGACCGCGCCGGCTTCCAGCGCGTGCTGCTGGACACGGTGCCGGTGCCGATCTTCGTCCAGGATGTGATGGGCCATTACGTCGATGCCAACAGCGCCTTCGAGCGCTGGATGGGCATCGACCGCCAGGCCCTGTTCGGCCGCACCGTCTTCGACCTCGCCCCGCCGGACATCGCCGGGGCGGATGAGGCGGTGGACAAGGCCCTGCTGGCCGACCAGAAGCCGCAGAGCTACGAAACCCAGCTGCGTTGTGCCGACGGGACGCTGCGCGACGTGGTGTTCTCCAAGGCGGTCTATTGCCGCACCGGCGGAAAGCCGGCCGGCATCGTCGGCGCGGTGATGGACATCAGCGAGCGCAAGCGGGCCGAGCAGGCCCTGCGTGAGCGCCAGCAGCTGTTCGAGCAGATCTTCGTCTCCAGCTGTGCGGTGAAGCTGCTGATCGACCCGGTCGACGGGCGGATCGTCGATGCCAACCCGGCGGCGGCGAGCTTCTACGGCTATCCGCTCGACCGGCTGCGCAGCATGCGCATCGAGGACATCAACGCCGCCCCGACCACCATGGTGCGGCAGGAGCTGCATCAGGCCGGACGCGCCGAACGCCGGCTGTTCCAGTTCCGCCACCGTCTGGCCTCGGGCGAGATCCGCGATGTCGAGGTCTATATCAGCAACATCGTGGTGCATGGCCGCACCATGCTGATGTCGCTGATCCACGACATCACCGAACGCTGCCGGGCGGCCGAGGCGCTGGGCCGCAAGACGCGGGAACTCGAACGGTCGAACGCCGAGCTGGAGGCCTTCGCCTATGTCGCCTCCCACGACCTGCGCCAGCCGCTGCGCGTCATCACCAGCTACCTGACCCTGCTGGAGCGGAACCTGGGCGGCTCGCCGGGCGGCTCGCTGGACGAGGAGGCGCGGGAATGCATCGACTTCGCCCGCGACGGCGCCCAGCGCATGGACCGGCTGATCGTCGACCTGCTGGACTATTCGCGGGTCGGGCGCAAGGCCAAGCCCTTCCGGCCGGTGCCGCTGGACGAGCCGCTGCAGCTCGCCCTGCTGAACCTGGAGGTGGCGGTGCAGGATGCCGGTGCCGCGGTGAGCGTGGAATGGCCGGACGAAGGCATGCTCCCGATGGTTGCCGGCCCAACGGTTGCCGGAGACGACGGCGAGCTGATGCGGCTGTTCCAGAACCTGATCGGCAATGCGGTGAAGTACCGCCAGCCCGGCCGGCCGCCGGTGGTGCGCATCTCCGTGGCCCCCGACCGCCAGGGTTTGGACCAGCCGGGCAAGGCTGCGGTCTGGCGCATCGACATCCGCGACAACGGCATCGGCATCGCCGCCGGGGACCGCGAGCGGGTCTTCGGCATCTTCCAGCGGCTGCACCGCCGCGACGAGTATGAGGGAACCGGGGTAGGGCTGGCCGTCTGCAAGAAGATCGTCGAGCATCATGGCGGCCGTCTGTGGGTGGACGACCCTCCGGACGACGACCTCCGCGGCGAGGATGGACGCCCGTGCGGCAGCCTGTTCCGCCTGGTCCTGCCGGCTCTGGACGACGCGACCCGGCAGGCGGGGTTTGCCCACACCGGGGAGGCCCGGATCCGATCATGACGGCGCAGCCATTGACCGCGCCGCGCCGGCCGGCCGTCCTGCGCCGCCTGCTGGCCGGCGGACTGCGCATCTGGAAGCCCGCCGCCGTCCAGGCGGCGGTGACGCTGGTGCTGCTGGTCGGCTATGTCTGGATGGCCGACGTCTATGTCCGCGTCCTGGTGGCCGAACACCGCGCCACCGCGGCGCTGACCGCCTCGTCGCTCGCCAGCACCCTGTCGAGCGCGCTGAACGAGCGCCTCGCCCTGGTCCGCGGCCTGACCGCCTTCGTCGAGGTCGCGTCCGGCACCGGCAGCCTCGCCGACCAGTTCCCCCGCTATGCGGAGGGGCTGCGGCGGTCGGTGGTGGGGGTGCGCAACATCTCCGCCGCTCCCGATTTCGTCGTCCGCATCGTCTATCCGATGGAGGGCAACGAGAAGGTGCTGGGCAACGACCTGCTGCGGGACGCCCGGCCGGGCTTCGCCGATACGGTGCAGCGCGCCATCGTCAGCCGCGACGTGACCGTCCATGGCCCGGTCAACCTGTTGCAGGGCGGGCAGGGGCTGATCGCCCGCCAGATCGTCTATGGACCGGGCAAGCCCTGGGGTGCGGTCGGGCTGGTGTTCGACGTCGGCGCCATCCTGAACGAGGTGCGGTTCGACCGGGTTCCGGCGCATCTGGGTTTCGCCGTGGTGACCGACGGCGGCCAGCAGGTGGCCGGCGACGCCCTGGCGCTGAAGGGCGACCCGCTGGTCGAGCGGATCAACCTGCCCGACGGCTACTGGCACCTGGCGCTGGCCCCGCGCACCAGTTGGGAGGGGCTTGCCCATGGCGACCCGACCTTCCGCGGCTTCCAGCTGGCCTTCTTCCTGCTGTCGCTGCTGATCGAAACGGTGACCTTCATGGCGATCGGCCGTCGCCACACGCTGGAACGGCAGGTCGACCTGCGCACCGCCGAGCTTGGGCGCGCCAAGAACGAGCTGGAACAGTTCGCCTATGCCACCGCCCACGATCTGCAGGAGCCGCTGCGCGCCATCGCCAGCTATGCCCAGCTGCTGGAGCGCCAGCAGAGGGGCAGGCTGGACGAGGAGAGCGAGGGCTTCATCCGCGAGATCGTCGACGGCGCCGGGCGGCTGAAGATGCTGCTGCGCGACGTGCAGCTTTTCCTGGCGGAGGACCGGGTGCCGCTCGGCTGCGGCGTCATCCCGGCCGGCGATCCATTGAAGGCGGCGCTGGCGGCGCTGGCTCGGCGCATCGCCGATGCCGGCGCCGCCGTGACCGTGGCGGACCTGCCGTCGGTGCAGGCCGACGAGCGGCGGCTGCGCGAGATCTTCATCGTGCTGATCGCCAACGCCATCGAATACCGCCATCCCTACCGCGCGGCGGAGGTGCAGATTTTCCACCGGCGGGTCGACGGCTATGACGTGATCGACGTGCGCGACAACGGCATCGGCATCGAGCCGCGCTATCGCGACCAGATTTTCGAGGTGTTCCGGCGCCTGCATCCGCGCGACGAGCATCCCGGCACCGGCATGGGGCTGGCCATCGCCCGCAAGATGGTGGAACGGCTGGGCGGCCGCCTCACCGTCCTGTCCAGCCCCGGCGTCGGCAGCACCTTCTCCATCCATCTGCCCCATCCCTCCTTCCGAGGTTTTCCCTGATGCAGGACCTGACGACTCCCTTCGAGATCCTGCTGGTCGAGGACGATCCCGCCGATGCCGGGCTTGCCAAGCGCGCGCTGCGCGACGGGCGCATCCTGTGCAACGTCGGCCATGTCCGCGACGGGGTGGAGGCGATGGCCTATCTGCGCCGCCAGGGGCCCTTCGCCGGCACCGCCCGGCCGGACCTGATCCTGCTGGACCTCAACATGCCGCGGATGGACGGCCGCGAGGTGTTGCAGGAGTTGAAGGCGGACGAGGATTTGAAGACAATTCCGGTGGTGATCCTCACCACCTCCGACGTCGACCGCGACGTCAACGCCAGCTATCTGCTGGGCGCCAACAGCTTCATCACCAAGCCGATGGACATGGACGCCTTCTTCGATGCGGTGAAAAGCATCGAGGAATACTGGTTCCGCGTCGTCCGGCTGCCACGGTGAGGGAGGTCCGCCATGTCCATCGCCTTATCATCGAGCAAGCCGATCCTGTCCCGGCTCCAGGAACCGCATGAGGGCCGCACGGCGATCCTGCTGGTCGAGGACGAGGACGCCGACGCGCGGCTGGTCATCCGGTCGCTGGCGCCCTATGCCCGCCGCTCCAGCGTGGCCCGCGCCACGTCGCTGAAGGAGGCGCGGGCCTGGCTGCACCGCAACGCCTGCGACGTCGTGCTGCTCGACCTGTCGCTGCCCGACAGCTTCGGGCTGGAGACGGTGACCCGCCTGCATGCCGATGCGCCGTCGCTGCCGCTGGTGGTGCTGACCGGCTATGACGACGAGGATTTCGCGCTGGAGATCCTGGCCCACGGCGCCCAGGACTATCTTGTCAAGGGGCAGACCGACGGGCCGCTGATGTGGCGCGCCGTCCAGCACGCCAGGGCCCGGAAAAGGCTGGAGGAGGAGCTGCGCCTGTCGGAGGAGCGGCTGCAGGGCATCATCGGGCTGGCGCAGGACGCCATCCTGACCACCGACGCCGATCTGAACATCACCCTGTTCAACCGGGCGGCGGAAAGCCTGTTCGGCTACGATGCCGACGACATCCTGGGCCGTCCGCTGTCGCTGCTGATCCCCGAACGCTTCCGGGCGGATCACGATGTCCACATCGCCAATTTCAGCGCGTCGCAGGTGCAGGCCCAGGTGATGACCAACCGCCGCGAGGTCCAGGGGCTGACCGCCGACGGGCGGGAGTTTCCGGCGGAGGTGTCGATCGCCAAGCTGCACCATGCCCATGGCCTGCTGTTCACCGCGGTGATCCGCGACGTGTCGGAACGCAAGCGGGTGGAGAGCGAGCTGCGCCGCATGGCGACCACCGACCCGCTGACCGGCCTCAACAACCGCCGCCGCTTCCTGGAGCTGGCGGAGGTCGAGATGGCCCGGCTGCGCCGCTATGGCCGGCCGGTTTCCGTCCTGATGCTCGACATCGACCGCTTCAAGGCGATCAACGACAGCCACGGCCATGCGATTGGCGACCGGGCGCTGGTCAGGCTGGCGGAGATCTGCCGCGGCGAGCTGCGCGACACCGATCACATCGGCCGTCTGGGCGGCGAGGAGTTCGCGATCATCCTGCCGGAAACCCCGCTGGCCGCGGCGGGCGAGGTGGCGGAACGGCTCCGCCACCGGCTGGCGCTGGCCGACGTGCCGCTGGACCCCGCCGACCATGGGCAGGGATGCATCCGCATGACCGTCAGCATCGGCGTCGCGATGTCCGGCGAGGACGATGCCTGCATCGAACGGGCGCTTGGCCGCGCCGACCGCGCGCTGTATGAGGCGAAGGCGGCGGGGCGCAACCGGGTGGTGATCGGCGACGGCTATCCCGGCCCGGTCTTCGCCGCGGCCTCCGCTCCCACCTCCATCGCCAGCTGACGGTTCGTTCGAGGAAAAATGGCAGAAGGATTCAAGGCCCAGCCCATGATCCGACCCAGGTCGGCGGCGACGGAGCCGGTGCTTCTGGTGTCGCAGGCGGCGACGCCCGCCGGGGCGCCCGCCCTGCTTTTCCCGGAGCTGGTGCGTGTGGACACGGTGGCCGCCGCCTTGGACCGGCTGCGCGGCCGTGCGGACTCCGGGGAAACTGTGGTGCTGCTCGATGCTCCCACGGTGGCGGCGGTCGAGGCTCTGGCCCGGCTGGAACCGGCCCCGGCGGTGGTGGTCCTGCTGCCGGAGGGGCAGGGGCACGACAGTGCGGGCTTCATCGCGGCAGGAGCGCAGGATGCACGGCCGGCCGGCGATGGTGAGGACGATGGAGACGCCCTGCGCAGCGCGGTGTCGGCCGCCCGCCGGCGCCAGATGCGGGAGAACCGGCTGCGGATGGCGCTGGCCGAGGCGCAGCGGGGCCGGGCCGAGGCTGCATCGCTGCTCGATGCGGCGGGGGCTGCGGTTGTGGCGGCGCTCGATCCGATGCTGGCGTTGACGGCCGCCGCGCTCGAATCGCCGCTGCTGCCGCGCCAGCAGGACCGGCTGCTCGCCGTCCAGGCGGCGGGCGCCGCCCTGCGCACCACCATGGCGGCCCTGCGCCCGATTGGACCGGGCGCCACGGTGGAGGAGAGCCTGACGCTGGCGGCGCTGGCCGCCGATGCGAAGGCACTGTCGATTGAAAGCGGGGCGGAGGAGGAGTTCACCGGCGATGCTGCCGGGCTGCGGGGGCTGCTGTCGCTGCTGGCCGCGGAGGGGGGAGCGTCGCTGTCCCTGTCGCTGCGGCCGGCCGGCGATGCCGCCGAGTTGACGCTGCGCCGTCGCGGAGCGGCCCGGCTGCACCCCTTGTTGCTGGCCGCGGTCCAACCCCTTGTGCGGCGGCTGGGCGGGCATCTGCCGGCCGACGGGCCGGATGGCGAGGCCGCAGAGTGGCTGACCGTCCGCATCCCGGTGCGGGCCGTGCTGCGTCCTGCCGCCCTGTCGGTCCTGCTGGTGGAGGACAACCCCATCGGCCGTCTGGTGGCCGCCGGCTTCTTCAAGGCGCTGGGCCACACGGTGACGACGGCGGAGGACGGGGCGCAGGGGCTGGCCGCCGCGACGGACAGGCGGTTCGACCTGATCGTGATGGACGTGCAGATGCCGGTGATGGATGGCCACGAGGCCGCCCGCGCCATCCGCGCCTTGCCGGGGGAGGTTGGCCGCGTGCCCATCGTGGCGCTGACCGCCGGCACGGATGCCGAGGACGACGCGCGCTGCCGCGCCGCCGGGATGGACGATTGCCTGCACAAGCCGCTGACCATGGACCGTCTGCGCACGGTGCTGGAGCGCCTGTTCCCCGGCCGGGTCCAGGCCGGCGGATGACGGCTCCGGCACTACAAATTGTCGGAAAATTTACAGAACCAAAATCATATTCCATCCGCCGGTAACCGACCTTCGATTGCCCGCCATCGGTTCGGGCGGTATCAGTGGGATGCGGTGTATTGGCTGGAGGAATGGGAGTGGATATGCAGGCGATCGACTATTCCCAGTTTCGGATCCTGGTCGTCGAGGATCAGCCCTTCGTCCGCCGCACCATCGTCCAGATCCTGAGCCAGATCGGCTTCCGCGACGTGACGGAGGCCGACAACGGCGAGTCGGCGATGTACGAGTGCATCCGCGTCAATCCCGACCTGATCGTCTGCGACATCGACATGAAGCCGGTCTCCGGCCTGCAATTCCTGGCCCGCCTGCGCGCCAGCACCGAAGCCGCCAACCCCCGCGCCCCGGTGGTGTTCCTGACCAACCACACCGAATCCGAGATCGTGAAGCAGGCGATGGCGCTGGGGGTCAACGGCTTCGTGGTCAAGCCGCCCTCCTTCGCCGCCCTGAAGGAGCGGGTCGACCGGCTGCTGGGCGGGCGGTGAGGCGCTGCCTCATCCTGATCGCCACGCTTCTGCTCGCCGCCTGTTCGGGCGAGCCGTCGGAGGGCGACATGCGCAAGCTGGTTGAGGCGCACACGCGCCGCACGCTGGAGCGCCAGGGCAATGCCGCCTTCCGCGCCTTCGACAATTTCCGCAAGCAGGGCTGCGTCGAGGCGAAGCCGAAGGGCGGCCCAACCGGCGGCAGCCCTGACGGCAGCGGCCAGTATGACTGCTATTACGCCGCCACCTTCGTGCCGCAGCCGGGCCAGCCGCCGCTGACCGTCAACGGCAAGGGCCGCTTCCGCCGCACCGACAAGGGCATGGCCTTCGAGGATCTGGGCGCCCAGCCGCGCTGAGCCTCCTTACCCGTTGCGCGCGAGGCGGGAGAGGGTGGACAGCGGATCCCCGGACTCCTCGCCGAAGCAGACCTCGACGTCGTCGCACACCTCGCAGTTGGGGGACTTGCACAGCATCAGCCCCTCGCGCTCGCAAAGCTGGCGGTAGAAGAACTTCTTCCATTTCATGTCGCCGGAATTCAGCGCCACCAGCGCCGGGAAATGCCGCCGGAACATGGCGTTGAGTTCGCCGCGGTCGTGGAACCCCATATCCTGCCACAGATGGTTGGGCTCCAGCGACCGGCGGGCCAGGATGGCGGCCAGCCAGCGCTCCTCGTCGGCCCCCGTCGCGCCATGCTCGGCCAGGAAGGCCCGCAGGTCGGCCTCTTCGATGGCATCCTCGCCGGAGTCGTCCCCGCCGGCCTCGCCCTTATCGGGGAGCGCGGCGACGGCGCCGGCGAACTGCGGCGCGTGTCTTGCGGCAAGCTCCGTCAGCTCGGCCTTGGTCAGCGCCAGCGATCCTGTCATCGTCCGCGCCGGATCGGCGGCGGCAAGCGCCAGGATGCGGCCGAAGATCATGCGGTCGGTCGCGGCGGCGTCCGCAGCGGGAATTCGGTCAAGGCTGTGGGCAGTGGGCTGGGACAGGACCACTCGGCATCTCCACCGGCAAAGAGCACCCGCGACGCCTGTCATCCTGACCCATGATGCTGCATCTGCGAAAGGCGCTCTCCGGCCCTGCGGCATTGCGCCGCATCGCCCGTCTCCTCACCAGCCCTCTCACTCCGGGCGGCCGTCGACCTCCTCCGCGAAGCGCTCGAAGAAGCCGGCGAGCACGCGGTCGGTCTTGGCCTGCACCAGCTTCACCGCCAGCCGGCCGACCGCTCCGCCGAGCGCCACCGACAGGCTGTAGGTCAGCCGGGTCCGGCCGTCCTCCTCCTCCAGCATTACGAAGGCCTCGCCCTTCACCGCGCCGGCCAGCCCGCCATTGCCCTGGGCGACCAGCCGGTAGCGGTGGGCGCCGTCTTCCGGCTCCAACCGCAGCCGGCCGGAGAAGCGCGCCTTCATCGGCCCAAGCGTGGTGCGGACCCGCGCCGCATAGTCGGTGGCCGACAGCCGCTCCATCTCTTCCAGCACGGGGATGCAGCGCATCAGCACCGCCGGGTCGCAGAGTGCCGCGAACACGCGGTCGCGCGGTCCGGGAACGCTGTGGGTGCCGGTGATGTCCATGCGCCGTCTTCCTCCTTGGCTTTCCGACAAAAACAGTGCGCCAACGATCTTATTCGGGCGACACCGTTGGGGTAGAGACATCTGGTATTGCCTGCCCCCGGAACCAAGCCGGCGAACCATGAAGGAGACCGCACGCCATGCGACAAGCCGTCACGACCCTGACCGTTCCCACCCGCGGCGCCGGGCTGGTCGAGGTGACCGCCCAGATCCGGCGCTGGGTGGCGGAGCAGGGGATGGAGACCGGGCTGCTGACGGTGCTCTGCCGTCACACCTCGGCTTCCCTGACCATCCAGGAGAATGCCGATCCCGACGTGCAGGCCGACCTTCTGCGCTTCTTCCGCCGTCTGGTGGCGGAGGACCCGTCGCTCTACGCCCACACCACCGAGGGGCCGGACGACATGCCCGCCCACATCCGCTCCGCCCTGACCGGCGTCAGCCTGTCGATCCCGGTGATGGCGGGGGAGCCGGCGCTCGGCACCTGGCAGGGCGTCTACCTGTTCGAACACCGCGCCCGCCCGCACCGGCGGGAGATCGCGCTGCATCTGATCGGCGAGTAAGGCGGCGCGGCCGATCCGGCCGGTCCGGCCCGCCAGCCTGAAATTTCTTTCATCCGGTCGCAAGGCGGCGGTGAAGGGCGGGTTCCTATGTTGGGGACAACAGCGGTGAGGTGCCGCGGCGGCCGGACCGCCAACGCACTTCCCCACAGTCGGAACCGCCTGATCGGAGTGTCGCCGTCATGACCACCTTTCCTCCTGCCAATTCCCAGTCGAAGCCCCAGCGCGAGATCGGGCGTGCGGGCCGCCTGCGCCGGACCGTCGCCGCCCTGCTGCTGGGCTCCACGGTGCTGACGGCTCCGGCGCTGACCGGCTGGGCGGTTTCGCAGGCCCAGCAGAACGCCGCGCCGCCGGCCGTCGCCATGGTGCAGGACACGCCGGCCAGCTTCGCCGACCTCGCCGCCAAGGTCAGCCCGGCCGTGGTCAACATCGCCGCCACCCAGGAGGCCAAGGCCGAAGCACGGACCCAGCGCGGCCCGGCGATCCCCGGCGTGCCCCCCGGCACCCCATTCGAGGAGTTCTTCCGCCAGTTCCAGGACCAGATGAACCGGAATGGCGGCCCGAATGGCGGTCCTGACGGCGACCAGGATCAGGACCAGGGTCCGCGCGGCAAGACCGGGGCGCTGGGGTCCGGCTTCATCATCGATCCCGCCGGCTATGTCGTGACCAACAACCACGTCATCGACGGCGCCAGCGAGATCACCGTCACCCTGCAGGACGGCACCGCCATGCCGGCCAAGCTGATCGGCCGCGACGCCAAGACCGACCTCGCGCTCCTGAAGGTCAAGTCGGACAAGCCGCTGCCGTCGGTCGACTGGGCGGACAGCGACAAGACCCGCGTCGGCGACTGGGTGATGGCGGTCGGCAACCCGTTCGGGCTGGGCGGCACCGTCACCAAGGGCATCGTGTCGGCCCGCGGCCGCGACATCCACAGCGGCCCCTACGACGATTACTTCCAGCTCGACGCCGCCATCAACCGCGGCAACTCGGGCGGCCCGACCTTCGACCTCAGCGGGCATGTGATCGGCATCAACACCGCCATCTACTCGCCCAACGGCGGGTCGGTCGGCATCGGCTTCGCCATCCCCTCCAACCTGGCCAAGGAGGTGGTGGCCCAGCTGAAGGACAGCGGCAAGGTCGAGCGCGGCTGGCTCGGCGTGAAGATCCAGGAGGTGACGCCGGACATCGCCGACAGCGTCGGGCTGCCCAGCGCCAAGGGGGCACTGGTGGCCGAGGTGACCGCCGACAGCCCGGCCCAGCGCGCCGGCCTGCATCAGGGCGACGTGGTGCTGTCCTATGCCGGCAAGCCGGTCAACAACCTGCGCGACCTGACCCGCCATGTCGCGGATACCAAGGCCGGCGACACGGTGGACCTGAAGATCCTGCGCGAGGGCCGCGAGAAGACGGTGCCGGTGCGCATCGACCGCCTGTCCGAACAGCAGCAGATGGCCGCCGCCGAGACCGACTCCGGCAAGGGCTCCGCCGAGCATGAGGATGTCGCGCCGGTGAAGGGGCTGAAGCTCGCCCCGCTGGACCGGGCGGCGCGCAAGCGGCTGGGCATCGGCGAGGATGTCCAGGGCGTGGTGGTGACCGGCCTGTCCTCCAGCGTCGACGTGCCGGTCCGTCCCGGCGACGTGATCGAGCGGGTCGGCGACACCCTGGTGAAGAGCCCGGCCGACGTCCGCCATCAGGTGAGCGAGGCCGAGAAGGCGGGGCAGAAGGCGCTGCTGATGCTGATCAACCGGCAGGGCAACGAGTCCTTCGTCGCGCTGAAGCTGAAGGCGTGAGGCAACGCGCTCTTTGAGTGACGGAAAGTCCGGCCGGGCACGACACCCTCGTGCTTGGCCGGGCTGTTTTGGGAGGCTACACTCGTGCTCATGAAAATTCTCGTCATAGAAGATGATCGCCAGGCCGCCAGCTACCTTGCCAAGGGGCTGAAGGAGGCCGGCCATGTGGTGGACGTCGCCAACGACGGGAAGGAAGGCCTGTTCCTGGCCGGGGCCGAGCATTACGACGTGATGGTCGTCGACCGCATGCTGCCCGGCCGCGACGGCCTGTCGCTGGTGCAGGTGCTGCGGGCGGCGGGCAACGACACGCCCGTCCTGTTCCTGTCGGCGCTGGGCAGCGTCGATGACCGGGTGAAGGGGCTGAAGGCCGGCGGCGACGATTACCTGACCAAGCCCTTCGCCTTTTCCGAGCTGCTGGCGCGGATCGAGGTGCTGGTGCGCCGGCGCGGTGCCGCCCAGCCGCAGACCCGCCTGTCGGTCGGCGACCTGGAACTCGACCTGCTGTCGCGCAGCGTCAGGCGCGCCGGCAAGGCCATCGACCTGCTGCCGCGCGAGTTCTCTCTGCTGGAATATCTGATGCGCAATGCCGGCAGCGTGGTGACCCGCACCATGATGCTGGAGAATGTGTGGGACTATCATTTCGATCCGCAGACCAACGTGATCGACGTGCACATCGCCCGTCTGCGCCAGAAGATCGACAAGGATTTCCCAACCCCCCTGATCCACACCGTGCGCGGCGCCGGCTACAGCCTGCGCGCGGCGGAGGCGTAAGGGTTTCGATGGAAGTGCGTGACGCATGAAGCATGAGGGCGCGGCCGCCGCCGGCCTGCACGGCTTTGTCGCCGCCGTGCTGCGTCTGGTGCGGACCACGGCGTTCCGGCTGGCGCTGCTCTATCTGGCGATGTTCGTCCTTTCGGTCGGGCTGATCCTGGGCGTCGTCTACCGCACCACCGCGGGATTCCTGGAGCAGGAGATCGGCGAGACCATCGCGCTGGAGGTCGCCGGGCTTCAGGACCATTACCGCAACTACGGGCTGCCCGGCCTCGTCGATGTGGTGCGGACGCGCAGCGCGGTCGCCAACAACAACTCCATCTATCTGCTGACCACGGCGGCGGGGGTGATCCTGGCCGGCAACCTGTCGGGCTGGCCGGCGGCGGTGCCCAATGCCAGCGGCTGGACCCATTTCAAGGTCGCCGACTATGGCGGGGTGACCGACCGGCCTTCCACCGCCCAGGCGGTGACCTTCACCCTGCCGGGGCAGTTCCGCCTGCTGGTCGGCCGCGACATGAGCGAGATCGACCAGCTGCGCACCCGGATGTTCCGCTCGCTCGGCTGGATCCTGGGGGCGACCGCCCTGCTCGGGCTGGGCGGCGGGCTGCTGATGAGCCGCGGCGCCATGCGGCGGATCGAGGCGATCAACCGCACCACCCGCCAGATCATGAGCGGCGACCTGAGCGACCGGGTACCGCGGTTCGGCGGCGGCGACGAGATGGACCGGCTTGCCGGCAACCTCAACGCCATGCTGGACCGCATCGAACGGCTGATGACCGGCATGAAGCAGGTGACCGACAGCGTCGCCCATGACCTGCGCACGCCGCTGACCCGCCTGCGCTCCCGCATCGAACTGGCCCTTCTGCACGAGACGGAGGACCCGGAGGTCTATCGTTCCGTGTTGCAGGACACCATCGTCGAGGCCGACCGGCTGCTCGCCACCTTCACCGCCCTGCTGTCGATTGCGGAGGCGGAATCGGGCGCCAAGCGGCAGGACTTCGTGCCGGTCGATCTGGCGGAGGTGGTGGAACTCGCCGCCGACCTCTACGAACCGGTGGCGGACGAGCGCGGGCAGCGCCTGTCCGTCGACATCCGCGGCAAGCCGGTCGTCAACGGCAATGGGCAGCTTCTGGCGCAGGTGGTGTCGAACCTGCTGGACAACGCCATCAAATACACGCCGGACGGCGGCAGCATCACGCTGGTCCTCGACGGTCCGGCTCCCGGCCGCGCCGCCTGCATCGAGGTCGCCGACAGCGGTCCCGGCATTCCGCCGGACATGCGCGACAAGGTTCTGCAACGCTTTGTCCGGCTCGACACCGCCCGCGCCTCGCCCGGCAACGGGCTGGGGCTGAGCCTCGTCGATGCGGTGGCGACGCTGCATGGCGCGAAGCTGGAGCTGAGCGACAGCGAGCCCGGGCTGAAGGTCAGCCTGGTGTTCCCGCCGGAGGCGCGCCGGTAAGGGAGGCCGATAGCAGGCCAAAAAAAAGCCCGCCGTGAGGCGGGCTCTTCAAGTGACATCAGCGAGAATGACTCCTTGGCGTCACTGCTGATATGGGGCGGTTCGAAGCAGCTTCCATATCGATCTTCGGACTACCGCCGACGGCCTAGCCTGCCGACGGTGCGCAACGTCTGCGGACCTCGCGCGTTCTTCCCGCGAGGCTGTCTCTCCGACGGCCGCGAGTGCGGGAGTTTGAAGAGATGGCGACACCCAGCCGGCCCACCGCCTATCAAGCGACACCCCCCAGCGGCGGGGCGGCCCAGACCGAGCCGCCGACTCAGACCGAGCCGCCGGCACGGGCCGGGCGCGGCGAACTGGCCGTCTTCACCTGGAAGGTGCTGATCGTCGCCGGGGTGGCGGCGCTGAGCATCTTCCTGTGGCGGATCTCCGGCACGCTTCTGCTGATCTTCACCGGCGTCCTGTTCGCCATCCTGTTGCAGCGGCTGACCGGCTATGTACAGCGGGCGACCGGGCTCGGCCATGGCTGGTCGCTGGCCATCGTGCTGCTGACGCTGGTCCTGCTGGTCGGCGGCGGCGGCTGGCTGATGGGCACCTCGATGGCGGCCCAGCTCGGCCAGTTGCAGGAGCAGGTGACCAAGGCGATGGGCATGCTGCCCGACGGCTGGCGCGACCGCATCATGGAGCAGGGCAAGGAATGGCCCTGGATGAACCAGCTGAGCAGCTTCGCCTCCGGCCTCGTCTATGTCGTCGGCGACGCGGTGGTGGTGATGTTCGCGGCGCTCTATCTGGCAGCGTCGCCGGGGCTCTATCAGCGCGGCGTCGTTCTGCTGGTGCCGCCGCGCGGGCAGAAGCGGGCCTGCGAGGTGATGGACGTGGCTGGCGACAGCCTGTGGAAATGGCTGATCGGGCAGCTGGTGGCGATGGCGGCGGTCGGCACGATGATCGCGGTCGGGCTCTGGCTGCTCGGGATCCCGTCGGCGCTGGCGCTGGGCATGGTCGCGGGGCTGATGGAGTTCATCCCGCTGGTCGGCCCCTTCCTGGCGGCGGTGCCGGCCCTGCTGATCGGCTTCGCCCAGTCGCCGCAGGACGCGCTGTGGGTCGCCGGGCTCTATCTGGTCATCCAGCAGATCGAAGGAAACGTGATCACGCCGCTGTTGCAGAAGCGGGTGGTGGATCTGCCGCCGGTGGTCACCATCGGCGCGATTGCCGCCGGCGGCGTGCTGTTCGGCATCATGGGCATGTTCCTGGCGACGCCGCTCGCCGTCGTCGTGCTGGTGCTGGTCAACCTGCTCTACATCGAGGACAAGCTGGGGCAGCCCAGGCATTTCCCCAGCGATCATTCTTGACGGCTGGCGCTCAGCCTTCCGCCGCCGGTGCGGTTTCCGCCCGGCCGGGGTTGGCGGAGCGCAGCGGCAGCTCCTTCAGGAACAGCGTCATGGCGAAGGAGACAACGGCCAGCGCCGCGGCCAGCAGGAACAGGGTGGCGAAGCCATGCTCCAGCGTCGCCACCACCCCGCTGCGGGCGGCGGCGGGCAGGCCGGCGAGGGCGGCGGCGCCATGCTCCAGAACCGCGCGGCCGGACAGGCCGGCCCCCTCAAGCCGTTCGGATACCACGGCGTTGAAGACGGCGCCGAACACCGCGACGCCGACCGACCCGCCGAGCGAGCGGAAGAAGCCGACCGCGGCGGTGGCGGCCCCCAGGTCGCGATGCTCCACCGCATTCTGCACGGCGACCGTCATCACCGGCATCACCAGACCCAGCCCCATGCCCAGCGGCACCAGGATCAGCGTCGACCACAGCCCGTCGGCCGCCAGCGCCGGCAGGCTGCCCAGCAGGGCGTACATGACGCCGGACAGGGCCAGCCCGGCGAGCGGGAAGGCCTTGTAGCGCCCAGTTTTGGCGATCAGCCGTCCGCCGCCGACCGACCCGACGGTCATGCCCAGCACCAGCGGCAGGAGCAGCAGGCCCGACACCGTGGCGCTGGTCCCCTGCACCAGCTGGAGATGCAGCGGCAGATAGACGATGCCGGCGAACAGCACCATCGCCGACACGGCCACCACCGGCGTCGCCACCGCCACCACCGGGCGGCGGAACAGGTGCAGCGGCAGGATCGGCTCCTCGATCCGGCGCTCGTGCCACAGGAAGATCGCCAGCATGACGAGGCCGGCCGCCAGCAGGGCCAGCGCCGCCGGGCTGCCCCAGCCCATGGCGTCGCCGCGGGTGGCAACGACCAGCAGGCTGGTCACGGACCCGGTCAGCAGCGCCGCCCCGGCCAGATCGATGCGCGGCTTCGCCCGGCCGGCGGGCAGGCGCGACAGGGTACTGCGGGTCATGGCGAGTGCCGCGGCGCCCAGCGGCAGGTTGATCAGGAAGATCCAGTGCCAGCCGATGGTCTCGGTGAAGATGCCGCCCAGCAGCGGCCCGGCGACGCTGGCCAGCGCGAAGACGCCGCCGATCATGCCCTGGTACCGCCCGCGTTCGCGCGGGGCGACGACATCGCCGATGATGGTAAAGGCCAGCGACATCAGCCCGCCGCCGCCCAGCCCCTGCAACCCCCGGAACAGGATCAGCTGGGTCATGCTCTGCGCCGCGGCGCACAGGACGGAGCCGACCAGGAACAGCAGGATCGCCGTTTGCAGCACGCGCTTGCGGCCATAGAGGTCGGACAGCTTGCCGTAGATCGGCGTCGTCGTGGTGGAGGTCAGCAGATAGGCGGTGACCACCCAGGGCAGCATCTCCAGCCCGCCGAACTGGCTCGCCATCGTCGGCAGCGCGGTGGCGACGATGGTCTGGTCCATCGCCGCCATCAGCATCGCCAGCGCCACCCCGCTGAACACCCGCAGGATTTCCTGGTGGGTGAAGACGGGATGGGCCGGATCGGGCTCTGCGGCGCGGGTGGCGGTCTCGGTCATGGTCAGGCGTCTCGGACGTGAAGATCTTCGAACAGTGAGGTCCCCCTCTCCCCCCCGGGGAGAGGGTCGGGGTGAGGGGGATGCACGGGGAGGATTCTCGGGTAAGGGCCGCCGCGCACCCCCCTCACCCTAACCCTCTCCCCGGGGGGGAGAGGGGATTTTTCTGAATGGTCGGACTCACCGCCCGAGCGACATCGGCGGCATGCGGGCCTGCACGCCGTCGCCCTGGGTGGCGGCCAGCAGCGGGCGGAGCTGCGCCAGCAGCGGCCGCAGTTCGGCCACGGCGGCGAGCGCGCCGACCAGCTCGCCCTTGCGGGACACCAGATCGAGGATCTGGTCGGTCACCGACTTCGGCGGCGGGTAGGGGATCAGGCTCACCGGGGCATCGGGGGACAGGCCGGCGGCGGTGCGGGCCAGCGTCAGCGCCTGTTCCTGGCCGCCGAGATCGTCGACGAGGCCGAGGTCGCGGGCCTGGGCGCCGGTCCAGACGCGGCCCTTGGCGATGCCGCGCGCCTGTTCCGGCGTCATCCGCCGGGCCTCCGCCACCCGTTGCAGGAAGTTGGCGTAGGTGTCCTCGATGATGGCGTTCAGCCGCTCGGATTCGCCGCCTTCGAAGGGATGCAGCGGCGACCACATGCCGGCATTCTTGGCGCCCTGCACCCGGTCCCAATGGATGCCGAGCTTGTCGGACAGGCCGCCGATGGCGAATTTGCCGGCGACGACGCCGATGGAGCCGGTGACGGTGGCGGGGGAGGCGACGATGCGGTCGGCGGCCAGCGCGATCCAGTAGCCGCCCGACGCGGCGGTGTCGCCCATGCTGGCGATCACCGGCTTGCCGCTCTGCCGCGCCTTGACCAGGGCCCGCCGGATCGCCTCCGACGCGGAAACCGCACCGCCGCCGCTGTCGATGCGGAACAGGATGGCGCGCACATCCGGATCGTCGGCCGCTTCCTCGATGGCCTTGACGATGGTGTCCGACCCGGCGGACATCCCGCCAACCGTCGGCTTGCCGCTCTCGCCGCCGGTGATGGTGCCGACGGCGTGGATCAGGGCAATGGTCGGCCCCTCGCCGTTGGGGCTGCCGGCGACCGACAGGTAATCGGCCGGATCCAGAGTCTCCGCCCCGGCGCCGGCCCGCTTCAGCGCCTCGTCCCGCGCCTCGTCGGCATAGCCGAGCCGGTCGACGAATTTCTGGTCGAGCGCCTCCTTGCTCAGCAGTGGCGCCTTGTCCATGGCGGCGCGCACCGCGGCGGGGGCGAGGCGCCGGCTCTTGGCGATGCCGTCGACCAGCTGGTTGCCGAGGTCGCCGACCAGCGCCTCCATCATCTCGCGGTTGGCCGGGGTCATGCCGGACTTGGTGAAGGTCTCGGCGAAGCTCTTGTATTCCTCGCGCTGGGCGAAGCTCGGCTGCACGCCCAGCTGGTCGAAGGCGTCGCGGGCGAAGGGCAGCTCCGCCGACAGGCCGGTGATGCCCAGCGTGCCCAGCGGTTGCAGCCACACCTCGTCGAAGGCGCTGGCCAGCAGGTAGGAGCGGTTGCCGGCCCCGGCCCCGCCATACTCCTCGGCGAAGGCGACGGCGAAGCGGCCCGAGGCGCGGAACCGCTCGATGGCGGTCCGCAGCTCCTGGGTCTGGGCGAAGCCGATGCTGTCGTCGCCGAAGCGGGCGAGGACACCCTTCACCTTCGGGTCGCGCCGGCCGCCGTCGAGCGCGTCCAGCACCTCGCGCAGCGTGGTCTGGTGTTCGAACAGGCTGCCGAACTTGCCGTCGTCGCTCTCGGCCAGCGGCTTGGTCAGGTCGAGTTCCAGCACCACGGCGGCGGGCAGGGTGGGTTCGTGACGGACCGCCAGCACCACCACCGCCACCGCGCCGACCACCAGCAGCAGGCCGATGAGCGCGAACAGACGGACGAAGAAACGGACGATCGCCATGATACCTACCCTGTGTGGCCTTGGAGACTGCCGATAAGGCTGCCGGTTGCGATGCCGGTGAAAGACCGGGACTTATCCGGCCCTCAGCGATCCTGGCTGTGGTACTCGCGGTTCGGGATCATGTCCACCGCGGTCGCCAAGCGGTTGGACATGTTGTAGAAGCCGACCGTGTCGGCAATGTCGAAGATGTCCTCGGCGCTGAATCCGGCGGCGCGCAGCGCCTCGCGGTCGGGCTCGCCCACCGACATCGGTTCCTTGGTCAGCTTCCAGGCGAAGTCGAGCATGGCGCGCTGGCGCGGCTCCAGCGGGGCGACGCGGTAGTTGGCGACCAGCATCTCGCCCAGTTCCGGATCGCCGGACAGCTTGCGCACCGCCTGCCCGTGGGCGACCAGGCAGTAATAGCAATGGTTGGCGGAGGAGACGACCACCGCGATCATCTCGCGCTCGAGCTTGCTGAGGCCGCTCTCGCCCAGCATCAGCTCGTTGTAGATCATCGCGAAGTTGCGCAGCTTCTTCGGCCGCAGGCTGTAGGCCTGGAGCACGTTCGGCACGAAGCCCAGCTTTTCCACGCACTTGTCGAACAGGGCCTGCATGTCGGGGTCGAGGTCCGGCTTTTCCGGCAGGGGCAGGGCCATGACGTGATCGGGTTGCGGCATCGGGCGAGTCCTCTCCTTTGATTGCTGGGCCTTTTCGGCCGGGGGAGGGTAACCGCCACCGCGCGGTTTGTCTTCCGTTCCGCTTGCCGCTCGCCAATCGGGTCCGGTTGTGCCAGAAGTGGAAACTGAATGCGGGCATATGTCCCGGTTGGCGAAGCAGAAGGCGATGACCCAGCCGAAGCTCGATCTTCTTTCGGTCCTGGTGGTGGAGGACAGCAGCTTCATCCGCACGGTCCTGACGGCGACTCTGCGGACCATCGGCATCGGCCGGGTGGAGGGGGTGGCGAGCGGCGCCGACGCCATCCGCTGGCTGGAGGAGCGCCGCGCGGCCCTGCCGCCGGGCACCGCCCCGGTCGACCTGATCCTGTCCGATCTGGTGATGCCCGAGGTGAACGGGCTGATGCTGCTGCGCTGGATCCGCTACAGCCCGAAGAGCCCGGACAAGTTCCTGCCGGTGCTGATGCTGTCGGGGGCTGCCGACCGGCATTATGTGGAGCAGGCGCGCGATCTCGGCGCGACCGACTTCATCGCCAAGCCCTTTTCCGCCCAGACCATCGCCAGCCGGCTGCTGTTCGCCATCGCCCGGCCGCGCCGCTTCGTGCTGGCCAAGGGCTATTTCGGCCCCGACCGCCGCCGCGCCGACAAGCCGGTGGCGATGGATTGCCGGATGACCGCGCCGTCGGAGATCCTGATGGTGCACAGCGCGTCGAAGGCGCGCGGCATCGACCGCTTCCCCGTCATCTATTTCGACCTGCCCAACCGGCTGGGCGCCAAGGCCGGCCTCGCCCCGCGCGATCCGGTGCCAACCCTGCCGCCCGAGATCCTGGCCGCCGCGGAGGAAGAGATTCTGAACCGTGCCGGCGACTATGCCGTCTGGATCGGCGCGGAGGTGGACGAGATGGGCCGGCGTGTCGAGCGCCTGCCGCGCGAGCCCGACGCGGTGGCCGGCCTGCTGGCCCAGGTCAACCGCTCGGCCCACGAGATGCGCGGGCAGGGCGGCATCTTCGGCTATCCGCTGATCACCCACATCGCCAAGTCGCTCTATGAGGCGACCCGCAGCGGCCTGACCACGGTGACCGCCAACGAGCATCTGCTGTTCAAGGCCCATGTCGACGCGATCAGGGCGGTGATGACCGGCCGCGTCAGCGGCGACGGCGGGGCGACCGGCCAGCAGCTTCTGGCATCGCTGGAGGTGGCGAAGCGGAAATACGCGAAGGCGACCGGGGTGGGGTGAAGGAGGCTATTCCCTCATCACCTGCGGCAGGTCGCGCGCACCGTGGACGATGCGGATCACGATGATTCGGTCCGCTTCCCCCGCTCTGTATATGATCAGGTAGGGTGAAACGGACAGGCTGCGCAAGCCAACGCCTAACTCTGGACGGTTTCGTCCGATTGCGGGCAGCGACGCGATTTTTCTGCAATGATCCCGGATATCCAAGACCATGCGGATGGCTGCCAGCGGATTGTCCTGGGCAATGTAGTCGCCGATGCTCTCAAGATCGGCTTCCGCGGCGGCGGTAAAATCCAGCCGTGCCATTGTTGTCGATCAACCCTGTCCGGGCTCTCCCGCCTTGGCATATTTGGCGATCAGACGCTCGAACAGCATTTCGCCGTCCGTCGTCCGCCCTGCATCCGCATCTTCCAGCCCGACAGCGACGTCGTCCTTCAACGACTGCCGGCGTTCCTCTTCGCTCTCATCGACCGGTTCGATGGTCACCCGGAAGCGGGTTCCGGCAGGCGGGCGGGCGGGGAGAGCGGCCGTGATCGCTCGCGGCAGTTCCTCCGCCGGAATTGTCGCCGTCACTTTGGAGGGGCGTGCCGGCGAGGTGGGCGAAACGGGCATCGCGGGGCTCTCGAGGAGAGAAAACGATTCGTTGCCAGGATACATGCCCCAGCCTTGGGTGGAAAGCGGCGACCGCCACACCGCCTCCCCGTCTCCCTCACGCCGCCCGGATCTTCCCGATGAAGTCGGCGACGTCGCTGCGCAGCCCGTCCGCGTTGCGCTTCAGCGCGTCGGCCATCAACAGCACCTCCTTCGCCATGGCGCCGGCCCGGCTGGCCTCGGTGCCGACGAGGGAGGCGTTGTGCGACACCTGATCGGTGCCGTCGGCGGCCTGGCGCACGTTGCGGCCGATTTCCGCGGTGGCGGCGTTCTGCTCCTCCACCGCGGCGGCGACCGCGGAGATGTTTTCCTCGATGTGGGTGACGATGCCGCCGATGTCGTCGATAGCGCTGACGGTGTGCCCGGTCGCCGCCTGGATTTCGGCCACCTTGGCGGTGATGTCCTCGGTCGCCTTCGCCGTCTGGCTGGCGAGGTTCTTCACCTCCTGCGCCACCACCGCGAAGCCCTTGCCGGCCTCGCCCGCGCGGGCGGCCTCGATGGTGGCGTTGAGGGCGAGAAGGTTGGTCTGGCTGGCGATGTCGGTGATCATCCGCACGATCTCGCCCACCTGCTGGGCAGCGCCGCTGAGATCGGCGATGACGTCGGCGGTGCGCCGGACGTCGCCGACCGCCCGCTCCGCCATCTCGGTCGAGCCCGCCATCTGGCGTCCGATCTCGGCGATGGAGGCGGTCAACTGCTCCGCCGCCGCGGCGACGGCCTGGACATTGTCGGATGCCCCTTCGGACGCGCGGGCGACGGAGAGGACATGGACCTCGGTTTCCGAGGCGATGTGGCTCATCTGCTGGGCATTGCCGCGCAGGCCGGTGGCCGCCCCCGCCAGCTGTTCGGCGACCTTTTCGATGTGGCGGTCGAACGCATCGACCAGCTGTTCCAGCCGCTCGGCCTCGCGCAGCCGGTCCTCCTGGTGCTGCCGCTGCTCCGCGGCGAGCCGGTCGGCCTCGGCGAGGCTGAGACGGAACTGGTCGAGGCTGCGCGCCATGGCGCCCAGCTCGTCGGCGCGTTCGGCGCCATGAATGGACAGGTCACGTTCGCCGGTCTCCAGGCGCCTCATGTCGCCGTTCAGGCGGGCGATGGGCCGGGTGATGTTGCGGGCGACCAGATAGGCGATGAGTGACATCACCACCAGAAGGGTGGCGAGGCCGGCCGCCACTCCGGTCAGCCGTGTCATCGACTCCTGAGCGTCGTGGTTGGCGAGCGCGATCAGGTCGTCCGCCACATGGGTCTCGACGCTGCGCAGCATGTCGATGACGACGGTGATGGTGTCGAACCATTTGCCGGCATCGATACCCTGATTGTCGGACGCACCATAGGCGGAGGCGATGCCGATGCGCCGCATCCGCTCCACCTCGGCGATGGCCGGGCCGGAGAAGGTCCGGTCGTAGAAAGCCGCCTCATCCGCGGTCAGCTTCGCCTTCACACCCGCCATAAGCGACTTGTACTCGCCGGACAGCTCGATGAAGCGCTCATGCGCGTCGGCGGGGAAGCGGTCCTTGCGGAAGGAGGCGCCGCCGACGGCGCGCTGCTGGCCCAACCGCTCCTTCGCTTCCGACAGGACGACCATGGCGTCGGCGGCGCGCAGCTGGTCGGCGTCCTCGGACAGGATGCGGGCCTGCCCGGCGGCGTCCAGCAGCTTGCGGATCATGCCGGTATAGCTCTTCACCACCTCCAGCGACGACTGCGACAGGCCGTCGGCGCCGGACCGCAGACCGGACAGCTGCGACAGTGCGTCGCGGGCGCCCGTCATCGCCTGGGCCACCTGGGGATCGCGGAAGTGGACGTCGGCGAACTGCCGGGTCAGTTCCGCCAGTTTTGTGTCCGACGCGGTGCGCACGCCATCCATGCGCCGGCGATCGTCGTCGCGCTTGCTGCTGAGAAAGACGGAGGAGGAACCGCGTTCCTTCTGAAGCTCGTGCACGAGGCTGGTCATGCCCACCGACAGCCGGGTGACCGAGGCGAGATCGGACGCCCGGCGGGTGCCTTCGACCTGTTCCCACACCAGCAGCGACGACAGCACGACCACGCCCGCCATCGGGACCGACAGGGCCAGCGCCATCTTGCGCGTGAAGCGCATGTCGCCGAGCAGCCGATCCGCAATCTTCAAAAGCGAAACCATCTTACGACTCCAACATCCTTGACCGTTGCGGCATGGCGACGAAAGTTCCAAGCCTAAGGTATGAAAGCTAATGGGTTATAGCACAGTTAGGTTTAACCACGACGTTGGTAGGGAGATTGTTAAGTCACTCCATCAACCGGCGCTCACGGCGCCGTCGCGGCCAAAGCGCCGTATCCGACGGCGGGGGCGCGAAATTTGCCTCGCTTCCGTCGCGTCAGGGCGGTAGAACGTCAGTCCCGGTCCGCAGGTCTCTTGGGTTCGTGGCGTGACCGGAGCGGTCTTCCGGAGCGTCCATGTCCAACACCGAATTCCATCGCATCAAGCGCCTGCCGCCCTACGTCTTCGCCGAAGTGAACGCGATGAAGGCGCGAGCTAGGGCCAACGGCGCCGACATCGTCGACCTCGGCATGGGCAACCCCGACCAGGCGACCCCCCAGCACATCGTCGACAAGCTGGTCGAGGCCGTGCGCGATCCGAAGACGCACCGCTACTCGAATTCCCGCGGCATCCCCGGCCTGCGCAAGGCCCATGCCGCCTATTACAAGCGCCGCTTCAACGTCGACGTCGATCCCGAGACCGAGTGCATCGTCACCATCGGCTCGAAGGAAGGTCTGGCGAACCTCGCCCAGGCGATCACCAGCCCCGGCGACATCATCCTGGTGCCGAATCCCTCGTACCCGATCCACCCGTTCGGCTTCATCCTGGCCGGCGCCTCGGTGCGCCACCTGCCGGTGGGCATGGAGAACGGGGCGTCGACCGACATCGACAGCTTCATGATCATGCTGGAGCGCGCCGTGCGCCACAGCGTGCCGAAGCCGCTGGCGCTGGTGCTGAACTACCCGTCGAACCCGACGGCCGAGGTGGTCGGGCTGGACTTCTACCGCCCGATCGTCGAGTTCTGCCGCAAGCACGGCATCTACATCCTGTCCGATCTGGCCTATGCCGAGATCTTCTTCGACAACGACCCGCCGCCGTCGATCCTCGAGATCCCGGAAGCGCGCGAGATCGCCGTCGAGTTCACCTCGATGTCGAAGACCTATTCGATGGCCGGCTGGCGCATCGGCTTCGCCACCGGCAACAAGACGCTGATCACGGCGCTGGCCCGCATCAAGTCGTACCTCGACTATGGCGCCTTCACGCCGATCCAGGTCGCCGCCGCCGCCGCGCTGAACGGTCCGCAGGACTGCGTGCAGCAGGTGCGCGACATGTACAAGCAGCGCCGCGACGTGATGATCGAGGGTCTGGCCGCCGCCGGCTGGGAGGTCCCCAGCCCGAAGGCGTCGATGTTCGCCTGGGCGCCGATCCCGCCGCAGTTCGCCCATCTGGGCTCGCTGGAATTCTCCAAGCTGCTGCTCCAGCAGGCGGAGGTCGCGGTGGCGCCCGGCATCGGCTTCGGCGAATACGGCGACGGCCATGTCCGTCTGGCGATGGTGGAGAATGTTCACCGCATCCGCCAGGCGACCCGCAACATCAAGGAGTTCTTCCGCTCCAACGCCGGCGGCGTTGCGGCGAGCAAGGACCCGGTGGCCCGCGCCGCCCTTCTGGAATCCGAGAAAGCGAAAGCCTGATGCCGAACGCCCAGCAAGCCCCCCTGAAAATCGCCGTCGCCGGCCTTGGTACGGTCGGTGCCGGCGTCCTGAAGCTGCTGGAAACGCAAGGCTCGCTGATCGAACAGCGCTGCGGCCGCCGGATCGAGGTGGTCGCGGTCAGCGCGCGCTCGAAGGGCAAGGACCGCGGCGTCGATCTGTCGCGCGTCCAGTGGTTCGACGATCCCGTCGCGATGGCCGCCGAGGCCGGCGCCGATCTGGTGGTGGAGCTGATCGGCGGGTCGGAAGGCCTGGCGCGCGACACCGTCGCCACGGCGCTGGAGACCGGCAAGCATGTGGTCACCGCCAACAAGGCGCTGCTGGCCGTCCACGGCACCGAGATCGCCCAGAAGGCCGAATCGCGTGGCCTGACCGTCGCCTTCGAGGCGGCGGTCGCCGGCGGCATCCCGATCATCAAGGGGCTGCGCGAGGGGCTGGCCGGCAATGCCGTGTCGGAAATCCACGGCATCCTGAACGGCACCTGCAACTACATCCTGACGGAGATGCGGACCACCGGCCGCGACTTCGCCGACGTGCTGGCCGATGCCCAGGCTCTGGGATATGCCGAGGCCGACCCCAGCTTCGACATCGACGGCATCGATGCCGCGCACAAGCTGGCGATCCTGGCGTCGGTCGCCTTCGGCACGCCGGTCGATTTCTCCGCGGTCTATGTCGAGGGCATCCGGCAGGTGTCGGCGGTCGATTTCGACTATGCCGACCAGTTGGGCTTCCGCATCAAGCTGCTGGGCATCGCCCGTCGCACCGAGGCCGGTGTCGAGCAGCGCGTCCATCCCTGCATGGTGCCGGTGGCCGCCCCCATCGCGTCGGTGGACGGTGTGTTCAACGCCGTGGTGGCGCAGGCCGACTTCGCCGACCGGGTGCTGTTCGTCGGCCGCGGTGCCGGCGCCGGCCCGACCGCGTCGGCGGTGGTCGCCGATCTGATCGACATCGCGCGCGGGCGGTCTACGCCCACCTTCGGCGTTCCGGCCGACCGGCTGGGGGCGGCAACCCCCTCGCCGATGGAAGCGCGCCGCGGGTCGTACTACGTCCGCCTGATGGTCGTGGACCGTCCCGGTGTGATAGCGGATATCGCAGCGGCGATGCGCGACCAGAACGTCTCCATGGAGCAGTTCCTGCAACGCGGCCGCTCGCCGGGCGAAGGCGTTCCGGTGGTCCTGACCACCCATGACACCGACGAGGCGGCCATGCAGCGCGCGCTTGCGACCATCGCGGCCAGCGACAGCGTGCTGGAGCCGCCGCGGATGATCCGGATCGAGCAGTTCTGACCAGGGTAGTTCTGATCGGCAGTTCTGACCGGGACCGTTTCCCACCATAACCAAACACAGCCTTTTACGACCGAAGAGTCGGGGGGAGCACACGATGTCTACGCCGTCTACGCATGTCGACCTGTCCCACATGGACCGCAACCTCGCGCTGGAGGCCGTCCGCGTGACCGAGGCCGCCGCCCTGTCGGCCTCGCTGCTGATGGGCCGCGGCGACGAGAAGCTGGCCGACCAGGCCGCCGTCGATGCCATGCGCCAGGCGCTCAACACGCTCTACATCGACGGCACCGTCGTGATCGGCGAGGGTGAGCGCGACGAGGCCCCGATGCTCTACATCGGCGAGAAGGTCGGCGCCGGCATCGGCTCCGGCCCGAAGGTCGACATCGCGCTCGACCCGCTGGAAGGCACCACCATCTGCGCCACCGGCGGCCCGAACTCGCTGGCCGTGATCGCCATGGCGGAGGAGGGCGGCTTCCTGAACGCCCCCGACGTCTACATGGACAAGATCGCCGTCGGCGCCGGCCTGCCGGACAATGTCGTCGATCTGGACGAGACCCCGGCCAACAACCTGAAGGCGCTGGCCGCCGCCAAGGGCACCGAGGTGCAGGAACTGCTGGTCTGCATCCTGAACCGTCCGCGCCATGCCGAGCTGATCGCCCGCGTCCGTGAAGCCGGCGCCCGCATCATGCTGATCAACGACGGCGACGTGTCGGGCGTCATCGCCACCAGCCAGGCCGGCACCGGCGTCGACATGTATGTCGGCTCCGGCGGTGCGCCGGAAGGCGTGCTGGCCGCCGCGGCGCTGCGCTGCATCGGTGGGCAGTTCCAGGGCCGTCTGCTGTTCCGGAACGACGACGAGAAGGCCCGCGCCGCCAAGTGGGGCGTCACCGACCTCGACAAGAAGTACAGCCTGCACGAGCTGGCGCGCGGCAACGTCATGTTCGCCGCCACCGGCGTCACCGACGGCGCCATGCTGAAGGGTGTCCGCCGCGTTCCGGGCGGTGCCTACACCCACTCGGTCATCATGCGCTCCAAGTCGGGCACGGTCCGCTACATCGAGGCACACCACAACCTGTCGCGCAAGGTCAGCGTGAAGTAAGCGGTTTGCCGCCGGTCCCGCGCGGGGCCGGATGATATGGACAGGGGCGCGCGGGATTGTCTCCCGCGCGCCCTTCTCTTTGACGCTTCTCTATATGGTTACGGCTTGATGGTTACGGCTTGCTGCTGGCGGTCGTCTGTGCTGCCGCCGGATAAACGCCCAGCTTGTTCCACAGAGCCGAGCAGTGGCTCGCTTTGTCCATGTCGGAGATCGGCATGGTCGTTGCCGATGCCCGGCTATCGAAGACGTTGAGCACGCCGCTTGTGGTGTAGGCGGTCAGGCCGGCCGGGGCCGCCGGGTTCTTGGCGAAGCTGGCCCAGGTGGAGGTCATCGTGCCCGCCAGGGTAACGTCCGCCTGGGGCGGCGTGGTGACCAGCAAGCCCAGCGTGCTGAACACATAGGGCAGCTCGTTGGCGTGGCAGACATTGCCGTTGCTGGGTGCGCAGGCCGGAACCGGTTCACCCGACGCCGACTTGTAGAGGTCGTAGATCGGCTGCTGTCCGAACAGGTAGCCGTAGATCGCCGCGCTGCCCTTGACGTTGGCGATCTGGTTGTAAGCCTGTCCGGCCGTCCACAGGTTGGCACAGTGGAAGGCGAAGTCGTCGATCAGCAAATTTGTCGTCTGCGCGGTGCCGTTGGTGACCTTGTCCAGGCCGTAATAGGTCGGCGGGTTGGCGGCCGGTGCCACGTAGGGCTTCTGCTTGGAATCTTTCGGATAGTCGGCGATCTTCGCCCGCGCGGTGGTGTCGGGAATCGCCTTCGCCAGGATCTTGTTGTATTCCGCCGGCAGATACGGGCCGGGGATGCCGGCCGCGATCATTGCGGCGAAGATGGCGCCTTCATTGGCATTGACGCCGAACATGAACGGCTTTTGCGGCATGTTGGCGGCGAAGCCGGCGATTGGCTGGGCGATGACGTCGCTGCCGTCGATGGTTGGCGCCCAGGGCAGCGAGTCCGCCAGCGCGCCGCCTGCCGGAGCAGGGCCGCCGCCATTGTTGATCCCCAGATTGAGGAAGTCGGCCTGCGCCTTCTGGATGGTTTCGGATGACAGGCTCTGCAACCACTCCATGTTGCCCGGACAGCTCAGCAGATGGAGCGTCTTGGTGCACAGCCAGTGGATGAAGTTGGTGCCCTGGCGCTGGGTGTCCGCCAGGGGACGATACAGCGACCCGATCGGGTTGCTTTCCATGATCGCCGCCTGGAACAGCGGGGCGCTGGCGGGGGAGGCGAAGAGATGCAGCCCGGTGGACATCGCGCCGGCGCTCTCACCGAACAGCGTGACCTGGGTCGGGTCGCCGCCGAACCGGGCGATGTTGGCCTGCACCCAGCGCAGGGCGTTGCGCTGGTCGTCGAGGCCGAAATTGCCGTTGATGTCGACGGTCGGCGCATTCTTCTGGCTGGTCGCCGGCACCTGCGCCGCCATGAAGCCCAGCGCGCCCAGCCGGTAGTTCAAGGTGACCACGATGACGCCGTTCTGTGCCAGCGCCGAGCCATTATAGATTGGCGAACCGCCCGAACCGAGGACGAAGGCGCCGCCGTGGATGAAGACCATCACCGGCAGCTTGGCCGCAGGGTTGTTCAGCGAGGCCGCAGGCGCCCAGACATTCAGATACAGGCAGTCCTCACCGGTCGCCGGCGGCTGATTGTTCCAGGCCGGCAGCTTCTGGATGCATTGGTTCTGCACGTTCACCGCCTGCATGGCGGGCGCGGGCGGCCAGTTTGCCGGCGCGCTGGGCATCCAGCGGTTCGGCGGCACCGGTTGGTTCGCCACATAGGGAATGCCGAGATAGGAGGCGACGCCCCCCGTCCCCTGGCTGCCGCAGAGGGCCGCGGTCGATTTCGTGCTGTCGGTCCAGACCGTCGTCGGGTCGGACGACGTGCAGGCGGGTGCGGCCGGCGGTTGGGGATTGGGCGTTGCCGGCTTGGGCGAGGCCGCCCAGGCCGATCCCGCAACCGAGGTTGCCAGGAGGGGAAGGGCAAGCATGCCGGCGATAAATACACTCACAGGTTTCTTATTGCGAATAACCGACATTTTGATATTCCTTTAAAGTAGAAATAACTTTCACATAATATCCTTAAATTCTGAAAACTTCCATCGGGCTGGAAGTTTACGAGAAAAGAGTTCCGCGGTTCGCCGGAGGTAGCGCCTGATCGAGGCGTGGCGAAGCGTGCGGTCCGCAGGCATTTCCAGCCCATCGAATCCGCGCAGGTCTGCCGCCGCAGTACCGCAGAGGGTTGTCCGTTGATTTCGCGGATGCGAGAGGCAAAATAGGGCCATGTAATCAGCGCCAAGCGCAGGAGATCAACATGGCCTACTCTTCGATGCAGTCTTCGTCCGGTGAATTGTTTGCGGCCGGAACAAAGGAAATCACCCTCTTCCAGCGTGTCGTTCATTGGTTCCACGAACGGATTGAACTTTACCGTGCTGAAAGTGAGCTGAACCACATGTCCGACGCCGAACTGTCCGATATCGGACTGACCCGCGGCGAAATCCATATGGCCGTCCGCCGCAGCGTCTGAGGCGGCGTCCGACGCGGTCTCGATTGTCGGAAAGAGCGGATATCGAAAGGTTTGCCCCCAGCGTCTGGCGCGAGGCGGCCAATCGAGTCCCGAATGCGGAAAGCCCCGGAAAATGCCGGGGCTTTCGCATATGAACCAGCATTAACCTTTTCTTCATGGACCCTGCCCATGCGACGCATATGCCTGGGAAGGGTTGCGCGCTGCAGCATGATTATGGTTAATGCATTTTAACATTACCCCCGGTTCTGTTCGAAAATGGAAACGGGGCGCCTTCGGGAACCCCATCATCCTCCGTTGAGAGCCGTGGTCGAAGCATGAGTCTCATTCATCGCCTTCAGTCGCTGGAAGCGGAGCGCGATGCCGCCCGGGAGGAAGCCGAGCGCGCCAATCTCGCCAAGTCGAAGTTCCTGGCCGCCGCCAGCCACGACCTCCGCCAGCCGCTCCAGGCTTTGTTTTTCCTGTCCGCAGCCCTTGCCCGGCATGTCGGCGACCACAGCGGCCGCGACCTGCTGTCCCGGCTCGACCAGGGGCTCGACACCATGAAGGGCCTGCTGGACGGGCTGCTGGAGGTGTCGCGCCTGGAGGCGGGGGTGGTGACGCCGGTTCTCGACACCTTCGACATCGGCGAACTGACGGACGCGCTCGACGCCGCCTATGGCGAGCAGGCGACCGCCAAGGGGCTGGTCTGGCGGGTGGAGAGCTGCGAGGCGGTCCTGCGCAGCGACCGCGGGCTGTTGATGCAGCTGCTGCGCAATCTGGTCGACAATGCGCTGCGCTACACCGAGGCCGGGGCGATCCGCATCCGCTGCCGCATCGACGCCGGGCCGGACGGCGACCGGCTGGCCATCGAGGTGCAGGACACCGGCATCGGCATCCCGCCCGAACATCTCGACCGCATCTTCGAGGAATTCCATCAGGTCGGCAATCCGGAGCGCGACCGGCTGCGCGGGCTCGGGCTCGGGCTGGCCATCGTGCGGCGGCTGTCGCAGCTGCTCGACCATCCGGTCGAGGTCCGTTCGGTGCATGGGCAGGGCTCCGCCTTCCGCGTCCTGGTGCCGCTGGCGCCGGCCCGCTTCCTCGCCGGCCGGGCAGGGGGGCCGGAGCGGCCGCCGTCCATCGACCGCCCGCGCCTTGCCGTGGTGGTCGATGACGACGCGGTGGTGCTGCTCGGCTTGCAGACGGTGCTGACCGAATGGGGGTTCCGCGTCGTCGCCGCAGACAGCGCCGACCGGGCGATGGACCGGCTGGAGTCGCTGGGACGGGTGCCGGACATCGTCATCGCCGATTACCGGCTGCGCGAGGGGCGGGTCGGCACCGAGGTGATCCGCCGGGTGCGCGCCCGCTACGGCGCCGAGGTCCCGGCCCTGATCCTGACCGGGGAGACCGGCGCCGACACGCTGGCCGACGCCTCGGCCCATGGCGTGGCGATCCTGCACAAGCCGGTGACCCCGCGCCAGCTCCAGGCCGAGGTCGACCGCCAGCTGCGGATCAAGCGCGTGAACGGCATCGCGCAGGCCGCGCAGTAGCTCCGCTCACGCAGCGCCTTAAATCAGCGCACCCTGCCGCACATCGGCCTCCGCCTCGTCGGCCGGGGCGGCATCGCCGTGGTCATGCCCGCCCAGCGCGGTGCGGCCGGCCTCCGTCAGGCGGCAGACCAGCCAGTCCGGCTTCAGCGGATTGTCGAACCAGCGCTCCGCCCATCCCGCCTTCAGGCAGGCCTCCACCGTCGGCTTCTTCACGCGCTGCCCGCGCTCGTCGAACAGCGGCAGCTTGCCGCCCGGCTGGTCCAGACCGCGGCGCAGCCATGCCCCCTGAACGTCGGACGGGGTGCTGCGGGACGGGGAACGGCGGGGCTTTGCCATGGGACGGGCTGCTCTTGCGGATACGGGAACGGACAGGAAAGTCGCCGGCCCCGGCGGGGGCTGTGGCAAAGTGCGGGCATCCTACGCGAAAGCGCGGGACAGGTGCATCGAAAAGGAGGGAGCCTTCCCCATGCCGGAGAACAGCCCGGAAACCAGCCCCGATCCCGATGGGGAGGGCCTCGTCTTCGCCTACATCACCGCCGGCTCGAAGGAGGAGGCCCTGCGCATCGGCCGCAGCCTGGTGGAGGAGCGGCTGGCCGCCTGTGCCAACGTGCTGGACGGCATGACCTCCGTCTATCGCTGGAACGGCGCGGTGGAGCAGGCCGACGAAGCGGTGCTGATCGCCAAGACCCGATCCTCGCTGTTCGACCGCCTGACGGCGCGGGTGCGCGAGCTGCACGGCTATGACACGCCCTGCGTCGTCGAACTGGCGGTCGGGCGCGGCAACCCGGCCTATCTCGACTGGCTGCGGGCGGAGACCGCCTGAGGCGCCGCAATACAGGAATATCCAAACAGAGCCTTGACGCCGATCAAAGGCAGGGGTTGCAGTTGGCGATAGGAAAGGCGCCGGCCTGACCGCCACTCGACCGGCGCTCCTCATCCCGGCCCATTCACACCGGCCTCTTCTTCAAGGACATCGAGATCATGGACGATTGCTCCGCACACGGCCCCATACCCCTGTCGCTGGACGAGGCGGTCGCCCGCGTAGCACGGGGCTATGGCGCGGTGACCGGGACGGAGGAGGTGCCGCTGCGCCGCGCGCTCGGCCGCGTTCTGGCGGAAGAGGTGGTGGCGCCGGTCAACGTGCCGCCGGCCGACGTCTCGGCCATGGACGGCTGGGCCTTTCCCGCCGAGGCGGGGGAGGGCTTCCGGCGGCTGGACGTCGTCGGGCGGGTTCCGGCCGGATCGAAATTCGACGGCACGGTCGCGGCGGGGCAGGCGGTGCGCATCTTCACCGGCGCGCCGGTCCCGGCCGGGGTCGACACCGTGGCGATGCAGGAGGATTGCCGGACCGACGGCGACGCCGTGCTGGTCCCGGCCTCGCTGAAGCGCGGCTCCAACATCCGGCTGGCGGGCGAGGACATGACCGCCGGTGCGGTGGTGCTGCAACCCGGCCAGCGCCTGCGCGCGCAGGAGGTCGGGCTCGCCGCCGCGGTCGGCCGCTCCGCCCTGACGGTGCGCAAGCGGCTGACCGTCGTGCTGTTCTCCACCGGCGACGAGTTGCGCGAGCCGGGGACGCCGAAGCCCGACCATGCCATCTATGACGCCAACCGCTACACGCTGGCGGCACAGCTCGATGCGCTGGGGGTGGAGGTGCGCGACCTCGGCATCCTGCCCGACCGGCCGGACGCCACCCGCACGGCACTGGCCGAGGCCGCCGGCACCGCCGACCTGATCGTCACCAGCGGCGGCGTGTCGGTCGGCGAGGAGGATCATGTCAAGGCGGCGGTCAATGCGCTGGGCGGGATCGACCTGTGGACGCTGGCGATCAAGCCGGGCAAGCCGCTGGCGCTCGGCCGGGTCGGCGACACGCCCTTCCTCGGGCTGCCCGGCAATCCGGTGTCGGCGATGGTGACCTTCCTGCTGGTCGGCCGGCCGCTGGTCCTGCGCCTGTCGGGCGCCAGCGGCATCGCCACGCCGCGCAGCCTGGTGGTCGCCGACTTCACCTTCACCAAGAAGCCCGGCCGCCGCGAGTTCCTGCGCGCCCGGCTGGAGCGCGGCGCCGACGGCCGCCCGGTCGCCGTGAAGTTCCCCAGCAACAGCTCCGGCGTGCTGACCTCGATGGTCGAGGCCGACGGGCTGGTCGACATGCCGGCGGAGGCCACGGCGGTGCGGCCCGGCGATCTGGTCGATTTCCTGCCCTTCACCGGCCTGTTCGCGTGACGCTGGAGCAGCTGCGCATCTTCGCCACGGTGGCGGAGATGCTGCACTTCACCCGTGCGGCGGAGGTTCTGCACCTGTCCCAGCCGGCGGTCAGCGCCGCCATCGCCGCGCTGGAGGCGGAGCATGGCCTGCGCCTGTTCGACCGCATCGGCCGCCGGGTCGAGCTGACCGCGGCCGGCGACCTGCTGCACGCCCAGGCCCGCGCCATCCTGGCGAAGGTCGAGGAGGCCGGCACGATGCTGGCCGAGCTGTCCGGCCTGTCGCGCGGCGCGTTGCGGCTGGCGGCGAGCCAGACCGTCGGCAACCATTGGTTGGCGCCAAGGCTGCTGCGCTTCGCCGCCGCCTATCCCGGCATCCGCGTGGATCTGTCCATCGGCAACACCGAACAGGTGGCCGAGGCGGTGCGCGATGGCCGCGCCGAACTCGGCATCGTCGAAGGGGCGGTGGCCGAGTCGGCGCTGGTCAGCGAACCCATCGAGGGCGACCGGCTGCGGCTGGTGGTCGGCGCCGGCCACCCCTGGGCCGGGCTGGGGCGGGTCGGGCGCGAGGAGATGGCCGCCGGGCGCTGGATCCAGCGCGAACCCGGTTCCGGCACCCGCGCGCTGTTCGAGGCGGCGATGCGCGGGGTGGGGCTGGCCCCCGACGCGCTCGATGTGGCGATGACCTTGCCCGGCGGCGGGGTGATCCGGGCGGCGCTGCTTGCCGGCGTCGGGGCGAGCGTGCTGTCCGACCTGATCGTCGCCGAGGATCTGGCGGCGGGGCGGATCGTCGCGCTGGATGGGCTGGACCTGCCGGCCCGGCCCTTCCATCTGCTGCGGCACCGCGACCGCTACCGCAGCATCGCCGAACGGGCGTTCGTGCGCAGCGTGCTGGAAGCCGGGCAGGCGCCGGCTTCCAACTGACGAACAGGTCTCAGGCCGTCCGCAGGGCGCGGGTCCCATAACCGGCCAATTCGATGGCGGCGAAGGCGAGCATCGAAATACCCACCATCGGGAAGAACAGGCCGCCGGCAACCGCGATCAGGATCAGTCCCTTCGGCACGGTCCGGCCCGCCGGCAGGCGCGGCGCGCCCAGGCTGCCGGCCGGCCGGCGCTTCCACCACATCACGACGCCGGACACCGTCAGCCCCACCATCGCCACCAGGGCCGCGAGCAGCACCAGCTGGTTCGCCAGCCCGAAGGCCTGGCCCATGTGGATGCCGACCCCCCATTCCGCCAGCCGGCCGAACAGGCCCAGATCCTTCAGCTGCATGTCGAACAGCACCGTGCCGCTGTACTGGTCGAGATGGACTACCCGTTCCAGGCTGACGTCGTCGGGATAGACGGAGGCGGTGAAGACGCCGTCCGGCTTGCCCGGGATGGCGATTGCATAGCCCGGCGCCATGCCCAACGCCTCGACCGTCCGCACCACGTCGTCCAGCTTGGCGGGAACCCCGGCCGCCGCCGTGGACAGCGGCACCGGCTGGTTCTCCACGATCCAGGGGGCACGGTCGATGGTGTCCTTCAGCGGGACGGTCGAGACCGGGTATTTGTCCCAATAACCGTCGGGCATGCCCATGCCGACCGCATAGGCAGCGGCGTAGAACTGCTTGCCCCAATAGCCCGACCAGGGCAGCCCGGTCATCGCCAGGAAGACGATGAAGACACTGACGAAGAGTCCGGTGACGGCATGCAGGTCGCGCCAGAACACGCGCTTGCCCGGCCCTCCGCGCACGGTGACGACACCGCCTTTCTGCTGACCGCGCGGCCACCAGAGATAGAGGCCCGACGCGGTCATCAGCACCATCCAGCCGGCCACCCCCTCGACGATGCGCTCCGCGAACCAGCCGGCATATTGCAGGCTGTGCAGCTTGCGCACGACATACATGGTCGGCGATCCGGCAAAGCCGCCGTCCCACAGGCTGCCCAGCACGCGGCCGCTGTAGGGATCGACATAGACGACGTCCTTCATCCCGTCGGCACCGAGGATCTTCACTTCGGCCGGGCGGTCGGGCGCTGCGGGCGCGCCATACCCCTTGAGCGTGCCGGGATGGGCCTCCAGCGCCCTGGCGACCAGGGCGGAGGGAGCCAGCCGCTCCGTCGCCTGCGGTGCCACGCGGCGCAGGTCGCGGTGCAGCCCGTCGTTGATCTCGTCCTTGAACAGATAGAGGGCGCCGGTCACGCAGAGCAGGATGACGATGGGGGCGCAGATCAGCCCGGCGAAGAAGTGCCAGCGCCACAGCGCACGGTAAAGGGCAGAGCCGATGGCTCCGCCTTGCAGAGTTTGCGTCATGATTGGTCCAGTCGGTCGTCGCGATGCGGGTTCGCCCGGCAGGCGGGCGGGTCAGTGCGTCGGATGACGGCCGGATGGCGGGGCTTGCGACTGGAAGGGCTTGAGCGGCTTCGGGCGGTGCGGCTGACCGGGCTCCGGCATCTCCGCCGGCAGCAGCGGCAGCGCCGGCAGGACCAGCATCTGCACCGCCGGCAGCAGGACGAGGAACTGTCCGAGCCAGCTGCAGGGCAGATGGAGCGGCGGCAGGTCGGGCTTCTCGCTCTGCCCGCCATCCGGCAGCGGCAGCCCGTCATGGTCCGCCGGCAGATAGACCAGCTCGCTGCCGGTGCAGATCGCGACATAGCCGTCGCGGTCGGCGGCGCCGGCATAGGGTGCGGCAAGGCGAACGAACAGGCTGAGGCCGAGCGCGAGTGCAAGCGCCAGCCCCCACCGTTCCTGCAGCCTGCGGCACTGAGCCAGCATCGGTTTCCGTTCGTCCTACAGCCCGAAAGCCTTCGACCGTTATCCGATCCTCGGCCAGCCGACAAGTGCCGGTGGAAGTGGCGTGCTCGACAAGCGTGGTGGTAACCATACAGCCGAACGGTACATCGGCGGTTCGCCATATCGCCATGCCCAGGTTATCGGCGCTATAACCGGGCGATCCCGCTTCCGGTTGTAAGGCGACATGATGGCACGGCTGTTGACGCTGCTTTGGGTTCTGGTGGTGATGGCGATGACGGCCGGCCCGGTCCGCGCCGACTATACGCCGCCCGGCGCCCTTTCCGACGCTTCCGCCTATGCCAACGGGCTGCTGCTGAAATCGCCGCCGCAGCCGAAGCCGCAGGTGATCGCCGATCTGCTGAAGCAGGCGCGCGCCGCCCGCGACCGCAAGGACATCGCCGGTGCCATCCAGGCCTATGAGAAGACGATCACCCAGGGCGGCGGCTCGCCGTCGGTCTGGCTGGAGCTGAGCGCCGCCTGGCAGGCAGCCACCCCGCCCAACCGGGACCGCGCGCTGCAAAGCGCCGTGATGGCCGGCCAGTTCAACCCGAAGGACGAGGAGCGGGTCGCCATCCTCTGGCGCATCGCCACCCTGATGGACGAGGCCTTCGGCAAGCCGGACGAGGCGGTCAAGGCGCTGCGGTCGATCCAGGAGATCGCGCCGAAGATGGAGGCCGCGACCCTCGACACCCAGGCGCCGAAGCTGGAGGAGCGCATCACAGCACTCCGCCGCAAGGCCGGGCTGGTGATGACCGGCGTCACCGTCAATGCGGAGGGCAGCAGCCCGCGCGTCTGCTTCCAGTTCAGCGACCGGCTGAGCAGCAGGCAGGGCGTGCGCTTCGACGACTATGTCCGGGTGGAGCCGGCGACCAAGACCGCCATCGAGACGCGGGACAACAGCCTGTGCCTGCGCGGCGTCACCCATGGCTCCGGCTACACCGTCACCCTGCGCCAGGGGCTGCCCGGCGAGGACGGCGTGAACCTGAAGGCCGACGAGACCCAGCGCGTGCGCGTGCCCGACCGGCCGTCGATGGCGGCCTTCCGCGGCTCGGCCTATATCCTGCCGCGCAAGGGCGCCGACGGCATCCCGGTGGTCAGCGTCAACACCGACCGGCTCGACGTGTCGGTCTACCGCATCGCCGAACGCGCCCTGGTGTCCAACAAGTATGAAGGCAACATCTTCAACGAGCTGACCAGCTACTCCGCCGACCGGCTGGCCCAGGAAAACGGCGAGCTGGTGTGGTCCGGCTCGCTGGAGGTTAAGGGGGAGCGCAACCGCGACACCACCGCGGCGATCCCGTTCCGCCAGGCTGTCGGCGACGATCCCAAGGCCGGCCTCTATGTCGTCACCGCCCGCCCGCACGACGTGGAGGAGTCCGACCGCTGGGATGCGCTGGCGACCCAGTGGGTGCTGCTGTCCGACATCGGCCTGACCAGCTTCCGCGGCGCCGACGGGGTGACCGTCTTCGCCCGCTCCTTCGGCACGGCCAAGCCGCTGCCGGGGGTGGATGTCGCCCTGGTCGCCCGCAACAACACCGAACTGGCCCGCGTCAAGACCGACGAGTTCGGCCGCGCCCGCTTCGCCCCCGGCCTGTTGAAGACCGGCGGCAACGCGCCCGAGATGGCGATGGCCTATCTCGGCACCGATTTCGCCATGCAGGATCTGACCGGCGCCGCCTTCGACCTCAGCGACCGTGGGGTCGGCGGGCGTCCGGCGCCGGGGCCGATGGACGCCTTCGTCTATGCCGACCGCGGCGTCTACCGCCAGGGCGAGACGGTGAACCTGTCGATCCTGCTGCGCGACGACAAGACCGAGGCGGTCGACAATTTCCCGCTGACGGTGAAGGTCCTGCGTCCCAGCGGCACCGAATATTACAGCGGCGCGCTGAAAGGCCAGGAGGCCGGCGGCTTCTTCCTGCCGCTGACCCTGACCCGCACCGCGCCGCTCGGCGGCTGGGAGGTGCAGGTCTACAGCGACCCGAAGGGCGAGCCGATCGGCCGCGGCTCCTTCCAGGTCGAGGATTTCGTGCCGATCAAGCTGGCGCTCGACGTGACGGCCAGCGCGCCGATCCTGGTGCCGGGCCAGCCCTTCGAGGTGACGGCGCAGGGCCGCTTCCTCTACGGCCCGCCGGCCGCCGGGCTGGACGGCACCGCCGAGGTGGCGCTGAAGACCGACCCGATGCCCTATCCGGCCTTCAAGGACTATCGCTTCGGCCGCGTGCAGGACAATCCGACCGAGCGGCTCGACCCGCTGGAATTCCCGACCACCGACGAGCAGGGCGTGTCGCACATCGCCGTGACCCTGCCGGAGGTGCCGGACACCAGCAAGCCGCTGCGCGCCGACATCCGCGTCACCCTGTCCGAGCCGGGCGGACGCCCGGTCCACAAGTCGGTCAGCGTGCCGGTGCGGCCCAAGACCCATGCGCTGGGCCTGCGCCCGCGCTTCTCCGACGGGCGTGTCGGCGAGGGTGGCGAGGCTGCCTTCGACCTCGTCGCCGTGGCGCCGGACGGCAGCGCCGTCGCCAAGCCCGGCATCAAATGGGAACTGGTCGAGGAACGGGTGTCCTTCGTCTGGTTCCGCCGCGATGGCCGCTACAGCTACAACGCGACGGTGCGCGACATCCCGCTGGCCTCGGGCAGCGTCGATGTCGCCGCCGACAAGCCGGCGCTGGTGGCGCTCGGCAAGCGCGACTTCGGCCGCTACCGGCTGGAGGTGACGGACAAGGCGGCGGGCGTTGCCAGCTCCTACCGCTTCTATTCCGGCTGGGCGAGCGGCGACGAGACCGCCGACATCCCGGACAAGCTGGAGGTCTCCACCGACAAGCAGTCCTACAAGCCGGGTGAGACCGCCCGCATCCGCGTGGCGCCGCCCTTCGCCGGCGAGCTGCTGGTGACGGTGGCGACCGACCGCATCTTCGACGTGCGCACCATTTCGGTTCCGGCCGAAGGGGCGACGGTGGAGATCCCGGTCGATGCCGCCTGGGGTCCGGGCGCCTATGTTACCGCCACCGCCTACCGCCCGCCGGTCAAGGGCCGCGAGCGTCAGCCGGTGCGCGCCATGGGCGTCGCCTGGGTCGGCGTCGATCCGTCTGTGCGCACCATGACCGTCGCGCTCGACGCGCCGCAGGTGATGCGCCCGCGCAGCCGGCTGGAGGTTGGGGTGAAGGTTGCCGCCGCCGATGGCGGGAAGATCGAGGACACCTATGTCACGCTGGCCGCGGTGGACGAAGGCATCCTGCGCCTGACCGACTTCACCAGCCCGCAGCCGGAGAAGCATTATTTCGGCAAGCGCCGGCTGGGGCTGGACATCCGCGACGATTACGGCCGGCTGATCGACCCGCTCGACGGCCCCTATGGCGCCATGCGCCAGGGCGGCGATTCGAGCGGCGCCGGGCTGCCGGTGGTGCCCTTCACCGTGGTCTCGCTGTTCCATGGGCCGGTGAAGGTCGGCGCCGACGGCACCGCCCGCATCGGCTTCGACGTGCCGGACTTCAACGGCGAGCTTCGTCTGATGGCGGTGGTCTACAGCCGCGGCCGCGTCGGTTCCGCCGCCGGGCCGGTGACGGTGCGCGATCCGCTGGTGGCAGACGCCATCCTGCCGCGCTTCCTCGCCCCCGGCGACGACAGCCGAGTCACCCTGTCGCTCCACAATGTCGAGGCGGCGGCCGGCACCTACGAGGTCGCCGTCACCGCCCAGGACGCGGTGGCGGTGGAGGGTGGCACCCTCTCCGTCCCGCTGGCGAAGGGTGAGCGCAAGACGCTGGTGGTGCCGCTGAAGGGCGTCGCCGCTGGCATCGGCCATGTCGCCGTCGCGGTGAAGGGGCCGGAAAATCTGGCGCTGAACCACGACTATGGCATCACCGTCCGCCCGGCGCGTTCGGTGGAGACCCAGTTCGTCACCCGCCAGATCGCGCCCGGCGAGAGCGTCCGCTTCGACGGGGCGGAGCTTGCCACCTATCTGCCGGGAACCACCAACTGGTCGGCCAGCTTCACCACGGCACCGCCCTTCGACGTGGCCGGCATCCTGCGGGCGCTCGACCGCTACCCGTTCGGCTGCCTGGAGCAGACGGTCAGCCGCGCGCTGCCGCTGCTGGTGGTGCGCGACGTGGAGCTGGCGCTGGGCAAGGACCGCAAGCCCGACGACGGGCTGGAGGCGCGGGTCCAGCAGGCGATCTCCCGCACGCTGGACAAGCAGCGCTTCGATGGCGCCTTCGGCCTGTGGGGGGCCAATGACGAGGCCGACGGCTGGCTGACCGCCTACGCCGCCGAGTTCCTCGTCCGTGCCAAGCAGAAGGGCGAGGCGGTTCCCGACAAGCCCTTGACCGACGCCCTGAACTGGCTGCGCCAGCGCGCCATCGCCAGCGCGTCGGAGCCGGGGGATCTGGCGGTGCGCGCCTATGCCCTGCACACGCTGGCGCTGGCCGGCGTCTCGCTTCCGGGCCCGGCGCGCTACCTGCACGACACCGCGCTGGAGAAGCTGCCGACGCCGCTCGCCAAGGGGCAGCTGGGCGCGGCGCTGGCCCGCATGGGCGACCAGGAGCGGGCGGCCAGCGCCTTCGACAGCGCGGTCGGCCATCTGGCGCGCGAGGAATGGCATGTCGATTACGGCTCCACCGTCCGCGACTCTGCCGCACTGGTGGCGCTGATGACCGAGGTCAACATGGCGGGCACCCGCATCCCGGCGCTGATCGACCGTCTGCCCGCCTCCGCCACCGCCGCCAACCGCACCAACACGCAGGAAAAGGCGTGGTCGGTGCTGGCCGCCGACGCGCTGCTGCGCGGCGCGCCGGCCAAGGCGGAGATGACGCTGGGCGGTGCGAAGAAGGACGGCGCGCGGGTCGATCTGACCCCGACGCTGGCCCAGCTGAAGGCCGGCATCCCGGTCGCCAACGCCGGCAAGGCGGCGGTGTGGCAGGCGGTGTCGCTGTCCGGCGTGCCGGTGGCGCCGCAGCCGGCGGCGCGCGAGGGGCTGCGCATCAAGCGCAACTTCTTCACCCGCAAGGGCGAGGTGCTGAACCTCGACACCATCAAGCAGAACGACGTGTTCGTCGTCGTGCTGGAGGGCGAGGCCAACACCAAGCTGTTCCACCAGGGCATGGTGACCCATGCGCTGCCCGCCGGCTGGGAGATCGAGAACGCCAAACTGGGCGGCGGCACGCCGGAGGAGATGGCGTGGTTGGGCGACCTGACCTACACCCGCACGACCGAGGCGCGCGACGACCGCTATGTCGCTGCGGTGGACCTGACGGAGGACCAGCAGACCTTCAAGCTGGCCTTCGTCGTCCGCGCCATCACCCCCGGCACCTACGAGCTGCCGGGTGCGACGGTTGAGGACATGTACAAGCCGCGCTTCTTCGCCCGCCAGACCACCGGGCGGATCACCGTCCGTCCGGCGGAGTGACGATTGGCGCCGGCTTGGGTGCGTAACGTCTGGGTAAGGCGGGCGGGAGTTGCGGCGGCGGTTGTCGCCGCCCTGGTCGGGACGGCGCTGCTGCTCGACCGGCTGTTCCCGCCGCCGCTGGACCGGCTGGCCGACCTGTCGGTGACGGTCACCGACCGCAAGGGCCAGCCGCTGCGCGTCTTCACCAATGCGGCCGGCGCGTGGCGGCTGCCGGCGACGGTGGACGATGTCTCGCCGCTGTTCGTCGAGCTGCTGCTGGCCTATGAGGACCGCCGCTTCGAAAGCCATGCCGGCGTCGATCCGCTGGCGGTGCTGCGCGCGGCGGGGCAGAATCTGGGGGCGGGGCGGGTGGTCTCCGGCGCTTCCACCATCACCATGCAGGTCGCCCGCCTGCTGGAGCCCCGGCCACGGACCTTCACCGCCAAGCTGATCGAGGCGGCGCGGGCGGCCCAGCTGGAATGGCGCTACGGCAAGCGCGACATCCTCGGCATGTATCTGACGCTCGCCCCCTATGGCGGCAACATCGAAGGCATCCGCGCCGCCTCGCTGATGCTGCTGGGCAAGGCGCCGGCCGAGCTGGATGCGGCGGAAGCGGCGCTGCTGGTCTCGCTGCCGCAATCGCCTTCCCACCTGCGCCCCGACCGCTATCCGGAGCGGGCGCAGGCGGCCCGCGACAAGGTGCTGGACCGGGTGGCCGAATCCGGCACGCTGCCGCCCAAGGCGGTGGCCGAAGCCAAGACCCTGCCGGTGCCCTCGGCCCGCCTGCCCCTGCCGGCCTCGGCTCCGCATCTGGCCGACCGGCTGCGCAACGCCAATCCCGGACGGGCGCAGATCGCCACCACCATCGACTGCACCCTGCAACAGGCGGTCGAGGCGCTGGGCCGGCGGACGGCGGAGACGCTGAACCCGCAGGCCGGGCTGGCGGTGCTGGTGGTGGACAACCGCGACCGCTCGGTGCTGGCCTATCTCGGCAGCCCCAACGCGCTGGACGAGACGCGGCAGGGACCGATCGACATGGTGCGCGCGGTGCGCTCGCCCGGATCGGCGCTGAAGCCCTTCATCTATGGGCTGGGCTTCGACGACGGCATCATCCACCCGCTGACCCAGATCGCCGACGTCTCCACCCGCTTCGGTGACTGGGCGCCGCGCAATTTCGACCGCAGCTTCACCGGCGACCTGACGGTGATGGAGGCGTTGCAGCGCTCGCTCAACGTGCCGGCGGTGCTGGTGCTCGACCGCGTCGGGCCGCTGCGCTTCGCCGAAGCCCTGCGCAAGGCCGGTGCCCGTCTGGTGCTGCCGGGCGGCACGACGCTGCCGGGGCTGCCGGTGGCGCTGGGCGGGGCGTCGATCAGCCTGTGGGACATGACGACGCTCTACAGCGGCTTGGCGCGCGACGGGCTGGTGGCGCCGCTGCGCGCCAGATCGGACGAGCCCGGCGGGGCGGAGCAGCGGCTGCTGTCGGCCACCGCAGCGCAGCAGGTCCGCGCCATCCTTGAAGGCTCGCCGCCGCCGCCGGGGGTGGTGCAGGCGCAGGAACTGCGCGGCAGCGGACCGGTGGCGCTGAAGACCGGCACCAGCTACGGCTTCCGCGACGCCTGGGCCTTCGGCGTCACCGGGCGCTACACCGTCGGCGTGTGGGTCGGGCGGCCGGACGGCACGCCCAGTCCTGACCATTACGGCCGCAACACCGCCGCCCCCCTGCTGTTCGAGGTGTTCGACCGGCTGCCGGCCGAGCGCGGCCGTCCCGCCGGCCCAGTCAGGAACGAGGCGCCGCCGGAATTGCTGCGCCATCTGCGGCCGGGGGAGGTCGAGCTGGCCGGGCCGCGCCAGACCGACCGGCTGCGCCTGACCTTCCCGGTCAGCGACATGGTGCTGGAGGCGCTCGGGCCGGATGGCAAGGGGGAGCCGATGACCCTGACCGCCGTCGGCGGGCGGCGCCCGCTGTCCTGGCTGATCGACGGGCGCCGCATCGCCCAGTCACCGATTGCGCGCGACGTGGTGTGGCGTCCGGACGGGCCGGGGGTGGTGCGGGTCACCGTGCTGGACGCCGACGGCCGCAGCGACAGCGCGACCTTCGAGATTCGCTGAAAAGCTAAGACGCGCGGCGCAGGCCGAAGGGGGCGTCGTCGCGCCCGCTCCACACCCGCGTGCGGACGCGCATCTGCTTCTGGCAGTCCACCGAGCAATAGAGTGGTGCCGGCCCCCGCGTGGACGGGCGGACGAAGGGGCGGCCGCAACAGGTGCAATGCAGCGGGCGGGTTGCGGTGTGCGGGAGGGTGGCCGGACGGGCGGGGGCGGACATCTCGGGAATGTTTTCTTGGTTTCGGGTGACGGCCAATATAGGGGCGGTGTGTTGCAGTTCCATGCTCGGGAAAACGCCTAGGACTGAATCGGTAGAGGCCCTGTCCGGCGGTCGGAGGCGGTTGACCGGCTCCGACCTACAGCCTATTTGAAAAGGCTGACACCAAGCGGGAGCGGTGCGGTGCCGATGCGCGTCGCCGACTGGATGCGGAGGCTGAGCGGGGTCACGGGAGCGCTGGTTCTCGCGATGCTCGGCCTGCTGCTGTGGTCGGGGGATGCCGCCGCCTCCTGTCCGCATGACGTGCCGGCCGCCGTGGCGGCGCATGGCGTGTCGCTTGCTATCGACTCGGGCGGAATGGATCACGGCCGCCCCGTGCCGGGCCGAACGCATCACGCGACGCAGCCCTGCTGCGCCGGCATGGCCTGCGCGCCCCTGGTCGTCGGCTTGCCGGGCGCCGGTCTGACGACCCCGGCCGGGTCGTCGGCGCTGCGCTTGGGTTGGTCGACCGGGCCTTTGCGCGAGGGGCTGGGGGTGCGGCCCGACCTGCCGCCGCCGCGGCTGGGATGATGCCGGCGCGCCGCCGGGTTTCCGCGGCGCTTTCTCCATCCCCTGTTCATCCGCTCCTTCGGAGTCCGTCATGACTCTCGCGCTTTCGCGCCGCCGCCTGCTGTCGGCGGCGGCTGCCGGCGGCTGTGCCGCCCTGCTCCCCGCTTTCCCGCGTTCCGCCTTTGCCGCCACTCCGCTGGAAGATGCAGTCCGCCTGACCGTCGACCGCCGCACGCTCGATGTGAACGGCAAGGCGGCCGGCGTGTTCGGCATCCGCCAGCCCGACGGCACCCCTGGGCTGACCCTCGATCCCGGCCGGCGCTTCGTCGTCGATCTCGCCAACCGGGCGGGCGAGGATGCGGTCATCCACTGGCACGGCCAGACGCCGCCCTATGTCCAGGACGGTGTCATCGACAAAAACCGCCCGGCGATCCGCAACGGCGAGTCGGTCCGTTACGACTTCGCGCCGCGCACCGGCACCCATTGGATGCACTCCCACCACGGGATGCAGGAACAGCTGCTGATGGCGGCCCCGCTGGTGGTCCGGAGCGCCGAGGATCTGCGCGCCGACGAGCAGGAGGTGACAATCCTGCTGCACGACTTCACCTTCCGCGACCCGGCGGAGCTGCTGGCCTCCCTGGGCGCGCCGGCCGGCGGAATGGCGCATGGCGGGCATGGCCAGATGGGTCAGGGCCAGATGGATCACGGCTCCATGGGCAATGGCGCCATGAATCACGGCGCGATGAACCACGGCTCGATGGATCACGGGCAAGCGGGCCATGACATGAGCGGCATGGCCGGCGGCATGGCGATGGACCTGAACGACGTCGAGTACGACGCCTACCTCGCCAACGACCGCACACTCGCCGACCCCGAGGTCGTGCGGGTGGAGCGGGGCGGGCGGGTGCGGCTGCGCATCATCAACGGCGCCACCTCGACCGCCTTCCATCTCGACCTCGGGCGGCTGACCGGGCAGGTGATCGCCGCCGACGGCAACCCGGTGCAGCCGGTTGCCGGCAGCCGCTTCGCCATGAGCATGGGCCAGCGGCTGGACATCCGCCTCACCCTACCGGCCGAGGGCGGCGCCTTCCCGATCCTGGCCCTGCGCGAGGGGGCGGTGCAGCGCACCGGCATCATCCTCGCCACCCCCGGTGCTGCGGTGGAGAAGGTCACGGCGGCCGGGGAGATGCAGACCGATCCGCTCGACCTGTCTTTGGAAAAGCAGCTGGTCGCCGTCTCACCGCTGGCGCAGCGTGCGGCCGACCTGACGCGGCGGATGCAACTGACCGGCTCGATGGCGCCCTATGTCTGGAGCCTGGACGGCCTGACCTTCGGCGCGCACCGGCCGCTGACGGTCCGCCAGGGACAACGGGTGGAGCTGACCTTCGAGAATGCGTCGATGATGGCCCATCCCATGCATCTGCACGGCCATCACTTCCAGGTGGTGGCGATAGACGGCCGGCCGGTGGCGGGGGCGGTGCGCGACACCGTCCTGGTGCCGATGATGGCCAGCGTCACCGTCGCCTTCGACGCCGACAACCCCGGCCGCTGGCCGCTGCACTGCCACAACCTGCTGCACATGGCGACGGGGATGATGACGGAGGTTGTCTACGAGGGGGTTGGGTGAGGGAGCGCCCCCAACCCGTCAATAATGCGGCGGCGGCCGGTCGTCCTGCGGGGAGGCGATGGCGTATTCCGCCGCCTCCATCCGGTCGCGCATGCGCCTCATCTGGGCGGTTAGCCGGTCGATGGTCTGGCCCTGGGCGAAGATGACGTCCGACATCTCCTCCGCCATGCGCTCGTGATGGGCGAGGCGGCTTTCGAGGTCGGCGAGACGTTTTTCGAGGGCGGAATCCATAAGGCACCGGATGAGAAAACGGGGAACGGGCCGCAAGATGGACCATTCCCCGCTCCGGGTCGAGGTGCCTTTCCGCTCACACCATGGCGGTGGTGCCGGCCAGCCAGCCGGACAGGCCGGTCAGCACCAGCACGGTCAGGCTCGCCAGCCGCAGCGTCAGCGGCGCCATCGCCAGCCCGCCCATCAGCTTGTCGTTGCGCAGCAGCAACAGCATCGGGATCAGGATGAAGGGCAGGGTCAGGGCCAGCACCACCTGGCTCAGCACCAGCAGCCCGTCCACCGCGCCATCGCCGGCGCTGCCCAGCACCGCCAGCGCCGGGATCAGCGAGGCGCCGCGGGTGATCAGCGCACGGGTGACCGGACGCAGCCGCAGGTTCAGGAAGCCTTCCGTCACCATCTGCCCGGCCATCGTGCCGGTGGTGGTGGAGCTTTGGCCGGCGGCCAGCAGGGCGATGGCGAAGACCAGGGCGGCGACGCCGCCGATGCTGCTGCCCAACAGGGCGTGGGCGTCCTCGATGCCGGGGGAGGCGCCGGCCGCCGCTCCCTGGAAGGCCACGGCGGCGACCGCCAGGATGGCGCCGTTGACCAGGCCGGCCAGCGCCAGTGCGGTCGACAGGTCGACGGTCAGCCAGCGGGCGGCCTGCCGCCGCTCCTCCGCCGTCTTCACCTCGGCCAGCCTCGCCTGCACCAGACCGGAATGCAGGAACAGATTGTGCGGCATGACGGTGGCGCCGATGATGCCCAGCGACAGGTACAGCATCTCCGGATTGCGGGCCAGCTCGACGCTGGGCATCAGGCCGGCCAGCAGGGCGCCGGGGTCGGGGCGGGCGATTGCCAGCTCCCAGGCGAAGCAGACGACGACCACGCTCATCAGCGCGCCGACCACCAGTTCGGGCGCACGGCCGCGGGCGCCGGGCAGGGCCAGGATGCCGAAGGTCAGCACGGCGGAGATCACCACCCCGGCCATGATCGGGATGCCGAACAGCAGCTTCAGCGCGATGGCGCTGCCCAGCAGTTCGGCCAGATCGGTGGCGATCATCGCCAGTTCCGACACCGCCCATACCAGCATCGCCACCGGCCGCGGGAAGCGCTGGCGGATCAGCCGGGCCAGATCGGTGCCGGTCGCCAGCGTCAGCCGGACGATCAGCCCCTGCAGGAAGATGCCGGCCAGACTGGCGATCAGCACCGCCGACAGCAGGGCGAAACCGAAGCTGGAGCCCGCCGCGATGTCCGTCGCCCAGTTGCCCGGATCCATGTAGCCGACCGCCACCACGAAGCCGGGGCCGAGCATGGTCCAGAACCGGCGCCCCACCGCAGGCGTGCGGGCGGGGGTGGTGACGGTCTCGGCGATGGTGGGGGATGCGGTCTTCACGCCGGTTGCTCCTGAACGGGACGGCCAGAGGCAGGGCCGCCAATGCAACAGTGGCAGGGTCTTTCGATAGCGTCCAATCGACGTTTTCTAACGTGTCGATAGGCGCTCGCTATCGATATGGCGACCGAGCCAAGTCGGGTCCAGTTGAGAACAGCAGAGCGGTCACTTCGTTCGCAGTGCAGCAGTGCCATGCGGGCGAATTTCGCCGGGAACCAATCCCCCGTCGTCATTCCTCCGTCGTCAGCGGCGGCGCGGACCGAAGCGCTTGCGCGGGGCGCCACGGAAGCCGGCTGCCGGCGGCGGCTCGCGGCGGCGGGCGCGCGAGGCCAGCGCTTCGGACAGGCGCTGGCCGATGGCGTCGCGGGCGCTGCGCACCCGGTCGCGGTCGGGCAGGGCGTCCGGGAACTTGCGCGACGCCCAGAAATAGAGGTCGCAGGCGCGCGATGCTGCCTCCAGCACATCGGCGGCCAGCCCGTCGAGCCGCGCCGGGATCAGCCGGCCGAGCGGCAGCCTCTCTCCGGCCTCCACCGCGTCGAGGATAGCGGCGAAGACCTTGGCATCCTCCGCATCCTCCAGATCGGCTGGGGCGAGCAGCAGGTCGAGCCGGGCGGCGAGCGTCAGCCGGCGGGCGTCCAGCATGGGTGCTGCCCGGCGCAGCGCCGACAGGTCGGCCAGCCGGAAGGGGGAGCCGGCGGTGGCGGCGCTGCCGAAGCATTCCACCAGCAGCCGGGTCTCGTCGCTGTCGATGTGGCTGGCAAGGCGGGCCAGCATGGCGCGGGTCGGGCGGACGGGCAGGGGGGCGTCGGCGCGCAGGCGGCGGTCGGGCGCTTCCAGCAGGCGCTTCAGCGCGGCGGGGGTGCCGCGGGCGATGACGCCGAAATGCCCCTCCTCGAACTGGCCGAAACGGCCGGCGCGGCCGGCGATCTGCTTCACCTCGGTGGCGCTCAGCGGCCGGACGCTGCTGCCGTCGAACTTCTCCAGCGCGGTGAACAGCACGCGGCGGCAGGGCAGGTTCAGCCCCATGCCGATGGCGTCGGTCGCCACCACCACATCGGCCTCGCCGGCCAGGAAGCGCGCCGCCTCGCGCCGCCGCACCGCCGGGGCCAGCGCGCCATAGATGGCGGCGACCGACAGGCCCTGGGCCAGCAGCGTGTCGCGGACGCTGTGCACCTCGCGGCGGGAGAAGGCGATCAGCGCGTCGCCGCGCTCCACCTCCGCCCACTCCAGCCGGCGGTCGAGCATCGACAGCGGGGTCTTGCGCTCAAGCTCCACCACCTCCAGCGGCTCGCCGAGATGGGCGGCGGCACGTTCCACCAGCGGCCTGACCTCCGGCGCGCCGAGGATATAGACGGTCTCGGCGGGAACGCCCATCAGCGCGGCGGTCCAGGCCCAGCCGCGCGCCGGGTCGGCCAGCATCTGGATCTCGTCGATCACCGCGACCTCGACCGGCCGGTCGGGGTCCATCACCTCGATGGTGGAGGCAGTGTGGCGGGCGCCGGGGGTGCGGATCTCCTCCTCGCCGGTGATCAGCGTGGTTGGCGTGCCCTCGCCGTTCAGCCGCTCCATCACCTCCAGCGCCAGCAGGCGCAGCGGCGCCAGATAAACCCCGTCGCGCGCCTCGCGCAGCGCCATGATGGCGCGGTGGGTCTTGCCAGAGTTGGTCGGGCCGATCACCAGCACCAGACGGCGGTTCATGCCGCGCGCCACCGGGAACAGCCGCTCGAAGCGGGAGAAGTCGAAATGGCGGTCGACATAGAGCCGGCCACGCCCCTCCGCCCGGTCGCGCCGCCACTGGTCGTACTCGCGGTCCCAGCGGTCGAGCAGTTCGTCGGCGTCGCTGCGGTTGCGGGCGGCCTTGCCCAGCCGGTCGGCGAGGCTGGCGAAGCCCCAATCCGGGTCGTCGCCGGCCCGCTCCGCCAGATCGCGCAGCCGGGCGGCGATGCGGGACAGGGCGTCGTCCAGCGCGGCGCGCAGGGCCGGGTCATGGTCCAGCCGGGCCGACAGCTCGGCATCGGACAGGTCCGACAGCTCCAGCGCGTCGAAGCTGCGGGAGACGTGCAGGCGGATCGCCGGGGACAGGCCGGGCCAGGGCAGCTCGTCGCTGCGCACGGCGCGGACGCGGGTGCGGTCCTCGCAGGAGAGAAGCGCGGTCTGGCTGCCGGCCAGCGCCCGGCGTCCCTGGGCCAGCAGCGCGTCGCGGCGGTGGGCGCGGTCGATGCGGCCGGCGATCTCCAGCAGGATGGCCTCGCGCCGCTCCACGGGGACCAGCAGGTCGCGCTTGCCCTTCGGCAGCGGCAGGCCGAGCGCCACCAGCCCGCGCGTCTCGGCGTCGGTCATCCGCAGCAGGCCGGCAGCCCCCAGCGTCGTCACCTCCGGATGGGCGACGGCGAGGTCATGGATCAGATGCGGGTCGGCGGCCGGCATGCCGGCATCGTCTGTGATGGCGTCGTCTGTCATGGCACCTGTCCGGACGCGATGTGGTGCAGCACGATGCCGCTGGTGGTCGCCACGTTGAGGGAATCGAAATCGCCGGCCATCGGGATGCGGACGCTGCGGGCGCGGGCCAGCAAGGCGGGCGGCAGGCCCGGCCCTTCCGATCCGAACAGCAGGGCGGCGCGACGCGGCGGCGTCAGGGCGGCCAGCATCTCGGCCCCGGCGGGGCTGAGCGCCACCGCCTCGAAGCCGAACCGGTCGAGCAGGGCGAGCGGGTCCTCGCCCACCGCGAGCCTCGCCGTCGGCACCAGCAGGGTCGCCCCCACCGAAACGCGAATCGCCTTGCGGTAGAGCGGGTCACAGCAGCCGGGATCGAGGATCGCCGCATCGGCGCCGAAGGCGGCGGCGTTGCGGAAGATGCCGCCCATGTTGTCGTGGTTGCCGATGCCGAACAGCATCACCACGCGGGCGACCGGGCCGCAGGCACCCAGCAGGTCGGCCACGCTGGGGACACCGGTCTTCTCCCCCACCGCCAGGATGCCGCGATGCAGGGGGAAGCCGGCGATGCGGTCCAGCACGGGCTGGGTGGCGGTGTAGACCGGGGTATCCGCCGGCAGGCCGGCCAGCATCGGCTCCAGCGCCTCCAGCCGCTTCTCGGCGATCAGCAGCGAGCGGGCCCGGTAGCGGGCGGACTGCACGAGGCTGCGCACCACCACCGCCCCCTCGGCGATGAACAGCCCGTCACGGCCGACGAGGTCGCGTTCCCGCACGTCGCGGTAAGGCTCGATGCGCGGGTCTTCGGGATCGGTGATCGGGACGATCTGATAAGGCGGGGTGGGCAAGGGGCAACTCGGCATGTGGGATAGCGTGGGTGCATAAGGCTCCCTCTCCCGCCCCGGGAGAGGGAAGGAGCCCGCCGCGAAGCGGTGGGAAGGGTGAGGGGTGATCCAAGGAACCATGCGCTTCTTGATCCTTGTGCCACCCCTCACCCTCCCCACTTCGTGGGTCCCCTCCCTCTCCCGGGGCAGGAGAGGGCAATTGGTCGGGAGTGTCCGCCTACTTAGTGCATGTGGCGCTGGGTTTCCAATGCCGTTCCCTGCCTGCCTCCATGGGCATACCCCCTTGCCGATGCGGAAGTCTCTTCTCATGTTGCGGTGCAGCATAAGCATTTGGAGACGTGCCGGCGATGACCATGATCCGAAAGCTATGGAACCGTGTGTGCGGCAAGACGACGCCTGCGCCGCGCGCGTGCCCCGCGGAACCGCTGGAACTGTCGGGGCCGGACCCTCTTCTGGCCCTGCCGCCACCCAGGCCGACGCTGGCGCTGGCCTTGCAGGGCGGCGGCGCGCATGGCGCCTTCACCTGGGGCGTGCTCGACCGGCTGCTGGAGGAGGACATCCGGCTGGTCGGGGTCAGCGGGGCCAGCGCCGGGGCGATGAACGCCGCCATGCTGGCCCAGGGCTGGGCACGGGGCGGGTGCGCGGGCGCGCGGGCGGAGCTGGCGACTTTCTGGGAGCGGGTCAGCGCCGCCGGGCGGCTGGGGCCGATCCGGCCGAGCGTGACCGACCGGCTGCTCGGCCGCTGGAACGTCGACCATGCGCCGGGAACCCATATGGTCGATTGGGCACGGCGCTGGGTCAGCCCCTATCGGACGCAATCGGCGGACTTCCACCCGCTGCGCGGCCTGCTGGCCGAGATGGTCGAACCGGAGCTGATCCGGCGGAGCGGGCTGCGGCTGTTCGTCAGCGCCACCAATGTGCGGACCGGAGCCCTGCGGCTGTTCGACGAGACGGAACTGGAGGTCGATCACCTGCTGGCCTCGGCCTGTCTGCCGAGCCTGTTCCGCGCGGTGCGGATCGACGGTCAGGATTACTGGGACGGCGGCTATCTCGCCAATCCGCCGCTGTCGCCGCTGGCGACGGCCTGTCCCGGCGCCGACCTGCTGGTGGTGACGATCAATCCCTTCACCTGTTCGACCACGCCGGAGGACCCGGCCGGCATCGCCGCCCGCCTCAACCAGATCACCTTCAACGCCGCCCTGTTGCAGGAGATGCGCTGCCTGTCCGCCCGCAATGATGCTCCGCGCCTGCACCTGATCGGCGCCGACGAGCATTTGCAGGATCTGGGCCTCTATTCGAAGCTGATGACCGACTGGAGCTTCCTCAACTGGCTGCGCGACGCCGGGCGCGAGGCGGCGGGGCGCTGGGTCGAGGAGAACATGCCGGCCGTCGGCACGGAGAGCTCCGCCCGGTCGCCGGCCCTGGCCTGACGCTCACTCCGCCGGATGCTGCCCCGTCGGATGCTGTTGGGCGTCGGGGTCTGCGTGGGCGAACCAGCGCTTCATCCGGCGCGACAGCCCGTCGAGATAGGTCAGCGCCACCGGCACCACCAGCAGCGTCAGGATGGTGGAGGACAGGAGGCCGCCGATCACCGCATGGGCCATCGGGGCGCGCTGCTGCGCCCCCTCGCCGATGCCGAGCGCCAGCGGCAGCATGCCGAAGATCATCGCGGCGGTGGTCATCACGATGGGGCGCAGGCGGATGATGCCGGCCTCGACCAAGGCGTCGTGCAGGCCGGCGCCGCGCTTGCGCGCCTGGTTGGCGAAATCGACCAGCAGGATGGCGTTCTTGGTCACCAGACCCATCAGCATGATGAAGCCGATGGCGCTGAAGATGTTCAGCGTCGATCCCGCCGCCAGCAGCCCCAGGAACACGCCGACCAGCGACAGCGGCAGCGAGGCCATGATGGCGAGCGGTTGCAGGAAGCTGCCGAACTGCGAGGCGAGGATCAGGTAGATCAGGATGACGGCGAGTGCCAGCGCCTGCATGGCATAGCCGCTGGTCTCGGCGATGTCCTTGGTCGAGCCGCCGAAGACGATGCGGTAGCCGGGCGGCAGCTCGATCTTCGCCAGCGCCGCCTGGAGGTCGCGCCCGGCATCGCCGGCGGCGCGGCCCTGGACGTTGGCCTGGACATTCACCTCGCGTTGCAGGTCGCGCCGGTTGATCTGCGAGGCGCCGAGCGTCGTCACCACCTCCGCCACCTGGGACAGCGGGATCATCCGCGGCGTGCCGTTGGCATCGACCCCGCCGGAGAAATGGATGCGGTCGAGGTCGGCGCGGCCGGCGCGGTCGTCTTCGGGCAGGCGGACCAGCACGTCGTAGCTCTCGCCGTCCGGCGCCTTCCAGCTCGACACCGTGTCGCCGGCGAACAGCGGGCGCAGCGTGTCGGCCACCTTGGCGGTGCCGATGCCGAGGTCGCTGGCGAGATCGCGCTCCAGCCGGACCGCCAGCGTCGGCTTGGCCGCCTTCAGCGTGCTGTCGACATCGACGAAGCCGGGGATGGCGCGCATGGCGCCGATGACGGTCTGCGACAGCCGGTCCAGCTCGGCGATGTCGCGGCCCTGCACCGAGACCTGAATCTGCTTCTGCACGCCGCCGACGCCGGGGATGGCGATGCCGATGGTGACGCCGGGGATGGCCGACAGCCGTTGCCGCAGCAGCGGCGCCAAGTCGTTGGGCGAGCGCTTGCGCTGGTCGATGGGGGTGTAGCGCAGATAGATGCTGCCGCGGTTGTGGCCGATGGAGACGCCGGTGTTGACGGTGCTGTAGGTGTAGGCGATCTCCGGGAACTCGCGGATCGCCGCCTCCACCTGTCTGGTCTTGGCGGTGGTGGTGGCGAGCGACGAGCCGACCGGGGATTCCACCTCGACGATCTGCTCGCCGAGGTCGGCGGCGGGGACGAACTCCACGCCGATGCGCGGCACCAGCAGGAAGCTGCCGAAGAAGATCGCCAGCGCCACGACCACCACCACCCAGCGCCGGCGCAGGCCCCAGCGCAGCAGCCGGCCATAGCCGTGCGAGAGCGCGTCGAAGCCACGCCCGAACCATGCGGCGAAGCGGCCGAAGATCGAGCGGCCATGGCGGCCGTGGGCGGCCGGGTCGTACCAGATGCTGGACAGCATGGGGTCGAGGGTGAAGGACACGAACAGCGAGATCAGCACCGCCGCCGAGACGGTGATGCCGAATTGCAGGAAGAAGCGGCCGATGATGCCGCCCATGAAGGCGACCGGCAGGAACACCGCGACGATGGTCAGGGTGGTCGCCAGCACCGCCAGCCCGATCTCCGCCGTGCCGTCCAGTGCGGCCTGACGGTGGCCCTGGCCGCGGGCGAGGTGGCGCATGATGTTCTCGCGCACGACGATGGCGTCGTCGATCAGGATGCCGATGGCGAGCGACAGCGCCATCAGCGTCATCATGTTCAGCGTGAAGCCCATCGCCGCCAGCATGCCGAAGGTGCCGAGCACGGCGACCGGCAGGGTCAGCGCGGTGATGACCGTGCTGCGCCAGGATCCCAGGAACACCATGACGATCAGGATGGTGAGGATGCCGCCCTCGACCAGCGTTTCCTGCACGTTGCTCAGCGAATTGGTGATGCCGCGCGAACTGTCGCGCACCACCGCCAGCGTCACGTCCGCCGGCAGCGAGCCGTTGGTCCGCAGATCCCGGATCGCCGCATGCAGGCCGCGGGCGACCTCCACCGTGTTGGCGCCCTGGACCTTCACCACATCGACCGCCAGCGCCGGGTTGCCGTTCAGCAAGGCGGCGGAGTCCTGTTCCTCCTGCCCGTCGAGCACTTCGGCGACTTGGGCGAGGCGCACCGGGCTGTTGCCGCGCCGCGCGACGATCAGGTCCAAGAGGTCGCGCGGGTTGCGCACGCGCCCCTCCACCTGCACCACCCGCTCCCGCCCCTGGCCGGAGACGGTGCCGGCGGGCACGTCCTGGTTCTCGTTCGAGACGGTGGCGATCACCTCGTCGACGCCGACGTTGAGGGCTTCCAGTTTTTCCGGCTTCAGGCGGATCAGGATCTGCCGCTTCACCCCGCCGGCGATGGTGGCCTTGCCGACGCCGCGGACATTCTGCAGGCGCTTCAGGATGATCTGGTCGGTCAGCGTGGTGAGGTCGCGCAAGGACCGCAGGTCGGAAGTGACGGCGATGGACAGGATCGGCTGGTCGTCCGGGTTGAAGCGGGTGATCTGCGGGTCCTTCACCTCGTCGCGGAAGGTGGCGCGGATGGCGGAGACCTTCTCGCGCACGTCCTGCAACGCCTGGACCGACGAGGTCTTCAGGTCGAACTCGGCGATCACCACCGACTGCCCCTCGTAGGAGCGCGAGGTCAGCGTCTTGATGCCGGCGATGGTGTTGATCGCATCCTCGACGGGCCGTGTGATGTCGGTCTCCACCGTCTCCGGGCTGGCGCCGGGATAGCTTGTGCTGACCACCACCACCGGGAAATCGACGTCGGGAAACAGGTCGACGCCCAGCCGGTTGTAGGAGAAGAGGCCGAGGACCATCAGCGCCACCATCATCATGGTGGCGAAGACCGGGTTGTCGACGCTGATGCGGGTGATCGGCATGGCGGCTGGTCCGTCCGGGTCAGGTGCCGGCTATCGAGACGCTGCGTCCGGCGGTCAGGCCGGGCAGGTTGCCGGTGACGACGCGGTCGCCCGGCGCCAATCCCTCCACCTGCACCAGATCGCCGCGCGCCCACAGCGCCACCCGCGTGATCGGGCGGCGCACGGTGTGGCCGTCGGCAATCGCGAGGACGAAATCGCCCTGGTCGTCATGGCGGACGGCGACCGGCGGCACGGCGATGGCGCCCGACGCCTGCGCCACCAGAACCTCGCCGCTGGCGAACATGCCGCCGCGCAACGCGCCGTCCTTGTTGTCGATGGTCACATAGACCGGGATGGCGCGCGATCCCGCCCGTGCCATCGGGTTGATGCGGGCGACGCTGCCGGCGAACCCCCGTTCGCCGAAGCCCTCCACCCGCAGGCTGGCGGTCTGGCCGACGGCGAGCCGGGCAACCTGCTCCGCCGGGACGGTCGCCTCGACCTCGACCCGCGACAGGTCGACCACGGTGAACATGGCGGCGTTCACCGCCAGATTTTCCCCCGGATTGACGGCGCGGGTGGCGACCATGCCGTCGATGGGGCTGAGCACCACCGCGTCGCGCAGCGCCTTGCGCGCCAGCTCCACCTGCGCCGCCAGCGCATCGACCTGGGCGCGCTGGAAGCCGAAGCTGCTCTCGGCCTGATCCAGGCTGGTGTCCGAGACGATGTTGCTGCGGTTCAGCGTGCGGTTCTTGGTCAGCGTCTTTTCGGCCAGCACCAACTGGGCACGGGCGCCCTCCAGATTGGCCTGCTTCTCGTTCAGGCGGGCGGTCAGCTCCAGCGTGTCGAAGCGGGCCAGCATGTCGCCGCGGCGGACCGCCTGACCTTCGCGCACAGCCACCTCGGCCAGCCGTGCGGCGACCTCCGCCTTCACCGCCGACTGCTCCATCGGCGAGACCGAGCCGCTGAGCCGGACCGTCTCCGTCAGCGCGCGCGGGGCGACGGCCGTGACCTCCAGCGCGGTCAGCTCCACCGGGCGCTCCGCCGCCGGGCCCGCCGCCGTACCGGCGGGGGTGGGGGAGAGCGATGCCGGATTGCGGGCGCGCCACAGGGCAATGCCGCCGCCCACCGCGAGAAGAACCAGCAGGATCGCCAGCAGCCGGCCGAAGCGCCGGGGCTTGCGGGGCGGGGCGTCTTCCTGCGGCGGCGAGGGTCGCGGCTGCTGCTGCGGCGGCTGCGGAGCCGGCGGGAAGGTCCGTTGAGGGGCGGTCATGATCGTCGATCCAGTTCGGCCGGGCCCGTCCGGTCGGAGCGGCGTCGGTTGAGAGGGCTGCCGGCGCCCTCCATTAGGGGTGGCGTGGATGTTCCGTCAAGGTTCCCGTTGTCGCGCCCTGTGACTGCATGGTGATGTCCGGAGGGAGAGAGAAGATTGGCATAGGGACATTTGCCGAAAATCCTAATTGCCGACCTCTTCACAAGGGATAAATCGGGCATTTTTGAGGCATCTTCGGGACAGGATTCAAGAAACGGCCGTGATGTCGCTTGACAGGCGTGGGCTATACATTGAAAAGCGATCCATCTTTTGTCCCGCCTGCGCCAACAGCACGGAAATCCCCTCGTGGTCAAACGAAACCTCGCGACGATCCACGCCGCCGGAGCACTGCTGTGCCTTGCCCTCGGTCTGGCCGGCTGCGCCTCCGACGCGCCGCAGGTGCAGACGGCTCCGCCGGTCGAATCCGCTGCCTATGTCCCGGATCCGAACGACCCGCTGTCCCGCTGGGTCCCGCACATCCGCGAGGCCTCCCAGCGGTACGACATGCCGGAGAAATGGATCCGCGCGGTGATGATGCGCGAGAGCAATGGCCGGGCGACGACCAACAGCGGCAAGGTTCTGACCAGCTCCGCCGGGGCCATCGGCCTGATGCAGGTGATGCCCGGCACCTATGAGCTGATGCGGGCGAAGTATGGGCTGGGGTCCGATCCATCCGACCCGCACGAGAACATCATGGCCGGCACCGCGTATCTGCGCGAGATGTACGACCTGTTCGGCGCCCCCGGTTTCCTGGCCGCCTACAATTGCGGCCCGGCCTGCTACGCGCAGCATCTGGCCGGCAAGCAGCGGCTGCCGCGCGAGACGAAGATGTATCTGGCGGCGCTGACCCCGGTGCTGCGCGGCACCGGCCCGCGCGAACCGTCGCTGGCGGCCGGCGCCTCGGCCATCGAGGTCGCGGTGGTCCCGGACGACGCGCCGAAGCCGCGCAACGGCCAGTCCGCTCCCTCGCAGCGGTCGGAGCCGGCGCCGGTCGTCGTCGCCGCCGCTCTGGAAACCAGCGCTCCCGAATCCAGCGCCGTCGAGCCGCGGCGGATGGAGCCGCGCCCGGCCGAGCGGAAGGCCGTCGAACCGGCGCCTGCTCCGGCGCCCGCTCCGGTGGTGGTGGCGTCGCTGCCCGAACCGGCGCCCGCCCCTGTCCCGGCCCCCGCGCCCGCGGTGGCCCCGGCGAGGCCGGTGCAGGTCGCCAGCCTCGACCCGGCCCCCGCGACGACGCACCGCGTCAGCCCGCAATTCACCACCCAGGTCGCCGAGGCGCTGTTGCCGCCGCAGTCGGTCGGCAAGGGCGAGCGCGTGGTGATGCGCTTCGTTTCCCAGCGTGCCGACGGCTGCGGCAGCCTCGCCGGCCGCGACCGCGCCTGCGTCGCACTGGCCGACGCGCGTTGACGGGATAAGGCCGCGCGGTCCCGTTCCCCTGCCGTGGGGGGACGGGGCCGCCGCTGTCTTCTTGCCCAGCTTGAACGGAACTATTTTTTGTCCCCTTGCGGTCCGATTTGATCCGCATCACTTACGGATCGCCTCGCCACTGGCATAACGGTGAGATGGACCGGTTCGAACACACATCCAGCCCATATCCTCCCTGCTCCTGTTGCGGCGAAGAGGTGCTGCTCGGCGAACCCATGTACTGGACGCCGGAGCGTCCGGGCCGTGTCTGGCACGACCTGTGCGCGCAGAGGGAGGGCCTGCTTCCGGCAGCCCCCAAGCCTGTCCGCGGCAAGCGGCGCGGCCCCAGGACGCGGACGGTCGAATCGCTGTTCTGAACGACATCCGGGCCGGCAAAAGAAAAGGAGCGGTTTCCCGCCCCTTTGTCTTTCACCGGCGAAGCGTTTCCGCCCGCCTCATTCCCACTCAATCGTCCCCGGCGGCTTCGACGTGATGTCGTAGACCACGCGGTTGACGCCGCGGACCTCGTTGACGATGCGGTTGGACACGCGCGCCAGGAAGTCGTGGGGGAAGGGGTACCAGTCGGCGGTCATGCCGTCGGTGGAGGTCACCGCGCGCAGTGCCAGCACATGGTCGTAGGTGCGGCCGTCGCCCATCACGCCGACGGTGCGGACCGGCAGCAGCACGGCGAAGGCCTGCCAGATCGCGTCGTAGAGGCCGGCGTTGCGGATTTCCTCCAGATAGACCGTGTCGGCCTTGCGCAGGATCTCCAGCTTCTCCGGGGTGATCTCGCCGGGGATGCGGATGGCGAGGCCCGGGCCGGGGAAGGGATGGCGGCCGATGAAGGCCGGCGGCAGGCCAAGCTCGCGGCCGAGCGCGCGGACTTCGTCCTTGAACAGTTCGCGCAGCGGCTCGACCAGCTTGAGCTTCATCCGCTCCGGCAGGCCGCCGACATTGTGGTGCGACTTGATGGTGACCGACGGGCCGCCGGTGAAGGAGACGCTCTCGATCACGTCGGGGTAGAGCGTGCCCTGGGCCAGGAATTCCGCACCGCCGACCTTTGCGCTCTCCTCGTCGAAGACCTCGATGAACAGGCCGCCGATGATCTTGCGCTTCTGCTCCGGGTCGGTGACGCCGGCCAGCTTGCCCAGGAACAGGTCGGCCGCCTCGCGGTGGACCAGCGGGATGTTGTAGTGGTCGCGGAACAGCCGCACGACCTCTTCCGACTCGCCGGCCCGCATCAGGCCGGTGTCGACGAAGATGCAGGTCAGCTGGTCGCCGATGGCCTCGTGGATCAGCACGGCCGCGACCGACGAATCCACGCCGCCCGACAGGCCGCAGATCACCTTGCCGGTGCCGACCTGGGCGCGGATCTTCTCGATGGCCTGTTGCTTGAAGGCGGCCATCGTCCAGTCGCCCTCGATGCCGGCGACGCGGTGGACGAAGTTCGCCAGCAGCTGGGCGCCGTGCGGGGTGTGGACCACCTCCGGGTGGAACTGCACGCCGTACAGGCGGCGCTGGTCATCGGCGATGGCGGCGAAGGGGGCGCCGTCGCTGACCGCCACGGCGCGGAAGCCGGGCGGCAGCGCGGTGACGCGGTCGCCGTGGCTCATCCACACCTGTTCCTTCGACCCGATGTCCCACAGCCCGTCGAACAGGGCGCAGGGCTCCTTGATCTCGATGAAGGCGCGGCCGAACTCGCGGTGGTCGGACCCGGACACGGTGCCGCCCAGCTGGTGGCACATCGTCTGCTGGCCGTAGCAGATGCCGAGAACCGGAACCTTCAGGTCGAACACCGCCTGCGGCGCGCGCGGGCCGTTCGCCTCGGTGACGGAGGCCGGGCTGCCCGACAGGATGATCGCCTTCGGATCGTAGTCGCGGATGCGCTCGTCGCTCATGCCGAAGGGGTGGATTTCGCAATAGACACCGCTCTCGCGCACACGGCGGGCGATGAGCTGGGTCACCTGCGACCCGAAATCGAGAATGAGGACGCGTTCGGCGGAAAGGGAGGCGGCGCTGGACATCGGCGAATCCTGATGCGTGGGGACTCAAGTCCCCTCACTACCGCACCTCCGGCCCCGCCGACAAGCGTGCAAGCGGCGTCAGGTCGCGCCAGCCATAGGCGATTTCCACCAGATCGCTGCCGGCGAAGCGGATCGGCCGCTCCGCCACCTTGATCCCGCCCAACCTTTCGTAGAACCAGCGCGAGGGGTTGTCGCGCAGGCACCAGACCGCCGCGGAGCGGATGCCGGCGGCCAGGAAACAGTCGGCCATCGCCGCCATCAGCCGCCGCCCGATGCCGTAACCCTTTGCATCGTCTAGCAAATAAAGCGCATGGAATTCGCCCGCATGCCCCTCCACCTTGACCCGGCGCGTGCCGAAGGAGGCGATGCCGACGATGGTGCCGGGAGCGGCGATCCGGCCGGTGACATCCACCGCGACGAAGGCGCCCTGGCCGGGGCCGCGCGTCTCGGCGATGGCTGCCCAGCGCTGGGCGGCGGCCGGCTCCGACAGGTTGACCAGGAACTGCGCCGGGATCAGCCCGGGATAGGTGGAGCGCCAGCTTTGCACATGGACGCGGGCCATGCCGGCGGCGTCCGACCCGCGTGCCTGGCGGATTGCGACCGTGGTGTCCGTCATCGACCGACCCTCCCATACAGCCTCTCTCCAACAGTTTGGAGTGCCGGTGCAGGAAGTCCAGACGGAAAAGGAGGGAGACGCACGATGCCGTCGATAGGCTTGCGGGCGCCCGGCCTCGGCCCCTGCTGCGGCTTCGGCCTCGGCTTCGGTTGTCATCGCGGCGCAACAGAGGTAAACAGCGGGACTTGTTCCGGCGGGGGCCCGCACCGATCCTTATCGGTCGGGGCCGCGCCAGCCCGTCCCAGGCGCCATGGCGGCGCTGCGGGCGGGGCTCCGGAGACCGGACACCGCATGTATTCCTCGCCTACGCTTTCCCGCTACATCGGGCGGCAGTTCGTCGTGTGGTTCTGCCTGCTGATGGTGATCCTGCTCGCCATCGTGCTGCTGCTGGACACGGTGGAGCTTCTGCGCCGCGCCGGCACCAAGCCCCACGTCACCTTCGGGCTGGTGGTGGAGATGGCGCTGCTGAAGCTGCCGGAGATCGGGCAGCAGATCTTCCCCTTCGTCGTCCTGTTCGCGGGCATGTTCACCTTCTGGCGGCTGACGCGCAGCGCCGAGCTGGTGGTCGCCCGCGCGGTCGGCGTGTCGGCCTGGCAGTTCCTGATGCCGGTGATGTTCGCCGCCGCCGCCATCGGCGTGGTGAAGGTGACGCTGATCAACCCGGTCGGCGCCGTCTTCATCGCCAAGTACGAGCAGTTGCAGGACCGCTATCTCAAGCTCCAGTCCAGCACGCTGAACATCTCGCGCTCCGGCCTCTGGCTGCGCCAGACCAACGAGAACGAGCAGTTCTTCATCCATTCGGAGCTGGTGAACCCGGTGACCTTCGAGCTGTCGAACGTCATCGTCTTCCTGTTCGACGCCGACCAGACCTATCTGGGCCGCGTCGATGCGCCCAGCGCCGTGCTGAAGGACCGCAAGTGGGAGTTGCAGGAGGCGATCCTGAACCGGGCCAAGAAGGATCCGGAGAAGCTGGACAGCTACACCATCCCCACCGAACTGGACATGGCGACCATCGAGGAGAGCTTCGCCCCGCCGGAGACCATCTCCTTCTGGGAGTTGCCACGCTTCATCCACACGCTGGAGACCACCGGTTTCCCGGCCGTGCGCCACCGGCTGCATTACCAGTCGCTGCTGGCCCAGCCCTTCCTGTTCCTGGCGATGGTGCTGTTCGCCGCGGCCTTCTCGCTGCGGCTGCCGCGCCGCGGCGGCACCATGGCGATGGTCACCGGCGGCGTGCTGACCGGCTTCGTGCTGTTCGTGATGACCGACGTGGTCCGCACCTTCGGCATGTCGGAAACCATTCCCATCCTCATGGCCGCCTGGAGTCCCGCCGGCATCAGCCTGCTGCTGGGCATCGCCGCCCTTCTGCATCTGGAAGACGGCTGACCGAACGGCTGCCGGGAAGGGGGGCCGGGACGGGACGGCGCGAAGGAACGGGGGTGGGACCATTCGCCGCAAAGCGGGCGGTTATCGCCATCGGTCATAATTCCGCCCACTTGGTTTAGCACTGGATTGCAGGGGCCGATTCCGTTTGCAAGGGGCACCGGCCCCACCGTAATAACGGGCGACCCGTTTTTGGAGCTTGAGCAGCATGTCGAGTTTGCGAGCCGTCCGGACCACCGTCGCCGTGGCGACCGCCTGTGCGCTTCTGGCCATGCCCGCCGTGGCGCAGTCCAGCAAGGCTGCCGCCGGCGCCGCCGCGCCGCGGACGGGGGACGAGAGCACGCGTCAGGCCCGCGCGCCGGGGTCGGAAGGCATCGCTGCGGTGGTGAATGACGAGGTCGTTTCGGTTTCGGACGTCAATGCCCGCATCCGCATGGCGCTGCTGAACGCCGGCGCCGCCGCCAATCCGGAGACGACCAAGCGGCTGATGCCGCAGGTGATGCGCCTGCTGATCGACGAGCGCCTGCAGATGCAGGAGGCCAAGCGCCAGGGCGTCACCGTCTCGGCGTCGGAGATCGACGATGCCGTCAAGCGCATCGCCGAGCAGAACCGCATGAACGGCCAGCAGCTCCAGGAGATGCTGAAGCGCCAGAACGTGCCCTATTCCACCCTGAAGGACCAGATCCGCGCCCTGCTCGCCTGGCAGAAGGTGATGCAGCGCCGCATCCGCCAGGAAGTCGTGGTCGGCGAGGACGAGGTCGATGCCGCGATGGAGCGGCTGAAGGCCAACATCGGCAAGCCCGAATATCTGGTCGCCGAGATCTTCCTGGCGGTGGACAGCCCCGACCAGGACGACGAGGTGCGCCGCAACGCCGAGCGTCTGGTGGAGGAGGTGAAGCGCGGCGGCAATTTCGCAGCGCTCGCCCGCCAGTTCTCGCAGTCCGCCGGTGCCGCGTCGGGCGGCGACCTGGGCTGGGTGCGCAGCGGCGAGCTGTCGCCGGAGGTGGACAAGGCACTGTCGGGCATGCGCGGCGGCCAGCTGTCGTCGCCGGTCCGCACGGCGACCGGCTACCACATCATGCTGGTGCGCGGCCAGCGGCCGTTCGGCAGCAGCGGCGGCGAGACGCCGATGCCGGTCGCCCGGCCGGCCGCACCCCGTCCGCAGCCGCGGCCGGACGTGGCCAAGGCCACGGTCAACATGAAGCAGATCATTCTCCCGATCGAGTCCAAGGAACAGGCCAAGTCGGTCAAGGAACAGGCTGAAAAGCTGCGCAAGTCGATCAAGAGCTGCTCCGATTTCCAGGCCCGCGCCAGGGAGACCGGCATGCCGGAATCGGGCGACATGGGCACCATGCGGGTCAAGGACATGGCCCCCGGCCTGCAGAATCTCGCGCTCGGCATCCCGCTCGGCCAGGCCAGCCCGGTGCTGATGAGCCCGGCCGCCGCGGTGATCCTGATCGTGTGCAAGCGCGACATGCCGATGATCCAGCCGCCGCCGGAAGCCCAGCCGGCCCCGCCGCCGCCGCCGGCCCCGACTCCCATCCAGGAGGCCAAGCTGCCCGGCCGCGACGAGATCGAGCGCGAGCTGATCAGCGAGCGGGCGGAGCTGCTGTCGCGCCGGTATCTCCGCGACCTGCGCCGCACCGCCTTCATCGAGACCCGCCTGTGACCGCCGCCCCGCCGAACGACCTGCCGCTGGCCCTGACCATGGGGGAGCCGGCCGGCGTCGGCGGGGAGATCGGCTTGAAGGCGTGGCTGGCCCGCGACGAGGCCGGCCTGCGGCCCTTCGTCATTCTGGACGACCCCGCGAGGCTGGCCGCGCTGGCGGCCTCGCTTGGGCTGCCGGTGCCGGTGCGGGCCGTCGCGTCTCCGCAGGAGGTGGCGGCCTTGTTCGGCCGCGCCCTGCCGGTGCTGGCGGTCACGCTCGGCAACCCGGTCGTCGCCGGCCGGCCCGATCCGGCCAACGGTGCCGCGGTGATCGCCAGCATCGACCGGGCTGTGGCGCTGGTGCAGGGTGGGCAGGCCGCGGCCGTGGTCACCAACCCGATCCAGAAATCGTCGCTCTACGCCGCCGGTTTCCGCCATCCCGGCCACACCGAATATCTGGCCCACCTCGCCGGGCTGGCCGACGAGCCGATCATGATGCTGGCCGCGGCCGATCTGCGGGTGGTGCCGGTGACCATCCATGTGTCGGTGCGCGATGCGGTGAACCAGCTGACCACCGAGGCCATCGTCCATGCCGGCCGGGTCACCGCGGCATCGCTGGCGCGCGACTTCGGCATCGAGCGTCCGCGGCTGGCCGTCGCCGGCCTCAACCCGCATGCGGGGGAGGGCGGGGCGATGGGGCGTGAGGAGATCGACATCATCGAGCCCGCCATCGCGACGCTGCGCGCCGACGGCATCGACGTGTCCGGGCCGCGTCCGCCCGACACCATGTTCCATGCCGCCGCGCGGCGCGGGTATGACGCGGCACTGTGCATGTACCACGACCAGGCGCTGATCCCGGTGAAGACGGTGGATTTCGACAGCGGCGTGAACATCACGCTGGGCCTGCCCTTCGTCCGCACCTCTCCCGACCATGGGACGGCGCTGGACATTGCGGGCACCGGCAAGGCCAACGCGACCAGCCTGATCGCGGCGCTGAAGACGGCCGACCGGATGGCGCGGAACCGGCAACGGACAGCCGGTCCTTAAAGCCTGAATACGGAAGCCCCCAAACGAAAAAGGAGCGCCGGGTGCGCTCCTTTTTTCATGCCGTCTGCTATTGCTTTCCGACCCGTGCCGTCAGCCCCGGTCATCGGGATCGTACATGGTCGGGCCGCCCTGCTGGTCGTGGTGGGAGGGCATCTGATCGCGGTGATGGTGGGTACGGGCGATGAAGGGCGCCAGCTCCTGCAACTCGATGAAATTGTCGGCCTGCCGGCGCAACTCGTCGGCGACCATCGGCGGCTGCGAGCGGACGGTGCTGACGACGCTGATGCGGACACCCTTGCGCTGCACGGCCTCCACCAGCCGGCGGAAGTCGCCGTCGCCGGAGAACAGCAGGATGTGGTCGACATGATCGGCCATCTCCATCACGTCGATGGCCAGCTCTATGTCCATGTTGCCCTTGATCTTGCGCCGGCCCGACGCGTCGGTGAACTCCTTGGTCGGCTTGGTCACCATGGTGTAGCCGTTGTAGTCCAGCCAATCGACCAGCGGGCGGATCGGGGAGTATTCCTGATCTTCGACAAGGGCGGTGTAATAGAAGGCGCGCATGAGCCGGCCCTCCCCGGCGAAGCCGTCACGCAACCTTTTGTAATCAATATCGAAGCCAAGTGAACGTGCCGCGGCATAGAGGTTGGCGCCATCGATAAAAAGTGCGAGACGTTCTTCCTTGTAAAACAACTTGCTGACATCACGGGGCAAAGTCGAATTGCGGTCCAATGCCAGGATCCTTCCATCGCTGCTTGTTGAAAATGTATTGGAACATGCGCAAAAGCTCGCGTTCCAATTTTGAAATCTAGTGTATTGTGGGCAAACATACAAGAGGCAGGGATTGCCGACTATCCCAGGGCGTCGGGCCGGATGGATATTGAGCTTGCAAGCGGGGTGTTCCCCCGACGCAATGCAGCAACGCTGTCGTTCGCGCTTGCACCTATCGGGCCACATCCATATAGTCTAGAGCCTCCTATGAATCCGGAGTTCGTCTGGCATGGCCCGCGTTACCGTTGAAGATTGCGTCCTGAAGGTTCCGAACCGTTTCGAGCTGGTCATGATGGCTGCCCAGCGCGCCCGCGAAGTCGCGAGCGGCGCCCCGCTGTCGATCGACCGCGACAACGACAAGAATCCGGTCGTGGCGCTCCGCGAGATCGCGGACGAGACGGTGTCGCTGGAGTATCTGAAGAATGCCCTGATCAAGGGCCACCAGAAGCATGTCGAACCGGACGAGCCCGAGGAAGAGATCGTCGAGCTGATGGCCGGCGAGAATGACTGGGCCGCCCGCGGCAACAACTCGCTGGGCGACGAAGACGGCATGAGCGAGAGCGACGGCGAAGAGTTGACCGAGGAAGACGACGTCGCAGCCGACATGGATGCGGAGCCGGGCGCCGGTTTCGCCATGACCGAGGATCCCGACGGAGACCTCTGATCCTGGACAACGACCGCAGGACCCGGAGGGGGCGCAACGCCCCCTCGCCGCAGAGAAGGGTAGGGGGCATCCTGCTCCCCTTCGGTTCGAACGGAACCGCCCTCGGAAACGTCACGAACATTTTTGAGGCGCCGCGTGCGCCGGGTCGGGCCGCATGATCCGGCAGTACGAGCTTGTCGAGCGCGTCAAGGCGTATGATCCCTCCGCCGACGAGGATCTGCTCAACCGCGCCTACGTCTTCTCGATGAAGGCGCACGGGTCGCAGACGCGCGCGTCGGGCGATCCCTATTTCCTCCATCCGCTGGAGGTCGCCGGCATCCTCACCCAGATGAAGCTGGACGCCGGCACCATCGCCACGGCGCTGCTTCACGACACGGTCGAGGACACCGTCGCCACGCTCGAAGACATCGAGCGGATCTTCGGCAAGGAAATCGCGCGTCTGGTCGACGGCGTCACCAAGCTGTCGCGGCTGGAACTGAACAGCGAACAGGCCAAGCAGGCGGAGAATTTCCGCAAGCTGGTCATCGCCATGTCGGAGGACATCCGTGTCCTGCTGGTGAAGCTGGCCGACCGGCTTCACAACATGCGCACGCTGTACCACCTGAAGAAGCCGGAAAAGCGCCGCCGCATCGCCCGCGAGACCATCGAGATCTATTCGCCCTTGGCCGAACGCATCGGCATGCACAAGATCAAGGACGAGCTGGACGATCTTGCCTTCGCGGAACTGAACCCCGACGCGCGCGACAGCATCCTGGCCCAGCTGGCCCGCCTGCGCAGCGAGGGCGAGAACCGCGTCCAGACCATCATCACCGAACTGCGCGAGCTGCTGGCCTCCGAAGGGCTGCCCGACGTGTCGGTGTCGGGGCGCGAGAAATCCGCCTATTCGATCTGGCGCAAGCTGCAGCGCAAGAATGTCAGCTTCGAACAGCTGTCCGACATCATGGCCTTCCGCATCACGGTCGGCTCGGTCGGCGAATGCTATCAGGCGCTCGGCGTGGTTCACGCGCATTATCCGGTCGTGCCGGGGCGATTCAAGGACTACATCTCCACGCCCAAGCCCAACGGCTACCGCAGCCTGCACACCGGCGTGATCGGTCCCGGCCGCAACCGGATCGAGGTGCAGATCCGCACCCAGGACATGCACGAGATCGCCGAGCTGGGCGTGGCCGCCCACTGGGCCTACAAGCAGGACCACCAGCCGCGCCCGAACGGCGGCGAATACCGCTGGCTGCGCGAGCTGCTGGACATCCTGGAGCATGCGCAGAAGCCGGAAGAGTTCCTGGAGCACACCAAGCTGGAGCTGTTCCAGGACCAGGTGTTCTGCTTCACGCCGAAGGGCGACCTGATCGCGCTGCCGCGCGGGGCGACGCCGGTCGACTTCGCCTATGCCGTCCACTCGCAGGTCGGCGACCATTGCGTCGGGGCGAAGATCAACGGCCGCATGCTGCCGCTGCGCACCCAGCTGCAGAACGGCGATCAGGTCGACATCGTCACCTCCAAGGCGCAGACGCCGGTTCCGGGCTGGGAACGCTTCGTCGTCACCGGCAAGGCGCGCGCCCGCATCCGCAAGTTCCTGCGCACCCAGCAGCGCGCCCAGTACATGGAACTGGGCCGCGGCATGCTGATGCGGCAGTTCAAGTCGGAAGGCTACGAATTCACCGAAAAGGCGCTGGAGGCCGCCACCAAGATCTTCCAGCAGCCGACGGTGGACGATCTGATGGCCGGCGTCGGCTCCGGCCTGCATTCGGTCCGCGAAGTCTTCCACGCCGTCTTCCCCGGCCACAAGGCCCAGGCCGCTCCCGCCGTCCGCGAGCTGGAAGAGAGCGCGCCGAAGCCCAAGGCCAAGGCCCGCAAGGAATCGGCGCTGCCGATCCGCGGGCTGATCCCGGGCATGGCGGTCCATTACGCCCGCTGCTGCCACCCGCTGCCGGGCGACCGCATCGTCGGCATCGTCACCACCGGCAAGGGCGTGACGATCCACACCATCGACTGCGAAACGCTGGAAAGCTTCCATGAATCGCCGGAACGCTGGATCGACGTGTCGTGGGAGACCGGCCCGGATTCGCCGGAGGAGCATGTCGGCCGCATCAGCGTCGTCATCGCCAACGAACAGGGCTCGCTCGGCACGCTGTTCACGGTGATCGGCAAGAACCAGGGCAACGTCATCCATCAGAAGATCACGAACCGCAGCACCGATTATTTCGAGCTGCTGATCGACATCGACGTGAAGGATGCCAAGCACCTGACCAACATCATGGCGGCCCTGCGCGCCACCCCGGCCATCCATTCGGTGGAGCGGGCGCGGGGGCGGTGACGCTCCCGCTATGATGGTGTGCGATGGGAGAACAGGACATGCGGCTCGATAGGCTGCTCCTGCCGGTTTCGGTTGCGGCCTTATGCATGACGTCGCTTCACGGTGCCTACGCGGACAACGGGGAAAAGTTGTTCATGGAGCGATGCGCCATGTGCCACGGGGCGGACGCGAAAGGCTCAGGTCCGTTGGCGGGCAAAAGCAACCCTCCGACCCCCGATCTGACGACGGCGGCCTTCCGGAAGCGCCTGGCCGACTATCCCGGCGTCATCGTGTCGTCGGTCATCCTGCGGCCAAACGGGGATCTGATCCCGAGAACGTTGAAGGATAACGGCTACCGGCTCCCGCCGCACGCCTGGACCGTCAAGGATTTCCGCGATCTGAACGAGTATCTGAGCGGCGTGATCCACAGGTCGAACTAAGAAAAATTCGCCGGGATCGCCGGTCCCGCCATCCGGTCGGGCAGGGGCGGAGACGGTAAATTCCCTGTCATCCGCGATTGCGTCGGTCGGTTCGGCGTGACGGATGGCGGACGCACCGCTATATAGACGGAATCGCCCCCGCCCGTTCCGGCGGGCGGCGGCGCTTTGGAGTCCTTGCATGTCCCGTCCTCTCCGCCTCGGCGTGAACATCGACCATGTGGCGACCGTCCGCAACGCACGCGGCGGGGCGCATCCCGATCCGGTGCGCGCGGCGAAGCTCGCCATCGAGGCCGGTGCCGACGGGATCACCGCCCATCTGCGCGAGGATCGCCGCCACATCGTGGATCGCGACATCGAACGGCTGATGGCCGAGATCGACCGTCCGCTGAACTTCGAGATGGCGGCGACCGACGAGATGCTGGGCATCGCGCTCAGCCACAAGCCGCACGCCGCCTGCCTCGTCCCGGAAAAGCGCACCGAGGTGACGACCGAAGGCGGGCTGGACGTGATCGGCCAGTACGACCATCTGGTCCGCCCGGTCGGCGAGCTGGGTGCCGCCGGCATCCGCGTCTCGCTGTTCATCGATCCGGAGCTGGCGCAGCTCGACGCCGCCAAGCGCCTCGGCGCCCCGGTGGTGGAACTGCACACCGGCGCCTATTGCGATGCCCACAGCCCGGCGGAGCGCGAGGCGGAACTGGCGCGCATCGTCCGCGCCGCTGCCCATGCCGAGGCGATCGGGCTGGAATGCCATGCCGGCCACGGCCTCAGCTACGACACCGTCGGTCCAGTGGCGGCGATCCAGACCATCGTCGAACTGAACATCGGCCATTTCCTGATCGGCGAAGCGATCTTCGTCGGCCTGACCAACTCCATCGCGCGCATGCGCAAGGCCATGGACACGGCGCGCGCCGCCGGAATGCCGGCATGACGATGTCCGGCACCATCCTCGGCATCGGCAACGACCTGATCGACATCCGGCGGGTCGAGAAGTCGCTGGAGCGCTTCGGACAGCGTTTCATTGACCGCATCTTCACCGATGTCGAGCAGGCCAAGTCCGAACGCCGCGCCGGCTCCGCCGCGAAGAACAACGCGCGGGCCTCCACCTACGCCAAGCGCTTCGCCGCCAAGGAAGCCTGCTCCAAAGCGCTGGGCACCGGTTTCCGCGACGGGGTGTTCTGGCGTGACATGGGGGTGGTGAACCTGCCCTCCGGCCAGCCGACGATGCGGTTGACCGGTGGCGCGCTGGCCCGGCTGGAGGCGATTACGCCGCCGGGCATGCGCGCGAAAATCCATGTGACGCTGACCGACGAATACCCGATGGCGGAAGCGTTCGTCGTCATCAGCGCCGAGCCCATCCAGTCCGAAATGCCCGAAACGCCCACCGAAACGGCGACCCCAGAATGACCTTTCAGAAAGAAACGGCGCCCACCGCCAAAGCCAAGGAATCCGGGTTCGCCGAAACCGTGAAGACGGTGATCTTCGCCGTGCTGATCGCCTTCGGCGTGCGGACCTTCGCCTTCGAGCCGTTCAACATCCCGTCGGGCTCGATGATCCCGACGCTGCTGATCGGCGATTACCTGTTCGTGTCGAAGTTCAGCTACGGCTACAGCAAATACACCGTCGGCTTCGGCCTGCCGCTGTTCGAGGGCCGCATCTTCGGCTCCGAGCCGGAGCGGGGCGACGTGGCGGTGTTCAAGCTGCCGCGTGACAACAAGACCGACTACATCAAGCGGGTGATCGGCCTGCCGGGCGACACCGTCCAGATGATCGGCGGCATCCTGCACATCAACGGCCAGCCGGTGAAGCGGGAGCGGATCGAGGATTACGTGACCACGGATTCGCTGGGCCGCAGCATCCGCACGGCGCAGTTCATCGAAACGCTGCCCAACGGCCGCACCCACCGGATCATCGAGGAGTCGGACAACGGCCCGCTCGACAACACGCCGGTGTTCAAGGTGCCGCCCGGCCATCTGTTCATGATGGGCGACAACCGCGACAACTCGCTGGACAGCCGCGTGCCGTCGCAGGTCGGGTTCGTTCCCATCGAAAACATGGTCGGCCGCGCCGAATTTCTGTTCTTCTCGCTCGACGAAGGCACGCGCTTCTACGAAATCTGGCGCTGGCCGGTCGATCTGCGCTTCAGCCGTCTGTTCAACGGAGTCCGGTAAGTGTCCACCGTCACCAAGGCGCCCGCTGATCTGGGCGCCGGCTCCGACATCCAGCCCGATGGCGCCGCCCGGTCCGCGGACGTCGCCAGCCTTGCGCAGGCGCTGGGGTATCAGTTTTCCGACCCGTCGCTCCTGCACGATGCCGTCACCCACCCCAGCCTGATGGGTCTGGAGCGGACCGGCCGCAAGGGGCACAAGGGGCCGGGCATCGCCTATGAGCGGCTGGAGTTCCTGGGCGACCGCGTCGTCGGGCTGGTCGTCGCGCAATGGCTGCTGGAACGCTATCCGAACGAGCGCGAGGGTGCGCTGGCCAAGCGGCATGCCGCGCTGGTGCGCCGCGAATCGCTGGGCCGCGTCGCCGACGCCATCGGGCTGGGCGCCTATCTGCGCCTGTCGCCGGCGGAAGCGCAGAGCGGCGGGCGGGAGAACCGCACCATCCTGGGCGACGCCTGCGAGGCGGTGCTGGGCGCCATGTATCTCGATGGCGGGCTGGAGCCGGTGACGCGCTTCGTCCGGCAGGCGCTGGCCGGCGAGATCGACAAGGCGACGCCGCCGCCGCTGGACAGCAAGACGACGTTGCAGGAATGGGCGCAGGGCCGCGGCAAGCCGCTGCCCCGCTATGAACTGATCGAACGCAGCGGCCCGGCGCACGAGCCGCTGTTCGTGGTTGCGGTGCATGTCGAGGGCATGGATCCGGTCTCCGGCTCCGGGTCCTCCAAGCGCATCGCGGAAAAGAAGGCGGCCAGCGCATTGCTGCGCCAGGTGGGAGTGCAAGTCGATGACTGACGGTCGCGACGACATCGACAAGACGAAGATCCAGCCCGGTTCCGAAGCTGCGGAGCCGACTCCGGAGCCCGTGCCGGACGACGAGCCGCTCGAGGACGCCGATCCCGAGGGCGAGGATGCCGCAGAGGACGTTGAGGGCGACTTCGACGACGAAGAGGACGGCGAATACGAGGACGACGAGTACGAGGACGATGAGGACGCCCCGCGCGGGCAGCCCATCTCCGTCCTGCCGCCTCTGCCGACGATGCCGGACAATCCGCGCTGCGGCTTCATCGCGCTGGTCGGCGCGCCGAATGCCGGCAAGTCGACGCTGCTGAACGCGATGATCGGCAGCAAGGTGTCGATCGTCAGCCCGAAGGTGCAGACCACCCGCACCCGCGTGCTCGGCATCACCATCCAGGGCGATGCCCAGATGATCTTCGTCGACACCCCCGGCATCTTCAAGCCGAAGCGCCGGCTGGACCGCGCCATGGTGGCGGCGGCCTGGCAGGGGGCGGAGGATGCCGACGTGATCGGCGTGCTCTACGACGTGTCGCGCCGCTCCATCGACGAGGACACCCGCAGCATCGTCGCCCGGCTGAAGGAGCAGGGGCGCGAAGCCATCCTGATCCTGAACAAGATCGATCTGGTGAAGCGCGACGTCCTGCTCGGCATCGCCGACGCCTTCCGGCAGGAGGGCATCTTCTCCGACATCTTCATGGTGTCGGCCTTCACCGAGGACGGCGTCGCCCATCTGAAGCAGTTCCTGGCCGACCGTCTGCCGGACGGGCCGTGGCATTTCCCGGAAGACCAGATCTCCGACATGCCGATGCGCCTGCTGGCGGCGGAAATCACCCGCGAGAAGCTGTTCCTCCAGCTTCACCAGGAGCTTCCCTATTCCGCCACGGTCGAGACCGAGGTGTGGGAGGAGTTCGAGGACGGCTCGGTCAAGATCTCGCAGGTCATCTTCGTGCAGCGCGAAAGCCAGAAGGCCATCGTGCTGGGCAAGGGCGGCCAGCGGATCAAGGCGCTGGGGTCCGCCGCGCGCTCCGAACTGACCCATATGCTGGAGCGCCGCGTCCACCTGATCCTGTTCGTGAAGGTGCGCGAAGGCTGGGTCGACGATCCGGAACGCTACTCGGCCTGGGGCCTCGATTTCGGGGCGTCCTGACGTCGGGGTATCCTGCTCCATGAAAAAGGCCCTCTCCCGTGGGAGAGGGCCTTTTCATTTGGGCGGCGGTCCGCTGCCCGGCCAGGCGGCGATGTCAGGCGGCGATCAGGCGCAGATGGCCGTCGAAATCGTCGAGCGCGCGCATCAGGTCCATCATTGCCTGATCGGCCTGGGCGCGGGCGAAGGGCCACGCGTCGTCGTCGGCCATATGGGCGGCCTCGATGCGGGCGATGGCGCGATTGTTCAGGCCGCGGAGACGGTCGAGCGTGCGTTCCCACGTCTCCCGCCGGTTGCTGTCCGCGCGTTCCACCATCGATCGCAGGGTTTCCATGCGGTCGGTGGCGCGCAGCACCAGATCACGGCTCAACGTGTCGAAAGCTTGCCGGTTGCGGCGGCTCATGAAGTGTCCTCCTTTGATCCTCAACCGTTTTTGACTTCCTGGCGTTTTTGACCTCTCGGCCGGATGGAAAGATACCCCCGCGCCGACATGGCAAAAACACGCCGGAAGCGCAGTCGGCACAGCCCTTTTGGGAGATGCCGCCCGGTTTTCGCGGTGCGATTTCGCAGTTGCGGAATACCTGTCCGAATCCAAATCCCGCCGGGCTGCCTAGCCCTTCAAGGACAAGGCAAACCCGGTGGCCAAGGAAGTCTTCCCGGTTGGATTGCGTTTCCTCCAGGGCCGGTTTCATCCGGCCCGTTCCTGTTTTTATACGCCGTCATTTTGACGACGTTCTTTTGTTTTGGTGACGCTTTTGTGCCGGAATGCCGACGCCGGGTCAATCCGCCCAAAAATCATAGTCGGCGCGCAATCTGTCGCAGCCTTAAGGCGAGGTTGTAGACCTGCTATTCAGCACAAAGTCGGAAGTGGTAGAGCTGTGGGGACGGCGGTCCTACACCTGTGTGCGCCTGTTCACTCGGCCGCGATGGCATAGGCGGGAACCGCCTCGGCATTGGCCGGCTCAGGCAGGGCGGAGCCGCAGCAGGGGGCGGCGGCCGGCATCGCCGCAACGGCGGCGGCAGCGGCGGTCTGCTGTGCGAAGGTGGCGCGGTGTTCGCTGGCCATGCTGCGCATGGTCGGAACGCATTTGCCGCACTGGACCTGGCAATTGTGATGGCGGAACACCGAGGCCGGGGTCGTGGCGCCCTGGTCGAGCGCGGCCTTGACCTTCTTATCGTTCAACGCGTGGCAGATGCAGACGTACATAAGCCCTCGGCGAAAATCGGTTTCGGATGAGGTGTCCCGGGCCCAGCAATAGCTGAGAGTGAGAATCGTTGTCAATGAAGCAATTGCGAGCCAATCGCATATAAGAAGTTTCGAGACGCTTTGTCACAGCCCCCTTCGCGTCACGCCGAAAGGGGGGTGCCGCATCCTTGCGCTTGCATTCGACGGCCGGCAGCGGTAGCCCCTGGGGCATGGACGACAGCACCCCCAAAACCGCCTCCCCGAATGCCCCCGGCACCGACCCGCAAGCCGTTCCCGGCGCGGTGGTGACCCCGCTTGGCCAGACCATCTATCTGGCCGCGGACGGCTTCCTCGACGATCTGGTGGCGGAGCTGGGGGACGTCGCATCGGTCGATGGCCGGCTGGTCTTCGTCGACGGCCCGGCCCGGCCGGCGGCCTGGGCGCAGAACATCTGGTACGACCCGGTCCGCATCGAGTTCCCCTCGATCAAGGGCGGGGCGAAGGCTCTGCGCGGCATCCAGCGCAATTGGGCGCTGTGGTCGCAGCGCCATCACCGCCGCGCCGCCCTGATCCAGGAAAACCTGCCGCATGTCTCGGCCAAGCCGGTGGTCTTCCCGTCGCCCCTGCCGACGGCGCCGCTGGGCTCCTGGACGCTGGTCGACGAGTCCACCATCATCGCCGCGGCGCACTGTTCCAGCCCGTTCCGCAACGGCGAGGTGACCTTCGTCGAGAACCGCACGGCACCGCCCAACCGCGCCTATCTGAAGCTGTGGGAGGCGCTGACCCTGTTCGGCGAGCAGCCGGGGCCGGGCGACCGCTGTCTCGACCTCGGCGCCTGTCCCGGCGGCTGGACCTGGGTGCTGCACGAGCTGGGCGCGTCGGTGGTCAGCGTCGACAAGGCGCCGCTCGACCCCGCCATCGCCGCCCTGCCGCGGGTGGAGATCCGCCAGGAGAGCGCCTTCGGCCTGAAGCCGGCGACGGTCGGCCCGGTCGATTGGCTGTGCTGCGACGTGATCTGCTACCCGACCCGCCTGCTGCGGCTGGTGAAGGAGTGGATGGACAGCGGGCTTGCCAAGCGTTTCGTCTGCACGCTGAAGTTCCAGGCGGAAACCGACCATGAGACCGCCCGCGCCTTTGCGGAGATCCCCGGCGGCCGGGTGCTCCACCTCCACCACAACAAGCACGAGCTGACCTGGATTTGGCCGGCGAAATAGGGGCCGGCGAAGTAGGGGTGGCCGGTCGGCTCAGGCCAGCGCCCGCCCCTCGGCATAGCCATGGCTGACGTAATGCTGCTTGGCGGCGGTCAGGTTGCCGCCGACGGCGGTGCGGACGTCCGGGTTCGCCGCCAGATAGGCGGTTGCGTTGAAGCGGGTCAGCGAGCGGCCCTCCAGCCGGCCGCTGACGATGTAATGCAGTTCCACCGCTTCGCGGTTGTCGCCGAAGGCGGCGATCAGGTCGGGGTTGCTGGCCTCGTAGGACAGCGTGTCGAACAGGGTGGAACTGCGGCCCTCGCGGTTGCCGGCCTCGATGTAATGGCGGGTGGCGGCGGCGACGTCGCTGCCGAAGCTGTTCAGCAGATCGCCATAGCCGGCCAGATAATTGTAGGGATCGAAGCCGGTCAGGCTGCGCCCCTCATAGACGCCGGCACCGATCAGATGCTGGGTCGCCGCCGCGGCGTTGGTGCCGAGCGCCGCGATCAGGTCGCTGTTGGAGGCGACATAGCGCAGCGCGTCGAAACTGCCGGACACCATCGACGCCAGGGCGGTGCTGCCGTCGGCGAAGCGCAGATAGTCGATGTTGGTCAGCAGGTCGTTGCCGTCGGCGCCGCTGACGATGTAGCGGCCGGCGTCCAGCTGCTGGACGCGGTACTGCGCCCGGCGGCCGCTGAACACCACGGTGTCGGTTCCGGCGCCGCCGTCCAGCACATTGCCCAGATCGTTGACGGTGAAGCTGTCGTTGCCGCTGCCGCCGGTCGCCAGCTGCACCCTGGTGCCATAGGCCAGCGCCAGGAAGGTCGTGCCGCCGGCGCTGCTGAACTGGCCGCTGCGCAAATCCAGCGACAGGTCGGCCGTCTGGGCGGCGCCATTCAGGCTGTTGTGGCCGGTGGGGTCCCACAGGGTGGTGAAACTGCCGGTGTTCAGCGCATAGCCGGTGTCGCCGGCCCCGGTCGCCATGTTGGCGCCGTAGAGATACTGGATCGCGGCGATGTCGAAGAGGCTGGGGCCGGTCAGGTAGCTCCCCGACGGCAGCGCGGCGTTCTCGTTGTAGGACATGATGCTGAACGCATAATTGTCCGTCGCCGCCGGCAGATAGGGTCCCTCCGTCCCGTCGTCGGTGCCGGCGTTGTAGTTGCCGGGATGCTTCAGCCCCAGCGCATGGCCGATCTCGTGGATGACGGTCATGTAGCTGTAGCTGCCCGACGTCGGGTTGGTGTTCCCGGCGCTGTCGTTGGCCAGGAACACCTGTCCGCCTTGGATGCCGGTGGAGGGATAATAGGCGTAGGCCGCCGACTGGCCGCGCTGCCGGTTGGTCCCGAAGGCGACCGCCGCGCTCGCGGCGTCGGAAATCTCCACGAAGGTGACGTTGGCGACCGCGCTCCAGGCCGCCAGCGCCTGCCGGACGGCGGCGCGCTGGGCGGTGTTCATGGCGGCGAAGCCGGTGGCGTCGGTGGCGGAGACCTGCCGCGAGCTGGTCAGGAAGCCATAGGTGACGGTGGCGGCTGCGCCGACGGAGCCGCCGTCCAGCACCGTGCCGTTGGCGCCCCAGTGCGGCGTCCCGCTGGCGAGCAGGGTGGCGACGGTGTCGGACGGCGCAGGCTGGCTCATGGACGCTGGCTCTCGCGGCGAATGGGGGCAAACGGGAGGGGCACGGTGATATACGATTGATACGGGAAACCGGATCGGTCTCCAGCGCAACCGGTCAGGCGCGGCGCAGGGCCAGTTCGATGGAAGGGCGCAGCATGGAGGCGGCGGCATGGCCGATCTCCACCGCCTCGGCGGCGCGGTCGAACTCCAGGATGCCGATATGGGCCAGCCGCGGCGCGATCAGCACGTCGGGCGGCTCGCCGGCCAGGCGGGACCGGGTGATGCGGTCCTGCATGATGTCGATGGAGCCGGCCATCACCTCCAGCGCGTTGGGCATCTGCTTGTGGGCATGGGCGTCGTCGATCTGGTCGGCCAGGAACTGGGTGCGCCGGCCGGGCTTGCGGCCGAGCCATGTCGAGATCTGGCTGGTCAGGTGGGACAGGGCGGGGGAGCCGGCATCGCCGCCCGCCACCACCGGCTCCGGCGCCTTGACCGCGACCGTGTTGCCGCCAATTCCCTTGCCGCCAGGCCCCTTGCCGTTGCCGGCCCCGCGGCCGGTCGGCCGGCCCAGCGGCGACAGCTCGCTGTTCAGGTTGACCGCGACCACGATGTCGGCCCCCAGCGCGCGGCAGAGCGAGACCGGCACCGGATTGACCAGGGCGCCGTCCACCAGCAGGTGATGGTCGCGCCGCACCGCCGGGAACAGGCCGGGCATGGCGGCCGAGGCCATCACCGCCGACATCAGCGGGCCGTCGCGCAGCCACATCTCGCGCCCCGTCGACAGGTCGGTGGCGACGGTGGCGAAGGGCATCGGCAGCTTTTCGATCAGGATGTTGCTGCGCTCGTTGTCGAAGCGCCCGAACGCCTTCTCGGCCGCCACCAGGCCGCCGCGGCGGAAGGTGAGGTCGATGATGCCCAGCATGCCGAGCCAGCCCATCTTCTGCGCCCAGGCCTGAAGCTCGTCGAGCTGGTCGGTCAGATAGGCGGCCCCCACCGCGGCGCCGATCGAGGTGCCGCAGATGATGTCGGGCTTGATCCCGATCTCCTCCAGCGCGCGCAGGACGCCGATATGCGCCCAGCCGCGCGCCGCACCGCTGCCCAGCGCAAGCCCGATCTTCAGGTCGGTTCCCTTCGCCATCCGCATCTCCCGTCGGCGCCCCCGGCGTCGGAGGCCAGATGCCCCCGGCATCGGAGGCCAGATGCCCCCGGCATCGGAGGCTTGGATGCCCCCGGCATCGGAGGCTTGATCTAGAGCTTATCATCTAGGCATTACCGCCCGGTTTCGGAAGCGGCCGGAAGTGGCACGCCGCCAGAGACGGGGGCATCGCCGCCCGCGAGATGGGAAATGTCGAAAATTTGGCCGATGTTTGACCTGGATCAGAGGTCAGCTGGGCATGACTGTGGCAATTCTGTGCCACTGGTCGAGCATTGTCGTATCGCCGGGTGATTTTAACCATGCGTCAACTGGACCGGATACAATTTCGTTGCGTTGCAATGTAGTTCCCGAACCCCGGAAGGTTTGTCATGGCCGACGAACTGAAAAGCTTCAGAAAAGACTGGAAGCGCTGGTCGCCGATGGAGCGGCTGGTTGCCGTGACCGTGCTGGTCCTGATCGCGCTTCTCGGTGCGCCGGCCGCCGCCAGCCTGTTCTGAGCCACGCCGCTGGCGAGGCAGGCACCCATGCGGTTGTGCCGGCCACAGTGTGACGCGCCGGCAACTCGGGCGCAGTGTCAGGACCCTTGGCGGGGGCATCTTTACGGGCTCTTAACCCTCGCGTCCTAGGCTTTGTCGGCTCGGACAGTTCCTTGGACGGTTGGGCGCCTCAAGCGGTCGGAGCATCGAACCTCCGCTGCGGACGGCACCGACGGTGCGCTCGCTGGAGGGCGCGAACCGGGGAGGTTCCGGCACATTCCGCCAAGGCCTTGCCCCTCTCGCTGGACACGCCCGATGACCTTCTCCGCCCAATCCGCCGTGACGGAACAGAAGCTCCTGAGACAGCGCCTCGACGCCGCCTTTGCGGAAGCCGCACAGCCGCTGTCGCGCGACGAGGTGACGGACATCGTCCGCAACATCCTGGGCAGCATGGACGGCGACATCTCCGCCACCGACCTGCGCCTGTACAAGGAGGTCGTGGACCTCGCCAAATACATCGAGACGGCCAAGCAGGAGATCGCAGCGCTCCAGCCGGCCGAAATCCGCGACGAACACATCCGCACCGCCACCGACGAGCTGGATGCGGTGATCGGTGCGACGGAAAAGGCGACCTTCGCCATCTTCGACGCCTGCGACGCCATCGGCGCCATCGCCGGACAGACGGATGCCGGCACCTCGGCCAGGCTGAACGACCAGATCACCGCGATCTACGAGGCCTGCAACTTCCAGGACATTACCGGCCAGCGCATCAGCAAGGTGGTGCGCACGCTGAAGCACATCGAATCGAAGGTGGACATGATCGTCGCCGCCTTCGGCAGCGAGGTGCGGCAGAACCACGCCCCGCGGCTGGCGAAGCTGGCGGCGGAGGAGGCGGAGGCCGCCGTGCATTTCGAACCGATGAGCGCGGAAGAGGCCGACCAGCAGCTTCTGCACGGGCCGCAGCTGCCGGGCAACGCCATGGACCAGGACGAGATCGACCGTCTGCTGGCCAGCTTCGACTGACGCCATGCTGCCCGGCCCCCCCATCAGCAGGCCCGGCGGCGGGCACACGGCCCAGGGCATCGCCCCGGGGACGGGAGGCGCCGGGTTGCCGTTGCTGCTGCGGGCCGGGCGCGCCGGCGGTTCCGGTGCCCATGCCAACCCGAACAACGGCAGCATCCTGCTCCTGCTGTCGCTATTCCTGCTGCTTCTGGTCTTCTTCATCGTGCTGAACGCCCATTCGGTGCAGACGGTGCAGAAGGTCAAGGCGGTCGCCGCCTCGCTGGAGCGGACCTTCCCCAGCTTCGTCATCGACCCGCGCCTGCGCGAGGGGTCCGAGCCGGTGGCCTCGCGCGCCGGGACCGTCTTCGCCGTGCAGCGGCTGGAGGATGTCGGCACCCTGTTCGCCACCGCGGTTGCGGTCTCCAAGGTGGAGGTGGTCGCCCCCGGCCAGCTGCTGGAGGTGCGCCTGCCCGCCGACGACCTGTTCGTTCCCGGCACCATGACCCTGCGGCCGGACCGCCAGGGGCTGATCGACCGCATCGCCGATGCGCTCCGCCAGTCGCGCCAGGGCGAGCGGGTGGAGCTGGACGCGCTGCTCGGCATCGGGCCGACGGGAACGCCCAGCCAGCCGCCGGGGCCGGTCGCCCGTGCCGGCGTGCTGGCCCGCGCGCTGGTCGAGGATGGGGCGCCGGCCCGCAACGTCACCGTCGGGATCGAACGCGGCGAGCCGGGCGGGGTGCGGCTGCTGTTCTCCCTGCGCTGGGACGAGGACGGGGCGGCCCGCCCGGCCGCGAAGACCGCGCCGGCCAATAGCGCCCCGGCGGCTGCGGCACCGGCGAAGGCCGAGGTGCGGAAATGATCCGCGTTCCCCGGATCGCCGGCAGGACGGGGGCGGACGATGGCGGCGCCCAGCGCAAGACGCTGTGGCTGATCAGCTTTACCGACCTGATTTCCTTGATGCTCGCCTTCTTCGTGCTGATGTATTCGATGAGCGAGCCGGAGGCGGAGCGCTGGACCCGTCTGGCGAAGGGCGTGTCGGAGTCGATCCCCGCCGCGCGCTCGACCGCCACCGCCCCGTCGGACCGCCCGGCCGATCCCGGCGCCGCCTTCAACGCCATGGCGGTGGAGGCGAGGGCGGCCATCGACCTGCATTATCTGGCGGCATTGCTGGGAAGCCAGCTGCGGTCGAATGCGGAGCTGGCGGTGGTCGATGTCCGGCGCGAGGATGACCGGGTGGTCATCCGCCTGCCGGGAGAGCGGATGTTCGACCCCACCGGCGCCGCCTTCACCGAGGAGGGGCGGCGGGTGCTGTTCCTGCTGGGCGCCGTCATCGGCCGCATCGGCAACCGCATCGAGCTGGTCGGCCATGCGGAGCGTGAGGACATGACCGGCGGGGTCGCCTGGGAACGGGCGCTGACGCGGGCGGTCGCCGTCTCCGCCGCGCTGCGCGAGACCGGCTATCGCCGCGATCTGGTGGCGCGGGCGGTGATGATGCCGGTGGGTGGGGCGCGGATTGCCGGCGATGCACCGAATGGCGGCGGTCGCCTGCCGGTCGACATCGTGGTGCGCGAGGAAGGAGCGGATTGAGGTGACGGACGGCTCGGGCAATCGACGGAAGCGCTGGCTGCGCGGCTGTGCCGCCGCGGTGGCGCTGCTTGCCGTGCCGGTCCTGCTCTCGCCCCTGCCGGCCGGCGCCGCCAGCGTGCCGGTGCGCGGCGGCACTCACAAGGATTTCGGCCGGCTGGTCTTCGACTGGCCGGGCAAGGTCGATTTCACCGCGGCGGTCGAGGGCGACCGGCTGGTCATCGCCTTCACCGAGCCCATCGACGCCCCGCTGGACCGGCTGGTGCGGGCGCTGCCCGACTATCTCGCCGCCGGCCGGGTGGAGGCCGATGGCAAGACGGTCTCCTTCGACCTGAAACGCCCGGTTTCGCTGAAGAGCTTCCGCAACGGCAACGCCGTCGCCATCGACCTGTCGCCCGCGGCGGCGGGCTCTGCGCCGCAGCAGGCCGCCGCCAAGGCCGAGAGCACGCCACCCGCACCGCCAGTGCCTGCCAAGGCGGACGCCGCGAAGCCGGTGCCGTCCGCCGGCCGGCTGCGGGTGCAGGGGGGCGACCAGCCCGACCAGAGCCGGCTGACCTTCGATTGGCCGGCCCCGGTCGGCTACAAGGTGACCCGCGACGGCGCCGCGGTGACCGTCGCCTTCGACAAGGGCGGCACCGCCGACCTGTCGGCCCTGCCCAAGGCGCCGCTGCGCAACATCCGCAACGTCGAATCCTACCGCCAGCCCGACGGTTCGCTGGCGGTCACGCTCGCCGTGCCGCAGGACGCCGAGGTGAGCGACAGCGCGTCGGGCAAGTCGATGGTGCTGTCCGTCGGCAATCCGGGGTCGCGCGCCGGCCTACCCAAGGGCGACGGCGCCGCTCCGGCCGCCGCTGCGTCCGCTTCGGGGTCGCAGGGAGCGCCGGTCGCGCAAGGCAACCAGGGGGCCAGCCAGCCCGCACCGGCGAAGGACGCGGCCAAGGAAGGCGGCAAGGACGCGCCCATGGTGGCGTCGGCCACCTCCGGCCGGTCGGCCGTCGCCGCGAACGCCGCCGCCGCCAACCCGGCACCCGCTGCAAGTCCCGCCGCTCCGCCGGCCGAGGCCAAGGCGGCTCCGGCCGCCCCTGCCGATGCGAAGGCCCAGCCGGCGGCGGGTCCGAAGGGGCCGGTGCTGACCTTCGACACCGGCGGGCCGGCCTCCATCGCGGTCTATCCGCGGGCGGGACAGCTCTACATCGCCTTCGACCGGCCGATGCCGATCGGCGCCGGCAAGCTCAGCGGTCCCGGTGCCGAGCTGATGGGCGCGGTGGAGCCGGTGCCGGCAACCGGCGGCAGCGTCTTCCGCACCAAGATCGGTCCGATGGTGTGGCCGACGGTGGAGCGGCAGGGCACCACATGGCGCATCCTGTCCTCTGCCCGTCCCGCCAACATGGGCAGCACCGGCGATCTGCGGGTGGAGCCGGACCCCGATTTCCTGCTCGGCGCCCGGCTGCTGGTGCGGGCCCCCGATGCGGCCAACGTCGTGCAGTTCGCCGATCCGGATGTCGGCGACCGCATCCAGATCGTTCCGCTTCCCAGCCCGGGGCAGGGGGTGCCCGAACCCCACCGCTACCCGGACCTTGAGGTCATGCCCTCCTACCAGGGCGTGGTGGTGCGGCCGATCTCCGACAATGTGACGGTGCGGGCGATCAAGGAAGGGGTGGAGCTGACCACGGCCGGCGGGCTGCACATCTCGCCGACTGCAGATGCCGGCAACGCGGCGTCGCCGCCGCCGCCCGCGGCCTCCGCTCCCCAGCCGGTTCCGGCGCAGCTGGCCGCCGCGCCGATGCCCGTTCCGCCGGCTGGCGGGTCGTCCGCCGCCATGGAGCCGCCGAAGGCGCAGCCCAACCAGATGCAGGGCCGCCGGCTGTTCAACCTGCCGGCCTGGAAGCGCGGCGACCTCGACCATTTCACCGAGGCGCGGCAGGATCTCCAGCTTGCCGTCGTCAACGCGCCGGAATCGGAACGGGCGAAGGCGCAGCTCGATCTCGCCCGCTTCTATTTCGCCAACGGGTTCGGGCAGGAAACGCTCGGCCTGCTGGACGTGCTGCAACAGAACCAGCCCGACCTGGAGGGATGGCCGGAGTTCCGGGCGTTGCGCGGCGCCGCCCGCGTGCTGACCGGCGATCTCGACGGCGGCGAGGCCGACCTGTCGATCCCCTCGCTCGCCGGCAATCCGGAAGCCAATCTGTGGCGCGCCGCCATCGCCGCCGACCGCCGCGACTGGCCCAAGGCGATGGCCGGCTTCAAGGCGTCGGGCCAGATCCTGAACAGCTATCCCGATCCGATGCTCGGCAAGCTCGGGCTGCGGGCGGCGGAGGCGGCGCTGGAAACCCGCGATACCGCCACCGCCAAGCGGCTGTTCGACCGTGTCATCGAGCATGGCGGCCCGGATCAGGAGGAGAATCCGCAGACCCAGTATCTGCGCGGCCTGCTCTATGCCCAGACCGGCGAAATCGATCAGGCGCGCGAGCAGCTGACCGCCGCCTTCAACAGCTATGACCGCTTCTACCGTGCCAAGGCCGGGCTGGCTCTGACCAATCTGGAGCTGTCGGAGGGCAAGATGTCGCCGACCGCGGCGGCGGAGCAGCTGGCCGGCCTGACCTTCACCTGGCGCGGCGACGACCTGGAGATGCAGATCCGCTCGCGCATGGGCGAGGTGCTGATCGCCGGCGGCGAATATGCCAAGGGCTTCAACACGATGAAGGAGACGGCGGCCCTGGTCGCCGACACGCCGAGGGCCGAGGCGATCACCAAGGAGATGTCGCGCATCTTCGCCGACCTCTACAAGGACGGGGCGCAGCGCCTGCCGACGCTGGATGCCATGCAGCTCTACGACCAGTTCCGCGAGCTGACCCCGGTGGGCGAGGCCGGCGACGAGATCATCCGCCAGCTGGCGGAACGGCTGATTTCCATCGACCTGCTGAACCGCGCCGCCGACCTGCTGCAGCATCAGGTCGAATACCGCCTGTCCGGGCTGGACAAGGCGCGGGTCGGCACCCGGCTGGCCTCGGTCCGGCTGCTCGACAACAAGCCGGAAGACGCGCTGAAGGCGCTGGAGCTGTCGAACGTCGCCGGCCTGCCGGCCGATCTGGCGGCGGAGCGGCGGCTGATGCAGGCCAAGGCGCTGGCGGAACTGAACCGCGGCGACGAGGCGATGCAGATTCTGGCCCAGGACGACAGCACCAACGCCAACCTGCTGCGCGTCGACATCGCCTGGAAGGGGCAGAAGTGGGATGCGGCGGCGCTGGCGCTGAACAAGGTGATCGGGGCGCCGCCCACGCCGGGCAAGCCGCTCGACCCCAACATGTCGCAGCTCGTGCTGAACCGTGCCGTGGCGCTGGCGCTTGCCGGCGACGGCAACGGGCTGAACCTGCTGAAGAAGGATTTCGAAGGGTCGATGAAGGGCGGGCCGAACGAGGATGCCTTCCGCATTCTGACCCGCCCCGAACAGGCGATGGGCCTGATCGACGTCGGCACGATCCGCTCCCGCGTCGCGGAAGTGGATATGTTCAAGAAGTTTTTGAAGCAGTATCGCGGCGGCAAGCAATCCGCGGACAAGCCGACGTCTTAAATCGGCGCGGAATGCCGGACGGTACTCCCGGCTCCGTGCCGCCCGCCGGTCCGGCGGTTACTTCGGCAGCAGAACCTTGTCGATGACGTGGACGACGCCGTTGGACTGCTCGACGTCGGCGATGGTGACACGGGCGGTGTTGCCCGACGCGTCGGCGACCATCACGGCATCGCCGGACTGGGTGAAGGTCAGCGGCATGCCTTCCACCGTCTTCAGCATCGCCTTGCCGTTGCCCTTCTTGATGTCCGCCACGATGTCCTTGGCGTCCAGCTTGCCGGGAATGACGTGATAGGTCAGCACCTTGGTCAGCTGGCCCTTGTTCTCGGGCTTCAGCAGCGTGTCGACGGTGCCGGCGGGCAAGGCGGCGAAGGCCTGGTTGGTCGGGGCGAAGACGGTGAAGGGCCCCTTGCCGCTCAGCGTATCGACCAGCCCGGCGGCCTTCACGGCGGCGACGAGCGTGGTGTGGTCCTTCGACTGGGATGCGTTCTCCACGATGGTCTTGCTGGGGTACATCGGCGCGCCGCCGACCATCTTCTCCATGGCCGCATTGGCACAACCGGCAAAAAGAAGGGTGGCGATCGCCACGGTGGCAACCTTCTTCATAGCATTCCCTCATGTCGTTGAAGGTCCGCTTCCCGCGGACACAACATCGTTACGGAGGATGCTTTCGCTCGGATCACAGCGATTTCTAAACGGACCACCGATTTCTTCGAAAGCGAAGGGCGTAATTCTTTGGTGGTATGCGTCCGTGCTTCGATCCGCCCTTCAACCGGCTACAGCTGTACCTGCGTGCCGAGTTCCACCACGCGGTTGGGCGGCAGTTTGAAGAAGTCGGTGGCGCTGACCGAGGTGCGCGACATCACCACGAACAGCCTTTCCCGCCACAGCGCCATCTGGGAATTCATCTGCGGGATCAGCGTCTCGCGGCCCAGGAAGAAGGAGGTCGCCATCACGTCGAACTCCAGGCCGAAGGCCTTGCACAGGCGCAGGGCCTTCGGGATGTTCGGCTCCTGCGAGAAGCCGTAGCGCACCGTGATGCGGTAGAAGCCGTCGGCCAGCCCCTCGACCAGCACGCGGTCCTTGGCCGGGACGCGCGGCACGTCGTCCACCACGACGGTGACGAAGACGATGCGCTCGTGCAGGACCTGATTGTGCTTCAGGTTGTGCAGCAGGGCGATCGGCACGGTGTTGGAGCTGGAGGTCATGAAGACCGCCGTGCCCTTCACCCGGTGGATGTCGCCCTTCTTCGCCTGCCGCTGGATGAAGGCGTCGAGCGGCAGCGATTCCTCGGCCAGCCGCTTGGTCAGCACCGCGCGGCCGCGGCGCCAGGTGGACATCAGGCCCAGCGTGACGCAGGCGATCACCAGCGGCACCCAGCCGCCATGCGGGATCTTCACCGCATTGGCGGCGAAGAAGGAGACCTCCACCGTCAGGAAGGCGGCGCCGACGCCGATGCAGAGCGGCAGGCTCCAGTTCCAGCGGCGGCGGGCCACCACCAGGAACAGGGTGGTGGTGATGATCATGTCGCCGGTCACCGCGATGCCGTAGGCGGCGGCGAGACGGCTGGAGGACTGGAACACCAGAACGAGGCCCAGCACCGCGGCCAGCAGGCCCCAGTTGGCGCGGGGGATGTAGATCTGCCCCTCCTCCTCGCTGGAGGTGTGGCGGATGTCGAGACGTGGGCAGAGCCCGAGCTGCACCGCCTGCCGGGTCAGCGAGAAGACGCCGGAAATGACCGCCTGGCTGGCGATGACGGCGGCGGCGGTCGACAGGCCGATCAGCGGATAGAGCGCCCAGTCCGGCGCCAGCAGGTAGAAGGGGCTGCGCACCGCCGTCGGGTCGTTCAGCAGCAGCGCGCACTGGCCCAGATAGTTCAGCAGCAGCGCCGGCAGCACCACGGCCAGCCATGCCACCTGGATGGGGCGGCGGCCGAAATGGCCCATGTCGGCATAGAGCGCCTCGCCGCCGGTCACCGCCAGCACCACCGCGCCCAGCACCAGGAAACCGGCGATGCCGTGGTTGGCGAAGAAGGAGATGGCGTAGAGAGGGTTGAAGGCGACCAGCACGCTCGGCTGCTGGATCACTTCCAGCAAACCCAGGACGCCCAGCGTGGCGAACCAGACCAGCATGATCGGGCCGAACAGCGCCCCGACGCGCGAGGTGCCGTGGCTCTGGATGGCGAACAGGGCGATCACGATGGTGACGGTCAGCGGCACCACCGCCGATTCGAGCGCCGGCTCCGCCACGCCCAGCCCCTCCACCGCGGACAGCACGGACATCGCCGGGGTGATCATGCCGTCGCCGTAGAACAGCGCGGCGCCGAACAGCCCCAGCGCCGTCAGCACGGTCAGCCGGCCCGAGGCGTCCGGCCGCGTCTTCGACGCCAGTGCCAGCAGGGAGAGGATGCCGCCCTCGCCCTTGTTGTCGGCCCGCATGACGAAGCCGACATACTTGACGGTGACGACCATCACCAGCGCCCAGAACACCAGCGACATGATGCCCAGCACGTTGTCATGGGTCAGCGGCAGCCCATGCTCGCCGCCGAAGCATTCGCGCAGCGTGTAGAGCGGGCTGGTGCCGATGTCGCCAAAGACGACACCCAGGGCACCCAGGGTCAGCGTCGCGAGCTTGCCGGTGTCGGGCTGCGCGGCCTTCAAAGCGGTATCAGTCATGCAGTGATTGCGGTCCGAAGTTGGTCCGTCGTTCAAAACGCCCGTGCAAAACGCCCGTTCGATGGCGCCCGGTGTGGCGCCCTGACCGTCCACTCCGCCCTGTCGGGGCTGTGGGCGGTCGAAGCCATCCGGCGGACCGGCTTCCTTGCCGCCCATCCCGCCCTAAACGCGCATCGCCTTTCCTCATACGCGTTTACGGCGCCCAACGCCAGAGCGTGCTTGCGCGGCCCCTCCGGCGCCGGGGGGATGCGACGAAGTGCGCAGGACTTTTCCCGCTGTGCGTGCAGGATCAGAGCGTTCCGAAACTGCGGGCAAGCGAGCCGGCGATCAGATACCACCCGTCGACCAGCACGAAGAAGATGATCTTGAACGGAATCGCCACCATGGTCGGCGGCAGCATCATCATGCCCATCGACATCAGGATCGACGACACCACCATGTCGATGATCAGGAAGGGCAGGAACAGCAGGAAGCCGATCTCGAATCCGCGCTTGATCTCGGAAATCATGAAGGCCGGGACCAGAACATGCAGAGGCATGTCGTTCGCCTCCGGCACCGACTGGATGCGGGCCATGTCCATGAACAGGCGCAGATCCTTCTCGGCGGTGTGGTGCAGCATGAAATCGCGGAGCGGCGCCATCGTGCGGCGGAACGCCTCCACCTCGTCGATTTCCTGGTTCATCAGCGGCTGGATGCCCTGGGTGTAGCTGCGCTCGAACACCGGGGCCATGACGAAGAAGGTCAGGAACAGCGCCAGCGACATCATCACCGTGGTCGGCGGCACCTGCTGCACGCCCAGCGCGTTGCGCAGGAAGGACAGCACGATGACGATGCGGGTGAAGGCCGTCATCATGATCAGGATCGACGGCGCCAGCGACAGCACCGTGATCAGCCCGATGGTCTGGACGATGCGGCCGGTGGCGGTGCCGCCGGCGTCGCCCAGGTCGAAGGTCAGGCTCTGCGCCAGCGCCGGCCCGGCGCTCAGGCCCAGCGCCACGCCGACGGCGAGCGCCAGCGCCAGCCCGGCGGCGGCCGGCTTCCAGCAGGCGCCGGGACGGCGGAGGATGGACCGCCTCATCGCGGATCGCTCCCCGCCGGACGGGGGGCGTCGGCCGGTGCGGCCTCCGCCCCGGCAAGCGCGCTGTCGAAGCCGCCCGCCGGGGTGCTGTCGACCAGCAGGTCGCCGTTGGCGCTCAGCAGGATCAGATGTTCGCGGTCGTCGCGGCGGACCAGGATCAACCGCCGCTTGGCGTCGATCGGCAGGGCCTCCACCACGCTCAGCCGGCGCTGGCGGGCGCGTCCGCGCACCGTTCCGTCGGCCATGCCGACCCGGCGCATCACCCAGGCGACGACCATGATCAGCGCCACGACGAAGACGAGCGCCATCAGGAACCGGATATACTGGTCGAGATCCATGGAAACGGCGGGCTTTCTCTGATCAGGGCGAATCGTCGGGCAGGCCGGCTTCTGCCAGACCGGCATCGGCCAGACCGGGCCCGGCCGGGCCGGCGCTGCGGCCATAGGCGGCGGCGGCGCGCTGGCGGGCGGTGTGCGGGTCGTCGCGGCCGGCCAGTGCGGCGGCGACGGCCTCCTCCCGCCCCTTCTGCTGGTCGGTCAGGGCGGCGGCAAGCGGACCCAGCGCCGCCACCAGATCGCCGAGCGGGCCGAGCAGCATGCGCGCTTCCCCCCGCGGCAGCGCTTCCGCGGCGAGGCAGAGATGGGCGACGCGGTCCTCCAGCCCGGCGAGGTCGATCAGCACGCCGGCCTCCGCCTGCGCCCGCGCGTCGTCGAGCGTGGCGCCCAGCACCGCCGCCTGCTGCGCGATGCCGATGGCCGACTCGGCGCCTTCGGGGGAGGGCGATAGGGAGGATGGCGGCATGGATGGCGGCATGGGCGGCGGACGTGTCACGGCTTGTCCTCCTCCGGACTCTCTTCGGATCGCGGCTCCGGCGGCAGGGTGCCGTTGGCGCGGTAGACATAGGCCAGGATTTCGGCCACCGCGGCGATGGCTTCGACCGGAATGTCGCTGTCGACCTCGATGGCGGACAGGATTTCGACCAGATCGGCGTCCTCGCGCACCTTCACGCCGTTGGCGAAGGCGACCTCCAGGATCTGTTCGGCCACCGTGCCCTTGCCGGTGGCGACGATCCGCGGCAGGCTTTCCGTGCCCAGCTCGTACTTCAGCGCCACCGCGACCGGGCGTTGGGCCGGGCGCCGGGCGGCGGTCGGCCTCTTGCCGGCAGTCGGGCCGGCGGGTGACGGGGCGGGAGGGCGGGCTTGCGCGGACAACAGGCGGCCTTGGTCGGAGGGTCCTTCCTGCGCCGCATCCTGGACCGGTAGGCTTAACGAACTGTAAAGGCGGTTGCCCCAGCCGATTCGCGAAGGTAAGGATTCATCCTTCGTTAACGCAAACGGGCGACCATTGTCCTCTATGGCGATATCCTTGCCGGACGCCGCCGTCAGGGCGGCATCTGGCGGGGATCGGCGGCGGTCTTGGTGGCGGGATCAGGGCGATGGACCTCGGAAATCTCGGACTCTTCAAACTGATGTCGCGCAAGATGGACTGGCTGACCCAACGCCAGGAAGTCCTGTCGCAGAACATCGCCAACGCCGACACGCCCGAATACAAGAGCCGGGACCTGAAGCCCTTCAGCTTCCGCGACGCGCTGAGCGACAGCCGGCGGCTGACCCCGGTGGCGACCAACGCGTCCCATCTGGCCGGCACCCGCGGCGCCGGCGGCCTGTCCCAGGAACAGAAGGTGCGCGACCCGTACGAGACGGCGCCGGACGGCAACAACGTCGTGCTGGAAGACCAGATGATGCGGATGAGCCAGAGTTCGATGGATTATCAGACCATCACGAACCTGTATAAGAAGCAGGTGGCGATGATCAAGTCGGCGATCCGCACGGGCAGCTGAGCGTCATTCCGGCCGGTTTTTCCGGCCGGGCTTTGAGGAGGCGGTGCGATGGATCTCTACAAGTCGATGGCGGTGTCCGCCTCGGGCATGAAGGCGCAGGGCACGCGCCTGAAGGTCATTTCGGAGAATCTGGCCAACGCCAACACCACCGCCGAGACGCCGGGCGATCTGCCCTATCGCCGCAAGACCGTCATCTTCAAGAACGAGCTGGACCGGGCGATGGACGTCGACAAGGTCCGCGTCGCCAAGGTCGATGTGGACAAGAGCGATTTCCAGCGCAAGTACGACCCGTCGCACCCGTCGGCCGACGCCGACGGCTATGTCCTGATGCCCAACGTCAATTCGGTGGTGGAGGCGATGGACATGCGCGAGGCCCAGCGCAGCTACGAAGCCAACCTGTCGGCCATCGACACCGCGCGCCAGATGCTGACCCGCACGCTCGACCTCCTGCGCACCTGACGGTTCGCCGTCTCACGCCCGCCAATCTTCCTGACCGACCGGAACCGCCGCCATGATCAATCCGCTGAACGCCGCCGCGGCCTATGCCACCACCGCCGCCAAGACGACCGGCCCCGGAATGGCCGCGCGCGACGGCGCGTCCTTCGGCGACGTGCTGGAGCAGGCGGCCAAGGAGAGCATCGGCACCATGAAGAAGAGCGAGGACATGTCGGCGCTGGCCGCCGTCGGCAAGGCCGACCTCAGCGACGTCGTCCAGGCGGTGACCAACGCCGAGGTGACGCTGCAGACCGTCACCGCCGTGCGCGACAAGGTGCTGAACGCCTATCAGGAAATCCTGCGCATGCCGATGTGACGGCCTGCGCCCGGTCCCAGACGCCGTCATGCCCGGCTTGCAGTTATGAACGAGACCGAAGTCATCGAGCTTTGCCGCACCTCGATCGTCACGCTGGTGATCGTGTGCGGGCCGATTCTGGTCATCATGATGGCGCTCGGCACCGTCATCTCCATCTTCCAGGCCGTCACCCAGATCAGCGAGCAGACCATCGCCATGGTGCCGAAGGTGATGCTGGTCTTCGGGCTCAGCATCCTGCTGATGCCCTTCATGCTGAGCAAGCTGACCGAGTTCTTCGAACATGAGGTCGCCGACCGCATCGTCGCCATCGGCGTCGGCGCCAACGAGAATGGCGGCGCGCCCTTCACCCCCGGCACCGGCGTGACGCCCGCCCCGGCCCCGACCGCCGCCGCGGCGGGCCAATGAGCGTCCTGCAACAGCTGCTGGGCGAACAGATCTTCGTCTGGATGCTGGTCTTCATGCGGGTCGGCACCGCCTTCAGCGTGATGCCCACCATCGGCGACGCCTTCGTTCCCACCCGCGCGCGGCTGCTGTTCGCGCTGGTGGTCAGCATGGTGGCGGCGCCGGCGATCCGGCCGATGCTGCCGCCGATGCCGGGCAATCCGTTCCAGCTGCTGGTGCTGGCCGCCGGCGAGATGACCATCGGCATCTTCATGGGCACCATCGCCCGGCTGCTGATGGGCGCGCTGGAGGTGGCCGGCACCATCATCAGCCTGCAGAGCGGGCTGGCCAACGCGCAGATCTTCAACCCGGCGATGGCGTCGGCCGGATCGCTGCCCGGTTCGCTGATGGGGTGGCTCGGACTGCTTCTGCTGTTCGTCACCGACCTGCACCATCTGCTGATCATGGCGGTGGTCGACAGCTATTCCACCTTCGCGCCCGGGGCGGCGATCCCAATCGACGACATGGCGAATGTGATCGGGCAGCTGGTGTCGAAGAGCTTCATGATGGGGGTGCAGATGGCCGCCCCCTTCCTGATCACCGGCATCCTGTTCGCGCTGGCGCTGGGGCTCCTGAACAAGCTGGCGCCGCAGGTGCAGGTGTTCCAGCTCTTCACCTCGGTCCAGGTGCTGCTGGGCCTGTTCATGTTCGCCCTGACGCTGGGGGCGATGATGCTGTTCTGGCTGTCGCGCTTCGAATCGACCTTCATCGAATTCCTGAAGCCGCTGTAGAAGGGGGACGCCGGTGTCGGAAGAAGCTGACGAGTCCTCCAAAACAGAAGACCCGACGGGAAAAAAGCTCGACGAGGCCCACAGGCAGGGCCAGTTCGCGATGACCCGCGAGGCCGCGAACTGGTTGATGGTCGCGGCGATGCTGGTGGTGCTGGTCTCCATCCTGCCCGGCACGATGAAGGGGCTGGTCTTCCGCCTGAACTATTATTTCGAGAACCTGGACCGCATCACCTTCGACCGGGCCGGCGTCGGCGCGCTGCTGTTCCGGGTGATGAGTGACACCATGTGGGCGCTGTGGCTGCCCATCCTGCTGTTCGTGGTGGCCGGCGTCCTGTCGACCATCGGGCAGACCGGCTTCCACGTCTCGTGGGAACTGATCTCGCCGAAATTCGGCAAATTGAACCCGCTGCCCGGCCTGATGAACATGTTCAAGGCCAACCAGGGCGTGGAGCTGCTGAAGAGCATCGTCAAGCTGGGGGTGGTCGGCGGCGTCGCCTATATGGCGCTGGTGCCGATGTTCGGCGGCATCGAGGCCTATATCGGCATCGACATCGTCGCCATGCTGTTGCAGGTGGACAGTCTGGCCCATCGCCTGCTGGTCTGGGTCCTCGTCGTCCTGACCTTCATCGCCGCCGGCGACTTCCTGTGGCAGAAGCAGCAGTTCGACAAGAAGATGAAGATGACCAAGCAGGAGGTGAAGGACGAGCACAAGCAGCAGGAAGGCGACCCCGTGGTCAAGGGCCGCATCCGGCAGATCCGGTTCGAACGCGCGCGCAAGCGCATGATGGCCGCGGTGCCGAACGCCGACGTGGTGGTGACCAACCCGACCCACTTTGCGGTTGCGCTGAAATACGATCCCAACCAGATGGGCGCGCCGATGGTGCTGGCGAAGGGCGTGGACCAGGTCGCCTTCAAGATTCGCGAGATCGCCGAATCGAACAATGTGCCGGTCATAGAAAACCCGCCCCTTGCCCGTGCGCTCTATGCCGCTTGCGATATCGACGCGGAAGTGCCATCCGAGCATTATCGGGCGGTCGCCGAAGTCATCACCTATGTCTTCAAGCTGAAAGGGCGGTCGCTGCGCAACTGATCCGGGTGCAACCGATATGGGCGCAACGGATCCGGCCCCGTGATGGTTGACGGGATCGGCTGGATCGGCCGGCCATCGCAGGTGGTGTAACGGGCAAGTGCGGACCGGGGCATGTCCCGGCCGGACCGTGTGGGGTTTGGAGTATTGGTGGACGACACAACTTCCCTTTCCGACAGCGCGCGCAATGCTGTGAACCGCAAGGCTTCGTCCGGCGGGGTCTTGATGCTGGTCCAATATGCGCTGGCGCCGGCCGGACTGCTGGTGCTGGCTGCCGGATTGCTGTTGGAGCGCGACGCGGTCGGCTGGCTGGGGGCGGCGCTGGTGGCCTTGGGCGTGGCCCTGCTGATCGCCCGCAGCGTGTCGGTGGTGCGGCGGTCGGCCCACATCGGTGCGCTTCTCGGCGGTGCGCTGGAAGGGATGCCGGCCGGACAGCTGGTCTGCGACGGAACGGACGATGTGGTGTTCGTCAACGCCGCCTTCCGCGAGCTGGCGGGCTGGCGCCGCGGCGAACGGCCGCTGGACGCCCTGGCCCGCCAATTCTCCGGCGACCCCGACAGCGCGCGCGAATTCCGCCGCCTGCGCGAACGGGTGAGGGCAGGGGGCGCCGCCTCGGCCGAGCTGGCGATCCCGGCGCTGGACGGCCACCCGCCGGAATGGCGCAAGGTGCAGGGCCAGCCGGTTGCCGGATTCCCCGGCTCCGTCCACTGGCGGATCGAGGACATCACCGCCCGGCGAGAGCTGGAGCATGTCATGCTGCGCGAGCAGGCCAAGCTCGCCGACTTCATGGAGCATGCGCCGGTCGGCTTCTTCTCGGTCGATCAGAACGGCCATTTCCTGTTCGTGAACGCCACCCTGGCGCAATGGCTGGAGGCGGCCCCCGGCGATTTGACCGACGGCGAGGCGCGGCTGCACGGCATCCTGGCGGCCCCTCCGGTTTCCGCCGCCCCCTACGACCTGTTCGACAATGGCGGCGGCGAGCAGCGCGGCGAGCTGACCATGGTGGGTCTGGGCAGCCGGCGGTTCCAGGTCGCGGTGGCGCAGAGCGTGGTGCATGCCGACGACGGCACCATCCACACCCGCTCGGTGGTGCGCGACCTGTCCCCGGAACGGGAGTGGCAGGAGGCGCTGCGCCAGTCCGAGCAGCGGTTCCAGCGCTTCTTCGAGGATGCGCCCATCGGCATCGCGCTCGTCGACGAGACCGGGCAGCTGACCGAATGCAACGAGGCCTTCCTGGCGCTGATCGGCAGCGAGACCGGCAGCGTCATCAACCGCCCGATGGCCGACCTGATCGTTCCCGTGGAGCGCGAGGCGGTGATCGCCCGGCTGCGGGCGGTGCAGGGCGGCGCCGACCCGGCCCACCCGCTGGAGGTCCGGCTGTCCGGCGGGCGCGAGCTGACCGCCCAGCTCTATGCCCGGCGCCTCGCCAACCCGGTGCGGACGGATGGCCGTGGAGATGGACGCGGCGATGGCCGTGCGGATGGCGGCAGGGGAGATGGGGTGGGCCTGATCCTGCACTTCATCGACATGACCGAGCGCAAGAGCCTGGAGGCCCAGTTCGCCCAGTCGCAGAAGATGCAGGCGGTCGGCCAGCTGGCCGGCGGCGTGGCGCACGACTTCAACAACCTGCTGACGGCGATGATCGGCTTCTGCGACCTGCTGCTGCTGCGGCACAAGCCGGGCGACCAGTCCTTCAGCGACATCATGCAGATCAAGCAGAACGCCAACCGCGCCGCCAACCTCGTACGGCAGCTGCTGGCCTTCTCGCGCCAGCAGACCCTGCAGCCGCGCGTCATCAACGTGACCGACGTGCTGGCGGAGCTGGCGAACCTGCTGCGCCGGCTGATCGGCGAGAACATCGAGCTGAAGATGATCCATGGCCGCGACCTGGGTCTGGTCAAGGTCGACCAGAACCAGCTGGAGCAGGTCATCATCAATCTGGTGGTCAATGCCCGCGACGCCATGGCCGGCGGCGGCAAGCTGATCGTCAACACCACCAACTACGTCGTCAGCCAGCCGGAACGGCGGGAGCACGAGACGGTGCCGGCCGGCAGCTACGTCTCCATCGAGGTGATCGACACCGGCTGCGGCATCGCGCGGGAGAATCTCCAGCGCATCTTCGAGCCCTTCTATACGACCAAGGAGGTCGGGTCGGGCACCGGGCTCGGCCTGTCGACGGTCTACGGCATCGTGCGGCAGACCGGCGGCTTCGTGCTGGTCGATTCGGCGGTGGGGGAGGGAACCACCTTCACCATCCTGCTGCCCCACCACCAGGGCGAACTGCGTCCGGTCGACACGGCGGAGCCGCGCGAGCGGCGCGGCAGCGACCTGACCGGCACCGGCATCATCCTGCTGGTGGAGGACGAGGACGCGGTGCGCGTCTTCTCCGCCCGCGCCCTGCGCAACAAGGGCTATCAGGTGCTGGAGGCCAAGAACGGCGAGGCGGCCTTGCAGCAGATCGAGACCAACGGCGCCTCCATCGACCTGCTGATCACCGACGTGGTGATGCCGCAGATGGACGGCCCGACGCTGGCCCGCCATGTCCGCAGGTTGCGCCCGGAGATGCGGGTCATCTTCATCTCCGGCTATGCCGAGGACCGGCTGGGCGAGATCGACGGCGTCGAGGTCGCCCATTTCCTGCCCAAGCCCTTCTCGCTGAAGCAGCTGGCCTCCAAGGTGAAGGAGGTCATCCGCGACGGGCGTTAGGGGGCTTGGAAGAGGGACGGCGAGGAGCGGATTCGCCGACGGGAACGGACCCGGACAACCCCGGCAAAATAGGAACGCACAGGAAACATCACCCCTTGCAAACAAGAACGAAGAGAGTACATTCAGCCTCGTTGCAAGAGCGCCGACCGTGTGTTCTAAGAGAGGGGTACCGGGCATGTCGTCCGCACAGCTTCGTTTGGTCGAGAAGGATTCCATGGACAAGCAGAAGGCGCTCGATGCCGCCCTGAGCCAGATCGAACGCGCGTTCGGCAAGGGCTCGATCATGAAGCTTGGCGCCAAGGAGAGCTTGGTCGAGACGGAGGTCATTTCCACCGGCTCCCTGGGGCTCGACATCGCGCTGGGCATCGGCGGCCTGCCGAAGGGCCGCATCATCGAAATCTACGGCCCGGAAAGCTCGGGCAAGACCACGCTGGCGCTGCACGCCATCGCCCAGGCCCAGAAGGCCGGCGGCACCTGTGCGTTCATCGACGCCGAGCATGCGCTCGACCCGTCCTATGCCCGCAAGCTCGGCGTCAAGGTCGACGATCTGCTGATCTCCCAGCCCGATGCCGGCGAGCAGGCGTTGGAGATCGCCGACACGCTGGTGCGCTCCGGCGCCATCGACGTGCTGGTGGTCGACTCGGTTGCGGCGCTGGTGCCGCGCGCCGAACTGGAAGGCGAGATGGGCGACAGCCATGTCGGCCTGCATGCCCGCCTGATGAGCCAGGCGCTGCGCAAGCTGACCGGCTCGATCTCCAAGTCGAACTGCCTCGTCATCTTCATCAACCAGATCCGCCTGAAGATCGGCGTGATGTTCGGCAACCCGGAGACGACGACCGGCGGCAACGCGCTGAAGTTCTACGCCTCGGTCCGTCTCGACATCCGCCGCATCGGCGCGATCAAGGACCGCGACGCCGTCGTCGGCAACCAGACCCGCGTCAAGGTGGTGAAGAACAAGATGGCCCCGCCGTTCCGCGTGGTCGAGTTCGACATCATGTATGGCGAGGGCGTGTCGAAGGTGGGCGAACTGCTCGATCTCGGCATCCAGGCCGGCGTGGTGGACAAGTCGGGGGCGTGGTTCAGCTATGACGGCACTCGCATCGGCCAGGGCCGTGAGAACGCCAAGACCTACCTGCGCAACAACCCGGAGATGGCCGACGCCATCGAGGCCAAGATCCGCGGCAACGCCGGTCTGGTCGCCGATGCGATGATGGGCACCCCGGAAGCCGACGGCGAAGCCTCCACCCCGGAGTGACGCCGAACGGCCATGTGTGACGAAAGGCCCTGCTTTCCGAAAGGAAGGCGGGGCTTTTTGCTTTGGGGATGTCGGCCGGCGGCTCTCCCCGCCTACACGTCCACCACCATATGCGGCCGGAAGGCGCCCTCCAGCGTCAGCAGCAGATGCAGGTAGACCGCCACCTTGCGCGCCCGGTCGGTGTTGCGGGAGAGGCAGTCGCGCAGCTGTTCGGCCATCCGGGCGGTTTCCGCATCCTGCTCCGGCGCGGCGGCGGTGACGGCCTGGACGATGTGTTCGGGATCGACCGGGATCGGCGCCGACGGGTCCTTCAGCAGGGCCTCGGCCAGCGCCTCTTCGTCATGGGGGACCGACGGTGTCGCGGCTGGAGGGATGGGCGCGCGGCGGGACAGATGGCTGCGGAGGCTGTCCTTCAGCCGGTTGCGCTGCCGGTCGTCCAGCCCGTCGAACTGGTCGACCTCATCGAACAGCAGGTCGTAGAGGCGGCGGCGCTGCGGGTTCGGCGGGCTCTGGTCGCGCCGCTCCTGCTCGCGGTCCTGCTGTTCCCGCCGCGGGTTGCGGCGGTGGTTGCGGTCGGTTGCGCTGCCGGTCCGCTCGACGCCCGCGGTGGTGCGGACGCTGAATTCCGGCGGGCCGATGCCGCGCCCGGAGGTGAGATTGCCGGACATGAGCCGCCTCCCGGGACTGGTTCCCCCTGGCGATCAAGTCTGGCAGAGCCGGCGCTTCCTTCCAAGCCGAAGCGCCGGCCTATGACCATCAGTCGCCGGCGCCGGCCACCGCATTGTCGGCCGGTTGCGGCTTGTTCCGGCCGAATCCCAGCGTCGGGAAGACGTTGATCAGCGCGGTGATGAAGGCGGCCAGATAGGGCAGCGACTGCACCACCAGCAGGCCCGACCACATGAAGGCGTCGCGGTTCTCGTGGCCGAAGACCATGACGATGGCGAGTGCGGCACCCCACAGCGACACCAGAAGAACCAGCTCTTCCCGAGCCATCAGGAAGGCCTGCATCAGCGCCGGCTGGTTCTCGCACTTCGGCGTGCGGACGAAGGGGCGGCCGGAGGTGAACATGCCGAGCCACATGGCGCGGCCGACCGTGTGGGTCAGCGCCATGCCGGCCACCGCAGCACCCACCTTGTCCCAGAAGCCGCACTTCACCCGCGCCTCGTAGAGCCAGAGCGAGGCGCCGACCTTGAAGGCGAAGACACTGAGCGTCGGGATCATGAAGACGTTGGGCGGGAACTCGAAATATTTCGGGAAGGCCATCAGCCCGATGGACCACAGGATGCCGGCGATGCCGAACACCATGTGGGCGGCGTCGGCGAACCAGGGCAGCCAGCCGGTGATGAAGTGGTATTTCTGGCCGGCGGTCAGCTCCTTGGCGACGGGCGAGAGCTGGCGCCAATGATGCTTCAGGATCTGCACCGCACCATAGGCCCAGCGGAAGCGCTGCGTCTTGTAGGCGGAGAAGCTGTCGGGCACGAGGCCCTTGCCGTAGCTCTCCGGCATGTAGACGGCCTCATAGCCATGCTCGAACAGGCGCAGGCCGAGGTCGGCGTCCTCGGTGATGCACCATTCGCCCCAGCGGCCGACCTTTTCCAGGGCCGACTTGCGGATGATGGTCATGGTGCCGTGCTGGATGATCGCGTTGCGCTCGTTGCGCTGGATCATGCCGATGTGGAAGAAGCCGGCATATTCCCAGTTGGTCATGCGCTGGAACAGGTCGTGTTCCCACTCGCGATAGTCCTGCGGCGACTGGACGAAGCCGACCTCCGGCCGGTTGAAGTGCGGGATGGTCGCCTTCAGCCAGTCGGGATGGACCTGATAGTCGCTGTCGATGACGGCGATGTGCTCGGCATCCGGGGCGGTCTGCGCCAGACCGAAGTTCAGCGCGCCGGCCTTGAAGCCCGGCCAGTTGTCGAGGTGGAAGAAGCGGAACTTCGGCCCCAGCTTCTTGCAATATTCCTCGATCGGACGCCAGACCGCCGGGTCCTTGGTGTTGTTGTCCAGCAGCAGGACTTCGTAGTTCGGGTAGTCGAGGTTCGCCAGCGCGTCCAGCGTCTGCATGACCATGTGCGGCGGTTCGTTGTAGCAGGGCACATGGATCGACACCTTCGCCGCGTTGGGCAGCGGGGCGGCGGAGCAGGGGATGAACTTGCGCTTGAACTTGTGCTGCCAGACGACCTCGGTCAGCTCCATGCCGTCGATCAGCATGACCGCGAACAGCACCAGCTGGCAGAAGATCAGCAGGCCCCAGGCGATCTCGGTGGTGAGCGCGAGCCCGGCGGCCGAGGCGGCGCTGACGGTGAAGACCAGCACGGAGGCGACCGCCTGGATCAGCGCGCCGTAGAAGATCTGGCCGCCGATCTTCAGGTCGCCGCGGCGCCACAGGAAGAACACCAGCGGCAGGAAGCCCAGCGCCACGGCGGTGGCGCACTTGATCTCCCAGTTGCGGACCTCGTTCACCCCGCCGATCATCGGGAATTTCGGGTTGCGCTGATAGTCCCACAGGCCCCAGCTGGTGCCCGCCGTGCCTTCGATCTCCCGCTTCCAGGGCTGGTCGAAGGCCTCCATGATGAAGTAGTCGAGCTTGTTCTGGGCGGCGACGTTCAGGAAGTTGCGGATGAACTTGGCCTGATTGACCTGGCTCGCCTCGGCGCCGCGGCGCCACGGGCCGTCGGCCGGCCAGCCGATCTCGCCGATCAGGATGTGCTTGTTGGGGAACTTCGCCTTCAGCTCGTTGTAGCGGAACATGGCGTAATCGACCGACTGGTCGACCGGCACGCCTTCCCAGTAGGGCAGCAGATGGACGGCGAGGAAGTCCACCGCGTCGGCCAGTTCGGGGTTCTTCAGCCAGACGTGCCACGGCTCGGCGATGGAGACCGGGACATTGACCTTCTTCTTCACCCGCTTGACGTACTCGATGGCCTGCGCGACCGTCAGGTCGGCGCGCAGGATCGCCTCGTTGCCGACCAGCACGCGGCGGACGTTGCTGTTGGCGCGGGCGAGCTTGATCAGGCCGGCCAGTTCAGGCTCGTCGATTTCCGGCTTGCCGGCGGTCCAGGCGCCGGCGGTCACCGGCAGGCCGTGCTTGGCGGCGATGGCCGCGACCATTTCCGAGCCGTCGGTGGTCGAATAGGTTCTGACGGCCTTTACAGCACCTTCCAGCGCCGTCATGTCCTTTTCGATGTCGTCGGCGGACGCCTTGTCGCCCTTCGACGGGCTCTTGTCCGAATGGAAGGGGGTATAGGCGACGCCGGTGATGGCGCCTGCCCAGGACCGCTCGTCCACCGGACGGTTCCACAGCGCCCAGAAGGCGATGTTGCCGAGGATCACCAGGATCAGAACCGCAAAGGCCGATTTGCGCATGTGGGTCGTTCTCGCTCGCCGCACCGGAAAACATGGATAAGGCCCGCGGAAATGGCGCAAGGGGATCATTGCCGCCCCGACCATTGCCTCGGACCGAACTCTATAAACGTCCAACGAAAGCCGCTCGTGCCGTATGGCCGGCGCGCACGGCCTTCTATACAAGCTTCGCGGTTGGCCCGCCACTGCCGGCTACAACAGGGCAGCCTCCGGAATATTCCGGATGATGCTTCAGGTCAGTGCCAGAGAGGAGTGAAGCATGTTTTCCCTTAACGAACGGCTACAGGCCGACACACTTCATGTGACCGATCTGGAGCTTTGCCGGGTTCTGCTGATGAACAACCGGCTGTGGCCCTGGCTGATCCTGGTGCCGATGCGCGAAGGTGCGGTGGAAATCCACCGGCTGGACGACGGGGATCAGGCGACTCTGATGCGGGAGATCGCGCTGGCCTCCCGCGTGGTGGAGCGGCTGTTCGCGCCGGACAAGATGAATGTCGGGGCGCTCGGCAACATGGTGCCGCAACTGCACGTCCATGTGATCGGGCGGACGCGCGGCGATCCGGCATGGCCGGGGCCGGTCTGGGGGTCCGGCCACGCCGAACCCTACGAGCCGGCGGCGGCGGCGGCCCTGGCGCAACGGCTGGCCGACGCGCTGCATGCGGAGGACTGACCGCCGGCCCGGTCGCGAGGCCGGGCCGGCGGGGGACAGGCGTTACAGGGTCTTTAGATATTCCACCAGATCCCAACGCTCCTGTTCCGACAGGCCGCGGCCGATGATGCCGCTGCCGGCGACACCGGACCCGACGAACTGGTGCCCGACATTGGTGTTGCCGGGGATCTTGGTGTCCAGCGTGAAGGTGCCATCGGCGCAGTCGGTGCGGTAGCCGACCTTCACCGGATCGAAGCTGCGCAGGCCGAGGCAGAAGCTCTTCGGCCGCTCCGCCAGCGGCGACAGCAGGTCGTAGAGCGTGGGGACCGAGCCGTTGTGCAGGTAGGGTCCGGCGGCCCAGATGCCATCCAGCGGACGGGCCTTGTAGCCGCCTTCCGCCTGCAGGCAGTTCGGACGGAAGCCGTTCATCTCCTCCCGCTTGGCGGGCGGCACCTTGTTCTCGTCATAGGCGGCTTCGGCCGTCTTCTGGACGACATAGCCCAGCGCCGCCGCGAATGTGGTCCTGGTGACCGGCTCGCCCGGCTTGCCGTTGCACAGGCTGGATGGATCGACCTTCAGGAAGGCGGGCAACTGCACCGTCCGGGTCTGCAAAATGTTGGCCTGGGCCGGGTCGGTGCCGACATTGATCGGCGTGACCTTCAGATAGCTCTGCTTGGCGGCGTTCGGCTTGGTCCAGTATTTCGCGTCCCAGAAGGCGGGGGTGTCGACCGGCGGCAGGTGGCAGCCCTGGCACAGCTCCTGATACAGGCCGGCGCCGCGCGCCCGCTTGGCCTCATCGACGGTGCCGAGCACGGCTTGCGGCCATTTCGGCGCGGTCAGTCCCTGGAAGCCGGTCATGCTGCCGTCCGGCTTGCGGGCCCGCGGGTTGGGACCGGCCAGCAGCTGCTCCATCCTGTAGAGATTGTCGACCGGAACGGAGGAGGCATAGAGCTTGCGATCCGGGTTCGACAGGTTCACCCGCGCCGCCACGCCCATCGCCTCGCCGGCGTTGCGCACCATCGGCTGCATGATCGAGGCGTCGTACTGCACCCAGTCGAACCATGACGCGTTCCAGATGTGCGGATACTTCACCGGCGCCGTGATGGCGGCGACGTTGGTGAAGGGGTCGAACTCCACCTTGCCGTTCAGCAGGTCGTTGGTGAAGACGGTGTTGCCGATGCGGGTCAGCGCGTCCAGACGGTTGAAGCCTTCGGTGACGGCCGGATTGCCGCTCTGCGCCGCGCCGCGCTTCGCCAGGGTTTCCAGGGTGGTCAGCGTCTGCTCGAACTGCTCGCGCAGGGCGGCCGTCTGCTCGGCGGTGCGGTTGACGCCGAGCACGCGGTCGGCGAAGCGGTCGAACCGGCCGGGCAGCACCTTGGTGTAGGCCAGCGAATAGCCCAGCGCCGCCGTCAGCGCATCGAGGTTGATGACGGCCGGCGCGCCGTCGATGCGCAGGCTGACGCCGTTATACTCGATATGGCCGGTGTGGCAGGCGGCGCAGGTCAGGCCGATCTGGTCGGGAAGCGGCTTTCCGGTCGTCGGGTCGACATAGCCCTTGGTGCGGGCGAAGCCGACCGGCAGGCCGTCCGGGTTGACCTCGTCCTCCGACTGGTTGTAGGCGGCCAGCACGGCCTTGGCCGAACCGGGCTCCGCGCCATAGCCGTAATCCCGTGCCGTGGCTCCGCCCAGCCGTTTCGGGCTGGGGATGAAACCGAACTGCTGGAGGTACGATTCGTCCGCCAGCATTTTGGGTTCGCCGAAGACCCGGATGTCGGGCTGCTCCAGCGCCACGAACCAGGCATAGGAGATCGGGAAGGTCGAGGTGCCCTGGCTGGCATGGTGGTACCAATAGCGCTCGCCCGGCTTCCAGTTCTGATCGAGCCAGACCGCTTCCTTGGTGGGGGCCGGTGTCGGCAGAGCCGGCGCGCAGGCGCCGAGCAAAGTCAACGGCAACAGGCCGGCCGCCGCCACAATCGACAGGCGAGACGCATTCATGGGCGAAACCTCTACGCGCGGGGGTTGATGATCGATGACCCCACTTTCGCTGTGATAAATAAGCCCGGGCAACAGGAAAATTGTATTTCTTTTCTACATGCAATTTTTGAAACGGAACGGAACCGGCGGGCCGGGCACGCGGTTATCAGGTCGGAACCGTTCGTGGGTTCAGCAAAAATCCGGAGATCGCCGCCATGGCCACCGAAGACCGCCCCGCTTCCCGCACGTCCGATGCCCCGTCCGACGCCGCCCAGCGGATCGAGGACAAGCTGGTCGATGAAACCGGCAAGGCCTCCGGCGATCCCGACAAGCCGGTCCAGAAGAAGTGGGAAGAAATGGGCGAGCGCGAGGAGATCGCCGAGCAAAGCCAGCGGGAGGGCGGCGGCGCCTGATCGACCTTCCCCCGCCCCTGGCCGCCCGAAGGCCGGTCCGGGGCGGGGGAGGGCAACCTCTCCCTACCGCTTCACCGTGCAGGTCAGCGCCAGCACGTCCGCGGCCTTGTCCAGATCGTCGGCGCGGACCAGCACATAGTCGGTGTTGTAGGTGGAGATCGCGAAGATCGGCAGATGGGCCTGGGCCAGAGGCACGGCGATGCGGGCCAGGATGCCGAACAGGGTGAAATCGACCACGCCCTCCACCCGGAAGGCGCGCCAGCCGCGTTCGGCCTTCACCCCCTCGGGCACCCGCTCCTCCCGGCAGAGGATCGACAGCTCCTCGCCGGTGCGGGTGGCGCCGACCAGCGGGTCGGTCCAGTCGAGCCAGTCCGGCAGGCCGCTGCCCGGCGGCAGCTGCGCCACCGCCAGACGCTCGGGCAGGATCGACAGGGTCAGTCCTGTCTGCTCGCGCACCAGGGCGGCGGTCAGCGTCGCCTCGTCCACTTCGAATGGCTTCAGGATGCGGCGGGCGCGGGCGGCCAGTGACGGCACGCCGGAGCGCATGGCGCGGCCCAGCATCTCCGCCGAGGTGGCACGCAGCCCGGCATCCGATTCGGCCAGATCGACCACCGCCTGCAAGGCGCTGGTCTGGACGATGCGGCTGGGGCTGTTCTCGAACCAGTCGGCCAGCAGGACGGCGGCGCGGTGGCGCTGCTCCTCCGTCATGGTCAGGCGCGGCACGATCTGGGCGATGTGCCAGCGCACCTCCGCCTGCTCGATGGCGACGGCATCGGTCAGCAGATGCTCGACATAAGCGTCGAGCCAGCCGGCTTTGCCGCGCGACACCCGCTCAAGCGCGTCGGCGGCGCGCATGCGCACGCTGGCGTTGCGGTCGAACAGGCAGCCGACCAGCTCCGCCAGCTTGCCGCGGTCGGCCGCCACCTCGTCGGCGACCGACGGGGCGTCGCCCACCGCCCGCCGGTCGCCGATGGCCAGACGGCGGGCCAGCGGCGCGTTGCGGATCAGGTCATCCATCTCAGCGCCGCCCGGTCGGACGGCCGAAGCGCGACGGCGTGCCGAAGCGCGAGGCGATCTTGGCCCCGGTCGGCTTCGGCGGCGGCGGTGGAGGGGGTGGCGGTGGGGTCTCGCCGCGCGGCACACCGCCGCCCGACGCCATCTCCGCCAGATCCTTGACCAGCTTCTGCACGCTGCGCACGCGGGCCTGCGGATCGGGCCATTCGCGGACATAGACCAGCTTGTGGTCGGGCCGCAGCTTCATCAGCGTCAAATGCTGGGCGATGTAGGTCAGCAGCTTGGCGGGCTCGGCATAGAAATTGTCGTGGAAGGCCAGCACCAGCCCCTTCGGACCGGCATCGACCCGGTCGATGTTGGCCTGTTTGCACCAGCGCTTGACGGTGACGACGTCCAGCAGGTTCTCGACCTCCTCCGGCAGCTTGCCGAAGCGGTCGATCAGCTCGGCGGCGAAGCCGTCCACCTCGGCCCGGTCGACCAGATCGGCGATGCGGCGGTAGAGCGACAGCCGCACCGTCAGGTCGGGGACGTAGCTTTCCGGGATCAGCACCGGCGTGCCCAGGTTGATCTGCGGCACCCACTCCTGCGCCGCCGCCGCGGCGACCGCGCCCTCCTGCATCGAGGCCCGCGCGCTGGCGACGGCCTCCTCCAGCATCTGCTGGTAAAGCTCGACGCCGACCTCGCGCACCTGACCCGACTGCTCCTCGCCCAGCAGATTGCCGGCGCCGCGGATGTCCATGTCGTGGCTGGCGAGCTGGAAGCCGGCGCCCAAGGAATCCAGCGTCTCGATGACGTGCAGGCGCTGCTGGGCGGTGCCGCTCAGCGGCTTGTTCGGCGCATAGGTCAGATAGGCGTAGCCGCGCTTCTTCGACCGGCCGACACGGCCGCGGATCTGGTAGAGCTGGGCCAGCCCGAACAGGTCGGCGCGGTGGACGATCAGCGTGTTGGCGTTGGGAATGTCCAGGCCGCTCTCGATGATGTTGGTCGCCAGCAGCACCTCGAACTTGCCCTCGTCGAAGGCGGTCATCACGTCTTCCAGCTCGCTGGCCGCCATCTGGCCATGGGCGGTGACGATCTTGACCTCCGGCACCAGCTCGCGCACCCGCTCGGCCACCTTCGCCAGATCCTCCACCCGTGGGCAGACATAGAAGCTCTGGCCGCCGCGGTAATGCTCGCGCAGGATCGCTTCGCGGATCACCACCGGGTCATAGGGCAGGACGAAGGTGCGCACCGCCAGACGGTCGACCGGCGGGGTCGCGATCAGCGACAGCTCGCGCACGCCGGACAGCGCCATCTGGAGCGTGCGCGGGATCGGCGTGGCGGTCAGGGTCAGCACATGGATGTCGGCGCGCAGCTCCTTCAGCCGCTCCTTCTGCTTCACGCCGAAATGCTGCTCCTCGTCGACGATCACCATGCCGAGCCGCTTGAAGTCGAGCCCCTTGGCGAGCAGGGCATGGGTGCCGACGACGATGTCGGCGGTGCCCTCCGCCAGCTCCTTCTTGACCAGCGTCTGTTCGCGCGCGGTGACCATGCGCGACAGCTGCACGACGCGCACCGGCAGCCCGTTGAAGCGGGTCGAGAAGGTGCGGAAATGCTGGCGGGCGAGCAGGGTGGTCGGCACCACGACGGCGACCTGCTTGCCGCTCATCGCCACCATGAAGGCAGCGCGCAGCGCCACCTCGGTCTTGCCGAAGCCGACGTCGCCGCAGACCAGCCGGTCCATCGGCCGGCCGCTGCCGAGGTCGGTGAAGATGTCCTCGATGGCCTTCAGCTGGTCGTCGGTCTCGGGATAGGGGAAGCGGGCGGCGAACTCCTGATAGACGCCCTCCGGGGTCAGCACCGGATCGGCCTTCTTCAGCATGCGCTCCGCCGCGATCTTCAGCAGGGCTTCCGCCATGTCCTTCAGGCGCTTCTTGACCCGCGCCTTGCGGCCCTGCCAGCCGGCGCCGCCCAGCTTGTCGAGCTGGACGTTGGCGTCTTCCGAGCCGTAGCGCGACAGCACCTCGATGTTCTCGACCGGGACGTAGAGCTTGTCGCCGCCCTCGTAGATCAGGCGCAGGCAGTCGTGCGGCGCGCCGGTGACCTCCAGCGTCTCCAGCCCATCGTAGCGGCCGATGCCGTGGTCCATGTGGACGACGATGTCGCCCTCATGCAGGGCCGAATGCTCGGCGATGAAGTTGGCGGCCTTGCGCTTCTTCTTCTGCGGGCGGACCAGACGGTCGCCGAGGATGTCCTGCTCGGTGATGACGGCGAGGTCGGCGGAGGTGAAGCCATGCTCCATCCCCAGCACGATGGTGCCGATGATGCCGCGGTCGAAACGGCGGACATCCTCCATGCTCTCCGCCGGCTCCAGGCCGGGGATGCCGTGGTCGGCCAGCACATTGGACAGTCGGTCGCGCGACCCGGCGGAATATCCGGCGATCAGCACACGGCGCCCGTCGGCGCGCAAGCTGCGGATATGGTCCTTCACCGCGTCGAAGACGTTCACGTCGGGGCGGTTGCGCTCCTCGGCGAAGTCGTGGCCGCGCTTGCCGCCGGCATCGACCGTGCCCTTGATGCCGGGCGGCGTCGAGAAGATCTGGAGCTGCGCCACCGCGCGCTCCGCCAGCAGCGCGTCCCAGCCGATCCCGTCGAGGAACATCGAGGCGACCGGCACCGGCTTGTAGACCGGCGAGCCCGCCCGCTTCTCGATGGTCATCATGCCGTCGCGCGAGGCGTGGAAATCCACCACCTGGGCGATGCGGGCGTCGCGCGCCTCGCTGGCCTGATGGTCCAGGCTGACGATGCCGCGCGGCAGATAGTCCAGCACCGTGTCCATGCTCTCATGGAACAGCGGCAGCCAATGCTCCATCCCGCCATAGCTGCGCCCGGCCGAGATCGCCTCGTAGAGCGGATCGTCGTCGGTCACCGCACCGAACAGCTCGCGGTAGCCGGAGCGGAAACGGGCGATCCCGGCGTCGTCGAGGAAGACCTCCGACATCGGCTTCAGCTCGACGCTGTCCCGCTTGTCGGTGGTGCGCTGGGTCATCGGATCGAAGGCGCGCACGCCTTCCAGCTCGTCGCCGAACAGGTCGAGGCGCAGCGGCTCCTCGCTGCCGGGCGGGAACAGGTCGACGATGCCGCCGCGCACGGCGAACTCGCCGGGCTCCCGCACCGTCTGGGCGCGGGTATAGCCGTTGCCGGCGAGGTAGCGTTGCAGCTTCTCCAGGTCGATCCGGTCACGCAGCTTGGCGGAGAACACCGCGTTCTTGAAGGCGCTGCGCGGCGGCACCTTCTGCACCACGGCGTTGACCGTGGTCAGCACGATCAGCGGCGCCAGACCGTCGCGGTTGGATGCCGCGTCGCGCCGGGCGATCAGCCGGGTCAGCGTGTCGATGCGGCGGGCGACGATGCCGCCGTTGGGCGACACCCGGTCATAGGGCAGGCAGTCCCAGGCCGGGAAGGTCAGCACCTCCAGCTTCGGCGCGAAGAAGGCCAGCGCCTCCGCCAGCAGGGCGCAGCGCGTGTCGTCCAACGCCACATGCAGTAGGCCATAGCCGCCGGCCTTCTGCGCAAGCTCCGCCAAAATGCGGGCGTCATGACCCTCGGGCGCGCCGCCGATCAGGAGTCGGCCGGCGCGGCCGGGCTGGAGATCGTAACTGACCAAAGGAGGATGCCTCGGAGAAGGGAAGTGCTTGTCGGAGAGCCTTGAGCAGGCTCCGTCGGGAGCCTTGACCGGGCTCCGTCAGGAGCCTTGACGTGGTGTGTAACGGAACGCCGTCAACAGGCGCATCACATCGCTGTCATGCTCCGCCGGGACCGGCTCGCGGCCCGACATCCAGTCGTAGAGGTCGGGATCGCCAAGCTCCAGCAGCGCCTCGAAGCGGTCGAGCATGGCGTGGTCGAACTCGCCGACATGGGCGTCGGCGAAGCTTCCCATCAGCAGGTCCATCTCGCGCGTGCCGCGGTGCCAGGAGCGGAAGCGCAGCCGCTTGCGCCGGTTTTCAAGCGATTCGGCCTTCTCGGGAGCCGGTGCCTCGGAAGCCGTGTGGGGGCCGTTTTCGGTCATTGCTGTCCAACGTCGAAAGCCCCCAGCGCCACCAGCGGCGAAGGGGGAACCATTCAGGAACCCCATCCTGCACGGGCCGGCGTGGCGATGCAACATTCCCCGCCCGTCTTGACTGGGCATGCCGCCTGTCCTATCTGCGGTCTGGCCCGCGGGGACGACCCCGCCGATTGCAGAGGCAAACCGGGTGGGGACGACCCCGCCATTCCAGGACGGAGGTACCGTCATGGCGTGGGTCACGCTGTTCTTCGCCGGTCTTTTCGAAATCGGTTGGGCCGTCGGCCTGAAATACACCGAAGGCTTCACCCGTCTGGTCCCCAGCGTGCTGACCGCCGCGGCGATGCTGGCAAGCATCCTGCTGCTGGGGGCGGCGCTGAAGACCCTGCCGCTCGGCACCGCCTATGCGGTGTGGACGGGCATCGGCACGGTCGGCACCGCCCTGCTCGGCATGATGCTGTTCGGCGAACCCGCCGGCGCGCTGCGTCTGCTGTGCATCGCGGCAATCGTCGGCGGGATCGTCGGGCTGAAAGTCCTGCATGGGTGAGGGGGAAGCCCCCTCACAGCGCCTCCGCCCGGCAGGTCAGCCCCAGCGTTTCCGCGGTGTTGGCCACCGCCGACAGGCAGACCTCCGCCCGTTCCGGCGGGATCGAAACCGAGAAGCGCAGGACATAGCGCTCGCCGGCGCGGTCGGGCAGGGTCTGTGCGTCCAGCCGCACGATGTTGGCGTCGAACTGGGTGAAGATCTCCGACAGGCGGGCGACGAGGCCGGGCTGGTCGCCGCCCGACACCTCGACGCGGTGGGTGACCATCGCCTGCGGACCCGGCTGGGGATCGAAGGCGAAGGGAGTGACCTTCACCTCGGCGCCGGCCAGGACGGGCAGGGACGACAGGCTGGCCTGGACCTCCGCCACCGTCAGGCCGCCGGGCAATTCGCAGACGGCGGAGAACTCGGCCCCGCTGCCCAGCGAGGCGAAGGTGGCGTCGCGCAGGTTGATGCCCTGGTCGAACAGGTGGCTGGTGATGCCGGACACCAGCCCGACCCGGTCGGGGCAGAAGGTGGAAACCAGGGCCAGCCCAGCCGTCGATTCCGTCGCCATCGCACATCTCCCGTTTTGTTTTTCTTCGACGGGCACGGGTTCGGCCGTGCCGTCCGGAAGGGCGATCATCGAAGCGCGGTGCCGGGAACGCCAGCACAAAATGGCACCCATACCGGCAAGCCAATGACTTGACTTGCCGTATTGCGTTCAAACGCCACGCAGGCTTTTCCGCGCCCATGTGGGCGCGCCGCCGCCGTCGCGGCGTCCAGGGAACGCTTGAAGAGGTCACTTCAAGCGTTCCCTGGTATCAGAAGCCGAACAGCCGGCGGGCCGCGGCGCTGATGGCGTGAAGCTCCGCCGCCAGCGCCGGATCGACATCGTCGACATAATGGGAGGCGAGCAGGCCGAAATTCAGCTCGTCGGCGCGGTCGAGCCGCTCGGCCCCGTCCCGCGCCGCCCCGTCCACATACTCCAGCTGGCGCTGGATGCTGGCCAGCCAGCTGTTTTCCGGTTCCCGCCGCGCCAGTGCCGCAACCCCGGCCTGGGCCTGCGCGATGCGGCGGCGCAACTCGTCGGCGGTGGCGATGTCGGGCATGGCGGGACTCCGGGTGCGGGTGGGGCGGCGGGTTACTGTACCAGACCGCCGCTGGTGACGCCGGCCTTCACGCTGTTCGGCACCACGACCTGGGCGCAGCCGCCTGCCGTCTGCACGCTGGTGCCGGGGGTGGTCCAGCTGTCGACGATGGGGGCGGCAACCGACTTCAGCCCCTGGCCGGCGGGCAGGACCGCCTTGTACTCGGCCCGGCCGGCGCCGGAGATGCCGAGGCAGTCGGGCGTCGCCGTCACCACGGGCGAGAAGAAGTTGCCGAAGCGGACGCTGTCATAGCCGGTGCGGACATACTGGTACCAGCCGGTGCCGGCGGCGACGTCGATCACCTCCAGCGGCTTGGAGAAATCGATTCCCTTGGAATCGTCGGCATAGCGGGCGGAGGTGAGATCGGTGGAGGCATAGAAATAGCTCGCCACCACCACGCGGGCGTTCAGCTGGTCGGCGCTGGCGCCGGGGGCTTTGGCGGCGGTCACCTGCTCGACGCTCGGGGCGGTCTGGGCATAGCCGGGAAGGGCCGCTGCCAGCGTCAGTCCGAACGCGAGCGTCGCAGCCCTGAAAATGTGCGAAAAAGAATGCATCGGTATTCATCCAATCCGGAAAGTTGAAAAACTCCGGGATGACGATACCGATGCAATCGGGGGCTCCAAACCCGAAATGCCAAAAGGCCCCAAATACGAAAAGGGCCGGACCGCAGAAGCGATCCGGCCCCATCTCAGGGACTGTCGTGCTGTGTGTCAGGCGGCGGTGCCGCCGACCGTCAGGCCTTCCAGCTTCAGCGTCGGCTGGCCGACGCCGACCGGCACGCCCTGGCCGTCCTTGCCGCAGGTGCCGACGCCGGGGTCGAGGCGGCTGTCGTTGCCGATCATCGACACGCGGGTCAGGCTGTCCGGGCCGTTGCCGATCAGGGTGGCGCCCTTCACCGCCGGCCCCAGCTTGCCGTCCTCGATCAGGTAGGCTTCGCTGGCCGAGAAGACGAACTTGCCGTTGGTGATGTCCACTTGGCCGCCGCCGAAGTTCTTGGCGTAGATGCCCTTCTTGACCGAGGCGATGATCTCGTCCGGGCTGTGGTTGCCGTTGCGCATCACCGTGTTGGTCATGCGCGGCATCGGGTTGTAGGCGAAGCTCTGGCGCCGGCCGTTGCCGGTCGGGCGCATGCCCATCAGGCGGGCGTTCATGCGGTCCTGCATGAAGCCGACCAGGATGCCGTCCTCGATCAGCGTGGTGCACTGGCCGGGCGTGCCCTCGTCGTCGACGCTGATCGAGCCGCGCGAGTTCTCGATGGTGCCGTCATCGACGATGGTGACGCCGGGGGCGGCGATGCGCTGGCCCAGCAGGCCGGAGAAGGCGGAGGTTTTCTTGCGGTTGAAGTCGCCCTCCAGCCCGTGGCCGATGGCCTCGTGCAGCAGGATGCCGGGCCAGCCGCTGCCCAGCACCACCGTCATCTCGCCGGCCGGGGCGGGGACGGAGGACAGGTTGACCAGAGCCTGCCGCAGCGCCTCGTCGACGAAGCCGCGCCAGGTTTCCGGCTGGATGTAGTGCTCGTAGGTGACCCGGCCGCCGCCGCCATAGCCGCCGGTCTCCATCCGGTCGCCCTCGGCCACCACGACCGAGACGTTCAGGCGCACCAGCGGGCGCAGGTCGGCGACGCGCACGCCGTCGGCGCGCAGGATCTGCACCGCCTGCCATTCGCCGCTGATCGAGCAGCTGACCTGCCGGACGCGCTCGTCCTTGGCGCGGGCATAGGCGTCGATGTCGGCCAGCAGCTTCACCTTCTCTTCGAAGGGGACGAGGTGCAGGGGGTTGTCGGGGATGTAGAGCGCGCGGTTGGTGCCGGCCGGCGGCTCGGCCAGCGTGCCGGTGTGGCCGGCCTGCACGGCGCGCACGGTGGCGGCTGCGCGGCGGATCGCCTCCTCCGACAGGTTGCTGGCGTGGGCGTAGCCGGTCGCCTCGCCGGCGATGGCGCGCAGGCCGAAGCCCTGGGTGGTGTCGAAGCTGGCGGATTTCAGCTTCCCATCGTCCCAGCCCAGCGACTCGCTCTGGGCATATTCGAGGTAGAGCTCCCCATCGTCGGCACTGTGCAGGGCGTCCTGCACGACGCCTTCCACGCGGGCGCGGTCCATGCCGGCGCGGTTGAAGAAGAGATCGTCGGTGACGGCAAGCGCGCTCATGAAAACTCCGAACCTGTGATGGGGCGGAACCCGGCCTGCCCGGCCCGCGGGGAGTAGCGGCCTTGTTCCAAGGTAGGACACAGTGTCATAGCGGGCGATCTCGCGCCGCACCGTACGATGTGTTCTAACGGACGGACTATAGTGTGGCGACGCTGGCGCGATCCGGCAAGTTCGCCGATGCCTGATTGTGTAACCTGACGGTGGGCGGTGCCGGGATGGCGGAGGGGATCATGACCGACGGTGTGGCGCGGACGACAGCCGATACCCTGAACCGCGCCGGCCTGACCGGAGCCGGAGCCGGCGGCGCCATGTCCGGCCCGCGCCCGCTGCGCGACCATCCGCTGCGCCAGACGCTCACCAACGAGGTGCATGCCCGCCCGCCGGAGGCGCTGGCCGCCCCGGTGCGCGCCACCATGCTGGCGATGCTGTCGGGCGAAGGGGCGGCGGAGGCCGACCGCCGGCATCTGGAGGCGCTGTGCGACTGGGCCGGCGTGGTCCGTCCGCCGCAGGGCGCCACCCACCACAGCGCCTCCTTCGGCAGCTTCAACCTGAAGTGGGAGCGGCACACCGAGTTTTCGACCTGGACGGTCTTCCGTCCCAGCGCCATGCCGGCCGGCTCCGTCGTCGACCCCTTCGTAGATCCGGCGCTGCACGCTCTGCCGCGCGACTGGCTGGCCGGGCTGCCGGGCGAACTGCTGGTCGGCATCCATGTCGCGGTGCTCGACCCCGACACGCCCGAGCCGTCGGCCAACATGATGGCGGCGATGTTCGGCTCGGAAAGCTATGTCGGGTCGCGAATCGCCGGCCGCTCGGCCACCGCCTGGACCGACTTCCGCATCCATGGCGACGGCTTCTCCCGCATGCTGGTCGCCGACCATTCGATGACGCCGCGCCAGACCGGCCGCGTCGTCCAGCGCCTGCTGGAGATCGAGACCTACCGCGTGCTGGCCCTGCTGGCCCTGCCGATGGCGCGCGGCGTGCTGCCGCGAATCGGCCCGATCGAGGCCGGGCTGGCCGAGGTCACCGCCCGCATCGCCAGCCTCCGTGGCTTGCAGGACGAGCGCGACCTGCTCGACCGCCTGACCCTGCTGGCGGCGCAGACCGAGCAGATCGCCGCCGAGACCGCCTATCGATTCGGCGCCGCCCGCGCCTACCACGAGCTGGTGGAGCGGCGAATCGAGGAACTGCGCGAGATCCGGATCGAGGGGTTGCAGACCGTCCAGGAGTTCATGGACCGCCGCCTGACCCCGGCGATCCGCACCTGCGAGGCGGTGGAGGAGCGGCTCGATTCTCTGTCGCAGCGCGTCGCGCGGGCCAGCACGCTGCTGCGCACCCGCGTCGAGATCGCGGTGGAAGGGCAGAATGCCGAGCTGCTCCAGTCGATGGACCGCCGCGCGCAGTTGCAGCTTCGCCTGCAGGAGACGGTCGAGGGGCTGTCGGTGGTGGCGATCAGCTATTACCTCGTCGGCATCGTCGGCTATGCGGCCAAGGGCTTGAAAGGCTTCGGATTCAAGGTCGATCCCGACCTGCTGGTCGGGCTGATGATCCCCATCGTCATCGCCTTCGTCTGGTCGGGCGTCAGGCGGATTCGCAAGGTGCTGGTCGGCGGGCATTGACCGGCGCGGCAGCCGCCTGTCCGTTCTGTTGACGGTGCCGCAAGACCCTCCTTAACCGGGCGAAGCCGGGCCTGGAGGGCAGGCTTGCGCCGCCTATCACCTTCGCATATCTGGCGGGACGCCCGGACCTCGCCCATCCTTCAGTCCTGAGTCGCGCTCCACCGCCGCAACAATCCTGCGCGCCAGGACTTGAGCGCTCCCATTCATTTCCCGAAGCCAACCCTGAGAAAATCAGCTGGTCCAACGGACTGCGGCGGAATGCCGCATGGCATGACCCCTGTTTCCGCTCAACCTTTGTTCCCACGGTTCATCTGACTGTGAGGAAAAGTCTATGCAAACGATGGGGCAATCGGTGGGAGAGAGGAAAGGCTTGTAACCCAGCGGGGCACGGGGATAAGCTCCGGCTGCGGGTATATGTCGCGCTAAGATGGCGTGATCCCTGCATAAACTGACGTTCGCTGATAAGCCCAACTATGGACCGCGCGAACAGAAACCGGTCCGGATCAACAGGGCGGAGGGAGCGTCGGCGGGAGAGACGACCGCGGGCCATGACGAGCGTCGCGGCTAAGAAGGGGTTGGGGATGAGAAGGCAAAGCCTGTACGCCGCCGGCCTGGCGGCGGTCCTGTCGATGGTGGGCGGCTGGAGCACGGCCGCCCTGGCGAACGAGCCGCGACCGTGGGAAATGGGCATGCAGCCCTCCGCCTCGCCGGTCAAACACCTGATGACCTCGTTCAACGACCTGCTGACCGTCGTCATCACGCTGATCGTGATCTTCGTCGCGGGGCTGATGGCCTATTGCGTCGTCCGGTTCAACGCGAAGAGGAACCCGGTCCCGTCCAGGACCTCGCACCACACGCTGCTCGAGGTCGCCTGGACCGTGGTCCCGGTCATCATCCTGATCGTGATCGCCGTTCCGTCCTTCAAGCTGCTCTATGCGGCGGAACGCATTCCGCAGGCCGACATGACCATCAAGGTCATCGGCCACCAGTGGTACTGGGATTACGAATATCCCGACCACGGCAACATCACCTTTTCCAGCTACATGATCGCCGAAGCCGACCTGAAGCCCGGCCAGAAGCGCCTGCTGGAGGTCGACAACCGCGTGGTCGTTCCGGTCAACACCACCGTCCGCGTGCTGGTGACGGCCGGCGACGTGATCCATTCCTGGGCGGTTCCCGCCTTCGGCCTGAAGAAGGACGGCGTGCCCGGCCGCATCAACGAGACCTGGTTCAAGGCCGAGCGCGAAGGCGTCTATTACGGCCAGTGCTCCGAGATCTGCGGCACCAACCACGGCTTCATGCCGATCGCGGTGGAAGCCGTGTCGAAAGAGGCGTTCGACGCCTGGGTCGCCAAGGCCAAGACGGCCTACGCTCCCAAGGACGGTGACCGCGACGTGGCGCAGCGCCCGACCGGAACGCTGGTCGAATAAGCGGACTTCGCTCAAGCCCGCCCCAGGGACGACGCGATAAGAAGAACCCAACCCAGCTGCCGGCGCTCCGCGACAGACCGGATCGGACGGCGGCCAGGGACAGCGACAAAGGGTAGAGACATGGCAAACGCCACACCGGGACATGGTGAGCATGTGGGTGACCATGGGCACGGGCATGACGATCATCACGTCCCCGGCTTCGTGCAGCGCTGGTTCTATTCGACCAACCACAAGGACATCGGCACGCTCTATCTGATCTTCTCGGTCATCGCCGGGCTGATCGGCGGCCTGTTCTCCGTCATCATGCGGGCGGAGCTTCAGTCGCCGGGGCTGCAATTCGTTTCCGACGGCCAGATGTGGAACGTGCTGATCACGGCGCACGGCCTGATCATGGTGTTCTTCGTGGTGATGCCGGCGCTGATCGGCGGGTTCGGCAACTGGTTCGTGCCGCTCATGATCGGCGCGCCCGACATGGCGTTCCCGCGCATGAACAACATCAGCTTCTGGCTGATCGTGCCGGCCTTCCTGCTGCTGCTGGGCTCCGCCTTCGTCGGCACCGGTGCCGGCACCGGTTGGACGATCTACCCGCCGCTGTCCTCGCCGCTGGGGCATAGCGGGCCGTCGGTCGACATGGCGATCTTCGCCCTGCATCTGGCCGGCGCCAGCTCGATCCTGGGTGCTGTGAACTTCATCACCACCATCTTCAACATGCGGGCACCCGGCATGACGCTGCACAAGATGCCGCTGTTCGTCTGGGCGATGCTGGTGACGGCCTTCCTGCTGCTGCTGGCGGTCCCGGTCCTGGGCGGCGCCATCACCATGCTGCTGACCGACCGCAACTTCGGCACCACCTTCTTCAACCCCGAAGGCGGCGGCGACCCGATCCTGTTCCAGCATCTGTTCTGGTTCTTCGGCCACCCCGAAGTCTACATCATGATCCTGCCGGCCTTCGGCATCATCAGCCACATCGTGTCGACCTTCTCCAAGAAGCCGGTGTTCGGCTATCTCGGCATGGCCTATGCCATGGTCGCCATCGGCGTGGTCGGCTTCGTCGTGTGGGCGCACCACATGTACACGGTCGGTCTGGACGTCAACACCAAGGCCTACTTCACCGCCGCCACCATGATCATCGCGGTGCCGACCGGCGTGAAGATCTTCTCGTGGATCGCCACCATGTGGGGCGGGTCGATCGAGTTCCGGGTGCCGATGCTGTGGGCGCTGGGCTTCATCTTCCTGTTCACGGTCGGCGGCGTCACCGGCGTGGTGCTGGCGAACGGCGGTCTCGACAACTACATGCACGACACCTACTACGTCGTGGCGCACTTCCACTATGTGCTGTCGCTGGGTGCCGTGTTCTCGATCTTCGCCGGCTGGTACTACTGGATCGGCAAGATGTCGGGACGCCAGTATCCGGAGTTCTGGGGCAAGGTCCATTTCTACACCACCTTCGTCGGCGTCAATCTGGTGTTCTTCCCGCAGCACTTCCTCGGCCTGTCGGGCATGCCCCGCCGCATCCCGGACTATCCGGATGCCTTCTGGGGCTGGAACATGATCTCGTCGCTGGGCGCCTACCTCTCCTTCGCCTCCACCCTGCTGTTCGTGTGGATCGCCTGGAAGACCCTGCGCAGCGGCGAGCGGGTGCCGGGCGCCTATTGGGGGCCGCAGGCCGGCACGCTGGAATGGACGGTCAGCTCGCCGCCCCCGTTCCACGCGTTCGAGACGTTGCCCCAGGTCAAGTAAGCGTGCTAACGGGCGGGCGTCGCCGTGAAGGAGGCGCCCGTCCGACAAAAAGGACCGACCCGAGCAGCCCGAAAATGGGCGCCGGTGTGGAGGGTGCCGGGGTGACAACTTTTTGTTGGAAGTCCCGGGGTTAGAAGACAAGGACATGATATGACGGACGTGACGAACGAACTGGCGCTCAACCACACAGGGGGCGCGTCGGCCGGTGACTTCATCGAGCTGCTCAAGCCGCGGGTCATGTCGCTTGTGGTCTTCACCGGGCTGGCCGGCATCGTGCTGGCGCCCGGCCACATCCATCCTTTCCTGGCCTTGGTCGCCGTCCTGTGCATCGCCGTCGGCGCCGGGGCGTCGGGTGCCATCAACATGTGGTACGACCGCGACATCGACGCGGTGATGACCCGCACGGTGAAGCGCCCGATCCCGTCGGGCCGCGTCGAGCCGGCCGAGGCTCTCGGCTTCGGCGTCACCCTGTCGGTCCTGTCGGTGGTGGTGATGGGGCTGGCGGTGAACTGGACCGCATCGGCGCTGCTGGCGCTGACCATCGGCTTCTACATCTTCGTCTACACCATGTGGCTGAAGCGCCGGACCCCGCAGAACATCGTGATCGGCGGGGCTGCCGGCGCCTTCCCGCCGATGATCGGCTGGGCCGCCGTGACTGGCAGCGTCGATCTGCCGTCGATCCTGCTGTTCCTGCTGATCTTCCTGTGGACGCCGCCGCATTTCTGGGCTCTGGCCCTGTTCCGCAACGGCGACTACACCCGCGCCGGAGTGCCGATGATGCCGGTGGTGGCGGGCGAGGCGGCGACCAAGCGGCAGATGCTGCTCTACACGCTGATCCTGCTGCCGGTGGCCGCGGCGCCGTCCTTTGTCGGCATCGCCGGTCCGGTCTATCTGGCGGTGTCGGCCATCCTCGGCCTGATGTTCGTCGGCTGCGCCGTCCGCGTCCTGCGGGCAAACGACGACAAGCCGGCCAAGAAGATGTTCGGCTTCTCGATCCTGTACCTGTTCCTGCTGTTCGCCGTGATGATGGGCGAGCGGCTTATCCTTGGAGGGTGGGCATGACGGTGATGGAACGCGACGACCTGACCGATACCCGCAACTCCGTCGAAGAGCAGCGCCGGCAGGAGACCGCCCTGCGGGCCAAGAAGCTGCGCGGGCGCAATCTGGCCGTTCTGGCGGCCTTGCTGGCCCTGGTGGTCCTGTTCTATGCGATCACCGTCGTCCGGATGGGCGGGGCGCACTGATGAACCGGCCTGACGACAGGCTGCGCCGCCGCAACCGTCTCCTCCTCGGCACGCTGTTCGGGCTGGTGGCGGGGATGATCGGGCTGACCTATGCGTCGGTCCCGCTCTACAACCTGTTCTGCTCGGTCACCGGCTTCGGCGGCACCACCCAGCGGGCCGAACAGGCCGCGGCGCGCGTCGTCGGGCGCACGGTGACCGTCCGCTTCAACGCCGACACCAACTCGGCCCTTCCCTGGGGCTTCCGGCCGGAGCAGAAGGATCTGGTGCTGAAGCTGGGCGAGACCGGCTTCGCCGCCTACCGGGCGGAGAATCGCGGGAAGGCGCCGACCGTCGGCACCGCCGTCTACAACGTCACGCCGGAAAAGGCGGGCGCCTATTTCAACAAGATGCAGTGCTTCTGCTTCACCGAACAGGTCCTCGAACCCGGTCAGGTCGTGGACATGCCGGTGACCTTCTTCGTCGACCCGTCGATGGCCGACGATCCGAACATGGACGACGTGAGCACCATCACGCTGTCCTACACCTTCTTCCGCGCCAAGGACAGCGAGGCCAGGCTGGCACAGCACACGGCCGCCGCATCCACGTCCCCGGCGCCGGAATCAGGAAAACAAAAGGCGGAGCCGGGGGCGACCGCCACAAACTGAACCATATGGGGTAGTGAGACGATGGCCGACATCACCCACGGGCAAATGCCGCACGCCGAACCGTCAGCCCATGAACCGGGCGCCGGCATCCCGCATCCCTACCATCTGCTGAAGCCGAGCCCCTGGCCGCTGATCGGCGCCTTTTCCGGCGGGCTTCTGGCGACCGGCCTGGTCATCTTCATGCATGGCGGCGGCAAGCTGCTGATGATCCTGGGCGTGCTGGCCATCCTGGTGACGATGTTCGGCTGGTGGCGGTCGGTCATCCGCGAGTCGGTGGTGGAGCATGCCCACACCCCAGTGGTGAAGATCGGCCTGCGCTATGGCATGGCGCTGTTCATCGCGTCGGAGGTGATGTTCTTCGCCGCCTTCTTCTGGGCCTTCTTCCATGCGGCGCTGGAGCCGAAGGTGTCGCCGCTCAACCCCGACGCCATCTGGCCGCCGCCGAATGTGCATGTCATCGACGCCTTCGACATGCCGCTGATGATGACGCTGACCCTGCTGCTGTCCGGCGTCACCGTGACCTGGGCGCACCATGCCATCATCGAGGGGCAGAACCGCACGGCGGCCAAGGCGCTGGGCCTGACCGTGCTGCTCGGCGTCCTGTTCAGCTTCTTCCAGGTCTATGAGTACGTCCACGCCTCCTTCAAGTTCACCGACGGCATCTTCCCCTCGACCTTCTACATGGCGACCGGCTTCCACGGCTTCCATGTGCTGGTCGGCACCATCTTCCTGGCGGTGTGCTGGTTCCGCACGAACAAGGGGCACTTCACCCCGGAAAGCCATTTCGGCTTCGAGGCGGCGGCCTGGTACTGGCACTTCGTCGACGTCGTCTGGCTGTTCCTGTTCGTGTCGGTCTACTGGTGGGGCGGTCACGGCGGCGTGGTCGCCGTTCACTGACGCGACCGGTGCCGAGCCGTTCCGGCGGCCTGTATCGTTGCCGGAACGGTCCGAACGGGAGGTGATGGCGTGATCGATCTTTACCCCAGGGTTTCGCCCTTGTCGGCGGGCCTCCGCAGCGTCTGCCCGCGCTGCGGCAAGGGACGGCTGTACGACGGCTACCTGACGGTGGCGGAGCGCTGCAATGTCTGCGACCTGGATTTTTCGCAGGTCGACAGCGGCGACGGGCCGGCGGTCTTCCTGATCTTCATCCTGGGCTTCCTCGTGGTGCCTGTGGCGCTCTGGGTATCGATGACGGTGGACTGGCCGCTGTGGCTGCATGCCATCGTCTGGAGCATCGTCGTGCTTGGCCTGACGCTGGGCATGCTGCGGCCGGCCAAGGCCGCCGTGATCGCCCTCCAATACCGCTACCGCCGCAGCGAAGTGGAGAAGGGCTCTTGAGCGCAACCGCGGTCGAGACGGCGGGGCGGCGGCATTTCCGCCCGACGCTGGCAGCGACCTTGGTCACGCTGGCCGGGCTTGCGGTCACCATCGGGCTCGGCACATGGCAGCTGGAGCGGCTGCACTGGAAGCAGGAGCTGATCGCCCGGATCGACCGGCAGATGGCCGCGCCGCCCGCGCCGCTGCCCGCCCGGATCGACGACCCCGCCGCCTGGGAGTTCCGGCCGGTGACGCTCGCCGGGCATTTCCTGAACGACAAGGACCTGCTGGTGATCGCCCGCCCGCACCAGGGGCAGGTCGGCTACGAGGTGCTGACCCCGTTCGAAAGGGCGGACGGGGCCGGCATCCTGCTGGTCAACCGCGGCTTCGTGCCGATGGACCGCCGCGATCCGGCGACCCGCGCCGCCGCGCGGGTGGAGGGCGAGACGACCGTCAGGGGCATCGTCCGCGTGCCGCAGCCGCCCGGCTTCTTCCAGCCCGGCAACGGCACCCCGGCGCCGGGTTCCGCCTGGATGCGCGCCGATCCGCCGGCAATGGCCGCCGCGCTGTCGCTAAGCGGCGTGGCGCCCGTGGTGGTGGAGATGCTGCCGGGGCAGGGGGGCGGTAATGGGAGCAGCAACGGGAGCAGGCTGCCCGGTGCGCCGGCCGGCACCCTGGCGGGGATCGAGCCGCGGGTGGAGCTGCCGAACAACCATTTGCAGTATGCCTTGACCTGGTACGGGCTTGCGGTGACGCTCGCCGGGATCTACGTGCTGTCACAGCGCAAGCGCGCCGACACCGGAACCGACGGACGACCCGATGACCGCATATCAGGAGCTTGAACGCCGCCACGCCCGCATCGCCGCCATCGGCGACGCACTGGGCATTCTCGGCTGGGACACCCAGACGATCATGCCGGAGGGGGCCAACGACGGCCGGGCGGAGCAGACCGCGACCCTGTCGGTGATCGCCCACGAGCTGGCGACCGACCCGCGCATGGGCGATCTGCTGGCGGAGGCGGAGGGCGACGGCAGCCTCGACGCCTGGCAGCGCGCCAACCTGCGCGAGATGCGCCGCCACCACATCCAGGCCACCGCCGTTCCCGCCGATCTGGTCGAGGCGACCAGCAAGGCGGTCTCGGTCTGCGAGATGACGTGGCGCGCCGCACGGGCGGAGAGCGACTATGCCAAGCTGCTGCCCTCGCTGACCGAGGTTCTGGCCCGCGTCCGCGAAGGGGCCGAGGCGCTCGGGTCGGTGATGGGGATCAGCGCCTATGACGCGCTGCTCGACAGCCACGATCCGGGCGCCCGGGCGGAGCGGATCGACGCCCTGTTCGCCGATCTGTCCGGCTTCCTGCCCGACCTGATCGGCCGCGTCCTCGACAAGCAGGCGGCGGCACCGGCGGTGATCGAGCCGCAGGGGCCTTTCGCGGTGGAGAAGCAGCGCGAGCTTGGCGTCCGCATGATGGAGCGGCTGGGCTTCGACTTCCGCCGCGGCCGGTTGGACGTGTCGCTGCATCCCTTCTGCGGCGGGGCCACCGGCGATGTGCGCATCACCACCCGTTACGACGAGGCGAACTTCACCGATGCGCTGATGGGCATCCTGCACGAGACCGGCCATGCGCTGTACGAGCAGGACCGCCCGGCGGCGTGGCTGACCCAGCCGGTCGGCCAGTCCCGCGGCATGGCGGTGCATGAGAGCCAGTCGCTGCTGATGGAGATGCAGGCCTGCCGTTCGGCCGAGTTCATCACCTGGCTGGCGCCGGTGGTGCGCGAGACCTTCGGCGGGGAGGGGCCGGCCTGGGAGGCCGACAATCTGCGCCGCCTCTACAGCCGGGTGGAGCGCGGCTTCATCCGCGTCAATGCCGACGAGGTGACCTATCCCGCCCACATCATCCTGCGCTACCGCCTGGAAAAGGCGCTGGTCGCCGGCGACCTGACCCTGCCGGACCTGCCGGGTGCCTGGAACGACGGCATGGCCGAACTGGTGGGGGTGGTCCCGCCGAACGACCGGCTCGGCTGTTTGCAGGACATCCACTGGCCCGGCGGCGGCTGGGGCTATTTCCCCAGCTACACGCTGGGCGCGATGACCGCGGCCCAGCTGTTCGATGCCGCCAGCACCGCCGATCCGGAGATCGTCCCGGCGCTGTCGCGCGGCGAGTTCGCGCCGCTGGTGAACTGGCTGCGGGTGAACGTCCACCAGACCGGCTGTTTCCACGCCTCCGGCGACGAACTGCTGACCGCGGTGACCGGCCGGCCGCTCGACGCGTCGGTGTTCAAGCGGCATCTGGAGCGGCGGTATCTCTGACCGCCAACTCGCGGGAGGCGTGCGGAAGCCTCTTGGCAAGCGCGGGAAATGGCTTATCTTTAGGGACAGGTGCGCCGAGGTCTGATTCACCCCGACGCACCCATCCGATCAGCGGTTCAGAAGATCAAGGCACGCCTTGACGATCTGCAACAGCAGGATCAGGAGTGTGAGGATTTTGTCCATCCTCTTTCCTCCTTTGTTTGTGTGCGGCGGTGGCGGCCTATCCGCCACCCCGTTCACACACTCCCACTATAGACGCGTGGTTGCAGATGTGTGTGGCGTTGCCGTCCGGTGACGTGCATTTTCCTGTGGATAATCCGGATTGGCGGGAGTGGGCCCGTTGCCTCGCAACCGTTTCCGCATGAAAAAGGCCGCCCATGGGGCGGCCTTTTCGTAGACCCGGCTGTAACGATCACCCGCGCGCGGTGGTGCGCAGGGTCTCCTCGGCGGCGCGGATCAGCGCCATCGACTTGTTGACGGTCTCCTGATACTCGGCTTCCGGGTCGCTGTCGGCGACGACGCCGCCGCCGGCCTGGACATACATCATGCCGTCCTTCAGCACGGCGGTGCGCAACGCGATGCAGGTGTCCATCGCGCCCGACGCGCCGAAATAGCCCACGCAGCCGGCATAGACGCCGCGGCGGGCCTTTTCCAGCTCGTCGATGATCTCCATGGCGCGGACCTTCGGCGCGCCGGACACCGTGCCGGCGGGGAAGCCGGCAACCAGCGCGTCGAGCGCGTCGAACTTCGGATCGAGGTCGCCCTCGACGTTGGAGACGATGTGCATGACGTGGCTGTAAAGCTCCACGATCATCTTGGACGTCACCTTGACCGTGCCGACCTTCGCCACCCGGCCGACATCGTTGCGGCCGAGGTCGAGCAGCATCAGATGCTCGGCCAGCTCCTTCGGATCGCTCAGCAGGTCGGCAGCCAGCGCCTCGTCCTCCGCCGTGGTTGCGCCGCGCTTGCGGGTGCCGGCGATGGGACGGACGGTGACCTTGCCGTCGCGCACGCGCACCAGGATTTCCGGGCTGGAGCCGACGACCGTCAGGTCGCCGAAGTCGCAGTGGAACAGGAAGGGCGACGGGTTGAGGCGGCGCAGCGTGCGGTACAGCGCCAGCGGCGACGGCTTGAAGGGGAAGCGGATGCGCTGGGACGGCACGACCTGGAAGATGTCGCCGGCCCGGATGTACTCCTTCGCCTTCTCCACCATCGCGTGATACTCCTCGCGCGTGGTGTTGGAGGTCCAGGCCAACGGCAACTCGGTTTCCGCCCGCGGCTCCCGCCGGTAGGGCAGGGGGCGTTCCAGATCGGCCAGCGCGTCGGTCAGCCGCTCCCGCGCATCGCCGTAGGCGGTGGCGGCGTCCTTGCCGGGCTTCGGCCAGACCGGGGTCACCAGCGTGATCGAATCGGTGTGGCTGTCGAAGATGGCGACGATGCTGGGCCGGGTCAGGATGGCGTCCGGGATGTTCAGCTCGTCCGGGTTGTTGTCCGGCAGCCGCTCCATCAGGCGGACCATGTCGTAGGTCATGTAGCCGAACAGCCCGGCGGCCATCGGCGGCAGCGCGTCCGGCAGGTCGATCCGGCTCTCGGCGATCAGCGCGCGCAGCTCGTCCAGCGGTGCGTTGCCGAGCGGCTTGAAGGCGTCGCGGTCGTGCAGCGCGTCGCGGTTGATCTCCGCCCGGTTGCCGCGCGACCGCCACACCACGTCCGGCTTGAAGCCGATCACCGAATAGCGGTCGCGCCGCGACCCCGCCCCGCGCTCCGCCGATTCCAGCAGGAAGCCGAAGGGACGGCCGTCCGCCAGCTTCATATAGGCGGAGACCGGGGTCTCCAGATCGCTGACCAGCGTGGTCCACACCACCTGCGGCCGACCGGCGGCGTAAGCGGCATCGAAGCTGGTGTTATCGGGCTGGACCTTCACGGCACGAGACCTCTTGGATTGCTGTCGGCTGCGCCGAAGCCTCAGTTGCTGGCGAAGAACTGGTCGATGCGCTGGCGGTGGATGCGGACCGGATACTTGTCGCGCAGCGCGTTGGTGAACTCCGCCACAAGATCGCTCTCCATCCCCTGTTCGACCGCGGCGCGGACCGGCGCCAGATCGGCGTCGGCGGCCTTCGGATCGGCCGGGATGATCTCCTTCAGGCGGGTGACCACCTGGGCATCGGCGGTGTTGCCGGTGACGACCTCGTTCGGCTTGGCGGCGAACAGCTTGGCGACCAGCTCCGCCGGCAGGCCCTGCACCGCCTGGGCGTCGCGGGTGAAGGGGCTGGTCATGGCGAAGGTGGCGCCGGCCTGGGTGGCGACGTCCTGGGCCGCGGCCTCCGCACCCTGCTTCAGGCTGACGGCGATCTCCTCCGCCTTCTTGGCGGCGCGCTCGGCGCGCTGTTCCTGCTGCCAGTCGGCGATGACCTGCTCGCGCACGTCGGCCAGCGGACGGACGGCGGCGGGGATCACGCTGTCGACGCGGACGGCGGTGAAGTTGCTTCCCTCGCCCTCGGTCAGGTTCGACGTGGCGCCGGTCTTCAGCTGGAAGGCGTTCGGCAGCAGCGCCTTCAGGCCGGGCAGGTCCGGGGCGGCATCCTTGCCGTCCGGGGCCTTGCCGGTGCTGTCGATGGCGGCAACCTTGCTCACCACCAGGCCCTGGGCCTGGGCGACCTCGTCGAGCGACGCGCCGCTGGCCAGCTGGTCCTCGACCCGGTTGGCGATGGAGAAGACGGAGTCGAGCGCCTGCTCCTTCTTCGACTCGGCCGCCAGCTGGTCCCGCACATCCTCGAAGCTCTTGGTCGAGGCCGGGGTGACGCCGGTGACGGCCATGACGTGCCAGCCGAGCGCGCTTCTGATCGGGTCGGAGGGCTTGCCCGACTCCAGCGCGAAGGCGGCGTCGCCGATCTCCGGCAGGTCGGCCTTGGCGATGTTGTCGAGCGTCACCGGCTCGACGCCGGCGTCCTTGGCGGCTTCGGCCAGACCCTTGGCCTTGGCGGCATCGGCGATCTGCTTCGCCTTCGCCTCGTCGTCGGTCACCACCATCTGCACCGAGCGCTTTTCCGGGGCGCCGAACTCGTTCGCGCGCTCCTCATACGCCTTGCGCAGCTGGGCGTCGTCGATCTTGATGTCCTTCGCCAGCGCGTCGGGCGACAGGCGGGCGACCGTGAGGGCGCGGTATTCCGGGGCGGTGAAGCGGACCTGATGGTCGTCGTAGGCCTGCTTGATCGTCGCGTCGTCGGGCACGCCGACATCGCCGATGGAGGCGTTGGGCAGGGTCACCACCTCCGCCACGCGCTTTTCGCCGCGATAGCGGTAGAGGTCCTGCACCAGCGGCTGCGGCGGGGTCAGGCCGGCGGACACAGCGCCGGCGACCAGCTGGCGGGCGGTCTCGCGCTGGATCATCGCGACATAGCCGTCTTCGGTCAGCTGGTTGTTGCGCAGCACCGACCGGAAGATGTTGGGGTCGAACTGGCCCTGCTGGTTGCGGAAGGCCGGCTCGTCGGCGATGCGCAGGCGGACCACCTCCGGCCCGACGGCGATGCCCATGTCGGCGGCGGCGAGGTCGAACAGCGTGCGCTGGATCAGCGATTGCAGCGACTGTTCCAGAAGGCCGAAGCGCTTGGCCTGCTCGGCGGTCAGGTTGCCGCCCAGCATCGGGCGCAGCCGTTCCATCTGCCGGCGGAATTCCTGGTCCAGCGCCTGCTGCCCGATCTCCACCTTGCCGACTTCGGCGACGGTGGTGGGGGTGGAGGAGCGGAACACGTCGCCGATCCCCCAGACGCCGAAGCTGAGGATCAACAGCACGAACAGGATCTTGACGACCCAGGAGCCGGCGAAATTGCGGATGAACTGGAGCATGGGACCCGAATCTAAGCGCGTCGTTCGGCCATCCGGCCGGGGCGGCGCATCATAGATAGGGGAGGGAAGGGCGGCAACAGCCCATTTCCGGCTTGGGCGTCGCCACCGCCATCGCCACTCTTCCCGCGGGAGCCCGGACATGCGAACGCCCCGGCCCCGCTTGGCAAATGCGGGGGCCGGGGCGTTCGATGGCTACGCCGGATGGCAGCCCTTGGCGGGCGCCGGGATCGCGTCGGCGGTTACTTCAGCGCGTCGCGCACGGCATCCTTGGCGCCGCCGACGCTGTTCTGCACCTTGCCGGCTGCCTTCTCGCCGCGGCCCTCGGCCTCGGTCTTGGTGTCGCCGGTCAGCTTGCCGGCGGCTTCCTTGATGGCACCCTTGATGGAACGGGCGGCGCCCTCGATGCGATCCTTGTCCATGGTGGCAACCTCATGTGTGTTGGTTATGCATGGACAACGGAACCGACGGGAAAAGGGTCCATTAAAAATATGACATGAAAGACAGGCGGCCCGTCCCGTTCCCGGGCTTACGCCCGGCGCGGTCCGTCGACTCCGCGGCCGGACGACCGCGCCGGCACGCCGCCGTCGCCAGGCAGGTCGCGGCGCATCGGCCCGGCGCTGTGACGGCGCAACGTCGCCAATTGCAGGGCGTGATGGGTGATCTGGTTGCGGAAATCGCGGTCGACCCGGCTGAAGGCGCTGAAAGCCAGCTTCACCGCCGCCGGGGATCGGGTGTGCAGGGCGTCGTTCAGGGAATCGCGCAGGGTGCGCAGTTCGAGGATGCCGGGGACGAAGGCCATTTCGACCGCCTCCGCCAGGATCTCGACGGAACACAGGGTGGCTTCGTCGTCGAGCGTCAGGCGCACTCCGCGTTCTCCCCGGCCGTGGTCAGGAACCGAGCAGATCCAGAACCGCCGGCAGGCAGCGGCTGCGGGACAGGCACTCTTCGCAACAGCCCGTCATCGGACGCGGGTCCGGACAATGCCGGTTCCGCAACGCCTCCAGCCCCTGGACCAAGACGTGCTTCTTCGACTCCGAAATCACGTCGGTGGCCCGGATCGTCTCGATGGCATCCCGCATCGGGTCGGTAGCGTCTATGAGCATCATAGTATGCCTCCTGCCCAGCGAATTTATGCCGCACCCCCAGCCAAGTCCATGAATGCACTGTAATATTAGGGCAGCAAATTGAAACGAGCTGTGCCGGGTTGCAATGACGCGCGCCGTATTGACGCCGAAGGTCATGGCCGTCAGCATCCTGCCGGTCTGGAGCGGGGCCGAGGTGGAAGGGCGCATGGAGCGGACACAGGGCGCGACGCTGGCGCTGTATGGCGCGGCGGCGCTGGCGGAGATCGCCGGCTGCTTCGCCTTCTGGGCGTGGATCAGGCTGGACCGCAGCGCATGGCTGGCTGTGCCGGGCGTGGCAAGCCTGTGCCTGTTCGCCTGGCTGCTGACGCGGGCCGACGCCGAATTCGCCGGGCGGGCCTATGCCGCCTATGGCGGCGTCTACATCGCGGCGTCGCTGCTGTGGCTCTGGCTGGTCGAGGGGGCGCGGCCCGACCGCTGGGACGCGGCCGGCGCGCTGATCTGTCTGGGCGGAGCGGCGCTTATTCTGGCCGGGCCGCGCGGGGGCTGAGCGCCGACGCCGGCCGGCTGATCCAAGGGTGCAGGGCAGGGCCGTTGACCAGCACCAGCCGGCCGTCATCCACCCGCAGATAGGCCCCGACGCGCACCCTGCGGCGCAGGATGTCGTCGTTGAGCATGATCTGGGCATCGGCCAGGGACAGCGGGGTGCCCTGGTAGTATGCACGGCCGTCGGAGTGTCGGATCTGGCTGAATGCGTTGGTCATGACGGAATGCTCCCAATCGTTTTTTCTCGAACCGCGGACCGTTGGCGGCCCCGACGTGACGGCGGCAGCCGACTTTGGGGTCGGTTGTTGCGGCCATTGCCGGGAAAAACGCCTGGGACCTGCGGTTTATTCCTCCATCAGGCACAAAGAGTCGGGACTGGCTGAAAAAATGCCGGGACGGTTCCCGGATCGGCGGTGTTGGCGAATATCTTGGGGTGTATACCGCCGAAGGTCCAGCACGCCGGACCCAATGCCCCTGAATTGTCGCAGGCCACACGCGCGAAAGCTGTGGTGGTGCGCCGGACGGTGCGGGTCTATCTCCGAAACCGCGGCCCGCATTGAACCATGTCAATCGTACTTCGGCCTCTAACCGTTAGAGTGCGAAAGCATCACGGCGACCGGGTTGCGGAAATGTCCTGCATTTACGCGTCCGCTTGACGTTGGAAAAGATACCGGACGGGGTCATAATACCACCGTCGGGTATCCGAATTCGGTCAGCCGGGATTCCGGCGATGCCTCACGAGGTCCGTCTTTCGGGCCGGACAGAAGAAACGGATCGCTTCGTGGACCTACAACCGGCGGATCAGATGAACGGTTCCGAGTGCAGCGGGTCCGGTGCGGCGGACGCCGCCGGGATGCCGCGCGATCCGGCCTTCCTGGCCTCGCTGGCCGCCAGCCTGCTCGACGATGGTGGGATGGCGGGCGGGATGGCGCTGGTCTATCTGGACCGCGACCGCGTGTGCCGGCATGCCGACCGCCATTTCGCGGCGGCGCTCGACCGCTCCCCGGCGGAACTGGTCGGCCGGCCGCTCGACGCCATCGACCATCCCGTGACCGCGGCGCTGGGGGCCGCCATCACCTCCCTGGGCCAGTCCCAGGCGCACGGCTCCGCCCCGGTCGATTGCGCGACGGTCGGCTGCGACGGCCGCCGCTCGATTCTCAGCGGCAGCGTGACCGCCCACCGCGACGACGCCGGGACGATCCTGGGCTATCTCGGCACCTTTCACCAGACCGGCGATCCCGACCGCATCGCCGAGTTCGTGACCTGCCGCGACGCTTTCGTCGCCACCCTGCTGGACGCGGCGGTGGACGGCATCATCGTGTCCGACCGCAGCGGCATCATCCGCTCGATCAACCGCGCCTGCTGCCGTCTGTTCGGCTATGAGGACAGCGAACTGGTCGGGCGCAGCATGACCATCCTGATGCCGCCGCCCTTCTCCCGCGACCACAGCCGCTATGTCGACACCTACGCGCGGACCGGGCGGGCCAAGATCATCGGCATCGGCCGCGACACGCTGGGCCAGCGCAAGGACGGCACGGTGTTCCCCATGCATCTCAGCGTCGGCGAGGCGCGGCTGGGCGACGAGGTCACCTTCGTCGGCATCATCCGCGACATCTCCGACCGTCTGGCGGCGGAGCAGCGCGCCTCCTACCTTGCGCGGCACGACCCGCTGACCGGCGTTCTGACCCGCACCGCCTTCCTGGAGGAGTGCGAGGCGCTGTTCGCCGGCCACCGCGCCGACGGGCCCGAGGGCGGCGGCGCAAATAGCGGGCTGTTCGCGCTGTTCGCGCTGGATGTCGACCAGTTCAGCGACGTGAACGAGGCCTTCGGCTTTCATGTCGGCGATGCCGCGCTGAAGGCGATGGTCAGCCGGGTGACCGAGGTGCTGCCGCCCAACACCATCATCTGCCGCATCGCCGCCGACGAATTCGCAGCGCTGTCACGGGTGGCCGATGCCGATCAGGCGCGCACGCTGGCCGGGGTGCTGCACGACCGGCTGACCGCCTCGATCTACGCCGACCGCCATTGGGTGCGGCTGCGGCTGTCGGTCGGCGCCGCGGTGCAGGACGAGACGGTCAGCACGCTGGAGGATCTGAACGCCAAGGCCAAGCTGGCCTTGCAGGCGGTGCAGCACAATGGCGGCAACGCCATCTGCTTCTACACGCCGGAAATGGCGGCGGCGGCGACGCGGCGGATGATGCTGACCATGCATCTGACCCACGCGATCGAACGGAACGAGCTGCGCCTCGTCTACCAGCCCATCGTCGACAAGGCCGGCCGTGTCCGCTCGGCGGAGGCGCTGCTGCGCTGGGACCATCACGCGCTGGGGCCGGTGTCGCCGGGGGAGTTCATCCCGGTCGCCGAGGAAAGCGGCCAGATCGTGCCGATCACCGACTGGGTGCTGTCCACCGCGATTGCCCAGATGACGGCCTGGGAGGCGGAGGGCGTGCTGCCCGACCGTGTTTTCCTCAACATCTCCGGCCAGCAGTTCCTGCGCGGCAACCTGACCCTGCGGCTGGAGGAGCTGCTGGGCGAGCATCCGTCGCTGCGCAGCCATCTGGGGCTGGAGATCACCGAACAGGCGGCGGTGCGCGATTTGAAGGTGGCGGTGCGGACGCTGGGCGAGCTGGCCGATCTCGGCATCCAGGCGGCCATCGACGATTTCGGCTCCGGCTATTCCTCGCTCAGCTATGTGCAGCAGCTGCCGGTGGCGAAGCTGAAGATCGACCGCGCCTTCGTCATCGACGTGCCGGAAAATCCGAAGAGCAACGCGCTGGTCCGTGCCGCGGTCGGCATGGCGCACGGTCTTGGTCTGACCACGGTTGCGGAAGGTGTGGAGACGGCGGAGCAGCGCGATTTCCTGGTGTCTGTCGGCTGCGACATGATGCAGGGCTACCTGTTCGGCCGCCCGATGGCGCCCGAGGCGCTGGCCGACATGGTGCGCACGCAGGCCGCGCCGGCCATCGCCTGATCTCCCGGCCCGGCGGTCAGGTGATGCTACGGTCACCCGCCCCTCACGGCTTTTCCGGCGGCTCCCATCCCTCCGGTGCCATCCGGAACCCGGCGAACTCGAAGGCCGGCGCCACGGTGCAGCTGACCAGCGACCAGCCGTCCAATCCCTCGGCCAAGCTCCGCGCCGCCTGCCAGCTCCCGACCGGCACCACCGCCTGCAGTCGCTCGCCTTCGGCGATGTCCAATCCCAGCCGGAGGCGCTCGACCGTCCCGCCATCTTCGTAAATCGACAGCTCCAGCGGCGCCCCGCCGTGCCAGAGCCAGATTTCCACGGCATCGACCGTATGCCAGTGCGACCGCTGCCCGGCCTTCAGCAGGAAATAGATCGCCGTCACCGCGCCGCGCCCGCCATCGCCCGGCGCACGGTAGGTCTCGGCGTAGAAGCCCCCCTCCGGATGCGGCTGCAACCCCAGCAGGTCGATCATCCGCTCCGCGGTCGGCGTATCATCCGTCATCGCGTGCTCCGCGCCGCCATGCCCAGCCCCTCGCGCAGTTCGGGCAGCAGCATCGCCCCCAGCATGGCGATCACCGGCAGCACCGCATAGTCGCCCTGCGCCGCCGCGTCGATCAGCTCGCGGGCGCTGTGCAGCTCGATCCGCATGTCCTCCAGATCACCCTGATCGGGCTCCGCCACCTTGCGGGCGCCCTTGGCGTGGAACATGTGGCAGGTGCTGCCCCTGGAGTTCGCCCCGACCACGAAGCCGCCCAGCGCCGTCCAGTCGTCGGCGGCATAGCCGGTTTCCTCCAGCAGCTCGCGCCTGGCGGCGGTCAGCGGATCCTCGCCGGGCTCGATGGCGCCGGCCGGGAAGGTCAGGCTGACGCGGCGCGGCCCATGCTTGTAGGTGCGCAGCATCACGACCTTGCCGTCCTCGGTCTCCACATACATCAGCGCGAAGTCGGGCTGGTCGATCTGGTAGAAATTATCCACCGTCCGCCCGTCGGGCAGCTGGACCGTCTCCGCCCGCACCTTCAGGTACGGGCTGGCGTCGAGCAGTTCGCGGCTGCCCAGAACGTCCCAAGGCTTCTGTTCGCCCTGCTTCTGGTCGTCACGCTTCTGGTCGTCGCTCATGCGGCGCTCCCGTAGGGCGGCTGGGTGAAGCCGGCGGGGGAGAGGGTGAAGATCTCGCAGCCGTCCTCGGTGATGCCGATCTGGTGCTCGAACTGCGCCGACAGCGAGCGGTCGCGGGTGACCGTGGTCCAGCCGTCGGACAGGATCTTCACCTCGGGACGGCCGGCGTTGATCATCGGCTCGACCGTGAAGACCATGCCGGGGCGCAACTCCACGCCGGTGCCGGGCTTGCCGAAATGATCGACGTGCGGGGCGCCGTGGAACTCCCGCCCGATGCCGTGACCGCCGAAATCGCGCACGACGGAGCAGCGCGCCGCCTCCGCCATCGTCTGGATGGCATGGCCGATGTCGCCCAGATGGTTGCCGGGCCTGGCATGGGCGATGCCGGCCATCATGCAGCGGTAGGTCAGGTCGACCAGCTTGCGCGCCTTCACGCCGACCTTGTCGCCGACGAAATACATGCGGCTGCTGTCGCCGTACCAGCCGTCCAGGATCACGGTGACGTCGATGTTGACGATGTCGCCCTCGACCAGCTTCTTGTCGTCGCTGGGGATGCCGTGGTTGACGACATGGTTGGGCGAGATGCAGCTGCAGGCCGGATAGCCCTGATAGCCCAGCGTCGCCGGGATGCCGCCGCGGTCGCGCTGGAACTCCTCGATCAGCTTGTCGAGTCGCCCGGTGCTGACGCCCGGCACCACGAAGGGCGCGATGTAGTCCAGCGTCTCGGCCGCCAGCCGGCAGGCCTTGCGCAGCGCCGCGAACTCTTCCGGACCGTGCAGAACGATCCGCCGTCCATCCTTGTCCATCAAACCGTCATCCGTCACGTAAATCCTCTTTTCACGTTATCCCCCTCTCCCCCCCGGGGAGAGGGTCGGGGTGAGGGGGATGCACAGGTTGGATTCTCGGGTAAGGGCCGCCACGCGACCCCCTCACCCTAACCCTCTCCCCGGGGGGAGAGGGGACTCCATCCTCTTATCGTTTCGTTGGTCCGCAAACCGCCAGCAACCTATCACGCCACCGGTCTGAAAAAAGCCCCTGCATTCCACCCTTGCAATCGTAGGATTCGGCGGAACGGCTTGCTATATGTGGCGGGCCCTATCCCCATTGGACTACCAGACCTTTGGCGAAGCCCACCACCCGATATGTCTGCCAGGCTTGCGGCGCCTCCTTCCCCAAATGGGGGGGCAAGTGCGACGCCTGCGGCGAATGGAACAGCCTCGTCGAGGAGGCCGCGCCCGACAGCGCGCCCAAGGGTCTGGGTACGGCCCGCGGACGGCGCATCGACTTCGTCGGGCTTCACGGCTCCAGCGAGGCGCCGCCGCGGCGGATGACCGGCATCGCCGAGTTCGACCGCGTCTGCGGCGGCGGGCTGGTCCCCGGCTCGGCCATCCTGATCGGCGGCGATCCCGGCATCGGCAAATCGACCCTTCTGCTCCAGGCGATGGCCCGGCTGTCGCAGGACCACCGCTGCGCCTACGTCTCGGGCGAGGAGGCGGTCGATCAGGTCCGCCTGCGCGCCCAGCGGCTCGGCTGCGCCACCGCCCCCGTCGATCTGGCGTCCGCCACCAGCGTGCGCGACATCGTCGCCTCGCTGGACGACGCCAAGGGTCCGGAGGTGATCGTCATCGATTCGATCCAGACCATGTACATGGACAATCTGGACAGCGCCCCCGGCACCGTCGCCCAGGTCCGCGCCAGCGCGCAGGAGCTGATCCGCGTCGCCAAGCGGCGCGGCGTCGTCCTGCTGCTGGTCGGCCATGTCACCAAGGAAGGCATGATCGCCGGCCCCCGCGTGCTGGAGCACATGGTGGACACGGTGCTCTATTTCGAAGGCGAGCGCGGCCACCAGTTCCGCATCCTGCGCGCGGTCAAGAACCGCTTCGGCCCGACCGACGAGATCGGCGTGTTCGAGATGGGCGACGCCGGCCTCGGCGAGGTCGCCAACCCGTCCGCCCTGTTCCTGGCCGAACGCCGCGGCGACGTGTCGGGCGCCGCCGTCTTCGCCGGGATGGAGGGCACCCGCCCCGTGCTGGTCGAGGTGCAGGCGCTGGTCGCCCCGTCGCCGCTCGGCACGCCGCGCCGCGCCGTGGTCGGCTGGGATTCGGCCCGCCTCGCCATGGTGCTGGCGGTTCTTGAGGCGCGCTGCGGCGTGCAGATCGGCGCCAACGACGTCTATCTGAGCGTGGCGGGCGGCCTGCGCATCACCGAACCGGCCGCCGACCTCGCCGTCGCCGCAGCACTGGTGTCGTCGCTGACCGGGGAGCCGGTGCCGGCCGACACGGTGGTGTTCGGCGAACTCGGCCTGTCGGGCGAGGTCCGCGCCGTGAGCCAGACCGACACGCGGCTGAAGGAGGCGGCGAAGCTCGGCTTCTCCTCCGCCATCTTCCCGGCGCGGCGCGCCGGCAAGAAGGGCGGCCGCGGCGACAACGGCCTGAAGACCGTCGAACTCCAGCAACTGGGCGAGCTGATGCCGCTGTTCCAGCCGCAGGGTTCCTCCGGCCGGCCGCCGTCCAGGCGCGGCCATGACGACAACGACAGGCGCCGCTCGCGCGACGACGAATATATCTGACCGCAATTCCGCCTTCGAACGGCACCTCATCAATCGGCGCCTCATCAATCCCTCCAGGCAATCGGCACAGGGGTCATGGACACTCTTCCCGTCAATCCGGTGGACATCGTCGTCATCGCCGTGCTGCTTCTGGCCGCACTGCTCGCCTTCAGCCGCGGCCTCGTCGCCGAGCTGGTGTCGGTTGCCGCCTGGGCCGGGGCGGCGATCGTCACGCTCTATGCGCTGCCCCATGTCCTGCCCTATGCGCAGATCTACATCCGCTTCGAGATGCTGGCCTATGCCGCCTCGGCGGTCGGCGTCTTCATCGTCGCGCTGATCGTGCTGTCGCTCCTGGGCCGCAGCCTGTCGCGCGGGGTGCAGGCGTCGGCGCTGTCGGCGCTGGACCGCACGCTGGGCTTCGCCTTCGGTCTGGTGAAGGGCGGGATTCTGGTTTCCATCGCCTACCTGTTCTTCCTGTGGCTGGTGCCGAACCAGGCCGAACAGCCGGTCTGGCTCCAGCAGGCGAAGACCCGGCCCTTCCTGGCGATGGGTGCGGAAACCCTCTACGCCTTCGTGCCGGAGAATCTGCGCAAGGAAGGTCTCGGCCAGATGGACATGGCGCGCGACCGTGCGCGTCAGGCGATGGAGGCCAAGCAGGCGCTCGACCGCCTGTCGACGCCGGTGCCCAGCCCCGCGAAGACCGGGGGTGCGCAGGCGCCCGATACCGGTTATAAGGACCGCGATCGCGCCGATCTTGAAAGGCTGATGCAGAACAACGCCCGCTGAGCTTGACCGCTCGGTTTTGGCGCGATCGACGTTTGTGGGACCGTAGTTTTTTCCGTTGCATGTGCTGACGCGCGCCGACGGCGCCTCTTGGACGAAGGACTTCTGGTGATGCTGACGACGCATCCGTTCGACGACGACAAGCTGCGCGAAGAGTGCGGCGTGTTCGGCATCTACGGCAACCCGCAGGCGGGCGCCATCACGGCGCTGGGCCTGCATGCCCTGCAGCACCGCGGGCAGGAGGCGGCGGGCATCGTCAGCTTCGACGGCGGCCGCTTCCACCTCCAGCACACGCTGGGTCTGGTCGGCGACCATTTCAGCTCCGAGGCGATCATCGCCAAGCTGAAGGGCGGCAGCGCCATCGGCCATGTGCGCTACGCCACCACCGGCGACACCTCGATCCGCAACGTCCAGCCGCTCTATGCCGATTTCGAGTTCGGTGGCTTCGCGCTGGCCCACAACGGCAACCTGACCAACGCCCAGACGCTGCGCCGCCAGCTGGTCCGCCGCGGCTGCCTGTTCCAGTCCTCCACCGACACCGAGGTGATCGTCCACCTGATGGCGACCGCCCGCGGCGGCTCGCCGGTCGACCGGCTGATCGAGGCGGTGCGGCAGGTCGAGGGCGCCTTCTCGCTGGTGGCGCTGACCTCCAAGGAGGTCATCGGCGTGCGTGACGCGCTCGGCGTCCGTCCGCTGGTGCTGGGCAAGCTCGGCGACACCTACATCCTGGCGAGCGAGACCTGCGCCTTCGACATCGTCGGCGCCGACTATGTCCGCGACGTCGAGCCGGGCGAGATGATCGTCATCGACGACAGCGGCGTCCACAGCCTGCGCCCGTTCCAGCCGCAGCAGCGCCGCCTGTGCATCTTCGAATACATCTACTTCGCCCGCCCCGACAGCGTGATGGAGGGCACCTCCGTCTATGAGGCGCGCCAGCGCATCGGCCGTGAGCTGGCCCGCGAGGCCGGGGTGCCCGCCGACGTGATCGTGCCGGTGCCGGACAGCGGCGTGCCCGCGGCGCTGGGCTATGCCCAGGAAGCCGGCGTGCCCTTCGACCTCGGCATCATCCGCAACCATTATGTCGGCCGCACCTTCATCGAGCCGACCGACCAGATCCGCCATCTCGGCGTGAAGCTGAAGCACAACGCCAACCGTGCGATGATCGAGGGCAAGCGCGTCATTCTGGTGGATGACAGCATCGTCCGCGGCACCACGTCGAAGAAGATCGTCGAGATGGTGCGCGCCGCCGGGGCCAAGGAGGTGCACATGCGCATCTCCAGCCCGCCGACCTCGCACCCCTGCTTCTACGGCATCGACACGCCGGAGCAGAGCAAGCTGCTGGCCCACCGCATGACGGTGGAACAGATGCGCGAGTTCATCCAGGCCGACAGCCTCGCCTTCATCTCGCTCGACGGCCTCTACCGCGCCATGGGCGACGAGAAGCGCGACCCGGCCAAGCTCGGCTATTGCGACGCCTGCTTCACCGGCGACTACCCGATCCCGCTGACCGACGCGCTGGACCAGCCGCCGGTCGAGTCGAACGTCCCGGTCCGCGCCTGACCTTGAAAAGCCCTCTCCCGCCCCGGGGGAGGGTTTTTCATATGTGAACAAACAATAATCCCAGGAAACGAGTCGTCCCCATGTCCCGTCTCTCCGGCCGCATCGCCCTCGTCACCGGCGCCTCGCGCGGCATCGGCGCCGCCGTCGCCAAGCGCTTCGCCGCCGAAGGCGCCCATCTGGTCCTGGTCGCCCGCACGGTCGGCGGGCTGGAGGAGACCGACGACGCCATCCAGAAGCTCTCCGGCCAGTCGGCGACCCTGGTGCCGATGGACATGCGCGACTACGACAAGATCGACCAGCTCGGCCATGCGCTCTACCAGCGCTTCGGCAAGCTGGACGTGGTCGTCGGCAATGCCGGCGCGCTGGAGGCTCTCGGCCCGGTCGCCCAGTACGATCCGAAGCTGTGGTCGCGGGTGATGGACCTGAACGTGACGGCGAATTACCGGCTGATCCGCTCGATGGACCCGCTGCTGCGCGCATCGGGCACCGGCCGCGCCATCTTCGTGACGTCGGCCGCCGCCAAGGCCCCGCACCATTACTGGATGCCCTACGGCGCCAGCAAGGCGGCGCTGGAGATGATCGTGAAGACCTACGCGATGGAGGTCGCCTCCTCCACCGTCCGCGTCAACCTGCTCGACCCCGGCGTGGTGGCGAGCAAGCTGCGCACCCAGGCCTTCCCCGGCGAGGATCCGACCAAGGTCGCCCAGCCCGACGACGTGACCGAGCGCTTCGTGGAGCTGGCCGAGGCCGGCTGCGAGAAGCACGGCGAACTGGTTCAAGCGCAATGAGGAATTCCCCCTCTCCCCCCCGGGGAGAGGGTCGGGGTGAGGGGGACGCAAAGCGAGGATCTCTTCGGCTTCGCCGAACCCCCTCATCCTAACCTTCTCCCCAGGGGGGAGAAGGGATATCTCCGGGAAATCAGCGCACCATCCCCCGCAACCGGTACAGCTCCTCCAGCGCCTGCCGCGGCGTCAAACTGTCCGGGTCGATTCCCGCCAGCGCCACCTCGACCGCCGACGGCCCCGCGGGCACCGCTTCGACCGCGGCGGCCTTCGGCGCCGGCCGTTTCAGCGCCGCGCTGAACAGCGGCAGATCCTCGGCCAGCCGGTGGATCGTCGCGTTCTGGTCGCCCGATTCCAGCAGCTTCAGCACCTCGTCCGCCCGCCCGACCACCGCCGGCGGCAGTCCGGCCAGCTTGGCGACGTGGATGCCATAGCTGCGGTCCGCCGCCCCTGCCGTCACCTCGTGCAGGAACACCACGTCGCCCTGCCATTCCTTGATGCGCATGGTGTGGCAGGACAGCGCCGGCAGCTTCGACGCCAGCATGGTCAGCTCGTGATAGTGCGTGGCGAACAGCGCCCGGCAGCGGTTCACGTCGTGCAGATGCTCGACGCAGGCCCAGGCGATGGACAACCCGTCGAAGGTTGCCGTGCCGCGCCCGATCTCGTCGAGGATCACCAGCGCCCGCGCGCCCGACTGGTTCAGGATCGCCGCCGTCTCCACCATCTCCACCATGAAGGTGGAGCGCCCGCGCGCCAGATCGTCGGCGGCGCCGACGCGGCTGTAGAGCCGGTCGACCACCCCGATATGGGCCCGTTCCGCCGGGACGAAGCCGCCCATCTGCGCCAGGATCGCGATCAGCGCGTTCTGCCGCAGGAAGGTCGATTTACCGGCCATGTTCGGACCGGTCAGCAGCCACAGCCGGTTGTCCGGCGCCAGATCGCAGTCGTTCGCCACGAACGGCCCGCCATGGGCGGCATCCAGCACCGCCTCCACCACCGGATGCCGCCCGCCCGCGATCGAGAAGGCAAGGCTGTCGTCCACCAGCGGCCGGCTGTAGCGCCTCTCATCCGCCAGTTCGGCCAGCGAGGTGGCGACGTCCAGCGCCGCCAGCGCATGGGCCGCCTGGGCGATGGCGTCGGCCTTGCCGGCGACCACCTCGACCAGCCCGGCGAACAGCTCCAGCTCCACCGCCAGCGCCCTGTCGGCGGCCTCCGAAATCCGCCGCTCCAGGTCCGACAGCTCCACCGTGCCGAAGCGCACGGCGTTCGCCATGGTCTGGCGGTGCATGAAGACCTCGCGGCCCCGCTCCGACATCAGCTTGTCGGCATGGGCGGCGGTGACCTCGATGTGATAGCCCAGCACGTTGTTGTGCTTGACCTTCAGTGCCGGCACCCCGGCAATCTCGGCGTATTTCGTCTGCAATCCGGCGATCAGCCGCCGGCTCTCGTCGCGCAGCGTCACCAGCTCGTCCAGCGCATAGCTGTAGTCGCGCGCGATGAAGCCGCCGTCGCGCGCCAGCAGCGGCAGCTCCGGCGCCAGCGCCTGGCTCAGCTGGTCGACCAGTTCGGAATGCGCGCCCAGCCGCTTGTTCAGCGCCGCCAGCCCGTCCGGCAGCGGCATGGCCCCGGCCAGCAATTCCCTGATCAGCCCGGCCTGCCGCAGCCCGTCGCGGATCGCCGCCAGATCGCGCGGTCCCCCGCGCCCGAGCGTCAGCCGCGACAACGCCCGTTCCAGATCGGGACAGCTCCTCAAGGCGCCGCGCAGCTCGCCGCGCAGCCGCTCACCAGTCAGCGCGAACTCCACCATGTCGAGCCGGCGGCCGATGGCGGCGGGATCGGTCAGCGGCGAAGTGAGGTGGGCGCACAGCAGCCGGGCGCCGGCCCCCGTCACCGTGCGGTCGATGGTGGCGAGCAGGCTGCCGCGCCGCTCCCCGCTCAACGTCCGCGTCAGTTCCAGATTGCGCGCGGTGGAGGCGTCGATCTCCATCACCGCCCCCGGCCCCAGCCGGCGCGGTGGCGACAGCCGGGGAACGCGCCCCTTCTGCGTCAACTCGACATAACCGACCAGCGCGCCGGCCGCCGCGACCTCCGCCCGGCTGAAAGTGCCGAAGGCGTCCAGTGTGCCGACGCCATACTGGGTCAGCAGGCGCTGCTTGCCGTTCTCGCTGTCGAAGCGCGGGGTGGGCTGCACGGTCAGCCGCGACTTCCAGTCCGTCCACAGCTCGAACAGCTCCGGCGTCTGGCTCAGCTTCTCGGAGATCAGCACCTCCTGCGGATCGAGCCGCCCCAACGCGGCTCCCAGCCCGGTGCGCTCGACCGGCTGCACCACCAGTTCGCCGGTGGACATCTCCAGCCAGGCCAGCCCCAGCCCGCCGGCCGTCTCCGCCACCGCCGCCAGCCAGTTGGAGGAGCGGGCGTCGAGCAGGCTGTCCTCGGTCAGGGTGCCGGGGGTGACGATGCGGATGACGCCGCGCTTCACCACCGATTTCGCGCCACGTTTCTTCGCCTCGGCCGGGTCTTCCATCTGTTCGCAGATGGCGACGCGGAAGCCCTGGCGGATCAGGCGCTGCAGGTAATTCTCATGGCTGTGCACCGGCACGCCGCACATCGGAATGTCTTCGCCCAGATGCTGGCCGCGCTTGGTCAGCGCGATGTCCAGCGCCGCCGCGGCATTGACCGCATCCTCGAAGAACATCTCGTAGAAGTCGCCCATCCGGTAGAACAGCAGGCAATCGGGATGCGCCTGCTTGATCTCGAGATACTGCGCCATCATCGGCGTGGCGTCGGGCGGGATGACGATTTCTGCGATGTCGGACACGGGGATCCACGGAGCCTTGGATGGGTGTTGTTTCGGATGCGCACCCTATCACGGGATATGCAGCCGCGGGATAGGCCGGTTGGCCTGGCAGACGGCAATCCTCCCTCTCCCGCCCCGGGAGAGGGAAGGGGCCCATGGCATCGCCATGGGAAGGGTGAGGGGTGATCCAAGGAACCATGCGGTCCGGGATTTTTGCTCTACCCCTCACCCTCCCCGCCTGTGGCGGGTCCCCTCCCTCTCCCGGGGCGGGAGAGGGCGATCATCGCCGAATGCACCGCAATTACCGGTGGGACAATGGGACGCGCACGAACGACTCGGGGTCCCGTCCCTGTTGCGGTTGACGGGCGTGCGCCGCCGGTCGCTACAATAGGGAAAGCTGAAAAATAGGGAGACGGCCATCATGACGCAATCGACCGGGCAGACCGCGCCCGCCGCCACACCTGCCGCCACACCCGGTGAGGTGCGGGAGGTCGTTGCCCTCTTCGCCACCCGCGCCGCGTTCGACCGCGCGGTGGAGGCCCTGCTGGCGGCCGATTTCGACCGCGCCGACCTGTCGGTCCTGGCCAGCCACACCTCGCTGGAGGCTGCCGACCCGAAATACCGCCCGCGCGACGAGGCGCTGACCGGTCTGGTGGGCGAGCTGAAATACGCCTTTCCCCTGACCACCGCCGGCCTGATCGCCATCGTCGGCGGCCCCATCGAGGCGGCGCTGGCGGCGCTGGTCGCCGCCGGTGTCGGCGGCGTGGCGATCAAGGATTATCTGGACGAGCTGACCAGCCATCCCAAGCCCGACGAGTTCAGCCGTGCGCTGGAGGCCGGCGGCATCATCCTGTGGGTGCGGGTGGAGACGGCGGAGCGCGAGGCGCAGGCCTCCGCCCTGCTGGATCGCGAGGGCGGCGGCAACGTGCATGTGAGCGTCCGCGACGCCTGACGGACCCGGACACGAGGCGGGCAGGGGGTAAGGCAGGCGGTATGAAGCGGGCTGCGTCAGGCGGTCAGGTTCATCACGGCGCCGCGCTTGGCGTCCTGCCCCGTCAGCTTCCGTTTCAGCTCCTCGGCGATTTCCTTCTCGACCGCCTCCCGCTTCTCCGGCGGCATCGATTTCAGGTCGTCCTCGGTCATCTTGTGGCGGGCGAGCCAGTCGTCGCGGATTTGCTCTGCCGGCGTCTTCTTCGATTCCTTCAGGAAGGCGTTCACCGCGTCGGTGTCGGTGGTGGGCGCGGCACTGCTGCCCCAGCCCTTGCGCGCGGGCGCCGTCTGCGACTGGGTGTAGAGGGAGTTCGAGTAGCCGCCGTAGCCGTTGACTTGCATCGCGGTGGTCCCGCTGTCGGTTGCGCCGCCGCCGGACAGCACCTGCCGGCAGTGCGGAGCGCGATGCAATTTCAACGCCGAACGGAAAATCTTTCCGTTTCAGGGGCTTGAGGTGTTTACCGGGGCGGCGGACCCTGCCGCCGGGCAAGTTCTGCCGGTCCATTCCTGCCGGTTGCGCCCTTTGCGGACCCGGCCCGTCACCTCACGCCGCGGCGGCCTGCCGGCGCTTCGGGGCGTCGACCATCCGCAGCCCGTGCGCCCGGTACTGCGCCTGGACGATGGACGCCCATCCCATGCGGATCAGCGTCAGCTTCACCCCGTCCGACAGGTCGTCGCCGGTGACGAGGTCGGTCACCTGCCACATCAGCGTGTCGTCCACCGAGCGCGGGAACATCGCCGCCACCCGCAGCAGCCGCGCCATCAGCGCCGCCACCGTCTGCCGTCCCAGCCCGCGTTCGGCCAGCGCCAGCGCGTCGTTCAGCGCCGCCAGCTCCCGCCGTCCCTTCAGCGATGTCTCCTTCGCCGATGTCTCCGCCGCGCGTCCCGTGCTCGTCCGGCCGGTCATGGCCCGTCTCCTGCGATACCGTCCATGGCGGCCAGTCTGGCCCCGCAACCGGGGAGGCGCTGTGACGGCCGTCACAACCGGGGTCACATGCAGGGGCCGGGACCCTGGTTTTCCAGTGCGGGCGTGCTACCTGAAGGCTTTACCGCTATAGTGCGACCGTTGCGGCCATCCGGATCGCCTGCACGCCGCTTTAGAAGCCGAGGTTTCCCCCGACCGATGCTGTCCCGCTCCAAGGCGTTGCCCCCGCCAGAGTCGCCCGCGCCCGCCATCCCGAACAAGCGCGCCATCATCTCCCGCCGCAAGCTGTCGGGGGAGCTTGAGGATCTGGTCGCCGAACACGGCACCGGCGACAAGCTGCGCCCGGCGTTGATCGCCTGCCTGCGCAAGTCGCTGGCCGAGGGCAGGGCGGAGGTGCGGCGGCGCTTCGATGCCGGCGGCTCGGGCGAGCAGTGCGTGCGGGAGAACTGCTATCTGGCCGACCGCGTGGTCGGCACGCTGGCCGACTTCACCGTCCGCTTCATCTTCCCCACCGCCAACCCGACCTCCGGCGAGGTGTTCGACGTGGTGGCCACCGGCGGCTACGGCCGCGGCGAGCTGGCGCCCTTCTCCGATATCGACCTCTTGTTCCTGCTGCCCTACAAGCGCACGCCGCGGGTGGAGCAGGTGGTCGAATACATGCTCTACATCCTGTGGGATCTGGGGTTGAAGGTCGGCCATGCCGTGCGCAGCATCGACGAGTGCATCCGCCAGTCCAAGGCCGACGTCACCATCCGCACGGCGATCCTCGAATCCCGCTATCTCTGGGGTCCGGGAAAGCTGTTCGCCGAGCTGCGCAAGCGCTACGACAAGGAGGTCGTTGCCGGCACCGGCCCCGAATTCGTCGAGGCCAAGCTGGCCGAGCGCGACAACCGCCACCTGAAGATGGGCGACAGCCGCTATGTGCTGGAACCCAACCTGAAGGACGGCAAGGGGGGCTTGCGCGATCTCCAGACCCTGTTCTGGATCGCCAAGTATCTCTACCGGGTCGAGGGGGTGGACGAGCTGGTCGGCAAGCATGTGCTGACGCCGGAGGAGGCGCAGCGTTTCGCCAAGGCGCAGAACTTCCTGTGGACCGCGCGCTGCCACCTGCATTACCTGACCGGCCGGCTGGAAGACCGCCTGACCTTCGACGTCCAGACCAGCATCGGCGCCGCCATGGGCTACACCGACCATGCCGGCACCAAGGGCGTCGAACGCTTCATGAAGCATTACTTCCTGGTCGCCAAGGATGTCGGCGACCTGACGCGCATCTTCTGCGCGGCGCTGGAAGCGGAATCGAAGCGTCCGCCCAAGTTCAACCTGCTGCGCCTGGCCTCGGTCGCGCGGCGCAAGGACGTGGACGGCTTCATCGTCGATGGCGAGCGGCTGAACGCCCGCAGCGACAAGCAGTTCAAGGAACAGCCGATCGACATGATCCGGCTGTTCCACACCGCGCAGATGAACGACATCGACATCCACCCGGCGGCGCTCCGCTCGATCACCCGGTCGCTGTCGGCCATCGGCCCGAAGCTGCGCAACGATCCGGATGCCAACCGGCTCTTCCTCGACATCCTGACCGGGCCGAAGGATCCGGAGATCACGCTGCGCCGGATGAACGAGGCGGGCGTGATGGCCCGCTTCATCCCCGACTTCGGCCGGGTCGTCGCGCAGATGCAGTATGACATGTACCATGTCTACACGGTGGACGAGCACACGCTGTTCGCGCTCGGCATCCTGCACAAGATCGCGTCCGGCGAGCATGCCGACGAGCTGCCGCTGTCCACCGAGGTGATCCACAAGGTCGTCTCCAAGCGGGCGCTCTACGTCGCCGTCCTGCTGCACGACATCGCCAAGGGCCGCGGCGGCGACCATTCGGTGCTGGGCGCCCGCGTCGCCGAAAAGCTCTGCCCGCGGCTCGGCCTGACGGCGGAGGAGACGGAAACCGTGGCGTGGCTGGTGCGCTGGCACCTCGCCATGTCGCACACCGCCTTCAAGCGCGACCTCGAGGACGACAAGACCGTCCGCGACTTCGTGGCGCTGGTCCAGTCGCCGGAACGCCTGCGCCTGCTGCTGGTGCTGACGGTGGCCGACATCCGCGCGGTGGGGCCGCAGCGCTGGAACAACTGGAAGGCCACGCTTCTCCGCGAACTCTACAACCGCTCCGAGGAGCTGATGTCCGGCGGCATGACGGTGGAGGGCCGCGGCCGGCGCATCCAGGCCGCCCAGGCCACACTGCGCGCCGAACTGACCGACTTCGACGAGGCGGCCTTCGAGCATCACAAGGGGCTCGGCTATCCCGGCTACTGGCTGGCCTTCGACACCGACACGCTGGCCCATCAGGCCCGCATCGTCCGCGAGGCGGAGCGGGCGCAGCGCCCGCTGACGGTGGAGACCCGCGTCGACCGCGGCCGGGCGGTGACGGAGGTGACGATCTACGCCACCGACCACAGCGGCCTGTTCTCCCGCCTCGCCGGGGCGCTGGCCGCCTGCGGGGCGGACATCGTCGATGCCCGCATCTTCACCATGACCAACGGCATGGCGCTCGACGTCTTCTCGGTGCAGGACGCCGCCGGCGGCGGTGCCTTCGAGAGCGGCGACAAGCTCGCCAAGCTGTCGGTGATGATCGAGAAGGTGCTGTCGGGCCAGTTGAAGCCGCTGAACGACCTGTCGACCCGCCGCACCAGCCATGCCAGCCGCACCCGCGTCTTCCATGTGCCGCCGCGCGTGCTGATCGACAACAACGCCTCGACCACCCACACGGTGATCGAGGTGAACGGCCGCGACCGTCCCGGCCTGCTTTACGACCTGACCCGTGCCTTGTCGAACCTGACCCTGCAGATCAGCTCGGCCAAGGTCTCGACCTTCGGCGAGAAGGCCATCGACGTCTTCTATGTGAAGGACGTCTTCGGCCTGAAGGTGACGCATGACGGCAAGCTGTCGAAGATCAAGGAACGCCTGCTGAGCGCGCTCGACGACCCCACCGGCGACGCCCCGCCCCCCACGACGGTGAAGCGGACGCGGACGAAGGTGACGGGGGCGTAGAATACCCCCCTCCGGAAGAGAGGGCAGGGGAGAGGGGCAATCCGTCCCGATCATGAGATGATCGGGACGGATTGTCGTAAATTTCCACAAAAGCAGCATGAACGCAACCTGGCCTTTCAATTTAAAGGCGTTCAGGGATGCATGAAAAACTATCCAATAGTGTATGGCGCCCGAGCACATCGACGATGGCTGCGATGGACCGTCGATGATTCCACGCAATAATTTCCTTTTTTACTCAAATAATCGAAAATTTCACTATATCCTTGTGGGATGTTCGCCATATGATGTGTATGGGCCTGACTGGATATGCCTTTTTATCGATATCCAGATGCCGAAACCGTGGCCATAGGCGTGTGCCTTCGGGAGCGGTTCCAAAATTTTGACGGAGGTCGGACCATGGCAAACATAACCGTCTTCAATTTGACTGGTACGGATCTTTCCCTTAAATCCCTGATCATCAATGGAACGAGTCTTCCAATAGAAAACAACCACATTTCCATGCTCCGTAGCATAGAATTGGATTATCGGCTGACCGATTGGAAGAATTTCTCTGGCTTCATCATAGAGGTCGAAAAGGGATCCGTCTCTTATAGAGCCAATCTCAATAAGGACCACTATTTCGGCGGTGGTGATTATCGATACCCTGGTTCCGGGGCAAAAGTCCGCTACATCCTGAGCGGCCTGAGTCCCGACAATAAGAAGATCCAGATGAACTACGCTTATAATTCTCCGGATTTGGAGAAATACAAGTATTCCGACGACCTGAAATATCTGGACGCCCAATGAATACGACATTCAGTCGAGGTGACTGATCGTCAGCGAAGATCGATATTCCAGAAATCGGAGACTAATTATGGGAAGCCTGAGCTTCACGAATGTCAGTGGCTCTTCCATCGGTATCGCATACCTCAAGATCAATGACACGATTCTGATTGAGAAAGAAAAACCAAGCGAATATCCAGAAGTGAAAAATAAGATATTTTCAATTTCCGATAAAAATAGCGCAATTATTTCTTACGATGAGAAGAACTGGAACGATTTTTCCAGGATTTGGTTGTCCATAGAGGTCGATGGAAATACTTATTCAGTAGACCTGAACAGGGATCATTATTTCTATGGTGGAGACTATCGATATCCTGGCGAAGGTTCGGCAATTCTCTATTTCTTCTCTGGTTTTAGCGAAGACAATTCCATGGTTCAGATGAGCCAAGGTTACGCCAAAGCGGGCGACAACAATATGTTCTATTCCAACGACTTCAAATATCTCAACAAGACCGTTGCGACATGAGGTGAAGGGCGGGAATGGAAAAGGCGGCGGATTGCGCCGCCGCCTCTTGCCATCCGAATGGCTGCTCCTCGATCACGGCGCGGTCAAGGCGCCATGAACACGCTGACATGGCGTCCGACCTCGCCGCTGCCCTGGTCCTTGGCGATCACCGCCACATCCGTCGAGCCGGACTTCGCCGCCGCCGCCGGCACCTTCACGAACACCCGGAAGGTCGCCACCGAGTCCGCCTCCGCGGTCAGCGTCAGGCTGCCGCCGCTGCCGGCCGCCTCATCGCCGGCCACCGACAGATGCGCATCGCGCAAGCCCTCGAAGCTCACCGCATAGCTGCGGGCGATGTGCGTCTTGTTCAGCACCTTGATGGTGTAGGCGTTCTGCACCGACCCGTCGGACAGCGTCACGAACAGCGGCGCCCGGTCGCGCAGCACGCTGACGTCCAGCGTCGGCCGCAGCATCAGCGCGATGCCCATGGCGCACAGCACGATCAGCATGATCAGCGAATAGATCACCGTGCGCGGCCGCACCAGCTTCACCCGCTCCGGCTTGCCGTCGATCTTGGCGATCTGGTTCGACTGGGTGTCGAAGCGCACGAGGTCGATGGGCCGGCCGATCTGCCGCATCACGTCGTTGCAGGCATCGACGCACAGGCCGCAGCCGATGCAGGAGATCTGCTGGCCCTCGCGGATGTCGGTGCCGGTCGGGCAGACATGGACGCACTGCTTGCAGTCGATGCAGTCGCCCAGGCCCGCCGCCTGCCGGTCGTCCCAGCTCTGCGACTTGCGCAGCGGCGCCCGGCCTTCGCCGCGCCAGTCCTCATAGGTGACCAGGAAGGTGTCCTCGTCCACCATGGCCGACTGGAAGCTTCGCCACGGGCAGACATAGATGCAGATCTGCTCGCGCGCCCAGCCGGCGAAGAAATAGGTCGTGAAGCTGAACAGCGCGATGAAGGTCGCCACCCCGCTGGTGATCCGCCCATGCAGCAGCTCGCCCATCAGCGTCGGCGCATCGTTGAAATAGAACACCCAGGCCCCGCCGGTCAGCAGCGAGATGGCGACCCACGCCGCATGCTTGGCGGTCTTGCGCGCCAGCTTGGCCCCGGTCATCGGCGCCTTGTCCAGCCGGATGCGGGTGGTGCGCGGGCCTTCGATCTTGCGCTCCACCCACATGAACAGGTCGGTCCACACCGTCTGCGGGCAGGCATAGCCGCACCAGACGCGCCCGGCCAGCGTGGTGGCGAAGAAGATGCCGAAGGCGCCGAGGATCAAGAGGCCGGTCAGGTAATAGACCTCCTGCGGCCAGATCTCGATCCACAGGAAGTACGCGCGGCGCCCGACCATGTCGATCAGCACCGCCTGGTCCGGGATGCCCGGCCCGCGTTCCCAACGAAGCCACGGCGTGATGTAGTAGACCGCCAGCAGGACGATCAGCACCGCCCATTTCAGCTGCCGGAAGCGGCCCTTCACGTCGGCGGCATAGACCTTGGGCCGGTCGATGAACCAGTGGCGTCCCGGTTCCTCATGCGGCCCGGCGGCGGACGAGGCGGCCGGCTTGCCGGCAGGGTCGGGGCGGCGGGTGAGGGGGGTGTCTTCTTGGCGAAGGGACATGGCATCTTTCCTCGGCCGTCAGCGGCACGGGTGGCGTCAGCGTCGTCCCTTCTCCATAAGACTTCCGTCATGGAGCCGCATTGCGCAATGTCAATCCGGCCCGCTTTCTCACACCGCCTGCCCGCGCAGCTCCGCCAACCCGTCGTGATAGGCGCGGTCGAACAGCGCCTCCAGCCGGGCGTCGGTGCCGCGCAGACCGGCGACCACCGCATGCGCCCATTCGAAATACTCGACCTTGCGCGACAGCGGCCAGTCGGCGGGCGGGCTGTGCGCCATCGAGCGCAGGTTCGACACCTTGTCGGCCAGCTTCACCAGCTTCGCGCGGGTCGAGGCGTGGGAGGCGGCGTCGATCTGGTGCTGCTTGCGCTCGGCCTTCGACATGCGCTTGTCGTCGGTGGTCTCGGCGACGACCTGCACCACCTCGGTGCCGAACAGCTGCTCGATCTCCTCATAGCTGGCGTCGGTGTCCTCCAGCGTGTCGTGCAGCAGCGCCGCGATCACCACCACCGGGTCCTTGCCGGCCGTCGCCTCCGCCACCAGCAGGGCCACCTCCGACAGGTGGTTGACGTAGGGTTCGGCGCGCACGCCCTTGCGGCGCTGGTCGATGTGCTTGTGCGCGGCGAAATCCAGCGCACGGGCGAAATCGAGGAGGGGGGCGCCTGTCGGGCAGGCGTTTGGCAAGGTCATGCTGTTCTCTCGGCTGGGGCATTGCAGTATCCTCCGCCCCGGGGACCCCGATGCCGAAGGACCGCGCCCATGTTCACGTCATTCTTCTTCGATCTGCGCAAGGCCGGCGTGCCCGTCTCGCTGACGGAGTACCTGACGCTCATGGAGGCCATGAAGCAGGGCACCGCGTCCTTCCGCGTCGAGGATTTCTATTATCTCAGTCGTGCATGCTTGGTTAAGGACGAACGCAACCTCGACCGCTTCGACCGCGTCTTCGGCGCCGCCTTCAAGGGCCTGACCGACGACACCCCGGCCGCCGACGAGGTCCCCGTCACCGACCTGCCGGAGGAATGGCTGCGCAAGCTGGCCGAGCGCTTCCTGAGCGACGAGGAGAAGGCGCAGGTCGCAGCACTCGGCGGCTGGGACAAGTTGATGGAGACGCTGGCCCAGCGTCTGGCCGAGCAGAAGGGCCGGCACCAGGGCGGATCGAAATGGATCGGCACCGCCGGCACCTCACCCTTTGGCGCCTACGGCTACAACCCGGAGGGCGTGCGCATCGGCCAGCACGAGAGCCGCCACCGCCGCGCCGTCAAGGTGTGGGACCGCCGCGAGTTCAGGAATCTCGACGACCGGGTGGAGATCGGCACCCGCAACATCAAGGTGGCGCTGCGCCGCCTGCGCAAGTTCGCCCGCAGCGGTGCGGCCAGCGAGCTGGACCTTCCCGGCACCATCCGCGCCACCGCCAACAACGCCGGCTGGCTCGACCTGAAGATGGTCCCGGAGCGTCACAACACGATCAAGGTGCTGCTGTTCCTCGACATCGGCGGCTCGATGGACGACCACATCCGCCTCGTCGAGGAGCTGTTCTCCGCCGCCCGCAGCGAGTTCAAGCATCTGGAGCATTTCTACTTCCACAACTGCGTCTATGAGGGCGTCTGGCGCGACAACGCCCGGCGCCACACCGAGCGGCTGTCCACCTGGGACGTGCTGCACACTTATCCCGCCGATTACAAGCTGGTCTTCGTCGGCGACGCCGCCATGAGCCCCTACGAGATCGTCTATCCCGGCGGCAGCGTCGAGCACTGGAACGAGGAGGCGGGTCAAGTGTGGATGCAGCGCCTTCTGTCGGTCTACGCCAAGGCGGTGTGGCTGAACCCGACCCCGCCGCAATACTGGGACTATTCGGAAAGCACACGTCTGCTCCAGCGCCTTATGGGAGGACGGATGTTCCCATTGACGCTGGAGGGGCTGGACGGGGCCATGCGGGAGTTGGGGAGGTGAGGGGCGATAATTATATTGTATTGCTGACTAAAGAAATAATGCTGAAGCGCTAATTAGATTGTCTACTGCTTGGTTGAAATGAAAACATTGTTCTCTGGCAATTTGATGCCCTTTGACGTGTTTTTGACAAAATTTCTTTCTTCTTGAAACACTTTTGTCGACTTCAGAGAACTTCTGAGGCGTTCGCCCTTCGGATTGATGGAGTGCATCCATAAATTTTTCGCATAAGTCCACCCCTTTTGTTGCTTCAAGATTTTCTTTAGTGCGTTTAAATGACGCAATGCACCAAGTCTCTGTTGATTCAACGGCGGGTGCGTAGATGTGCCGCTTTTTGTCAAAGTTACTACATTCCTCTGACTTTGCCCATTTTTCCAGAACCTGTGAAATTGCTTCGCCTCTCTTAAGGGGCGTATCAAGAGTATTGAAAGCTAGATTATATTTTTCGCCGATATAGCTGATAAAGTTCCTATTGTCGAGTATGTCGCTGTCCATTTGTATAAGAAATACATCGCATGATTTTTCATCGAGATCTTGCTCAAAAAATCCCCCCTTAAGATAGCGGTGGACTCTTATATCGGGTTGATAATTCTCGAACCACTTTTCAATAAGAGACCATCCTCCATCAGCTTGAGTGCTGTCCATGTTTGGTTGGAGGTCAATAAACTTTGCATTAATTTTTTGACTTTCTAAGGCGGCGCCAATTAAACATGAAATGGCGTGATAATCCGTCGGTCCTTCACAAATAACGCCAATTCTAAATGCACTGTTCTTCATAATTTCGTTTCCTGTATTCCAAATGCGCCCTGAATCTCTCCATCAATCCACAACTGGCTCATTTTTTTGCCTTTGAAGGCTCTTGTCCATTCGTCACGCGTCCATCCCGCCCGAGGTTTGAGGCGATTCGCAGTAGTGAACCCCTTATCACTTCGGCTTACTACGAAGACCCGCTGGTCATCATCAAAGAGGTCAAATGCATCCAAAGAGGAAGGGTTATGGCTAGTTAAGAATACTTGCCTGGGACCAATTTCTAAGTCTGATTGAATTCTTCTCTTCAATATTGAAATCATAGCCTCAAGCAATTTCCTCGTTAGAGCGGGGTTCAATGCATTATCAACGTTATCAATGGAAAATATCGGCGGGGACTCCTCGTGGCATAGCAGAATACTCATAAAAAGCAGAAACAGCGTTCCTTCGCTGCTATCGTATGCAGATAAAGAACGCCTTCTTTCGTGCATATATTTGTCAGTAAAATACACAATTTGACCTTCGCTTGATGCCATCCCTGGAGACTTCAAAAGTGGATCGATTGATCCCGCTTTAACCGCAGTTGCCCAGCCAGGGAGCCAAAGGAGATCAAGCGCCTCTTTGATTTGCTTATACTTCTCGGTAGGCACGCCTTTTTCTTTATAGCGCTTTGCGTAAGCATTAGAGTATTGCGCAATGAAAGATGAAACTGCAATAGAGAGGCCTTCTCCATGCAATCCAATTGGGGGATCCGATATGAGTCCAGATCTTATTTCTCTAAGAAATTCGGTCTGAGGGGCATAGATTGCGAAACGCGAAAGTGCATCGAAATTTTCTTGAATTTCCGGATGAAAATCAAAAGCAGTTCTTGTCTGATCCCAGATACTCCTTTGCTTATCAAGCTTTCTCGTTATCCTATTTCCCAGGACATTGTGACCGGCTCCGCTTCTCCCAAATATCTTGTTTCCATTGTGGTAAGCTTTCTCTGTCAAAAAGGACAAGACAGTATTTTTCTCTCCAGAGGAAAGCTCTAGTGCATAATTTATATCGTCCGAAAAATATGCTTCTAATCTAAGCGTTTTCGGAAGATCAAAATTTTTGAAAGCCGACTTCATCAAAGCTGCCGGAGTAAGGCGAACTCCCTTTCTGGACAGCTCAGTGTCTGAAATTCCGCGATTTAGCGCGGCCGCCATTACACCAATAGCTTCAAGGAGATTTGATTTTCCAGCTCCATTGCCACCAATAAAAAGGTTGACGCGTCCGAATTCTAGTTCGGCATCTCGGACAGACTTGAAGCGGTCAATTTTTATTTTTCTAAGCATGCCATGTATCAGTACGTTGCGAAGGAACGTTCACTTGTCAATATCATAGCCGCCATCGAAAAACCAAGCGCTCTAGCGCGGCTGTATAACCTTATGTAGGCGCGGTGTCAGAATAATGGGCAAATTCGCTGCTAGCTATGACCTGTTACGAATTTAGCATGGCTTAGAGCCAATGTTAAGGACGACCGGTCAACGGCTTTTGATTGCCCGATCATGGGATCGACAGACAACGCTTAATGCTCGGCATTGGCAAAGTCTGGAGTCTGGCTCCTGTAGCAGTAGAGCATCTGCTTGGCCAGAAATATGTTTTTTTTCCTATGAAATTTATTCCGTTCTGCTGAAATAGGAGTGTCAACCCACCCACTCCCGGAGACGCCCCATGCCCGACTGCCTGCCCCCCCCCGCCGCGCTTCCCGCCGACCACTTCCCCCGCTGGGCCGAGGAGCCGCCGGTTCCGCCCGAAGGCTCGCTCGTTCCCGGTTCGCGCTTCCACGAGGAACAGTGGGTGATGGCCGCCGGCATGCTGGCGCGCGGCGCGTCCTTCCAGCAGGTCGCCCGCGCCATGGGGTGCAGCCGCACCACGCTGTGGCGAGCTTATTACGGGTCGCAGGCCTTCCGCCATCGCGTCTGGTGGGAGCGGCAGGCGCTGAACCGGGAGTCGGAGCTTCGGCTCGGCTCGCTCCGCGCCCTGGTGACCGAGCAGATCGAGCGGCTGGTCTCCGCCGGCGATCCCTCCACCGTGCGCTGGCTGGCCGAGCGGCTCGGCCTGTTCAGGGAGTGCGACGATCCGGGCGCCAGGCAGGCCGCTGCCGCCAACGTGGCCAACGCCGCCAACCCCGCCGCCGCCTCGACCGCCGCAGACCCCGCGCCGCCCGAGCCCGCGCTGCCCGGCCTCGACGACGACAGCATCCCCGGCGCGATCCGCGAGCACACTCCGCCCGACCCGAAGGTGATCGCCGCCATCCTCGCCCGGCCGGAGGCGGAGGGGCCGAAGGGCGTCTATCCTTACACCCTCAACCCCGACGATCCCTATCCCAACCTCGGCTCGGCCCTGGAGCGCCAGGGCGGGGAAGGGGCGTTCCCGCGCCGCCGGTGAGCGGATGCGACAATGAAACGCCGCCTGGAAACCGGTTCACGGCGTTTCAAACGTTCCATCCGCCCCACGCCGCAGCGCCGGCACCTCGCCCCAGATCGCCGCCTCAGCCCGCCGCCTGTTCGATCAGCCGGTTCGCCAGCGTCACCTTCTGCGCCAGCGTCGTCGCCAGGATGCGGTGCAGGACCAGCGCCAGTTCCGGATCCTCGCGCTCCAGCCGGGCGAGCGTCGCCGCGGTCAGGCGGTGGATGGTGGCGGGGGTTTCCACCACCACGTCGGCGCCGCGGGTCTGGCCCAGCAGCAGGGCGATCTCGCCCACCACCGCCCCGGCGGTCATGGTGCGCAGCCGCAAGCTCCGGCCGTCGGGCAGGGCGATCTGCACCTTCACCCGGCCGCGCCCGACGATGAAGACGTCGCTCGCCGCCTCGCCGGCGCGGATCAGCACCTCGTCCGGCTCGAGATGCAGGGTGTCCAGCGCCGCCACCGCATCGGCCAGCCGGGGGTGCGGGCCGGTCATCGCCTCCAGATGGCGCAGCAGCGGCGCGTCCGCCCCGGCCAGACCCGCGCCGTTTCCGGCCAGCAGCGCCTCCTCGCAGGATTCCAGCGCATGATCGAGGTCGGGCGCGCGGCGCAGCACCGGATCGCGGTCGGGGTCGAGGCCGCAGTTGCGGAAGGCGTCCTCGACCGCGGCGGGCAGGGCGCTCAGCACCAGCGTGGCGCCGGCCGCCTCGATCATGTTGCGGATGCGGCGGAACACCCCGGCGGCGGCCGAATCCATGCCCTTGATGTGGCGGAAGTCGATGATCAGGAAACGCAGGGGCTGCGCACCGGTCTGCCCGCCCGTCTGCCCGCCCGCCCGCTCCAGCCGGTCGCGCACCGGGCCGACGATCTGCTCGGCGGTGCCGAAGAACAGATAGCCCTGCACCTGCATCGCCTCGATGGCCGCCCCGGCGCCGGTCAGATGCAGGCTGGCCGCCGGGCTGCGGTCGACCCGGCTGCGCAGCTCCGCCCCGCTGTGCCGGCCGCGGATCACCGGCAGCCGGGAATAGCTGTAGACGAACATCGCCAGCGACACCGCCAGGCCCAGGGCCAGCCCCTCCATGAAGCCGATCCCGGCAATCGCCAGCACCACGGCCAGCACGATCAGCCACTCCGTCCGCGGCAGCCGGCGGTGCGCGTCGATCAGCCACTCCTGCAACAGCTCGACGCCGAGGAACAGGATCAGCCCGGCGGTCAGGAACACCGGCGTCACCGACACCAGCCACCCCGCAACGAACAGCCCGCCCAGGATCACCGCCGCCGTCGCCAGCCCGGCGCCGCGCCCCGTGGCGCCCATCCGCCCGGCCAGCAGGGTCATGCCCAGCCCGACATAGCCGGACGGCCCGCCCAGCGCACCCGCCAGCAGGTTGGCCGCCCCGGTGCTGCGCAGCTCCGCATCGGCGTCGATGTCACGGCCCTGGGCCAATTCGATGCCGCTGACATTCAGCAGAAGGCCCAGCATGCCCAGCACCGCGACCGAGACCATCGCCGGCAGCGCCGCCGCCACCCGGCCCCAGTCTGCCAGCGCCAGCACCTCCGTCGGCACCGGCAGGCTGAACCCGCCGCCGCCGGCCACGCCGGGCAGCCAGCCCCAGCCGCGCGCCTGCTCCGCCGTCACCCCCAGCAGGGGCAGCCCGGCATGGAAGGCCAGCGCCGTCGCCAGCAGGACCAGCGGCATGGTGAAGGGGCTGTCGCTGCGCCGCATCGCCAGCACCAGCAGCCCGGCCAGCCCGACCGCCGCCACGGCGGTGACCGCCACCATCGGCGCCGCCAGCCCGGCGATGCCGGCGCCCAGCCCGTGCCGCCCGCTGACCATCGCCAGCGCGCCTTCCACCAGCAGCCAGCCCGACCCGGCGAGGAAGCCGGCCACCACCGGATAGGGAAAGAAGCGCACCAGCCGCCCCAGCCGGAGCCGCCCCACCATCCAGAACAGCAGCCCGGTCACCAGCGTGCTGCCGCCCAGGATGGCGAAGGCGGTGGCGATCCTCACCCCCTCCGGCGCGTCCTCCAGCCCGGCGGCCATGGTCGCGACGGTGGAGGCCAGGATGGCGACGCCGGTTTCCTGCACCAGCGCCACGGAATTGGGCTGCGTGCTGCGCAGGGCGACCAGCAGCGCCAGGATGGCGGCGCTCAGCAGCACCACGCCGACCCCGGCGCCCAGCCCGGCCGCCAGCGGCCCGGTGAACAGCAGTGCGGCAATCGCCAGCCCGTTGCCCAGATTGTCGATGCCCGCGATCAGCCCGATCATCGCCGAGGCGATCATGCTCCGGCCGGGATGTGCAGGGTGGCCGGTGGAAGGCTTCGGAATGGGGGCGTCGCTCATGAGGTCGCGTTCGGTCCGGCTGATTGGGCGGGTCTTGTGCAAAAGCCTGGGTCACGGCGGCAGACCGCCGTCACGGTTGCAGCAATGAGCGGAATTCCGCTGCCCAGGCAAGCAATAAGCGGTGATGAATTGTGCTGCGCCACCCTGCATTGCGTCGGCCGGTTCTTCCGCCGCGGAGCGACGGCTTCCCGATCCAGCCAGGGCTTGGTATCGCGGCATATGATTAGGCGTGTGTTGAAGTTGCAAAGATCAATTATCAGGAATCATATCTCTCGGCATAGGGCGGTATCGAGGGAGAATTTCATGAAGCATGCATATTTGCTGGGCCTGCTGATGCCCCTGGCGCTGGGCGCCGCAACCGGCGCGCTGGCAGCCGCCACCGCTACGAAGGACGCTGCCGAACCGGCCGGCGAAGCCATCGGCAATCCGCCGCTGCTGACCAATTCCGAATCGCCGCGCGTCGGCTCTCTCCTGATGCGCCAGCCGCAGGCGACCGCCCGTCCGCACACCGGGCAGGCGCGCAATTACGACTTGTTCGTGTCCTTCACCGACGGCTATATCCGCAACCCCGCCCAGGGCCGTCCCGACGCGGTGCGGCTGCGCAGCTACCGCGGCACCAACGTCGATCCCAACCATCCCTATGTCGCGCCGACCATCGAAGCGACGCCGGGCGACACGGTGCGCATCAAGCTGCACAACGAGCTGCCGGCCGATCCGGACTGCACCAGCCAGCCGGCGGCGGACATCAACAAGCCGCACTGCTTCAACGGCACCAACCTGCACAGCCACGGCGTCTGGGTCAGCCCGACCGGCAACAGCGACAATGTGCTGATCTCGCTCAATCCCGGCGTCGATTTCGAATATGAATACAACATCCCGGCCGACCATCCGGCCGGCACCTTCTGGTATCACCCGCACCGCCACGGCTCGACCGCCCTCCAGGTCGGCAGCGGCATGGCCGGCGCGCTGATCATCCGCGGCGACCGTCCGCCGACGCGCGAGGCCAACGGCGATCTCGACACCCTGCTGACCAGCCCCAAGGGCGTGGCGATGACCGACCGGGTCCTGCTGTTCGAGCAGATCCCCTACGCCTGCACCAAGGACGGCAAGCTGAAGACCAACGCCGACGGCTCCATCGACTGGAGCTGCGCGCCGGGCGAGGTGGGCGAGGTCGTGTCCTACGACCAGTTCGGTCCGGGCACCTGGGAGCAGTCCGGGCGCTTCACCACCGTCAACGGCCGCGTCCGTCCGATCTTCGCCAACGCCAAAACCGGCGAGCCGGAACGCTGGCGCCTGATCCATGGCGGTGTCCGCTCGCCCATCACGGTGGAGTTCCGCAAGCTGGATCCGACCGGCTTCTTCCAGAGCGAGAAGACGCTGTCGGCCGCCGGCCAGGACCGCTTCGCCAAGGAACGCTGCGTCGGGCAGCCGGTGCCCTACATCCTGGCGGCCTCCGACGGCCTGACCATGGAGGAAGGGCAGGTGCGCACCAGCGTGCCGATGCAGCCGGGCTACCGCGACGATCTGCTGGTCAACTTCCCCGAACCCGGCATCTACTGCGTCATCAACAAGCCGTCCGCCGCCAACGCCAGCCCGGACCAGACCGCCACCTCCACCGGCGTGCTCGGCTTCGTCCGGGTGAAGGGCGACCGCGTCGTCAAGGATCCGGTGAAGGAGACCATCCGCCGGCTGTCGGTCAACGCGACGAAATACGCGCCGTCGGTCGCCAAGGAGGTCATTGACGGGCTGACCGCCCGCTGCTTCGCCAAGACGATGGTCGATACTCCCTACTGCCCGCGCTTCTCGAAGTTCACCGCCCACCGGCCGATCACCGAGCATGAGGTGATGCACCAGCCCAAGCAGGAGCTGACCTTCTTCATTAACCTGCCGCCGGAAGGGGGCAAGCGCACCAACGCGCTGTTCCAGGTCGCCGACAGCTTCGAGGTGGTGGAGAATCCCGACGGCACCTATGGTCCGAAGGGGGCGGCCGCCTACCGGCCGAACGTGGACAACCGGCCGGTGGTGCTGGGCACCGCCCAGCAGTGGGAACTGGCCTCCTACTTCGTCAGCCATCCCTTCCACATCCACGTCAACCCGTTCCAGATCGTCTCGGTCATCGGTCCGGACGGCCGCGACGTCAGCGAGCCCGGTTCCGGCGACCCGGACTATGCCGGCATGAAGGGCGTGTGGAAGGACACCATCTGGGTGAAGAGCGACAACAGCAGCGCGCTGACCTCCACCGAGCCGCCGAAGGGCGTCTACAAGGTGACCGTCCGCACCCGCTACGAGCGCTTCATCGGCGAGTATGTGCTGCACTGCCACATCCTCGACCATGAGGACCAGGGCATGATGCAGAATGTCAGCATCGGCGTGCCCGATGGCCGCGGCGGCGTCGCCGGGGCGCATCACTGACCGGACGCGCGCACTCCCCGCTTCCGCAAAGCCGGGAGCGGGGAGTGCAGCCCACCCGATGCTGCGATCCGTCGCTGCCTCCAACCATTGAAAAAGGCCCCTGTTTGCGTCTACGGTCGCGCGTCCCCTTGGAGTGAGTGCATGCGCGATATCACCCCCGTCACGGTCGCACGCGGCGACGGCATCGGCTCGGAGATCATGGATGCCGTGCTTTATGTGATGAATGCGGCCGGCGCGCGGCTGAAGGTGGAAGAGGTTCCGGCAGGCGAAGCCGTCTACAAGCGGGGTCATCCCGGCGGGCTGGATGCCGCCGGCTGGGGATCGATCCGCCGCACGCGGGTCTTCCTGAAGGGGCCGATCACCATGCCCCAGGGATACGGCAACAAGTCGCTGAACGTCGTCGCCCGCACCACGCTGGGCCTGTTCGCCAACGTCCGCCCCTGCGTCTCCTACCACCCCTATGTGCGGACCCGGCACCCGCGCATGGACGTGGTGATCATTCGCGAGAACGAGGAGGATCTCTACGCCGGCATCGAGCATCGCCAGACCGACGACGTGATCCAGTCGGTCAAGCTGATCTCGCGTCCGGGGTCGGAGCGCATCGTCCGCTACGCCTTCGACTTCGCCCGCTCCAACCACCGGCAAAAGGTGACGGCCTTCGTCAAGGACAACGTCATGAAGATGACGGACGGGCTGTTCCTGAAGATCTTCTACGAGATCGCCGCCGATTATCCGGAGATCAAGGCCGACCACATGATCGTCGACATCGGCGCCGCCCGGCTGGCCGACCAGCCGGAGCGCTTCGACGTCATCGTCACCCTCAACCTCTATGGCGACATCGTTTCCGACATCGCCGCCCAGCTGACCGGCTCGGTTGGGCTGGCCGGTTCCGCCAACATCGGCGAGACCTGCGCCATGTTCGAGGCGATCCACGGTTCCGCCCCGATGATCGCCGGGCAGGGCATCGCCAACCCCTCGGGCCTGCTGATGGCCGCCGTGATGATGCTGGTCCATATCGGCCAGGGCGACATCGCCGCGCGCATCCACAATGCGTGGCTGAAGACCATTGAGGACGGCATCCACACCGCCGACATCTATGCCCGCGGCCTGGGCCGGGTCCGGGCCGGCACCGCCGCCTTCGCCGAAGCGGTGGTGGAGCGGCTGGGCCAGACCCCGGTCACCATGCCGCCGGTGGGCTATTCCACCGCGAGGCCGGCCTATGACCGCATCAACCGGCTTTCCCCGCGCGTCCGCGCGCTGAAGGAGCTGGTCGGGGTGGACATCTTCCTGCAATGGTCCGGCGGCCTGCCCGACGATCTGGCGGAGCTGGTGCTGCCGCTGTCGACCGATGCGCTGACGCTGACCAGCATCTCCAACCGCTCGCAGCGGGTCTGGCCGGACGGCAATGCCGACGTCTTCTGCACCGACCATTGGCGCTGCCGCTTCCTGGCGCAGCACGGCCCGGTGCAGCATGGCGCCATCGTCGAGCTGCTGGGCCGGCTGGCCGCGGCCGGGATCGACTTCACCCAGACCGAGAATCTCAGCAATTTCGACGGCAAGGCCGGCTTCTCCTCGCCGGGCCAGTGATCCGATGGGCGGGGTGGGAATAAACCGGCGGGGCAGGGCGTCATGACTGACGACGACGCCATCCCCGGACCAGACATGAGCCCGCCCGACATCGACGACCGCGCCATCGCCGCGCATGTGCCGCGGCTCCGGCGCTATGCCACCGCCCTGGTTGGCAACCGGCCGGACGCCGACGATCTGGTGCAGGACTGCGTGGAGAAGGCGCTGGCCAACCGCCATGCGCTGCGGGACCCGTCGAAGCTCGGCGGCTGGCTGATGACCATCCTGCACAACCTGCACATCTCCAGCCAGCGCGGCCGTCGGCGGCGCGGGGCGGAGGTGCCGGTGGAGGAGCTGGCCGACGATCTGGCGCTGAGCGCCCCGCCGGCCGACCGTGGGGCGGTGCGCGACTTCGTGCGCGCCTTCGCCCAGCTGACCGACGAACACCGCACCATCCTGCTGCTGACGGGAATGGAGGGGTTGTCCTACCGCGAGGTGGCGGAGGTGTTGGAACTGCCGATCGGGACGGTGATGTCGCGGCTGGCCCGGGCGCGCGAAAAATTGAGGGTCCTGCTGGACGGTGGAACCCAGCAGGTCGTCAGGAGGATCAAGTGATGAGCGGCTTCAGCAATCCCGTGACCGAAGCCGAGCTGCATGCCTGGCTGGACGGCGAATTGCCGGAAGAGCGGCAGGCCGCCGTCGAACGCCATCTTGCCGACCATCCGGAGGTTGCCCAGCGTTTCGAGCGCTACCGTGCCCAGCGCTCCCTGTTGGGGCAGAGCTTCGGTCCGCTGATCGACCAGCCTCTGCCCGCCCGCCTGACCCCGCCCTTCACCGCCCGCGACCCTTCCGAAAAGCCGCTCCCATCCCGTGGCCGTGCTGTCTGGTGGGGAACGGCGATTGCCGCCTCCCTCCTGATGTTCGTCGCCGGCGGCGCCAGCGGCTGGCTGATGCGCGACCGCATCGGCTTGCGGGCCGAGCCGCCGACCGCCGCCTTCATCGCCGATGCCGTTGCGGCCCACCGTGTTTTCTCCGTCGAAGTCCGCCATCCGGTCGAGATCGGCGTCGAGGAGGAAGCGCATCTGGTCAACTGGCTGTCCAAGCGGCTGGGCAAGAATATGCGTTGCCCAAAAGTCACACGAGGGGGCTACCAACTGATGGGCGGCCGGCTTTTGGCCGATTCCGCTGGACCTGTTGCAATGTACATGTACGAGGATGCGGCCGGGCGTCGCATCACGTTGTATATCCGCCCATCTCCCAATACCTCCGGTTCAGCGTTCCGGTTCGCCCAGGATGGTGGCGTCCGTGCTTTGTATTGGCAGGACAATGGGTTGGCGCTGGCCGTCGCCGGAGAGACCGATCGGGATACCCTGTCCGGCGTCGCCGAGGAGGTCTATGGCGCGCTGAATTCGTGAGTCTACCCACGGACTTATCAACAGGAATGTTGCCGCGCCCCCCTATCGTCCGCGGCCGTCATCTGGTAGCTTCCTCACCGGCTGGCACAAAATGTTGCGGCTTATGGAAAACGGCACTAGACCGTGACCTGTTTGCCACAGCATAACCGGACACCGGATCGGGAGTACTCGGGGATGAGTTGGACGGACGAGCGGATTCAACAGCTCAAGGACCTCTGGTCCCAGGGTCTGAGCGCGAGCGAGATCGCCGACATTCTGGGAGACATCACCCGCAACGCGGTCATCGGCAAGGCCCATCGCCTGGGCTTGTCGGGCCGGCCGTCGCCCATCAAGAAGAAGCCGACGCGCGGCGCGACCATCCTGGCTCTGACCGAGCGGATGTGCAAATGGCCGGTCGGCGACCCCAAGCACCAGGATTTCCATTTCTGCGGCAAGACCGCTCTGGCAGGCATGCCCTATTGCGCGGAGCACGCCGCCCTGGCCTATCAGCCGGCGTCGGGCAGCAAGAAGCGTGAAGAAGACCGCAACGTCGGCGCCGCCTGACAATTCGGCAAGATACCCAACAAAAATGCCCGCTCTCGGGGGAGAGACGGGCTTTTTTGTTGGGTGATTTGGGGGCCGGCTGGTTTGAGCAGGGAGGAGCCCTATCGGCCCTCCGGCGCATCGCGCAGCACCAGAACCATCCCCTTATGGCCGGCGACCAGCATCGCCGCCCCGGCCGGCCGATCCGGTCCCTCGACCGACCACAGCGTGTCGCCGACGAAAACCCGGCCCTGTCCGTTGGCGATCGGCTCGCTCAACGTCACCGCACGGCCGACCAGCTGACCGGCGCGGTCGTTGATCCGGGCGGCATCGCTTTCCGACGACGCATTGCGGCGGCGCGCATGGACCATCGCGGTCGCGACGGCAGCCCCGGCGGCGATTGTGAAGAATCCGGCCTCGTTGACCAGCCCCCAGTCATGCCAGAGCGCGGTGACCAGCCCGGTCAGCATCGCCGCCCCGCCGAACCAGATCAGGAACAGGCCGGGGATCACCAGCTCGGCGGCGATCAGCACGGCGCCCAACGCTCCCCAAAGCAGAGGCGACATCCGTCACTCCTCATCCGCAGCGGATGCGGTCGGCGGCACCGACCATGGATTGCGCTTGGCGGCTGCGGGCGGTTCCGGCGGTCGCGGCGGGGTCGCGTCGCGCAGCAGCTCACCCAGGCCCGACAGGGCGCCCGCCACGCCGGCCAGTTCCACCGGCAGGATCATCGTCTTCTGGTTGGGAGAGGCGGCGAAGGCCTTCAACGCCTCCATGTATTTCTGACCGAGGAAATAGCCCAGGGCCTGGTTCGAACCCTGCGCCACCGCTTCCGACACCAGCCGCGTCGCCTTGGCTTCGGCCTCCGCCAGCCGTTCGCGCGCCTCCGCCTCCAGCTTGGCGGCTTCCAGCTTGCCCTGGGCGATGCGGATCTGGCTTTCCTTCTCGGCGTCGGCCTCCAGAATCTGGGCGCGGCGAAGGCGTTCGGCCTTCAACTGCCGGCCCATGGCCTGGACGATGTCGTCGGGCGGGGTGATGTCGCGCAATTCGATGCGGGTCACCCGCACACCCCAGGAGGCGGTGGCCTCGTCCACCGCGCGCAGCAGGTTGGCGTTGATCGCCTCGCGCTGGCTCAGCAACTCGTCGAGGTCCATTGACCCCATCACCGTCCGGGTGGTGGTCATCGCCAGCGTCTGGATCGCCCGCTGCAGGTCGTTGACCTCGTAGGTCGCCTTCATCGGGTCCAGCACCTGGAAGTACAGCACCCCGTCGGCGGTCACCGCGGCATTGTCCTTGGTGATGACGCTCTGCGACGGCACGTCCACCACCGTCTCGCGCATGTCCACCTTGGCCCGGATCGAGCTGATGACCGGAAAGATCACGTTGAAGCCGGGATGCAGGGTCTCCTGATAGCGGCCCAGCTGCTCGACGATGAAGTTGAAGCCCTGGGGGACCGTGCGGACGCTCGTGATCGCCAGAATGACGACCAGCACGAACGCCGCGATGACCAGAATGCCGAGTTCCATCGATCGCCGCTCCTGACATGGACGGGCGCCGTCGCAGGCGCCCTCACACCCCATCATGAGCCAATTCGGAGAGGCTGCAAATGCCGCCCCCGCCGCAACAGCGTGCCTCAGTAATCCTGGGTGTCGTGCTTCAACCGCACCAACTCGCCGTTCAACAGCGACAGCATCAGCTGCACCACCATCTCATGGACGATCACGGTGTGGTGGTTGCCGGTCTCCTGCATCGCCTTGCGCAGCGATTCCCGCACCGCCGGCACGCCGGTGACATCGATCAGCACATCCAGACCATCGCCCAGCTTCGCCAGATCGTGGAAGTTGGTGGTGGTCTTCACGCCCCGGTGTTCGGCAAGGCGCATGCCCGGCGCCTCCGGATCGAGATCCGCCACACCCAGCAGTTCGACGAAGGGAGCGGCCAGCAGCTTGCGCAGCAGTGGCGTTCCGGTCTCGCCGGCACCGATGACGGCGACGCGGAACAGATCGTTGGACATCGGGTTCATTCCTTTTCAAATTCGGACAAGAAAAAAGCGGGGAGCCGAAACTCCCCGCTCGAACCCTAGCCGAGCCGCGGTCCGGTTTGACCCGGACGCGGCGTCGCACCCTCGTGAAGAAAGCGGCGGCTGAAAACGACGCCGGCCTTACGACCAGGCGGCCATCTTCTTTTCCAGGTTGTCCGACAGCTTGTCCAGGAACTGCTTCGTGGTCAGCCACGGCTGCTGCGGGCCGATCAGGATGGCGAGATCCTTGGTCATGAAGCCGGACTCGACGGTCTCGACGCAGACGCGCTCCAGCGTCTGGGCGAACTTGATCACGTCCGGGGTGTCGTCGAACTTGCCGCGATAGGCCAGGCCCTGGGTCCAGGCATAGATCGAGGCGATCGGGTTGGTCGAGGTTTCCTTGCCCTTCTGGTGCTCGCGGTAGTGGCGGGTCACCGTGCCATGGGCGGCCTCGGCCTCGACGGTCTTGCCGTCCGGCGTGACCAGGACCGAGGTCATCAGGCCCAGCGAGCCGAAGCCCTGCGCCACGACGTCCGACTCGACGTCGCCGTCGTAGTTCTTACAGGCCCACACGAAACCGCCTTCCCACTTCAGGGCCGAAGCGACCATGTCGTCGATCAGGCGGTGTTCGTAGACCAGGCCCTTGGCCTTGAACTGGTCGGCGTAGGTCTCGTCGAAGATCTTCTGGAAGATGTCCTTGAAGCGGCCGTCATAGGCCTTCAGGATCGTGTTCTTCGTCGACAGATAGACCGAGTAGCCGCGCTCCAGGCCGTACATCAGGCTGGAGTGGGCGAAGCCCTCGATCGAGTCGTCGAGGTTGTACATGCCCATCGCCACACCGGCGCTGGGGTAGTCGAACACCTCATGCTCGATCTGGCTGCTGCCGTCGGCGGCTTCCCACTTGATCGTCATCTTGCCCGGGCCGGGGACGACGAAGTCGGTGGCCTTGTACTGGTCGCCGAAGGCGTGACGGCCGATGATGATCGGCTTGGTCCAGCCCGGAACATAGCGCGGAACGTTTTCGCAGACGATCGGCTCGCGGAAGACGGTGCCGCCCAGGATGTTGCGGATGGTGCCGTTCGGCGACTTCCACATCTTCTTGAGGTCGAACTCCTTCACCCGCGCTTCGTCCGGGGTGATGGTCGCGCACTTGACGCCGACGCCATACTGCTTGATGGCGTTCGCGGACTCGACGGTGACCTTGTCGTCGGTCTTGTCGCGGTTCTCGATGCCGAGGTCGTAGTACTTCAGGTCGATGTCGAGGTAGGGCAGGATCAGCTTGTCTTTGATGAACTGCCAGATGATGCGCGTCATCTCGTCGCCGTCGAGTTCGACGACCGGATTGGCTACCTTGATCTTGGTCATGGGTGCGAGATCTCCCCGAACGGGTAAGGGCGTTGTCATTCCTTGGGAGCCGGGCGCGTCGTCCAGCGGGCGCTTGTTGCCGGGGAGCATGCCGCTTGGGTGGCTCCCCGGTACCCCGGGCGGAAATCAATCGCGGTTATATAGCATCGCCCCGTGACGGAAAGGAAGGTACGGCGGTGGTTCAGGCGTCGATGTCGCACGATTCCGCTTGCAACACGGCCCTGCGCCCGGCCATGATGGTCAATTGGTATTACCGGTTGGCCGGATTGTGGCCATTTAGCGGCGAAATGCCGCGCCGGGGCCGCAAATCCAATGCCTGGAACGGTCAGGCCGCCGACTCCGGCGTGCGTGAGGGCTGCCGTTCCGCCGGATAGCCGGCCGGCGTACCGGCAAGATCGCGTTCCGCATTCAGCATGTAGTCGCGGGTCAGAGGCACCGCTCCCAGCGAGCGTGCGACCTGGACCTGGAAGACCATGTGCCCCTGCAGCCGGAAGGCCAGTTCGGCACCGGCCAGATAGAATTCCCACATGCGGCAGAACCGCTCGTCGTAGAGGGCCTTGGCCTCCTGCCAGCGGTCGAGGAAGCGGGCACGCCAGTGGCGCAGCGTTTCGGCGTAATGCAGGCGCAGCACCTCCAGGTCGGTGGCGAGCAGGCCGGACCGTTCGATGACCGGCAGCACCTCCGACAGGGCAGGGGAATAGCCGCCGGGGAAGATGTATTTGCGGATCCAGGGGTTGGTGCTTGCCGGCCCGTCGAGCCGGCCGATGGAGTGGATCAGGGCCACGCCCTCGTCGTTCAGCATCTCGCGTATCGCAGCGAAGTAATCGCGGTAATGCGGCACGCCGACATGCTCGAACATGCCGACCGAGACGATGCGGTCGAAGGCCCCCCGGTGGGCGGCGGCGAATTCGCGATAGTCGCGCAGCTCGAAGGTGACCCGGTCGGCCAGCCCCGCCTCCTCCGCCCGCTGGTGGGCGACCGCCAGCTGTTCGGACGACAGTGTGATGCCGGTCACCCGTGCCCCGGTGTGCCGCGCCAGATAGAGCGCCATGCCGCCCCAGCCACAGCCTATGTCGAGCACCCGCATGCCCGGCACGATCAGCAGCTTGGCTGCGATGTGCCGCTTCTTGGCCTCCTGTGCCTCGTCCAGCGATATCCCCGGCTCGGGGAAATAGGCGCAGGAATACTGCATGTCCCGGTCGAGGAAGAGCTGATAGAACTGGCGTGACAGGTTGTAGTGATGTTCGACATTCTGCCGAGATCGCTGCATCGGATTGTATTGCTGCACATGGCGCAGCAATGGCGACAGCGATTCCAATGCCCGGCCCAGCGCACCCTGCACCTCGGCGCCGCTCATCAGCATCGCCAGCAGGTCGTAGATGGTGCCGCCCTCGATTGAAAAGCGGCCGTCCATATAGGCTTCGCCAAAGCGCAGGCGAGGATTGATCAGCAGGTCCCGCTCGACCTTGCGGTCATGGAGGCGAAGGGTCAGATGTGGAGGACCGGAGCCGATCCGGTGATGCTTTCCATCGGCCGTAACGAGATTGAGGGTTCCGTCGCCCTTGGCGGCGGCAAGCAGACGAACCAGCAGCATGCCGAACTCCTTCCGCGGTGCCGTCCAAGCATCGCGCGCAAGGCGGGGGGCGACAATTCGTCAATCGGTCAGAACTGCTACCCAATTGGGCATTGCTGCCCTATGCGCAGAGTTATGTGCGCCGCCGCGCCCTGAATGCGGAAAACCGCCCGGCCCCGGGTGGGGCGGGCGGTTTCCGGACGAGCGGTGCGACGGTGCCGCGAAAACCCCGAAGGCGTCCTCGGGGTTGCCGCGGCAGAAGGGCTATCAGCCCTCCTCTTCCTCGGTCGCGGTCTCTTCGACGTAGGTCTCTTCCTCGTCGTCGTCGCGCAGGTCGGCGGCGGTGATCATGCCACCGCGCTGGGCCTGCAGCTCGGCCTCTTCAGCCGAACGGGCGACGTTGACCGTGACCGTGATCGACACTTCCGGGTGCAGGACGACGCGCAGCTTGAACAGACCCAGGGTCTTGATCGGGGTGTCGATCTGGACCTGCTTGCGGTCGGTCTTGTAGCCGGCGGCGGTCAGCGCGTCGGAGACGTCGCGGGTGGTGACGGAGCCGTACAGGACGCCGGTCTCGGCGGCCTGACGGATCACGACGACCGTCACGTTGTCCATCTTGGTCGCGACCTGCTCGGCGTCCTTGCGGCGCTCCAGGTTCACGGCCTCAAGGTGGGCCTTCTGCTTGTCGAAGACAGCCAGGTTCGCCTTGGTGGCGCGCATGGCCTTCCGCTGCGGCAGCAGATAGTTGCGGGCGAAGCCGGGACGCACATTGACGACCTGACCCATCTGGCCGAGCTTCTCGACCCGCTCCAGCAGAATAACTTCCATCACTCGTCCTCCTGACCGGGGGCCGCGGGGGAAAACCGGCGGCGCAGCCCGATCCATTGCTCGATCATGCCCAGGCCGACCAAAAGCAGGATCGGCCACCCGAAGAGAAACAGCATCATGTAGAAGCCAACCAGGATCAGCGTTCGCGCCGATTTGCTGCTGGCGAATACATGAACCACCGAAAGCCCGGCGAAGGCGAACGGGATTGCCAGGATCAGGGCCAGATTGACCGCCAGGAACCCGACGGTTCCCGGTACGGCCGATGCCGCCGCGACCGACACCGCGAACAGCGGCGCCAACCAGCCTGGCAGCTCCAGCTCGGCCAGACGCATGGCAGGGCGCCGGTTGCGGCCGAACCGCATCAGCGCCCCCTGCGCCAGCACCGCGTTGACGATCGTCATGACAAGCCATGAGACCGCAACCAGTCCCGGCAGGACGGCCGCCACCCAGAATGCCTCGGGATCCGGGGCCGGCTGGCCCTGCGAGCGGAACGCCGGCTCGACGACTCGGGCCAGGGTCTGCCGCATCAGCCCTTCGAGCCCACCGGGCTCTCCGAGCGTCAGGATCACCGCGGCGAGCAGCGCCGCCACGCCCATCCCGGTCAGGCCCATCAGGACCCGGCCGGGCGGATACCATTCAAGGGAACCATCCTCCCGCGAGCGCGCCAGCAGCGACTGCCGCACCACCAGGATCGCCGGGGCAGCCCCGGTCACCAGGTAGGACAGCGCCACCAGCATGCTGCCGGAGGTGCCCAGCAGCACCGCGGCGGCACCGGCCAGACCGGCCAGCGCCACCACCGGAGCCCCCAGCCACAGTCCCGTCAGGAACAGGGGCAGGGGGGCCAGATAGCCCAGGATCAGCGCACCCATCCCGCCGAACGTGACCGACAGGTAGAAGAACGCGCTCGCCAGACCGCCGCCGACGGCGACCACCAGCGGAACGGCCGGACCCAAGGCCATGGAAACCCCTTGAAGAACCTTCACCGAAACAGTTCGGCCGTTGCCGGGCTTACTTCACCACGTAGGGGAGAAGGGCCAGGAAACGGGCGCGCTTGATGGCGCGGGCCAGTTCGCGCTGCTTCTTCGTCGAGACCGCGGTGATGCGGCTCGGGACGATCTTCCCGCGCTCGGAGATGAAGCGGGACAGCAGCTTGACGTCCTTGTAGTCGATCGCCGGTGCATTCGCGCCCGAGAACGGGCAGGTCTTGCGGCGACGGAAGAACGGGCGGCGAGCGCCGCCGGTGCGGGCCGGAGCGCCCGTGGTCTGCTTGTCGGACATTTACGCGGACTCCCCTTCGGCGGCGGCAACGTTTTCCTGGCGACGCGGCGGGCGCGGGCCACGGTCGTCGAAGCGACGCGGACCACGATCGCCACGATCGCCGCGCTCACCGCGCTCGTTGCGGCTCTGCATCATCGCCGACGGGTTGGCGTCGAGCTCGTCGACACGCACGGTCATGAAGCGCAGCACGTCTTCGCTGATGCTCATGTTCCGCTCCATCTCGGCGACGGCGGCGGCCGGCGCGTCGATGTTGAAGAGGGTGTAGTGACCCTTGCGGTTCTTCTTGATCTTGTAGGTGAGGGTCTTCAGACCCCAGTATTCGCTCTTGGCGATCGTGCCGCCGTTGTCGCGAACGATCTGGGCGAACTGCTCAGAGAGCTGCTCGGCCTGGGCGGCCGAAATGTCCTGGCGCGCGATCAGCACGCACTCGTAAAGTGCCATTGCACTCCCCATGGCTGTTCATGGTCCGGCGCTGCGCCCCATCCCTCATGGATCGGATCAGCCGCCCGGGCCTAGCCGACGGCGGACCGGCGGCAAGGAGTTATGAAGCGGCGCAGTATGCACAGGCCGGCGGTGGTAGCAAGTGGAAAACCTCCCTGCCTTTTGGAAAACCTATGCCGGCCATAGGGTGTTGTCCGGATGAACGGGGGTGCTGCCCGGATGAACACCGCTGCGCTTCCCGGAAATGGGCTGGGTAGGGGTGGGGCAAGGGTGGATATCGCGCGGGATACGGTCCGGCGCATTTGACCGAAGTGCAATACACCGCCCCAGGCGCCATGTTGCGACTGCCGTTCCCGGCGGAGCTATGGGTCGACTCGCCCCGGCATGCTCCACCGGCGGCATGACAGCCCGGTGCCTGGAGTAGCCATGCGCAAAAACATGTTGCCGTACCATGTCGTGGAACTGAGAGGGTTGGCCTGCATCCTGCTGGTCGCCTATCACGTGGTCGGCATTCCCGGATCCGGAATGCAGGTGGCGGAGGGGTCGATCTACCGCTATGCCACCGACAGCTTCGAGCTGATCCGCATGCCGCTCTTCACCTTCATCTCGGGGCTGGTCTATGCCCTGAACCCGGCCCGGAGCGACCGGCTGAAGACCTTCTTCATCAAGAAGCTTCGCCGCCTGGGCTTCCCGTTCCTGGTGGTGTCCGCCATCTTCTATTTCCTGCAGACGCATGCGCCGGGCGCGAACGGAAGCTTCGTCCCCGAGTCGATGTGGCGGATCTACGTCTATCCCTATGCCCATTTCTGGTATTTGCAGGCGCTTTTCCTGATCTTCTCCGTCGTGGCGCTGCTCGACGCGCTCCATGCCATGGACAGGCCGGGCGGATTCGTGCTGGCAATGGCCGCAGCGGTGGCGGCCTGCCTGACGGTCCATGTCGAATCGAACGTCTTCTCGATCAACGAGGCCTGCTTCCTGTTGCCGCACTTCCTGTTCGGGGTGGGTGTCACCCGGTTCCGGGCGATGGTCCTGCGGCAGACGATGCAGGCGGCGGCCGGCGCTGCACTTGCCGCTGGTGTCGCGCTTCATCAGGCATCGCTGTGGGGGTATCTGCCCCATTTCGGCTGGAACAGCAGCGTTGCCCTGTTGTGCGGCATGGGCGGGGCGGTGACCCTGCTTCATGCCATGCCGTCGAGCCGGGTTTTCCGGACCGTCGGCGCCTCATCCTATGCGATCTACCTGCATCATGCCCTGTTCGCCGCCGGCACGCGGGTGGTGCTGCACCATATGGACGCCCCGGACGGCGTAATTTTCTGGGGGGCTCTGCTTTCCGGCCTGATCGGCCCGATGGTGCTGGAGATGCTGGCGCAGGTCAGGCCATGGACCAGGGTGGCGCTGGTGGGCAAGGCATGACCGCAGGCCTTTGATTTGCACTGCGGCAAAGGGTGCAAGACCCGGTGAGCGGCACCTCTGTGCGAGCCCACGAACAACCCCTTGGGACTGGCGGTTTTTCGTGGGCTTTCTGCCTCAATACGTGGCGTTTTATCGCACCATTGTCGCTTTGGTCATCGCGCGTCGCTTGACTTGCTCAAAAGTGAGGGTATGACTGTCGCCCAATCCATGGTGCCGCCGCAGGGGCGGGGCGCATTCATCCAGGGTTTCACCGAAGCATGATCAGGGCGTTCGTCTTTCCGGGGCAGGGCAGCCAGGCCGTCGGCATGGGCCGCGAACTCGCCGAGGCGTTCGAAGTCGCTCGTCACACCTTTGAAGAGGTGGACGATGCGCTGAACCAGCGGCTTTCGCGCCTGATGGTCGAGGGCCCCGAGGCCGATCTGACCCTGACCGAAAACGCCCAACCCGCCCTGATGGCGGTCAGCGTCGCGGTGATGCGGGTGCTGGCGAGCGAGGGCGGTGTCGATCTGTCCAAGCATGCCACCTTCGTCGCCGGCCATTCGCTGGGCGAGTATTCGGCGCTCTGCGCTGCCGGTGCCTTCTCGCTGGGCGACACCGCGCGCCTGCTGAAGCTGCGCGGGCAGGCGATGCAGAAGGCCGTTCCGGTCGGCAAGGGCGCCATGGCGGCCCTGCTGGGTGCCGATCTGGACCAGGCGCAGGCGATTGCCGCCGACGCGGCCCAGGGCGAGGTGTGCAGCATCGCCAACGACAATTCGGTCGGGCAGGTGGTGATCTCCGGCAGCGCCGACGCCATCGACCGCGCCATCGCGCTGGCGGCGGAACGCGGGCTGAAGCGTTCGGTGCGCCTGCCGGTGTCCGCTCCCTTCCATTGCTCGCTGATGCAGCCGGCCGCCGACGCAATGGCGGAGGCTCTGGCGAACGTCACGATTTCCGCGCCGGTGGTTCCGGTGGTTGCCAACGTCACCGCCTCGGCGGTGTCCGATCCCAACGCCATCCGCCGCCTGCTTGTCGAGCAGGTGACCGGCATGGTCCGCTGGCGCGAATGCGTGCTCCATATGAAGGAGCAGGGCGTCGAACGGCTGGTCGAGGTCGGGTCGGGCAAGGTGCTCGCCGGGCTGACCAAGCGCATCGACAAGGATATGGCGGCGGTGTCGGTCGGCACCCCGGCCGATGTCGAGTCGTTCCTGAAAACCCTGTGATTGTATCAGCACTCTGATAAATCAGCGTCATGAGGCCATCCATGTTTGACCTGACCGGCAAGTCGGCCCTCGTCACCGGCGCGTCCGGCGGCATCGGCGCGTCGATCGCCCGTGCGCTGCACGCCCAGGGCGCTGCCGTCGCGCTGTCCGGCACCCGTGTCGCCCCTCTGGAGGCCCTGGCCGCCGAGCTGGGCGAGCGCGCCTTCGTCGTGCCCGGCAACCTGTCGGAGGCCGCCGCCACCGAACAGCTGTTCAAGGACGCCGAGGCGGCGCTGGGCAAGATCGACATTCTCGTCAACAATGCCGGCCTGACCCGCGACCAGATCGCCATGCGCCTGAAGGACGAGGACTGGCAGTCGGTTATCGACGTGAACCTGACGGCGGCCTTCCGCCTGTCGCGGGCCGCCATGCGCGGCATGATGAAGCGCCGCTGGGGCCGCATCATCAACATCACGTCGATCGTCGGCGTCACCGGCAACGCGGGGCAGGCGAACTACGCCGCCTCCAAGGCCGGCCTGATCGGCATGTCGAAGTCGCTGGCGGCCGAACTGGGCTCGCGCAGCATCACCGTCAATTGCGTCGCGCCGGGCTTCATCGCCACGGCCATGACCGACGCGCTGAACGAAGAGCAGAAGCAAAAGCTGCTCCCATCTATCCCGGCAGGCCGCATGGGCCAGTCGGACGAGATCGCCGCCGGGGTCGTGTACCTCGCGAGCGAGGAGGCCGCCTACGTCACCGGCCAGACGCTGCATATCAACGGCGGCATGGCTATGATCTGATGAGGATCTGACGGGGCGGCATCGCCACGTGTGAAGAACGGCGCCAACCAGGCTCGCTCGCGGGTGCTGGTCAAGGCTGCTGAAATGTGTTATCGGACGGGGCTTTTCGCGGCAGGACGGCACGTTCTTCGCGTGTTGCTCCGACCGGATTATCCCGAGCGGTTTCAAGGATTGGAAGGTCTTAAAAGATGAGCGACATCGCCGAGCGCGTGAAGAAGATCGTTGTGGACCACCTGGGTGTCGAGGAGTCGAAGGTGGTGGAGAACGCCTCCTTCATCGACGATCTGGGCGCTGACAGCCTCGACACCGTCGAGCTGGTCATGGCCTTCGAGGAAGAGTTCGGTGTCGAGATCCCGGACGACGCCGCGGAGAAGATCCTGTCGGTGAAGGACGCCATCGACTTCATCAAGGCCAACGCCGCCGCCTGATCGGGCCGCGGGCATTGAGCCCCCGAGGGCCAGGCAAACCGCATTTGCAACACCAGCAGCGCGGAGCCTGGCCGTCGACGACCAGATCGTCGACAGTTTATTCGAGGAAAGGTCAAGGAACAGCCTCATGAGACGTGTCGTCGTCACCGGACTCGGTATGGTCACGCCGCTCGGCGTCGGCCACACGCTGAACTGGGAGCGGCTGATTTCCGCAACGTCGGGAATCCGCGGCATCACGGGGTTCGACGCTTCGGACCTGGCCTCCAAAGTCGCCGGGCAGGTCCCGCGCGGAAACGGTGAGGGCGAGTTCAACGCCGACACCTTCATTCCGCCGAAGGACCAGCGGAAGATGGATGATTTCATCATCTTCGCCATCGCCGCGGCGCAGGAAGCAATCAAGGATTCGGGTTGGGTTCCCCAGACCGATGAAGAGCGCGAGCGGACCGGCGTCATGGTCGGTTCGGGTATCGGCGGCCTTCCGGGTATCGCCGATGGCGCCGTTACCCTGCACGAAAAGGGTCCGCGCCGCCTGTCGCCCTTCTTCATCCCGGCCTGCCTGATCAATCTGGCCTCCGGCCATATTTCGATCCAGCACGGCTTCAAGGGCCCCAACCATGCGGTCGTCACCGCCTGCTCGACCGGCGCGCACGCCATCGGCGACGCTGCCCGTCTGATCATGTGGGACGATGCCGACATCATGGTCGCCGGCGGTACGGAGGCGGCGGTCAGCCGTCTCGGCGTCGGCGGCTTCGCCGCGATGCGCGCACTGTCCACCAGCTTCAACGACACGCCCGAAAAGGCATCGCGCCCCTATGACAAGGAGCGCGACGGTTTCGTCATCGGCGAGGGTGCCGGTGTGGTCGTGCTGGAGGAGCTGGAGCACGCCAAGAAGCGCGGCGCCACCATTTACGCCGAAGTCGTCGGTTACGGCATGTCCGGCGACGCGCACCACATCTCCGCTCCGGCGGAAGACGGCAATGGCGGCTTCCGTGCCATGAAGGCCGCGTTGAAGCGCGCCGGGCTGAACCCGTCCGATATCGATTACGTCAACGCCCACGGCACCTCGACGCCGCTCGGCGACGAGATCGAGCTGGGTGCGGTGAAGCGCCTGTTCGGCGACGCCATGGACAATCTGGCGATGTCCTCCACCAAGTCGGCCATCGGCCACCTGCTGGGGGCCGCCGGTGCGGTCGAGGCGATCTATTCGATCAAGGCGATCAACCACGGCATCGTGCCGCCCACGCTGAATCTCGAAAATCCGTCCGAGAGCTGCCTGGGCGTCAATCTGGTGCCGAAGGTGGCGCAGGAGCGCCGCGTGCGCGCCGCGCTGTCGAACTCCTTCGGGTTCGGCGGCACCAATGCCTCGCTGGTGTTCAAGGAATTTGCGTAAACGAAGCGCCGCACCCGCGTTGCGGTCTGCAGTCTTCAAGAGGTGAGCGATGGGCTGGGGTCTCCGGATTTTTGCGGGGACGCTGGTCCTCGCTGTCGGTGCGGCGGGCGGAATCGGCGTCTGGGGCTACCAGCGCTATTCGGCCCCCGGACCGTTGGAGCAATCCGAAACGGTCATCATCCCGCGCGGCAGCGGGTTGGAGGCCATCGCCATCACGCTGGGCGACTCCGGCGTGATCGGTTCGCCGCTGGTGTTCGCCGCCGCGGCCAAGCTGTCCGGCACCTTCCGTGAACTGAAGGCCGGCGAATACCAGTTCCCCGCGGGAATCAGCATCGAAGGCGTCCTGGAGCAAATGCGCCAGGGCCGCACCGTCGTGCGTCGCTTCACCGTGCCGGAGGGGCTGACCTCCGCCCAGGTGGTCGCACTGCTCGCACGGGAAACCGGACTGACCGGCGATCTATCCAAGCCGCCGAAGGAAGGTTCCCTTCTGCCGGAGACCTACCACTTTGCCTATGGCGACAGCCGCGCTGCCCTGATCGAGCGGATGCAGACGGCGATGACCCAGGCGCTTGGCGAGGCCTGGAAAAACCGCGACCAGAATCTGCCGTTCGAAACGCCGCAGCAGGCCTTGACGCTCGCCTCCATCGTCGAGAAGGAGACCGGCATCGCGGCCGAGCGGCCGCGGGTGGCGGGGGTTTTCGTCAACCGGCTGGAGGCCGGCATGAAGCTGCAGTCCGATCCGACGGTGATCTATGCGCTGACCGATGGCAGCGGCGAGCTGGGGCGGGCCTTGACCCGCAACGACTGGAAGTTCGAGTCACCCTACAACACCTATGTCGCCACCGGCCTCCCGCCGGGTCCGATCGCCAATCCGGGCAAGGCCTCGATCCAGGCGGTGATGAAGCCCGAACGGCACGAGTTCCTGTATTTCGTCGCCGACGGCACCGGCGGCCATGTCTTCGCCAAGTCGCTGGCGGACCATAACCGCAACGTCACCAAATGGCGCGAGGTCCAGCAAGGCCGGCAGCCGGACCATGGCGAAACGTCATCGGATTGACGGCCGATAACGATCCGCTTGGTTGCGCGCATTTTCGGAATTCGGCAGTCTTTGCATCGCAGCAAAATTGACCACCATTCCCCGGGGAGATGTAATGAGCGTGGATGTCGAACAGCGCATCCGTGATCGCGCCTATGCGATCTGGCTGGAAGAGGGCTGTCCCCATGGCCGCGATGCCGACCATTGGGCCCAGGCCGAACGCGCGGTCCTGGCCGAAGCGGTTGTCGTTCCCGATCATGCGCCGCCCGATCATGCGCCGGTTGTCGCCGTGGTGAAGGCTCCGCGCAAGACCACCAACGCCAAGCCGCGCAGTGTGGTAAAGCCCGCCGAAGCGGAAGCCGCGCCGGCCGAGCCCCCAAAGGCGCGCAAGCCGCGGACCCGCAAGGCGGTCACCGCCTGATCTGTCGCGGCCCGACCGGTCGCAGGATGGCATCCGGGGTCAGGCGGCGTTCGAAGCCTGCGGCAGTTGCAGGTTGGAAATGACCATCACCCCGGCGGTCGTGCCGTAAGACTTGCGGGCGGCGCGCAGAGCGTCCAGCGCCTCCGTAAGGCTTTCCTCGGCGAAGCCCGGAGCCAGCCCGGCCAGTTCCCGCTCCGTCAAATCGATGAAGGCGTCCAGCAGGCGCGCGTGGATGCGGCTGGCCAAGCGGACTTCATCGGCGACCTTCTGTGCGGGCATGGGGAACTCCCTTGGTGTCGTGTGGGTCTAATGTTCAGTAGAGCGTCTTCTCGGGATCGAGCGTTCCCGCAAACCGATTAGGCGTGGAATAGGGTTAAAAGAACTTTAAATGCCATGTAATCCCGGCTGGGATTAAGAATTACCACTTCAGAGACTGCGGCTGGTGGCCCTGCGCAGCGGCATGCAGCGCCGAAAACGCTTCCGGGTTTCGCTTCCTGTTCAGAACTTCGGCAACGGCCAAGCTTCAGCCGGCTTGAAAGCGCGACACCTGACGGCGCGTTTCATCGGCAAGGCGGGAGAGATGCACCATCGTCGCGGCGATCTCCTCCGACGCGGCGGCATTCTTGGAAGCGACGGTGCGCACGCTCTCGACCGACCGCTCGATCTCGCGGACGGAGGCCTGCTGTTCCTCCATGGCGACCGCGACCGATTGGAAAGCGCCGTCGATGCGGTCGACCCGTTCGGCCAGACCGTCCATCCGGCGCCGCGCCTGTTCGGTGACGGTCTTGCCCTCTTCGGCCAGTGCTGCGGCGGCCTCGACGATCTCGGCGATCTGGCGGGCACTTTCGACGGCATTGTCGGCAAGCTTGCCGACCTCCTCGGCCACCACCTCGAAGCCCTTGCCCTGCTCGCCGGCGCGGGCGGCCTCGATGGAGGCGTTGACCGACAGGATGTTGGTCTTCACCGCGATCTGGGTGATCGCCTCGGTGATGCGCCCGATGCGCCGGCTGTTGTCGGCGATGGTCTGCGAGACGCGCAGCAGCCGCGCCATGTCCTGCCGCCCACCGTCGGCGAAGTCGGCGGCATCCTTCACCATGTCGGACGCATCGCGTGTGCTGTCGGTGACATGGGCGATGGCGCGGGCCGATTGCCCGACCGCGGTCGCCACCTGATCCAGATCGTCGGTCTGTTCCGATGCGCCGTCCGACACATGGGCGATGGCGGTGCTGGCCTGCCCGGCGGCGACGGCGACCTGGGTCGCCTGCTCGCCGATGGTGCGGAAGGCCGCGCCGGTTTCCTGCAGCAGGGCCACCATCTCGCCATAGGCACCATGGAAGTCCGGAGCCTGGCGCGTCCCGACCGTCTCAAGCGAGTCCACCGGCTTGCCGGACAGCCTGTGCATCTCGCCATGCAGTCCGTGCAGCACCTGGATGACGGTGGCGACGGCACGGCCGATGGAGCCCAGCTCGTCCTGCCGGCCGGTGTTGGGCACCGCCACCGTCAGATCGCCGTCCGACAGGCGCTGGACCGCCGCGGTGGTGGCGGCGATGGGGCCGGTCAGGCTGCGGGCGATCAGGATGGACAGGATCGTGCCGGCGGCCAGCGCGACGAGCGCGCCGCTCCACAACAGCATGACCGCGCGTGACCGTCCGGCCTCGCGCTCGGCCGTCTGGGCCGCCACCAGCTGCGTCACCTGATCGTTGACGATCCTGGCGGCGTCGCGCATGGCGTCCCGCGCGGCGTTGCGCCGGGCGACGATGTCGGCCACCAGCAGGAACTCCGTCTCCACCCCCATGATGGAGGCGGTCAGCTTCTCCGACTCGCGCAGGGCTTCCCCGTCGTTGGCCGCCTTGCGGACATCGCCAACGACCGCCAGCAACCGGTCGATGCTGGCGCTGAGGGAGTTGCGGCCGGAACCGCCATGGTCGATCAGGAACTGCTGCACGTCCAGCAGCGCGCCGCGGGTGTCCTGGATCAGCCGCCCGGCGATGGAAACCAGCAGTGCCGAGGACTCGAGCGCCGTCACCGCCGCACGGTCGCCGGGGTCGGCCTTCACCCGCGCCAGCGCATCGGCATAGCGCACCGACTGCTCGTGCGTCAGCGTCTGGGCGATCACCAGCAGCGCGGAGGTCTGCTTGCGCAGCTTCGCCAGGCTGGCGAAGCGGTCGACCTCCAGCCCGACCACCTCGTCGAAGGACTTGCGGTAGGCCGCCAGCTTCTCCAGCGCCTCGCGCAATGCCTCCGGGGGGACCGCATGATCGGGCAGGGCCAGCAGTGCTTCGGCATCAGTCCTCAACTGGTCGGTCAACTGCCGCACCCGCCGGCTGGCGGACGGGTCGACGTCCAGCAGGTAGCGCGACTCCTCCTGCCGGGCGCTGTACAGCAGCGTGTCCAGGCGGGCGGTCTGGGCAGCGATCTCCACCCGCGAGGCGTAGGTGTTCAGCCCGCTCCAGCCGACGACGGCGACGGCGAGCGTCAGCAGCAGGACGGCGGCGAAGCCCAGGGCGATGCGGGTGGCGATGGACATGCCGGTGGAGGTCCGATCAAGGCCGCCCCGAGGGCGGCGCCGGGTTGAGCGATGGGCGGACGGCGGAAGCCCCGCGTGACCTGCGGCATCCCAGTCCATCTGCCGGATTCACCTTGCTTCGGTTGGGGTGCATCCGGCAAGTCATAAGGGTGGCGTGCGGTCTCCGCGGGATGTCGCGGGTTGCCGCTGGTCGTTCGTGAGGAGCCTTTACTGCGATGTCCCTTCCGGCCAGCTTGCGGATCCTTCCCCGCTTCGGACTCGCCGTTCTTCTCCCCATGGCGGCAGCGCTCGTTCCCCTTCTGCTTCCCCAGGCCGTTCCGGATGCCACGCCGCAGACCGTCTGGCTCGCCACAGGCGGCGCGCTTGCCCTGGCGCTGCTGATCGGCTGTGTCCTGGCGCTCGATCTGTCGGACGCGATGACGCGGCTGGAGGCGGCTGCGGACCGCCTCGCCGCCGGAACGCCGGACCCCGCAACGCCGGACGATGCATCCGCGCTGTCTGTCCGCGGCGACGAGACCGGAGGCATTGCCGCGGCGCTCGCCCGTGTCGCCCGGACCCAGGACAGCCTCCATGCGACCCTCCGCCGCCTGACGCATGAGGGCGGCGACGCACCGGCCGCAACGCCTCTCCCCGGCCGTTACGGCGAGATGGCGGCGCTGGTGGAGGATGCCCGTGCCTCCTTCCGGAACATCGGCCAGCAGGCCGCCCAGGTCGCCGTCGCCGCCGGGCAGGCCAGCACCGCGGTGTCGCAGGTCGCCGACGGCGCCGCCATCCAGACCGAGGATCTCGACCGGGTGGTGAATGCGGTTGGCCGCTCCGTCCGGGCCATCGCCGATGTCACCGACAGCACCCGCGCCGCCTCCGACATGGTGCGTGTCACCGCCGGATTCGCCGACCGCGGCAAGGCGGAGATGGCGCGGCTGGTCCGTGTTTCCCAGACCATCGGCGACAACAGCCGTCGCATCGGCCGCATCACCGAAGCCATCACCCAGATCGCGGTGAAGACCAACATCCTGTCGGTCAACGCCTCCATCGAGGCCGCCCGCGCCGGCGAGCAGGGCAAGGGCTTCGAGGTGGTCGCCGAGGAGGTCGGCAAGCTCGCCGACAACGCCGTCGAGAGCGCCCGCCAGATCGCCGAGATCGTCGAGGCCGCCGCAGCACTGGCGGAGGAGGGGATGACCGCCACGGCGGAGGTGGTGCAGATGATGGATGGCATCGCCGAGCGGGTCGCCCAGATCGACCGCATGGTCCAGTCGGTCGCCGCGGCCATGGCCCACCAGCAGGACCATATCGTCGAGATCGAATCGAACGTCGGCAACATCCGCACCGTCGCCTCCAAGAACGCCGCCGCGTCGGAGGAGATCACCGCGACCATGGTCCATCTGTCCCGGCTGGCCGACGACACCCGGCGGCTGGCCGAACGCTTCCGGGCGTCGTGACCGGCGCCGCCGTTCCTCCTGCGTCCGGATCGGAGGGTCCGCTGCACGATCTGGTGCGGCGGCTGCTGGAGGATGTCCGGCGCAAGGCGGGGATCCGTCACGACCGCCCGCTGGAGCGCAAGCTGGTGCGCATCCTGGCGGCGATGCCGCTGTCGGTGCTGGAGGACTGGGTGGCGCAGATCGAAGGGGCGCCGGCCGACAGCCCGGACTGGCTGAGCCTGATCGAGAATCTGACGATCCATGAAACCTATTTCTTCCGCGACCTGCCGCATCACGCCTATCTGCGCAGCCATCTGCTGCCGCGCCTGATCGCCGAGCGCGCCGCGACGCGGACCCTGCGGCTGTGGAGCGCCGGCTGCGCCACCGGGGAGGAGGCCTACGGTCTCGCCATCGTGACGCTGGAGGCGCTGGCCGACGCCGGGCACGCACGCCGCACCGCCCAGGGGCTGGAAACCGACTGGACCGTCGAGGTTCTCGGCACGGACCTCAGCCGCATCGCCGTGCGGCAGGCCGCCAACGCCTGCTATGGCGGCGAGGGGCTGGGCCCCTTCCGCGAAATGCCGGCGGACTACGGGAACTGGTTCGTGCCGCTGGGGGCGGAGGCGCCGCTGTACCGGCGGGTGCATGGCGATGCCCGCCGCGTGGTGCGCTTCGCCCGCCACAATCTGATGGATGAGTCGCTGCCGGATGGGGTGCCGGCCGGTGGATTCGATCTCGTGTCCTGCCGCAACGTCATGATCTATTTCGATGATAGCAGCCGTGAACGGGCGCTCTCCCTGTTGACCGCGGCGGTGGCGCCGGGTGGCTGGCTGGTGCTCGGCACCACCGACCGGCTGCCGGACGGCTGCGGCCGGGGCCACGGCTTCGAACGCCATCGCGGCGACCGCGCGCTCGCTTACCGGCGGGGAGGGGCGGCGGCATGACGTGTGGCTATCTCACCTTCGACATCGCCGGCACGCCCTTCGCTGTCGCCGCCGATCGGGTGGAGGAAGTGGCGGAGCCGACCGGCATCACCCGGCTTCCCTTTGCCCCGCCGCAGGTGGAGGGGCTGGCGAATGTCGCCGGCCGCATCCTGCCGGTGCTGGACGTCACCGGCTACCCCTCGCTGCGGCTGGCCTGGAGCGGCGGACGGCGCGGCGGGCTGCTGATCGTGCTGCGCGCCGGGGGCGGCGTGCTGGCACTCCGCGCCGGCCGCATCGGCGGCACGCTGACGACGGAGCGGGTGGGGCTGTGCGCGGCGGAGCCGGAGGATTGCGGAACACCGGTGGCCGGCCGGCTGCGCCATGGCGAGCGGTCCCTGCGGCTGCTCGACCCCGACCTGATGCAGCTGGGGCGCGGCGGGGCACTCGCCATTCCGGGGTTGGCTGATGCCGATGCCCTGTCCGGCGGTGCCGCGGAGCCGCCCGACCCGTCGCGCGAGCGTGCCAGCATCCGCCTGCTGATGGTGGAGGTCGCCGGCCGACCCCATGCGCTGGAGATGGCCGATCTGCTGCTGGTCTTCCCCGTCGGCGACCTGCATCCGTTGCCCCATGCGCCGGCGCTGGTGCGCGGCGTGGCGCGGGTGCAGAAGCGGTCGATCCTGGTCACCGATCCGCTCGGTGCCGGTGCAGGTATCGGGGATCGGCCCGGCGGCTATGCCGTCGTCCTGCGGACGCGCCGGGGGCCGGTGGGCGTGCGGGTGGACGGGGTGCGGGGCGTGGTGCGCGTGCCGCTGGACCGCCTGCGCGCGGGAGAATCCGGGGCAGCGGCCCGGATCGTGGACTATGACGGACTCTGGCTCGACGTGAGGAGCGTGGCGCGCATGCTGGGCGATCAACTCGACGACATCGGCCGCTTCGTGCCCGAGGGCGGCGATCCCGACGACGATCTGGCGGAAAGCCGTCTGCCGCGCCGCTTCTATCGCCGCTTCCTCACCCTGGTGGTGGAGGCCCGCATCTATGCGCTGGAGTTCGAAAGGGTCCGCCGCGTGGTGGAGGTATCGGACCGGCTGCGCCTGCCGCAGGGCGCCGAAAGCTTCGACGGGCTGACCGATGTCGACGGCCGCATCCTCCCGGTTCTCGATCTGCGCCGCCTGCTGGCGCGGGCGCCGGTCGGTGCCGCTCCCGCCACGCCCGGCATCGCGGTCCTGGTGGAGATCGACGGCGGGACTGTGGCGGTGATCGCCGACGAGATCCAACGCATCCGCAAGATCGACAGCGAGGATGTCGACCCGCTGTCCGACCGCCTGACCGCCGCGGTGATCCGCCTGGACAATGCCCTGATCCCGGTTCTGCGGCCCGAGGGCCTGACCGCCGCCGCGGCTGCCGGCACCAGGGTGCTGCCCATCGGAGACGCCCGGAGCGAGGCCGCCACGCCATGACCGACCCGCGCATCCGCCTGCTGGTGGTGGACGACAGCAACTTCGTCCGCATCGCGCTGCGCCAGATGCTGGAGCCGGCATCCGACATCGAGATCGTCGGCGAGGCGCGCAACGGTGCGGAGGCTCTGCGCCTGTCGCGCAAGCTCAAGCCGCATGTGGTGGCGATGGACCTGAACATGCCGGTCATGGACGGGATCGAATCGGTTCAGGCCATCGCCGCGGAAAAGGGACCGCCCTGCATCATGGTTTCCAACGAAACGTCGGAGGGGGCGGCCGCCACCATCCGGGCGCTGGAAACCGGGGCGGTGGATTTCGTCTGCAAGAACAGCTCCTTCATCACCTTCGACATGGCGTCCATCGAACGCCAGCTGACCGAGAAGGTGCGCCACTGGGGCCGCTGGCGCATGGCCCTGACGGGGGAGCGGGCCGCCGATTCCGTTGCGACTCCCGCGCCCGACCCCACACCCGAACCGCCTCGGCCCCCGCGTCCGTCCGTCCGCGGACGCCGCCCCGACCTCGTCGTCGTCGGCGTGTCCACCGGCGGGCCGGTGGCGCTGGCGGAGTTGCTGGGCGCGCTCGGACCGCTGCCCTGTCCGCTGGTGGTGGCGCAGCATATGCCGGCCAGCTTCACCGCCGGTTTCGCCGCGTCGCTCGCGCGGTCGCTCGGCCGGCCGGTGGCGGAGGGGGGCGACGGCGAGACGCTCGACGCGGAAGCCGTCACCATCCTGCGCGGCGGCGGCGACTGGACCGTGCGACGCGGCACCTCCGGCTGCTTCACCCTGCATGCCGCCGACCCGGCCGGCGCCATCTACCATCCCTCGGCCGACCGGCTCTTCCGCAGCGCGGCGGAAGCGGCGGAGTCGCCGGTCGCCGTCGTCCTGACCGGCATGGGCGACGACGGCAGCAACGGGGGAGCGGTCTTCGCGGAACGCCGCTTTCCCGTTCTGGTCCAGGATCCGGCGACCTGCGCGGTCGACGGCATGCCAAGGGCGGCAATCCGTGCCGGTATCGCCACGGAGGTGTTGCCGGTTACGTCAATCGCCCGCAAGCTGAACGCTCTATTCACACTCTCCTGACAGTCAGGCAGACCCCGGAAGCCGACAGGCGCTGCAAACATAGGAAGCTTTTACTCATGGCGAAGCCGACGATCCTGCTGGTCGATGACTCGGTGCTGATGCGCACCATCATCGGCGACATCGTGCGCGCTGACGACGAGCTGTCCCTCGTCGGCGCGGCCGAAAACGGCAAGGTGGCTCTGGAGATGGTCAAGAGCCTGAAGCCCGACATCGTCCTGCTCGACATCGAGATGCCGGAAATGTCGGGGCTGGAGGTGATGGAGCATCTGTCGTTGATGTCGCGCGCCAAGGTCATCATCATTTCCTCCGTCGCGCAGGTCGGCTCTCCCGAAGCGAACGAGGCCCGCGCCCTGGGGGCGGTGGAGATCATCGCCAAGCCGTCCGGCACCATGAGCCTCGATCTTGCCCACAAGAAGGGTCACGACATCGTCGCCGCCATCCGCCGCGCCGCCGGCTTGCCCCCGCCCGTGAAACCCTGAGTCTCCGGTTCGGCGCCTCCTTTCCAGAGCGGTGATCGATGAGCGGTGACCCATGACCAGCGAACTGATCGAGACCCTGTGGCGGCAGTTCGGCGTCGAGGCCGGCGAACATTGCGACCTGCTGGAAAAGCTGCTGTCCGCCGCCCCCGGCGATGGGCCGGAGGCGGAGCGGATCGCCGCGCTGTTCCGCTCCTTCCATTCGCTGAAGGGGGCCGCCCGCGCCATGGACCTCTTCGCGATGGAGGCGGTGGCGCACCGGGCGGAAACCATCCTCGGCCGTGTGCGCAGCGGGGCGCTGGCGCTGACGGAGGAGGTCGCCGCCCCGCTGCTGGACGCTCTGGACGCGCTGCGCGGGCTTGCCGAGGCCGGCATGCGCGACCGCCGCGACGGGCAGGCGCCGGCCGACCTGCTGGCGCGGCTCGACGCGCTGGGCGGGGAAAGCCCCGCCGCCAAGCCCGCCGCCGCCCCGCCGCCGCCCTCGCCGGTGCGTCTGCACGAGAACGAGCGGATGCTCGGCCTGTTCGTGGGGCTGCTGCATGACGGGATGGCGACGCTGACCCGCGCGCTCGACCTCGACACCCTGGACGAGGAGGGAGTCCGCAGCGTCGACGACACGGCCGACCGACTGGAGTTGGCCTGCGAGCGGCTGAACCTCCTGCCCTTCGCCGACACGCTGCGCCGGTTCCGCGAGGCGCTGGCCGCCCGTGACGCCGATGCCATCCTGCGCGAGCTTCAGTCCGTCGCCACCGCCAGCGCCCGCATCGGGCGGCTGACCGGTAAGGATGCAGGTGCTGCGATCCTGGCGACCCTGCTGGCCGACCACAACGCCCAGATCCTTGCGCAGGGCGGCGCCCGCGTCGATGCGGTGCTGGCCGATCCGGCGGCGCTGGCCGAAGCGTCCGTCGCCGCCGAACTTGCCGGGCTGCTCGACCGCATGGCGGCGACGCTGGACATCGTCCGGCTGCCGCGCGGCTCCGCCCTGCTGCGGGTGCTGGCCGATGTGATGCGCCGTGCGGCCCCCACTGATCCGGCGGCTATTCATGCCGGCTGGCCGGTCCTGCTGGCCGACGCCCGCACCCTGCTCGCCGATCTGGCGGCGCGGGCTGCGCGCGATCCGGCCGAGGATCTGGACGCCGACGGGGTGGCTGCGCTGGAAGGCCGTCTGCGCGCCTTCGTCGATTCCGTCTCGGCCGAGCGGGAGGCGGGCGAGGCGCGCCGTCCGCTGACCGCCGACGATCTGTCGGCCCTTGGGCTCGATCCCGGCCTGCTGCGCTTCCTGTCGCCCGACAGCACCGCCGACCTGCGCGCCGCCATCGCCGATCCGGAGATGCGGCTCTACGAGGTCACCGCCTTTCTGGAGACCTCGCCGGAGGTCGCGTCCGGCTTCGTCCAGTGGATGGGCAGCAAGGTGCGCGCCATCACCAACTGGCCGGAGTTCATCGACGGCAAGACCTGGCTGCGTGTGCTGATCGCCTCACCGCAGGAGCTTCCGGCCCTGGCGGATGCCCTGGCCGGCATCGACCCCGGCGGCGGCTTCCTGCGCATCCGCGCCTGCGCGCCGTCCGACCCGGCCGGGGATGGCGCGGAGCCGCTCGCTCCTGACATGCCGGCCCCTGCCGACGCGCCGTCCCTGCCTGCGGTGCAGTCCGCCGGTCCCTCGGTGACGACCGCCGCCCCGCCGCCTGCCGCCCCATCCGCCCGCCCGGCGGCGACCGCCACGGGGGGCGTGCTGCGCGTGCCCGGCGAGGTGATCGACCGCTTCATGGCCCGCATCGACGGCATGGTCCTGCTGTCCGGCGACCTCAACGCCACCGCCAACGATTTGCGGCTGGAGTCGGCGCTCGCTGCCTTGACCGAGCGGCTGGGTGCCGGTGACCCCGATCTGCGTGCCCTGCGCGAGGCGGTCGAGCATCACCGCCGCGACCTGCTCGATCTCGACACCCAGCTCAGCCGCTCCGTCGACCGTCTGCGCGAGGCGGCGCTGGACCTGCGTGTCGTTCCCATCGAATCCCTGTTCAACCAGTTTCCCCGCGTCGTGCGCGAACTGGCGCGCGGGCAGGGCAAGTCGGTCCGCTTCGCCACCGAGGGCGGCGAAGTCCGCATCGACAAGAGCATGGTGGAGATGCTCTACGACCCGCTGATGCACATGGTGCGCAACGCCATCGACCACGGCATCGAGCCTGCCTCCGACCGCGAGTCGGCCGGCAAGCCGGCCCAGGCCACGCTGTCGCTCCGCGCCATCCAGCGCAACAGCCGCGTCGTGGTCGAGATCGTCGACGACGGCCGCGGCATCGCGACGGAGGCGGTGCGCGCCAAGGCGGTGCGCCAGGGCCTGATCGGCGAGGAGGACAGCCTGCATTTGTCACCCGATGCGGTGCGGGAGTTCATCTTCGCCCCCGGTTTCTCCACCGCCGACACGGTGACCGAAACGTCGGGCCGCGGCGTCGGCATGGATGTGGTGCGCAACGCCATCACCCGGCTGGGCGGCAGCATCGCCATCCGCACGCGGGAAGGGGCGGGTACCGCCTTCGCCATCGACCTGCCGCTGTCGGCGGCGATCCTGCGCACCCTGCTGGTCCAGGTCGACGATCAGGTGCTGGCGATCCCCGACCGTTTCGTCGAGGAGGTCTGCGGCTTCACCGCCGACGATTTCCACCGCGTCTCCGGCTGCTGGACCGTCATGCGCCGCAAGCGGGTGCTGCCGGTGGTCCGCCTCGCCGACGCGCTGGGATTTCCCGCCGAGGGGGAGTGGCCGCCGTCCGGTCCCGGTCAGCGCCTCGTCGTCGTGCTGCGCCAGGGCGGACGCCGCATCGGGTTGGAGATCGACAAGCTTCTGCGCCGCGGCGACCTGTTCGTCCGTGAAAGCCATCCCGGACTTGCCGATGTGCCCGGCGTCGGCGGCGTCTCCCTGCTGAACGACGGCCGCATCGTCATCATCCTGGACGGCGACGAACTCTATCGCCTCGCCGCGCTGGCCCAGCGGCGGGAGGCCGACGCGCCGGCCTGATGCACCCGTTCGGCTTGGCCAGTTCATGAAGGGAAATTCATGGTTGAGTCAGGTTGGGGACAGGGCGGACGGGCTAATGTCCTTCTTGTGACGCGGTCGGGCCAGCCCCCCTGAAACACCGGCCCGTCACAGTTGAGCGTCTTCTTATCTGGTGTCTCTTCCCGATGGTTCCCTGCCATCGGACCTGACCGTCCGGTTCTCCCGTTTGCCTCCGGACGGCACCTATCGGCGGAGCGCGTCCAAGCCAATTTCCAGGCCGACGTTGCCCCCCACCATAGGCCACCTGGCCTTGGGTGCGCTCCGCCGTTCCTTCTTTTCCCCGCCTTTTCCCCGATGCCGTTCAGCAGCCTTGACGCAGCAAGGTCCACCCGGCTTTCTGGTGGCCGTCGAAGGCTTTCCCGGTAGCGACCCGCCCGTGCGTCCCGCCATCCTGTTTCCGCTGTTCAAACCGGTCACGGCACTTCCCGGCCTCGGTCCCCGTCTGGGCAAGCTGGTGGAGAAGCTGGCCGGCACCCATGTGGTCGATCTGCTGTGGCATCTGCCCTGCGGCGTGGTCGACCGCCGTTTCTCGCCGAAGATCGCGCAGGCGCCGCATGGGCGCATCGCCACCCTGACCGTGCGCATCGATTCGCACGCGCCGCCGGTGAACCCGCGCCATCCCTACAAGATCCGCTGCACCGACGAGACCGGCGTGCTGGAACTGGTCTATTTCCATATCCGCGGCGACTGGCTGTCGAAGCAGATCCCAGCCGGCACCACCATGGTGGTTTCCGGCAAGGTGGAGTGGTTCAACGACACCGCCCAGATCACCCATCCCGACGCCGTCGTCCCGGTCGACGCCAAGGAAGAGCTGGAACTGGTCGAGCCGGTCTACCCGATGACCGCCGGCCTGCCGGCCAAGACGCTGCGCAAGGCGGTGCGCGCCGCCCTGAACGATGTGCCTTCGCTGGACGAGTGGCAGGACCCGGCATGGCTCGCCCGCCGCCAGTGGCCGACCTGGGCCGAGGCGCTGAAGCGCGCCCACACGCCGGAGGATGAAGGCGACCTCGCCGCCACCGCGCCCATCCGCTGCCGCCTCGCCTATGACGAGCTGCTGGCGAACCAGCTGGCTCTGATGCTGGTGCGCGCCAGCCAGCGCCGGCTGGCCGGGCGGGCGACCCAGGGCGACGGCAGTCTGCGCCGGGCCGCGCTGGCGGCGCTGCCCTTCTCCCTGACCGGCTCACAGGCCGGGTCGCTGGAGGAGATCTATGCCGACATGGCCGCCGAACGGCGGATGCTGCGGCTTCTCCAGGGTGACGTCGGCAGCGGCAAGACCGTGGTCGCGCTGATGGCGATGCTGAACGCGGTGGAGACCGGGGCCCAGGCCGCCCTGATGGCGCCCACCGAAATCCTCGCCCGCCAGCATGCCGAGAGCTTGGCGCCGCTGTGCAAGGCGGCCGGGGTCGAGATCGGGCTATTGACCGGGCGCGACAAGGGCAAGGCGCGCCAGGCGGTGCTCGACCGGCTGGCGTCCGGCGAGCTGCCGCTGCTGGTCGGCACCCATGCCCTGTTCCAGGAGGATGTTGCCTTCAAGGATCTGGCGCTGGCGGTGATCGACGAGCAGCACCGTTTCGGCGTCCACCAGCGCCTGCAACTGTCGGCCAAGGGGCGGGCGGTCGATGTGCTGGTGATGACCGCCACCCCGATCCCGCGCACGTTGACCCTGACCGCCTATGGCGACATGGACGTGTCGCGCCTGACCGAGAAGCCGGCGGGCCGCAAGCCGGTGCAGACCGTCACCATCGCGCTCGACCGGCTGGAGGAGGTCGTCCACGGCATCCAGCGCAAGGTGGCGGAGGGGGCACGCGTCTATTGGGTCTGCCCGCTGGTCGACGAATCGGAGCAAAGCGACCTCGCTGCCGCGACCGAGCGCCATGCCTTCCTGCGCGCCACCTTCGGCGATCGCGTCGGGCTGGTTCACGGCAAGATGCGCGGGCCGGACAAGGATGCGGTGATGGCCGCCTTCGCCGAGGGCAACCTCGACGTGCTGGTCGCCACCACGGTGATCGAGGTCGGCGTGAATGTGCCGGAAGCGACGGTGATGGTGATCGAGCATGCCGAACGCTTCGGCCTTGCCCAGCTTCACCAGCTGCGCGGCCGGGTCGGCCGTGGCGAGAAGCCGTCGAGCTGCCTGCTGATGTTCGAGTCGAACCTGACGGAGACGGCGCGGGCGCGGCTGAAGACGCTGCGCGACACCGAGGACGGCTTCGTCATCGCGGAGGAGGATTTGCGCCTGCGCGGTGCTGGCGAGGTTCTGGGCACCCGCCAGTCGGGCCTGCCGGGCTTCCGGATGGCCGACCTCGCGGTGCATGGCGACCTGCTGGCGGTGGCGCGCGACGATGCCCGGCTGGTGGTGGAGCGCGACCCCGACCTCGCCAGCCCGCGCGGGCAGGCTCTGCGGACCCTGCTCTACCTCTTCGAACGCGATGCGGCGGCCAAGACCTTGCGGTCGGGCTGATCGCCGTCCCGATCCTCATCGTCGGGTTCGGCCGGCATTTCCACCAGGGTGGGGCGGCGGTCGGGCGGGACGACGATGCCGCCGGACATCACCAGCTTCAGCCCATCCTCGACGGTCATGTTCAGCACGGTCACCTCGCGCCGCGGCACCATCGCCAGATAGCCGGCGGTGGGCGGCGCGCAGGGGATGAAGACGTTGACGATGTCGTCGGCTTCGCCGGCCAGCTTCACCTGCACCTCAGGGTGGGCGCTGCCGGTGATGAAGCCCAGCGACCACACGCCGGGGCGCGGATACTGGATCGCCACCACCTCGCGAAAGGCGTTCGACTTCTTGGCCAGCACCGTCTCGAAGATCTGCTTCACCCCGCCATAGACGGAGCGGACGACCGGCATGCGCCCGACCACCCCTTCGCCGACGCCGAGCACCAGCCGGCCGACATAGCCGGCGGCGAAGGCGCCGATCAGGGTGACGGCGATGATGACCACCAGAACGCCGATGCCGGGGATCGAGAAGGGCAGGTAGTTTTCCGGATTGTAGGCGCTGGGGATCAGCGGCCGGATATAGCCGTCGATCAGCGAGACGAACCACCAGGCGATATAGACGGTGATCGCTATGGGGGCCGTCACCAGGATGCCGGCCAGGAAATAAGCCCGCAGGCGCCCCATCAACCCGATGCCCTCGCGGCGGTGCCGCGCCGGCTCCCCCGGATGGCCTTTCGCCTGGGGCTTGCCTTGGGCCTTCGGGTCGGCCTTTATCTCGGCCTTCGGTTCAGTCTGATCTCCGCTCACGCCTGCCCATCCGCCCATCGTCCATCCGCGCCATAGTGGGGCAAGCGCGGTCCGCTCTCAACTGCCGCGTAAGGGGACGCGGGAATTGGGAAAACGTCAGCCGACCAGCGAGCCCGCGATCACCGACAGCATCGTGACGGCCCCGGCGATGGCGGCGCCGTCGACATGGTTGGGGAAGGCGCGCCAGAACTCGTCCTTCGAGACCGGTTCCGGTGCGTCGTATTCGTCCATCGACAGCCCGGCGGCGAGGCTGCCGCAGGTGTGGTCGGCGATGGCGCCCGACAGATGCGCCATGGCGACGGCGAGATAGCAGAACTTCACGAAATCCAGCAGGAAGCCCAGCGTGCTGTTCGCCTCGCCCAGAGGGCTGGCGGTGAAGCCGGTGGCGGCGACCGTGCTCGCCATGGCGATGGCCGCCGCGAAGGGGATCAGGGCGACCGACAGCAGCCGTTGCCGGTCGATGCGGCGGGCGGTAGGCACGGGGAACAGGCTCGGCATGGTCGGCGCTCCGGGCAACGATGGGACTGGCCAATGGGAATTCGGTGTGGCGTCACCCCCTTCTGCGCGCTTGGCGTTAACGGAGGGTTGACACCGGCCAATGGTCACAGCGCCTTCCACCTTTGCGCAGGTCACGCTATCCTTCGGGGCAACATACAGTCCGGGGCGAAGCCGGAATCTTCCGTGCCAAAGACCGATATGACGAAACCAGAATGACAAAACCCGACAGCCCGGCCGATGGGCTGGCCGAGGCATCCGCCGCCGGCCTGGACCGCATCGCGCTGCTCCGCCCGCTGTCCGCCGACCAGCGCGCCGCGGTGGCGCGCCAATGCCGCTGGCGCCGCTTCGCTCCCGACGAGCAGCTGATCGACCATTGGGCCGACACCCGCGACGTCGCCTTTCTGGTCGAAGGGCGGGTGCGGGTGCTCAGCCATTCGGCCGGTGGGCGCGAAATCAGCTTCAACGACATCGAGGCGGGGGAACTGGTGGGGGAGATGTCGGCGCTGGACGGCCGTCCGCGGTCCGCGTCGGTGGTGGCGCTGGGGGAGGGCGCCTTGGTCGCCTTCCTGCCGGCCAAGCCTTTCCAGGCGCTGGTGACCGCCCATCCGGAACTGGCGATGGCGACGATGCTGCGGCTGTGCGACAAGCTGCGCGGCGCCACCGACCGCATCATGGAACTGTCGACGCTCGGCGCCAACAACCGCATTCATGCCGAACTGCTGCGCCTCGCCAAGCGTGGTTCGCGCCAGGGTGCGTCGGCGATCATCGCGCCGATCCCCGTCCATTCCGACATTGCCGCCCGCGTCAGCACCACGCGTGAAACCGTTGCCCGCGTGCTGAGCGACCTGGCCCGCGACGGGATGCTGGAACGCCGTCCCGACGCGCTGGTGGTGCGCGACCTGTCACGGCTGGAAATGCTGGTCGAGGATGTCCGCGGCGGCGCCTGAGCGCGCCGGCAGGGAAGCGGACCGTGGAAAAAAACGGACCCTGAAAAAGAAAAGGCCGCGGCAACCCGTATGGTCGGGCCGTGCCGCGGTCGCCTTTCAAACCCTCAAGACTTTTTTGCTTTTGTTCCGCACTCAGCGGTGCAGGGACCGGACCAGGATCGCCACCGGGGTGGCCATGGCCCATTCGGTCAGAAACGCGGCGACCGGACGCAGCAGGATCGCCGCGGGGGTGGCTTCGAACCAGTCGGCAGCGAAATCGCGGACCGGATGCTGGGACTGGGTGTCGCCATGGATGCCGTGATCGCCATGATGAAGGCTGAGGATGCTCATGATCGTCTCCGTCGGCTGGAAATGTCGGAAGGGGTGGCGGGGTGTCAGCGCTTCAGCAGGCCGAGCAGGTAACCGGCCGGGGTGGCGGCAGCCCATTCACGCAGGAAGGCGCCGACCGGACGCAGGACCAGAAAGGCCGGGGTGGCTTCGAACCAGGCCACCGGGAATTCGGCGACGGCGTGCAGGGCATCGGTCGAAGCGTGGTGTTCGGTGCCGGGCTGGAAAGTGGTGGTGGTCATTGTCGTCTCCATCGGGCTGTTGAGGAGACTATATACTGGTATACCCAATGCCAAATACGCTGCCTTTGCATTGCTGGATGCTGCAAAAATTACAGCTATACAGAGGTTTCCTTCAGCAAATCGTCGTCAGGCAAATCAATCAGCATCGCGAACTATTAACCCATGGCGACGCCATCCGGAGCGCTCCCCCGCGTCCGCCGGATGTTCGGCCGACCAACCAACATCTTGACAGTGCTGCCGGAAAAAACGACTTCAGGGGGATGGTTCAGTATATCGGCCCCGATCCGCTCCGCAGTCTCTACGACGCCGTCCAAACGATGCGGCGCGAACCGTCCGCCATTCCCGAGACCTCCCGCACCGGAAAGCTGCTGGCCCAAGGCCGCGCCCGCATGGCGCGCAAGGTGGGGGAGGAGGCGATCGAGGTGGCGATCGAGGCGATGCGCGGCGACCGCGGCGCGCTGGTGATGGAGGCGGCGGACCTGATGTACAATCTGGTGGTCCTGCTGGCCGACCTGGATGTCGCCCCCGACGAGATCCTGGCGGAGCTGCGGCGGCGCGAACTGGCCTACGGCATAGCCGAGAAGCTGCCGAAATCGGACGACCCCATCAACGGTGTCGCCGCCGGCCATGACAAGCCGCTTCCCCCCAAGCCCAATTCGGACAAGTCCAATTCCGACAAACCCAATCAGGCCAAACGCTGCAAGCGTTAGGCGGGGTCCGCCTCCTGCGGGAAGACCAGATCGAACCGCGTGCCCGCGCCCCTGGTGAAATGGTATTCGCCGTGGATTTGCCGGGTGAAGGCCCGGACCAGATCCATGCCCATCGACCGCCGTCCGGGCGGGGCGGCATCCTCCGGTTCCGGCGCGCCGGTGCCGTCATCCTCGATGGTCAGGTGCAGCGATCCACCTTCCGCCTTCACCGCGATGTCGATGGTGCCGGAGCAGCGGCCCGTGAAGGCATGCTTGTAGGCGTTCGACACCACCTCGTTCAGGATCAGGGCGAAGGGCACCACGCGGTTCAGGTCGAGGCTGACGGGCTCGACCCGGTGCCTGATGACGATTGTCCGGCCGGGGCGGCTGTGGAAGCTGTTGAGGTGCCCGGCCAGCGCCTCGACGAAATTGTCGAGCCGGACCGCCGATATGCCGGTCGACCGGTAGATCTGCTCGTGGATCAGACCCATCGTGTTGATGCGGGTCAGGGCTTCGCTGAACGGCGCTTCCAACTCGGGTGACCGTTGCGCCTGCAACTCCAGCAGGCTGAGAATGACCTGCAGGTTGTTCTTCACCCGGTGGTGAATGTCGCGCAGCAGCACTTCCTTGTCGGCAAGCGCCTGATCGAGGTGACGGGTGCGCTCGGCGATGCGGCCCTCCAGCGCCTCGTTGGCGCGGCGCAGCGCCTCCTGCGCGTTGACCGCCTGACGTGACCGGTGCAACGCGATGCCGCCCAGCAGGCCCAGCAGGCCCAGCGCCGGGAAGGCCGTCAGGGCATAGGGCAGCACCCGGTCGCGCCAGGCCGCCTCGATGGAGGCGACATCGGTGCCATAGACCACGTAGACGGGCAGGTCGGGCACCTTGCGGCGGGCAAGCAACCGCTCGATCCCGTCGGAGGGGGTGACCGTGCGGAAGATGCCGTTCCTGTCGGGGGCGGAGATCAGTTCCGGGAAATGGCCGATGGCGGCGCTGTCCTCCGGTGCGATCATCGGATTGCGGACCAGCACCTCGCCATCCTCGCGCATCAGCAGGATCACATCGCGGGACCCATGCAGGACCGAACGGTAGAAGTCGGTGAAATAGCTGGGGAGCAGCGAGATCTGCGCCACACCCTGGAACCGGTGGTCGGGCAGTTCCATCCGGCGGCTCAGGGTGAAGAAGACATCCGATACGATCTTGCCGTTCAGCCGCGGGCCGATATGAAGCATCGTGCCGGGATACAGGTGGGCGCGGAAATACTCGCGGTCTCCCGCGTTCAAAGGGCGCATCGGCCATTCGTAGCTGCTGGCACGAACCCGCCCGGTCTCGTCGGTGATCCAATAGGACTGGACCTCCGGCGATTGCGCGGCCATCGCCTTCAGCCGCTCGAACAGCAGGGGAGTGTTGTCGATCCGGTCCCAGCCCAGGTCGTCCACCATCCATTCCATGTGCGACAGGGTGGAGGCATGGATGCCCAGCGTTCTCGCCGCATGTTCCTCAAGAACGCGGGCGATGGCGATGCTGCGGTTCTCCGCCTCCGAGATCACCTGGCTGCGATACTGGTAGGCTGAGAACACCAGCAGGGCGGCGGTGAGGCCCAGCGACACCGCCAGCAATGCGCCAACGGCCAGGGACGCCGCCTTGCGCCCCTCCTGTTTCGCATCCCGGCTTCCTGCGGCATGTGAGTCCTGTTCGAGGCCAGCAGGGGTCATCGGGGCGAGGTGGTCCTTCCGCAAAGGGGATGGCCGCAAAGGAGATGGCCGCAAAGGAGATGGACAGGGCGCGAGAATAGCTCAACCGTTGCATTCCGTCACCCGGCAACCATATCGGGTTAAGTGTCCATACTATTTCCCCGAATAGTAGGCTTCGTCCTCTCTTCTGTCCAATCCGGCATGATGCCCTGGGACTTCGGCAGAGGGAGCATCCCCGCAGCATGGAAAAGGGAATCCTCCGTCCCCTCTCCCGGCGGGCAGCCGTCCCGTGATCAGTGTCGCACCCGCTCCGTCCGTTGCACAGCTTCCGTTGTGTGTGGGCGTAATGAACTCTTGCGAAACATTGACGAAGCGACACGTCGCTGTTCGCTCATATGCGACAAATTGAAACGAATGCTGCCTATTCGTCCGATCAGACTTGGAACCGGCACCGGACGGTGGTTCCATTGTGCTGTGGTAAGGGCGGTCATGCGCAGTGGTATGGGGGCGGCGGATGATGGGGATGGACGGTGGGCTGGACGACGAGCTGCTGTTCGGCCCGGAAGACGGCGCCGCGACCGTGGCAGCGCCCCATCGGCCGTGCGGGCTGCCCTGGCCCGTTCTGGTGGTGGACGACGACCCCCAGGTCCATGCCATGACCGCGGTTCTGCTGCGCGACTTCGATTTCGACGGACGTCCGTTCGAGGTGGTGAGCGCTCTGTCGGCGGAAGAGGCGAGGGCGGTCCTCGCCCGGCGGCCGGACCTGCCCATCGCCCTGCTCGATGTGGTCATGGAGACGGAGGATGCCGGCCTGAAGCTGGTCCGCTACATCCGGGAGGAACTGGGCAACCACCGCATGCGCATCATCCTGCGCACGGGCCAGCCGGGACAGGCGCCGGAACGCGACGTCATCGTCGGCTATGACATCAACGATTACAAAGCCAAGAGCGAGCTGACCGCCCAGCGTCTCTTCACCACCCTGGTCAGCGCGTTGCGTGCCTGGCGCGACATCGTGACGATCGAGCGCAACAGGCAGGGGCTGGAGCGGATCCTCAGCGCGTCGGCCCCGCTGTTCGAGATGCGGCCGATGCGCTGCTTCGTCGAACGGCTGGCGGAGCAGATCGCCCGCGTCGTCGATCACGGCGCCGCGCCTGCGGTGCTTGCCTGCCGGCCGGTTGCGCGTGCCGACGGCAGCCTGACCGTCGACATCGTCGCCGGGCTGGGTCCGTTCGCCGGCAGCATCGGCATGCCGGTGGCCGACGTCCTGTCCGCCGCCGCCGCCGCGGAGGTGGCAACTGCGCTCGCCACCCAGTCCAACCTCTACCGTGACGACCATTGCGTCCTGGTTTTCCGCACGCGCGAGCATGGCGTGACCATCTTCCGGCTGGAACGGGCGGAGCCCTATATCCCCGACGAGCAGCGCCTGCTGGAGCTGTTCTGCAACCGCGTCGCCATTGGGTTCGACAATGTCTGCCTGTACGAGGAGCTGATGGCGCTGAACCGCTCGCTGGAAAAGCGGGTGGAGGATCGCACGCTGGAACTGGCCGCCAACCAGAAGGCGTTGATCCTGGCGAAGGAACGGGTGGAACGGGCGCTGGAGCGCGAACTGCTGGCGCGCGACCAGCAGCGCCAGTTCCTGGGCATGGTCAGCCACGAATTCCGCACACCGCTCGCCATCATCGACAGCGCTGCCCAACTGCTGGCGATGCGGGCCGGGCAGGTGGAGCCGGAGATGCTGGAACGGCTGACGGTGATCCGCGGCAGCGTGCAGCGCCTGACCGGCCTGATCGACTCCCATCTGACCGACGAGCGGCTGCAGAGCAACGCCCTCGTCGTGGAGCGGGCCGAGGTCGACCTTCCGGACCTGATCCGCGCCGTCGTCCAGCCTTTCCGCGTCGCCTACCCCGACCGCGAATTCCGGCTGACCCTGGATCGTTTGCCGCAGCGGGCGGAGATCGATGCCAACCTGATCGGCCTGGTGATCAGCAATCTGGTCAACAACGCCCTCAAATATTCCGGACCGGGTGGGCCGATCCTCCTCAGCGGCGACACCGACGGCGCCATGGCGGTGATCGAGGTGACGGACCATGGCCGCGGCATTCCCGAGGTGGAGCTTCCGCGCCTGTTCGACCGCTTCTTCCGCGGGGCGGGCGCTTCCGGGGTGCCGGGTACCGGCATCGGGCTGCACACCGTCCAGCAGATCGCCCTGCTGCATGGCGGCGCGGTCGCCGTCGACAGCATGCTGGGGAAGGGATCGACCTTCCGGGTCGTGGTGCCGGTGTGATGCAGCGCGATGTCGCGGCTGCTCTCATCTCGCCTCTCTGAAAGTCTATGGTCCTTTGTCATAGGAAATGACATAGTCGGGCGGAACCCTGGTACCGGTGGAATTTCAGGCCACAGCCATGCTTGCCCAGCAATATGCGTCGATTAAGCGCGATCTCGATGACAAGGGGATCGTGTTCTCTTTCAGCGGATATTTGTCGGAGGGGATACTTTACTCCCTGGGGGAGGCTCTGCGCGAGAAGATGGCCTTGGAGGCGGCAGACGGGCCGACCATCCGCCGCGTCTTCTCGGTCTTCGTCGAGCAGATGCAGAACATCATTCGCTATTCGGCGGAGAAGATGTCCGGCACCGCCGGCCGCGCGGTGGAGCTCAGCGCCGGAATGGTCACCATCGGCATGGAGCGCGGCAAGGTCTTCATCGTCTGCGGCAACACCGTGCGCAACAGCGAGGTGCCCCGCCTGAAGGAACGGCTGGACCATCTGAAGAGCCTGGATCGCGACGGCATCAAGACCTACTACCGCGAGCAGCTTCGCGAGGAGCCGGACGACGGCAGCCGCGGCGCCACGCTGGGATTGATCGAGATCGCCCGGCGGGCCAGCGATCCCATCGATTACGATTTCAACGCGATGGACGCCGACCGCAGCTTCTTCTGCCTCAAGGTCAGCGTATGAACGTCCGAGCCGAGCACCACGCGATGGACTGCCTGACCATTCCCGCCACCGGACGGACGCCGGGCGTGTCGTTCGACTTCGCCAACGGCCATTTGCGGATGACCGGCGAGTCCTATCCCGACGATGTCGCGGCCTTCTTCGGCCCGGTGTTCGAGGCGCTGCGCAGCTTCCTCGACGATCCCGACGGCGGTCCCATCCGCTTCGACATGGAGCTTCTCTACTTCAACAGCTCCAGCGCCAAGGCTCTGATGAACATATTCCAGATGCTGGAGACGGTGGCCAAGGGCGGACGGTCGGTGACGCTGACATGGTGCGTCGAGGAGAATGACGAGTCCATGCGCGAACTGGGCGAGGATTTCGCGGAGGATTTGCGGCACGTCGTCTTCCAGATGCGGGAGATGCCCGCCGGCGGCCCGCCATGAGCTTCAATCTCTTCGCCGCGGAGGAGGAGGCCCTCGCCAAGGCCCGCGCTTTGGAGACGAGGCTGGGCGCGCTGGCGCCCGACTGCCTGCCCGAATTCCGCGACCTGATCGCCGCCTTCGAACTCAGCACGCGGGAGCAGCAGCGGCTCGTACGGGTCAGCGACCGGTTGCAGGCCCAATTGAGCGACGCCATCCACGAACTGGACCGCCAGCGCAGCGAGGCGGAGGCGGCGCTCGACCACCTGCGCGAGGCGCAGGAGGCGATGGTCCAGTCGGAGAAGCTGGCGTCGCTCGGCGCGCTGGTCGCCGGCGTCGCCCATGAGATCAACACGCCGGTCGGCATCGCCGTCTCCTGCGCCTCGCATCTGGCCGACGCCACCCAGGCGATGCGCCGGCGGGCAGACGGCGGGACCTTGGGCAAGGCGGAGTTCGCCCGCTATCTCGCCACGGCGGTCGACACCACCGACCTGATCCTCGGCAATTGCGAACGGGCGTCGCAGTTGATCGCCGGCTTCAAGCAGGTGGCGGTGGACCGCGCCAGCGCGGTGCGGCGCACCGTCAATCTTGCCGCCTATATCCAGGACACGCTGGTCAGCCTTCAGCCCAAGTTCCGGCCATCGGGCCATGCGGTGGCGGTCTATTGCCCCCCCGACCTGGAACTGGACAGCTATCCCGGCGTGCTGTCGCAGATTTTGTCGAATCTGGTGATGAATGCGCTGACCCATGCCTTCGTCGACGGGCAGGCAGGGGGGATGGCGATCACGGTGGATTGCCCGGACGCCGACACCGTCCGCATGTGCTTTGCCGACAATGGCCGCGGCATGAGCGAGGAGCACAGCGCCCGGGTGTTCGAGCCCTTCTTCACCACCAGGCGCGGTCGCGGCGGCAGCGGGCTTGGGCTCCACATCGTCCACAATCTGGTGGTCGGTGTTCTGATGGGCTCGATCACGGTGTTGAGCGCGCCCGACCTGGGCACCAGTTTCACCCTGCAGTTCCCCCGCAGGACGCCCGACCGCGACCTGCCGGTCGAGGCTGTGACGATGTAATACCAGGGTCAGAAAGTTTTGACTTTTGACCCTGGTATCGGCCGCGCGGGCACATGCCCGCGAAGCCAAGGCCCGCGGCCCCTTATTGCCCATGTCGGGCCGCCCGGCGTCTGAGGGGCTGGAAAGTGCCGACCGCAGGTCGGAACTTTCCGGCACTGGTATAAGAGCCGGGGCTCAGCCCTGGCCCGCCCCAACCACCCGGATCGGAGCGGAGAACACGTAACCGACGCCATGCACCGACTTCAGCGGCGCAGGACCGCCGATGGCGCCCTCCACCTTGTGGCGCAGGCGGCCGACGACGGTGTCGATGGAGCGGTCTTCCGGGTTCCAGCGGCGATTGTACAAGGCCTGGGAGATCTGGTCGCGGGTCGCCGGCTTGCGTGCCTGGGCGGCGAGCAGGCTGGTCAGCTTCATCTCCATGCTGGTCAGGCCGATGCGGATGCCGGCAGGATTGGTCAGGCTCCATTCCGTCGGATCCAGCGACCAGCGCGCCTCGTCCGCCCCATCGCCGGGGGCTTCGCCGGACGCCGCGCCGTTGGCGGACTGGGCGGCCGATTCCGCCGCTCGCTCGCTCAGCCGCCGCAGCAGCGACTTCACCTGCGCCTCCAGCTCGCGAAGCTCGACCGGCTTCACCAGATAGGCGTCGGCGCCGATTTCCAGCCCGACGATGCGGTCGACCGTCGAACTGCGGGCGGTGACCATGATGATGCCGGCGCCGTGATGGTCGCGCAGCCGGGCGGCGATCTTGAACCCGTCCTCGTCCGGCAGATTCACATCCAGGATGACGATGGCGGCGGTGCGGGTCTGCAACAGCCGGTCCAGTTCCGTCCCGTCGCGTGCGCCGATGGCATCGAATCCGCAGCTCGACAGATACTCCACCATGTCGGACCGCAAGGAATTCTCATCTTCGACCACGACGATCGTCGGACCGGCCATGCCGTGTTCTCCCTATCACCACTCCAGCGGGTGCAACATACCCCGGAATGCCTAAATTTTAAAACAAACTTGAGAGGTAGTCGCCGTTCCCGTTGCGCCTGCGTCACAACCCGTCACAATATATGACATGTCTGTAACAGATTCGCACAATCGGTCCAGGACTTTTACGCCGCCCGGCGGCCGGACCCTGTGCTGGAAATGGCGGCTGCGTCCGTCAGCCGCACGCGGAAACCGAACAGGGTGATGTCGTCACGCTGTTCGCGGCCGCACTGGAACCGGTCGAGCGAACTTTCCACATCGGTCTTCAGCCGGTCGAGTGGGCTGTGGGCGCCTTGGCTCAACAGCTCGTGCAGCCTGATCCTGCCGAAGCTGCGTCCGCGCTCCCCGCCATTCTGGTCGACCAGACCGTCGGTGCCCATCAGGAAGGTCTGGCCGGGCCGCAGGGAAATGCTCTGGTTGGTGAAGGGCGACTCGGTGTCACACCCGGACGGCTCGCTGCCGGTCGCGCGAAAAGCGCTCGGGCGATAGCCCAGGCTGCGGCGGTCGCCCCGCAGTTCCGTCACGCCGCCGTCCACGCTGCCGTCGGCAACGACCAGCAGCGGGATACGGGCGCCGGCGAAGACCAGTTTGCCCTCGGCCGGCCGGATGTGGCACAGCCCCAGGTCGAGGCCGTTGTCGAAGCAGTCGGCTCCGCCGCGCGCTTCCTCCTCCTGATGCAGGGCGGCGCGGACCTTGCGGTCGACGGCGGCAAGCACCGCGGCCGGATCTGCTGCGCCAAGCTGGTCCAGCACATTGTTGAGGATCGCGCTGGCGGTCATGGTCATGAAGGCGCCAGGGACGCCATGGCCGGTGCAGTCGGCCACGGCGACCACGAATCCGTCCTCGACCTCGCGGCAGACATAGAAGTCGCCGCTGACCACGTCGCGCGGGCGCCACAGCACGAAATGTTCGGTCAAGCCGGCCGACAGCGTCCCGGCGGACGGCAGGATGGCCGACTGGATCAGCTGGGCGTAGTTGATGCTGTCCATGATGGCGCGGTTGGTGGCGGCCAGCGCCTCGGTCCGGTCGCGGACCCGGCTTTCCAGGGTGCTGGTGTGATCCTGCACCGTCGCCGCCATCCGGTTGAAGCCATCGGCAAGCACACCGATCTCGTCGGTCCGACCGGCATCCATGCGGGCGCCGTACTCTCCGCGGGCCATGGCGCTGGCCAGCTGCGTCAGGCGGCGCAGCGGGCGCAGCACCATCCGGTTCAGCGTCAGCCCCAGCGCCGCCATCGCCCCCAGCAGCGACAGCAGGAGCAGCCCGGCGACCGGGATCAGCGCATCCAACGTTGCCTGCCGGACCTCGGCCGTCGAATAGGCGATGCGCAGATGCCCGACCGACTGCACCCGCCCTTCGCGCCCGTGCAGAAGGATGGGGCGTTCGACGGTGACGATGCCGTCGGCATCCTCGGTCTTTCCTGCGGTGTTCCCGGCGATTTTTCCGGCCGCGGTCCGTGCCAGCGGTTGCTCCCGGTCCGTCTCGAAGACGGCGATGGAGCGGATCGCCGGATCGCGGGCGGTCAGCGCCTCGATCATGCGCTGGGCGCTGCGGTTGTCCATTTCCCAGACGAAGCCGCTGAGCGCGTCGGCCTGGGTGGCGGTGACCAGCTCGGCCCGCCGCAGCAGATCCTGATGGCGCTGTCCCTCGACGATCTGCTCCGACAGCAGCATCGCGATGGTGCCGATGCTTGCCGTCGTCAGCAGGATGGCCCCGGCCACCCGCGCAAGCAGGGAGGATCGCCGGTTCAAGACAGGATCCCGCTGCGCCGCCACAGCGCTTCCAGCCGCCCCTCCGTCTCCAGACGGTCGAGCAGCCCGTCGAGCCAGCCGGTGGTGAGCGCCGCGCCTTGCCGGATCAGGATGGTGTGCTCGTAAATCTGATCGGTGCGGTCGGAGACCAGGACCTGCCGGGCAAGCTCCGGCTCGCGCTGAAGGAAGCGGGTCAGGAAGGATCGGGTGACGATGGCCAGGTCGGCCCGCCCGGCGACGACGCTGCGGACATTGCCCTCATGCGTCACCGTGACGCGGGTGCGGTAGCGCTGCTCCAGCCGCTTGGGGTCGGCATCGAATCCGGCGAAGGCATAGTGATAGCCGAGCCGGCCGAGAATCGTCTTCCCGCCCAGGTCTTCGAAATAACGCTGGTCGATTCCCGGCGCCGCCCTGGCGATGAACACCTCCGCATCGCGCAGAAAGGGGCGGGTGGCATCGACCGGGCGGTCCTGCCAGCCCCAATTGCGGCACTCGAAGGCGATCATGTCGAACCGCCCCTGTTCCAGATCCTCGTAACGGCGCTGCGGGGCGGTCCTGACCGTCTCGAACCGGAAGTCGCCCTGCGCGCCGTTCAGCAGCTCCAGCAGGTCGCGCGTGACGCCTCCGCCGGTTTCATCGACATAGGGCGGGAATTCATAGGCACCGACCTGGATGACCGTGGCCGACGCGCGTGCCGGGGCCGGCCGGAACCCAAGGAGCGGAAGGGTGCAGAGAAGGGGCAAGGCGGTTCCAAGAACCGTCCGGCGGGATATCGGTCCCGACATTGCGCCCCTCTCGTGCTACTTCGAACAGATTAGGATCAGTCTACCCCGGTATGCACCCACGCCGCAATGCAGGACATTTCCTTATCAAGTCCGGGAAGACAGTCTCTCCGGTGCGGTAACTTCCTCTCAAAGTCTCAAGCCGCCTCGGTGGCCCTTTCCGTCTGGGCATCGGCCAGGGCGGCGATCTCACCGCCGGTCAGGGTCTCGCGCTCCAGCAGGGCCTGGGCTATGCCGTCCAGGGCGGCGCGGTCGGTGCGCAGCAGGCGGCGGGCATGGTCCATGCCTTCGTCGGTGATGCGCCGGACCTCCTCGTCGATGCGCCAGGCCGTCCGTTCGGACCGGGCTCCGGGCTCCGCCGACGCGTGGGCGACGAAGCCGATCTCCTCGCTCATTCCCCAGGCCGTGACCATCCGCCGCGCCAGATCGGTGGCGGCGCGGAAGTCGGCCTCGGCCCCGGTGGTGACCTGATCGGCGCCGAAGGCGATCTCCTCCGCGGCGCGGCCGGCCATGGCGACGGCGATGTCGGCCATCAGCTTGGCGCGCGAGACCGAGACGCGGTCGCCCTCCGGCAGCCGCACCACCATGCCCAGCGCGCCGCCGCGCGGGATGATGGTGGCCTTGTGGATCGGGTCGGCCTGCGGGCAGCGCAGCGACACCAGCGCATGGCCGGCCTCATGCACCGCGATCAGCCGCCGCTCGTGCGCCGTCAGGGCGAGGCTGCGGCGCTCGGTGCCCATCAGCACACGGTCCTTGGCGGCCTCGTAATCGGCCATGGTGACGATGACGCGGCCCTGGCGCGCCGCCGACAGCGCCGCCTCGTTGGTCAGGTTGGCGAGTTCCGCGCCGGAGAAGCCCGGCGTGCCGCGTGCCACCGTGCGGGCGCAGACGTCGGGGGCCAGCGTCAGGCGCCCGGCATGGACACCGAGGATGGCCTCGCGCCCGGCGACGTCGGGCAGGCTGACATGGATGTGGCGGTCGAAACGGCCGGGGCGCAGCACGGCGGGGTCCAGCATCTCCGACCGATTGGTGGCGGCGATCACCACCACCTCGCCGCCCTCGACGATGCCGTCCATCTCGACCAGAAGCTGGTTCAGCGTCTGCTCGCGTTCCGAATGGCTGGTCGATTCGCCGCGCTTGCCGGCCAGCGCGTCGATCTCGTCGATGAACAGGATGCAGGGGGCGTTGGCGCGGGCGGTCTTGAACAGGCTGCGCACGCGCGCCGCACCCAGCCCGACGAACATCTCGACGAAATCGGAACCCGACGCGGCGAAGAAGGGGACGCCGGCCTCTCCCGCCGCCGCCTTGGCCAGCATGGTCTTGCCGGTGCCGGGCGGGCCGACCAGCAGGATGCCCTTCGGCACGCGCGCACCGGCCATGGCGAAGCGGCGCGGGTCCTTCAGGAACTGCACCGTCTCGCGCAGCTCCTCCTTTGCCTCGTCCACGCCGGCCACGTCGGCGAAGACGGTCTTGGTGTCCTCCGGCCGCACGCGGGTGGCGCGGCCCATGCCGAAGAACTGTCCGCCGCTCATCAGCAGCCCGCCGATCAGCAGGGCCACCACCAGGAAGGGGGCGGCGCGGTCCAGCACGCCCACCGTCTGCGCCAGCAGCCCGCCGGGCCCCTCGTCGAAGGCGATGGCGACCTTGTGGGCGCGCATCTCCTTCAGCAGATCGTCGGTCACCGGCATGACGACGCGATAGCGGCTGCCGTCCGTGCCGACCGCATGGCCGGTGCCGTTGGCAAAGGTGATCGAACCGAGTTCGCCGCGCCCGGCCTGTTCGATCAGCGCGCTGTAGGTGGCCGGCCGTTCGTCCGCCCGCTGGTGGTGATCGTACCAGGCGGCGAAGCCGAGCCACACGGCAAGCAGGGCGGCCAGGACAGCAAGTGCGATCAACGGGCGTTTCGGCAGCGTGGGCATGTCGGCTCCGCAAAGGGAAAGGGACTGGCTTTCGATCTATGCCATTGATGCTGGAGGGCAGGGCATGACGGCAACCGATAAGGCCCCGCGTCCCTTCTTTGACACCGTAAGCGGTGCGTTTGCGGAATGGCTCCTTTCGGATTCTACGGAGATCTCAAGCGGTTGCCGATAGGCTTCTCTTCGGACAGTATGGTCCTCCAACCAAAGCACACCGCCCGAACGATAAGGACCACACCGACATGGCCGAGGCCGCCGCCGCGGCGCCCGCCCTCCAGCTGGAAGGCGTGACCTGCACCTTTCCCTCACCCGACGGCCGGGGACGTTCCTACACCGCCGTCCAGGGTGCCAGCTTCACCGTCGCCGACGGGGAGTTCGTGTCGATCGTCGGTCCGACCGGCAGCGGCAAGTCGACGATGCTCAACGTCGCTGCCGGCCTGCTGAAGCCCAGCGAGGGCCGCGCGCTCTCCTTCGGGCAGCCGGTGACCGGCATCAATCCCAAGGCCGGCTACATGTTCCAGGCCGAGGCGCTGATGCCCTGGAAATCGGCGCTCGACAATGTCGCCGCCGGGCTGGAGTTCCGTGGCGTGTCGAAGGCGGAGGCGCGGCAGCGCGCGCTGCCCTGGCTGTCGCGCGTCGGGCTGGAGGGGTTCGGCGACCGCTTCCCGCACCAGCTCTCCGGCGGCATGCGCAAGCGGGTGGCCCTGGCCCAGACGCTGATCGTCGATCCGAAGATCATCCTGATGGACGAGCCCTTCTCGGCGCTCGACGTCCAGACCCGCCAGATGATGGAGAACGAACTGCTCGACCTGTGGGCGGCCGACCGCAAGTCGGTGGTCTTCATCACCCACGACCTGGAGGAGGCCATCGCCATGTCCGACCGGGTGCTGGTGCTGTCGGCCGGGCCGGGGGCGCGGCTGATCGGCGAATACCGCATCGACCTCGACCGTCCGCGCGATGTGGCGGAAATCCGCATGACCCCGCAGTTCCTCGCTCTGCACCAGGAAATCTGGGCGCAGCTGCGCGACGAGGTGCTGAAGGGCTACGCCCAGACCAAGCTGCGGTGACGACATCATGAGATCCCACGCCAAACGCCTGCCCAGCCGTCCGGTCATCCTGCTGCTGCAGCTGGGCGTCCTGATCGCCTTCTTCCTGATCTGGCATGTCCTGACCGACACGAAGATCCTCAGCCCCTTCTTCTTCGGCACGCCGGGGGCGGTGCTGGCCCGCACCTGGGCCGACTTCGCGTCGGGGGTCATCTGGTACCATCTCGGCATCACGTTGCTGGAGACCGCGCTGGCCTTCATCATCGGCACCGTGGCCGGCATCGCCTTCGGCTTCTGGTTCGCCCGCGCGCCGTTGGTCTCCGTCGTCTTCGACCCCTACATCAAGGCGGTCAACGCGCTGCCCCGCGTGGTGCTGGCGCCGATCTTCGCGCTGTGGCTCGGGCTCGGCATCTGGTCGAAGGTGGCGCTGGGGGTGACGCTGGTCTTCTTCATCGTCTTCTTCAACGTCTACCAGGGCGTGAAGGAGGTCAGCCCGGTGGTGCTGGCCAATGCCCGCATGCTGGGCGCCAGCTCCCGCGACCTGTTCCGGCATGTCTATCTGCCCTCGGCCCTGTCCTGGGTCTTCTCCTCGCTGCACACCGCCGTCGGCTTCGCCATGGTCGGCGCGGTGGTGGGCGAGTATCTGGGATCCGCCGCCGGCCTCGGCTACCGCATCCATCAGGCGGAAGGCGTGTTCGACACCGTCGGCGTCTTCTCCGGCATGCTGGTTCTGACGATCTTCGTCGTCCTGATCGACGCCGCCGTCACCATGATCGAGAAGCGGCTTCTGCACTGGCGCCCGCAGGACACCGGTGGGCAGCACTGAAATCCAATAGGAAAATTCCAAAGGGAGGCAACCAATGACGCTCAAATCGCTGATCGCGGCCGCCGCGGTCGCCCTGACCCTGGGAACCTCCGGCTTTGCCGCGGCCCAGGGCAAGCTTGAGAAGACCGACATCAAGATCGCCGTCGGCGGCAAGCCGCTGCTCTATTACCTGCCGCTGACGCTGGCCGAGCGGCTCGGCTACTTCAAGGACGCCGGGCTTAACGTCGAGGTCAGCGACTTCGGCGGCGGCGCCAAGAGTCTTCAGGCCCTCGTCGGCGGCTCCGCCGATGTCGTGACCGGCGCCTACGACCACACCATCCAGATGCAGGCCAAGGGCCAGCCCATCGTCGCGGTGACGCAGCTCGGCCGCTATCCCGGCATCGTGCTGGCGTCGGTCAACAAGTCCGGCACCGTCAAGTCGGTGATGGATCTGAAGGGCAAGAAGGTCGGCGTCACCGCCCCCGGCTCCTCGACCAACTTCATGCTGAATTACGTGCTGACCTCGCTCGGCATGAAGCCGGAGGATGCCTCGGTCATCGGCGTCGGCGGCGGCCCCAGCGCCATCGCGGCGATCAAGCGCGGCGAGATCGACGCCATCGTCAATCTGGACCCGGTGATCAGCCAGGCCCAGGCCGACGGCGACATCACCATCCTGGCCGACACGCGGACCGAGAAGGGCACGATGGACGTCTATGGCGGCCCCTATCCCGCCGCCGTGCTCTACATGAAGCCGGACTTCATCAAGGAGAACCCGAAAACCACCCAGGCGCTGGCCGACGTCTTCGTCCGCACCATGCTGTGGCTGAACAAGGCCAGCACCGACGACGTGTTGAAGGTCCTGCCGGAGGAGTATTTCCTGGGCAACAAGTCGCTCTACGCCCAGGCCTTCGAGCATTCCAAGCCGACCTACTCGCCGGACGGCCGCTTCACCCAGGAGGGTGCCGATGCCGCGCTGAAGGTGCTGAAGGCCTTCGACCCGGCGGTGGCGTCCGCCAGCATCGACCTGTCCAAGACCTACACCAACCAGTATGTCGAGGACGCGCTGAAGCGCCTCCAGAAGTAAGTTCTGCGGTGCGTTTCGGAATACCCATAGAAAAAATGTGGGCGCGGCATTCTGTCGCGCCCTTTTTCATGCTGCACCGCCGTTAGACTGGACGAAATCGGTCCTGATTGCTCCCCGGATCAGGGCCGCCCATCCAGCAGCGGAGTGTCCCATGGCCGAAGTGATTTTCTACGGACTGGCCGGTTGCCCGGCGAACGCCAGACAGAAGCAGCAGCTGGCCGCTGCCGGCCACCGGCTGGTCGAGCGCGACCTCGCCACCGCCGAGCTGACCGCTGCCGAGTTGCGCGCCTTCTTCGGCGACAAGGAGGTCGATGCCTGGTTCAACCGCCGCGCCGCAGCGGTGAAATCCGGCGCCGTGACGCCCGACACCCTCGACGAGTCCGCCGCGCTGGCGGCGATGCTGGCCGACCGCGACCTGATCCGCCGCCCGCTGATCCAGGTGGGCGACCGCCGCGAGGCCGGCTTCGACCCGACCGCTCTGCATGGCTGGATCGGCCTGACCTCCGGCGAAAGCTGCGACGACAAGCACGCCCGCGGCCAGTGCGACCACGGCCACCAGCATTTCGTCAAGGCGCCGGCGGCCTGAGGCGCCTTACTCCGGCGGCACTTCGCGCGGCTTGCGGTCCTCGCCAATGGCGACATAGGTGAAGACGCCCTCCGTCACCTTGATCGGATCGGAGCCGGACCGTTCGCGCCGCACCCAGGTCTCGATGCGGACGCGCAGCGAGGTGCGGCCGACCTTCTCGATCCGGGCGAAGCAGCTGACCTCGTCACCGACGAAGACCGGCTTGTGGAAGGTCATCGCCTCGATCCCGACGGTGGCGACGCGGCCATGGCTGCGCCGCACCGCCACCGTCCCGCCCGCCAGATCCATCTGTGCCAGCAGCCATCCGCCGAAGATGTCGCCGTTCGGATTGGTGTCCGCCGGCATCGCAATGGCCCGCAGGGCAGGGCCGTTGTCGAAGTCGTATGCGTCCGCTGCGCTCATGCTTCCTCCGGCGTCATAAAAAATTTGCCCACAAAACCATGTGGCGACGCAGTATAAGCGGCCCAGGATGCGCTTGCGCACCCCTGACGAAATTCCTATCATCCCGTCATGAGCGATCTTTTCGAGAACACGGCCCCCAAGGCCGACAGCTATTCCGCCCAGGACATCGAGGTTCTGGAGGGGCTGGAGCCTGTCCGGCGCCGGCCGGGCATGTATATCGGCGGCACCGACGACCGCGCGCTGCACCATCTGGTGGCCGAGGTCCTGGACAACGCCATGGACGAGGCGGTGGCCGGACACGCCAGCCGAATCGACCTGGAGCTGACCGCCGACTACACGGTGATGGTGCGCGACAACGGTCGCGGCATCCCCATCGACGACCACCCGAAATATCCGGGCAAGTCGGCGCTGGAGGTCATCATGACCACGCTGCACTCCGGCGGCAAATTCTCCAACAAGGTCTACCAGACCTCGGGCGGCCTGCACGGCGTCGGCCTGTCGGTGGTGAACGCCCTGTCGGACCGGCTGACCGTGGAGATCGCCCGCGAAAAGCAGCTCTACGTGCAGGAGTACAGCCGCGGCCTGCCGCAGGGGCCGCTGGCCCATCGCGGCAACGTCAACCGGCGCGGGACCACCATCCGTTTCCACGCCGACCCGGAAATCTTCGGCGAGACCGCTCATTTCGAACCGCACCGGCTCTACCGGCTGGCCCGCTCCAAGGCCTATCTCTACCGCGGCGTGGAGATCCGGTGGAGCTGCGATCCGGCCCTGCTGTCGGTCGACGCCACCACGCCGGCCTCGGAGACCCTGCATTTCCCCGGCGGGCTCCAGGATTACCTGAACGCCGCGTTGAAGGACCGCAAGACCCTGACGCGGCTTCCCTTCGCCGGCGCGCTCGATTTCCCCAACGGCCAGGGCCGGGTGGAGTGGGCGGTGGCGTGGCCCGACGATGACGAAGGTTTCTCCCACACCTACTGCAACACCGTGCCGACCCCGCAGGGCGGCACGCACGAGGCCGGCCTGCGCACCGCGCTGACCCGCGGCCTGAAGGCCTATGGCGAGCTGACCAGCAACAAGCGCGCCGGGCAGGTCACGTCCGACGACGTGATGGGCGACGCCTGCGTCCTGCTCTCCGTCTTCATCCGCGAACCGCATTTCCAGGGCCAGACCAAGGAGAGGCTGGTGACGGCGGAGGCCCAGCGCCTCGTCGAGACCGCGGTGAAGGACCATTTCGACCATTGGCTGTCCGGCGATCCGCACAGCGCCAACGGCCTGCTGGAACGCCTGATCGAAAAGGCCGAGGAGCGGGCGCGGCGCAAGCAGTCCAAGGAGATGACGCGCAAGTCGGCCACCCGCCGGCTGCGCCTGCCCGGCAAGCTGGCCGACTGCTCGCGGAATTCACCCGAGGGCACCGAGCTGTTCCTGGTGGAGGGCGATTCGGCCGGCGGCTCCGCCAAGCAGGCCCGCCAGCGCGAGACCCAGGCGATCCTGCCGCTCCGCGGCAAGATCCTGAACGTCGCCAGCGCGTCGGTCGACAAGATGAAGGCCAACCAGGAGCTGAACGACCTGACCCAGGCGCTCGGCTGCGGCATCGGCAAGGATTTCTCGACCGACAAGCTGCGCTACGAGCGGGTCATCATCATGACCGACGCCGATGTCGACGGCGCCCACATCGCCTCGCTGCTGATGACCTTCTTCTACCGCGAGATGCCGGGGCTGATCCAGGAGGGCCACCTCTACCTCGCCCTGCCGCCGCTCTACCGTCTCAGCCACGGCAACAAGCAGGTCTACGCCCGCGACGACGCCCACAAGGACGAGCTGCTGTCGAAGATGTTCAAGGGCAAGAAGCCCGACATCAGCCGCTTCAAGGGCCTGGGCGAGATGATGCCGGCCCAGCTGCGCGACACGACGATGGACCCGTCCAAGCGCTCGCTGCTGCGTGTCGTCGTGCCCAACGCCGCCGACCCGGAGGAAAAGCCGGAGTGCGAGCGCACGCGGTCGCTGGTGGAGGACCTGATGGGCAAGCGTCCGGAGCTGCGCTTCAAGTTCATTCAGGACAATGCGAAGTTCGTGAAGGCCGACGATATCGACGTGTGACGGGGGAGGGTGTTCCCCCGCCTTTCAGCCGCCCGGCGAGGGGCAGTGGGGATCCGCTGCCCAACGGTCGCCTTCCAAGCTCTAATCCCGGATCCCGCCTCAGGATCGGGTGGAAAGATGTGTGAGAATTTCCCGGTTACAGGGAGTGAGACCCTGTTCTATCCTCCGGTGAACGGCCGGCTTGGGGTTTTTCCCGCATCATGGCCTGTTCCTTAAGGAGGCGTATGCATACCCCAGCATTTCCCGGAGCAGATATCCCGGTTGACGCGGTTCCGTCCGAAATTCTGGCGGACGCGCTGGCTCCGCTGATCCCATTCGTCACCGACCTTTTCATACCGCGTTACCAGTCCTGCGAGGTCGGACGTTGGCGGCTCCAGGTGGTTCCCTTGCTGCTGAGTGCCGGCTACTGGAGTCCGGCCCGGCTGACCAGGGATACCGCGATTCTCAGCCGGCGCGAGGTCGGTCAGGGCTATCGCACCTGGATGTCGATGACACCGATGGAAATCGAAAGCCAGGAGATCGGCGTGCGTGCCGCTACCGGCCACACGGTGGTGATGGGGATGGGCATGGGTTGGGCTGCGGTGAACGCGGCGCTGCGACCGGAGGTGACGCGGGTCACCATTGTCGAACTGGACCCCGACGTCATCGAGGTGAACCGGCTGATCGGTTTGTTCGACCAGCTTCCGGCCGACATCGTAGCAAAGATCGAGGTGGTCAATGCCGATGCCATGAAATACCGCTCCGACACCCCTGCCGACATGCTGATGACCGACATCTGGCTGCCGATCAACGGTGACGAGCGGATGGAGCAATCCCGGGCGATGGCGCGCAACACTTGCGCGCGATACGTCTATGTTTGGGGTCAGGAACTGGCCATTGCCCGCCGCGCTCGTGGTCTGGGGCTGGACTTGACGCACCGGACGGTCGCCCGAATTGCAGCGGAATTCGATCTTCCCTTGGTTGGCCTGGACTGTCCCGATTATCCGGACCTGATCGCCCGCGCCGCGGACAAGTGGCTGAGAGAGGTGTGACGGGCAGGAAGGCGGAGCAGGGGAGCACTCGCCCTTCCGGCAGCCGCACCCCATATCCGGCCAAGCGATACCGATGCCAGCCACACCAACGGATACCCCGATCATGCGCATGCTCCCGCTGCTCGCCACCCTCCTGCTGGGCGCTTCCGGTCTCGCCGCCTGCACCAACGAGCGGGTGGTGGCGAGCGAGCCGACGCCGGCCTACACGCGCAGCGAGGTCGCCTATGCCGCGAGCGACCGCGACCTTCGGGTGGTCCTGCACGGCAACCCCTTCGGCCTGACGCCCGACCGCTTTGCCGAGAAGGTTCTGCCCCACATGCAGGACCGGGTGTTCGGCGTGAGGACCAACCTCACCACCACGCCCAACGACACGGCGCGGCGTGACTACAAGGTGGTGCTGGCCTTCAACGTATCGGAAAACATGCTGAACTCGGCCCTCTGCACCGAAGGGCCGATCCCGACCGCTCCGCCGGGCGGGCCCATCATCGTGCAGGGCGCGTTCTGCCGGTCGGGTGGCGCGCTGACCTCCGCCACAGGCTGGCTGGACCGGCCGCAGGGACCGGACGATCCGGATTTCCGCAGCCTGATCAGCGACATGACCTTCTCGCTGTTCCCGAGCCAGCGGTCGGATCTGCTCTGCGGCACACCGGATTGCTGATCCCGGACCGCTGAGTCCCGGTTGCTGATCCCCGATTGTCGATGCCGCTCAATCGCGCAGCAGCCAGTCGCGCATCAGGGCGGTGACCGCCTGCGGCTGTTCCATCGCTGACAGGTGGCCGCACTCCTCGATCACCACCAGCCGCGCGCCGGGAATGGCTCCCGCCATCTCCTCATGCAGGGCCGGCGGCGTCAGGATGTCCTGGCGGCCGCAGACGACCAGCGTCGGGCAACGGATGGCGGCCAGGCCCGGCCGGCTGTCCACCCGGTTGACGATCGCCTCCTGCTCCCGCGCATAGCCATCGACGCCCACCCGTTCCATCTGCGCCAGGACCGAGCGGACGAAGCGCTCGTCGGCCAGCCGCTCGGGATGGATCAGGCGGGGCAGGGCGGCACGGATGACCTGCCCGTAGCGGCCCTGGCGGGCGAGCGCCACCGCCTCCCGCCGCGTGGCCGTCGCCTCCGCCGTGTCGGGGCGGGCGTTGGTGTCGAGCAGGGCGAGCCGCTCCACCCGCTCCGGTGCCCGGCGCAGGATCTCCAGCGCCACATAGCCGCCCATCGACAGGCCGGCGACGGCGAAGCGTTCCGGCGCCTGGGCCAGCACCTTGCCGGCCATCGCCGCGATGCTGTCGCAGTCGGCCAGCTCGACCACCTGCGGATCCGCCACCTCGCCGAGATGCCGGACCTGATGGTCCCACAATGCGGCGTCCAGCGGCATGCCGGGCAGCAGGATCAGCGCGGGGCGGCTACCGGCGTTTGCAGACGCGGGGGCCGCGGACACGGAGGTCGGGGGTGCGGAGTTCGGGGCCATGGGATGTCTCCTGCGCTCACTTCACCAGCGCGCTGACGAGCTTGAAGACGGGAGTGCCGGCGCGCTCCATCCACTCGAACAGCACCATTTCGGTGGTGACGATGGTCACGCCGGCGGCGCGCATCCGTTCCAGCGCCATGGCGCGGTTGTCGGGCGTGCGCGACGACACGGCGTCTGCCACCAGATAGACCGCATGGCCCTGCTGGCGCAGCCCGAGCGCCGTCTGCATCACGCACACATGGGCTTCCGTCCCGCACAGCACGATCTGCGGGCGCTTCAACTCCGCCAGCGCGGCGTTGAAGGCCGGCTCGCCGGTGCAGCCGAAGGTGATCTTCTCGATCACCGGGGTTCCGGCCGGCAGGTCGGCGCGCACCGCCTCCACCGTCGGCCCCAGGCCGCGCGGATATTGTTCGGTCAGCAGCACCGGCACCGACAGGGCGGCGGCGCCCTTCAGCAGCATTCCGGCGTTGCGGACGACGCGGGCGGAGTCGTGGATGGCCGGCAGCAGCCGTTCCTGCACATCCACCACCACCAGCACCGAGTCCTGGGCACGAAGAATCATCAAATGCTCTCGACCGTTCCATTTGAAGCGGGCCACCCCGTTCCAGGGTGCCGGCAAGCGCCGCGACTCGCGGTGTTGCCGGACGACAGCCTAGCGCAGGGGACGGATTTCGCCAACGCGGCGTATTTTCGCGTCAATTTTCGGTCTTCGAACATCGGATCTATTGACATGTAGCTTTGACTTCCTATTCTTCGGCCTCATCCAGGCATCGGGCGTCGAACGCTCGATTTCCGCACTCCAGAACAGAAACAGGTTGGATGCTTTTTTCGGAACTTGGGCTTGGCCCTGACGTCCTGCGCGCCATCGAGGACAAGGGTTACACCCAACCGACGCCCATTCAGGAACAGGCAATTCCCTGTGTCCTGCAACGCCGCGACGTGCTGGGCTGCGCGCAGACGGGCACTGGCAAGACGGCGAGCTTCACCTTGCCCATGATCGACATCCTGGCGTCGGGCCGTGCCCGCGCGCGGATGCCGCGGTCGCTGATCCTGGAGCCGACGCGCGAGCTGGCCGCCCAGGTATCGGAAAGCTTCGAGACCTACGGCAAGTACCACAAGCTCAGCATGGCGCTGCTGATCGGCGGCGAGACCTTCACCGAACAGGTGAAGAAGCTCGACCGCGGCGTGGATGTGCTGATCGCGACTCCGGGTCGTCTCATCGACCTGTTCGAGCGCGGCAACATCATGCTGAACGACATCAAGGTCTTCGTCATCGACGAGGCCGACCGCATGCTCGACATGGGCTTCATCCCGGACATCGAGCGCATCGTCAGCAAGCTGCCGAAGAACCGCCAGACCCTGTTCTTCTCGGCGACCATGCCGCCGGAAATCCGCCGTCTGGCCGATGCCTTCCTGAACCAGCCGGTTGAGATCTCCGTCGCTCCGCCCGCCTCGCCGGCGGAAACGGTGACCCAGGCCCTGAGCCTCGTGCATGAGATGGACAAGCGCAAGGCGCTGCGCCATCTGCTGCAGACCGAGGACGTCAAGAACGCCTTCATCTTCTGCAACCGCAAGCGCGACATCGCCGTGCTGCAGAAGTCGCTGGAACGCCACGGCTTCAATGTCGGCGCGCTGCATGGCGACATGGTGCAGTCCAAGCGGACCGAGACGCTGGAACGCTTCAAGCAGGGTGAGATCACGCTGCTGGTCTGCTCGGACGTCGCCGCCCGCGGCATCGACGTCCAGGGCCTCAGCCACGTCTTCAACTTCGACGTGCCGCTGACCCCCGACGACTATGTCCACCGGATCGGCCGCACCGGCCGCGCCGGCAAGCAGGGCCGTGCCTTCATGCTGGCGACGCCCGACGACACGAAACTGGTCGGCGCGATCACGCGCCTCATCAAGCGGGAGATCCCCATGATCGCCATCGACGGCCTGGAAACGGCCGAGTTCGGCGAGGAAGACAGCAGCTCCCGCGGGCGTGGCCGCGGCCGTGGCGGTCGTGGAGCCAAGCCTGACACCCGTTCGGAAGCCCGTCCGCCCCGTGCTGCCCGTGAAGAGCGCGCCCCGCGCGAGGAAGCCGCTCCCCGCGAAGAGCGTGCCGCCCGCGAAGAGCGTCCCGTCCGTGAGGAGCGCCCGATGCGTGAAGAACGCCCGGTCCGTGAGGAGCGTCAGCCCCGTGAATCGCTGGCTGCCGCGGAATCCCGCCGCAGCAGCGAGCCGCGCCGTGATCGTGACCGTGACCGTGATCGCCGCCGCCGCCGTGACGACGAGGATGACGATGTGCCGGTGATCGGTTTCGGCGACCATATGCCGGCCTTCATGCTGCGCTCGGCCCGTCCGCGTCCGTCCAGCGAGACCTCGACCGATCCGTCGCAGGAGGGCTAAGCCCGTGCAGACCATCTTCGTCATGGTCAAATGCGATCTCGGACGCGCCTATGAGGTCGCCGATCAGGCTGTGCAGCTCATCGAACAGGTGTCGGAGGTGCATTCCATCTCCGGCCAGTACGATCTGCTGATGAAGTGCTACCTGAAGCAGGACGACGACATCGGCCGCTTCGTGACGGAGCATGTGCAGACTCTGGCCGGCGTGCGGGACACCTTCACGCTGATTGCGTACAAGGCGTTTGCATAGAGGCTGTTCGCGCAGCCGGTTTCGGCGTGCGGACATGAAAAGGCCGGGCATTTGCCCGGCCTTTTTCGTTGTCGTGGGGCCCGGTTACTTGTCCGGTCCGCATCCAGGCCCGACGGCGGGATCGTTTGCGAAGCTCCCGTCATCGACCTGACTGTCCGCGCCGTAATCGGGATTGGTCCCTGCCGCCAGCGCCGCCAGCCGATGGGCGGTCGCCACATGCGCTTCGCGTTCGACCGCACGGTAATGGTCGATCACCTGTTCGCCGAAGGCGGTCAGCACCGTGCCGCCGCCATGCTTGCCGCCGACCGCGGCGCTCACCACCGGTTCGCTGAAGATGCGGTTCAGGTCGTCCACCAGCAGCCACGCCCGCCGGTAGGACATGCCCAGCGCCCGTCCGGCGGCGGAGATGGAGCCGGTGCCGCGAATCTGCTCCAGCAGCGCGATCTTGCCCGGCCCGATCGAGCCGCCGCTTTCGAAATCGATGCGGATTCTCATGCGGGTCATGGTGACAGGCTCCCCTTCAGCGCTCGGCCGAGTCCAGACCGTCGCCGCTCCAGGCGCCGGTGCGGAAGAAGGCGTCGATCCGCTCGTACCAGGGATCGATGTCCAGCCCGGCGGACTCCAGCCAGTCGCGGTTGAAGTAGGTCCCCAAATAGCGGTCGCCCGGATCGCAGATCAGCGTGGCGACGCTGCCCTGCCGGCCCTCCCGCATCATTCCGGCGATCAGCTCGATGGCACCCACCAGATTGGTGCCGGTCGAGCCGCCGCAGGCGCGGCCCAGCCGCTCGCGCAGCACCCAGACGGCGGCGATGCTGGCGGCGTCGGGCACGCGGATCATCCGGTCGATCACCGTCGGCTGGAAGGACGGCTCCACCGTCGGGCGCCCGATGCCCTCGATGCCGGAGCCGCGGCCGACGCTGGCCTTCGGGTCGTTGTCGCGGAAGCCGGCGAAGAAGGCGGAATGTTCGGGATCGGCGACGCACACCCGCGTCGGCAGCCGGCGATAGCGCACATAGCGCCCGAAGGTGGCCGAGGTGCCGCCGGTGCCGGCGCCGCAGACGATCCAGTCCGGCACCGGATGCGGCTCCTGCGCCAGCTGTTCGAAGATCGACTGGGCGATGTTGTTGTTGCCGCGCCAGTCGGTGGCGCGCTCGGCATAGGTGAACTGGTCCATGAAATGGCCATCGCAGTCGCGGGCCAGCCGCTGCGCCTCGGCACAGACCTCCGACGCGCGCTCCACCATATGGCAGCGGCCGCCGTAGAACTCGATCTGGGCGATCTTGGCCGGCGAGGTGTTGCGCGGCACCACGGCGACGAAGGGCAGTTCCAGCAGCTGGGCGAAATAGGCCTCCGACACCGCGGTGGAGCCGGACGAGGCCTCGATCACCGTGGTGCCCGCGCGCACCCAGCCATTGCAGATCGCGTAGAGGAACAGCGACCGCGCCAGCCGGTGCTTCAGGCTGCCGGTGGGATGGGTCGACTCGTCCTTCAGATACAGCGTGATCCCCTGCGCCGCCGGGATCGGCATCCGCAGCAGGTGGGTGTCGGCGGAGCGGTTCACGTCCGCCTCGATCCGGCGCAGAGCCTCGTCGAGCCAGCCCCGGCGGGCGACGGTGGGAGCGGCTGCGGCGGGGGAGGGGATGGTCATGGCGTCATATCCGGCGATTGGCTGCCCCATCCATAGCGCGGAATTTTACCGAATGCATCCGGTAGAATAACCCTCCCCGCCATGGTGGAAGGTCAGCCTTGCCGGATGCGGGCGACGAAGGCCGACACCTCGCCCAGCATGCGGTCGGCGCGCTCGCCCACCGTACGGGCGGCAGCGGCCACCTCGGCGGAGGCCTGGCCGGTGGCGGTGGCGTGGCTGCACACCAGATTCAGGCTGTCGGACACCGAGCTGACGCCCTGCGCCGCCTCGTTGACGTTCTGGCTGATGTCGCGGGTCGCCGCACCCTGCTCCTCGATGGCGGCGGAGATGCTGGAGGCGACGTTGTTCACCGTCTCGATGGCGCCGCCGACGCCGCGCATCGCCTCGACGACGGACGAGGTGGCGTCGGTCATCGCGGCGATCTGCGCCTGCACGTCGTCGGTCGCCTTGGCGGTCTGGTTGGCGAGATTCTTCACCTCGCTGGCGACCACGGCGAAGCCCTTGCCGGCCTCGCCGGCACGGGCTGCCTCGATGGTCGCGTTCAGCGCCAGCAGGTTGGTCTGCTCGGCGATGGAGCGGATCAGGTCGACGACCTCTACGGTGCGGCGGGCGACGCCATCCAGCTGTTCGATCAGGGCGTAGGTGCGGCGCACATCCTCGACGGCGCGGGCGGAGCCGGTCGTCGACTCGGCGATCTGCTGGGCGATCTCGCGGATGGAGGCGGCCAGTTCCTCGGTGGCGCCCGCCACCGCCTGGACGTTGCCGGAGGTGGTTCCGGCGGCGCGGGCGGCGCCGTCCATCAGCCGTGTGGTTTGCTCCGCCCCGCGGCTCATCTCGCCCGAGGTGTGGGTCAGCTGTCCGGCCGACTCGGCGACGGAATGGACCAGCGCACCGACCGTGCTTTCGAACTCGTCGGCCAGCCGCCTCATGGTGGCGCGGCGGCCTTCCTCGGCTTCCCGTTCCAGCGCGGCATGGCGGCGGCGCAAATCCTCGGCCTCGATGGCGCTAAGCCGCAGGGTCTCGACCGAGCGGGCCAGGGCCCCCACCTCGTCGGCACGGTCCGCGCCGGAAACCTGGGCGGCCAGATCGCCCTTGGCGATGCGGTCGGTGGCATGGGCGATGCCGTCCAGCCCCTTGCCGATGCGCGACACCAGACGGAAACCGAACAGCCCGAGCAGCAGGGCCGCCGCCGCCGTCACCAGCAGCGTCTGGACCAGCGTGCTGCGGAAGGCGGCGTCGACATCGTCGATGTAGACGCCGGTGCCGATCATCCAGCCCCACGGCTCATAGATCGCGGCATAGGCCAGCTTCGGCATCGGCTCGGTCCCGCCGGCCTTGGGGAAGTTGTAGATCAGGGTGCCGTCGCCGCTGCGGGCCGAATCGATCAGGCCGCGGATCACCAGCACGCCGTTGCTGTCCTTGAAGTCGGCGAGCTTGCGCGTGCCCTCCAGGTCGGGGCGCACGCCGTGGAACACGTTGGTGCCGTCGAATTCGTAGCCGAACATGTATTCGTTGCCGAAGAAGCGCAGGGCCCGCAGCGCACCCTTGGCCAGGGTCTGCGCCTCCTCCCGGCTGAACTCGCCCTTGGCGGCGCGGGCGTCATAGGACTTCATGATCGACAGCGAGGTCTGCACCACCGCCTGGATGGAGTTGCGGTAGCCCTCCACCATGGTTTCGCGCTTCGATGTCGCGGACCAGATGCCGCCCACCAGAATGGCGACGAGGAACAGCCCCTGAAGGATCAGGAGCTTCGCCTTGATGCTGTGAAGTTTGCCGATCATCGCCCTGTTTCCACCCCATGCGCGCGACGCCGCATCCGCCGCCCAACGGGGGCGAGGATGTGATCCGCTAATAAAACGAACTCTAATACACCAAGTCAGTCATACTGGAGTATTGATCGTCGACGCAATGCCCGACGTCGAGCCAGGAGTAATCCGGATGGTCGCGAAACCGGTTGTGACCATTGGAGCACTAGGGTTACACCGGACAAAGAAGTCTGTCAGGATGCGACGCCATGACGCTGATCGCCTATCCCCTCTCGGGCGCGATGCCCGACATCCGTCCGGCCCGCCCGACCCGCGACTGGATCGATGCCCTGCCGGAGCAGTACGGCTACCGCTGCCTGCCGCTGAACATCGCCAGCATGCATGGATGGGAGGTTTGCTGCCCGGTGCGGGTCACCGCCGTGTGGGATGGCGGAACGGGGCTGGATGCCATCGCCGTCACGGCCGACGAGCCACATCCCCTGCTGCCGGCCAGCCATTTCGGCAGCGGTGTCCTGACCTTCCATGTCGCGGCGCTGTTCCGCACGCCGCCGGGCGTCAACCTGATGGTCACCGGCCCGCTGAACCATCCGAAACACGGAATCCTGGGCCTTTCGGGAATCATCGAGACCGACTGGTCGCCTTACCCCTTCACCATGAACTGGAAGTTCACTGCTGCCGGCATCCCGGTGACCTGGGAAAAGGGCGAGCCCTTCGCCCATCTCATGCCGATCCAGCGCGGTCTGGTGGAAAGCCTGACGCCGGAGGTTCGCGACCTGGACAGCGATCCGGAGACCGCGGCGCAGTACCGCGCCTGGGCGACCTCGCGCAGCCAGTTCAACAGCGATCTGCAGACCCCCGGCAGCACTGCGGCACAGGAACGCTGGCAGAAGGGCTATTACCGCGGCAAAAAGCCGGACGGCAGCGACGGCCCGCCCGACCATGAAATCAAGGTGCGGGCGAAGCCGTTTCCCGAAAAATAACTACAAGACAAACAGTTAGAGCGTGTCCTGAATGCTGCGCACGAACTCCGGCAGGCCGATCTGACGGCGGCGGCGCAGCCGTTCGGCATGCAGGATCGCCCAGACCGCGGCGATGCTCTCGGTCACGTCGCTGTTGACGATGACGTAGTCGTATTCCGGCCAGTGGCTGATCTCGTTGGACGCCTTCGCCATCCGGTTGGCGATCACCTCCTCCGAATCCTGGCCGCGGCCGCGCAGGCGGCGTTCCAGCTCGCTGACAGACGGCGGCAGGACGAAGACGCTGACCAGATCGTCGCGGGCGTTCTGCGCCAGCTGCTGCGCGCCCTGCCAATCGATGGCGAACAGCACGTCGCGGCCGGCCCCCAGCGCGTCCTCCACCGCCACCCGCGGCGTGCCATAGCAGTTGCCGAAGACGCGGGCATGTTCCAGCAGGTCGCCGGTCTCGGCCATGCGGTCGAAGCGCTGCTGGTCGATGAAGTAGTAATCCAGCCCTTCGACCTCGCCCGGACGCATCGCGCGGGTGGTCACCGACACCGACATGGTGATGCCGGCATCGCGGTCCAGCAGCCCGCGGGCGATGGTGGTCTTGCCGGCCCCCGACGGGGAGGACAGCACCAGCATCAGGCCGCGGCGGTGGATCGGAGAGGTGGTGGTCGCAGCCATGGCGGTCACTCGCAGTTGCCTGTCATTCGAAAACGGTTCATTCGAAAACGGCTCATTCGAAAATGGTCGTCATTCGATGTTCTGGACCTGCTCGCGAAGCTGCTCGATGGAGGCTTTCAGCGACAGGCCGATGCGGGTCAGTTCGACGTCCGCCGATTTGGAGCAGAGCGTGTTGGCCTCGCGGTTGAACTCCTGGCACAGGAAGTCGAACCGGCGGCCGATGGCGCCGCCCTCCGCCATCATGTCGCGCGCGGCCTGAATGTGGGCGCGCAGCCGGTCCAGTTCCTCGCGCACGTCGGCCTTGCCGATCAGGATCGCCGCCTCCTGGGCCAGCCGCTCCTCCGACAGGGCGGGGAAGGAGCCGAGGATCGCCGCGACCTGGGTCCGCAGCTTCTCGCGCAGCGCGTCCGGCTGGGTCGAGGCGCAGGCCGACGCCGCCTCCACCAGCCGGGCGATCTCGTCGAGATGGCCGTTCAGCACCTCGGCGATGCGCGCTCCCTCGGCGAGGCGGTTGACCGCCAGCTGGTCGATCAGCCTGGACAGGTCACCCTTCAACGCCGACTCGACGCGCTCGCGCGCCTCGGTTTCATCCTCTTCCACCGGCTCGATGATGCCGCGGACGGCCAGCAGCGAATCGAGACGCGGCGCGGCGGCGCCGGCCCCCTCGATCTCCCGAGCGATTTCCAGAACCTGCGTCAGAAGCTCGCGGTTGATGCGCAGCTGCGACACCGCCTGGGCGCGGTTGACGGTCAGCGTCAGGTTGACGTTGCCACGGGCCAGCCGCTTCGGCACATCGGCCCGGGCCGCCGCCTCGACGCTGTCGAAGCCCGACGGCAGGCGGCAGCGCAGATCCAGGCTGCGGCCATTGACGCTTTTGGCTTCGAAGGTCCAGGAATAGCCGTCGCCGTGCCCGTCGACGCGTGCGAAACCGGTCATGCTGGCAATGACGGGGCGATGGGCTGGCAACGGCGGCCTCACTTGAAAAGCGGTGTCGAATGATGTCGTGCTTATAGATCGGATCGTGCCAAATCGGAATCGATTTGGAGCGTGACTCCGATCGTCGAACAGGACGCTACGAACGCGACATCACCCCCACAACAAGCGTCGGCGCCATCGGGCAGCCGACGGGCAGGGCGCACATCCCATGAAACAGCCGCGTTCCATCGTCATCACCGGGGCCTCCAGCGGCATCGGCGAAGCCCTGGCCGTCCTGTACGCCGCCCCCGGAGTCGGACTTGCCCTGACCGGCCGCGACTCCGCAAGGCTGGAGGGCGTGGCGCAGCGCTGCCGCGCCGCCGGTGCCCTGGTCGAGACGAAGGCGATCGATGTGGCCGACCGCAAGGCGATGGCGGACTGGCTGGCCCGGGTCGATGCGGACACCCCGGTCGACCTGCTGATCGCCAATGCCGGCATGTCGGCGGGCACCGGCGATGGCGGTGAGACGGAGGAGCAGGCGCGGCGCATCCTGGCGGTTAACATCGACGGCGTTCTGAACAGCATCCACCCGCTGCTTCCGGCGATGCGGGAGCGGCGGAGCGGACAGATCGCCATCATGGCGTCGCTGGCCGGCTTCCGCGGCCTTCCCGGTGCGCCTGCCTATTGCGCCAGCAAGGCGATGGTCCGGGTCTATGGCGAGGCACTGCGCGGCGATCTGGCCGGGGAGGGGATCGGTGTCTCGGTCATCTGTCCGGGCTTCGTCAAAAGCCGGATGACGGCGGTGAACCGCTTCCCCATGCCGTTTCTGATGGAGACCGATGCCGCAGCCCGGGTCATCCGCCGCGGGCTGGAGCGCAATCGGGCGCGAATCGCCTTCCCCTGGCCGATGATGGCCGCGGTCTGGCTGCTCGCTCTTCTTCCTCCGGCCTGGACCGACGGTCTGCTGCGGCAGGCCCCGCGCAAGACTTGAACGGGCTCAGTCGACCTTCGCGTGTGCGATGGCTTCGCGAACGCTGACGCCCTTGCGCATGATGTTGTCGACCGCGCGGCCCTGGACCAGATTGATCCCCATCTTGTGGGCATAGACCAAGCTGGTGACGCTGTCGCAGCGGGCCAGGATGAATTTGCAGCGGTCCTGTTCGGCGATGCGGTCGCGGAAATACTTCTCGAACGACGGGTCCATCTCCAGCATGTCGTTCGACCAGAAGATCTTGGCGTAGTCGGCGTTCAGATATTCCAGGTCGAAATTCGTCACCCAGAACGGGTTCAGCCCGTCGACCGCGATCTGGTAGCGGCGGTCCTGGGCGAACTCCACCACCTCGTTGAACAGCGACAGGTTTTCGATCAGGTCGCCCTTCGACACCTCGAGCACCACCTGCCCGCGGAAGTCGATCGGCAGCCGCTCGTCGAACTTCACGAATCCGGTCGAAATGACGGTGGACAGGTTGATGTTGATGCCGATCCGCCGCCCCCGCATGAAGCTGAGCCCATGGTTCAGGGCGCGCAGCACCGACTGGTCGAGATTGGCGGTGAAGTAGTTGAACAGCCACTTGTTGGCGGTGATGTCGTAATCCGGGCAGAGCCGTTCCTGAAGAAGCTTGATCGAGATGTAGAGTTCGAAATACTCCATTTCGGCTTCGCCGCTGCCGATGTTGGCGATGCCCTGGTTGAACAGGAAGGGCGACAGGTCGAACATCTGCATGGAGCGTTCGAGCTTGCCGAGTTCTTCCAGCGTGATCGGCGGCTTGGTCTCGGTGACGTGGGTGCCGGTCTCGCTCGCCTGCAATTCCTCGATGAAACGGATGACGTTGATGAAGTTCAACGCCAGTTCCATGATCGAATAGAGCGAATATTCCTTGTAGGGGTTGGGACCGGTCAGCGTCGTCTTCGACAGGAAGACCTGTTCGACCGTCTGGCAGACGTCGGTCACGCCGGTCAGCTTCAGCCCCTTGTAGAGGATGATGACGTCGCCGTTGGAAATGTTGAAGGATTGCAGGTAGGACGCCTTGGTCGCCAGTTCCTGGATGATGGACCGCACCATCATCTGGCTGGTGGGGTCGCGGTCCTTCAAAAGCGACAGGTGCATGTGGATCAGGCGCATGCCCTGCAGTTCGTTCTTCGCCGACCGCAGCAGATTCAGCAGTTTGTCGTTGTCGAAATCCGGCTTCTGATCCTTGGCGGCGGCGACGGCGGCCTGCTTCTCCGTGGTGGATAGCCGGACACGGTCCCGTCCAATGGGTGGTCTGCCGCCAAACTTGCTCATACCTTGCTCACTCCCACAACAAGCGTCACGCCTGCCAACCACCCGTATCTTCGGCCGCTCGTTGTTCGGCAGCCTTTTTCTTTCCATCCGGGCCAGTCTGCCCGGGTGGCGTTGTCGGCAGGCCGCCAGGCCGGGCATGCCGCGGTCGGCATACCCCGGTCCGCCCGATGCTGCGAAGCCGAACCGATCTTAACGGTAACTTTCTTTAAAAAGCCCTTAAGGCTGAAGTCCGGGCGCAGGAGGTACCCGGACCGCAGCAAAAGACGTCACAGTCATCGAAGCGACGCCATCCGAAAAGGTCAAGTTTCCGGTTCCGGCGGAGCTGCCGACGGGCGTGGTTCGCCAGCAGGAACGATGCGGACACGGCGATCTATGACCGCAAGTCCGATCTTTCCGTGCTTCAAGGCAAGTGCATCATTGCCGAAGAGTTCGCGCCGCCATCCCTGCATCGCCGCAATGTCTGCGCCATCGTCGGCCGCCAGAGCCTCCAGATCGGCGGACGACGCGACCAGCTTCGCCGCGACATTGTTCTCGTCGCACTTCATCTTCAGCAGGACGCGCAGAAGTTCGACGATCGGTTGCAGGCCGGGCGGCGGTTCCTCGCGCGGTTCGACGCGGGGCAGGGCGCTGTCCGGCAGGTCCAGCCCGCCCTTCACCGCCGCCAGCACGTCGGCGCCCTGGCGCCCCTCGGCGAAGCCGCGGCCCAGCCCGCGGGTGCGGGCGAGATCATCGACGGTGGTCGGCGCATGGGCGGCGATTTCCAGCAGGGCCTCGTCGCGCAGGATGCGGGACCGTGGCTGGTCGCGGCGCTGGGCCTCGCGTTCGCGCCAGGCCGCCAGCTCCTTCAGGATCGCCATGAAGCGTGGCTTGTTGGTGCGCACCTTCAGCCGCAGGTAGGAGCTTTCCGGATCGACCTGATATGTGGCCGGATCGGTGAGGATCGCCATCTCCTCCTCCAGCCAGTGCGACCGGCCGGAGCGTGCGAGGCGGCGCTTGAGTTTCTCGTAGGCCGGGCGCAGATGGATGACGTCGGACAGGGCGTAGGTCAGCTGCCGCTCGGTCAGCGGGCGGTGGGACCAGTCGGTGAAGCGGCTGGACTTGTCGATGCGTGCGCCGGCCAGCTTGGTCACCAGCGTTTCGTAGCCCACGCTTTCGCCGAAGCCGCAGACCATCGCCGCGACCTGGGTGTCGAACAGCGGATGGGGAATCTGGCCGGACAGGTGCCAGAAGATCTCCACATCCTGCCTGGCGGCGTGGAACACCTTCAGGACCGACGGGTCGCTCATCAGCGCGAACAGCGGCGTCAGGTCGATGCCCTCGGCCAGCGGGTCGATGGCGACCGCGCCGTCGGGCCCGCCGACCTGGACGAGACACAGTTGCGGCCAATAGGTCTTTTCCCGCAGGAACTCGGTGTCGACCGTGATGTATTCGGTCCCTGCCAGCGACTGACAGAAGGCCTGGAGGGCGTCGGTTGTCGTGATGAGCGTCATGGTTGCTTCATACACGACCGAACGGGTGCTTGAAAGTCCGCCGACGCGCGAAGGCGATGCGTTTCTCGAGGTGGCCGTCCGGGCCGGTGGAGGAGGGCATCGCCCCGGCCCGATTTCACCGCTCCGCTTATCCCGCAGCCGCCACGGTGTTAAACTCGGTTTCGACGGCCGGCACACCGGCGGATGGAACAGTGAACAGGGGGGCGCAGAGTGTTTCATGGCGTTCCAAATGTCGCGTTCAGGCCCTGCCGGCTGCGCGCTCCGCCCTATCGCGGCTTGACTTTCGCGCGCGTCCGGTGTGGTGTGTCGGACCGCTTTTTCCGCCGGAATCCGCCCTTTTCAAGGTGTTTCGACCCATGCACCCCTACCGCACGCACACCTGCGGCCAGCTTCGTGAAGAGAATGCCGGTGAAACCGTCCGCCTGTCGGGCTGGATGAACCGGAAGCGCGACCATGGACAGCTGCTGTTCATCGACCTGCGCGACCATTACGGCCTGACGCAGTGCGTGGTCGATACCTCCAACCCGGCCTTCGAGGTCGCGAACCGGCTGAAGCTGGAATCGGTCATCACCGTCACCGGCAAGGTGGTGAAGCGCACGGCCGAGACCATCAACGACAAGCTGCCCACCGGCCGCATCGAGATGCAGATCGCCGAGCTGACCGTGGAAGGCGAGGCGGAGCAGATTCCGCTGCAGGTCAACCAGGACACCGATGCCGGCGAGGACGTTCGCCTGCGCTACCGCTTCCTCGACCTGCGCCGCGAGCGCATCCACGAGAACATCATGCTGCGTTCGCGCGTGATCGCCTCGGCGCGCCGCCGCATGATCGACCAGGGCTTCACCGAATTCCAGACGCCGATCCTCACCGCCTCCTCTCCGGAAGGCGCGCGTGACTATCTGGTGCCCAGCCGCAACCATCCCGGCAAGTTCTACGCCCTGCCGCAGGCGCCGCAGCAGTTCAAGCAACTGCTGATGGTCGCGGGCTTCGACCGCTACTTCCAGATCGCCCCCTGCTTCCGCGACGAGGACGCCCGCGCCGACCGCAGCCCGGGCGAGTTCTACCAGCTCGATTTCGAGATGTCCTTCGTCACCCAGGAAGACGTCTTCGCCGCCATCGAGCCGGTTCTGCACGGCATCTTCGACGAGTTCGGCAGCTTCCGCCGCGACTCGAAGCCGGCCATCGACGGCCTGCCGTTCCGCCGCATCTCCTACGCCGAGTCGATGCTGAAGTACGGCAACGACAAGCCGGACCTGCGCAACCCGCTGGTCATCACCGACGTGACCGAGGTGTTCAAGCGCGACGACGTGGAATTCCGCGCCTTCAAGCAGACGCTGGAGAAGGGCGGCGTCGTCCGCGCCATCCGCGCGCCGAAGGTCTCCGACCGTCCGCGCAGCTTCTTCGACAAGCTGAACGACTGGGCCCGTGGGCTCGGCGCTCCCGGCCTCGGCTACATCGTGATGGAGGCCGGCGGCGGCAAAGGTCCGATTGCCAAGTTCGTGCCGGAAGCGGCCCAGGCCGCCCTGCGCGAACTGGCTGGCCTTGAGGACGGCGACGCGATCTTCTTCGTCTGCGACCAGCCCGGCCCGGCGGCCAAGCTGGCCGGCTTCGCCCGCACCCGCATCGGCGAGGAGCTGGACCTGATCGAGAAGAACGCCTTCCGCTTCTGCTGGATCGTCGACTTCCCGATGTACGAGCTGGACGAGGAGACCAACAAGGTCATCTTCAGCCACAACCCGTTCTCCATGCCCCAGGGCGGCCTGAAGGCGCTGCAGGAAAAGAACCCGCTGGAGATCAACGCCTACCAGTACGACATCGTCTGCAACGGCGTGGAACTGTCCTCGGGCGCGATCCGCAACCATCTGCCCGAAGTCATGTACAAGGCCTTCGACATCGCCGGCTACCCGCCGGAGGAGCTGGAAGCCCGATTCGGCGGCATGCTGAGCGCCTTCAAGCTGGGCGCCCCGCCGCACGGCGGTTCGGCCCCGGGCATCGACCGCATCGTCATGCTGCTGGCCGACGAGCCGAACATCCGCGAGGTCATCGCCTTCCCGCTGAACCAGCGGGCCGAAGACCTGCTGATGCAGGCCCCGGCGCCGGTCGACACCGCCCGCTTGCGCGAGCTTCACCTGAAACTCGACCTGCCGAAGCCGAAGGTGGCCGCTCCGGCGGCGCCGCAGGCGTAAAGCCGGACAGCCCGCAGCTATCGACAAGGGCCGCGCTTTCGGGCGCGGCCCTTTTTCTTATGGAAAAACGCCTTTCTTTCCGGTGACCTTCTTCGCCCTGGCAGCGCCGACCGCATCGAGGAAGCTCTGCCGGGTCGCTTCCCTGCCGAACTCGGCCTCGATGGGCCTGAGTGTAAACATCACGGCGGCCATCGTCTGATAGAACGACATGTAGGTCAGGTTCAGCCCGGCCCCCGCCACGGCCCCGGCGATCGGCACCGACTGCGCCACGATCTTGGGCGACAGCGTTATCGCGAAGCGGCTGGCGATCTTCGTGATCATTTCAGCCATCTTCGGCGCGGCAATGTTCGCCCCGACTCGCGAAGCGACGAAAAGGGCGTCCGCCTCGTCGTCATCGTCCAGCGGTCCGCCCAGCGCGAAGACCTGGAGACAGGCGAGCTGTACCGCCGGATCTTTCAAATCCGCCCCTTTGGAGCGGGCCACGTCGGCAATGGAGCGAAGGATCGCCGTGGTCGTCACGGGCAGTTCCGCCAGAATCCCCGGCGCTCCGAAAAAGCCGCCCGCCGCGCCGGTCGCTGCACCCAGCAACTTGTAAAGGCCTTTCGACGCCTCCTTGCCCGTCTCGTCATCCATGTTCAGGATCGCGACCTTGAACGCCTGATCGAGCGCCGAACGAAGCGTATCGTGCAGCGAACTGCGAATGGTCTCGGGCAGCAAATTCAACGTGCCATCGACAGTGCTTCCCAGTTTCGCCACCGCGGACATCAGAACGCCCTGCGCCGCCATATATTGCTCTGCGGCGCCTTCCACCGCGGACAACGCTTTTGAGTCCAAAGTCATCTGCTTCATCCACTGAAATAGACCGCGATACGCTGCGCCGCCGGTCTGGCGGGAGCGGCCAAGGCTGAGCATTCGGCGACTCTATAACGATGAGAATGCGGAGAGAGGATCACAACGACAAAAAGACTCTTCCTCCCCGCGTCGCTGTTGCCAAAGTGATGCAAGAGAGCTATGTAAGCGCCGTCGTCAAAACCTCACGCGGGCTGGCGGACCCTCGGTTTTACCCCGATGGCCCGATCCGGTGTCTTCAGTCATGGTTTCCATGCGCTGTCGACAATGCCCGCGGCGGAGCAACCGGAAAAAGGGATTTTTTCCACATGACCATGCCCACCTTCACCATGCGCCAGCTGCTGGAAGCCGGTGTCCACTTCGGTCACCACACCCGCCGCTGGAACCCGAAGATGAACCAGTACATCTTCGGCGTGCGCAATGGCGTGCACATCATCGACCTCGAGCAGACCGTCCCGATGCTGCACCGCGCCCTGCAGGCCGTGCGTGACGTCGTCGCCGGCGGCGGCCGCGTCCTGTTCGTCGGCACCAAGCGCCAGGCCCAGGAGCGTATCGCCGAGGCTGCCGCCAAGTGCGGCCAGTACTACGTCAACCACCGCTGGCTCGGCGGCATGCTGACCAACTGGAAGACGATCTCCCAGTCGATCAAGCGCCTGCGCGAGATGGAAGAGCGTCTGGGCGGCGACACCTCGGGCCTGACCAAGCGCGAAATCCTGGAGCTGACCCGCGAGCGCGACAAGCTGGAGCGTGCGCTGGGCGGCATCAAGGAGATGGGCGGCCTGCCGGACGTCATCTTCATCATCGACACCAACAAGGAGTCGATCGCGGTCAAGGAAGCCAACAAGCTGGGCATCCCGGTCATCGCGGTCCTCGACAGCAACTCCGATCCGGACGGCGTGGCCTTCCCGATCCCGGGCAACGACGACGCGCTGCGCGCCATTGAGATGTACTGCGACCTGACGGTCGGCGCCGTGCTTGACGGCCTGCAGGCCGAGATGAGCGCCGCCGGCATCGACGTCGGCGCCGCCGAGGATGCCCCGGCCGAGCAGCTGCCGGAAGAAGAGACCGCCGAGACCGCCGCCCAGGCCTGACCCTGACGGTTGAAGGGCAGCCGGGCCTTATGACCTATGGCCCGGCTGCTTTTTTTATGGGCTGCCTTTTTGATGGGTTGCCACCCGTTTTGACTTTGTGACTCAATCCGATCCGCCTGCCGGATCGCTTGGAAGGAAGAGGGCGCAACATGGCCGAGATTACCGCCTCGCTCGTCAAGGAACTGCGCGAGAAGACCGGCGCGGGCATGATGGACTGCAAGAAGGCGCTGAACGAGACGCAGGGCGACCTCGAGGGCGCCGTCGACTGGCTGCGCAAGAAGGGCCTTGCCGCCGCCGCCAAGAAGTCGGGCCGCGTCGCTGCCGAAGGTCTGGTCGCCGTCGCCACCGCCGGCACCAAGGGTGCCGTCGTCGAGGTGAACGCCGAGACCGACTTCGTCGCCCGCAACGACAAGTTCCAGGGTTTCGCCGCCAAGTGCGCCGAACTGGCCCTGGTCACCGGTGGCGATGTCGAGGCCCTGAAGGCCGCCGCCTATCCGGGCACCTCGCACACCGCGCAGGACGAGCTGACCAGCCTGATCGCCACCGTCGGCGAAAACATGAACCTGCGCCGCGCCGTCACGCTGTCGGTTTCGGCCGGTGTCGTCGTCAGCTACGTCCACTCGGCCATCGCGCCGGGCCTGGGCAAGATCGGCGTTCTGGTCGCCCTGGAGTCGACCGGCGATGCCGGCAAGCTGGCCGACCTCGGCAAGCAGATCGCCATGCACATCGCCGCCGCCCGCCCGGACGCGCTGGACATCGCCGATGTCGACAGCTCGTCGCTGGAGCGTGAGCGCAGCGTGCTGGCCGAGCAGGCCCGCGCTTCGGGCAAGCCGGAGAACATCATCGAGAAGATGGTGGAAGGCCGCGTCCGCAAGTATTACGAGGAAGTCTGCCTGCTGGAGCAGACCTATGTGATCGACGGCGAGACCAAGCTCCGCAAGGTGGTTGAGAACGCCGCCAAGGACATCGGCGCCCCGGTCAAGGTCACGGGCTTCACCCGCTTCGCGCTGGGCGAGGGCATCGAGAAGGCCCAGTCGGACTTCGCCGCCGAAGTCGCTGCCGCCGCCGGCGGTCAGGGCTGAGACCGGTAAGGTCGAACGCCTAGGTCCGCAAGCCGCATTCTGAAACAGCAAGGGAGCGTTCCCCCCATGGTCGATACCACCGGGACCACCACGCCGGCCGGGAGCGCGCGCTACAAGCGCGTTCTCCTCAAGGTGTCGGGCGAAGCGCTGATGGGTCAGCGCGACTACGGCCTGGACCCGGAGATGGTCAACCGCATCGCCAACGAGGTGAAGGCGGTCATCGGGCTCGGCGTCCAGGTCTGTCTGGTCATCGGCGGGGGGAACATCTTCCGGGGTGTGAAGGGTGCGGCGAGCGGCATGGAGCGTGCCTCGGCCGACTATATCGGCATGCTCGCCACCGTGATGAACGCGCTCTCGATGCAGAGCGCGCTTGAACGGATGGGTGTCAGCACGCGGGTGCAGTCGGCCATCCCCATGTCGACGGTCTGCGAGCCCTACATCCGGCGCCGCGCCGTCCGTCACATGGAAAAAGGCCGGGTGGTGATCTTCGCCGCCGGCACCGGCAATCCCTTCTTCACCACCGACACCGCCGCGGCGCTGCGCGCTTCGGAGATGGGGTGTGACGGTCTGCTGAAGGGGACGCAGGTCGACGGCGTCTATACCGCCGATCCGAAGAAGGATCCGGCGGCCGAACGTTACGAACGCCTCACCTACATGGACGTCCTGACCAAGGAACTGCAGGTGATGGACGCTTCGGCGATCGCGCTGTCGCGCGAGAACCACATTCCCATTCTGGTCTTCTCGATCCACACGCCCGGCGCCTTCGCTGAAGTGATGCAGGGCCGTGGCAAGCACACCATCATAACGGAAGAAAGGGAGTAGGCCCGTGGCTGCGCCCGACCTATCGGATCTGAAGCGCCGCATGGAAGGCGCGCTTGACTCGTTTCGCAAGGAACTGGGCGGTCTCCGTACCGGCCGCGCCTCTTCCAATCTGCTGGAACCGGTGATGGTGGAGGCCTATGGCAGCCGCATGCACCTGCGCGAGGTCGCGACGGTTTCCGTTCCGGAGCCTCGCCTGATCTCGGTCCAGGTCTGGGACCGCGGCATGACCAAGGCGGTCGAGAAGGCCATCCGCGACAGCGGTCTGGGCCTGAACCCGCAGGCCGAAGGCCAGGTCATCCGCGTGCCGCTGCCGGACCTGACCCAGGAGCGCCGCGCCGAACTGGCGAAGGTCGCCCACAAGTACGCGGAGCAGTGCCGCGTCGCCATCCGCAACATCCGTCGCGATGGCATGGACGGCCTGAAGAAGGCGGAGAAGGCGAGCGAGATCACCCAGGACGAGCACAAGGTCCAGTCGGACAAGGTGCAGGTTCTGACCGACCAGCACATCAAGCTGGTCGACGATTCGCTTGCGCAAAAAGAAAAGGAAATCATGCAGGTCTGATCCGGAATGCGCGACGCGGACGACAACCGGTCCAACACGGCTCCTGGGCACGTCGCCATCATCATGGATGGCAATGGGCGTTGGGCCAAGGCGCGCGGCCTGCCGCGCACCGCCGGGCACAAGAAGGGCGTGGACGCCGTCCGCCGCACCGTGGAAGCGGCGCGCGAACTTGGCATCGGCACTCTGACGATCTTCAGCTTCTCCTCGGAGAACTGGCGCCGGCCGGAGGAGGAGATCAGCGACCTGATGGGCCTGCTGCGCTTCTATCTGCGCAGCGAGGTCGCCGAACTGCACCGCGGAGGTGTCCGCCTGCGGGTGATCGGCGACCGCGCCCGGCTGTCCGAGGACATCAACCGGCTGATCGACAATGCCGAGGCGTTGACCCGCGACAACCGGACCATGACCCTGGTCGTGGCTCTCAGCTATGGTTCGCGCCTGGAGATCGTCCATGCCGCCCGCCGGCTGGCGGAGGAGGTGGCTGCCGGCCGCCTCTCTCCCGACTCCATCGACGAGGACGCGCTGTCGGCCCGGCTCTACACGTCCGACATTCCCGACCCCGACCTGATCATCCGCACCAGCGGCGAGAAGCGGATCAGCAATTTCCTGCTCTGGCAGGCGGCCTATGCCGAGCTGGTCTTCGTCGATACGCTGTGGCCCGATTTCACCAAGCGCGATCTGGAGGCGGCGATTGAAGAGTTCCACCGACGGGAACGCCGCTTCGGCGCAACCACCGCCGGGTCCCGCTGACAGCGCGGCGGCCGCCGCCGCGGCTCCGGCCAAGCCACCCAAGACGGGCGACCTCAAGGTCCGTGTCCTGTCGGCGCTGGTCATGGCGCCGGTCGTGCTGGGCGCCGTCTGGGCCGGTGGCTGGGTGTTCCATGCCCTGATCGCCTTCGGATCGGTGATTGCCGTTTCCGAATGGACCAGCATCGTTCCCAGTGCGCGCCGGCTTCCCGCACGACTGATGGCGACCATAGGAATCCTGGTTGCGCTGATGGTGCAGATCGTCGCCGGCCCGGCTGCCGGGTTGGGTGCGGCGACTGCCTTCGCGGTTTTGACCGCCATCGTCGGCGGTGGCTCCGACCGCGGCCTGCTCGGCTTCGGTGTGCTGTATGTCGCGGTCGGCATGGCCGGCCTGATGTGGCTGCGCGATCTGCCGGACAGCGGCCTCTCCCTGTTCCTCTTCGTCCTCTTTGCCATCTGGGCGACCGATATCGGCGCCTATGCCGCCGGGCGAAGCATCGGCGGTCCGAAGCTGGCGCCGCGCATAAGCCCCAAGAAAACCTGGGCCGGCCTGATCGGCGGCATGGCTGCGTCCGCCCTGTTCGGCTGGCTGGTGGCGCTCGCGTTCGGGGCGGCGCGTCCCGACATCGCTCTGGCGGTCGGTGCCGCCACCGCTGTGGTCGGGCAGGCGGGCGACCTGTTCGAGTCGGCGGTCAAGCGGCGCTACAACGTGAAGGACAGCGGCCAGCTCATCCCCGGGCATGGCGGTATCCTCGACCGCATCGACGGGCTTCTGGCCGCTGCCCCGGTGCTGGCCCTGTTCCACGCGGCCGTTGGATCGGTTCTGTCATGGTGGTGAAAGCGGATGCGCCGCGCAGCGTGACGATACTCGGGTCGACCGGCTCGGTTGGCACGCAGACCGTCGACCTCGTCTCCCGCGATCCGGAGCGCTTCCCGGTGGAGGCGCTGACCGCCAACCGCAACGTCACCCTTCTGGCTCAGCAGGCCAGGCAGCTGAATGCCCGCCTGGCCGTGGTCGCCGACACCGCCGCCTATGCCGAGTTGAAGCAGCTTCTGTCCGGAACCGGCATCGAGGTCGCCGCCGGTTCCGAGGCGGTCGCCGCCGCAGCCGAACGCCCGGCCGACTGGGTGATGGCCGCCATCGTCGGCGCTGCCGGACTGGAGCCGACGCTCGCCGCCATCCGGCGCGGCGCCATCGTCGCCTTCGCCAACAAGGAGGTGCTGGTCTGCGCCGGCGCCCTGATGATGGAGGAGGTCAAGGCGCATGGCGCCACGCTTCTGCCGGTCGACAGCGAGCACTCGGCGATTTACCAGGTCTTCGATTTCGAGCGCACCGACAGCGTTTCCCGCCTGATCCTGACCGCGTCCGGCGGTCCCTTCCGTGCAAAGAACCGCGCCTTCATGGCGGCGGCGACGCGGGAGCAGGCGGTGGCCCATCCCACCTGGGACATGGGCGCCAAGATTTCCGTCGACAGCGCCACGATGATGAACAAAGGGCTGGAACTGATCGAGGCCCATTTCCTGTTCGGCATTCCGGAAGAGCGCATCGACGTGCTGGTCCACCCGCAGTCGGTCATCCATTCCCTGGTGGAATATGTCGACGGCTCGGTGCTGGCGCAACTCGGCACGCCCGATATGCGCACGCCCATCGCCTATGCCCTCGGCTGGCCCGCCCGCATCGCCACCCCGGCGGAGCGGCTGGATCTGGTCAAGGCGGCGACGTTGACCTTCGAGGCGCCGGATCCCGTGCGATTCCCGGCACTTCGGCTGGCCCGGGCCGCCTTGCAAAGCGGTGGGGGCGCTCCTACTATACTCAGTGCCGCCAACGAGGTGGCCGTCCAGGCGTTTCTCGACCGCCGGATCGGCTTCCTCGACATCGAACGGATCGTCGAGGAGACGTTGACGGCGTTGCCCCACCGCCCGCTGCGCGATCTCGCCGCCGTGCGGGAGGCCGACGCGGATGCGAGGCGGGATGCCGCCGGCCGTGTTGCGGCCATCGGTGCGACGGCGGTTGGCAGCCGATGATCCGCGTTCGAGGCGCTGGAAGGCGCAAGGGTTGAAATGGACGTTATCGGCGGTTTTTGGACCTCGGTGTTGGCCTTCCTTCTGGTCCTCACCGTGCTCGTCTTCGTGCACGAGCTCGGTCACTATCTGGTCGCGCGGCGCAACGGCGTGCGGATCGAGACTTTCTCCATCGGCTTCGGGCCTGAGATCTTCGGCTTTACCGACCGTGCCGGCACGCGCTGGAAGTTCAGCGCGCTGCCGCTAGGCGGCTACGTCAAGATGTTCGGCGATGCCGATCCGGCCAGCACGCCGGGAGCGCACCTGACCGCGATGTCAGCGGAGGAGCGTGCGGTTTCCTTCCACCACAAGCGGGTGGGGCAGCGCGCGGCCATCGTCGCCGCCGGCCCGATTGCCAATTTCGTCTTTTCCATCGTCGTGCTGGCCCTGCTGTTCATGACCGCCGGCCAGTCCTTCACCCCGCCGGACGTCGGCGGCATCCAGCCCGGCAGTGCCGCGGAGCGCGCCGGCATCCAGCCGGGCGACCTGATCCTGTCGGTCGACGGAACCGGCGTTCAGCGATTCGAGGAAATCCGCCAGATCGTCTCGATCCGTCCCGGCGAGCCGCTGGCGGTCGAGCTGAAGCGCGACGGCCGGGTGATAACCCTGACCGCGACGCCGGATTCGCAGACCGTCACCGACCGACTCGGCAACGCCCATCAGATCGGGTTGCTCGGGATCAGCCGTGGCAGCGTCGGAATGATGCGCCACGATCCCCTGACCGCGGTCTGGCAGGCGGGACGAGAAGTCGCAGGCATGATCACCGGCACCTTCACCGCGCTGGGCCAGATGGTCCAGGGATCGCGCGGGACGGAGGAGCTGGGCGGACCGCTGCGCATCGCCCAGATGTCGGGCGAGGTGGCCCAGTCCGGCTGGTATCCGCTGGTTTGGTTCATGACCTTCCTGTCGGTCAATCTGGGGCTGATCAACCTGTTTCCGGTCCCGATGCTCGATGGCGGACACCTGCTTTTTTACGGGATCGAAAAGCTGCTCGGCCGGCCATTGGGAGCGCGAGCGCAAGAATACGGTTTCCGAATTGGATTGGCCTTGGTATTAACGCTCATGGTCTTCGCCACGTGGAACGACCTGGTTCAGTTGCGCGTGGTCGATTTCTTCCGGGGACTGGTTTCCTAAAGCCAGCCCCTTGCCAGGGAGCGTGATTTGCCGGTGTCGAGCAAAGTTCTGGTGGCGGGCCTGCTGGCCGGCTGCGCCATGACGACGGTGTCTGTCGCCCACGCCCAAAACGCATCCTCGCCCGGACGGGCGACGGGTGCCACGGGGTCCATGGTCGCCCAGGTGTTCAGTGGCGGTACGGTGCGCGACATCCGGGTCGAAGGCACCCAGCGAATCGAGCCCTCCACGGTCCGCTCCTATCTGACGATCCAGCCGGGCGACCCGTTCGATCCCGACCGGATCGATCAGTCGTTGAAGTCGCTGTTCAACACCGGCCTGTTCGCCGACGTCGTGCTGAAGCGCGAGGGCGATGCTCTGGTCGTGACGGTGGCCGAAAACCCGATCATCAACCGCATCGCGTTCGAAGGGAACCGGCGCATCGACAAGGAGACGCTGGATAAGGAAATCCAGCTGCGTCCCCGCGTCGTCTACACGCGCACCCGCGTCCAGTCCGACGTCCAGCGCATCCAGGACATCTATCGCCGCCAGGGCCGCTTCGGCGCGACGGTCGAGCCGAAGATCATCCAGCTCGACCAGAACCGCGTCGATCTGGTGTTCGAGATCAATGAAGGCGTGCGCACCGGTGTGCGGGGCATCACCTTCATCGGCAACGAACATTTTTCGGACGGCACCCTGCGCGAGAACGTCCAGACCAAGGAATCGGCCTGGTGGCGCTTCCTGACGTCGGATGACAATTACGATCCCGACCGGCTGAGCTACGACCGCGACCTGCTGCGCCGCTTCTACCTGAAGGAAGGCTATGCCGACTTCCGCGTGGTCTCTGCGGTCGCCGAGCTGACGCCGGACAAGTCGGACTTTTTCATCACCTTCACCATCGAGGAAGGCGAGCGGTACAAATTCGGCAAGGTCGACATCAACACCTCGCTGAAGCAGCTCGATCCGGCCGTCCTGCAGAACAGTGTTCTCACCACCGAGGGCGATTGGTACAACGCCCAGAAGGTGGAAGACACCATCACGAAGCTGACGAACGCCGTCGGCGATCTGCAATATGCCTTCGTCGACGTCCGGCCGCGGATCACTCGCAACCGCGAAACCCACACGATCGACATCACCTACGAGATCAACGAGGGGCCGCGCACCTTCGTCGACCGCATCGACATCTCGGGCAACGTCCGGACGCTCGACAAGGTGATCCGCCGCGAGATGCTGCTGTCCGAAGGCGATCCCTTCAACTCCTCGAAGTTGAAGCGCTCTGAACAGCGCATCAAGGATCTCGGCTTCTTCGAGCGCGTGAACATCACGACCGCCGAGAGCAGCGCGCCCGACCGCACCGTGGTGAATGTCGACGTGGCCGAGCAGTCCACCGGTGAAATCTCCATCGGTGCCGGCTTCTCGACCTCCGACGGTCCGCTGGGCGACTTCTCGATCCGCGAGCGCAACCTGCTCGGCCGAGGTCAGGATCTGCGTCTGGGTGCGACCCTGTCGGGCCGGCGCCAGCTGTACGATATCTCCTTCACGGAGCCGTACTTCATGGACCGCGACCTGTCGGCTGGCGTCGACGTGTTCCGGACCCGCTACAACTACCAGGACGAAAGCTCGTTCAACGAGAAGAACACCGGCTTCGCCCTGCGCCTGGGCTATCCGCTGACCGAGCGTCTGCGCCAGCGCGTCTACTACCAGCTGCAGGACACGCTGATCGAGGAAGTGCCGACGACCGCGTCGAAGTACATCCAGGAGCAGCGCGGCGAGCGCCTCACCTCGCTGATCGGCCAGGAACTGACCTACGACGTCCGCAACAGCAAGCTGACGCCGACGGAAGGTTATTTCATCCGCCTGACCAACGACATTGCCGGCCTTGGCGGCTCGGTGCGCTTCCTGCGGAACAAGCTGGCCGGTGGATACTATCTGCCGCTCGGTGACGACCAATGGGTGCTCAGCACGACCGGTGAGATCGGGTATATCCACGGTCTCGGCAAGAAGGTCGACCTGGGCGACCGCTTCTTCATCGGCGGCGATACCTTGCGCGGCTTCAACACCGCCGGTATCGGCCCCCGCGACGTTTCGACCGGCGACGCGCTCGGCGGCACGCGCTATGCCCGTGCCTCGGTGGAGATGAGCTTCCCGTTCGGCCTGCCGGAGGAATTCGGCCTGCTTGGGCATGCCTTCACCGACGTCGGCACCCTCGGCAAGGTCGACATCAAAGATCCGAACGTGAAGGATGACGAGAGCATCCGCGTTTCCATCGGCACCGGTGTGTCGTGGAAATCGCCGTTCGGCCCCATCCGGCTCGACGTCGCGCTGCCGATCCGCAAGGAAGGCTACGACAAGAAAGAGCTCGTCCGCTTCAGCTTCGGAACCAGGTTCTAAGATGCAATCCACGCTGTTCAAGACGCGGCTTCGCGTCGCCCTTCTGTCGGCCGTCACGGCTGCCGGTCTCGTTCTTACCGCAGGTGCTGTTCAGGCCCAGTCGGCGCCCAAGGCCGATGCCCCCAAGGCGGAAGCGCCCAAGACCGACGTACCGGCGCCGGGTGCGGAGCTGAAGGCTCCGGTCATCGCCGTGATCGACGTGCAGAAGATCATGCAGGAGTCGAACGCGTCGAAGGGCATCACCAAGTCCTTCGAATCGTTGCGCGACTCCTACCAGAAGGAAATCTCCGCGCTGGAGGACAAGCTCCGCAAGAACGAGGATGAACTGCGTAAGCAGCAGACCGTTCTGTCGCCGGAAGCGCTCGCCACCAAGCGCCGTGACTTCGAAAAGCAGGTCGCCGACGTCCAGAAGACGGTGCAGAACCGCAAGCGCGCCCTGGAGACCAGCCTGAACGAGGCGATGGCTGTCGTTCACAAGACGATGGTCGAAGTGGTCGCGGACATTTCCCGCGAGCGGGGTGCCAACCTCGTTCTGGCCCGCCAGCAGTTCGTTCTGGTCGACACCCAGCTCGACGTCACCGACACGGTGATGGAGCGGGTGAACAAGAAGCTGCCGCAGGTTGCGCTGAACGTTCCCAAGCAGTGATGCAAATCTGACCGGGGCCGCTGCCATCCCAGGCGGGAAGGCGGCGGCCCCGTTCTGTTTCCGGTTTCTGTCCTCTTCCGGGTTCGGCGTTGCGGTCGCCGCGGAAATGGGGCAAGAAGGCGGTGCAAACAGGAAGGCGCCGGTGCTCCCCATCGGGGCGGCGGTGCCCGTTCCCTGAAACGGGGAATACTGAACCCAATCGGTTGGTGGAAAGGCGGGCGGCCGGGCAATGGACGTGACGGCGGACAACAGCGCACAAAGCAACAAGATCGACGACATCGACATCATGCGGATCATGAAGATGATTCCGCATCGCTACCCGATCCTGATGATCGACCGGGTGATCGATGTGACGCTGGGCGAAGGCGCCACCGGCGTCAAGAACGTCACGATCAACGAGCCCTTCTTCCAGGGGCATTTCCCGTCGCGCCCCGTGATGCCCGGTGTCCTGATCATCGAGGCGATGGCTCAGACCTCCGCCGTTCTGGTGGTGGCCACGCTGGGTCCGGATGCCGAAGGCAAGCTGGTCTATTTCATGACCGTCGACGAGGCGCGTTTCCGCCGTCCCGTCACCCCCGGCGACACCATCCACATCCACGTCACCAAGCAGCGCCAGCGTGCCAACGTGTGGAAGTTCAAGGGCGAGGCCAAGGTCAACGGCGTCCTCGTCGCTGAAGCCGTCTATTCCGCCATGATTCTGGACGAAAAATGACCGTCACCATCCATCCGTCCGCCATCGTCGATCCTGCGGCCAAGCTGGGGGAGGGGGTCAACATCGGCCCCTTCTGCGTCGTCGGTCCCGACGTCACGCTGGGCGACGGCGTTCGGCTGGTGTCGCATGTGGCGGTCGATGGGCGCACCAGCATCGGTGCGGACACCGTCATCTACCCCTTTGCGTCCATCGGCCATCGCCCGCAGGATCTGAAGTTCCATGGCGAGCCGTCCGAGCTTGTCATCGGTGCCCGCAACCAGATTCGCGAGCATGTGACGATGAATCCGGGCACCGAGGGCGGCGGCATGATCACCCGCGTCGGCGACGACGGGCTGTTCATGATGGGCTCGCACGTGGCCCACGACTGCGTCGTCGGCGACCATGTCATCATGGCCAACAACGCCACCCTGGGCGGCCACGTGACCTTGGGCGATTATGTCATCATCGGCGGGTTGTCGGCGGTGCGCCAGTTCGTGCGCATCGGCTCCCACGCCATGATCGGCGGCATGTCGGGCGTCGAGAACGATGTGATTCCCTTCGGTCTCGTGATGGGAGACCGGGCACGGCTGGCCGGCCTGAACCTTGTGGGGCTGGAGCGTCGCGGCTTCAAGAAGGACGACATCCACGCCCTGCGCGCCGCCTATCGCATGCTGTTCGGTCCGGAAGGCACCTTCGCCGAGCGGGTTGACGGGGTCGGCCGCGACTTCGGAGAGCGGGCGCTGATTTCGGACGTTCTGTCCTTCATCCGCGCCAAGGAAGCCCGGTCTCTCTGCCAGCCGCGCGAGAGCTGAGGCAGCCGGCCGATGGCCGATACCGCGCAAAGTTCAGGGTCGCCGGCGACCGGACCGAAGCTGGCGATCCTCGCCGGCGGCGGCACGCTGCCCGCCCGCATCGCCGAGGCGGTGCGTGGGCAGGGCCGCGACGTCTTCGTTGTCGCCTTCGACGGTCATACCGATCCGCAAACGGTTGCGGGACTTCCGCATCTGTGGAGCCGTTTCGGAGCCGCCGGTACGATCTTGCGCCGTCTTCACGAGGAAGGTGTCGGTGAGGTCGTGCTCGCCGGACCCGTCAGGCGACCGTCCTTCACCGAGTTGATGCCGGATTGGCGTACCGCGCGCTTTCTCGCCCGCGTCGGGACGCGCGCTTTGGGCGATGACGGCCTGCTGCGGGCTGTCGTGCGCGAAGTCGAGGAGGACGGGTTCCGTGTGGTCGGTTTGCACGAGCTGCTGAAGGATCTGCTGACCGTCGCAGGGCCGGTGGGCCGGCTGATGCCCGATGCCGATGCGGAGCGCGACATTGCCCGTGGGGTCGAGGTTGCCCGTGCCCTGGGCGCGCTCGATGTCGGGCAGGGAGCGGTGGTCCAGCAGGGCATCGTCCTGGCGGTCGAGGCCATCGAGGGGACCGATGCGATGCTTGGCCGCTGCGCCGGATTGATCCGGCCGGGCCCTGGCGGCGTGTTGGTCAAGGTGAAGAAGCCCAAGCAGGACCGCCGCATCGACCTGCCCACCATGGGGGTCACCACTGTGGAGCGGGCTGCGGCCTGCGGGCTGCGTGGCATTGCGGTCGAAGCCGGCGGCAGCCTGCTGGTCGACCGTGCCGCGGTGGCCGAAGCGGCAGACCGTCTCGGCCTGTTCGTCGTCGGCATCGAGAGTCCGCAATGACTGCCGGTGATATGGCCGACGATGTGGCTGGCGATGCACCGACGCTGTTCCTGATTGCCGGCGAACCGTCCGGCGATGCGCTTGGCGCGAGACTGATGGCGGCGGCGAAGCGGCTGACCGGCGGCAAGGTGCGCTTCGTCGGCATCGGCGGCGAGCGGATGACGGCGGAGGGGCTGGTCAGCCTTTTCCCGATGGCGGAACTGACACTGTTCGGAATTTTCGAGCTTCTGCCGCATCTGCCGAACCTGATCCGCCGCATCGACCAGACTGTCGCCGAGATCCTGCGCATGCGTCCCGACGCGGTGGTCGGCATCGACTCGCCTGGCTTCACGGTGCGCGTTGCGAAAAAGCTGCGTTCGGCCGACCCGGCAATTCCGTTGGTCCATTACGTGGCGCCGACGGTCTGGGCATGGAAGCCCAAGCGTGCGGCGAAGTATGCGGCCATCTACGATCACCTTCTTGCGGTGCTTCCGTTCGAGCCGCCCTATTTCGAGAAGGAAGGGTTGGCCTGCACCTTCGTCGGCCATTCGGTTGTCGAGGGGCGGGCGGGCAGGGGAGATGGCCCGGGATTCCGGCAACGCCATGGGATTGCCGCGACCGACCGTGTCGTGGCCGTGCTTCCAGGCAGCCGCAAGGGCGAAGTTTCGCGTCTGTTGCCGGATTTCCGCGCGACGCTGGACCTGCTGCGCCCGACCCATCCCAATCTGGTGGCGGTGGTGCCGACTGTGGCGACGGTGCGCGACCGTGTGGCTGCCGCCATTGCCGACTGGCCGGTCCGAACCCTTATGGTCGAGGGGGACAACGAGAAATACGACGCCTTCGCCGCAGCGGAAGCGGCACTCGCCGCCTCCGGTACGGTGGCGTTGGAGTTGGCGCTTGCCCGGTTGCCGACGGTCATCGCCTATCGCCTCAATCCGGTGACGGTCGCGCTTTATCGGCGGCTGATCCGGGTCAAGTATGTGAACCTCGTCAATCTGATGCTCGACCGCATGCTGGTTCCGGAACTGCTGCAACAGGACTGCCGACCCGATAGACTGGCGGCCGAATTGGGGCGCCTGCTCGACGATCCGGAGGCGCGCCAAGTGCAGATCGATGGCGTCGCCGAGGTTGCCCGCTGGCTGGGGCAGGGAGATATCCCGCCGAGCGAACGGGCCGCGCACGCCATTTTGGACGTCGTCGCAGAGCACCGCTCGATCAGGCCCCAAGAGGGCAAACCCCGAACGGGAGAACAGAGACCATGAGCGAATTCCGTCTGTTGCATACGATGCTGCGCGTGCTGGATCTGGAGAAGTCGCTGGACTTCTACACCCGCCTGCTCGGCATGAAGCTGTTGCGCCGAAATGACTTTGAGGGCGGCCGTTTCACCCTCGCCTTCGTCGGCTATGGCGAAGAGTCCGATACTGCCGTTCTGGAACTGACCCACAACTGGGATCAGAAGGAGCCGTACGAGATCGGCACCGCCTATGGCCACATCGCGCTGGGCGTGCCGGACATCTACGGCACCTGCGAAAAGCTGGCGGCCGAAGGCGTGAAGATTCCGCGGCCGCCCGGCCCGATGAAGCACGGCACCACGGTGATCGCCTTCATCGAGGATCCGGACGGCTATAAGGTCGAACTGATCGAGCGGAAGTGACCCTTCGGGACATTACCGCTTTTGGGAAAGGGCGCGGTCGGTGACGGCCGCGCCCTTTTTCGATGCGGCGGGATCATCGACGGGAAGCCGGCGCGACAGGAAGTCGGCGGAAGCGCGTCCGGTAACTCGCCGGACTGAGCCCAAGCCTTTGCCGGAAATGGTGGCGCAGGGTGGCGGCGGAGCCGAAGCCGGTCAAGGTTGCCACCTCCTCCACCGGCAGGCTGCTGCATTCCAGCACCTCGCGGGCCCGGGCCAGACGTTCGGTCAGCAGCCAGTCGCCAGGGGTGGTCCCGGTCATCGCCTGAAAGCGGCGCAGGAAGGTCCGCAGGCTCATGCCCGCCCGTGACGCCATGCTCGACAGGCTGTGGTCCTCCGCCAGCGTCTCCCGCAGATGATCGAGCAGGGGGGCCAGGCGCGCGCCCTCGCGGGCTATCGGCACGGGCGTTTCGATGAACTGCGCCTGACCGCCTTCGCGGTGGGGCTGCACCACCAGACGGCGGGCGACACTGTTCGCCGCCTCAGGGCCGAAATCGCGACGAACCAGATGCAGGCAGAGGTCGATGCCGGCCGCGCTGCCGGCGGAGGTCAGGATGTTGCCTTCATCCACATACAGCACATCGGGCACCACCCGGATATCGGGATAGAGGTCCGCAAGGGTTGCGGCGTATCGCCAGTGGGTTGTCGCTCGGCGGCCGTTCAACAGACCGGACGCGGCGAGAACGAAGGCCCCGGAGCAGATCGACAGGATGCGGGCGCCCCTGGTGTCCGCCTGTCGAAGGGCGGCAGTCAATGCGGCGGGAACCGGCTCCAGTGCGCCGCGCCATCCGGGAATGACGATGATGTCGGCTTGGTCGAGCAGATCGAGACCGCCGTCCGCCTCGACGCGGATGCCTCCCACCGCCCGCAACGGACCGTCGTCGAGTGCCGCGACGGCGAAGCGATACCAATCCGGTCCCAACTCCGGACGGGGCAGGCCGAACACTTCGACGGCGACGCCGAACTCGAAGGTGCAGAGACCGTCATAGGCGAGTGCGACCGCCAGGGGGGAAATGGCTTTTGGCATGAACTGCACGATAGCTGGCAATCGCGCCACTTTCCAGCCGAAGCCGCCACAGGGATGATTGGGTCCTCATCATTCATCGGGCAATTGCGAAGAGGACAACATGGTCAGTCTCGTCAGCGAAATACCCGCCGCCCCTTCCGAACAGGCGGAAGCGCACTTTGCCAGGCGCCTGTCCCTGGAGACCGACTGCTGGGATGTTCACGACTCATCGAAGTCCGGGACGCCGGATTTCGTCCTGCTCGATGTCCGCGGGCCGGCAGCTTATGCGCGTGGCCATGTGCCGGGCGCCTTGAACCTGCCGCATGGCAAGATTACGGAGCGGCGGATGGCCGAGTGGCCGGAGGGAACGCTGTTCGTGGTGTATTGCGCCGGCCCCCATTGCAACGGGGCGGATCGCGCGGCACTGCGTCTGGCGCGGATCGGGCGGTCGGTCAAACTGATGATCGGCGGCGTGACCGGCTGGATCGACGAAGGCTTTGCGCTGGAAAGCGACGGCTGAGGGATTGCTTCAGACGAAGACGATCCCGGCGATCAGCGCCAGGATCAGCAGATAGACGACCAACCGGCGGACGCGCCAGCCAAGCGGTGCCCGGTTGTCGTTGGCCGGCGGGCGCAGACGCACCCGCCGAGCCGGAACGATGTACGCAGTCGGGTCCTGGGCGGCTCCGTTGGAGCCGCCCAGTCCGATATGGGCTGTGGGCCGGTTAGCCACGCTCGGCCAGCGGCACGAACGGCCGCTTGACGTCGCCGGTGTAGAGCTGACGCGGACGGCCGATCTTCTGCACCGGGTCCTCGATCATCTCCTTCCACTGGCTGATCCAGCCGACGGTGCGGGCCAGCGCGAACAGCACGGTGAACATGCTGGTCGGGAAGCCCATCGCCTTCAGGATGATGCCCGAGTAGAAGTCGACGTTCGGATAGAGCTTCTTCTCGATGAAGTACTCGTCCGACAGGGCGATCTTCTCCAGCTCCATCGCGATGTCCAGCAGCGGCTCGTCCTTGATGCCGAGCTCGCCGAGAACCTCGTGGCAGGTCTGGCGCATGACCTGGGCGCGCGGGTCGTAGTTCTTGTAGACCCGGTGGCCGAAGCCCATCAGGCGGAAGTTGTCGTTCTTGTCCTTGGCGCGGCGGACGAACTCGGGGATGCGATCCACCGAACCGATCTCTTCCAGCATCTTCAGCACGGCTTCGTTCGCACCGCCATGGGCCGGACCCCACAGCGAGGCGATGCCGGCGGCGATGCAGGCGAACGGGTTGGCGCCCGACGAACCGGCCAGACGGACGGTGGAGGTCGAGGCGTTCTGCTCGTGGTCGGCGTGCAGGATGAAGATCTTGTCCATCGCCTTGGACAGGATCGGGTTGACCTTGAACGGCTCGCAGGGCGTGCCGAAGGTCATGTAGAGGAAGTTTTCCGCGTAGGACAGGTCGTTGCGCGGATACATGAAGGGCTGGCCGGTCGAGTACTTGTAGGCCATCGCCGCGATCGTCGGCATCTTGGCGATCAGGCGATGCGCGGCGATCTTGCGCGCGGTCGGATCGTTGATGTCGAGCGAGTCATGGTAGAAGGCCGACAGGGCGCCGACGACGCCGCACATGATCGCCATCGGGTGGGCGTCACGGCGGAAGCCGCTGTAGAACTTGGTCAGTTGCTCATGCACCATCGAGTGGCGGCGCAGGATGTTCTCGAAATCCGTGCGCTCGGCCGCGGTCGGCAGGTGGTTGTTGAGCAGGAGGAAGCAGACTTCCGGGAAGGTCGAATGCTCGGCCAGCTCATCGATGGCGTAGCCGCGGTGCAGCAGCACACCCTCGTCGCCGTCGATGTAGGTGATGCCGGACTCGCAGCTGCCCGTGGAGGTGAAGCCCGGATCGTAGGTGAAATAGCCGGTCTCGGCGTAGAGCTTGCGGATGTCGATCACGCTCGGCCCGACGCTGCCGTGCATGATCGGCATCGTGACCTGCTTGCCCGTCTTATTGTCGATGAGGGTAACGGTGTCCTTGCCGTCCTCAGTCTGGGTCATCTCGGCACGTCCTTATCGTTGAGGGTCGGGCTTGGCGCCCTTTTTTCGTCGCGCAGCATAGTTCCATGGCTGCCCGATGGCAACGCACGGAAATGACCATTATGCTGCACCCGCTGCATCGCGGATGCGAGAAAGCGTCGCTTCCCGACCCAGCAGTTCGGCCACCTCGAAGATCGGCGGCGACACCGTCGAACCGGTCAGTGCGGCGCGCAGCGGCTGCGCCACCTTGCCCAGCTTTTCGCCCCGTGCCTCGGCGAAGGCGCGGACCTGGGATTCGAGCGCGGCGGCGGTGAAGTCCGGCTCGGCGGCAAAGGCGGCGGCCAGTTCCTTCAACAGGTTGCGGCCCTTTTCGTCCAACAGGGCGGTTGCTTTTTCGTCATAGCTGAGCGGCTGCGGCGCGACATAGAAGCGTGCGCTCTGGGCCAGATCGACGACGGTGCGGGCGCGCTGCTTCAGCCCGCTCATCGCCCGCGTCAGAAGGTCGCGTTCCGCCTCGGACAGGCTGCGGCCGAGATCGGCTTCCAGCCGCGGGGCGATCAGGCCGAGCAGGCGGGAATCGTCGGCCAGGCGCATGTAATGGGCGTTCAGATTCTCCAGCTTGGCGAAGTCGAAGCGCGACGCCGATCGGCCGATGCTTTCCAGATTGAACCACTCGATCGCCTGCTCGGTCGAGATGATCTCGTCGTCGCCATGCGACCAGCCGAGCCGCAGCAGATAGTTGCGCACCGCCTCCGGCAGATAGCCCATGTCGCGGTAGGCATCGACGCCCAACGCGCCATGGCGCTTGGACAGCTTGGCGCCGTCCGGCCCGTGGATGAGCGGGATATGGCCGAAGCGCGGCAGGTCCCAGCCCATCGAGTTGAAGATCTGGATCTGGCGGAAGGTGTTGGTCAGATGGTCGTCGCCGCGGATGACGTGGGTGACGCCCATGTCGTGGTCGTCCACCACCACCGCCAGCAGATAGGTCGGCGTGCCGTCGGCGCGCAGCAGGATCAGGTCGTCGAGCTGGGCGTTCTGCACCGTCACCTCGCCCTGGACGAGGTCGTTCAGGACGGTCTGGCCTTCCTGCGGCGCCTTCAGGCGGATCACCGGCGCCACGCCCGGAGGAGCATCGGACTCGGGACGGTCGCGCCAGCGGCCATCGTAGCGCATCGGCTGGCCGGCGGCCTTCTGCGCGGCGCGCATCTCCTCCAGCTCTTCCGGGCTGCAATAGCAGCGATAGGCCTTGCCGGCGGCCAGCATCTGGTGCGCGACCTCGGCATGGCGGTCCTTGCGCTCGAACTGGCTGACGGCGTCGCCGTCCCAATCCAGACCCAGCCACTTCAGCCCGTCGATGATGGCGTCCACCGCCGCGTCGGTCGAGCGTTGCCGGTCGGTGTCTTCGATCCGCAGCAGGAACTTGCCGCCGGTGTTGCGGGCGTACAGCCAGTTGAACAGGGCGGTGCGGCCACCGCCGATGTGCAGAAAGCCGGTCGGCGACGGAGCGAAGCGGGTGACGACGGTCATCGGTCTCTCAATTTCCGGTTCGGCGCTGATATGATGCGCCGGTGGTTCGACACCGTGGTTTAACACAGCCACCCGGCTTGGAGGCAATGCGATGCGCGCATGGACGGTCGTTGAGGGGCTCGCAGGCGGCATCGCTGCGCCTGGAATCCGTTACCGGTGACGGCCGCAGGCTGGCCGGGGGAGGAAACCGACGCTCCCCCGATGCCCGGCGGACGCTGGCGGCGCCTGCTGGCGCGCGGGGGCGGGCGACTCGTGGCGCTCGCGGAGGCGGAGGGCGAGCGCTGGGTGCTGTGGCTGCCCGTCGCCTTCGGGGCGGGTGTATCGCTCTATTTCGGGCTGCGGCAGGAGCCCGACTGGTGGATCGGCGCGGCGGCGGTCGGCGGCTGCATGGTGCTGGTGCTGGCGCTGCGGCGATGGTTCGCCATGGCCGGCGTGGCGATGGCGCTGCTGATGCTGGCGGCGGGGCTCCTGGTGGCGCAGGCGCACACCATCCACATGGCGGCACCGGTCCTGAGCCGCAGCATCGCCGGTGCGACCGTCACCGGCCGCGTGATGGCGGTGGAGCGGCGGCCGGGTGCGACACGGATCACCCTGCGGGACGTGACCGTCAGCAAGCTGGCGCCGGAACGGACGCCGGCCGCCTTGCGGGTCCGCCTGTCTGACCGCTTCCCGGCACCGACGCCCGGATCGGTGGTGCGGCTGCGGGCGACGCTGCTGCCGCCGCAGGCGCCGGCCGAACCCGGAGCCTTCGACTTCCAGAGGCGGGCCTGGTTCATGGGGCTGGGCGGCACGGGCTTTGCCACCGGTGCGCCGGAACTGGTCGAGGCGCCGCCGGTAACGGGGTGGAGCACGGTTGCCATCGCCTTCGAGAAGGCGCGCGGCGCGATTGCCGAGCGGGTGGCGGTTGCCATCGGCGATCCGGTGGAGGCGAGCGTCACAACGGCGCTGCTGAACGGCGAGGAGTTCGGCATCCCGGAAGCGACGATGGACGACTTCCGCAACAGCGGGCTGGCGCATCTGCTGTCGATCTCCGGCCTGCATGTCGGCATCGCCGCCGGCATCCTGTTCTATGTCGTGCGGGCATTGCTGGCGGCGGTGCCCTATATCGCCCTGCGGTGGCCGATCAAGAAGATCGCGGCGCTGTTCGGCATCCTGTCGGCGCTTGGCTATACGCTGCTGGTCGGGGCGCCCCTGCCGACGGTGCGGTCGGTGCTGATGACCGGCATGGTGATGGGAGCGATCATGCTGGACCGCCACCCGTTGAGCATGCGGCTGGTCGCCTTCGCCGGGCTGGTCACCATGGCGATGGACCCGGAGGGGATGCTGGGGCCGAGCTTCCAGATGTCCTTCGCCGCCGTGGTGGCGCTGATCGCCGCATTCGAAAAGGGCAGCGTCAGGCTGGCGGAATGGCGGCGCGATGCGGGGTGGATCGTGCGCGGGCTGCTCTATGTCGGCGGAATTCTGCTGACCAGCGTGGTGGCGACGCTGGCGACCTTGCCCTTCTCGCTCTTCCATTTCCAGCAGATCGCTTTCTATGGCGTTCTGTCGAACCTGATCGCCATTCCCATCACGTCCTTCTGGGTCATGCCGTGGAGTCTGATCGCCTACGCGCTGCTGCCCTTCGGGCTGGAGGCGCCGGCGCTGATCGCCATGAACTGGGGTGACCGGGCGGTGATCTGGACGGCGGAGTTCTTCGGCCGCCTCCCCTGGGCGTCGCTGACCGTGCCGGCGATGCCGGCGGACGGGTTCGCGCTGCTGGTGATGGGTGGGATTTGGCTGTGCCTGTGGACGCGGTGGTGGCGTTGGCTGGGGATGCTGCCGGTCCTGGCGGGACTGGCCTCGCCGATGCTGGCGGTGCGGCCGGATGTGCTGGTGGCCGGCGACGGCACGGTGATGGCGGTCAGGCTGCCGGACGGACGGCTCAGCGCGTCGGTCAAGGGCGGCGGGCGGATGACCGAAACCTGGCGGGAGCGCGATGGCGAGCGGTCGCCGGCCGATCCCTGGCCGGGTGACGGGGGATGGAGCGGGGGAGGGCGCTCGCTGGACTGCGACGCACTTGGCTGCCTGTACCGGGTGCAGGGAAAGACGGTGGCCTTGTTGCGGCTGCCGGATGCGCTGGACGAGGACTGCGGGGCGGTCGATGCGGTGGTGACGGCGGAGGTGGCGCGGCGCTGCCGGGGGGAGCTGGTGGTGGACCGCTGGATCCTGCGCCATGAAGGCGCGCATACGCTGACGGTGACCGCCGAGGGGGTGGCGGTGAAGACGGTGCGCGGGCTGAGGGGAGATCGGCCCTGGACCGGAGGGAAGTGAGAGGAGCTTGGACCTCGCCGCTCCCCTCCTCCGCAGGGGCGGAGGAGGGGAGCGGCGGCCGGGCACGAAAAGCTCAGTACTTGCGCACCAGACCGACCAGCTTGCCCTGCACGCGGACGCGGTCGGCGCCGAAGATGCGGGTTTCGTAGGCGGCGTTGGCGGGCTCCAGGGCGATGGTGTTGCCCTTGCGGCGCAGGCGCTTCAGCGTCACTTCGCCCTCGTCCACCAGAGCGACGACAATCGTGCCGTTTTCGGCCGCATCGCAGCGCTGGATGACGATGGTGTCGTGGTCGAGGATGCCGGCTTCGATCATCGAGTCGCCGGAAACCTCCAGCGCATAATGGTCGCCACCGGTCAACATCGAGGCCGGAACGTCGACGAAGGCGCTGTTGTCGCGCAGGGCCTCGATCGGCGTACCGGCGGCGATCCGGCCATAGAGCGGGAGCTGCACCGTCTCGTTCGCGGCGGCCGGGGTCGGGGCGGGGGAAGCGGCATCGCGGCCGGCGAAGGCGAAATCGCCCTTGATGACGTTGGGCTGGAACTTCGGCTTGGGAGCCGCGGTCCGGTTGCGGGAGGCGTCGAGACCCTCGGGAAGGCGCAGAACCTCCAGCGCACGGGCCCGATGGGGCAGGCGGCGGATGAACCCGCGCTCCTCCAGCCCGGTGATCAGGCGATGGATACCCGACTTGGACTTCAGGCCCAGGGCGTCCTTCATCTCGTCGAACGACGGCGAGACACCGCCCTGGCCAAGCCGTTCGTGGATGAACAGCAGCAATTCGTGCTGCTTGCGCGTGAGCATGGATGCCTCCCGGCCTCGGCCAGACTGAAGATGGAACAAAAACTAAACGTTGCTCCATGTTCTAGTTTGGTTCCTGCTGCGCGTCAAGCCCCGCATCGGCTTCTTTTAGAACTTGTGTGGAACATTTGGAACGCGGTGAAACAGTTTTCCGGGGGATGTTCACCTGTTCCAGTGCTCGTCCAAGCGCCGTTCCAGGCGCCTCGCCCAAGTCTAAATGCTGAGCGCTCCATCCGTCAAAGGAAGCACGGTCACCATCGCGCCGGCCGGCTCGGGATCGGCATGGGGCGGGCGGGGAATCAGGCAATCGGCCTGGGCGTACAGGGTGGTGATGGCGCTGTCCTGCCGGGCGAAGGGCGTCACGGTCAGGACACCGTCCGGGCCGGCGGCCAGCGTGGCGCGCAGATATTCCTCGCGCCGGTCGTTGGCCCTCAGCGGGCCGGTCAAGCGGGCGCGCAGCGGCAGGCGGTCGTCCTCCGGCGGCAGGCCCTGCAGCACGCGCAGGATCGGGCGGAGGAACAGGAGCGCGGTGACGCCGGTGGACACCGGGTTGCCGGGCAATCCCAGCAGCGGCACCGATCCGGCACGGCCGAACATCAAGGCCTTGCCCGGACGCATCGCCACCGTCTGCACCTCCAGCGCCACGCCGCGTTCGGCCAGCACATCGCGCACGAAATCGTAATCGCCATGTGCCGCCCCGCCGGTGGTGACCAGCAGGTCGCAGCCGGCGGCCCCCTTCGCCAGGGCCGCCACGCTCTCCGGCGTGTCCTTGGCGACGCCCAGATTGTGGGCGAGCCCGCCCTGGGCGGCCACCAGGGCGCAGAGGCCGAGCGCATTTGTGCTGACGATCTGGCTCGGACCCAGCGGGTCGCCGGGCAGGGCGATCTCGTCGCCGGTGGCGAGGATGGCGATACGCGGCCGGCGGTGGACCGACAGCCACGGCACGTTGCCGCCGGCGGCCAGCGCAATGTCGCGGGCGGTCAGGCGCCGGCCCTTCGGCAGAAGCTCCTGGCCGGCCGTGAAGTCGAAGCCGGCCTCGCGGACGAAGCGGCCGGCGGCGACGGCGCGGCCGATCCGCACGATGGCGTCGTCGGCGCTGCAATCCTCCTGCATCACCACGGCGTCGGCACCGTCGGGCAGGGGGGCGCCGGTGAAGATGCGCACCGCATCGCCCCGGCCGACCCTGCCGGTGAAGGCGTGGCCGGCGGCGGATTCGCCGATGCGGCTCAGCAGGACGGGGGCCTCGGCGGTCGCGGCGGCGATGTCGGCGGCACGCACGGCCCAGCCATCCATGGCGGCGGCATGGAAGGGCGGCTGGGTCAGCCGGGCGACCACCGGTTCGGCCAGCACGCGGCCGAGAGCGTCGGGCAGGGCGACCGTCTCCGCCGGGAGGGCGGCGAAGGCCGACAGGATGCGGGCGCGCGCCTCGGCGACGGAGATCATGGGGTCAGGCTCCGGTGGAGGAGGTGGACGCGCCCCACTCGCCGCTCTTGCCGCCGGCCTTGTGCAGCAGACGCACGTCGGTAACGGTCATCCCGCGGTCCACCGCCTTGCACATGTCGTAGACGGTCAATGCCGCGATGGTGACGGCGGTCAGCGCCTCCATCTCCACGCCGGTCTGGCCCTTCAGCTTGCAGGTCGCCGTCACGTCCACCGCGTTGCGGGCGGGGTCGCAGGACAGGTCGACCTTGACCGAGGTCAGCATCAGCGGGTGGCACAGCGGGATCAGGTCGGGCGTGCGTTTGGCCCCCATGATGCCGGCCAGCCGGGCGACCGACAGCACGTCGCCCTTCTTCACCCCGCCCTGCATGATGAGATCAAGGGTTTCCGGCTGCATCAGCACGGTCGCCGCGGCGGTGGCGGTGCGCTCGGTGTCGGCCTTGTCGGAGACATCGACCATCACCGCCTTGCCCTCGGCGTCGAAATGGGTGAAGCCGGTCATCGCACGGTCTCCGTCAGAAATTTTTCCATGAAGACGCTGACGCCATTGTCTTGGTAGCAGGCGTAGGGGCCGCGGTCGGTGAAGCCGGCCTTGCGGTAGAGCGCCAGCGCCTCGGGCTGATGGATGCCCGATTCGAGCAGCAGGGCGTTCAGGCCCTCCGCCCGCGCCTGCTCCTCCAGCCGGGCGAGCAGACGGTCGCCGATGCGCTGTCCGCGGGCGGCGGGATCGACATACATCCGCTTGATCTCGCCATAGCCGGCCGGATCGACGCGGAGTGCGGCGCAGCCGACCGGAACGCCGTCCTTGCGGGCGACGAGGAAGCGCAGGTCAGGCGCCTCCAGTTCGCCGATGTCGAGCAGGTGGCAGGTGTCTGCCGGATAGAGGTCCAGCAGATAGCGGTCGAGCGCCGCCACCAGCGCGATCACGGCATCCTGGCGCGGGCTCTCCGCGGCGATCACGACATCCGCCGCCACCTGGGCCACCACATCGGTCATCGCATCACACCGGAGCCAGCAGGGCGCGGGTGGCGGCGGTGACGTCGGCCTGCCGCATCAGCGATTCGCCGACCAGGAAGGAGCGCGCCCCGACCTTCGCCATCCGGGCCAGATCGGCGGGGCTGTAGAGCCCGCTTTCCGCCACCAGCATGCGGTCGGCCGGCACGTTGGCGGCCAGCTCTTCCGTCGTCGCAATATCGACCGACAAGGTCTTGAGATTGCGGTTGTTGACGCCCAGCAGCGGCGTCTTCAGCAGCAGCGCGCGGTCCAGTTCGGCGCGGTCATGCACCTCGACCAGCACGTCCAGCCCCTGGGCGATGGCGGCGTCCTCGATCTCCGCCGCCTGGGCATCGGACAGCGACGCCATGATGATCAGGATGCAGTCGGCCCCCAGCGCGCGGGCTTCAACGATCTGATAAGGATCGACCATGAAGTCCTTGCGCAGAACCGGCAAATCCACCGCGGCGCGGGCGGCCACCAGATACTCGTCCTTGCCCTGGAAATAAGGCTCGTCGGTCAGCACCGACAGGCAGGTCGCCCCGCCCTCGCGGTAGGCACGGGCCAGGGCTGGCGGGTCGAAATCGGGACGGATCAGGCCCTTGGACGGGCTGGCCTTCTTGATCTCGGCGATCAGGCCGTAACGCCCGGCCTCGACCGCGGCGCTCAGCGCCCGGATGAAGCCGCGCGGCGGGTTGGTCTCGTTGGCGGCCCTGGCGGCGGCCTCAACCTCCGACAGGGGACGGGCGGCCTTGCGGGAGGCCACCAGGGCGCGCTTGTCGTCGTTGATGCGGGTCAGAACGTCGCTCATCAGGCCACTGCCTCGTTGGTGATGGCGACCAGCCGGCGCAGGCGGTCGCGGGCGCCGCCGCTGTCGATGGCGTCGGCGGCCATGGCGACACCGTCCTTCAGCGTCGCGGCCTTGCCGGACACCAGCAGGGCGGCGGCGGCGTTCAGGAGCACGATGTCGCGGTAGGGGCTGCGCACCCCGTCGAACAGGGCGTGGATCGCCTCGGCGTTGACCTGGGCGTCGCCGCCCTTCAACTCCTCGATCCGGGCGCGGGGCAAGCCGGCATCCTCCGGCGTCACCTCGAACACCGTCACCTCGCCGTCCTTCAACTGGGCGACGGTGGTGGGGCCTGTGGTGGTGATCTCGTCCAGCCCGTCGGAGCCGTGGACGACCCAGGCGGCTTCGGAGCCCAGCCGCTTCAGCACCTGGGCCAGCGGCTCCACCCACTGCTTGGAGAAGACGCCCAGCACCTGCCGCCTGGCGGTCGCCGGGTTGGCGAGCGGACCCAGCAGGTTGAAGACGGTGCGGGTGCCGAGCTCGACGCGGGTCGGGCCGACGTTGCGCATGGCGAGGTGGTGGCGCGGCGCCATCAGGAAGGCGATGCCGGCGTCCCACAGCGCCTTGCGGACCAGCGCGAAGTCGCAGTCGAGGTTGACGCCCAGCGAACCGAGCACGTCGGCGGCACCGGACTTGGACGAGATGGCGCGGTTGCCGTGCTTGGCGACCGGCACGCCGCAGGACGACACCACCAGCGCCGCGGCGGTGGAGATGTTGTAGGTGCCGGCGCCGTCGCCGCCGGTGCCGCAGGTGTCGATGGTGCCGGGAGGCGCTTCGACCGGGATCGCCTTGGCGCGCATGACGCGGGCGGCGCCGGTGATCTCGTCCACCGTCTCGCCGCGGACGCGCAGCGCCATCAGGAAGCCGCCCATCTGCGACGGGGTGGCGTTGCCGGACATGATGATGTCGAAGGCGAAGCCGGCCTCGGCCTCGGTCAGGGCGGCGCCGGTGGCGACCTTGCCCAGGATGGCCTTCATGTCGGACAGATCGCCGCTCATGCCGCGGTCTCCAGCGACGCGTTTTCCGGGCGGGGACGGGTCAGATCCAGGAAGTTCCGCAGGATCTGGTGGCCGTGCTCGCTCTCGATGCTCTCGGGGTGGAACTGCACGCCGTGGATCGGCAGCTCGCGGTGGGCCAGCGCCATGATCAGGCCGTCGGCGGTCTCGCCGGTCACCTCCAGGCAGGCGGGCAGCGTGTCGCGCTCGACGATAAGCGAATGGTAGCGGGTGGCGCGGAACGGGCTGGGCAGGCGGGCGAGCACGCCGCGCCCCTCATGCCGGATGTTGTCGACCTTGCCGTGCATGGGAACCGGCGCGCGGATCACCCGGCCGCCGAAGGCCTGCCCGATCGACTGGTGGCCCAGGCAGACGCCCATCAGCGGCAGGCGGGCCTTGGCGGCGGCGTCGATCAGGGGCAGGCAGATGCCGGCGCGGTCGGGATCGCACGGGCCGGGCGACAGGACGATGCCGTCGGGGCGGAGCGCCATCGCCTCGTCCACCGTCAGGGCGTCGTTGCGGCGGACCTGCACGTCGGCGCCAAGCTCGCCCAGGTAATGGACGAGGTTGTAGGTAAAGCTGTCGTAGTTATCGATGAGCAGCAGCATGCGCCTTCCGCCTTCCACCTTTGCCCGGCCACCGTCGCCCGGGTCGTCCGGGCCGTTCCGGCCCTGTTCCAACGATGGACACCCTAGCGGCTGAAAGGGCGGATTTCCAGCCTCCGCGCAGAACTTCGCCTTGGGGCCTCGCGACCTCACCGGCAGTCGAGCTGCGGCGGTGTCTTCGGCTCGTCCAGGACGTCGCCGCGGATGTCGGTTTCCAGCGTCAGGGTGCAGCGGCGGGTCTGGCGCGGCAGGTCGGCGGCGAGCGTCGCCTCGGTGCCGCGATACCGGCAGAGCACGAAGAGCTTGCCGCGCTGCGCGGCGTCGAACTCCCAGAGCTGGACCAGACGGCGCGCATGCCTGGTCTCGCTGTCGGGGGCCAGGGTGGTGCGCGAGGCGGTGGCCATCTGCTGGCTGCGGTCGCCCTCGATCAGGGTGATGCCGATGAAGCCGTGGCTGTCGCGGCCCGGATAGGGCGCCCAGCCGCCCGGCGCTTCCGGCTGGGCGGTCACGCTGACGGTCGGCGGGCATTGCGGGCCGCCGGCGGCCAGTGCCGGAGAGGCGGCGGCCAGCAGCAGCGGGACGGTGACGAGGAACGGGCGCATCGGGCGGTCTCCGGGGACTGGTCGGGCCGTTGGGATGACGGCGCAATTGCGGCGGCCGTCTTGTGTCGTTTGAGCAATTGCGGTCGCTGCGGCAGGGTGCCACTGTGCGCCGCCCCGGTCGCAGGATGGACATCGTCACCATGGCCCGCAAGGCGCCTTCGAAAGCCCGCAAGGTTCCGCTTCCCCCCTTTCTGTCGAATCCCTTCGTCCTGGCTCTGGCGGCGGTCGCTGCGGTGTTCGCGGTGGCGATGGGCGTGGCGACGCTGACCGGTGGCCGGTCCGGCGGCGAGCGTGCCCAGCAGGCAGCCGTTCAACAGGCTCCGGTCCAGCAGGCCCCGCCCCAGCCGGCTGCCGTGCCGCCGTCGCCGCCCTCGCTGCCGGCGATGAAGGCGGAGGCTCCGGCCCCCGCCCAGCATGCGGCGGTCGGCCCGGAGCATGCGGTGCCGGAAAAGCCGGCCCAGCCGGAAACCCGCCCGCCCGCGACCACCGTGGCGATGCTGCCGCCGCCGGTTCCGCCGGCCCAGCCGCCGGTGCAGGCGCCCTCGGGCAATGCGGCATTGTGGCGCAGGAATGCGCTGCCGGCCGAAGTTCCGCAGGGCAGGCCGATTATCGCCATCGTCATCGACGACATGGGGCTCGACCGCAAGCGCTCGTCCCGGATGGCCGGGCTGCACGGTCCGCTGACGCTGTCCTGGCTGCCCTATGCCCGCGAGCTGTCGGCCCAGTCGAAGGCGGCCCGCGCCAACGGGCATGAGCTGATGCTGCACATGCCGATGGAACCCAGCGTGAAGGCCGACCCCGGTCCGAACGCGCTGCTGGTCTCGCTGGACAAGGGCGAGATCGTGAAGCGGTTCCGCGCGGCACTGGACAGCTTCGACGGCTATGTCGGGGTGAACAACCATATGGGCAGCCGATTCACCGCCGACCGGGCGGCGCTGGCGCCGGTGCTGACGGAACTGCACCGGCGCGGACTGCTGTGGCTGGACAGCCGGACGACGCCCAACAGCGCTGGAATCGGGCTGGCGCAGGAGTTGAAGATGCCCTGGGTTGGCCGCGACGTGTTCCTCGACAATGTGGAAACGGTGGCGGCGGTGAAGGCCCAGCTGACCAAGACCGAACAGGTGGCGAAGCGCCAGGGCTACGCCGTCGCCATCGGCCACCCGCACGATGCGACAATCGAGGCTCTGGCATCCTGGTTGCCGGATGTGCAAAAGCGTGGCTTCGTTCTTGTCCCGGTCAGCGCGGTGGTGCGGACGCACCATGCCGGCGGCTGACCCGATCCAAAGAAAGCCCGTGGCGATGCCAGTAACGATGACCGATGCGTACAAGGTGGATGGGATGACCTGCAGCGGCTGCGCCCGCTCCGTTTCGAACGCGATCACCAAGGCGGCCCCCAATGCCGCGGTGACCGTCGATCTCGCAACCGGCACCGTCGTGGTCGCCGGCGGCATCCCGGCCGAACTGGTGCAGCAGGCGGTCGAGGCGGCCGGATTCGATTTCGCCGGAGCGGCGGCCTGATCGCTCCGCTGTTGCGGCGCAATAAAACCGTTTTCTTGTTGTGGGTATTGCGGCATGCTCGGACCGGTGCGATCCGTTCCACGAGGGTGCGATGCCGCTCTATTCCTACCGTTGCCAGTCCTGCGGCCAGGGGTTCGAGACCCTGGTCCGCTCCGGCGAGACGCCTGCCTGCCCGTCCTGCGGCGGTGCCGACCTGACCCGCCAGCTGTCGAACGTGGCGCCGGAGGGCAAGTCCGGCGCCATCCTCCAGTCCGCCCGCCGGCAGGCCTCCAGGGAGGGGCATTTCAGCAATTATTCCCGGTCGGAACGGCCGAAGGGATAGGGGCGGGCAGGGTCAGACGGCGGAGGCGGACGGGGCGGCTTCGGCCGTCACCGTTGCGGCGATCCAGCCTTCCACGCGCTCAGCCGCCGCCTGCCAGTCCTGTTCCAGCATCATCGCATGGCCCATGCCCGGCATGAACACCGGCTGGGTTCCAAGCGCCATCGCGGTGGCGACGATTTCGGCGCGTGGGAACAGCAGATCCTCCTCGGCCCCCATCACCAGCACCGGCGTGTCGCGCGGCGGCAGGACGGGGAAGGGGATCCAGCCGCCGATGTCGAGCAGGACGCGGCGCGATTCCTCCTGCATGCGGCTGTCATATTGCGCGGCTTCGTCGCGCGGCATCTTGTCGGAGAACATCGCGCGGCGGATGGCGTCCGGATCGAACGCGCTTTCGCCGAAGGCCATCAGCATCGACATCTGCTGGAACACGTAGGGCGAGCGCCAGGCCAGCCCCATGGTCGAGGTCAGCAGGCCGTAGGGCGGTGTCGACGCCATCAGCACGCCGGCCGGAAAGCGGCGTTTCGCCAGCGCGCGCTGCACAACGATGCCGCCCATCGAATGGCCGATCAGCACCGGGGGGGCGGACAGGCGGCCCGCCGCTTCCAGCACGTCGTCGACATAATCGGCGATGCCGAAATCATGCAGCCGGTCGCCCCCCTCGCTGTTGCCGTGGCCGCGAAGCGAGACGGCATGCGCCTCCCATCCCCGTTCGGCAAACCAGGGCAGGAACTTGGCGTCCCAGATCCAGGCGCCGCTGAAGGCGCCGTGGACGAACAGGAGCGGCGGCATCTTGGCGGTGCCAGAAGGGCGGCGGCTGATGATTTCCAGGTTGGACATCGGATCGCAGGTTGTTGTTTTGCGCTGCAATAAGCATGGTGGGCGAAACCGCCCCTGTCCAGCCACGGTCCCGGCAACCCAGCTTTGTAAGAGCCTGCTCTGTAAGGGGACTTGAGCCGTTTGACGCCGCCGGTGCGGTTTGCGACAGTCCGGACCCGCAACACAGAACCGGAGAGCGCCCGTGCCGAATCCACCGGTCCTCGACCCCGCGACGCTGACCGCCGAAACCGGCGCCACCGATTATCCGCAGCCCTTCCGGTCGCAGGTCGCCGGCCGGCACCGGGTAGTGCTGGGCGATCCGCTGGGCTTGAGCAATTTCGGCGTCAACCTGACCACGCTGGTGCCCGGCGCCTCCTCCGCCCTGCGCCACTGGCACAGCCGGCAGGACGAGTTCGTCTATGTGGTGGAGGGCGAGCTGACCCTGGTGACCGACGCGGGCGAGACGCTGCTGACCCCAGGCATGTGCGCCGGCTTTCCGCAGGGCGTCGCCGACGGCCATCGCCTGATCAACCGCAGCGACCGGCCCGCCAGCTATCTGGAGGTCGGCGACCGCAGCGGCGGCGACGAGATCGACTATTCCGACGAGGACATGGTCTGGCGCGATGGTGCCTACCACCACCGTGACGGCACGGTTTGGGAATGACTGCCGACGTCACGCTGGTGCTGGGCGGCGCCCGCTCGGGAAAGAGCCGCTATGCCGAGGGGCTGGTGACGGCGCCGGGCGGGCCGCGTGTTTACATCGCCACCTCGCAGGTGTGGGACGCCGAGATGGCCGAGCGGGTGGCGAAGCACCGCGATGACCGCGGCCCGGACTGGACGACGGTGGAGGAGCCGCGCGACCTGACCGGAAGCTTGCGCCGGCACGCCGCCGAGGGCACCGGCGTCCTGGTCGATTGCCTGACGCTGTGGCTGACCAACCTGATGATGGCCGAGGCCGACATCGCTGCGGAAACCGCGGCGCTGGTGGAGCTTCTGCCGGCGCTGCCCGGCCGGGTGGTGCTCGTTTCCAACGAGGTCGGGCTCGGCATCGTGCCCGACAACGCGCTGGCCCGCCGTTTCCGCGACCATGCCGGCCGCCTGCACCAATCCATCGCGGCCGTGGCGCCGCGCGTCGTGCTGACCGTCGCCGGTCTGCCGATGTTCGTGAAAGGGACTCCTGCATGACTGCCGATACCGAAGACCTGAACCGCCGTCACGCCGAGAAGATGAAGCGGCGCAAGGCATTGCAGGAGCGGGCGCTCGCCTCCAAGACGGTGGAGAAGGGCCTGCTGATGGTCCACACCGGCAAGGGCAAGGGCAAGTCCACCGCCGCCTTCGGCCTGATGATGCGTGCCGTCGGCCATGGTATGCGCGTCGGCATGGTGCAGTTCGTCAAGGGGGCGTGGTCGACCGGCGAGACGGTGGCGCTGGAGCGCTTCGAGGATCTGGTCGATTTCCACACCATGGGCGAGGGCTTCACCTGGGACACCCAGGACCGCGCCCGCGACATCGCCGCTGCCGAAGCCGCCTGGGCCAAGGCCAAGGAGCTGATGGCCGATCCGCGCTATCGCCTGATCGTGCTGGACGAGCTGAACATCGTGCTGCGCATGGATTATCTGCCGCTGGACGAGGTGCTGGCGACGCTGGCCGCCCGCCGGCCGGACCTGCATGTCTGCATCACCGGCCGCAACGCCAAGCCGGAGCTGATCGCCGCCGCCGACCTCGTCACCGAGATGACTCTGGTCAAGCACCCGTTCGAGGCCGGGGTGAAGGCCCAGGCCGGCATCGAGTTCTGACGCCATGGCGTCACAAGCTATCCGGTCTCGGGCGATCATGTTGCAGGGCACCGGCTCCGACGTCGGCAAGTCGCTGCTGGTGGCCGGGCTGTGCCGGGCGCTGGTGCGGCGCGGGCTGAGCGTCCGGCCGTTCAAGCCGCAGAACATGTCGAACAACGCCGCGGTCACGGCGGACGGCGGTGAGATCGGCCGCGCCCAGGCGCTCCAGGCGCGGGCCTGTGGCGTGGCGCCCAGCGTCCACATGAACCCGGTGCTGCTGAAGCCGCAGTCGGATGTCGGCAGTCAGGTGGTGGTGCGCGGCGTGGTGGTCGGCACCGCGCGCGCCGCCGACTATCAGGTGCGCAAGCGCGAACTGCTCGGCACCGTTCTCGACAGTTTCGAGCGGCTGCGGGGCGAGGCCGACATCGTCGTTGTCGAGGGGGCCGGCAGCCCGGCGGAGGTCAATCTGCGGGCCGGCGACATCGCCAACATGGGCTTCGCCACCGCCGCCGACGTGCCGGTTCTGCTGGTCGGCGACATCGACCGCGGCGGCGTGATCGCCAGTCTGGTCGGCACCCACGCACTTCTACCGAAATCTGAACAGGAGCGGATCAAGGGCTTTCTCATCAATAAGTTCCGCGGCGATGTTCGCTTGTTCGATGAAGGGCTGCGGATCATCGAGAGCCACACCGGCTGGCGCGGTTTCGGCGTGGTGCCCTGGCTCAAGGAGGCAGCGATCCTGCCCGCCGAGGATGCGGTTGCGCTCGACCGGCCGCGGGAGGCCGGCGACGGGGCGCTGCGCATCGCGGTGCCGATGCTGTCGCGGATCGCCAATTTCGACGATTTCGATCCGCTGGCGCAGGAGCCGGGTGTCGCCCTGACCATGGTGCGTCCGGGCCAGCCGCTGCCCGGCGATTGCGATCTGGTCATCCTGCCCGGCACCAAGGCGACCATCGCCGACCTCGCCTTCCTGCGGGCGCAGGGCTGGGACATCGACCTGATGGCCCATTGGCGGCGCGGCGGCCGGGTGCTGGGCATCTGCGGCGGCTACCAGATGCTGGGCCGGCGCATCGCCGATCCCGACGGCATCGAAGGCCCGCCCGGCGAGGCGGCCGGGCTGGGGCTGCTGGATGTCGAAACGGTGCTGAAGGGGCCCAAGGTGCTGGAGGAGGCCCACGGGACCGAGCGGCGCACCGGTGCCGCGGTGGCGGGCTACGAGATGCATATGGGCCGCACCGAGGGGGCCGACCGGGCGAGGCCGATGCTGGAGCTTGCCGGCGGCGGAACCGATGGGGCGGAGTCGGCGGACGGGCGGGTGGCCGGATGCTACCTGCACGGCCTGTTCACCGCCGACGGTTTCCGTGCGGCCTATCTGCGCCGGCTGGGAGGCGCCGGGTCGGATCTCGGCTATGGCGTGGCCGTCGAGCGGGCGCTGGATGCGGTCGCTGATCGGCTGGAGAGCGTCGTCGACGTGGAGGGGCTGTTGGCGGTGGCGCAGGGGTGAGGGCAGGGGTGAAGGAGGGGGCGACGCCCCCTCAAACCGCCTCCTGCTCCACCGATAACGCGCGCGGCAGCTTGAAGACGATGTTCTCGGTCGCGGTGCGCAGTTCCTCGACCGTCACGTCGAAGCGGCTGCGGGCGGCCTCGATGACCTCCTCCACCAGCACTTCCGGGGCGGACGCGCCGGCAGTGATGCCGAGGCGGGCGACGCCGGCGAGCGCGCTCCAGTCGATGTCGGCGGCGCGCTGGACCAGCTGGGCGGCCGGGCAGCCATGGGTCTTCGCCACCTCCACCAGACGCTTGGAGTTGGAGGAGTTCGGCGCCCCCAGCACCAGCAGAGCTTCCACCTTCGGCGCGATGGCCTTCACCGCCGCCTGACGGTTGGTGGTGGCGTAGCAGATGTCCTCCTTCTTCGGCCCGGCGATGGCGGGGAAACGGGCCTGGAGGGCTGCCAGAATCTCCGTCGTCTCGTCGACCGACAGGGTGGTCTGGGTAGCGTAGGCGAGGTTTTCCGGGTCGCTCACCTCCAGCGTCGCGACATCGGCCACCGTCTCCACCAGCACCACCGCCCCCGCGGGCAGCTGGCCCATGGTGCCGATGACCTCGGGATGGCCGGCATGGCCGATCAGGACGATCTGCTTACCATCCTCGTAATGGCGTTCCGCCTCGCGGTGGACCTTGCTGACCAGCGGGCAGGTGGCGTCGAGATAGAACAGCCCGCGCGCCTCGGCTGCCTGCGGCACCGATTTCGGCACGCCATGGGCGGAGAACACCACCGGGCGGCCGTCCGGCACCTCGGTCAGCTCATCGACGAAGACGGCGCCCTTGGCCTCCAGGCTTTCGACCACGAAGCGGTTGTGGACGATCTCGTGCCGCACATAGACCGGCGCCCCGAAGCGCTCCAGCGCCGTCTCGACGATCTGGATCGCCCGGTCCACCCCGGCGCAGAAACCGCGCGGTGCCGCCAGCAGGATGGTCAGGGGCTGGCGGGTTGGGGAATTGGTCGTGGTCATATGCGCTGTACCGCCCTTGCGTGGAGAAGGTCGCCCTTAGGTAATCCTGCGCTGAACGGTCACAAGGGATAGAACCGCCGCGCGGTCTTGTGCCGGTCAAGCTGGGACACTAAAGTCGCGGTCCAACAGCCCGTTAACCGATCAGGCCGAACCGATGGACCGCCGCGACCGTAATATAGGAACCCCCGCCCGGAAAAGCCCGCTGGCGTCCCTCTTTGGGATGGGCCGCCCTGCGTCGCTCGCGGCCGGGGCCGTTCTGGTGCTTTCCGGCTGCTCCGGCTTGGGGCCGACCAGCCCGTCGGAAGCGGCGCTGGCCTGCCCGAAGGTCAACATCGTCCGCGACCTGCAGGAAGTGACGGTGTTCCGTCCCGGCGGCAAGGATCTGACCGATCTGGAGTCGCGCGCCGCCCTGACCGATTTCACCGGCAGCTGCGACTACACCAGCAGCGGCGTCACCGTGAACGTGAACGTCTATCTGGTGGCGGAACGCGGCCCGGCGCTCCAGGGCAGCACGGCCAAGTACCAGTATTTCGTCGCCCTGGCCCAGCCGGACGACACGCTGGTGTCGAAGGCCTATTTCGACACCGACGTGACCTTCGTCCCCGGCCAGCCGCGCGCCGGCACCCGCGAGGAGTTGACGCCGAAGATCCCGCTGCCCAAGGACGCCAACGCCAAGGATTGGAAGATCTATCTCGGCTTCCAGCTGACGCCGGAGCAGCTGAACTTCAACCGGACGCAGGTGAAGAAGTAGGTCGTCGCTTAGCAGGCGCAATCCTTATCGACCGTCATTCCCGTGGATGCGGGAATCCAGAGACCTCAAGTGTTTGGGCTGGCAACCTGGATCCCCGCCTTCGCGGGGATGACGGCCGGGGAGGGGCGGGCATGAAGCCCAATCCCTCCAATTGACAAACCTGTCCATTCGCGACAGTGTGCCGCCATCACGCCGATGATCCCTCGCGGGAGAGATCGCTTGTGAGCTTGTCGTAAATCGACAGGTCCGCAGGTGGCGCCGAAGGAGCAACCGCCCCCGGAAACTCTCAGGCAAAAGGACCGCAAGGGGATAAGGCAACTCTGGAAAGCAGCCTCGGCGCCCAGTCGCCGCGACTCACCGAAGGAGTAAACCGGGTGTTCGGCTCGACCGGACGGCGGTGAATCTCTCAGGTCCAAGACAGAGGGGGCAGCGATCCGCACCGATCCCGGTGCGGGAGCCGTAACCCTGTCGGAGGACCAGCGTGACCGAGGCCGCAACCGCTCTCAAGACCACCCCGCTGCACGCGCTCCATGTCGAGCTTGGCGCCCGCATGGTCCCCTTCGCCGGCTATGACATGCCGGTGCAGTATCCGCTGGGCATCCTCAAGGAGCACCAGCACACCCGCGAGAAGGCCGGGCTGTTCGACGTGTCCCACATGGGGCAGGTCCGCCTGACCGGCGCCGATCCGGCCGCTGCCTTGGAAACGCTGGTTCCCGGCGACATCAAGGGGCTGGCGCAGGGCCGCATGCGCTACACGCTGTTCCTGAACGAGCAGGGCGGCATTCTCGACGACCTGATGGTGACCAATGCCGGTGACCATCTGTTCCTGGTGGTGAATGCCGCCTGCAAGGAGCAGGACGTCGCCCATCTGCGCGAGAAGCTGGCCGGCAAGGCCGAGGTGGAGCTGCTGGACGACCTCGCCCTGATGGCGCTCCAGGGTCCGATGGCGGCCGCGATGATGGCCCGCTTCGTGCCGGAAGCCGCCACCATGAAGTTCATGAGCTACCTGTCCGCCACCTTCAAGGGCGTGCCGGTGATCCTGACCCGCTCCGGCTATACCGGCGAAGACGGCTACGAGATCTCCTGCGACAAGGCCGACGCGGAGATGATCGCCCGCGCGCTGCTGGGCGAGTCGGAGGTTGAGGCCATCGGGCTGGGTGCCCGCGACTCGCTGCGCCTGGAGGCCGGGCTCTGCCTCTACGGCCACGACATCGACACCACCACGACGCCGGTGGACGGCGCTCTGGAATGGACCCTGCCGAAGCGCCGCCGCGCCGAGGGCGGGTTCCCCGGCTATGACATCATCCACCGGCAGCTGACCGAGGGCACGTCGCGCCGCCGCGTCGGCATCCAGCCGGAAGGCCGCCAGCCGGCCCGCGAGCACACCGAAATCCAGGACGCCAACGGCACCGTCATCGGCGAGATCACCAGCGGCGGCTTCGGCCCGACCGCCGGTGCGCCGGTCGCCATGGGCTATGTCGACATCGCGAACTCCGCGGTCGGCACGCCGCTGACTCTGGTGGTGCGCGGCAAGCCGCTGCCCGCCCGCGTCGCCGCCACGCCCTTCGTGCCGCAACGCTATTACCGGGGCTGATGCCTCGGCGCTCCCAACCACAAGCAACCGTTTTGAACAGGGAAACCTTCCGATGAGCAAGAAATTCACCAAGGACCACGAGTGGGTTCAGGTCGATGGCGATGTCGCCACCGTCGGCGTCACAGACTTCGCCCAGAGCCAGCTGGGCGACGTTGTGTTCGTCGAGCTGCCCGACGCCGGCCGCGTGCTGGAGAAGGGCAAGGAAGCCGCCGTCGTCGAATCGGTGAAGGCCGCCAGCGACGTCTACGCCCCGGTGTCGGGTACAGTCGTGGAAGCCAACCAGGCCCTGGTGGACGACCCGTCGATGGTCAACAGCGCCGCCGAGGGCGAGGGCTGGTTCTTCAAGTTGCAGCTCAAGGACGCCTCCGAACTGGATGGCCTGATGGACGAATCGGCCTACAAGGCCTTCGTGGAGGAATCCCACTAACATGCGCTATCTGCCCCTGACCGAGGCCGACCGGCAGTCGATGCTGGAGGCCATCCGCGCAACATCGGTCGAAGACCTGTTCCGCGACGTTCCAAAGGCGGCCCGTCTGGCCGGCCCGATCGGGGGCTTGCCCAACCATATGGGCGAGCTTGAGGTCGAACGGCTGCTCGGCTCCATGGCGGCCAAGAATGTGCCGGCCGGGTCGGTGCCGAGCTTCCTCGGCGCCGGCGCCTACCGCCACCATGTGCCGGCCACCGTCGACCATCTGGTCCAGCGCGGCGAGTTCCTGACCGCGTACACGCCGTACCAGCCGGAGGTGAGCCAGGGCACGCTTCAGGTCCTGTTCGAATTCCAGACCCAGGTCGCGCTGCTGACCGGCATGGATGTCGCCAACGCCTCGATGTATGACGGCGCCACCTCCTGCGCCGAAGCCGTCATGATGGCCAACCGCGTCACCCGGCGGAAGAAGGCGATCCTGTCCGGCGGCCTGCACCCGCATTACCGCGACGTGACCACCACCGATGCCCGCTTCATCGGCTTCGAGGCGGTGGCCCTGCCTGCCGCCCCGACCGGCGGCGAGGATCTGCTGGCGCTGGTCGACGACAAGACGGCTTGCGTCGTCGTGCAGAATCCGGACGTGTTCGGCCATGTCCGCGACTACACCGATCTTGCCGCCGCCTGCCAGGCCAAGGGCGCGCTGCTGATCGTCGTGGTGACGGAGGCTCTGTCGCTGGGGTTGCTGACGCCGCCGGGCGACATGGGCGCCGACATCGTCGCGGCGGAAGGCCAGTCCTTCGGCAACGCCCTGAACTTCGGCGGCCCCTATGTCGGGCTGTTCGCGGTGAAGGACAAATATGTCCGCCAGATGCCGGGCCGCCTGTGCGGCGAGACGGTGGATGCCGACGGCCGCCGCGGCTTCGTGCTGACGCTCTCCACCCGCGAGCAGCACATCCGCCGCGAGAAGGCGACCTCGAACATCTGCACCAACTCCGGCCTGTGCGCGCTGGCCTTCTCGATCCATGTCAGCCTGCTGGGCGAGGCGGGGATCACGCAGCTGGCCCAGTTGAACCATGTCAAGGCGGTCCGGATGGCCGACAAGCTGGCGGCGGTTCCGGGTGTGCAGGTGCTCAACGACGGCTTCTTCAACGAGTTCACCGTCAAGCTGCCGAAGCCGGCCGCCGCGGTGGTCGAGGAGCTTGCCAAGCGCCGCATCCTGGGCGGCGTGCCGGTGTCGCGCCTCTATCCGGGCGAGATGGAAGACCTTCTCCTGGTCGCCGTCACCGAGACCAACACCGACGCCGACATGGACGCCTTCGCTGCCGCTCTGAGTGAGGTTCTGGCATGAGCATGAACAACCAGGGCCGTCCGTCGGCCATTCCGGCCGGTGCCGCCTCGTTCGACGGCGTGACCGGCACCGTCACCGGCAACCGCGGTCTCCAGATCGAAGAGCCGCTGATCTTCGAACAGGACAGTGCCGGCCGCACCGGCGTCGATCTGCCGGACGTGCCGAAGGTGGCCTCGCGGCTGGGTGCGGTGAAGCCGCGCGCCAGGGTCGGGCTGCCCGGCCTTGCCGAGCCGCAGGTGGTCCGCCACTACACCCGCCTGTCGCAGAAGAACTACGCCATCGACAGCGGGTTCTATCCGCTGGGCTCCTGCACGATGAAGCACAACCCGCGCCTGAACGAGAAGATGGCGCGGCTGCCGGGCTTCTCCGACGTGCACCCGATGCAGCCGGTCAGCACGGTGCAGGGTGCCCTGGAGCTGATGGACCAGCTGGCCTACTGGCTGAAGACGCTGACCGGCATGGCCGCCGTGACGCTGGCGCCCGCTGCCGGCGCCCATGGCGAGATGTGCGGCATCATGGCGATCCGCTCGGCGCATGAGGCGAAGGGCGACAGCGGCCGCACCAAGATCCTGGTGCCGGAAAGCGCCCACGGCACCAACCCGGCGACCGCCGCCGCCTGCGGCTACAGCGTCGATGCCATCCCGGCGACCGCCGACGGCCGCGTCGATCTGGACGCGCTGAAGGGCAAGCTCGGTCCCGACGTGGCCGGGCTGATGCTGACCAACCCGAACACCTGCGGCCTGTTCGAACGCGACATCATCGCGATTGCCGAGGCGGTGCATGCGGCCGGCGCCTATTTCTACTGCGACGGCGCCAACTTCAATGCCATCGTCGGGCGGGTACGTCCGGCCGATCTCGGCATCGACGTCATGCACATCAACCTGCACAAGACCTTCTCCACCCCGCATGGCGGCGGCGGTCCGGGGTCGGGGCCGGTGGTCTTCGCGGAGTCGCTGGCGCCCTACATCCCTGTGCCCTACGTCACCCATGGCAAGGACGGCTTCGCGCTGGTCGAGAATGCCGGCGACGGTCCGGCCTTCGGCCGCATGAAGGCCTTCCACGGCCAGATGGGCATGTTCGTCCGCGCCCTGTCCTACATGCTGAGCCATGGCGCCGACGGGCTGTGGCAGGCGTCGGGCGATGCGGTGCTGAACGCCAATTACGTCATGGCACGGCTGGAGGACGTGATGACGGCCTCCTTCGAGGGGCCGTGCATGCACGAATGCCTGTTCGACGACCGCTTCCTGAAGGGGACGGGGGTCACCACGCTCGACATGGCGAAGGCGCTGATTGACGAGGGCTTCCACCCGATGACCATGTATTTCCCGCTGGTCGTCCACGGTGCCCTGCTGATCGAGCCGACCGAGACGGAGAGCAAGGCCAGCCTCGACCAGTTCGTCGATGCGCTGCGTGCGCTGGCCGAGCGGGCGAAGTCGGGTGACGTCGCCTATTTCCAGGCTGCGCCGCGCCTGACGCCGCGCCGTCGCCTGGACGAGACGGCCGCCGCCCGCAAGCCGGTCCTGCGCTGGACCCCGCCGGTGCCGGCGGAGGCGCTGGCGGCGGAGTAAGGACGAACAAGACGCTCCCCCTCCCGCGCTGGGAGGGGGAGCGTCTTCCTGTCGCTTACCTGTCGGTCTTGTCGACGAACTTGTCGGCCTTTTTCTGATCCTCGGCGGCCTCGCGGGCCATTTCCTCGCCGATCTTCGGATCGATGCTCTTGGCTTCCTCGATCAGGTCGCGCGCCTTGCGGGGATCGCCGCCGGCGGCCTTGTCCAGCGCCTGCTCGGCCAGATCGTGGGCCTTCTTGTGTTCGGGGCTGTCTTCGTGGCGGGTGGCCATGGGGCGTTCTCCTGTGGCTTGAGCATTTGTAAACCTGTCGTTGTCCAACAGGAGCCGACGGCCGGGGTTCCGCTCTCCGCACTGCACAAAAATTTTTTGGAAGCGGCGGAATAGGGAAGTGGGTTTGCCCGTTTGTGCGGATGTCCGGTGGCGAACGGCCACCCAGCAACAGGGCACGCGAACTCCCCATGAGCAACCCGAAGAACTCGATCCGGCGCGCAGCCATCGCCGCCGCACTGCTGGCCGTGACCGCCGGCCACGCGTCCTTCTGGTCCTGGCGCAATGCGCCGACGCCTGTGGAGGCGGAGCCGGGCCGTATCGAATCCGTATCCTACTCGCCGTCGGGCCGCAGCTACGACCCGAACCACCAGCCGGTGGTGCCGCGCAAGGACATCGAGAAGGACATGACCGCCATCGCCGGCTTCGCCGACGGCGTCCGCACCTACTCGACGCTCGGCTCGCAGGGCGAGGTGCCGGAGATCGCGGTGTCCAAGGGGCTGGACGTCACGCTCGGAATCTGGCTGAGCAAGGACAAGTCCCGCAACGAGCGGGAGGTGCTGCACGGCATCGCGCTGGCCAAGGAATTCCGCGGCATCAAGCGCATCGTCGTCGGCAACGAGACGCTGCTGCGCGCCGAGCTGACCGATGCCGAGCTGGCCTCCTACATCAAGCGCGTACGCGCCGCCGTTCCCGCCACCATCAAGGTCGGCACCGCCGACGTGTGGTCGGAGATGGTCAAGGCCGACGCCACGGTGAAGGCGTCCGACTTCATGGGCGTCCACGTCCTGCCCTACTGGGAAGGCGTGCCGGTGTCCGATGCGCTGACCTGGATCCGCGACCGGCTCGACACCGTGCGCAAGGCCCATCCGGGCAAGGCGTTGTTCGTCGGCGAGGTCGGCTGGCCGTCGGGCGGCGAGAACTTCCACGACGCCTACCCGACGCCGGAGGCCCAGGCCGCCGTCGTCCGCGGCTTCGCGGCGGAAGCCAACGCGCTCGGCCTGCATTACAACGTCGTCGAGGCCTTCGACGGCATCTGGAAGTCCACCATCGAAGGCTCGCCCGGCCCGACCTGGGGCGTGCTCGATGCCGACCGCCAGCCGAAATGGTCGATGACCGGCGCCGTCGCCGCCCCCTATGGCGAGCGGGTCGCCGCGGGCGTGGCGCTCGCCGTCGGCCTCGCCCTGTCGGCCTTCGCCGTCTTCCGCCGCCGGACCAATGCCGGCTTCGCGCTCGCCGCCTCGCTCGGTGCCAACATCATCGGCTTCGCCATCGGCTCGGCCGTTGCCGGCGCCTATTCCGAGTATTTGACCTTCGGTGCGGTCACCACCTGGGGCTCGGCCTTCGCGCTCGGCACCCTGATGATGAGCGTCGCCTTCGCCGATCTGGTGGACGTCGCCCGCCGGCTGTTGACCGGCCGCGCCCCGGCCCTGCTGCCGCACGCGGTGCCGAGCATCGAGCACAAGCCGATGGTCTCGATCCACGTCGCCGCCTGCCGCGAGCAGCCGGACGTGCTGAACGCCACGCTGGCTTCGCTGTCGCGGCTCGACTACCCGAACTACGAGGTCGTCGTCCTGATCAACAACACCGAGGAGGAGCATCTGGTCCGCCCGGTGGAGGAGATGTGCCAGGCGCTGGGGCCGAAGTTCAAGTTCCACTGGTACAAGAAGATCTCCGGCTTCAAGGCCGGCGCCCTGAACGCCGCGCTGCGCCACACCGATCCGGCCGCCGAGATCGTCGCCGTGCTGGATGCCGACTACACCGTATCGCCCGACTGGCTGTCGAAGCTGGCCCCGACCTTCGCCGATCCGTCGGTCGGCATCGTCCAGGCTCCGCAGGAGCACCGCGACGGCCACGAGACGATGCTGAAGTCAGCGATGACCGCCGAGTACCGTCCCTTCTTCGACGTCGGCATGCAGGAGGGCGTGTCGTCCCAGGCCTTCATCTGCCATGGCACGATGATCATGCTGCGCCGCTCGGCGATGGATCGGGTCGGCGGCTGGTCGGAAGCCGGCATCTGCGAGGACACCGAGCTGGGCCTGCGCATCCTGTCGGCCGGTTACCGCGCCGCCTACACCGACGAGCGGCTCGGCGCCGGTCTGGCCCCGGACAACTTCATGCAGTTCCGCAAGCAGCGTGACCGCTGGGTGTTCGGCTCGACCCAGATCGTCCGCGCCCACTGGAAGAAGTTCCTGCCGGGTGCGGCCGAGCTGAGCGCGCGGCAGAAGCTGGGCTACGTCACCAACTGGATCCGCTGGTGGTCCGACGCGGTCGGCCTGTTCGCCGCCGCCGCCGCCGTGGTCTGGACCTTCGCCTCGCTGGTACTGCCGCTGCACCTGCCGCCGGTGGCAGCCACCGCCGCCGTGCTGGGTGCCCTGGTCCTGCGTGCCGGCTCCAGCCTGCTGGCCTCGCGCTATGCCTCGGGCAACAGCTGGAAGGAAAGCCTGGGCGCCTGCGCCGTCGGCATGGCGCTGTCCACCACCGTCGCCCTGGCCGTCGTCCGCGGTCTGGTCCGCAGCCAAGATGCCTTCCGGGTGACCGCCAAGGGCGGCAAGCGCACCGCCGGCCGCTTCTGCGCCAAGCCGGAGGCCTGGCTTTCCGCCGCGCTGGTCGCCTCGTCCGCCACCGCCGCGCTGGTCAACCCGCTGGGCACCCTGTCGCTGGAACTGTGGTCGGTCCTGCTCGCCGCGATGGCGGTGCCGAACCTGATGGCCGTCGCCTTCGGCATCGGTGACATGCTTCCGGTCCGCGAAGCCAGGCCGGCCCCGGTTCCGGCCGCCCAGCAGGGCAATACGGCCGGCCAGGAGCAGGGCAAGAACCACCCGGTCGCCGCGTAAGGCCTTTTCTCCTTCCCTCACGCAAAAACGGCCCCTTCCCCGCCTGACCGGTGGGGGAGGGGCCGACTTTTTTGGGGGTGTAGTCGTTTTTCCTACCAAGGTGAAACTTGTCTGCAACAGCGCTTCGTGCCTACCATCGGCGGCTCAAACCGATAAAGACGCGCGAACCAACGCGCCCAGCAACCTTCGGAGGGAGATCGTCATGCACGTCGTGAAAGCGTCCGACCAGTCCCCGCCTTCGCTGCTGTCCGGTGCCAACCGGGTTCGACTGGAACACTGGCTGGCCGCACAGGCCGGCGCATCCCGCGTCACGGTGACGGAGGATGGACGGCTCGGCGGCGGAGCGATCTCCCTGAATCTGGCGGTGACTCTGGATATCGTCGGCGGACCGCTGGCCGGGTGCCATGCATGCGTCCTGCGGGCCGAGGGCGGCGGGCGTATTTCGGCCAGCATCGGCAAGCTGCGGGAATTCGTGATCCTGCGCGCCGCCTTCGCGGCCGGGGTGATGGCGCCGGAACCGCTGTTCGGCTGCGACGATCCGGCCGTGCTGGGGCATGACTTCTACATCATGCGGCGGGCCGAGGGGCTTGGTGCCGGCCATGCGGTGACGCGGTCCGATGCGGCGCAGCCGGAGCTGGCGCGCGAGCTTGGACGGCAGCTTGGCCTGCTGCACCGGATCACGCCGGATGCCGAGGGGCTGGAGCGGCTGGGCGAGGCGCCCGACTGCCCGGCGCAGGGGACGCTGGCGCAGTACCGCCGCTGGTTCGGCGATCTGGGGCGGCGCGATCCGGTGATCGCCTGGGGGCTGCGCTGGCTGGAGGTCAACGCGCCGCAGCCGGGTGCGGTGGTGCTGTGCCACCGCGACTTCCGCACCGGCAATTATCTGGTCAAGGACGGCGCGCTGACCGCGATCCTGGATTGGGAGTTCGCCGGATTCAGCGACCCGATGGAGGATCTGGGCTGGTTCTGCGCCCGCTCCTGGCGGTTCCGCCGGCCCGACCGCGAGGCGGGCGGCATCGCCGACCGGGCGGACTTCTATGCCGGCTATGAGGAAACCTCCGGCCGCCGCGTCGATCCGGCGCGCGTCGCCTATTGGGAAACGGCGGCCTATCTGCGCTGGGCGGCGATCGCGGTGGAGCAGGGGCTGCGCCACAGCTCCGGGGCCGAGCGCTCGCTGGAACTGGCGCTGACCGGACGGATGCTGCCGGAAATCGAGATGGACATGCTGCGCCATCTGCGCGCCGTCAGCGCCCTCGGCGGCATGGCGGCGGGTGCCGTGGAGAGGGTGGCCTGATGCGCGCCAATCCCGACGCCCGCGGCCTGCTGGAGATCGCCGCCTCCACCTTCCGTGCCGACGTGCTTCCCCATGTGGCACCGGAAGCGCGTTTCGCCGCGCTGATGGTCGCCAATGCGCTGGAGATTGCCGAGCGCGAGTTGAAGGGACTGGACGCCGCCGGCCATTCGATGCTGGGGGCGCTCGCCCTGCTGTATGGCGAGGATGCCGACGACGCGCTGTCGGGCGACGACCTGCGCAAGCGGGTGGAAGCCTTGCAGCACCGCCTGTGCATCGAGATCGCCGCCGGAGATTTCGACAATGAAGGGCAGGACGTGCTGATGGACTCGCTGGAGGCCATCGTCGAAGCGCGACTGGGAATTTCCAATCCGAAGGCACTGGGGTAGGGGGCCGCCGCCCCCGTCCCCGCCCCGCTGTCAGGCTCGAGTTGTCAGGCTCGAAGCGCCTTCCGTCTGCGCTTCACCTCGTACATCGCGGCGTCCGCGTTCCTCAGCGCGGTCTCAACCGTGACGGTTCGCGGATCGGACGCGATGGGGCCGAAGCTTGCGCCCGAATAGTGCAGCGTCGTGCCGCGCAACGCGTAGTCGCCGACCAGCAGCGGTGCAAGGCGGCTGCACAGAACCTCTGCCGCTGCCTGGCCTTTGTCGTCGCCGGAGGGACCGAGGCCGGTGACGATGAATTCGTCGCCGCCGAAGCGGGCGAGGATGTCTCCGGCCCGCAGGCCGCCCGACAGGCGCTTTCCCACCTCGATCAGGAACCCGTCGCCGATCTCATGGCCGTGACGGTCGTTGATCGCCTTGAAGCCATCCAGATCGATGAACGCGATCAGGACCGTCTGTCCGGTCCGTTCGGCATCCGAGAACAGCCTCTCCATCTCCTTCAGCAGGAAGCGGCGGTTCGGCAGTCCGGTCAGCACGTCGGTGAAGGAATGCGCTTCCAGCGCGGTGTTGACGGTTTGAAGGTTTTCGAGAAGCTGCTCCCGCTCCACATGCAGGCCGATCAGCGAGGAGAAGAGGCGGAGAACCTGTTCGCCCTTCGGGGTCAGCGGCTTGCGTTCCGACCCGGCGGCGCACAGGGTGCCGAAAATCCTGCCGTCGTTCAGCCGAACCGGAGTGCTGACGTAGGTCTGAATGCCGAGAGACTTGGCGGCGTCACAATCGCCCCACAGCGTCGGCACATCGTCGGTATGAAACCGCCCTTCGTCGAGTGCACGCTTGCACAGGGTTCCTTCCCAGGGAACGACAAGCCCTTCCGGGATCTGCATCGTCTTGCTGTTGTAGGCGAACATGACGCGTTGGACGCCGAGTTCCTGGTCGATGCAGGTCAGATAGGTGGCCTCCAGCTCCGTTACCGCTTCAAGAAGGCTCAGCAGCGGGCGGGTCAAATCCTCGACCGATCTGGCGGAAGACAGAGTGTCGGAAATCTCAGAAAAGAATTTGTCTGACATGGAGGGTCCGTCGACTGCACGACAACAGTAGGTCTATGAAACGTTGTGGCCGCACTTAAGGAAGGACCACTCGCTGTTGCCCCGTCCCGGATACGCTTGGTGAGCCGCCTCAACTTCATACTCTAAACAGGATAATGCCATAACCTAATGCAGCGTTCAAGTTGGGGCACCTGTCCCTCCCGTGTCATCAACTTCCAAGCCATTTGTGTGAGGCGCTGAAGTCCCGGTGAATGCACTGAGGGCAAGCGCTTCGGGAAATCGGATGATGGGCGGGGTATGAACCGGATTGCAATTCCCGCCAAGCCCGCGCTCGACAGGCAGGGGGATTGCAGCCATATAATCGGTTCCTGTTCCGTACCCGTCCCCTGATCCGGATCGCCGCCCCATGGCAAGCCCTGTCCTGTCCGCCATTCCCGCCAAGCCTCTCGCGAAGCTGGAAGCTGGAAAGCAATTCGTCATCGTGTCGGACTACACGCCTGCGGGCGACCAGCCGAACGCCATCGAGGAATTGACCGGCGGACTGCGGCAGGGCGAGAAGGATCAGGTGCTGCTGGGCGTCACCGGGTCGGGCAAGACCTTCACCATCGCGCACGTCATCCAGACCGTGCAGCGCCCGACGCTGATCCTGGCGCCCAACAAGACGCTGGCGGCGCAGCTGTATGGCGAGATGAAGTCGTTCTTCCCCAACAATGCGGTGGAATACTTCGTCTCCTACTACGACTATTACCAGCCGGAAGCCTACGTCCCGCGCACCGACACCTACATCGAGAAGGAATCGTCGATCAACGAGCAGATCGACCGCATGCGCCACTCGGCGACGCGGGCTCTGCTGGAGCGCGACGACGTCATCATCGTGGCGTCGGTGTCCTGCATCTACGGTATCGGTTCGGTCGAGACCTATTCCGAGATGACCGTCGATCTGCGCAAGGGCGAGGTGATCGCCCAGCCGGAGCTGCTGCGCAAGCTGACCGAGCTTCAATACAAGCGCAACGACGCCGCCTTCGGCCGCGGCCTGTTCCGCGTCCGCGGCGACACGGTGGAGCTGTTCCCGGCCCACATGGAAGACCGGGCGTGGCGCATCTCGCTGTTCGGCGACGAGATCGAGGCCATCCACGAAATCGACCCGCTGACCGGCGAGAAGCTGGCGGCGTTGGAGGCGGTACGCGTCTATCCGAACAGCCACTATGTGACGCCGAAGCCGACGCTCAATCAGGCGATCAGCCAGATCAAGCGGGACCTGAAGGACCGACTGGAGGAGTTCGCCGCCGAAGGCAAGCTGCTGGAGGCTCAGCGGCTGGAGCAGCGCACCACCTTCGACATCGAGATGATGGCGGCGACCGGATCCTGCGCCGGCATCGAGAATTATTCCCGCTATCTGACCGGCCGCGCCCCTGGCGATCCGCCGCCGACGCTGTTCGAATATCTGCCGGGCGACGCGCTGCTGATCGTCGACGAGAGCCACGTCATGGTGCCGCAGATCGGCGGCATGTACCGCGGCGACTTTATGCGCAAATCGACGCTGACCGACTACGGTTTCCGCCTGCCCAGCGCCAAGGACAACCGGCCGCTGAAGTTCGAGGAATGGGAGGGCATGCGGCCGCAGACGGTTTTCGTCTCCGCCACGCCCGGTCCCTGGGAAATGGAGCGTACCGGCGGCGTCTTCACCGAACAGCTGGTCCGCCCGACCGGCCTGATCGATCCGCCGGTGATCATCCGCCCGACCGAGACCCAGGTCGACGATTTGATCGGCGAGTGCAAGGAGGTGGTCGCCAAGGGCTATCGCGTTCTGGTCACCACCCTGACCAAGAAGATGGCGGAGGCGCTGACCGAATACATGCACGAGGCGGGATTGCGCGTGCGTTACATCCACTCCGACGTGGAGACGCTGGAGCGCATCGAGATCATCCGCGACCTGCGGCTGGGTGCCTATGACGTGCTGGTCGGCATCAACCTGCTGCGCGAGGGGTTGGACATTCCGGAATGCGCGCTGGTGGCGATCCTCGATGCCGACAAGGAAGGCTATCTGCGGTCCAGGACCTCGCTGATCCAGACCATCGGCCGTGCCGCCCGTAACATCGACGGACGGGCGATCCTCTACGCCGACAAGATCACCGACAGCATGAAGTACGCCATCGACGAAACGGCACGCCGCCGTGAAAAGCAGATGGCCTACAACCTCGAACATGGTATCACGCCGGAATCGGTGAAGAAGGCCATCGGCGACATTCTGGAAAGCGTGTATGAGCGCGGCGACCATGTGACGGTCAAGACCGGCCTGAGCTCCAACGAGCTGGTCGGGCATAATCTGAAGAACGTCATCGCCGATCTGGAAAAGCGCATGCGGGCCGCTGCCGCCGACCTGGAGTTCGAAGAAGCCGCCCGGCTGCGCGACGAGCTGCGCCGGCTGGAGGCGATGGATCTGGGGCTGGAAACCCCCGGCAGCATCGGCATCAGCAGCGCCCGCCAGGGACGCGGCATTCCGGAAGGGGCGCCGAAGAAGCAGGGCAGGCGCCGCCGCGGGCCGTGATCCACCTCCTGTTGGCCCACCCTTGTCCTGAACAGGTTGCAACACCATACTTCCGCTTCCCGTAGGGTGGCGCGGGATCGTAGGAGGGTCGTGGCTTGTTCGTTCGTCGTGTCGTGATGGTGCCGCTGATTGCGCTGGCGCTGTGTGGCGTCGGTATCGGGTCGGTGTCCATCGCCGCGGCGGCGGATGCGAAATCCGCAGCGAAGCCGAACGCGGTGGCCGAACTGCTGCCGCCGTCTCCCAAAGCCAGATCGGGCGATTGCGAACTGGCGGAGCAGGGTGATGCCGATGCGGCGTTCCGGCTGGCCCGCCGCTATCTGTTCGGCAAGGGGGTGCACAAGGACCGCCGGCTCGGCACCGCCTGGCTGCGCGCCGCCGCCTCGCGCGGGCATCCGGAGGCGCGACGGCTGGTCAACTATGTGCCCGGCCGCATGGGGCGCATCCGTCCCTGGTGCCGTCCCGGCGCCGGTCCGGTGCGGGAGATGGGGCCGCCCCCGGCGGAGGTGGTGGCGCTGGTCAACAGCATCGCGCCGAAATACGGCATCGACCCGGCGCTGGTGCTGGCGGTGATCCAGGCGGAAAGCGCCTTCCGCACCGATGCGGTGTCGCCCAAGGATGCCGCCGGGCTGATGCAGCTGATCCCCGATACGGCCGACCGCTTCGGTGTCGGCGACGTCTTCGACCCCAAGCAGAACATCACCGGCGGAGTGAAATACCTGCGCTGGCTGCTGGCCTATTTCCAGGGCGACGTGACGCTGGCGCTGGCCGGCTACAATGCCGGGGAAGGGGCGGTCGACCGTTACAAGGGCGTTCCGCCCTATGACGAGACGCGCAACTACGTCCGCATCATCCGCCGCATCTACGACACCACCCGCCATCCCTTCGACGGGTCGGTGGCGGAGCCGTCTTCGGCCATGCCGGCCATCCGTGCTGCGGCGGAACGCGCGGTCGAGGCGGAGTTGCCACGCGGCGCCAAATCGCCGAAAAAGGGATAGTCCCGTCAATCCTGAGCAGGAGTGCCCGCCCGTGCCGATGTCCGAACGCAACGTCCTCGGCCTCAGCGCCGCCGGGTTCCACAGGATGGCCTACACCCAGTGGGGGCGGGACGATGCCGCGCGCACCGCGGTCTGCGTCCATGGGCTGACGCGCAACGGCCGCGATTTCGACCGGCTGGCGCTGGCCCTGGCGGATGGCTGGCGGGTGGCCTGTCCCGACGTGGTCGGGCGCGGCCGCAGCGACTGGCTGCCGGTGCCGGCGCTCTACGGCTATCCGCAATATTGCTCCGACATGGTGGCGCTGATCGCCCGCATGGGTGTGGAAACGGTCGATTGGATCGGCACCTCGATGGGCGGGCTGATCGGCATGACCCTGGCGGCGCAGGCCAACAGCCCGATCCGCCGCATGGTGATCAACGATGTCGGCCCTTTCATCGCCCAGGCCGGGTTGCAGCGGATCGCCGACTATGTCGGCAAGGATCCGGTGTTCGAGGATCTGCCGGCGCTGGAATCCTACCTGCGCTTCGTGCTGATGGGCTTCGGCACGATCGGCGACGCGTGCTGGCGCCATATGGCCCAGCACAGTGCCCGGCGGCTGCCCGACGGGCGTTTCCGCTTGGCCTACGATCCGGCCATCGGCGATGCGTTCAAGACGGCCCCCATCGGCGATGTCGATCTGTGGGCGCTGTGGGACCGCGTGCGCTGCCCGGTGCTGGTCCTGCGCGGCGCGGACTCCGATCTGCTTAGCGCCGAAACGGCGGAGCGGATGGCGGAGCGTGGGCCGGGGGCTGCCGGTCTGGTGCGGGTGGTGGAGATTGCAAACACCGGCCACGCCCCCTCCCTGATGACGGACGAGCAGATCGCCATCGTCCGCAATTTCCTGGCGGAGGGCTGAGCACCCTCCGGAGCAGCCAGTCAGTTCACCCGGCGCAGCACCGTGTCGAGCCGGCCATGGCCGTCCTTGTCGAGCCAGCTGGCGGCGACACGGCCATCCGGGCGCAGGCGGTAGCGCAGGATGTTGCGCCCCTTTTCATCGAAGACCAGCTCGCCATTCTCGATCCGGCCCTTGCGGCGCACCCGCTCGGCGGGCTGGTCCGATTCCATGCCGGCGCCCAGCACATAGTCGGCATAGACGGCGTCGCCCTCGGCCTTCTCCACCGACAGGGCGACCTCGCGGCCATTGATGTAGCTGCCGTACCACATGCCCATGTAGGGGCGCAGCGTGGTTGTCGCGTCGTTGCCCCTGGCCGAACCCGATGCATTCGCGGGCAGGGCGGCCTGCAGCATCTCGGCACTCGGGCTTCGGCCCCAGGTCTCGTCGCAGGGCGGGTCGTTGGGCGTCGGCGGCTCTTCCGCGAAGCGGACGATGCAGGCGCCGAAGCGGCGGACGAACAGCCCGGTGTTGGCGGCGCCATGGCCGGTCAGCAGCGACGGCTGGTCGACGATCAGGCTGCTCAACCCGCGCTGGGTCAGGATGTTGCGGGCCGGCTCGGCGCGCCCGCCCGGATCGAAATCGTCGCCGTGGAAGAAGAACATCATCACCCGCGCCCGCCGGACCTCGCGCAGGATCGGCCAGAGCTGGGCGGCGTTCTCGCGATAGCTGTCGAACGCCTCGGTGAAGTTGCCGAAGGCGGCTGGGGCGGTGGCGATGATGGCGTCGATGGCGTTGGTCTGGCCGGCGGCGATCAGCGAGATGAAGGCGCCGAAGGACTGGCCGGTCAGGGCGACCCGCCGATAGCCCTTGGCCTTCAGTGCCTCCGAATAGCCGGCGAGCGCGCGGGAGCTGTTGGGCAGGGTGTCGCTGACCCGCATGCGGTCCAGCCGGTAGACGTCCCAGCCGGCGTCGCGCATCGCCTTCATGTAGAGCGGGGTGGGGGCTTCCGAATCTTCGGAGTCCACCGAGCGGCCGTGGCTCCAGACCACCGCGCCGCGGGCCTTGGCCGGACCAGCCAGCGAGGCCTCGCCGTAGGCGGATTTCAGAACGATCTGGGCGGTTGCCGGGCGGGCGACCGTCAAGCCCCCGGCGACAGCCAATCCGATCGTCGAGACCAGTGCGAGAACAACCCCCCGAATCGTCCGCCTCATGCCCAGCGACCCCCCTGAACTGCATAGTCGCTTCAGGATTGCCGCCGTTCGTTAACGCGACCTTTCCATGGTTTTCACTGTCACGGGCAGCTGTTTTTTGTCACAGGTGAGTTTCGCAAATAAGAATGACTCGCAATTAGAGAGGGGAAGCGGTAGGGTGTTCCTGCAACCGGATGAAGGAGCATCGGCATGTGCGGGACGGTGGAAGAGGGGCGGTATTCGCCTTGGATGGTGGCGGACCTGACAACCGCCGAACGGGCGCTGCTGACCGGTGTGCGCCAGTGGTTCCGCGCCGGCACCGCCGGGGCGATGGCATCGATGCGCATCGGACTGAATGTGGCCGGCGTGCCGAACACCGCACTGCTGCCGCTGTTCGCCCTGCTCGGCACCTTTGCGGTGGCCGGCGCCCGCAGGCCGGAGATCCGCTGCCCGGCCTGCAGCCGGATCAGCATCGACGAAGCCGCCCTGCTTGATTCCCTGGCCGCGGTGCAGGGTGGCGATGCGGAGGTGGCGATACAGCTGTTCGACCGCTGGCTGCCGCCGGTCGCACTGCTCATGGCGACCGACGCGATGGCCGAACTGGGCGGAGTGCTGGATGGTGCGCGCATCTTCCTGCCGCGCCGACGGGCGGCGCGGCTGGTGACGTCGGCAAACAGCCCGACCATGGGCGATATGGCGATGGCGGCCGAATAAGCGGCGGCCGAACAGATGGAGATGGATAGAAGGCTGAGCAGGGGTCAGTCGCCGGCCATCTTCAGGCTCTGGTTGCGGTCCGAGGGGGTGCCGGCCACGCCACTGGCTTCAAGCAGCCGTTTGTGCAGGAGCCACTGGTCGATGGCGACGCGGACGAGCCGGCCTTCCGGCGTGTGGTAAAGGAACTGCCCGCGCTCCCGCCCGCAATGTTCATAGCCGAGCCGTTCGTAAAAGGGCAGCACGCCGGCATTGTCGCGATCCACCCCCAGTTCGGCGAAGGGCACGCCGCGCTGGATCACCACCCGTTCGGCTGCCCGCACCAGGCGGATACCGATGCCGAGGCCACGAAAGGGTTGGAACACCCGCAGTGCCCATAGGGTCGCACGGCCGCTCGGCCGCTTGCGCAGGAAATCGATGCAGATCTGGCCGGCCGGAAAACCGTTGACGTCGGCCAGCAGCATGGCACCGTCACCGCGTTCCTGAAGACGGAAAGCGCCGGCGATGATTTCGCGATGGGGGGTGTGCAGGCCGTACCATTCGAGCGTCGGCAAATCCTCCTGCCTTGCCGGACGGATGGTCAGCGGCAACCCAAGCTTCTCGCTGTTCCCGCCTTCGCTGCTGTCCTCCTCTGCCGTATCCAGTTCGAAGTGAGCGGTGGTGGCTGTGCCGCAGATGCCGACGCGGCGTTGTGCTGTTGCCATGATGCCGATGCCTCGCAGGTTTTTTCCCCGCACTGTGCCGCCGATGGATCGGAGGGCGGCTTCGCTGACAACCCTACACGCCATGCGGACGTTCCCACGCTGCGCGGTTGGGATAAGGCTTTCGGAGGGTTACCCCTTTTCTGCATCTCCATGTAAAACAAATAAAATTTGATTCTAATTAATACCAGAAGATTGTCGGTGGTGTTCTGAAGAGGGCTGGCACTTATGGATGAAAGATGACCAATGAAAACGGCAGGGAGTTGAAGGCCGGAAGTCTTATTGACGTTATAGGACACCGTTTGATAAGTCTGTGGGCAGAGACAGGTTTTCTCTATCGCATGAAGAATAAAACAATTTTACCTAAAATACGCACCATTGGGCGGGGGATTGAATCATGACGAGAATCGTCAATCTGGGACGGACTGGTTTATTCGTGGCGATGCGCGGTGGAGTTATGACCAGCCTGGGCGGTCACAGCCATTGGCGCAGCGCGGACGAGGTTCGCCGCGCCGCGCTGGCGGAGAATATTCCGGTCAGCGATCTCGTGGTCCGCACGCTGGCCTGAGCGGTCGCGTCGCGGCCGAGCCTGGACAATGAAAAGGGGCGCGTTCCTGGGAACGCGCCCTTTTCTTCTAACCTGCACCGTGAAACGGATCAGCCGGCGCGGACGCGGGTCAGGAAGCGCTCGACCTCGGACCTCAGGGTTCCCGACTGGCGCGACAGTTCGTTGGTCGCCTCCAGAACCTGGCGGGCCTCTTCACCGGCGTTGTTGGCCGAAGCGTTCACCGCGACGATGGTTTCGCTGACCTCGCGGGTGCCGATAGACGCCTGCTGCACGTTGCGGGCGATCTCCGTCGTGGCAGCGCCTTGCTCTTCCATGGCCGTGGCGATGGAGGTGGAGATCTCGTTGATGCGGGCGATGGTGCCGGAGATGGACCGGATGGCCCCGACGGCCTCCTGGGTCGCCCCCTGAACGGCGCCGATCTGCGAATTGATCTCCTCCGTCGCCTTGGCGGTCTGGTTGGCGAGGCTCTTCACCTCGCTCGCCACCACGGCGAAGCCCTTGCCGGCCTCCCCGGCACGCGCCGCCTCGATGGTGGCGTTCAAGGCAAGCAGGTTGGTCTGGCTGGCGATGTCGTGAATCAGCTTGACCACCTGCCCGATGCGGCTGGCGGCGTCGGCCAAGCCCTGCACGGTGGCGTTGGTCCGCTCGGCCTCGGTCATCGCGGCGTTGGCGATGGCGGCCGACTGGGTCACCTGATGGCTGATTTCGCCGATCGAGGCGGTCAGCTCCTCCGCCGCCGCGGCGACGGTCTGGATGTTGACCGAAGCCTCTTCGGCGGCGGCGGCGACCTGTGTCGACTGCTCGCTGGTGGTTTCCGCCGTGCGGCTCATCGCCTGGGCGGTGCCCTGAAGCTGCTGGGCGGCACTCGCCACCGCCTGGACCACACCCTTGACTTCGCGTTCGAAGCTGTCGGCGGTGCTGCCCAATTCCCGCGCGATGATCGCCGCGGTGTTCAGGTCGATATAGACGGAGGTGGCGAGGTCCATGTCCAGGAACACCGCCTTGTTGATCGCCTGGAGTAGCTGCGACAGCTTTTCCGGCTTCTTGCGGTAGATCTGGGCCGCCAGCTCGATCAGCTTGTTCAGGGTGAAGCAATAGGCGCCGGTGTACCAGCGCGGTTCGAGTCCGATGCGCTGGTGGGTCTGGCCGATCTTCAGGACCTGATTGACGTAGGCCTCGTCGAAGGTGCCGGTGAAGACGTTGCGCAGCCAATGCTGCTTCTGCAGGTCGCGGGCGCGGCCGGTCACCGCCGGATTGACCAGCATCGGCGCAACCTGCGGCACGGCGCGCAGGTAGCCGTAGAACTCTTCCAGAATTTGGTCGATGCGCTGCGCCAGATAGGGCTGGAATTCCCGCAGGGTTGCCTTCGTCGCCTCGTCGATGCGCAGGAAGGTGATGCGGTCGATGATCGATTGAGTCTGGGCAGCGTTCGACATGGAGCCCTCTCCCATTTGTGATATGACTAGCGTACTAAGAATTGGCGAAAATGCAATCTTTCCCGCGGGCCGCACATCATGCGCAGGCATTCGTAACTTTGAACCTGTCACTTTGTCGCATGACATCCTTAAGCGGCAGAAAACGCAACGGATTGCGGCCGGTCGGGATCGACACCGAAACGGTCCATAAAAGAAAAAGCCGGCGGGGCCATGGGCACCGCCGGCGTGAAGGTTACAGGTCTGGAGGCAACAGGCGGGCTACAGCCCGCTGGAACGATGCGGCGCACGGCATAGCCGGTCCCGCATATGACCCGTCCGGCAGCGCGGCAGCCGGACGGGAGAACGATGTCCGGTCAGGCCACCATCGGGGCGACCGGGCGGCGCAGGGCCTGCGCGGCGCTGAGCACCGCCTTCTGGAGCTTTTCGAAAGCCCGCACTTCGATCTGGCGCACCCGTTCGCGCGAAACCGAGAATTGCTGGCTCAGCGCTTCCAGGGTCGAGGGGTCGTCCTTCAGGCGGCGTTCGAAGAGGATGCGGCGTTCGCGGGCGTCCAACCGGTCCAGCGCCTGTCCGACCAGCCGGCGGCGCAGCGCCAGTTCGTCGGCCTCGGCCAGCATTGCATCCTGGGTGGGCCGGTCATCGGCCAGCAGTTCCAGCCAGTTGGTTTCGCCATCGGACGAGAGGGTGGCGTCGAGCGAGCTGTCGTTGGCGGCGAGACGGCGGTTCATCTCCACCACCTCGGTCTCCGGCACGTCCAGTTCGGCGGCGATGGTGGCGACGGTCTCCGGCGACAGGTCGCCCTGCTCCAACTCGGCCATCTGGCTCTTCAGGCGGCGCAGGTTGAAGAACAGCTTCTTCTGAGCGGCGGTGGTGCCCATCTTCACCAGTGACCAGCTGTGCAGGATGTATTCCTGGATCGCCGCGCGGATCCACCAGGTGGCGTAGGTGGCGAAGCGGAACCCGCGCTGCGGATCGAATTTCTGGGCCGCCTGCATCAGGCCGACATTGCCCTCTGCGACCAGATCGACCAGTGGCAGGCCATAGCCGCCGAAGCCGCGGGCGATCTTGATGACGAGGCGGAGGTGGCTGCCCACGAGCTGTTCCAGGGCCTGCGGATTTCCGCGCTCGCGCCAGGCGATGGCGAGGTCACGCTCGACATCCGGGGCAAGGATCGGGAAGCGCTTCGACTCCTCGATGTAGCGGGTCAGGCTGGCGTTTTCACCGGTCAGCAGTTTCTTCAGCACGCGATTGCCTCCTCTCCAACGCTTCCCGGAACGGCCTCTTTTTCAAGGCCGGCCCGGTCGGGGCCCATGGCGGGAATCGCCTTAGAGGCGATGATCCATTGGCGGACGCAGGAATATCGTCCGTCTCTATCGGCTCTGGCCGGCTTTGGTTTATAGTGGGGTCTGTATTTTGCCTGGCGTCTTAAGGAACTGCGTCCTTTTGACACTGTTAATGTGGCCGCAGAAATGCGACCGATCAACCCTGTAAAGGGCGTGTTCCGGGTGTTTTTCGGCGTATACCCACGCTCTTCTTCCACCCGCACCGGCAGTCTGGAGGAGGGGGCATTTCTATGACCCTTGACCTTCGGCCGGGTGACTTACGGGCGAGCGGTTCATCCCCAATCGGCCGGTCGAACTTAGGACCGAACAGCATCGCCATACCGCATCTGCGAAAGGGAACGGAGGCAGGCAGTCCCCCGGTCGACCGGATTGGCGGGAGGCGGCTATGCCTCTGCGATGAGGATGGTGATAGAACCGCCCGTGGTCACTCAACCATACCGGAACCCTAGATGGGAAGGCCGATCCACTTCGCCACCCGAACATTGGTCATATGACGACAATGGGCAACGAGGTAGCCCGGGCGGAGTGAGGCGGCGTCGAATGGAGCCGGGTGTGGGCAAAGAAAAAGGCGCGTCCCGAAGGACGCGCCCGATCGAGCAGCGATGGACGGAAGGCCGTTATTCGGCCGCCGCACGCTTGCGGCCAAGCCCGAGCTTGGTCGCCATTTCCGAACGCGCCTTGGCATAGTTCGGGGCAACCATCGGGTATTCCGGCGGCAGGCCCCACTTGGCGCGGTAATCGTCCGGCGTCATGTCGTAGACGGTCTTCAGATGCCGCTTCAGCATCTTCAGCTTCTTTCCATCTTCCAGGCAGACGATGAATTCCGGCGTGACCGACTTCTTGATCGCGACGGCCGGGACCAGTTCGGCCTTGGCCGGGGCCGGCTTGTCGTCGCCCAAATTGCGGAAGGCGATCTGGACGCTGTTGATCAGCGTGGGCAATTCCTGGACCGGCACCGAGTTGTTGCCGACATAGGCGGCAACGACCTTGGCGGTCAGCGATTGCAGTTCGGTTTGATCGATGGTCATGGCTGCGATCCCTTGTGACGCGGATGCGGGCGGATCAGCCGTTCACCAGATCGCGCAGCTGCTTGGCCGGCTTGAACTTCGGAGCCTTGGAGGCGGCGATCGCCACGACTTCGCCGGTGCGCGGGTTGCGGCCTTCACGGGCGGCGCGCTCGGCCACCTCGAAGATGCCGAAACCGGCCAGGCGCACATCTTCGCCGCGGCCCAGCGCGCCGGAGATGCCCTCGAACACGGCCTGAACGACCTTGGCCGCGTCGGCCTTCTTGATGCCGGCGTTGGTGGCGACGGTTTCGATCAGCTCGGCCTGGTTCATGCAAAACTCCATTTGTTCGGTTTGGTTTCGGTTTTTCGGAGTTATTGGCAGAATGGCACCATCCGCACAAGAGCGAACACAGATCGGGCAACCGTTGGTGTTTTTCTTGCGCGTCATTCGTTCGCCATCTGTGGCGTCGCTGCATCAAGTACCGGGTCCGGATGGCGTTTCGTTCGCCGCCGCCGCAGATTTCCAGGGGTTCGGCATCTCAGCCACGCTGTCGGGGCTGCGACTCGCAAAGGTCAGCGAAAGATGCTGAGCGGTGCTTTTGCTTGGCAGCTGCGTTCGCTCCTTATCGCGGTCTTGACCCGCGGCAGAGCGACACCATCTGCTGGCAAGTTCGGGTCCGGGCCCCTCTGGCGATCGAGGCGTCGATCGTGATGTCGGAACCGCTTGATCTCTCCGCTCACGCAGCGTCATCAAGTGGGTTTTGCGATGGACAGTTTGTTAGCGACTGTTTTTCTCGAATTTTTGGGAAAACCGGTCTGGATTTGGTTGGTATTCGTCGGCATTGTCCTGACCCTTCTGGTGCTGGACCTGGGTGTTCTGAACCGCCGCGACCATGTCATCGGCGTCGGCGAGAGCCTGAAGCTCTCCGCCTTCTACATCGCGGTCGCCATGCTGTTCGGCGGCTGGGTCTGGTGGTCGATGGGCGGCGAAGCCGGCTTGCAGTATTACACGGGCTTTTTCGTCGAAAAGAGCCTGTCACTCGACAACGTCTTCGTCATATCGCTGATCTTCAGCTATTTCGCCGTGCCGCGTGAATTGCAGCACCGGGTGCTGTTCTGGGGCATCCTGGGTGTCATCGTGCTGCGCGGCCTGATGATCGGCGCCGGTGCGGCGCTGGTGTCGGAATTCCACTGGATTCTCTACGTCTTCGGCGCCTTCCTGCTGCTGACCGGCATCAAGATGCTGTTCGCCAAGGACGAGGAGACCAACCTGGGCGAGAATGTCGCGCTCCGGTTCGTGAAGCGCCACATCCGCGTCACCGACCGCTTCCACGGCCATCGCTTCCTCGTCAAGGAACCGGTGGGCGACAGCGGCGCGATGCGCTGGACGGCGACGCCGCTGCTGCTGGCGCTGATCATGGTCGAACTGGCCGATCTGGTCTTCGCGGTGGACAGCGTGCCGGCGATCTTCGCCATCACCACCGACCCGTATCTGGTCTATACCAGCAACATCTTCGCCATCCTGGGCCTGCGCGCGCTGTATTTCGCCCTGGCCGCGATGGTCCACCGCTTCCGGTACCTGAAATACGCCCTGGCGCTGGTGCTGGTGTTCATCGGTGGCAAGATCTTCTACACGCAGGTCTTCGGCAAGCCCGACCCGCTGATCGCGCTGGGCGTCACCTTCGCCCTGATCGGCGGCGGCGTGGTGGTGTCGCTGTGGAAGACCAGCCGCGAAAACAAGGCGGTGGCGGCCGAGTAACCGCGACGTTCGACGCTGGGGGGGGCGGCATGCCGGTGCCGCCCCTTCCGTCATTCTCAGAACCCCAGCTTCGCCAGTTCGGCGATGCTGTCCGCGGCAGTCCGGTGGAGGATGAAGCGTCCGCCGGCCGCTTCCCAAGGCTCGCGGGCCTTGTCGCGGTCATCGACCAGGATGGCGTCGGGAGTGGCGTAGCGGGCCTTGTCGCGGGCCATGCAGGTGATGACCGGGACGTCGGCCCCCAGCATGCGGGCGACCCAGCGCGTCTTCTGCTCCGGCGCCCAGCTGCCGAGCGGCAGGCCGGTCAGGATGGTCGGCCGGTGCGGCGCGCAGAAGCTCCAAAGCTCCTGCGCGTCGTGCATGAATTCCAGCGTGCCGAAGAAGTCGGCATGCCGGGACAGCGCCCGCCACATCTCCTTCATCGCCAGCTGTTCCGGCCGCTTGCCGGTGACCGCGACGACGCCGCGGTCGAAATCGGCCAGCACGCCGTCGAGGTCGAGGAACAGCGGCGGCGCCATGTCAGGCCCCGCTCAGTTCCGTCCGCTCGCGGAACTCGTCGAGCGCCTGCGGGTTGGACAGCGCCTCGGTGTTCTTGATCGGCCGGCCGTGGACGGCGTCGCGCACCGCCAGCTCGGTGATCTTGCCGGAGCGCGTGCGCGGGATGTCGGTGACCTGCACGATCTTCGCCGGGACATGGCGGGGCGAGCAGTTGTCCTTGATCCGCTTGCGGATGGTGGCGGCCAGAGCCTCGTCCAGTTTCATCCCCTCGCGCAGCACGACGAACAGCACGACGCGCACGTCGCCATCCCATTCCTGGCCGATGCAGACCGCCTCCATGATTTCCGGCAGCTGCTCGACCTGGCGGTAGATTTCCGCCGTGCCGATACGCACGCCGCCGGGGTTGAGCACCGCGTCCGAGCGGCCGTAGATCACCCAGCCGCCATGCTCGGTCTGCTCGATGAAGTCGCCATGGACCCAGATGTTGGGGAAGCGGTCGAAATAGGCGGAGCGGTATTTCGAGCCGTCCGGATCGGCCCAGAAGCCGATGGGCATGCTGGGGAAGGGGCGGGTGCAGACCAGTTCGCCCTTCTCGCCGCGGACGGCATGGCCGTTGTCGTCGAAGGCCTCGACCGCCATGCCGAGGCCGCGCGTCTGGATCTCGCCCTTCCACACCGGCGAAATCGGGTTGCCCAGCACGAAGCAGGACATGATGTCGGTGCCGCCGCTGATCGAGGCGAGATGGAGGTCCTGCTTGATCGAGCGGTAGACGAACTCGAAATTCTCCGGCATCAGCGGCGAGCCGGTGGAGGCCAGGGCGCGAACGCTGGCGAGAGAATGGGTCTTCATCGGCTCCAGCCCGGATTTCTCCAGCGACTGGATGAACTTGGCCGAGGTGCCGAACAGGGTCACCTGCTCCGCATCGGCATAGTCGAACAGGATGTTGCCGGTGGGGGCGAAGGGCGAGCCGTCATAGAGGACCAGCGTGGTGCCGCTGGCCAATCCGGTCACCAGCCAGTTCCACATCATCCAGCCGCAGGTGGTGAAGTAGAACAGCCGGTCGCCGGGCTTGAGGTCGCAGTGCAGCCGGTGTTCCTTCACATGCTGAAGGATGGTGCCGCCGGTGCCGTGGACGATGCATTTCGGCTTTCCGGTGGTGCCGGACGAATAGAGGATGAACAGCGGGTGATCGAATTCGACCCGTTCGAAGGTCGGCTCGGCCACCGGATGGGGCGCCATGAAGTCGTGGAAGCCGACGGCGCCGGGGATCGCCGACAGGTCGGGATCCTTGTCGACATAGGGGACGATGACGGTGGCGACGACGGTCGGCAGGTCCTTGAGGACTTCGGCCACCTTGGCGCGGACGTCGTGGCTCTTGCCGTTGTACCAATAGGCGTCGGGAGCGAAGACCACCTTCGGCTCGATCTGGCCGAAGCGGTCGGTGATGCCCTGGATGCCGAAATCGGGCGAGCAGGACGACCACACCGCGCCCAGGCTGGTGGTGGCGATCATCGCCGCCAGCGTTTCCGGCATGTTCGGCATGATGGCGGCGACGCGGTCGCCCTTGCCGACGCCCTTGGCCTTCAGCGCCTGCTGAAGGCGGGAGACGGTGGCCTTCAGCTCCGCCCCGCTCCAGCGGACCTTCACCTTGTCCTCGCCCCAGAAGACGACCGCAGTGTCGTCCGGCGCGCCGGCCAGCAGGTTCTCGGCATAGCTGAGACGGGCTTCCGGGAACCAGCGGGCGCCCGGCATCCTGTCGCCGTCCAGCAGGTCGACGGCGCCGAGATCGCCGGTCAGCCCGGCCCATTCCCACAGGAAGCGCCAGAACCGCTCCTTCTCCGCGATCGACCAGTTGTAGAGCGCGTCGTAATCGTCCAGCCGCAGTCCGAATCGCGCATTCGCCGCCTCGCGGAAGACGGTCAGGTTGGCCTGCGCGATGCGCTCCTCACTCGGGCTCCACAGCGGAGTGTCCATTCTCGGTTCCCTCAGCGTCTCGTTTTCGACCGGCCCCAGCGGCCGGCTCTCCTGCCGGGTTGCTTGTTCGTGCCCCGGATTGCCATGCAGCATAGCGCATGGCCGCACCGGTTGTCTGCGCCCGGGTGGGCGAAATCGGATAGGGCGGCAGAGGGCAAGGGTAACGGAATCAAGGCGCTGCAAACGAAAAGGGCGGGGAGTTTCCTCCCCGCCCTCCTGTCACCTGTCTGCCGGATTGCCGGTCAGGCGGCCTTCTTCTTGCCGGCGCCGATCTTCGGCTCCTCGCCTTTCAGCAGGCGCCGGATGTTCGCCTCGTGCCGGATGAAAACCAGCACGGCGATGAACAGGCAGAGGCCGGCGACCAGCGGTCCGCCGAAATACCAGCCGGTCAACGGGCTGACGCCGAGAGCCGTCAGCGCCGACAGCGACGAGATGCGGAACAGCGCCGCCATGACGATCCAGGTCAGGCAGGCCAGCAGCCCGACCGGCCAGCACACGGCCAGCAGGACGCCGATTGCCGTGGCGACGCCCTTGCCGCCCTTGAAGCCCAGCCAGACCGGGAAGCTGTGGCCCAGCATGGCGCCGCCGGCGGCCAGAACCGCCGCCTCCGGTCCGGCCCACCACAGGGCCAGCAGGGCCGCGATGGCGCCCTTGCCGCTGTCGAGCAGCAAGGTCGCCAGCGCCAGCGGCTTGTTGCCGGTGCGCAGCACGTTGGTGGCGCCGATGTTGCCGGAACCGATCTGGCGGATGTCGCCCAGACCGGCCATCCGGGTCAGCACCAGCCCGAAGGGGATCGAGCCCAGCAGGTAGCCCAGCAGGGCGGCAAGCACGAGGATAAGCACCGGATCAGCCCTCCGCCTGCCAGACGGTGCGGCCGTCGACGACGGTGCGCAGCGGCCGGCCCTGGACCGGACGGTTCTCGAAAGGCGAGTTCTTCGACTTCGACTTGAAGCGGCTGACGTCGATCTGCCACGGCACGTCGGCATCGAAGACGACCAGATCGGCCGGCCCGCCCTTGACGATGCGGCCGAGCGGCAAGTCGAGGATGGCCGCCGGGTTGGCGGTGACGCAGGCCAGCGCCTTCAGCAGCGGCATCCTGCCCTTGTGCACCAGTTCCAGCGTCAGCGGGAACAGGGTCTCCAGCCCGATGACGCCGGGGGCGGCCTGGGCGAAGGGCAGGCGCTTCTGGTCCTGGTCCTGCGGCACATGGTCGGACGCGATGGCGTCGATGGTGCCGTCGGCCAGCCCCTCGACGATGGCGCGGCGGTCCATCTCGCCGCGCAGCGGCGGCGACACCTTGGCATAGGTGCGGTAATCGCCGACGTCGGTCTCGGTCAGGGCGAAATAGTGCGGAGCGGTATCGCAGGTCACCGTCAGCCCGCGCGCCTTGGCGCGGCGGATCAGGTCGACGGATTCGCCTGTGGTGACGTGGGCGAAGTGCAGGCGCCCGCCGGTCAGCTCGGCCAGCCGCAGGTCGCGCTCGATCATGATGATCTCGGCCTCGCGCGGGATGCCGACGAGGCCGAGGCGGGTGGCGATCTCGCCGGAATTCATCATGCCGCCCGACGCCAGCGAAGGCTCTTCGGGGTGCTGGACGATCAGCTTGCCGAAGGTCTTGGCGTAGCTGAGCGCCCGGCGCATGGTCTTGGCGCTGACGATGGCCTTGGTGCCGTCGGTGAAGGCGACCGCGCCGGCCTGCCCGAGCAGGCCCATCTCGGTGATCTCGTTGCCTTCGGTGCCGCGGGTGGCGGAGCCGTAGGCGAAGACCTTGACCAGCTTCACCTCGCGGGCACGCCGCGCGATGAACTCCAGTCCCGCGACCTCGTCCAGCACCGGGTCGGTGTTGGGCAGCAGCGCCATGGCGGTGATGCCGCCGGCCGCCGCGGCGCGCGACGCGCTCTTGATCGTGTCCTTTTCCTCCTCGCCCGGTTCGCCGATCAGCACCCGCATGTCGACGAGGCCGGGCGCGAGGCACTGGCCGGCGAGGTCGATGACCTCCGCGCCTTCGGGCGTGGAGTCGTTGAACAGGCCGGGGCCGAAATCGGCGATGGTCTCGCCATCGATCAGCAGGTCGCCGCGCTGGTCGAGGCCCGTCGCCGGATCGAGCAGGCGGGCGTTGCGGTAGACGGTACGGCTGCTCATCAGACGGCTCCCGCAAGGTCGGACTGGCGGCGTTCGCGGGTCAGAAGGTCGAGCACGGCCATGCGGACGGCGACGCCCAGCTCCACCTGATCGAGGATCATCGAGCGCTTGAGATCGTCCGCGACCTCCGAATCGATCTCCACGCCGCGGTTCATCGGACCGGGGTGCATGATGACCGCGTCGGGCTTCGCCACCTCCAGCTTCTCGTAATCGAGGCCGTAGAAGTAGAAGTATTCCCGGGTGGAGGGGACGTACTGGCCGCTCATCCGCTCGGTCTGCAGGCGCAGCATCATCACCACGTCGGCGTCGCGCAGTCCGGCCTTCATCGAATGATGGACCTCGACGCCCAGCCGTTCGATCTGCGACGGCAGCAGGGTCGGCGGCGCCACGCAGCGCACCCGGGCGCCCATGGCGTTCAGCAGGTGGATGTTGGAGCGCGCGACGCGGCTGTGCAGGATGTCGCCGCAGATCGCCACGATCAGCCCGTCCAGCCGGCCGAGGCGGCGGCGGATCGCCAGCGCGTCGAGCAGGGCCTGGGTCGGGTGTTCGTGGTGGCCGTCGCCGGCGTTGATGACGGAGCAGTTGACCTTGTCGGCCAGCAGTTTGACGGCACCTGAATCGGCGTGGCGCACCACCAGCGCGTCGAGGTGCATGGCGTTCAGCGTCATCGCCGTGTCGATCAGGGTCTCGCCCTTCTTCACCGAGCTGCTGTCGGTCGACATGTTGATGACGTCGGCCCCCAGCCGCTTGCCGGCCAGCTCGAAGCTGGTGCGGGTGCGGGTGGAGTTCTCGAAGAACAGGTTCACCTGCGTGCGGCCGTCCAACAGGTTGGACTTCTTCACGGGGCGGCGGTTCTGCTCGACATAGCCATCGGCGAGGTCGAGAATCTGGGTGATCTCGCCAGCCCGCAGCCCCTCGATTCCGAGAAGGTGGCGGTGCGGGAAGACCGTGTCGGGGGGCGGGTTCGCGCTCATGGCCGCGGACTATAGGAGCGGTCCGTTACGCCCGCAAGCCGCTCCATGCGAAGGGTTTCACACCGCTCCCGCTTCCTCGAACAACCAGTCGTAGAAGGCCTTCACCTTGGGCCGGGAAAAGTAATGCTGCGGTGCCACGACGTAATAGGCGAGGCTTCCAGGCAGCCGCACATCGAACAGGCGGACCAGCCGCCCGGCGGCGATGTCGTCGGCCACCAGCACGCCGCGGGCGAGTGCTATGCCATGGCCGTTGATCGCCGCCTGGAGGGTGAAGGACGAATCGTCGAACCGCAGGCCGCGTTCGGTGTCCACGCCCTCGATCCCCGCCACCCGGCACCACACCGCCCAGGAAATGTTGTAGTCGTCGTGCAGCAGCGTGTGGTGCCGCAGATCCTCCGGATTAACCAGCGGCCGCTTGCCGGACAACAGGGATGGATGGCCGACCGGGAAGATGTCCTCGGTCAACAGCCGCTCCACCCGCAGATCCGGCCACAGCCCATTGCCGAAGCGGATCGCCAGATCGACGTCATGCCGGGCGAAATCGACCACCTGCGCCGTGCTGTGGACCCGCACGTCCATATCGGGATGACGCTTTTGGAAGCGGACCAGCCGCGGCACCAGCCATTTGGACGCGAAGCTGGGCATGGTGGAGATGGTCAGCGTGCCGCTGCTGTCGGCGCGGATCAGCCGGTCGGTCGCCTGGGACAGCGTGTCCATCGCCTCGCGCACCGGCGGCAGGTAGCTCTGCCCGGCCTCGGTCAGCGCCAGCGCCCGGTTCATTCGGCGAAACAGCGGTAATCCGAGCCACTCCTCCAGCGCCTTGATCTGGTGGCTGACGGCGGCCTGCGTCACATGCAGTTCCTCGGCGGCCTTTGTGAAGGAAAGATGGCGGGCGGCGGCTTCGAAGGCGCGGAGCGCGTTCAGCGGGGGCAGGCGGCGGGACATGGGGCAGTTATGGACCGGAGGTGGATTCGGATTAGCAAAGCTAATCGATTCTATGAGAAAGCGTCGTTTGTCGGCAAGCGTCCCGTGCCCCATTCTCAGTTTCACAAACGATCACTGAACGGAGCGGCGAGGCCGATGCCCCGCTCCCCATCCAGCGAAGGAAATGGAATCATGGCAAAGGGAACGCAGTCGCAGTTTTCCGCCGCAGAGCTGTTCGTCGCCAAGCCGGTGCAGGCCAATCCCGGTCTGGGCGGGCGCGTGGTGTCGCTGTTCGACCGCCTCGCCACCTGGAACGAGCGCCGCCGCCAGCGCCGCGCGTTGGAGGCCTTGCCCGACCACCTGCTGTCGGACATCGGCATTTCCCGTGCCGACGCCGACTATGAGGCCGAGAAGCCGTTCTGGCGGGGGTGAGCGATGACCGACGCCACGGCAGGGGGAGAGCGGGTCTGGACCGGCGGCTGCCTGTGCGGCGGCGTGCGCTATGCCATCGACACGCATCCGGAGCCGATCTCCTTCTGCCACTGTTCCCAATGCAGGCGCCAGCATAGCCATGTCGGCGCCTACACCGGCCTGCCGCGTGCGGCGTTGCGTCTGCTGAACGACGCAACGCTGACATGGTATGCCTCTTCCGACCGGGCGCGGCGCGGCTTCTGCGCGCGTTGCGGTGCCGGGCTGTTCTGGGAGGCGCTCGACCAGGGCGATGCCGAGGATGGACCGCGCATCACCGTGACCGCCGGCAGCCTGGACGATGCGTCGGCGCTCCGGGTCGAGCGTCATATCTTCGTCGACCACAAGGGCGCCTATTACGACATCGGCGACGACGGCATCGAACGCCGGGCCAGCACGGGAGAGACGGTGGAATGAGCGGACAGGGCAGGGCACTTTCCGGGGGTTGCCTGTGCGGTGGCGTGCGCTTCCTGCTGGCCGAGCGGCCGGACGGGGTGGTGACCTGCCATTGCGGCCAATGCCGCCGTTTCCACGGTCATATCGGCGCCTACATCACCGTGCCGCGCGACACCGTCACCTTCGATGCCGACGCGACCCTGTCCTGGTATCGCTCCTCCGACATCGCGGAGCGCGGATTCTGCGGCCGCTGCGGATCGTCGCTGTTCTGGAAGGGCGACGGCAAAAGCGAGATCGAGATCGCCGCCGGCAGCCTGGACCAGCCGACCGGGCTGACGACGCTCCGCCATGGCTATGTCGCCGGCAAAGCCGATTACTACGAGATCACCGACGGGCTTGAGCAGTTTCCGGCTTCGTCGGAACCGGAATAGGCGCGCCGGGATTTCAGGCACGGAAAGTTGCCAGGGACAGTTGGCAGGGACAGTTGTTTGTGGACGGCCGCATTCCTGCCGGGTGCGCGTTTCCGTCGCAGGTGCGTTGCGGAGCCTGAGGGTGCCTTTTCATTTGACCCTGGATGGCTGGGGTGAGAATGATTTTCAGAAGCAAAAGGCCCACCAGCCCCTGAGGTTTTCCGCGAATGCGCCGTGTTTCCCTGCTGTCTGCCGCCTGCGCCATCGCCATGTCCGGCGCGGTTTTTCTGAACGCCGCTCCGGTCCGGGCCGACGATGCGATCACCATCGTCATCAAGGATCACAAGTTCGAACCGGCCGAGGTCAAGGTGCCTGCCAACAAGCGGGTCACCCTGCTCGTCGACAACCAGGACGCCACGTCGGAAGAGTTCGAAAGCGGCGAGATGAAGGTCGAGAAGATCGTCGGCGGCCGCAAGCAGATCAAGGTCATGGTCGGTCCGCTGAAGCCGGGGCGCTATCCCTTCTTCGGCGAGTTCCACGAGGCGACGGCGCAGGGCGCCGTGATCGCCGAGTGACGCAGTCTTAAGACCGTTCGATGCAGTCTTAGGGCGCAGTCTTATGCCAGAGACCGCCCAGCACCGGAGACGACCATGCTCGCCAGTCTGATCATCGTCTTTCGCGAGGTCCTCGAAGCGGGCCTCATCGTCGGCATCGTGCTGGCCGCCACCCAGGGGGTGGCCGGACGCGGCCGGTGGATCGCCCTCGGCATCGTCGGCGGCATCGTCGGGTCCTGCGTCGTCGCCGCCTTCGCCGACGGCATCAGCTCGCTGTTCGCCGACACCGGGCAGGAGCTGTTCAACGCCACGGTCCTGCTGATCGCCGTCGTCATGCTGGCCTGGCACAATGCCTGGATGGCGCAGCATGGCCGCGAGCTGGCGCGCGACATGAAGGCGGTCGGCCATGCGGTAAGGAGCGGCGAGAAGTCGCTGGCTGCACTGGCCATCGTCATCGGCGTCGCCGTCCTGCGCGAAGGGTCGGAGATCGTCCTGTTCCTGACCGGCATCCTGGCGTCGGAAGAGGGCGGAATTGCCACCGTGGCGGCGGGTGGGCTGGGAGGCGTGGCGCTGGGCGGGCTGGTCTCGGTCCTGCTCTATGCCGGGCTGGTGCAGATTCCGACACGGCACCTGTTCGCCACCACCACGTGGCTGCTGACGCTGCTGGCCGCCGGCATGGCCGCCACCGCGGTCAATTTCCTGGCGCAGGGCGGCATGCTGAATGCCGGCGGAACCGTGCTGTGGGACAGCTCGGCCATTCTGCGCGACAACAGCCTGATCGGGCAGGCGCTGCATGTTCTGGTCGGCTACACCGACCGTCCGACCGAGGCGCAGCTGATCGCCTATGTCGGCGTGGTCGCCGGCATCCTGCTGCTGACCCGCTGGGCGGCCGGCAATTCGCCGTCGAACCGGTCGCGGGTTGCGTCCGCAGCGGAATGATCAATAGCATGAAGGTGTAGGGCCGGGCCGGCGGTCAAGCGTCTGGCCTTGCCCGTTGAAATCGCGTCATAGTGCCGCTGCGACAGTCGAGCGGCGGGGAATATGGCGGAGCTTGTGACGTTGGTTGTGCTGCTGGCGGCGATGGTGGTCGCCGTGCCGGTGGCGAAAAGGTTCGGGTTCGGCGCGCCGCTCGGCTATCTCGCCGCCGGACTGGCGGTGGGGCCTGCGGGCCTTGGGCTGGTGACCAATGTGGGGGCGATTGCCCACGCCTCGGAACTCGGCGTCGTCATGCTGCTGTTCCTGATCGGGCTGGAGTTGCGGCCCGCCCGCCTGTGGGTCATGCGGAAATCGGTGCTGGGGCTGGGCGGTGCGCAGGTCGCCGTCACCGGTGCTGTGATCGCTGCGCTGTGCGGCTGGGGGCTGGGGCTTGCCTGGCCGACCGCGGTGGTGCTGGGCTTCGGCTTCGCCCTGTCCTCAACCGCCATGGCCCTGCCGATGATGGCGGAGCGCGGTCTGCTCGCCAACCAGTCCGGGCGCAACGCCTTTTCAATCCTGCTGTTCCAGGACCTCGCCATCATCCCGGCGGTGGCGTTGCTGCCGCTGCTGGGCAGCGGCTCCGTTCCGCATGCCGACGGCGCCTGGCTGGCCGTGGCCAAGGCGGTGGTCGCGGTGGCGCTGGTGCTGATCGGCGGGCGCTATCTGCTGCGGCCGATCTTCCATGCTGTCGACCGTGCCGGCGCGCCGGAGATCTTCACGGCCACCGCCCTGCTGATCGTCATCGGCACCGCCGTGCTGATCCAGGAGGCCGGCCTGTCAATGTCGTTGGGCGCCTTCATGGCCGGCGTCCTGTTGTCGGATTCGGAATACCGGCACGAGGTGCAGGCGGACATCGAGCCGTTCGAGGGGCTGCTGCTCGGCCTGTTCTTCGTTTCGGTCGGGATGGGGGCGGATGTGCCGACACTGATGGCGCACCCGATCCGCTTCCTCGGCCTTGCCATGGCGTTGCTGGTGGTGAAGGGGGCGGTGCTGCTGGTGCTGGCCCGCATCGCCGGCGTGCCCTGGGCCGGGGCGGGGCGGATGGCGACGGTGCTGAGCCAGGGCGGCGAGTTCGGCTTCGTCCTGTTCGGGCTGGCGGTCGGCGGCGGTGCGATGGCGGGGGAACAGGCGTCGGCGGCCATGCTGGTGGTCACCCTGTCGATGCTGGCGACCCCCTTCCTGTTCGCGGCGGAGGAACGCTGGTTCGCGCCGCGCCTGATGGCAGGCAAGCCCAAGCGCCCGTTCGATACCCCGCCCGACGAGAATCCGCCGGTCATCATCTGCGGCTTCGGCCGGGTCGGGCAGGTGGTCGGCCGCGTGTTGCGGATGCGCGGCATCGCCTTCACCGCGCTGGAGAGCAGTGCGGCGCAGGTCGACTTCGTCCGCAAGTTCGGCAGCAAGGCCTATTACGGCGATCCGACGCGCGTCGAGCTTCTGCGCGCCGCCGGGGCGGAGAAGGCCAGTGTGCTGGTGGTGGCGCTGGACGACATGGAGCAGTCGCTGCGGGTGGTCGAGATGGCGACCCGCCATTTCCCCAACCTGACCATCTTCGCCCGCGCCCGCAACCGCCGCCACGTCCACCATCTGATGGACCGCGGGGTCACCCACATCGTGCGCGAGACCTTCGACAGCAGCATCCGGCTGACCGGCGACGTGCTGCGCCAGATGGGCATGGCGGAGGGCGAGGTCACGCGGACGCTGGAGACCTTCCGCGCCCATGACGAGCGGACCCTGGTCCGCCAGCACGCCGTCCACAATGACGAGACCAAGCTGATCCAGACCTCCCGCGATGCCGCCGCCGAGCTTCAATCGCTGTTCGAGGCGGATCGCGAGGATGCCGTGCAGGGAGAGGCGGAACCGAGAACCGCCAGCGCCTAACCGATCAGCAGGCTGTCGTCACTGATTTCCGCCCCGCCGCGCTGCCTGGCGAACAGCGCGAGCAGGTGCGGCACATCGAGCCCGGTGCGCTCCTCCCCCGCCACGTCCAGCACGACGCGGCCCTCGTGCAGCATCAGCGTGCGGTCGCCATAGTCGAGCGCCTGCCGCATCGAATGGGTGACCATCAGTGTGGTCAGGCGGTTGTCGCGGACGATGCGGCGGGTCAGATCCAGCACGAAATCGGCGGTGGCGGGATCGAGTGCCGCGGTGTGCTCGTCCAGCAGAAGGATCTTGGAACCGGCGAGCGTCGCCATCAGCAGGCTGACCGCCTGACGCTGGCCGCCGGACAGCAGGCCCATGCGGTCGTGCAGCCGGTTCTCCAACCCCAGGCCCAGCGCCGCGATGCAGTCGCGGAAGCCCTTGCGGCGGTCACCGCCCAGCGCCGGTGCCAGACCGCGGCGGCGTCCGCGGGCGGCGGCGAGCGCCATGTTCTCCTCGATGGTCAAGGTGGCGCAACTGCCGGCCATCGGGTCCTGGAAGACACGGGCGACCAGACCGGCGCGGCGCGGCGTGTCCCAGCGGGTGACGTCGGTGCCGTCGATGGAGATGCGCCCCTGCTCCGCCAGCACGTCGCCGGCCAGCGAGCCGAGGAAGGTGGATTTGCCGGCGCCGTTGGAGCCGATGACGGTTACGAACTCTCCTTCGGGAATGGTCAGGTCGACGCCGCGCAGCGCATGCTTTTCCAGCGGCGTGCCGCGCCCGAAGGTGACGTGGATGTCTTCGACGACGATCATCGGGCGGCTTTCGTGCTGCGGCTGGCCTTCGCCTTCAGGCGCGGCAGGATCAGGGCGACGGCGACCAGCACCGCGGTCACCAGATTGAGGTCGGAGGCCTGTAGCCCGATGGCGTCGGCCGACAGTGCCAGCTGCACCGCGAGACGATAGAGGATCGACCCGGCGACGCAGCCGACCAGCGCCAGCGCCAGCGCGCGGGCGGGCAGCACCGTCTCGCCGACGATCACGGCGGCCAGCCCGACGACGATGGTGCCGATGCCGGTGGTGACGTCGGCGAAGCCGTTTGTCTGGGCGAACAGGGCGCCGGCCAGACCGGCCAGGGCGTTCGACAGGGCGATGCCGGCATAGACATGGGCGTCGGTGTCGACGCCTTGCGCCCGCGCCATCCGTGCATTGACGCCGGTGGCCCGCATCGCCAGCCCGAACTCGCTGCCCAGGAAACGGGCGAGCAGCAGCACGACCGCCGCGACGATGATGCCGACCACCAGCGGACGGACGATGTGGTCGGGGATGCCCAGCCCATAGAAAGGAGTCAGCACGGTGTCCTGCATCAGCAGCGCGACGTTCGGCCGGCCCATGACCCGCAGGTTGACCGAGAACAGCGCGATCATCGTCAGGATGCTGGCGAGCAGATGCAGGATCTTGAAGCGGACGTTCAGCGTCGCCGTGACCAGCCCGGCCGCCGCACCGGCGAGTGCCGCCGCGAGGCTGGCGAGCCATGGATTGACCCCGGCGATCAGCAGCACCGCGCAGACGGCCGCCCCCAGCGGAAAGCTTCCGTCCACCGTCAGGTCGGGGAAGTCCAGGATGCGGAAGGACAGATAGACGCCGATGGCGACCAGCGCATAGACGAGGCCGATCTCGATGGCGCCGAAGAGGGCGATTTCAGTCATTGCGGTGCTTTTGAAAGGGCTTTGCGGGGGAGCGCTCCGCTCCCCCCTGACGATCGCTTACTGCCCGACAACCTTCGTCGCGCGCTTCACCACCGCGTCGGGCAGGGTGACGCCCATGGCTGCGGCGGACTTGGGGTTGACGAACAGGTCGGTGCCCTTGGCGAGCGCCACCGGGATGTCGCCCGGCTTCTCGCCTTTCAGGACGCGGGCGACGATGGCGCCGGTCTGCTTGCCGACCTGGAAATAGTCGAAGCCGACCGAGGCGACCGTGCCGCGGGCGACGCTGTCGGTGTCGGCGGAGAAGATCGGCAGCTTCGCCTGCTGGCCGACCGCGATCACGCTTTCCAGGGCCGAGACGACGGTGTTGTCGAGCGGGATGTAGACGGCATCGGCCTTGCCGACGAGGCTGCGCACCGCCTGCTGGGCATCGGACGATTTCGGCACGGAGGCTTCGACGACGCTCAGGCCCACCTTGGCCGCCTCGTCCTTCAGCGCCTTGACCAGCACGATGGAGTTGGGCTCACCGGGGTTGTACAGCACGCCGATGCGCTTGACCTGCGGCAGGATCTCGCGGATCAGCGCCACATGCTCGCCCACCGGGGCCATGTCTGACAGGCCGGTGATGTTGGCGCCGGGCTTCTCCATCGACTTCACCATCTGGGCCGAGATCGGATCGGTCACCGCGGTGAAGACAACCGGGATATCGCGGGTCGCCGCCGCCACCGCCTGGGCCGAGGGGGTGGAGATCGGCACGATCACGTCGGGGCGGGAGCCGGCGAACTGGCGGGCGATCTGGGCAGCGGTGGCCGGATTGCCCTGCGCGCTCTGGTATTCGACCTTCAGGGTCTGGCCCTGGACGAAGCCGGCGTCCTTCAGAGCCTCCACGATGCCGTCGCGGGTGGCGTCGAGCGCCGGGTGCTGGACGATGGCGGTGATGGCGACGGTCTTGCTCTGCGCCATGGCCGGAACCGGCGCGGCGATCGGACCGACGAAGGCGGCGAGTGCCGCCGCGGCGCACAACAGGCGGGTGAAGGACATGGCTTGAAAATCTCCGCAACGCAAAGGTCTTCCCCTAGACCGCGCGGGCGCCGCCGTCAACTCGGCAGCAGGGGCGTTCGGGTCAGGATATGGCGGCATGCCGACCCTGCCCACAATCGGGAGTGTGGTTTGCCGGAGAAGAGCCTATATTGTGGGCAACACGGAAGGAGTGGCCATGATCGCAGGGACCGGAACGGCTCCGTCGAAGTTTCTCGCCTCCTTCCGCGGCCTGATCGGCTGCTGCCCCAATTGCGGGCGCGGCCGGCTGCTGCGGAACTTCCTCAAGCCGGTCGACCAGTGTTCGGCCTGCGGCGAGGCCTATGGTCATCTGCGTGCCGACGACGCGCCGCCATGGATGACGATCCTGATCGTCGGCCACATCGTCATTCCCGCCCTGCTGTCTGTCGAACAGACCTACGAGCCGCCGACCTGGGTGCATCTGACGATCTGGCCGTCGCTGACCCTGCTGTTGACGCTGCTTCTGCTGCCGCGCTGCAAGGGGCTGGTGCTGGGGCTGCTGTGGAGCACGGGAGCGCCGGGGTCGGAGCGCGGCTAAGGCTTCGGCCGACGCTGAAACGGAAAACGGCACCGTGCGGTGAGGCACGGTGCCGCATCTCATTACATCTTGAACACTGCTTGCTGTCAGCGCGCGCTCGGCAGGGCGCTGCCGTGGCCGGTGCGGGCGCCGGACAGGCTGGCGCGCAGCTTGCCGAACAGCTCGCGCAGGTACTCGGCGCGCAGCTGGCGGGCGGCCAGCATGATTTCGTCGTGGCTGCGGGGATCGCGGACTTCATCGATAGACATGGTCATGGCTCTGGGAATCTCCACGTGAGGTGAGAGACGTCCACTCCCTTTGGCATTGTTTGCTTTGTGGAGTTCAACATAGGGCAGAGCCGCTGTCCCATGAAGCGCGGTGCGTGCAACGCCGACCGACGTTTTCCGTATCAGCTTTGTCAATCAACGGAGGTGCGAACTATTGCCGCAGGACGCGGTTCGCCGGTCCGGCCTCACTCGCGGTCGCGTGCGCCGTCCACCGCGACATTGCGGTCGGAGACGATGCGGTCATTGCCGCGTTCTCCCGCCTGCCCCTGCGGACGGTCGGGCTGGCGCGGCGGCAGCGGACCGGTGCCGAGACCGCCGGCCTCCTCGCTGCCGGGGATGCCGAAATCCTCGTCGGGCTGGTCGACAGGGCCGCCGGCGCCGGGTCCGATGATCCGCTGGAAGCCTTCGATCTCCTCGTCGACGTCCAGATGATCGCGCGTCTCGCGGATATCCAGCGGGATGTCGCGCTCGTCGACACCGCCGCTGTCGCTGGGGCCTGTGGCGTTGCCGGTCTTGCGGCCGTCATTGCGGTCATTGGTTGCCATGGGGTGCTCTCCGGTCTGCTGTGTCGAGGTTTCGTGTTCCTCAACAGGGCGGAAAGGCACTTGTCACCGACCGCAAGTCGAACCAGCCGCCGACGCTGTGGCGCAGATCGTGCCGACGGTCCTGCTCCGGTGCCGGGGCGATGTCCCACAGCCAGGACATGTCGGGGGCGGGAAGGGCGAGGCCCCAGGTCGAATCCTCCACCTCGGATACGGTGCCGCCATGGATCCAGGAGGCGTCGATGTCGGTGAACAGAGCCGCGTGTTCGGCGATGGCGGTCAGCCAGCGCAGGTGGCCGTGGACCATGCGCAGCGCGAAGGCCATCCGGTCCGCCGCCGGGATCTTCGGGGCGCGGCGCTCTACTGCCTCCAGCGGCAGCAGGGGCAACTGGGACAGCAGGTTGCAGGAGAGCGCGAAGCGGAAGGGGGCTCCCTCCAGCATCGGCGCGACGAAGCCGGTCGGCAGCGGGCCGCGGCTGTCGAGCGACGCGGCAAGCGGGGCCAGGGCACCGCTGACGTCCATCTCGACCAGCCGGACGTTGGGAAGGGCGGCGGCCCTGCGGCGGACGGCGCGGCTGTGCAGCATGTCGACCAGCACCACCTCGTCGAAGCGGGCCGTCAGCCTTTCCAGCGGGATTTCGATCAGCAGCCCGGACCCGGCAATGAGCGCCCGTCCGCCCGGAGTCGCCCATTCCATCGCCTGTTCGACGAAGCGGTGGCAGGCGGCGACGTGCGGCGCCCACGCCCGTCCTTGCCGCCGGTGGCGGGCGCCCAGCGCCACCATCTCCGACAGATAGCCGAACCTGCGGGCCAGCGGCGGGCAGGGGGTGGTCAGATATTCGAAGGCTTCGCGCAACATCGCCGGCCAATTCCCTCCCGTCGGTCTCTTCCTGGCGCCTCGCTTTTTGGCCGTCTCACCCCTTGACCCACGAGGGTGGCAAGGTACCTATGGCGCCATGGTCGAGATCAAGAGGAAAGCGGCCCTCGTCACCGGGGCCGGCAAGCGCATCGGGCGGGCCATCGCGCTCGATCTGGCGGGGCAGGGGTGGGACGTCGCCGTCCATTACCGAAGCTCCCGCTCGGAGGCCGATGCCGTCGTCGCGGAGATCGAGCGGGCGGGCGGACGCGCCATCGCCTTCGCCGCCGATCTGGATTGCGAGGCGGAGGTGAAGACCCTGGTGCCGGCGGTGACGGAGCGGCTCGGTCCGCTGACGCTGCTGGTCAACAACGCATCCCGGTTCGAACGCGACGAGGTTGCCGACGTGACCCGCGAATCGTGGGATGCGCATATGGAGGCCAACCTGCGGGCTCCCTTCGTGCTGTCGCAGGACTTCGCGTCTCGGTTGCCCGAAGGCGAGAGCGGGCTGATCGTCAACATCATCGACCAGCGCGTCTGGAACCCCACGCCGCATTTCGTCTCCTACACCCTGTCGAAGATGGGGCTGTGGGCGCTGACCCGGACGATGGCCTTGGCGCTGGCCCCGCGGATCCGCGTCAACGGCATCGGTCCCGGCCCGACCCTGCGCAACGACCGCCAGACGGTGGAGGAATTCGCCGCGCAGTGGGACTCGACTCCGCTGCGGCGCGGCACCAAGCCGGAGGAGGTCTGCGCCGCCATCCGCTTCCTGATCGCCGCCCCGGCGATGACAGGACAGATGATCGCGCTGGACGGTGGCGAGCATCTGGGATGGGCGCAGCCGGCGCATGGCTTCGTGCCCGTTGAATGACGGTGTGTTACAGCGTGTAAACATGGCAAAAGGCGCCCGTCCGGCGCCGGACGACGGACGTGATGGAAGCGGGGGCGAGGAAAAGGACCGCGCGTTTTACACAGGTGCCCCACCCCGCGCAAGAGGCGCCTGCGCCGCAGGGACGATTTTGTGTCAGCGCGTCAATTCCCGCCCTTGACTTGACCCTGCCCTAGTGAAATCAATAGCTTAGCAAAAATGCTCAAAAAATAGGCAGAGGCATGCGATCCCTTGCGGCGCCTAGCTCCGGGCGGGCTACTCCCTCCGTTATCGACAAACTTATCCACAGGTTTCGTGGATATTCTTCCGGAGGGGTGAGTCGATCCACATGCGACCTGCATGTGCCCAACAGTTGACCCGCGGCGGCCGCTCGACGACATTCTGGTCATGTCCGAAACGCATTCCTCAGACCCCCTGGATTCCCCCTCGGCCGACGATGCCGCAGATGGTTTCGCTGAACATCGACTGGCCGAAGACGGTTTGACCGATCTGGCCGCCCCGACCGATGCAGTGCCGGTGGGGGAAGGTGCCGCCGCGCGGCCGAAGCGGCGTCCGGCCGACATCAACCGGGGTGTCGAGATCATTCGGGAGCATCTGAAGACCCTGCCGCAGACGCCGGGCGTCTATCGCATGCTGGCGGGCGACGGGGCGGTCCTGTATGTCGGCAAGGCGCGCAACCTGAAACGCCGGGTGACCAACTACACCCAGGTGGGAAAGCTGCCGGTCAGGCTCCAGCGCATGGTCGCGGAGACCGAGACGATGGAGTTCGTCAACACCCACACCGAGGTGGAGGCGCTGCTTCTCGAATCGAACCTGATCAAGAAGCTGATGCCGCGCTACAACGTGTTGTTGCGGGACGACAAGACGTTTCCGCACATCATGATCACCAAGGACCATGACTATCCGCAGCTGACCAAGCACCGCGGCGCCCGTGGGCGCGATGCCGACTATTTCGGCCCCTTCGCCTCGGCCGGGGCGGTGAACCGCACCATCACGGCTCTGCAACGCGCCTTCCTGCTGCGCAACTGCGCCGACACGGTGTTCGCTGCCCGCACCCGGCCCTGCCTGCAATTCCAGATCAAGCGCTGCACGGCGCCCTGCGTCGGCCGGGTCAGCCCGGCGGAGTATCAGGCGCAGGTCGATCAGGCGCGCGCCTTCCTGGCGGGCAAGAGCCGCGACATCCAGACGGAGTTCGCGGACCGGATGATGGCCGCCTCGGACGCGATGGATTTCGAGACGGCGGCGCGCTACCGCGACCGCATCCGCGCCCTGACGGCGATCCAGGCCCACCAGGACATCAATGTCGAGGGGGTGGTGGAGGATGCCGACGTCATCGCCGCCTATGCCGAGGGCGGGGTGACCTGCATCCAGGTCTTCTTCTTCCGCGGCGGGCGCAACTATGGCAACCGCGCCTATTTTCCCAGCCACGACAAGGCGGCAGAGACCGAGGAGGTGCTGGCCGCCTTCATCGCCCAGTTCTACGAGAACAAGGCGGCGCCGCCGCTGGTTCTGGTCAGCCATGCCCTACCGGAGCTGGAGCTGCTGAACGAGGCGCTGGCGGTCCGCGCCGGGCATAAGGTGGAGTTGGCGGAGCCCAAGCGCGGCGAGAAGCGCCGGATCGTAGAGCATGCGCTGACCAACGCGCGCGAGGCGCATGGGCGCCGGCTGGCCGAAAGCTCCAGCCAGGCGCGGCTGCTGGAGGGGGTGGCCGCCGCCTTCGGGATGGATTCGGCGCCGGAGCGGGTGGAGGTCTACGACAACTCCCACATCCAGGGCGCGCACGCCATCGGCGGGATGATCGTCGCCGGCCCGGAGGGCTTCATCAAGAACGCCTACCGCAAGTTCAACATCCGCACGGAGGGTGCGGCCGGCGACGACTTCGCCATGATGCGCGAGGTTCTGACCCGCCGATTCGGCCGGGCGGTGAAGGAGGATCCGGAACGCAGCCTGGGAAGCTGGCCCGATCTGGTGCTGATCGACGGCGGCCTCGGGCAGCTGAACGTCGCGCTTGAGGTGTTCGCGGAGCTTGGCATCGACGATGTGACGCTGGTCGGCATCGCCAAGGGGCCCGACCGCGACGCGGGGCGCGAGCATTTCTTCATGGAGAACCGTCCGCCTTTCCAGATGGAGATGCGCGATCCGGTGCTGTATTTCCTGCAGCGGCTGCGCGACGAGGCGCACCGCTTCGCCATCGGTACCCACCGGGCCAAGCGGACCAAGGCCATCGGCAAATCGCCCATCGACGAGATCGCCGGCATCGGTCCTGCCCGCAAGAAGGCCCTGCTGCACCATTTCGGCAGCGGCGCCGCCGTGGCGCGCGCCGGGCTCGCCGATCTGGAGGCGGTGGAAGGGATCAATCGGACCGTTGCGAAAAAGATATACGATCACTTCCATCCCGATGGTTAGAATGCAGGCACACGAATTCAGCCGGCTCTCTCACGGGCGCCGTGCGGCGACATCCTCCAGCGGTTCGAGTTCTCCGTCATGCTGACCAGCCTGCCCAACCTGCTGACCCTGTCGCGCATCGCGGTGATCCCGGTGGTGGTCGGGCTGTTCTATGTGCCGGAGGCGTGGGCCGCCTACACCGCCTGCTCGCTCTATGCGGCCGCCTGCATCACCGACTGGTTCGACGGCTATCTGGCGCGCGCCTGGGCGCAGGAAAGCGTGATCGGCAAGTTCCTGGACCCCATCGCCGACAAGCTGCTGGTGGCGGCGACGCTGATCATGCTGGTGGGATTCCACCGGCTGACCGGCCTGTCGATCCTGCCGGCGGTTGTGATCCTGCTGCGCGAGGTTCTGGTGTCTGGCCTGCGCGAGTATCTGGCCGGCCTGAATGTCGGCGTGCCGGTGACCTGGCTGGCAAAATGGAAGACGACGATCCAGATGATCGCGCTGGGCTTCCTGATCGTCGGCGATTATGGTCCGGTCGAACTGCCGGTGACCTTCATCGGTACGGTCGGCCTGTGGATCGCGGCGGCGCTGACCTTCTACACCGGGTGGGACTACATGCGCGCCGGCTTGACCCACATGATGGCGGAGCAGCCGGCGAAGCCCGGTGCCGCCCGTTCGGCCCGTAGCGCCGGTTGAAAGTTTCCGACATGAAGATTTTCGGGCTGACCGGCTGGAGCGGCAGCGGCAAGACCTCGCTGATGGTGCGCCTGATTCCAGCGCTGACGGCGCGCGGCTTGCGGGTCTCGACGGTCAAGCATGCGCACAAGGGCTTCGACATCGACCATCCCGGCAAGGACAGCCACAACCACCGCATGGCTGGCGCCACGGAGGTTCTGGTCAGTTCCCCGCGCCGCTGGGCGCTGATGCACGAACTGCGCGACGCCGAACCGGAACTGACGCTGGACCAGCTGATCGGCAAGATCGCGCCGGTCGATCTGCTGCTGATCGAGGGCTTCAAGCGCGACCGGCACGAGAAGATCGAGGTCTGGCGGGCCGATGTGGACAAGGCGCTGATCGCACCGGACGACCCCACCATCGTCGCGGTGGCAAGCGACAGCGCTGTGCCGGAATGCCCGGTTCCGGTGCTGGACCTGAACGACGCGGATGCGGTCGCTGCCTTCATCGTTGCGCGCTGCGGGTTGGGGTGAGGCTCAGCCTTCACGTGGTCGGACGGTAGTATGGATGGCGCTTCCTCCTCCACCCAGCGGGCACCCGACCGCGATGGCCTTCGACTCGCCATCTTCGATTTCGACGGGACGCTGGCCGACTCCTTTCCCTGGTTCGTCGGCGTTCTGAACGGTGTCGCCGACCGCTATGGCTTCAACCGTGTGCAGGCCGACGAGGTCGAACTGCTCCGCGGCTATGACGCGCGGCAGATCATGCGGCACCTGCGGGTGCCGAGTTGGAAGCTTCCCTTCATCGCCAACCACATGCGCCGACTGATGGCGCGCGACATCGACGGCATCCGGCTGTTCGACGGCGTGCCGGACATGCTGCGGGCGCTCACTGGCCGTGGGGTGGCGGTCGCCGTCGTCAGTTCCAATTCCGTCGGGAACATCCGCCGCATCCTGGGGCCGGAGGCGGCGGGGCAGGTGGCTCATTACGGCTGCGGCGCCTCGCTGTTCGGCAAGGCGGCGAAGTTTCGCAGGATGCTGCGCACGACCGGCGTTCCGGCGTCCCAGGCCATCGGGATCGGCGATGAGGTGCGCGACATCGAGGCGGCTCGGACGGTGGGCATGGCCTGTGCCGCGGTCTCCTGGGGCTATACGCGCGGCGATGCGCTGGCGTTGCTGCGTCCGGATCGGCTGCTGACCCGGGTGGATGAGATTCCGGGCCTGTTCGGCGGCTGAATGCCACGTCCCGGAAAGCGCGCCTTTTCCCTCTTCGCACCCGACGCCGCAACGGACTAGAGTGGCGGCCATGGTGCAACTCGATAATGACTGCTTCGCCTTCGGCGGACCGATGATGGCGCTGGAGCCGGCGCTGGCTCTGCTGGCCGGACGGGTCGGGCCGGTGACGGCGACCGAAGCCGTGCCGCTGTCCGATGCGCTGGGGCGGGTTCTGGCCGCCGATCTGGTGGCGCCCTTCAATGTGCCGCCGCACGACAACGCCGCTGTGGACGGCTATGCCGTGTTCTTCGACGACCTTGACCCCGACGCCCCCACCACGCTGCCGGTGACGGCGCGGGTTGCCGCCGGGCAGTGGCTCGGCCGGCCGGCGGCGCGGGGGGAGGCGGTGCGGATCTTCACCGGCGCGCCGATGCCCGCCGGCATGGACACCGTCTTCATGCAGGAGGATTGCCGCAGCGCCGGGACCGGACGCGATGCCACGGTCGTCTTGCCGCCCGGCATTCGCCGTGGCGTGAACCGCCGGCTGGCGGGAGAGGATGTGCGCGAGGGCTCGGTCGTGCTTTCGGCCGGGCGCCGCCTGCGGCCGGAGGACATAGCGCTCGCCGCCTCGCTCGGCCATGCGATGCTGGACGTGCGCTGCCGCCTGCGGGTGGCGGTGTTCTCCACCGGCGACGAGCTGCGGCAGCCGGGGCAGGCGCTGGAGCCCGGCGCCGTCTATGACGCCAACCGCTTTGCCTTGATCGCGTTGCTGACCCGGCTGGGCTGCTCCGTCACCGACCTCGGCATTCTGCCCGACCGGTTCGAGGCCATCCGCGACGCTCTGGCCGAGGCTGCGTCCGGCCATGACGCGCTCATCACCTCCGGCGGCATGTCCACCGGCGAGGAGGATCACGTCAAGCCGGCGGTGGAGGCGAATGGGCGGCTCGATTTCTGGCGGCTGGCGATCAAGCCGGGACGGCCGGTGGCGCTGGGCCGGGTGCGCGACGCCGTGTTCGTCGGCTTGCCCGGCAATCCGGTCGCAGTGGTGGTGACCTTCTTGCGCATCGCCCGGCCGATCCTGCTGACGCTGATGGGGGCATCCGGCGAGACGCCGAGGCCGATCCCGGTGCGCGCGGGCTTCGCCCACAAGAAGAAGCCGGGCCGTCGCGAGTTCCTGCGCGGGTCGCTGGTGTCGGGCGCCGATGGCGCGCTGGAGGCGACCAAATACCCGCGCGACGGGGCCGGCGTGCTGTCGTCTCTGGTGGAGTCCGAGGGCTTGATCGAGTTGCCCGAGGATCTGGCGCGGGTCGAGCCCGGCATGACCGTCGATTTCCTGCCTTTTAAAGAATTCCTGTAGAGGGCGTGTGATGAAGATTCTCTATTTCGCCTGGTTGCGCAGCAAGATCGGCGTGCCGACCGAGACGGTGGAACTGCCGGCGGAGGTCACCACAGCCGGTGCGCTGGTCGAATGGCTGAAGAGCCGCAGCCCCCGCCATGCCGAAGCCCTGGCGAACAGCAAGGTGGTCAAAGTGGCGGTGAACCAGGAGCATGTGCCCTACGATCACCCGATCTCGTCGACCGACGAGGTGGCGCTGTTCCCGCCGGTGACGGGGGGCTGACGGCATGGCGATCCGCGTCCAGGCCGGGGATTTCGACGTCGGTGCCGAATATGCCGCCTTCACCGCCGACCGCACCAGCGTCGGCGGGGTGGCGATGTTCGTCGGGCTGGTGCGCGACATCGCCGGCGGTGCCGCCGTCAGCGCCATGACGCTGGAGCATTACCCCGGCATGACCGAGAAGCAGCTGGAGGCTATCGAGGAGGAGGCGCGCCGCCGCTGGCCGCTGGACGACGTGCTGGTGATCCACCGCCATGGCCGGCTGGAGCCGGGCGACCGCATCGTGATGGTCGCCACCGCGTCGGCCCACCGGGACGCCGCCTTCGAGTCCTGCCGTTTCCTGATGGATTGGCTGAAGACCAAGGCGCCCTTCTGGAAGCTGGAAGCGACGCCGGAGGGTGAGCGCTGGGTCGAGGCCAAGGACAGCGACAACGCTGCGGCGGCGCGGTGGGTGGAGTAGAACCAGATTGCCTTCTTGTGCGGGAGGCTATGGCGTTGCCGGCAACATTTACACGGATGTCACGGATTTAAACACGGATTTCACGGATATCGATTTGCTTGTGATCGCCTCTCCGAAAAGCGGGGGCAGCCGAGATCAAAAAACCGTGTAATCCGTGACATCCGTGTCGTTCTTGTTCGCCGTATTATGATCGTCTCAAGTATCGACGCCTCAGGCGTGCCCGGCTTCGCCCGACAGCATGGAGACGCTGACGCCCAGCTTGCCGATGGCACGTTCCCACTTGGCATCCAGGTCGGTATCGAACAGCAGCTTCTCGTCGCACGGCACGTTCAGCCAGCCATTGGCCTGGAATTCGGCATCGAGCTGCCCCGGACCCCAGCCGGCATAGCCGAGCAGCAGCAGGTTGCGGCGCGGGCCGCGGTCTTCGGAGATGGCGCGCAGGATGTCGATGGTGGCGGTCAGGGCCACGTCGTCGTTCACCACCAGGGTGCCGTCGCGGACATAGTCGGTCGAATGCAGGACGAAGCCGCGGCCCGACTCGACGGGGCCGCCATAATGCACCGGCAGGTTGTTAACCGGCTGCGAGATGTCCATGTCCAACTGTTCCAGCAGATCCTCGAACGTGATCGACCCGAACAGCCGGTTGACCACCAGCCCCATTGCGCCGTCTTCATTATGGGCGCAGACATAGATGACCGTACGCTGGAAACGCGGGTCCTCCATTCCGGGCATGGCGATCAGCAGCTGGCCGGTCAGCGATTCCGTGGTCTTGGAGTCCGGAGACTTGGTCAGGCGCGGCATGGGCGATTATCCTTGTCGTCGGTCCGGTGCGGGAAACCGCGTCCGTACCCACGTGCGGTTGTGGTTGGCGCTCTGGCGACGCTTTCACCGGAGTGTGACAGCACCGGCCGAGCTTTGTCACCATTATATGGGCTATCATATAGGGTGTCGGGGCCGCGGATGCGCCCCTTCCAGGGAAGAGAACAGTGCGCGCGATGAAAAGACATGCCTTCGCCCTTCTGCTTTGTCTGGCCGCGCTGGCCGGTGGCGGCGCCCCCGTTTTTGCGCAGGATGCGGTCGGGGCCTGGACCAAGGCGGGACCGGTGGAGGCGCGGTTGGTGTCGGCGGTGCGCGGCACCGGCGATCTGGCGGCGCTGCCCTTGGGATTGGAACTGCGGCTGGAGTCGGGGTGGAAGACCTATTGGCGCTCCCCCGGCGATGCCGGATTCGCGCCGCGCCTGGACTGGAGCCGCTCCGGCAATCTGACGGAGGCGACGCTGTCCTATCCAGCGCCGCACCGCTTCTCGGTTCTGGGATTCGAAACGGCGGGCTATGACACGGCGGTTCTTTTCCCGATCCGGGGCAAGCCGGCGACGCCCGGCAAGCCGGTCGATCTGGCGCTGACCGCCGAACTGCTGGTCTGCTCGGAAATTTGCGTGCCGCAGACGCTGGAGCTCGCGCTTGCCCTTCCGGCCGGGCCGGCCGAGCCCAGCGACGCCGCCAACGAGGTGGCGCGCGCACAGGCGCTGGTGCCGAAGGGGCCGAACGGTTTGCTGCGCGTCGACTCCGTGCAGGGCAAGGGAGCCGCCCTGGAAGTCGAGGCGACCGCCGCCGATGGCTTCGTGTCCCCCGATCTGTTCGTGGAGACGGATCCGCCGCTGACCTTCTCCGCGCCGAAGACAGTGTTTTCCGACAATGACCGCCATGTCCGCCTGACCCTGACGGTGACAGATCCGCAGCAGGGCCTCGATCTGGCCGGGCGCGCGATGACGCTGACCCTGGTCGATGGCGACAAGGCGGTCGAAGCACCGACAACCGCGTCGGCCGGTGCTGCCGCATCGGTGCCCGGCGGTGTCGGGCTGCTGGGGATGCTGGGGGTGGCCCTGCTGGGCGGCCTGATCCTGAACCTGATGCCCTGCGTGCTGCCGGTGCTGTCGCTGAAGCTGATGTCGGTGGTCAAGCATGGCGGGCAGGCGCCTGCCGCGGTGCGTGCCGGCTTCCTGGCGAGTGCCGCCGGTATCCTGACCTCGTTCCTGCTGATGGCCTCGGTGCTGGTCGGCGTCAAGGCGGCGGGCGGGGCGGTCGGCTGGGGCATCCAGTTCCAGCAGCCGCTGTTCCTCGTCTTCATGGTCGTGCTGGTCACGTTGTTCTCAGCCAATTTGTGGGGCCTGTTCGAGGTGCCGCTGCCGCGCGCCCTGGCCGACCGGCTGGGCGGCGACGGGCTGGCCGGGCCGTTCGCCACCGGCATGTTCGCGACCCTGCTGGCGACCCCCTGTTCGGCACCCTTCCTGGGCACGGCGGTGGGATTTGCCCTGTCGAAGGGGCCGGTGGAAATCTACGCGATCTTCGCGACGCTGGGGGTCGGCTTGGCTCTGCCCTATCTGGCGGTTGCGGCATGGCCGCGGGTGGCGGGCTGGCTGCCGCGTCCGGGGCGCTGGATGGCGACGCTGAAGATTGTGCTGGGCTTCGCGATGATGCTGACGGCGCTCTGGCTGCTGTCGGTGCTGACCGCGCAGATCGGCGAGGTGGCCGCGGCCACGGTCGGGCTGATGATGGCGGCGCTGGTGCTGGCGCTGTGGGTCGGGCGGAGCGCGCGGGGTACCGCGCGGACCGCCGGGCCGGCGTTGGCGGGCGTGCTGGCGGTCGCTGCCTTCGCCATGCCGGCCGCGGTCGGTCCGTCGGCCGGGGCGGCGCCGGTGCTTGCCGAGTCCAAGGCGCGCTGGGTGCCCTTTGCCGAAGCGACCATCCGCGAGCATGTCGCTGCCGGACGCACGGTGTTCGTCGACGTGACCGCCGACTGGTGCATCACCTGCCAAGCCAACAAGAAGCTGGTGCTGAATCGCGGCGAAGTCGCCCAGCGGATGGACGATCCGACCGTCGTGGCGATGCGCGCCGACTGGACCCGCCCGGACGCGGCGATCGCGAAGTTCCTGTCCGACCATGGCCGCTACGGCATTCCCTTCAACATCGTCTACGGCCCCGGCGCACCGGACGGCCTAGCATTGCCCGAATTGCTGAGCGAGGGCGCGGTGCTGGAGGCATTGAGCAAGGCGGCGGGTAAGCCAGCAGGCAAGGGGGTCTGAGCAGGGTCCGGAAAAGGCCTATGGCTGTTGCGGCTATTCTGCGGTAACAGGGCGGCTCCGGGAGAGCCTCCCGCGCTAAGAGGACGATGATGGACGATCAGATCAACTGCCCGCAGTGCAGCTCCGAAAACGCCTACAATGACGGCAGCCTGTGGAACTGCCCCGACTGCGGGCATGAGTGGAACCCCGACACGGCCGCCGCGGCCGTAGATGCCGAAGCCGGGCAGGGCGTGCGCGATGCCAACGGCAATGCGTTGGTTGACGGCGACAGCGTCACCGTCATCAAGGACCTGAAGGTCAAGGGATCGTCGCTTGTGGTCAAGGGCGGGACCAAGGTGAAGAACATCCGTCTGGTGGACGGGGCCGACGGCCACAACATCGCCTGCAAGATCGACGGCATCGGCGCGATGAATCTGAAGTCGGAGTTCGTGAAGAAGGCGTGACCCTGGCTGTCGGTCCTAACTGGATTGGGGAGCCAACCACGCCTTGCGGCCATTCGCCGCGGGGGATAGAAGGGATGCAGGGTCGGGCTCCGCAAACGGGAGGCCGGCCGGACCCGAAAACGGGCCGAACCCAAAATCGGGCCAAGCCGAAAAACCGGAAGGGTTAGAGACGATGAGCATCCAGGTTGGCGATACCATCCCGTCCGTCACGCTGAAGTGGCTGACCGACAACGGCATGCAGGAAGTCACCACGGACGAGCTGTTCAAGGGCAAGAAGGTCGTCCTGTTCTCCGTTCCCGGCGCCTTTACCCCGACCTGCTCCGCCAAGCACCTGCCGGGCTTCGTCCAGCAGGCCGACGCGCTGAAGGCCAAGGGCGTGGACAGCATCATCTGCCTCGCCGTCAACGATCCGTTCGTGATGCGCGCCTGGGGTGAAAAGGGCAGCGTCGGCGACAAGGTCAAGATGCTGCCGGACGGCAACGCCACCTTCACCACCGCTCTCGGCCTGACCATGGACGGCTCCGGCTATGGCCTGGGCACCCGCGGCCAGCGCTTCGCCCTGGTGGCCGAGGACGGCAAGGTCACCCATGTCGCCGTCGAGGCCCCCGGCAAGTTCGAAGTGTCGTCGGCCGAAGCGGTGCTTGAGGCGGTCTGATCGCGCAAGCGCCCTCTCTCCGGGAATTTTCGGGGAGAGGGCGCTTGGGTCAGCTTCGTGCCCGCACGTCGGCCACGCCCCGGCGCGCCAGTTCGTCGGCGCGCTCGTTTTCGGGATGGCCGGCGTGTCCGCGCACCCAGTGGAACTCGATCTCGTGCTGCCGCTTCGCCTCTTCCAGGCGCTGCCACAGATCGACGTTCTTCACCGGCTTCCTGTCGGCGGTCATCCAGCCCTTGGCCTTCCAGCCATGGATCCACTTGGTGATGCCGTTCTTCACATATTCGCTGTCGGTGAAGAGGCGCACCGTTACCGGCTTCTTGAGGGCCTCCAGCGCCATGATGGCGGCCATCAGTTCCATGCGGTTGTTGGTGGTCGCCGGCTCCCCGCCGTAAAGCTCCTTCTCCACCTCGCCATAGCGCAGGATGGCGCCCCAGCCGCCGGGGCCGGGATTGCCACTGCAGGCGCCGTCGGTGAAAATGTCGACGGTCTTACCGCCGGCTTCGGGCGAGTTGATGTTGTCCGTCATGCCGTCAGGTCCTGCCTGCGTCCGAGTCGTCGAGGAAATAGTCGCCCAGACCGCGGACCGACTGGTGGAAGCGCAGCTTGCGCAGATATTCGAGCGGGTCCTTCGGCCGCACGAAGGCGCCCGGCGGGTGGTTCAGCCAGTCATAAAGACGGGTCAGCAGGAAGCGTACGGCGCTGCCGCGGCAGAGCCAGGGCAGGGCGTCCAGCTCCCCGCGGGACAGCGGCCGGACCTTGCGGTAGTTGGACAGCAGCAGCCGGGCCTTGGTGGCATTGAACGAGCCGTCGATCTCGAAGCACCAAGCGTTGATGCAGATCGCCACGTCATAGACGAGGAAGTCGTTGCAGGCGAAATAGAAGTCGATCAGGCCGGACAGGCTGTCGCCGCGGAAGAAGACGTTGTCCGGGAACAGGTCGGCGTGGATGACGCCCGAAGGCAGGCCGACCGGCCAGTTCGCCTCCAGCGCCGCCAGTTCCGCTTCCAAAGTTGCGCGAAGGCCGGGGGCGACCTCGTCGGCCCGCTCGGCCGACTTGGCGAACAGATCCTTCCAGCCGGGCAGGGCCAGCGCGTTCGGCCGCTCCATGCGGAAATCGCCGACCGCCAGATGCAGCCGCGCCAGCGCCTCGCCCAGCTGGGCGCAATGCTGCGGCGTGATCCGGCGCGGCCACATGCCGGCCAGGAAGGTGACGATCACCGCCGGGCGGCCGCACAGCTCGCGCAGAGCCACGCCGTCGCGCGCCGCCACCGGCAGCGGGCAGGCGATGCCCTTGTCCGCCAGATGCTCCATCAGGCCGAGGAAGAAGGGCAAATCCTCCTTCCGCGTGCGCTTTTCATAGAGCGTCAGGATGTAGGGTCCGCTCTCGGTCACCAGCAGGAAGTTGGAATTCTCCACCCCCTCCGCGATGCCCTTGCACGACAGCACCGCGCCCAGATCGTACTGGGCAGCGAAGGTGCTGAGATCCTCGTCGGTGACTTCGGTGTATACGGCCATGATGTGCAGCGCCTTACCGGGTTTCCGGCTTGCGGTCAATTTCGGGAGTGATCGGCTCGTAATATTCCGGACCGAAGCCGGCCAATTGGCGGCTGGCGGTGTTGAACGGGCGCTTCAGCCCGCCACGGAAATGGCGGCCGACCAGTTCCTGCCACAGGGCGACCGGCTCCGCCCCGCGGTCGGCGCAGAGATGGACGAACCAGCGTCGGCCGGCAGCGACGTGGCCGATCTCCTCGTCATGGATGGTCTGGAGCAGGTCGGCGCTCTCCATGTCGCCGAAATCGCGCAGGCGGCGCACGGTCTCCGGCGTCACGTCGAGTCCCCGCGCCTCCAGCACCATCGGCACCACCGCCAACCGGGCGGCGAGGTCGTGGGCGGTCTCGGTCGCCGCCTGCCACAACCCGTCATGGGCCGGCAGGTCGCCGTAGGAGGCCCCGAGCGCGTTCAGCCGGGTTTCCAGCATCTGGAAATGCCGCGCCTCGTCGTCGGCCACCTGGATCCAGTCGTCGGTGAAGCCCTTCGGCAGGCCGAGAGGCGCGAATCGGGCGACGATGTCCCAGGCGAGATCGATGGCGTTCAGTTCGATGTGGGCCAGCGCATGCAGCAGGGCGATGCGGTTCTGGGCACTGCCGCCGCGCCCGCGCTTGGGCATGTCGCGGGGGAGCTTCAGCTCCGGCCGGTCGGGACGGGCAGGGCGGTCGGGCGGCGGCGCCGGCACGTCGGGCGACAGCAGATTGTCGCGCCATGCGGCGGCGTGAAGGCGGGTCAGGCGCACTTTCTCCAGCGGCGCCGCGGTGGTCAGAACCCCGGTCGCCGCTTCACCCAGGCACGATACGGAAGCGGTCATTTCCAGCCGTAGGCGACGAAGTTCGGATTCAGGATGTCGTCCTTGCCATAGACCAGCGGCGAGCCATCCGGCTGTTCCACCCGGCCGCCGGCGCCGATCAGCACGGCGTGGCCGGCGGCGGTGTCCCATTCGCTGGTCGGTCCGAAGCGCGGGTAGAGGTCGGCCTTGCCGCTCGCCACGGTGCAGAACTTCAGCGAGCTGCCGCAGGACACCCGGTCCTTCACCGTGTATTTGCCGAGGAACTCGTCCAGCACCGACCCGCTGCCGTGGGACCGGCTGGCGACGACGGTCAGCCCGTCGGCCGGCGGGTTACGGACGGAGATCGCATGGTCGTGGCGGCCTTCCGCGCAATGGACGGCGGTGCCGGGGCCGGCCGCGGCATAGAGGTCGCCGGTGGCGGGTGCATAGACGACGCCCAGCACCGGGGCGCCATTCTCGATCAGGGCGATGTTCACGGTGAACTCGCCGTTGCGGGAGATGAACTCCTTGGTGCCGTCGAGCGGATCGACCAGCCAGAACCGGCCGCCGGAGATGTCGGGCTTGTGGCCGGCGGCCATCGCCTCTTCCGCGACAACCGGGACGCCGGGCAGCAGGTGGTGCAGCGCCGGAACGATCACCGCCTCCGCCGCATGGTCGGCCTGCGTGACAGGGCTGCCGTCGACCTTGGTGGCGACGTCGATGCCGTCGTTGTAGAAGCGCAGGATGACCTGACCGGCCTCGTGAGCGATGGTGCGGACCGTCGGCAGCAGGCGCGCCACAGCGGCATCGGGCATGGGGTGAACTCCCTATGGTATGAAGAGTCAGCATACCGTGCCCGATGGCGGGCCGGAAGCTCTTGAACGGGTGTGGAACGGAGAAGGCGGATGACGGCCGGGTTACAATCGGACGGTGAGCGGGGAGAACGCCGCGGCGCATCGGCCCTATGGCGTGCTATGACCGCGGCCGATCTGGATCGGATTCTCGCCATCGCGGACATCGTGCATCCGGCCTATCCGGAGGAGCGCGGCGTGTTCGAGGAACGGCTGGCGCTCTACCCCGCCGGCTGCCGTGTGGCCGAGCGCGACGGAGAGGCCATCGGCTACGGCGTCATGCATCCCGGCAGGCTCGGTGTGCCGCCGCCCCTCGACACGCCGCTCGGCAGCCTGCCGGCCGATGCGGATTGCCTGTATCTTCACGACATTGCGCTGCTGCCGGAATCGCGCGGCACCGGGCTGGGGGCGGCGGTGCTGGACTATGCGCACGGGCTGGCGGGGCGGGAGGGCTGGCGATGGCTGGCGCTGACCTCCACGCCGGGCGCGCGGAGCTATTGGGACCGGGTCGGCTTCATGCCCTATGCGGAGGGCGGACCGGCGCTGGAGGCCAAGCTGGCCAGCTATGGCGGGGGGATGAGCTACATGACGGCGCCGGTTCTGGTGCAGGAGTGAAGCTCAGGCGGCCAGCATCGCCATGTCCGGCTCGGTCACCACGGCCTGGAAGGCCGGCTTGGCGAACAGGTAGCCCTGCATCAGGGTGACGCCCAGATCGCGCAACGCCTTGGCTTCGTCGGCGGTCTCGATGCCCTCGGCGATGGGCGTGATGGCGAGATCCTCGCACACCGACAGGATGGCCTTGACGATGCTGCGCCGCGCCCGCTCGGTGTCGATGTTGCGGGTCAACTCCATGTCCAGCTTGATGATGTCGGGCTGGAACTCGGCCAGCAGGTTCAGGCCGGAATAGCCGGAGCCGAAATCGTCGATGGCGGTCAGGAAGCCCTGGCGCCTGTATTCGGTGAAGATGCTTTTCAGGTGGTCGTGGTCGACCACCCGTTCGTTTTCCGTCACCTCGAAGATGATGCGGTCGGTGGGGAAGCCGGTGCGGCGGGCGGCGGCGAGCGTCGCCCGGATGCAGGTCTCCGCCTTGTAGACGGCGTTCGGCAGGAAATTGATCGACAGGCGGGCGCCGTTCATCGGCAGGCTCGATGCCAGTTCGATGGCCTTGATGCGGCAGGACTGGTCGAAGGCGTAGCGGGTGGCATCGGTCACCTGTCCCAGGACCCAGCCGGCACCCTGACCCTCAAGGCCGCGCACCAGCGCCTCATGCGCCCAGACACCGCCATTGGCAACGTCGACGATGGGCTGGAACGCCATCGTGAAGTCCAGATCGAGACGGTCAGCACATTGTCCGCCACACCCGCCGTCGCCAAACGCCATCGCCTTACCCCTGTCAGTCAATAGATTGCCACCTTTAGGTAAGGAACAATGCCATGGATTTCATCTGACGGAGGTGTGGCAAGTGCCGCACCTTCCGACTAGGACTTTCCCTTACCGTTCCGGCAAGGCTCGTTAAACGGCCTACTCCGCGGCCATCCGGGTTTCGGCGCGGCGGATCGCCGCCCACACCGTTTCCGGCGTCGCCGGCATGTCGATGTGGGTGATGCCGAGGTCGGACAGCGCATCGACCACCGCGTTGATGATGGCCGGCGGCGCGCCGATGGCCCCGGCCTCGCCGGCGCCTTTCATTCCCAGCATGTTGGTGGTGCTGGGCACGCTGTTCAGCTTCACCTCGATCGGCGGCATGTCGACCGCGCGCGGCATCTGGTAGTCCATGAAGGAGCCGGACAGCAGCTGGCCGCTGTCGGGATCGAACACCACGCGCTCCTGCAACGCCTGGCCCAGCCCCTGGGCGACGCCGCCATGGATCTGGCCGATCACCAGCATCGGGTTGATGACCGTGCCGAAATCATCGACGACGCTGTAGCGCAGAACCTCGACGATGCCGGTGGCGGGATCGACCTCCACCTCCGCGATGTGGCAGCCGTTGGGGAAGGTGCTGGCCGGCGGGGTCCAGCGCGCCATCTCGGAAAAGGCGATGCCGCTGTGTCCATTGCCACCGCTCTCGGCAGCCTTGGCCGCCACCTCCTTCAGGGAGACCGAGCGGTCGGTGCCGACGATGGTGAAGCGGCCGTCGGCGAACTCGACATCGACCTCCGCGGTTTCCAGCAGGTCGGCGGCGATGGGGGTGGCAGCCTTCACCACCTTGGCCGCCCCCTCCGCCAGCGCCGAGCCGCCGACCGGGACCGAGCGGGAGCCGCCGGTGCCGGACCCCCAGCTGACGCGGTCGGTGTCGCCCTGCACCACCTCCACATCCTCCGGCAGGACGCCGAGCCGGTCGGCGAGGATCTGCTTGTAGGCGGTTTCGTGGCCCTGGCCGTTGGTCTGGGTGCCGATCATCAGCACCACCTTGCCGTCACCGTTGACCTGGACGGTCGCCTGTTCCGGCCCGCCGCCCGAGCAGGCCTCGATGTAGGTGGACAGGCCGGCGCCGCGCAGCTTGCCGCGGGCCTTCGCCTCCGCCTTGCGGGCGGGCAGGCCTGCCATGTCGGCGAGGATCAGCCCGTCTTCCAGATTTTGGATGAATTCGCCGGTGTCGTAGACCTGCCCCATCGGCGTGGCATAGGGCATGGCGCTGGCCGGAATGAAGTTGCGCCGCCGGATTTCCGCCGGACCGAGGCCGGTGACGCGGCCGGCATGGTCGATCAGCCGCTCCAGCAGATAGGCCGCTTCCGGCCGCCCGGCGCCGCGATAGGCGTCCACCGGCTGGGTGTTGGTGAAGACGCCCTTCACCCGGACATAGACGGCAGGCGTCTTGTAGGAGCCGACCAGCATCGCCGAACCGGCATCGGTCGGAATGAAGGGGCCATAGTTCGACAGGTACGCGCCGAGGTTGGCGACGGTATCGACCCGCAGGCCGAGGAAATGCCCGTCGGCATCGACCGCGAGGCGCGCCTTGCTGACATGATCGCGGCCATGGTCGTCGCTGATGAAGCCCTCGATCCGGTCGGCCGCCCACTTCACCGCGCGGTTCAGACGGCGGGCGGCGAACAGGCAGGCGACATATTCGGGGTAGTTGAACAGCTTCATGCCGAACCCGCCGCCGACATCGGTGGTCAGCACGCGGATGCGCTGTTCCGGTTCGTTCAGGATTTTGGCGAACTGCTTCTGCAGGCCATGCACACCCTGGCTGGTGACATAGATCAGCAGCCGGCCGGGCGCACCGTCCGCCCCGGATTCGACACCGGCGACACAGGCGCGGCCCTCCATCGGATTGGCGACGACGCGGTTGTTGACCAGTTCCAGCTCGATCACGCGGTGAGCGCCGGCCAGTGCGGCCTCCACAGCCGCTTCGTCGCCGGTGTCCCAGTCGAAACAGAGGTTGTTCGGCGCCTCGTCCCACACCAGGGGGCGGCCGGGCTCCAGTGCCTCCAGCGTGCCGGTGACGGGCTGGCGGTCCTCGTAATCGACCATCACCAGCTCGGCGGCCTCGCGCGCGGCCTCCAGCGTTTCCGCGACGACCATGGCGACCGGATCGCCGACATGGCGGGCGAAGCCGCGGGCCAGCGCCGGGCGCGGCGTCTGGACATAGTCCGACCCGTCGCGCTGCTTCAGCGCCGCCTGGCAGGGGATCATGCCGATCTTCTCGGCATCGAGATCGGCGACGGTGTAGACCGCCAGCACGCCGGGCTGCGCCAGCGCTTCCGACGCATCGACCGCGCCGATGGCGGCGAAGGCATGGGGCGAGCGGACGAAGGCCGCATAGGCCTGTCCGGGAAGAGACACGTCGTCGGTATAGCGGCCGCCGCCGGTCAGCAACCGGGCGTCTTCGGTGCGCGGAACCGCCTGTCCGATGCCGAACTTCATGGGTGAACTCCCGCCTTCCGGTGCGATGCGATTGGTGTGCCCCGCGAAGATAGGCCGGCTTGAGCGCCAGGGAAACCCCGGCCGCCGGCATGGGTGACGGTTGTCCGCTGCAATGATTGTCGGTGACACGTAGCGAGGTTGGGGGAATGCGGCTGGCGCACGGGACCTTCCGGGGCCATATTCCAGGGCATGTGTGGACGAATGCTTCTCACCACCCCGATCGACGAGATCGAGCGTGTGTTCGGCGTGCCGGAGCGGCCGAACCTGATGCAGCGGTGGAATATCGCCCCGACCCAGGACATCCCCGTCATCCGGCGGGAGGAGGACGGCCGCCATCTGGCGATGGTCCGCTGGGGGCTGGTGCCGCCCTGGGCCGACGATGCCGCCATCGGCGGCCGCATGATCAACGCGCGCGGCGAATCGGTGGCCGACAAGCCGGCCTTCCGTGATGCCTTCCGCAAGCGTCGCTGCCTGGTCCCGCTGGACGGATTCTATGAATGGACCAGCGTGGGGGAGGGGGCGAAGCCGCGCAAGCAGGGCCACGTCATCCGCCGCCGCGACCGCGGCCTGTTCGCGCTCGCCGGCTTGTGGGAGCGCTGGCGCGGACCGAAGGGCGCCGCTCCGCTCGATCTGCCGCTGGAGACCGCGACGGTGGTGACGACGGCCACCAATGCCACGCTGTCCTTCCTGCATGACCGCATGCCGGTGGTGCTTGATCCCGCCGATTGGGACGCCTGGCTGGACCCGGCCACCCCGCTGCCGGTGCTGGAGGGGCTGATCCGCTCCGCCCCGGAGGAGTGGCTGGACGTCGTGCCGGTGGGGCCGAAGGTCAACAACGTCCGCAACGACGACTGCTCCTGCCTCGACCCGCCGCAGGAGACCGTGCCGGCGAAAGCGAAGGACAAGCGGGGCGATGACCAGCCGAGCCTGTTCTGAGGCGACGCCGTTGGCCGCGGCCATCAGGGTTGCAACGGTCGTTGCGGCGCTTTTTCTGGCCGGCTCCGCCGCGGCGCAGACCAACCAGTCGGCCAAGAGCCGCGGCCCCATCGCCAACACGCCGGACCAGACGATCAAGGGCTCCGCCATGGCGGTGGAGGGCGACCTGCTGACCGTCAACGGGACGGCGGTGCGGCTGATGGGCATCGATGCGCCGGATCCGGGGCAGAAGTGCAAGAACCGCTACGGCCACGAACTGGACTGCTTCAAGGTCGCCACCGCGGTGCTCGCCAACATGGTGAAGGGCGAGGAGGTGACCTGCACCGTTACCGAACAGGACCGCACCGGCGAGAAGAAGGGTGAATGCCGCGTGCGCGGCGTCGATCTGGGTGCTGCGATGGTGGCGCGCGGCTGGGCCTTTCAATATGCCAGCCTGTCGCCCGCCTATCAGAAGGGCGAGGCCTATGCCCAGAGCAAGCGGCTGGGGCTGTGGGCCGGGCAGGTGGAAAAGCCCTGGCAGTGGCGCAGCAGGCAGATTCGCCAGAACGCCAAGTGAAGCTGTGCGCCAAGTGACCGGAAGCCATGGGACCGGGCGATGACCGCCCACACCCCCATTTCCCAGTCGACCCCTCCGCCTGTCGTGGTAGGATCCGGGAAAGACGACGGACGAACATCAAGCAGGTTCTGTGGCCCGATTGGACAGGGCCGGCGCGATTCCAGAGCGGCAACTCCCACTGGGGAGCGGAGTCACGGGTATGCTCGTTTACGAATGCGAACTTTTCGAGGTGGTTCCGGTGCTGCGCCGCTATGCGCGCGCATTGACCGGCGCAACCGACCGTGGCGACGCGCTGGTGACCCGCTGTGTCGAGGCTGCGGTGATGGCGCCCACCCGTTTCGGGCTGGACCGCGGCGGCGGCGGCGCCCGCCTGTCGATGTACGCCCTGCTGAACCTGCTGTTCGACCGCTCCCCGGAGGAGTTCGGGCCGCCCGGCCGCCCGTTGCCCTCTCCCCATCCCATCGAGCGCGCTTTGGCTGAACTGCCGGAGGCCGACCGTCGCCTGTATCTGCTGACCGCACTGGAGGGTCTGTCCCTGCCGCAGGCGGCAAAGGTCCTGCAATTGAGGACGGGGGAGGCGATCCCGCGGCTGAAGGCCGCCCGCGCGCGGGTGCGCAGCACCATGGTGCAGCGGGTCATGGTGGTCGAGGACAATGCCCTGCTGGCGATGGAGCTGGGGGCGCTGGTCGCGGAAATGGGCCATGTCGTCTGTGGCACCGCCGGCAACGAGCCGGAGGCGCTGGCCCTGCTGGATGCCGAAAAGCCGACATTGGCCCTGCTGGACGTCCGGCTGGCCGATGGCGGCAGCGGGATCGAGATCGCCCGGCGGCTGAAACGCGTGCGCGACCTGCGCACCATCTTCGTCACTGCGTTCGACGATGACATCCTGGCCCGCGACGCACGCCATCTGGGGCAGATCGTGCGCAAGCCTTTCACCAACGCCGGCATCCAGGCTGCCATCTCCCGCGCCATCTTCATGCCGCAGCCGGTGGCGCTGGCCTGATGCCCGTCACGCGATGAAAAAGGGACCGCATTGAAAAAGGGACCGCCGGACGACCGGCGATCCCTTTTTCATGTCCGGCCTGCTGGCAGGCCGGCAATTTCTCTGAACTGTCCTTACACCGTCGTGCGGCGGCCGGCGATCATGCGGTAGATGGCCAGGATGACGATGGCGCCGACGATGGCACCGATGAAGCCCGCGCCTTCACCCGGCCGGTACCAACCGACGGCGGCACCCAGATAGGTGGCGACGAAGGCGCCGGCGATGCCCAGCAGGGTGGTGATGATGAAGCCGCCCGGATCGCGACCCGGCATCAGGAACTTGGCGACGATGCCGGCGAGAAAGCCGATGATGATCGTCCAGAGAATGCCCATGGTGATTTCCCTTCCGTTGCGGGACCGTCTTCCCATGCCCAATAACGGGCAAGGAGGGATTTGGTTCTCAGCGCCGGTGGATCTTTTGGACTGGTACTCTTTCGGTAGGGCGGAGCCTCCCGGCCCTACGCCGTATCCTCCCGGCCGCGTTCCTTCAGGCCGGGGGTCAGCGCAGCGCGCCGATGTTGGCGGCGTACTGCTCCGGTCCGCCGGTGAAGGTGGCGGTGCCGGCCACCAGCACGTCGGCGCCGGCCTCGATGGCCAGACGCGCGGTTTCCGGGTTGATGCCGCCGTCCACCTCAAGGTCGATCTGCTTGCCGAGCGCGTCGATGCGGGCGCGCAGGTCGCGGATCTTCGGAAGCTGGCTCTTGATGAAGCTCTGGCCGCCGAAGCCGGGATTCACCGTCATCACCAGGACGAGGTCGATGTCCTCCAGCACATGCTGGATGGCGTCCACCGGCGTGGCCGGGTTCAGCGATACGCCGGCCTTCTTGCCCAGTGACTTGATCAGCTGGATGGTGCGGTGCAGGTGCGGACCGGCTTCCGGATGGACGGTGATGATGTCGGCGCCGGCCTTGGCGAATTCCGGAACGAAGAGATCCACCGGCGAGATCATCAGGTGGACGTCGAAGACCTTGGCGGTATGGGGACGCAACGCCTTCACCACGCCCGGCCCGATGGTCAGGTTCGGCACGAAATGGCCGTCCATCACGTCGATGTGGATGTAGTCGGCGCCGGCGGCATCGACCGCGCGGACCTCCTCGCCCAGCCGGGCGAAGTCGGCGGAGAGAATCGAGGGGGAAATCTTGACGGCGCGCATGGGGCTTTCCTGGTGCGGGAGGTGGCTTGGACCGGGTCCGATCAGCCGAACTTCCTATCACGGTGTAGCAAGGCAAGTCATGACATGATGTGAACGCCCGATATGCGCATCCAGCTTCGGCACCTGAGATTCCGGATCCAGCGTCGGCCGGGCCGTTTGGGCTTTACCGCAATTGCGAAGCGTTGTATCCGTTTGAATATAGATGAAATGTCAAATCCGGCAGGAGGTGGCGATGGTTGGGTTGCATGGGGCTCTGGGGCGCGGCCGGTTCAGGTCGGCGATGTCGGCGGTTATTCTCGGTGTCGGGCTGACGCTCGCGGCACCGGCGGCGATGGCGCAGGATGTGCTGGTGCTGGCGGCGGCCTCCACCAAGAATGCGGTGGAAAAGCTGGCGACACAGTTCAAGGCGAAGACCGGGGCCACCGTGACCTCCTCTTTCGCCGCGTCGTCGGCGCTTGCCAAGCAGATCGAGAATGGGGCTCCGGCCGACATCTTCATCTCGGCCGATCTCGACTGGATGGACTATCTCCAGCAGCGCAACCTGATCAAGACCGACAGCCGGGTGAACCTGCTCGGCAACGAGCTGGTGGTCGTGGTGCCGAAGGGATCGACGCTGAAGCCCGACCTGTCCAAGGGCGGCAAGCTGGCGGAGCAGTTGGGCGACGGACGGCTCGCCACCGGCGATCCGTCGAACGTTCCGGTCGGGAAGTACGCCAAGGCCGCGCTGGAGAAGCTTGACCAGTGGGCGGCGGTCGAACCGAAGCTGGCGCGGGCCGACAGCGTGCGCGCGGCCCTGGTTCTGGTCAGCCGCGGCGAGGTGCCGGTCGGCATCGTTTATCGCACCGACGCCGCCATCGATCCGGGGGTGGAGGTCGCCGCGGCCTTCCCGCCCGACAGCTATCCGCCGATCACCTATCCGGCGGCGCTGGTTGCGTCCTCGAAGACTGCGGCTGCCGCGTCGTTCCTCGACTACATGAAGTCGCCGGACGGCATGGCGGTCTGGAAGGAATTCGGCTTCGTCCCGGCACCCAAGGCACCGTAAGCTCAGCGGCATGGAAATCCTGACGCCGATGGAGACCACCGCGTTGCTGCTCAGCCTGCGTGTCGCGGGCGTCGCCATCGCGTTGGGATTGCCGCTCGCCGTGCTCGCCGCCTGGGTGCTCGGCCGCTATTCCTTTCCGGGCAAGACGCTGTTCGACGGGTTGGTCCATCTCCCGCTGGTCCTGCCGCCGGTGGTCACCGGCTATATCCTGCTGGTGACCATGGGGACGAAGGGAGTGGTCGGCGGCTGGCTGTACCAGACCTTCGGGATCAAGCTGATCTTCACCGCGGAAGGCGCCTCACTGGCGGTGGCGGTGACCTCCTTCCCGCTGATGGTGCGGGCGATCCGCCTGTCGGTGGAGGCCATCGACGGCGGGCTGGAGGCGGCGGCGCGCACGCTGGGCGCCGGGCCGGTCGACCGCTTCTTCACCATTCTGCTGCCGCTGATGGCGCCCGGACTGCTGTCCGGCGCCATCGTGGCCTTCGCCGCGGCGATGGGCGAGTTCGGAGCGGTGATCACCTTCGTGTCCAACATCCCCGGCAAGACGCAGACCCTGCCGCTGGCGATCTATGCCGCGACGCAGGAACCCGGCGGCGATGCGGTGGCGGCAAGGCTGGCGGCAATCTCCTTCACCGTGGCATTGCTGGCGCTGATGCTGTCTGAATTCCTGGCGAACCGGGTTCGCCGCCTGATCGGGCAGGTCTGATCATGCTCGACCTGCAAATCCGCCAGAGTCTGGGCGCATTCACCCTCGACATCGCATTCACCGCCGAGGAACGCGGCGTGACGGCGCTGTTCGGCCGGTCCGGGTCCGGCAAGACCTCGGTCATCAATGCGATTGCCGGGCTGACCCGGCCGGACGAGGGGCATATCCGCGTCGGCGACACCGTGTTCTTCGACAGCGCCCGGCACGTCGACGTGCCGGTGGAGAAGCGGCGCATCGGCTATGTCTTCCAGGATTCGCGGCTGTTTCCGCACATGACCGTCCGCAGCAACCTTGAATACGGCCTGCGCCGTGTGCCGGCCGCGGAGCGGCGCATCGCCTTCGGCCCGGTGGTGGATCTGCTGGGGCTCGGCCATCTGCTGGACCGCCGGCCGCGCGGCCTGTCCGGCGGCGAGAGGCAGCGCATCGCCTTCGGCCGCGCTCTGCTGGCTCAGCCGCGCCTTCTGCTGATGGACGAGCCGATGGCCTCGCTCGACGCTGCCCGCAAGGCGGAGATCATGCCCTATATCGAGCGGCTGCGTGACGAGATGAACATTCCCATCGTCATGGTCAGCCACGCGCTGGACGAGGTGGTGCGGCTCGCCACCACCATGGTGCTGATCGCGGAGGGCAGGGTGCGTGGGTCCGGACCGGTCGGAACGGTGATGGGCCGGCTGGACCTGTCGGCGGTGACCGGCGCGCAGGATGCCGGCGCCGTGCTGGACCTGACGGTCGAGACCCATATCCCGGAGGACGGCCTGTCGGTGCTGGCCTTCGACGGCGGACGGCTGACCGTGCCGCAGATCGACCGTCCGCCCGGTTCCGCCGTCCGGCTGCACATCCATGCCCGCGACGTGATCGTCGCGTTGCAGCCGCTGGCCGGCGTCAGTCTGCGCAACGCGCTGACCGCGACGGTGATCGAGTTGGCGGAGGCCGGACCATCCTCCGCCGACGTGCGGCTGGCGGTGGGCGGTTCCTTTCTGATCGCGCGCATCACCCGCGCGGCGGTGCGCGAGTTGGGACTGATGCCCGGCCGCGAGGTGGTGGCGCTGGTCAAGGGCGTCGCCTTCGAACCGCATAGCGGCGGTGCGGTCTCGGACCGGCACGGGCGCGTGGTGGACGTGTAGGGAGCGGCCCCTCACCCTTGAAGGGCGGAGGGGCCGCATACCGCCATCTTTACTGCCAGCCGTCTTTACTGCCCACCCGAGGGGGTGGCGGACCCGCCGGTGCTGGCGCCGCCGCCGGCCGACCCGCCGGCGGTTGATCCGCCCGGCACGGTTTGGGTGGCGCCGGTGGTCTCGTTCATCGAGTTGCCGGAGGTGCCGCCCTGCACCGGCACACCGGTCGACGGCGGCGGAACGGTGGTGGATCCGCTGCTCGACCCGCTGCTGGTGGCCGGGCTGGTCTGGTTGGCCGCGTTTGAATTCTGGGCGTTGTGGTCATCGCAGGCGGCCAGCCCCAGAAGCAGGGCGGGCAGGGCCACGATCAAAAACTTGCTGCGCATGAGTGTTGCTCCTCAGCCAGTGGGCGGCGCCATCGACGGAACCTGCCTTGCGGGTATGAAGCGGACTCGGCAGGGGCCCGGCGGCACCGTATGCGTCCAAACACGCCACTGCCGGTTTCATTCCATCCACCTTGGTGCTATGCCGGGTGGGTGCCTGTTCAGATGAACGTTTCCGTCCGCCGGATTCTTGCTGCGGAAGATGAGAACTTTACGGGAACATCGTCGCGATTTGTGGGCTGCGTGTGACAGATACCCATTACTGGGTTGCGCAAAGAACACGAACCTTTTGCGACTTGGCTTTTCCATCTTTTTCGTTTGACCGGCGGAAAGTGGCTGTGATTCCATCATGCCACCATGACGATGATCGCCGACCTCACCGACACGCTCGCCCGCGCCGCCAAAAGCGCGATCCGCCAAGCAATCATGCCGGCGCTGTGCGCCTGCGTGGTCGCCTATTTCGCCTACTACGCGGTCCACGGCGACCGCGGGCTGGTGGCGATGAAGCAGATCCAGGGAGAGATCGCCCAGGCCGAAGGGGTCCTCAACCAGCTCCGCACCGAGCGGGAGGATATGGAGCGCCGTGCGCAGCTGCTGCGCGGCGACGGCCTCGACCGCGACATGCTGGAGGAGCGGGCGCGCCTGATGCTGAACTTCGCGAGCCCGCGCGACGTCATCGTAAAGCTGCCGAAACTGGCGGAACAGGAAGGGTCCGGCCAGCAGAAGTAAGGGGATTTCAGCCGATTAACCGTTTCGCGGTTAATCTGAAATAGCGCTGCAAAAACAGACGTTTGCGCGCCCCCTGAAGCTCGTGTACTGTGCGCGCCATATTCGCTTCCGGTGCGGGCTCTCGCATGCCCGCAACGCGCGGCGGCAAAAGGTTCTGTCAATGACCTTTGCCGCTTGAACCCTGGGGAGGAATCATGGCCGCGTCCCGACGCCGTTCCACCAAGGCGCTGACCGACACCGCGCCCGCTCAAGCCGTCTCTTCCGAAGAGCTTCTTCACTATTATCGCGAGATGCTGCTGATCCGCCGCTTCGAAGAGAAGGCGGGCCAGCTGTACGGCATGGGTCTGATCGGCGGCTTCTGCCACCTCTACATCGGCCAGGAAGCCGTTGTGGTCGGCGTGCAGGCCGCCCTGAAGGATGGCGACAGCGTCATCACCAGCTACCGCGACCATGGCCACATGCTGGCCTGCGGCATGGAAGCCAAGGGCGTGATGGCCGAGCTGACCGGCCGCATTGGAGGCTACTCCAAGGGCAAGGGCGGCTCGATGCACATGTTCAGCCAGGAGAAGAACTTCTTCGGCGGCCATGGCATCGTCGGCGGGCAGGTCCCGCTCGGCACCGGTCTGGCCTTCGCGCACAAGTACAGCAACGACGGTGGCGTGGCCGCCGTGTATTGCGGTGACGGCGCGATCAACCAGGGCCAGGTCTACGAGAGCTTCAACATGGCGGCGCTGTGGAAGCTGCCTGTGCTCTTCATCATCGAGAACAACAAATACGCCATGGGCACCTCGCAGGAGCGCGCCTCTGCCGGCGAGCTGCACCAGCGCGGCGCGGCCTACGGCATCCCCGGCTATCAGGTCAACGGCATGGACGTGCTGGAGGTCAAGGCCGCGGCGGACCAGTGGGTGCCCCACATCCGCGGGGGCAACGGCCCCGTCATCCTCGAGATGAAGACCTACCGCTACCGCGGCCACTCGATGTCCGACCCGGCCAAGTACCGGACGAAGGAAGAGGTCGAGAAGATGCGGTCGGAATCCGATCCCATCGATCAGCTGAAGGCGAAGATCCTGTCCGGCAACCACGCCGACGAGGACAAGCTGAAGGAGATCGACCGCGAGGTGAAGGCGATCGTCACCGAATCGGCCGAGTTCGCCCAGCAGAGCCCGGAGCCCGATCCGTCGGAGCTGTGGACCGACATTCTCGTCTGATCCTGACGTCAACGATAAGCGGGAGCGGCGCCTTGTGGGACGGGAAACCGGACTCCCCGCGCCGCCGGAGGTTGAGGAATGCCGATCGAAGTGCTGATGCCGGCCCTGTCGCCCACGATGACAGAGGGCAAACTGGCGAAATGGCTGAAGAAGGAAGGTGACCCGGTGAAGTCCGGCGACGTGCTCGCCGAGATCGAAACCGACAAGGCGACCATGGAGGTCGAGGCGGTCGATGAGGGCCGCGTCGGCAAAATCCTGATCGCCGAGGGCACCGACAACGTCGCCGTGAACACCCCCATCGCCGTCCTGCTGGAAGAAGGCGAGGACGAGAGCGCGCTGAGCAAGGGCGGCAATGCCCCGACCGCCGCCGCTCCGGCCGCCCCCGCTCCCGCCCCGGTGGCGGAAGCCGCTCCGGCTCCGGCGCCCACGGTGCCGGCGGCTCCGGTCGCGGCGCCCGCGTCGGACGAGGACAGGTTCATGGCCAAGACCGTCAAGAAGACGGTCCGCGAAGCGCTGCGCGATGCGATGGCCGAGGAAATGCGCCGTGACGACAAGGTCTTCGTCATGGGTGAGGAGGTCGCGCAGTACCAGGGCGCCTACAAGGTGACCCAGGGCCTGCTGCAGGAGTTCGGCGAGCGTCGCGTCATCGACACGCCGATCACCGAGATCGGTTTCGCCGGTCTTGGCGTCGGCGCCGCCTTCAAGGGCCTGAAGCCGGTCGTCGAGTTCATGACCTTCAACTTCGCCATGCAGGCGATCGACCACATCATCAACTCGGCCGCCAAGACGCTGTACATGTCGGGCGGTCAGATGAGCAACTCGATCGTGTTCCGCGGCCCCAACGGCGCCGCTGCCCGCGTCGGCGCCCAGCACTCGCAGTGCTACGCCTCTTGGTACGCCCATTGCCCAGGCCTGAAGGTCGTGTCGCCCTGGTCGGCGGCCGACGCCAAGGGCCTGCTGAAGGCGGCGATCCGCGACGCGAACCCGGTGGTCTTCCTCGAGAACGAGATCCTCTACGGCCAGAGCTTCGAGGTTCCGGAGGACGAGGACTTCGTCCTGCCGATCGGCAAGGCCAAGATCGAGCGCGCCGGCAAGGACGTGACGATCACCGCCTTCTCGATCATGGTCGGCCATGCCCTGGCCGCCGCCGAGATCCTGGCCAAGGAAGGCATCGACGCGGAGGTCATCAACCTGCGCACGATCCGTCCGCTGGACACCGAGACTATCGTCAACAGCGTCAAGAAGACCAACCGCCTCGTCTCCGTCGAGGAGGGCTGGCCCTTCGCCGGCATCGGTTCGGAAATGTGCGCGCTGATGATGGAGCAGGCGTTCGATTATCTCGACGCGCCGGTGGCCCGCGTGGCCGGCCTGGATGTGCCGATGCCCTACGCCGCCAACCTGGAAAAGCTGGCGCTGCCGCAGGTCGATCACATCGTCAAGGCCGCCAAGCAAGCCTGCTACCGCTGAGAGGAGGGCTGATAGGATGACCGTTCAGATTCTGATGCCCGCCCTCTCGCCCACGATGACCGAGGGCAACCTCGCCAAGTGGTTGAAGAAGGAAGGCGACACGGTGAAGTCCGGCGACGTGCTCGCCGAGATCGAAACCGACAAGGCCACCATGGAAGTCGAAGCGGTCGATGAAGGCCGCATCGGCAAGATCCTGATCCCGGCCGGCAGCCAGGGCGTGGCGGTGAACACCCCCATCGCCATCCTGCTGGAAGAGGGCGAGGACGAGAGCGCGCTGGCGTCGGCCGGTTCCGCTCCGGCCCCGGTGGCGGCTGCTCCGGCCGCCGCCCCGGCACCCACAGCAGCTCCGGCTGCCGCCGCTGCTCCTGCTCCGGCCGCTGCCGCTCCGGCGGCAGCTGGCGAGCGCGTGTTCGCCAGCCCGCTGGCCCGCCGCATCGCCGAGCAGGTTGGCGTCGACCTGAAGACCGTCAAGGGCACCGGCCCGCACGGCCGCATCGTCAAGGCCGACGTCGAGGCCGCCAAGGCCGCCGGCCCGGCCAAGGCCGCCGCCGCTCCGACTGCTGCCCCGGCTCCGGCCGCCGCTCCGGCTCCCGCCGCTGCACCGGCCCCGGCGAAGGCCGAGGGTGTCGATGCCAAGGCGCTCGCCGACAAGCTGGGCATGGCCTACACCGCCGTGCCGAACAGCGGCATGCGCAAGACCATCGCCAAGCGTCTGGGCGAGGTGAAGCGCACGGTCCCCGACTACTTCCTGACGGTGGATGTCGAGATCGATGCGCTGATGAAGGTCCGCGCCGAGCTGAACGGCCGGTCCGACGCCTACAAGCTGTCGGTGAACGACTTCATCATCCGCGCCGTGGCGCTGGCGTTGAAGAAGGTCCCAGCGCTGAACGCCGCCTGGACCGACGAGGCGATGCTGCAGTACAGCCACGCCGACATCTCGGTCGCCGTCGCCACCCCGACCGGGCTGATCACCCCGATCGTCAAGAAGGCGGAGACCAAGGGTCTGGCCGACATCTCCAACGAGATGAAGGTGCTGGCCAAGAAGGCGCGCGACAACGCGCTGAAGCCGGAAGAGTATCAGGGCGGCACGATCTCCATCTCCAACCTTGGCATGATGGGGATCAAGCAGTTCCAGGCGATCATCAACCCGCCGCAGGCCTGCATCCTGGCGGTCGGCGCCAGCGAGCAGCGCCCGGTGGTCAAGGACGGCGCTCTGGCCATCGCCACGGTGATGAGCCTGACCGGTACCTTCGATCACCGCGTGGCCGATGGCGCCGTCGGTGCGGAATTCCTTGGAGCGGTGAAGAAGCTGCTCGAAGATCCGCTCTCGATGCTGCTCTGACGGATTGAAGGACCGGATCCATGTCGAAAAGCCTTGCCCCGCTCCGCGCCGAGATCGACGCCATCGACGACGAGATCGTCGCGTTGCTGGGCAAGCGCCTGTCCGTCGTCCACCGCGTCGCAGCGGTGAAGATGGCGGAGAACCTGCCGGCCGTCCTGCCCGACCGCGTCGAAGCGGTCAAACGGCGGGCGGCCGAGGCGGGTTTGGCGTACGGCCTGGATCCGGACTTCATGGCCACCCTGTACCAGACGATCATCGACGAGGCGTGCCGGGTCGAGGAAGGCATCTTTGCCGCCGGCCGCGAGGATGCGCCTCGCTCCTGAATGGGGAGAACACCCTTGGCCGACATCAATTACGACGTCATCGTCATCGGCGGCGGACCGGGCGGTTACGTGGCGGCGATCCGCGCCGCTCAGCTGGGCCTGCACACTGCGGTCATCGAGCGTGAAAACCTGGGCGGCATCTGCCTGAACTGGGGCTGCATCCCGACCAAGGCGCTGCTGCGCTCGGCCGAGGTGCTGCATCTCGCCAAGCACGCGTCCGACTATGGTCTGGTCATCCAGAACCCGTCCTTCGACCTCGACAAGGTCGTCGCCCGTTCGCGCAAGGTCGCAGGCCAGCTCAACGGCGGCGTCAAGCACCTGCTGAAGAAGAACAAGGTCGCGGTGATCGAAGGCTCCGCCAAGCTGCTCGGCAAGGGGCAGGTGGCGGTTTCCAAGGGCGAACCCCCGGTCGGCACCTTCGGCGCCAAGCACATCATCATCGCCACCGGTGCGCGTGCCCGCACGCTGCCGGGCCTGGAGGATGACGGCAAGCTGGTCTGGACCTACCGCAAGGCGATGACCCCGGATACCATGCCGAAGTCGCTGCTGGTCATCGGCTCCGGCGCCATCGGCATCGAGTTCGCCAGCTTCTACAATGCGCTGGGCGCCAAGGTCACCGTGGTCGAGGTGATGGATCGCATCCTTCCGGTGGAGGATGAGGAAATCTCGGGCTTGGCCCGGAAAGCCTTCGAAAAGCAGGGCATGCGCATCATCACCGGCGGCAAGGCCGGCAACCTGCGCAAGGCCGCCGACAGCGTGACCGTGGCCGTCGAGGCCGGCGGCAAGACCGAGGACATCACGGTCGACCGCGTCATCGTCGCCGTCGGCATCAGCCCGAACACCGAGAACCTCGGGCTGGAGAACACTAAGGTCAAGACCGACCGCGGCCACATCCAGGCCAACGGCATGTGCGAGACCGACGAGCCGGGCGTGTACGCCATCGGCGACGTGACCGGCGCCCCCTGGCTTGCCCACAAGGCCAGCCATGAGGGTGTGATCGTGGCCGAGCACATCGCCGGCAAGCATCCGCATGCGCTGAACGTCCGCAACATCCCGGGCTGCACCTATTCGCACCCGCAGATCGCGTCGGTCGGCCTGACGGAGAAGAAGGCGAAAGAAGCCGGCTACGAGATCAAGGTCGGCCGCTTCCCGTTCGTCGGCAACGGCAAGGCCATCGCGCTCGGCGAGCCGGAAGGCCTGATCAAGACCATCTTCGACGCCAAGACCGGCGAGATGCTCGGCGCCCACATGATCGGCGCGGAAGTGACCGAGCTGATCCAGGGCTACGGCATCGCCAAGTCGTCGGAGCTGACCGAGGCCGAGCTGATGCACACGGTGTTCCCGCACCCGACCCTGTCGGAAATGATGCATGAGTCGGTCCTTGATGCCTATGGCCGGGCGATCCACTTTTAACTAATGTTTCCGAGGTGACGTTCTTCCCAGCCGGATGGGGCCATGGACCGCAGCAGCGCCGCGTATGACGAGGATTTCTACGCCTGGACCCAAGCCCAGGCGCAGGAGCTTCGCCGTGCCGGCGCCGAGCGGAACAATGCACCGGTCGACTGGGAGAACGTCGCCGAGGAGATCGAATGCATGGGCCGCAGCCAGAAGTCCGAGATCGATCATCGCCTTGGCGTTCTGCTGGTCCATTTGCTGAAATGGATGTTCTGCCCTGACCTGCGGGAACGGCGCGAGCGTGGCTGGCGCCTGACCGTCCGGGAGCAGCGCAAGAAGCTGATCCGCGAGGTCAAGGACAGCCCCAGCCTTCGGCCCTACATCGCCGGCGTTTTCGCCGATGTATACGCGGATGCCCGCCTGCGGGCAGCCGTCGAGGCGGATACCCCTGACGGCCATTTCCCGGTCGAGCCGCCTTTCACGCTTGACCAGGCGCTCGATCCGGCCTATCCGGCCGAACTGTTTCCGCCGGAATGGCGGGTTTGACACCCTCATCGCACCTATTGTCGGGGCCGGGGCATCGCGTCGGCCATCGGGAGCTTTAGACCATGACCCTCGTCGACCAGACCGAGAAGCTGCGCCACCCCGAAAAGGCCCATAAGCCCGACAACCCCATCCAGCGCAAACCGGCCTGGATCCGGGTCAAGGCGCCGATGAGCCAGGAATACAACGAGACCCGCCAGTTGATGCGCGGTCTGAAGCTGAACACCGTGTGCGAAGAGGCCGCCTGCCCGAACATCGGGGAGTGCTGGAAGCAGAAGCACGCCACCTTCATGATCCTGGGGTCCATCTGCACGCGCGGCTGCGCCTTCTGCAACGTGGAGACCGGGCGTCCGGATCTGCTCGACCCGCATGAGCCGGAGAAAGTCGCGGAGGCCGTCGGTCAGCTGAAGCTTTCCCACGTCGTCATCACCTCGGTCGACCGCGACGATCTGGCCGACGGCGGTGCCGAGCATTTCGCCCGCACCATCCGCGCCATCCGTGTCGCCTCGCCGGAGACGACCATCGAGATCCTCACCCCCGACTTCCAGAAGAAGAAGGGTGCGGTCGAGGTGGTGGTGGAGGCCAAGCCCGACGTCTTCAACCACAATCTGGAAACCGCGCCGCGCCTCTACCCGACGATCCGTCCCGGCGCGCGCTACTTCGCCTCGCTGCAACTGCTGGCGCGGGTGAAGGAGCTGGATCCGACGATCTTCACCAAGTCCGGCCTGATGGTCGGCCTGGGCGAGACGAAGGAGGAGATCGGGCAGGTGATGGACGATCTTCGCTCCGCCGATGTGGACTTTCTGACGATTGGGCAGTATCTCCAGCCCACGCCCAAGCATGCGGCGGTGGATCGTTTCGTGACTCCCGAGGAGTTCGACGGTTATTCCACTGTTGGCCGCGGCAAGGGCTTCCTGCTGGTGGCCTCGTCGCCGCTGACGCGCTCGTCCTACCATGCGGGTGCGGATTTCGAGAAGCTGCGCGAAGCCCGGCTGCGCAAGCTGGGGATCGCCACCGTCTGATCCAGGCGGTTCAATAAGAAAGGACACGGTACGGGCATGCCGACGCACGCGGAGAAGAAGGTTCTTCCCTACACGCCCCAGCAGATGTACGACCTGGTCGCGGACGTGGAGAAGTATCCCGAGTTTCTGCCCTGGTGCCTGGCGGCCCGCATCCGCAAGCGCGAAGACAATGTGATGTTCGCGGACCTGATCATCGGTTTCAAGATGGTCCGCGAACGCTTCACCTCACGGGTGGAGTTGCACGAGCCCGACTGCCGGATCAACGTGCAGTACACCGACGGGCCTTTCCAGTACCTGAACAATCATTGGATATTCAGCGAGCATCCCGGCGGTTGCTGTGTCGACTTCTTCGTCGATTTCGAGTTCCGTTCGAAGATGCTGCAGAAGATCATGGGCCTGCTGTTCAACGAGGCTGTCCGCCGCATGGTGCAGGCCTTCGAAACGCGCGCGGCCCAGCTTTACGGGCCGGGCCGTGCGACGCAGCCGGCCTGACGCCGGCCGCGGACGATTGGGGCGGGTGGTCGGTCAGCTCTTGTCCGACCACAGCTCCCCGCCGCTCGCCCAATCGCTCTTCTTCACGTCCTGAAAGATGATGTCCACCGCGGAGGGCGAGCAGCCGAGGACCTTCACGGTCGCCTCGGTCAACGCCTTGGCGTATTCGCGCTTCTGTTCGACGGTGCGTCCTTCGAACAGCTGGATGTTGATGGTCGGCATCGGGTCTTTTTCCTTATTGGTAAAGAGCTTGTCGGCGATTCTTCAGCGCAGGCTTCCGGTCGGCCGGGCGAGCCGAAGCCGCTCCAACGCCGCCTGGACCGTGGCCATCCGCACGGCGTCACGGTCGCCGGGGAAGGTATATTCCTTGGCCTTGGCAGATCCGCCGCGCACGGCCGTCGCGACATAAACCCTGCCGACCGGCTTGGTTTCCGTGGCCCCGCCGGGGCCGGCGATTCCTGTCACCGCCACCGTCACGTCAGCCCGCGATTTTGCCAGCGCGCCGACCGCCATGGCGACCGCCACCTCCGGGCTGACGGCACCATGTGCATGCAGAAGGCTGGCGGGCACGGCCAGCACCTCGGTCTTGGCGATGTTGGTGTAGGTGACGAAACCGCGGTCAACCACCTTGGACGAGCCGGCAATGTCAGTCAGGGCGCCGGCGATCAGGCCGCCGGTGCAGGATTCGGCCGTCGCCAGCATGAATCCGGCGAGGCCGTATTCGGCAAGCGTCTGGGCGGCAAGGTCGCGGATGATCTCGGGAAACATGACGGCCTCTCCCGGTTCGTATCGTCGGTCGGGATGTTAGCCCGGAAGTCGGACGGTCGCCACAGCCTGTGCCGCAATACCCTCGCGCCGGCCGGTGAAGCCCAACTGCTCGGTGGTGGTCGCCTTCACGCTGACCCGCCCGACCTCGATGCCCAGAATCTGGGCAATGCGGTCCGCCATGGCGGCGCGGTGGGGGCCGACCTTCGGCCGCTCGCAGATGATGGTCACGTCGGCATGGGCGATGACGCCGCCGCGCTCCGCCACCAGATCGGCGGCATGGCGCAGGAACTTGGCGCTGTCGGCCCCGCGCCAACGCGGATCGGTCGGCGGAAAGTGGCTGCCGATGTCGCCGGCTGCCAGCGCGCCAAGAATGGCGTCGGTCAAGGCATGCAATCCGACATCCGCGTCGGAGTGGCCTTCCAGCCCATGGCTGTGGGGGACGCGCAGGCCGCAGAGCGTTACGAAATCGCCGTCGGTGAAGCGGTGGACATCGAAACCGCTGCCGGTCCGCACGTCCCACAGGCTGCTCACGATCGCGCGGGTGGCGCGGGTCAGGTCGTCGGGGGTGGTCACCTTGAAATTGTCCTCCTTGGACGGCACCAGCGCCACGCTCAGCCCGGCACGCTCCGCCACCGCGGCATCGTCGGTCAGCGACAGACCGGCGGCAGCCCGGTGGGCTTCGAGAATGGCCGGGAAGCGGAAGCCCTGCGGTGTCTGCGCCCGCCACAGCCCGTCGCGGTCAACCGTGCCGGCGATGGCGTCACCGCTGCCGCGTTTCAGCGTATCGGCCACCGGCACCGCCGCGATGGCGCCCGGCGTGCCGTCCAGTGCCGCGATCACCGCAGCGATGGTGTCCGCATCGATCAGGGGGCGGGCGGCGTCATGGATCAGGACGAGGTCGGGCGCGCCGTCGGCGGCCAAGGCCTCCAGCCCATTGCGGACCGAGTCCTGACGGCTGGCGCCGCCGGCAACCGGGTCGGGCAGGGCAAGCCCGAACAGGGCGGCGTCATAGGCGTCGCGCCAAGTCGGGTCGATGACCACGCGCACGCCGGTGACCTGCGGATGGCCCAGGAAAGCCTCCACCGTCCGGCGCAGTACCGGCTTGCCGGCGAGGTCGAGATACTGCTTCGGCCGCTCGGCCCCGAACCGCTGTCCGGACCCTCCGGCCACGATCAAAGCAATACAGGTGGGGGCGATGCAGGTGGGCATAAGGCAAACCGTAAGATATGATAGCCACTTGACGGGAACGTCGCGGAGCCTAGCCTGTCGCCGTGGTTCCGCCAAGTGCCGAGCCTTGCCGCCGAGACGCTCCGGACAATGTCAGGGAGCCGGCCGGCACGCTCCGGCAGCATGATGGCGGGAAGACGGGAGTGCATTCGGGTCCATGTCGCAGAACATTCTTTTGAGCCTGACGGCGCTGGTGGCCCTGGTGCCTGCCGCCCTCTACCCCTATCGGCGCATCGCTGGGCAGGGCGTGGAGGGACGCGGCTGGGCTTTCTGGGGCGCGTTGTTGCTCGCCGCCGCCGGGCCCGGCATGTGGGCGATCCTCCAGGTTGCCGGCCAGTGGCAGACCGGCTTCTCGACGGCGCTGTGGGTGACGACGGCCGCCTGCATGGCGCTGTTCATCGGTCTGAGCCTGTTCCATGCCACCGCCTGGAGGCTGGCGCCGCTGCTGCTGCCCTATCTGCTGGTGGTCTGCCTGCTGGCGACCCTGACCGAGGATGCGCCGGCGCCGATCTTGCGCGGCAATGCGCCGGGCGTGTGGATCGACCTGCACATCGCCGTGTCGGTCTTCACCTATGCCCTGCTGACGCTCAGCGCCGTGTCGTCCTTCGCCGCGGTGATCCAGACCCGGGCGCTGAAATCCAAGCGGCCAACCCCGCTCAGCCGCTTCCTGCCGCCGGTGGCGGAAAGCGAGCGGCTCCAACTGCGCCTGCTGATCGCGTCCGAAGTGGTGCTGGGTGCCGGTCTCGCCACCGGCATGGCCGTGCTCTATTTCGAGCAGGGTCTGCTGTTCCGCACCGACCACAAGAGCCTGCTGTCGCTCGCGACCTTCATCGTGATCGGCATCCTGCTGCTTGCCGAATACCGGACCGGGGTGCGCGGACGGACGGCGGCGCGAACCATGCTGATCGTCTACCTGCTGGCGACGCTTGCCTATCCCGGCGTCAAGTTCGTCTCGAACGTGCTGATCGGGCAGTGGAGCTGGAGCTGAGCCGGAAATCGGCGCAAGCCGGTGCAAGATCATGGGTTTAGGGCAGGGCCTGAACGCGGCGGCCGGGCTTCGCCCTTGCACATGACTGTCGCCACGTGATAACTTGCTCAAATTGACGGCACTTTGTTGATTTGCCCATCAATCGGGCAGGTGAGAATGACCATACAAATCGGACCCATCACGCTCGCCGGACCGGTGATCCTGGCGCCCATGTCGGGTGTCTCCGACCTGCCGTTCCGCCGTCTGGTGAAGCGCGCGGGCTGCGGCCTCGTCGTGTCTGAGATGATCGCCAGCCAGGCGATGATCCGCGAGAACCGCCAGACCCTGCGCATGGTGGAAACCGAGCCGGAAGAGTTTCCGATGGCGGTCCAGCTCGCCGGCTGCGAGCCCGAGGTGATGGCAGAGGCGGCGAAGCTGAACCAGGACCGCGGCGCCGCGGTCGTCGACATCAATTTCGGCTGCCCGGTCAAGAAGGTGGTGAACGGCCATGCCGGCTCTTCCCTGATGCGGGACGAGGCACTGGCCGGCCGCATCCTGGAGGCGGTGGTGAAGGCCGTCAGTATTCCGGTGACGCTGAAGATGCGGCTGGGCTGGGACGAGACCAACCGGAACGCTCCCAACCTCGCCCGCATTGCCGAGCAGTGCGGCATCAGGATGGTGACGGTCCACGGCCGCACCCGCATGCAGTTCTACACCGGCACCGCCGACTGGACCTATGTCCGCCACGTGAAGGAGGCGGTGAAGATCCCCATCGTCGTCAACGGCGACATCGCCAGCTTCGAGGCGGTGGACCGTGCGCTCGCCGAATCCGGCGCCGACGGCGTGATGATCGGGCGCGGCAGCTATGGGCGTCCCTGGTTTCCGTCGCAGGTCATGCAGTATCTGCGCACCGGCGAGACGCTGCCCGACCCGCCGCTGCCCGCGCAGATGGACACGCTGCTGGAGCATTTCGACAGCATGCTGAGCCATTACGGCACGGACGGCGGCATCAAGGTCGCCCGCAAGCATGTCTCCTGGTACTCGACCGGCCTGCGCGGATCCAACGAGTTCCGGCAGGAGGTCAACCAGCTGAGCGACCCGAACGCGGTGCGCGACCGCATCCGTGCCTTCTATGAACCGGCAATCGAAAGGATGGCCGCCTGATGGATCCCGTACCGATGACCGCTCCGGGCCAGCGTGGCCGCAACCGGTCGGGTGCCGCCCGGGCGCCGCGGCTGGACTCGCTGGTGGTGCTGAACAGCCTGCCCGATCCGGTGCTGGTGGTGGACGGCAACGGCGACATCCGCTTCGTCAATCTGGAAGGGCAGGAGTTCTTCGACCTGTCCGCCAACGCCATGGAAGGCATGCCGCTGCCGGAACTGCTGCCGCCGGACAGCCCGGTGATGGGCCTGATCGAACAGGTGCGCCGGGGCAGCCGCCGGGTGTCGCAGGATGGTGTCATCATCGACACGCCCCGCATCGGCCCGCACCACGTGACGGTGCAGGTGGCGACCATGGGCGACCCGCCCGACCATGTGGTGCTGACCATCCATGAGCGGTCGCTCGCCCGCAAGATCGACCATTCGCTGACCCACCGTCATGCCGCGCGCTCCGTCACCGCCATGGCGGCAATGCTGGCGCACGAGGTGAAGAACCCGCTGTCCGGCATCCGCGGCGCCGCCCAGCTGCTGGAGGAGAACGCCAGCGACCAGGACAGGGTGCTGACCCGCCTGATCTGCGACGAGGCCGACCGCATCGTGGCGCTGGTCAACCGGATGGAGGTGTTCTCCGACGAACGGCCGCTGGAACGCGCCGCGGTGAACATCCACACCGTTTTGGAACATGTGCGGAAAGTGGCCCAGAGCGGCTTTGCCCGAAAAATACGCTTTGTTGAGCGGTATGACCCGTCATTGCCTCCTGTTTACGGCAATCGCGACCAACTTGTGCAGGTTTTCCTGAATCTGGTTAAAAATGCGGCAGAGGCTGCACCGGAATCGGGCGGCGAGATCACGCTGACGACCTCCTACCAGCATGGTGTGCGCATGGCGCTGCCCGGCGGGGACGTGCGCCGGCACCTGCCCCTGCTGGTGACGGTTCAGGATAACGGCGACGGCATTCCGGAAGACCTGCAGTCCAACCTGTTCGATCCGTTCGTGACCAGCAAAGTGAACGGGACTGGCCTCGGTCTTGCATTGGTGGCGAAACTGATAGGCGACCATGGCGGAACCATTGAGTTCGACAGCCAGCCTCGCCGGACCGTCTTCAAGGTGTCGCTGCCGATGTACGATGATTCGAAATACGATGAACCGAAGCTTTCCGGGGACTCGAAGATTTCTGACGCTGGCTTGCAGTCCAAGGGCGGCCGGGGGACTCGTTGATGAGCGCAGCGACCATTCTCATCGCGGATGACGACCGCGCCATCCGCACCGTCCTGACGCAGGCCCTGGCCCGGCTGGGGCACGAGGTCCGCACCACCGGCAACGCCGCGACGCTGTGGCGCTGGGTGGCGGACGGGCAGGGGGATCTGGTCATCACCGACGTGGTGATGCCGGACGAAAACGGCCTGGACCTGATCCCGCGCATCAAGAAGCTGCGGCCAGAAATGCGCGTCATCGTGATGAGCGCGCAGAACACGCTGATCACCGCGGTGAAGGCGGCGGAGCGTGGGGCCTTCGAATATCTGCCCAAGCCCTTCGACCTGAAGGAACTGGTTTCCGTCGTCGAACGGGCGCTGAACACCAATACCCCGCCGGCCGCCATGCCGGGCGGCGACGTGGAGGGCGAGGAACAACTGCCGCTGATCGGCCGCTCGCCCGCCATGCAGGAAATCTACCGGGTGCTGGCCCGTCTGATGGGCACCGACCTGACGGTGATGATCACCGGGGAGTCCGGGACCGGCAAGGAGCTGGTGGCCCGCGCGCTGCACGATTACGGCAAGCGGCGCAACGGCGCCTTCGTCGCCATCAACATGGCCGCCATCCCGCGCGAACTGATCGAATCCGAACTGTTCGGCCACGAGAAGGGCGCTTTCACCGGGGCCACCAACCGGTCGACCGGACGGTTCGAGCAGGCGCAGGGCGGAACGCTGTTCCTGGACGAGATCGGCGACATGCCGCTCGACGCCCAGACCCGGCTGCTGCGCGTGTTGCAGGAGGGCGAATACACCACCGTCGGCGGGCGCACCGCGATCAAGACCGACGTGCGGATCATCGCGGCGACCCACCGCGACCTGCGCACCCTGATCCGCCAGGGGCTGTTCCGCGAGGATCTGTTCTATCGCCTCTGCGTGGTGCCGATCCGTCTGCCGCCGCTGCGCGAGCGGACGGAAGACATCCCGCTGCTGGTCCGCCATTTCCTGAATCTCGGGATCAGCCAGGGACTTCCGGCCAAGAGCATCGACCAGGCGGCGATGGATCGGCTGAAGCGCTATCGCTGGCCCGGCAACGTCCGTGAACTGGAAAACCTCGTCCGCCGTCTGGCCGCGCTCTATTCGCAGGAGGTCATCGGGCTGGATGTGGTGGAGGCGGAGCTTGCCGACGCCACCCCGGCCGCCCAGCCGGTCGAGGAACCGCAGAGCGAGGGCCTGTCCTCGGCCGTCGAGCGCCACCTGAAGGACTATTTCGCCGCCCACAAGGACGGCATGCCGTCCAACGGCCTGTATGACCGGGTGCTGCGTGAAATCGAACGGCCGCTGATCTCGCTCAGCCTGTCGGCGACCCGTGGCAACCAGATCAAGGCGGCACAACTGCTCGGCCTGAACCGCAACACGTTGCGCAAGAAGATCCGCGACCTCGATATCCAGGTGATGCGCGGCATCAAATAAGCCGCATCCGGCAGTGCGTGCGGAAGGCCCGCCACAGCGGCCGATCCGTGCCAAAATTGTGACACAGCCCGGTCAGGGGCGGCGGCCAAACCGCCGCCCATTGGCCACTTAACGCCTTCTGCACCTCGTCTGACGCCTTCCGGCGTAGACTGTGCTGTCCGAAAGGCAGATTCGTTGAGGCTTGGCAGGGCCGCAACAGAGGTGTATCTTTCCGGCAACAGATTAGCGCCGGACCATGCCACCAAATTCCGACATCGCAGCAGCCGGCCAAAGACCGGTCTGGCAGAAGATTCTCCAATGGTCCAGGCGGGTCGGCCTGGGCAAGCGGCTGGCCTTTGCCCTGTCGCTGGCGGCCTTGGCCGCCGGGTTCGCCACCTACGCGGCGATGACGGAAAGCGCGCCGTTCGGACAGGCCAACCCGCGAACCGTCACGCTTCTGCTGACGCTCGACCTTGCGATCCTGCTGACGCTGGGCGTGCTGATCGCCCGGCGCATCGTCGCCATCCTGATCGGGCGGCGGCGCGGGCTGGCGGGGTCACGGCTGCACACCCGCCTGGTTCTGGTCTTCAGCGTGCTGGCGGTGGCGCCGGCCATCATCATGACCGTCTTTTCCACCCTGTTCTTCTATGTCGGGGTGCAGAGCTGGTTCAGCGACCGTGTCCGCACGGCGGTGAACGAATCCCTGGTCGTCGCCAGCGCCTACCTGCACGAGCACCAGCAGAACATCCGCGCCGACGCGCTGGCGATGGCCAACGATCTGTCGCAGGAGGCGCGCTTCTCCAGCGACCCCGAGCGGTTCGAGCAGGTCGTCGCCACCCAGGCGATGCTGCGCGCGCTGTCGGAGGCCATCGTCTTCAACGGCACCACCGGCGCCATCGTCGCGCGGGCCGGCTATACCTTCACCCTGGAATTCGAGCCGATCCCCGAAGACAAGATCCAGCAGGCCCGCACCGGCGAGGTCGCGCTGATCGTCAAGGAATCCGACGACCGCGTCCGCGCCCTGGTCAGCCTGGACCGGGTGTCCGATACCTTCCTCTATGTCGGCCGCATGGTGGAGCCGCGGGTGCTCCAGCACATGGCCTCGGCCGAGGGGGCGGTGAAGGAATACACGGCGCTGGAGAACCAGCGCGGCAGCCTGCAGGTCACCTTCACGCTGATCTTCCTGGTGGTGGCGATGCTGCTGCTGCTGGCGGCGGTGTGGGCCGGGCTGAACTTCGCGACCCGGCTGGTCCGCCCGATCAGCGCCCTGATCGGCGCCGCCGAGCGGGTGCGCGCCGGCGACCTGACCGTCCGCGTGTCGGAACCGCCGGGCGAGGACGAGTTCGTCCTGCTGTCGCGTGCCTTCAACCGGATGACCACCGAGATCGAGGGGCAGCGGCGGGAGCTGCTGTCGACCAACCGGCTGCTCGACGAGCGCCGCCGCTTCACCGAGACGGTGCTGTCCGGCGTGTCGGCCGGTGTGCTGGGTGTCGATGCCGACGGCGTCATCAACCTGCCGAACCTGTCCGCCGCCCGCCTGCTGGGCGAGGAGGATCTGGACCGGCTGGTCGGCATGTCGCTGGTCGAGCTGCTGCCGGACATCGGCGACCTGCTGGAAAACGCGCCGAAGAAGCCCGGCCGCGTGGTGCAGGACCAGATCCAGATCCGGCGTCCGGGCAAGACGACGCTGACCCTGCTGGTCCGCATCGCGGCGGAGGTGCGCGACGGCACCGTGCGCGGCTATGTCGTCACCTTCGACGACATCACCGAACTGGTGTCGGCGCAGCGCAAGGCGGCCTGGGCCGACGTGGCGCGCCGCATCGCGCATGAGATCAAGAACCCGCTGACGCCGATCCAGCTCTCGGCCGAACGGCTGCGCCGCAAATATCTGAAGGAGATCTCCAGCGACACGGAGGTCTTCACCATGTGCACCGACACCATCGTCCGGCAGGTCGACGACATCCGCCGCATGGTGGACGAATTTTCCGCCTTCGCGCGGATGCCGCAGCCGGTGATGAAGCCGGTCAACATCAACGATCTGGTCCGGCAGGCGGTTTTCCTCCAATCGAGCGCCCATTCAGGCAGGATCCGGTTCGACACACGGTTGCCGTCCGGGCCGTTGACGGTGGCCTGCGACAGCCGGCAGATCTCCCAGGCGCTGACCAACCTGCTCCAGAACGCGGCCGACGCCATCGAGGGGCGCACGCCGCCGGCCGACGGCGCGGAGCTGCCGCCCGGAGAGGTGGCGATTGCGGTGGAGGACGACGGCGAGAAGGTCGTCGTCACCGTTCAGGACAACGGCAAGGGCCTGCCCGGCGGCGAACAGCGCGACCGGCTGACCGAACCCTATGTGACGACGCGGGCCAAGGGCACCGGGCTGGGGCTCGCCATCGTCAAGAAGATCATGGAGGACCATGGCGGCGTGCTGACCCTCGAGGACCGCGAAGGCGGACCCGGGGCGCGCGTGACCCTGGTCATTCCACACCCGGTTACGGTCGCGAACGACGCGGGCGGCCGTGACGACAGGCCGGCGGAGACCGGCGGAGAGATGAGGCACGAAGCCCATGGCGCATGACATTCTGATCGTCGATGACGAAGCCGATATCCGGATGCTGATTGCCGGCATCCTGAACGACGAAGGCATCAAGACGCGCGAAGCCGCCGACGCCGATCAGGCCTTCGCCCAGGTGGCGGCGCGCCGGCCGAGCCTCGTCGTGCTCGACATCTGGCTCCAGGGCAGCAGGCTGGACGGCCTGCAAATCCTGGAACAGCTGATGCGGGATCATGCCAACCTGCCGGTCATCATGATCTCCGGCCACGGCAACATCGAAACCGCGGTCCAGGCCATCAAGGTCGGCGCCTACGACTTCATCGAGAAGCCGTTCAAGGCCGACCGCCTGCTGCTGATGGTGGACCGCGCCATCGAGGCGGCGCGGCTGAAGCGCGAGAACCAGGAGCTGAAGCTGCGCGCCGGCGGCGACGCGGAGCTGATCGGCAAGTCGTCGGCGGTCAATCAGGTGCGCCAGTCCATCGACAAGGTGGCGCCTACCGGCAGCCGCGTCCTGATCTCCGGCCCGCCCGGCGCCGGCAAGGAGGTGGTCGCCCGGCTGATCCACGCCCGCTCCCGCCGGGCCGGCGGTCCCTTCGTCGGGCTGAACTGCGCCACCATGCGGCCGGAGCGGCTGGAGATGGAGCTGTTCGGCACCGAGGCCGGCGTCGACGGTCCCGGCCGCAAGATCGGCACCTTCGAGCAGGCCCATGGCGGCACGCTGCTGCTGGACGAAGTCGCCGACATGCCGCTGGAGACCCAGGGCAAGATCGTCCGCGCCCTTCAGGAGCAGGTGTTCGAGCGCGTCGGCGGCGGACAGCGGGTCGAGGTGGACGTGCGCGTCATCGCCACCTCCAACCGCGACCTCCAGGCGGAGATCGAGCAGGGACGCTTCCGCCAGGATCTGTTCTATCGCCTGTCGGTGGTGCCGATCCGCGTGCCGTCGCTGGCCGAGCGGCGCGAGGACATCCCGGTGCTGGCCCGCCATTTCATGCAGCGGTCCGCCGAAGCGTCCGGCCTGCCGACCCGCGAGTTCGGCGAGGACGCCATGGCCGCCTTGCAGGCCTATGACTGGCCGGGCAACGTGCGCCAGCTGCGCAACGTCGTGGACTGGCTGCTGATCATGGCCCATGGCGACCCCAAGGAACCGATCCGCGCCGACACCCTGCCGCCGGAAATCGGCGCCATCACGCCGACGGTCCTGAAATGGGACAAGGGCGGCGAGATCATGGGGCTGCCGCTGCGCGAAGCCCGCGAAGTGTTCGAGCGCGAATATCTGCTGGCCCAGGTCACCCGCTTCGGCGGCAACATCTCCCGCACCGCGTCCTTCGTCGGCATGGAACGCTCCGCCCTTCACCGCAAGCTGAAGTCGCTGGGCGTCCATGGCAGCGAGAAGGGGAAGATGTTCCTGGAGTGATCGGTGGGGGAGATTTTGCCCCACCCAAACCCTTTTCCTGCTCGGCGGGGGAAGGGGGCTTCTGCAGTGACAATCTATTCGAGAAATCTCCTTGCCCTCCCCCATCATCCTGCCGCGCGCCGTCATTTATGACTGGGACAACACCCTGGTCAGCAACTGGGACACGGTGCGCGAGGCGCTGAACCATGCGCTGGTGTCCTTCGGCCTCGCCCCTTGGGGGCCTGAGGAGGCGCGCGAGCGGATCAAGGCATCGCTGCGCGACAGCTTCCCGCGCATTTTCGGCGAGCGCTGGACCGAGGCGCGCGACCTGTTCTACGCCTATTTCGCTGCCCACCATCTGGACGGTCTGACGCCTCTGCCGGGTGCAGAGACGCTGCTGCGCCATTTCCACGAGCGGGGCGTCTATCAGGCCGTCGTCTCCAACAAGAACGGCAAGTTCCTGCGGGCGGAGGCCGACGCGCTGGGCTGGACCCGATATTTCGGCAAGCTGGTCGGCGCGCAGGATGCCGAGTTCGACAAGCCGCACATCGCCCCGGTGCGGATGGCGCTGGAGCCGGCGGGGATCGTGCCGGGGGGGAATGTCTGGTTTCTCGGCGACGCCGACATCGATATGGAATGCGCCCATGGCGCCGGTCTCGTTCCGGTGCTAATAGGGCTGGGCGAGGGGAGCGGCTTCGACCGCTTCCCGCCCGCCCATCGCCACACCGACTGTACGGCGCTTCACCGCGTCCTGTATGGCTTGGTGGACGGCAATGGTGATACCATATCCCTGCAAACGGCTGTCGAGACGGTACCAACGCGCACCACACCTACACCGTGAAACGGGGAGCGGACCGCCTAGCAAAGGGGTCCCAAGAACATTGAAGAAGGGGGCATGAAAAATGTCTGAAAAAAGCCAGAACGTGCAGGACGTGTTTCTCAATCACGTCCGTAAGAACAAGACTCCCGTAACCGTCTTTCTCGTGAACGGCGTGAAACTCCAGGGCATCATTACTTGGTTCGACAACTTCTCGGTACTTCTGCGGCGCGACGCGCATTCCCAGCTCGTCTACAAGCACGCAATCTCGACGGTCATGCCGGCCCATCCCATTCAACTTTTCGAGCCGCCCAAGGAAGGTGAAAGCGTCTGATCCCTTGACCAATGGTAACGGCGCGGCCCCTGACGGCGCCGCGCGGGCCATCGTGGTCCACCCCGTCCTCCGCAGTGAGGCGGACGGGGACATGCGCCCTCCCGAATCGCGGCTTGAGGAGGCGGTCGGTCTTGCCCAGGCCATTCAGCTGGACGTCGTCCATGCCGAATGCGCCAAGGTGAACCGGCCGCAACCGTCGACCCTGCTCGGCTCCGGCACGGTGGAGCATCTGGCACAGGTGGTGGAAGAGGCGGAGGCGTCGCTCGTCATCCTCGATCACGCCCTGTCGCCGGTGCAGCAGCGCAACCTCGAGCGGTCGCTGAAGGCGAAGGTGATCGACCGCACCGGCCTGATCCTGGAGATCTTCGGCGCCCGCGCCCGGACGCGCGAAGGCATGCTCCAGGTCGAGCTGGCTTCCCTGACCTACCAGAAATCCCGGCTGGTGCGGTCCTGGACCCACCTGGAACGGCAGCGCGGCGGCTTCGGCTTCCTCGGCGGCCCCGGTGAATCGCAGCTTGAGCTTGACCGCCGCCTGATCGGCGACCGGATCATCAAGATCAAGAAAGAGTTGGAGGAGGTGCGGCGCACCCGCGGCCTGCACCGCAAGGCACGCGCGAAGGTGCCTTATCCGGTGGTGGCTCTGGTCGGCTACACCAACGCCGGCAAATCGACGCTGTTCAACCGGCTGGCGAATGCCGACGTCTTCGCCCAGGATCTGCTGTTCGCCACGCTCGATCCCACCATGCGGCAGGTGACCCTGCCGTCGGGGCGCAAGGTGATCCTGTCGGACACGGTCGGCTTCATCTCCGACCTGCCGCACGGCCTCGTCGCCGCCTTCCGCGCCACGCTGGAGGAGGTGGACGCCGCCGACATCATCCTGCATGTCCGCGACATCGCCCACATCGACAGCGACGCCCAGAAGGCGGATGTCCATGAGGTGCTGTCCGACATGGGCATCGACCCGGAAGCGGACGACCGGGTGATCGAGGTGCTGAACAAGATCGACGCGCTGGACGAGGAAAGCCGTGCGGCGATCCTGGCCCAGACTGGCCGCAATCCGCGTGCGGTGGCGGTCTCCGCCCTGTCCGGCGAGGGGATCGACGACCTCGACCGCCTGCTGGACCAGCGGATGAACGTCAACCGGCAGGTCGTGGACCTCTCGGTCGACCTTGGCGACGGTGCGGCGCTCGCCTGGCTCTATGCCAGGGGGGAGGTGCTGGACCGGCGCGACGACGAGGAACATGCGCATCTGCATGTCTCCATCGACCCCGTCGATCTCGCCCGGTTCGAAAAGCGGTTCCAACCCGACAGTCAGCCTGAGCAGCAACCTTAGGCGGTGCAGCCGGGCGCCCTGGCTAAACGGAAAGGGGTGTGGACAGGCCTATGACCTGTTGCACCCCACTCCGGTCTTAAGACGAATGCGGCGTGGTTATTTCCCCGTTGGGGTCCGATGATGGGAAAGGAGCGGTCGTGCTCCCCCTTGAGGAGGACTGCCAATGCGGTTGCAAACCGATCCGTCGTGCTTCTCGATTACGGCATTTCTCGCCGATCAGGTAGCCCTCGTCGCCCGTCAGGAGAATCTGCCGCCGGGTGCCGCTCTGCTGCGTCTGCAGGAGCTTTCGCGCACGCCGGAAGGCCGTGCCACCCTGATGCATCTGATCGAGGCCGCCGGCGAGCGGGAACCGAACGCCGATGAGGCCGCGAAGATTTCGGCGATCTGCCATGAACTGACCGCCTGGGGCTATGGCGGCTTTACCGGTGGGCACCGCCATGAGTCTCGCCACGATCAACGCGCGGCGGCATGACGGTGATTTGACTCATGCTTGAGGGATGACGGCGCCTGCGATGGCAGGTCATAATGAGCCGTTCGCCATCGCCGCGGTCCCGAATTGCTCCGTTCCCCTTCCCGAACCATCCTGACCGGTGCCGGCCGTCTGATGCCGGCGCTGCCGCTGTTGCTGGCATTGGTCCAGCCGCTGGCGGCGGCGGAGCCGCTGCGACCGGGAACGCCGCTGCCGCCCGGCTATGTGGAAGAACCGGAGACCCCACCCGAAGACCCGCTTCCTCCGCCGCCGAAGCCGCTGTCGGTGGCGCCCGACGAGCCGCAGGTCGTCGCCCCCGATGCCGCCGGTCTGCTGAAGGACTGCAAGCAGCAGACCTTCACCGACTGCTTCCGCCTGTGGCAGCCCCCGCCGCCTCCACCGCCGCCGCCGGAGCCTGAGAAGGATACCGCTGCGGCGCCTCCGCCGCCACCCGACCCCAAGGCGCCACGCCAACCGGCGCAGGGTGGGCCGGTATCGCCACCGCCGCCCGATGCAGCCAAGGAAGCCGCGGCAGCCGCAGCCGACCGCGCCACCTTCGATGCGCTGTCGAAGGCGCTGAAGGACAGCGGACTGGACGGCAAGGTGCTGCTGACCGACCCGAAGGGCGGCGATCCCGTATTGAAGCTGGACAGCGTGCCCGGCAGCAAGCCGGCGGCGAAGCGCTGACCCTCTCCGAACTCAAGCCGAAAAAGGGCCAACCGACCATGACGGGTTTCCCGCTTCCCGACATCGACCGCGTCGCCGATCTGATCCGATCCGTCGCCCGGACGGAGATCATGCCCTATTTCCAGAAGCTCGACGCCGCCGACATCCGGCAGAAGACCGGTCCGACTGATCTCGTCACGCTGGCGGACGAGGCGGCGGAGCGGGCCTTGACCCCGGCGCTGTCGGCGCTGCTGCCGGGCAGCCGCGTTGTCGGGGAGGAGGCCGCCTCCGAGGACGAGCGCGTGCTCGACCGCATCCATGGCGACGATCCGGTCTGGATCATCGACCCGGTGGACGGCACGATCAACTTCGCCCAGGGACGACCGATGTTCGCGGTGATCGTCGCGCTTGCCTGCAAGGGCGAGACGGTTGCCGGCTGGATCCACGATCCGGTCGATGGCCGGATGGCGACGGCGGTGAAGGGGCAGGGTGCCTGGCTCGACGGTCGGCGTGTCCATGTCGCACCGGCCGTGCCGCTGCCGCAGATGGTCGGGGCGCTGTCCACGCGCTTTTGCAGTGCTGAGATGGGGCGCCAACTGGAAGAGCGCAGCGTCGGGCTGGCGGAACGCGTGTGCCTGTCGAGCGCCGCCCAGGAGTATCTGCGCCTGCTGGACGGGCGGGCGCATTACTCGCTCTATCACCGGTTGATGCCGTGGGACCATGCGGCCGGCGTTCTGCTGCATGCCGAGGCCGGCGGTTATTCGGCACTGATCGACGGGACGCCCTACCGGCCGGGACGGCTGAACGGCAGCATCCTGCTGGCGCCCGACCGCGAAAGCTGGCAGGCGCTGCATGGACAACTGTTTGGCTGAGTGCGTGTCGGGTGCAGGAGGGCGGGCGACGGCCCTCCCGCGCCCCTTCAATGCGCCAGCAGAGCCGGCAAGGCCAGCCCGTCCAGCACCGTACGGGTCGCCCCACCCAGCACCAGCTCGCGCAGGCGGGAATGGCCGTAGGCGCCCATCACCAGCAGGTCGGCGCCCTGGTCGGTGCAGCAGGACAGGATCATGTCGCCGACCTCGCCACCTGACGCGATGACCGACTGCGGACGGGCGGCGATGCCGTGGCGGTGCAGCCAATCGACCAGGGTGGCGGCTTCCCTGCTCTGTTGCCCGAGCGGTTCCACGGTCAGCACGGTGACGGACTCCGCCGCCTCCAGGAAGGGCATGGCGGCACGGACCGCGCGCGTGGATTCGCGCGTGTTCTTCCAGGCGATCAGCACATGGCGGCCGATGGGCGCCGCAGCCGGCTGCTTCGGCGGCAGGACCAGGACCGGCGTGGCGGTCTCCAGCGGCAAACGGTCGGGGATATGGTGCAGCGACACACGCTCACCCGCCCGCACCGCCGCGGATTGCGCGACGACGATCAGGTCGGCATAGGCGGCGCGCTCGGCCAGAAGATCGACATGGTCGCCCTCTTCGACCGTCCAGTCGTAGGGCAGCCCGTCGAGCGACTTGCGGACCTCCTGCTCGATCCGCTCGGCATTCTCGTGGGCGATTGCGGTCGCCTCCGCCATGAAGCCATAGGACGCGGCGCGGCCGGTGGCGCCCGCCGGCATCGACACCGGGGTGGCGATGTAGAGCGCCTGGATATGGGCGGAGAAGCGCTTGGCCAGGGCTGCGGCCACCGCCAGACGGCTGGCGTGGGCGTCGTCGTTGGCCATATGCAGCAGGATGGTCTTGATCGGCATGCCCTCGCGTCTCCCAACATTATGATCGGTCCACCATCAGCCGGCGGAGCGGTTTCCCTCTAGGTAACGCTCCGCCGGGGTCGATGGCAATGTCGGTGGATGGCAGGGACCGTGGGAGACCGTTACTTCACCACCACCGCATACTGCTCGACCGGCGCCACCGCCTTGATCAGGCCGCGGGCCTTCAGGAACTCGGCGAAGCGGGTGTAGCGCTCGGCATCCAGGGCGGCCGGGCTGTGGGAGAAGCGCGGCAGCGTGTCGGCCCAGGCGCGGCGGTTCAGCTCGTCGTTCAGTTCGGGCCGGCCCTTGACGAAGGCGGCCTGCGACTCCTCCGGATGGTTCAGGATGTAGAGCGTCGCCCGCTCCACCGCCGCCAGGAAGCGCTTGAAGCGCGGATCGTTCGCCTTGTCCTTGCGGGCGACCAGAATCAGCTCGTCATAGGGCGGAACGCCCTCTTCCTCCGGATAGAAGGCGCGGCCGGGGCGCTTCTCGATCTCCATCTGGTTCAGTTCGAAATTGCGGAAGGCGCCGACCACCGCATCGACCTGGCCCGACAGCAGCGACGGCGAGAGGGAGAAGTTGACGTTCACCAGCTCGACGTCCTTCAGGCTCAGCCCCTGCTTCTCCAGCATGGCGCCCAGCAGCGCGTCCTCGAAGCCGGCGATGGAGTAGCCGACCTTGTGGCCCTTCAGATCCTTTAGCGTCTTCACCGGCCCGTCGCGCAGCACGACGACCGAGTTCAGCGGTGTGGACACCAGCGTGCCGATGCGGACCAGCGGCAGTTCCTCCGCCACCTGCAGGATCAGCTGCGGCTGGTAGGAGACGGCGATGTCGGTGCCGCCGGCGGCCACCAGCTTCGGCGGGTCGTTGGGGTCGGCCGGGGCGGTCAGCGTGACCTCAAGCCCGGCATCCTTGAAAAAGCCCTTCTCCTGCGCCACCACCAGCGGGGCGTGGTCCGGGTTGACGAACCAGTCCAGCATCACGGACAGCTTGTCCTGGGCCAGTGCTGGAAGCGAGGTCATCAGGCCGGCAGCGATCAGGCCGGCGGTGAAAAGATGCTTCATCGGGTGTCTCTCCCCCCTTCAAGGGTTGGCGTCTTCGGCAGGTTGGGTATCGGGTTGCCAGGGCAGGGCACGGCGGGCCAGCACATCGACGGCGGCGTACAGCGTCACCGCGAACATCCCCAGCACCAGCACGGCGGCGAACAGAAGGTCGATCTGCATGCGGGCATTGGCGTGCAGCATCAGGTAGCCGAGACCGGAGGACGACCCCACCCATTCGCCGATCACCGCCCCGATGGGCGCCACCGCGGCGGCCACCCGCACGCCGGACCAGAAGGCGGGCAGGGCGGCCGGCAGGCGGATGCTCCACAGGATCGCGGCGGGTGAGGCGCCCATGGTGCGGGCAAGGTCGAGCCAGCCGGGATCGGTGCGCCGCAGCCCGTCGAACAGCGCGGTCGTCACCGGGAAATAGATGACCAGCACCGCCATGGCGATCTTGGACGCCATGCCATAGCCGAGCCACAACACCAGCAGCGGCGCCAGCGCGAAGACCGGGATGGCCTGGCTGACCAGAAGCAGCGGCATCAGCCAGCGCCGCGCCGTGCGGAACCGCGCGAGCAGCAAAGCGCTGACGCCGCCCAGCGCCACGCCGGCCACCAGTCCGATCAGAATCTCAGCCAGCGTGGTCAGGCCATGGCTCAACAAGAGAGGGGCCTGCCGCTGCATGGCGTCCGCCACCGCCAGCGGACCGGGCAAAAGGTAGCGCGGCAGACCGGTGGTCCAGACCAGTGCCTGCCAGCCGGCGACCAGCACCAGCAGGGTGATCGCGCCGCGCAGCAGCGCCTTCATTCCGCCAGCCTCCGCAACAGTTCGGCCTGATGCGCCAGCAGTTCCGGATCGTCGACCCGGCGCGGCACCGGGCCGGAGGGCTCCAGCGCCGGCCCCATAATGGCCGGCCGGCCGGTCATCACATGCAGGCGGTCGCCGATGCGCAGCGCCTCCAGCGGGTCATGGGTGACCATCAGGACGGTGCGGCCGGCCAGCGTCTCCGCCGCCGTTTCCTGCAAGCGCAGCCGGGTGATGGCGTCGAGCGCCGAGAAGGGCTCGTCCATCAAGACTAGCGGCTTGTCCTCCATCAGGGTACGGGCCAGCGCCACGCGCTGCTTCTGCCCGCCGGACAGGGCGGCGGGACGGTCGCGCTCGCGCCCGGCCAAGCCGACACGGTCCAGCAGCGCACGGGCCTGCTCCACCCGCGCCGGATCGGGACGGCGGTGGCGCAGCCGGTCGCCGAGCAGCACATTGTCGAGAACGGTCAGCCAGGGCAGCAGCAGGTCCTGCTGCGCCATGTAGGCGATCCGGCCGGCCAGCGGCTGCCGGTCGCCGGTGACCACCTCGGTCGGCGGCTCCGGCTCGGCCAGACCGGCGAGGATACGCAGGAGCGTGGTCTTGCCGACGCCGCTCGGCCCCAGCAGGCAGGTGGTCCGCCCGGCCGGCAGCTCCAGAGTCAGGTCGGAGAACAGCAGCGTGCCGCCATAGGTCAGCCGTGCGCGGGAGATGGTCACCGAAAGCGGCGTCATCGCAGGCACGCGGGCATGCATCGTGGACTGGCGGAGATGGAGAGGGTGCGATCCCGCATCACTGATCCCTACGCCGGCATGAACCGGATCAGGTTCCAGGGGTCGTCCCGCAACAGGACCTCTCAGCCGCCCATCGGCTCCCCCCAGTGAAGGCGGCGACTATAGGCGCGGACGATCCGTGACCGCAAGCATTGCCGGATGCAGGTTCCGGCATGCGGAAGCGGGCGGCTTGACCGCACCGCCGCGGCGCCTAGTTTCTGACGGGCATCGAGGAGTGCCCGTCCTGACCACACCATTCCGCACACCGCTGTTCATCGGCGGGGAAATCTACCGCGGCTCCACCTATGGGCCGAAGCATCCGCTGGCGATTCCGCGCGTGTCGACCGCCATCGACCTCAGCCGTGCCATGGGCTGGCTGCCGGACAAGGTCTATCTCGACACCCATGTGGCGAGCGAACGCGAGCTGGCGCGCTTCCACACGTCCGATTACATCGCCGCGCTGAAGCGGGCGGAGGCCGAGCAGCGCGTCGACGAGGCGACCGCAACCCGCCACAATCTGGGAAAGCTGGAAAATCCCGTCTTCGCCGAGATGTACCGGCGGCCGGCCCACAGCAGCGGATCGGCGTTGCAGGCTGCCCGGATTCTCGGCGACCGGCCGGCCGGTCTTGTCTATGCGCCGGCCGCCGGGACGCATCATGCGCGGCGCGACCGGGCCAGCGGCTTCTGCTATTTCAACGCGCCGGTTCTCGGCATCCTGGAATTGCTGGACCATGGGCTGGAGCGGGTCCTCTATGTCGATCTCGACGCCCATCATGGCGACGGGGTGGAGGAGGCCTTTGCCGACGACGACCGGGTGCTGACCGTGTCGATCCACGAGGATGGGCGCTGGCCCTACACCGGCAAGGCGGAGGAGCGCGCCGGCGGCATGGCCCGCAACCTGCCGGTCCCGCCGGGCTTCAACGACAGCGAGATGGAGCATGTGATGGCGGCGGCGGTCCTGCCGCTGGCCCGTGCCTTCCGTCCGCAGGCGATGGTGATCCAGACCGGCGCCGATGCCTTGGCCGAGGATCCGTTGAGCCGTCTGGAGCTGTCCAACCGCGCGCTGTGGGATGCCGTGGCGGCGCTGCTTCCCCTGGCGCCGCGGGTGCTGGTGGTCGGAGGCGGCGGCTATAACCCCTGGTCGGTCGGGCGTTGCTGGGCCGGGATCTGGGCGGTGATAAACGGCATCGATCCCGCCGTGCGGCCGACGGCGGAGGCGGAGGCGGTGCTGCGTGCCCTGACCTGGAACCGCGCCGCCGGCCGCAACCCGCCGGACCATTGGTTCACCACGTTGGGCGACGAACGGCGGCCGGGGCCGGTTCGGGACGCTGTGAAGCGGGTGGCCGAGATGGCCATGTCCTGAAGGGTGGCGCTGTCCTGACCCGCGGTTGACCGACTCATTCCGACGAATTTCGAACCAACCTGTGACGATTCGTTGACGGGGTCGGATTGTTCGTTGATTCTCTTTTCCACTGCGCCGGTGCAGCTTCCGTGTCGGGCGATGCGGGCTTCGGCGGGATTTGCGGGTTGGATTTGCGGTAGGAGGACGGGCGGGCGGATGTCGAACACGACGCTGTTCCTGATCGCCATCGTCATCATCATGCTGGCTGCCGTCCCGGTCGCCATGATGCTGAAGGATTTCCTGCCGAACATCATGGAGAAGAGCAGCGGCCTGGATCAGGTCGAGAACCGCATCTACGTCCTGCATGCCGAGGCGCAGGAGCTTCAAAACCGGGTCAACCATCTGGTCCAGCGCCGGAACAGCCAGTCTTCCGACCGCAACCGGTTGGAAAGCGATATCCGCAAGGCGGAAAAGCAGGTCCGGGACCTGTCGGACCAGCCGCCGATGTTCGTGCATGAGGTCGGCGACCCGCAGGCCGGGCTGATGAAATTCGTCGCGACGGTGACGCAGGAGAAGGCGTCTGCCGCTGCCCGCGCTGCCGGTGAGCGGGCGCAGGTCAACCCCATCTGGCGCTGCACGAACGTGGCCGAGGTCTGGGCGTCCAGCTTCGACGAGGCCAAGCAGATGTGCGATGTGGCCTTCCCGTTCAAAATGGGTTTCCAGAAGACGTTCATGCGCGGCGATGCGCGGGCCGGGGGCAAGGCTGCCGGCAAGGGTGTGCCGACGCCGCCCGCCACCGCCCGGGCGAAGGCGGGTGCCGCCACATGATGATCAACTTCATCATCGTCCTGGCCATCGTCGCCATCGGTGCCTGGCTCGGCAACATCCTGATGAGCGTCGAGCAGCGGGTATCGCAGGCGCGCCAGCGCGTCCGCGGCGTCCGCAACAACCTCGACAAGCTGGATGCCACCATCCACCGCCTGCATCGCGAGGAGGAGACCCTCCATGCCGAGATCGAGGAACTGACCCGGGAGATGGTGGAGCTGCGCAAGAAGCAGGCGGAGGTGCAACAGCGCCTGACCGAAGCGCAGGCGAAGCGTCGTCCGCAGATTTTGATTCTGACCGACCGGCGCAATCCCGGCGACAAGGAATGGCTGGTCACCGTGGTGAACCAGCAGATCGGCGAGATCGATGCCGCCCACCCTCTGGCCGTCGAATGGGCACGGGGGCGCCAGTATCTGGTTTGGGCGGAGTCGGACCGCGAGGCCGGCGAACGTGCCAACCGCCGCTTCAGCGCCCGGCCCGGCTATCAGGTGCGGTCGGTGGCGCCGGTGAAGGAAGATCTCTACAACGCCAGCGCGGCCCAAAGCGCAGCGTAGAAAAGCACCGGGCAGAGATCGAAAAGCCCCTCTTCCGCCAGGGAAGAAGGGCTTTTCGCAAAGCTCGGTCTCACCCTGCTCCCAGGCTTCAGCGCGCCTTGGCGGTGGCCGGGGTCTGGCGGAAGGCGTCGTGCAGGTAGGGCGACAGCGACTGGCGCATGTTGCGCAGCCATTCGTGGATGATGATCAGCGAACGGGAGGCGACCGGCGGGGTCATGCCCAGCTTCACCAGATCCTCGCGGGTCATCGTCGCCACCTGATCCAGCCGGTGGCCGGTCAGGCGCGCCCAGGCCGGGGCGGTGCAGGGCTGCATGGAGATGACCTGCAGGCCCTCGCGCTCCACCATCTCCGCCTTGCGGCGGGCATACTGGCTGTCCTCCAGCTGGGAGAACGGGCCGGAGAAGCCGTTTTCCACCAGGACGCGCTTGGCCTTCGGGGCGATGGTCGCCACCCGCTCCAGCGTCGTCATGCCGGTGGACAACGAGGCGAGGTCGACGGTCACCGGGACCATGAAGGTCAGCCGTTCGCCTTCGCCGACGTAATAGTCGAAGCCCGACACCTCGGCCCAGTTGAAGAACCACTGCGAGATGTTGCCGCCGAAATCGTACAGGCGGCCGCCGCGCTGCAATTCCGGCCCGATCAGGTCCCAGAACTCGTAGAAGCCGTCACCCGACCCCATCATGTTCATGAAGTCCTGGGTGATGCGGCGGTGTTCGACCACGTCCGGGCCGAACAGGCGGGCGAGACGCTCGTTCACCTCGTACTCGACGACCTTCAGCTGCAGGCCTTCCAGCATGGCGGTCGCCATCAGGTGATGGGACAGCAGCGTCTTGCCGACGCCGCCGCGGTCATTGAGGACGAAGATCGTGCCCAGCATGCGATCGCCTTTCCAGTATGCGTTTGTTGAGTCGTCTTGGGTCATCGTGGCAGGCATCGGCGGGAATACAGGAGAGCCGGTGCCCCGCGCAACCGCCGCGGACGTCCGATGGGAAGCCGGCTGCGATTCCGGCCTGGTCATTGCGGGTTCGGGAGGCGTTTCATCCTCCCCGGTTCCGGTCTCGTCCTCTGCCGGCCGGTCTTCGGCAACGGCGGTCGCCGGTGCGAGCAGATCCAGGGCAGGGGAGGCGGGTTGTGAAAATTCCTCGACGGCCTTCGGGGCCGGTTCGCCCTGGTCGGGCGCAGGCTCTTGCGTCAGCGGCTCTTCCGCGACGGCGTTCGCCCGGGCATCCTCGCCATCAGGCTCGTCATCAAGCTCGGCCGTCTCGGTCAGCGGTTCCACATCGGAGCCGGCAGCTTCCGGCTCGGGCTCGACAACGGAGTCGCTCTCGTCGTCCTCCTCGTCGTCCTTAGGGGGGCCGTCCTCGTCCGGGCCGTCCTCATCCGCATCCTCGGCCTCTTCCTTCAGGCCGGCGGACAGGGCGGCTTCATGGACGGCTGCCAGGGTCTCGGCAGGAAGGGCTGCGGCGCCATGGTCGCCGGTGGCCTCGCCACGCCCTTCGTTTCCGACCAGGAAGAAGGCGGAGCGCAGGGTAACGGGCGAGATCGGCTGGTTGTCGCGGGCAGCCACCCCCAGCTTGGCCAGCAGATCGGAGATCTCGGCCCAGGACAGGCCGCGCTCGCGCATCAGCCCGATATCGGCATAGCTTTCGCGCACCGCCTGCATGGCGCTGCGGTTGCCAGCCGGGCGATCGGCAAGGAGCCGTTCAAGTTCCGAGCGGTCGATCGACACCGTATGGGATTCCGGCAAGATGAAATGGCGACGGGGAAGCGCCTGGATGTTGGATCGCAAGGAATCCATTCCCCTGGGGCCGAAAAAATAGTACAAGCGGCCATCACGCGCAAACGGTTTCCAAACGACATCAACGGCGCTAAACAGTGTTGCCCGATCGGGAAGCCATCCGTGACGCTGGGCAACTTCGCCGACGCTCCGGCAAATGGCGCCCATGACGTTGGCTTTTGGAACCGCCTGTCGGTTGCGCGGGTTGCCATAAGGGTGGGCGCCGCCGTTTCCGACGGGTTGGACGTCCACATCGGGCTGGGCTTGGAACCGGGGTAAGGCCAGGATGCCTCACGATTTTGGTTCGTCACGCGACCGGCGATCCGCCCCCATGCCGGGGGCGGGCATCGGCTTTCACGAGTTGCGGCAAGCATGTGAAATCTCCGCATTGCGCGAGGATCTGGAGCGGTTGGCCCATGAGGCCGGCGCTCTGCGTGATGGCGTGGAGCAGGCCGTGGAGACGGTGCGCGACCGTTTTGCCGCGCTCACCGCCGAGGAAATGGCCGATCCCATGGTGCTGGCGCCGCTGCTCCAACTGGCGGTAACCACCCTGCTGGAAATTCGCGAACAGGCCCGGCAGTTGAACACCCAGACCGGCCCGCTGTCGGATGACGAGCGTCCGTCCTGGCTGGGAGCCGCCGACGCTCCCCGCCTGCGGCAGCCTGCCGTAATGGCCTGGGGCGCGCCGGACGATGACGGCATGTCCGACGGCTGGGGCGGTGACGAGGCGCTGGAGCGGAACGACGACCCGCGTCAGGCCGACAGCGCGCCGCCGCGTCCTGCCGACTTGCCGGTCCGGCCGTCCCGGCCGGCTCTGGCGCCGCCGGCTTCGCAAGATTCTCCATCTCCCCACCCGCTGGCACCGGCCCTGTCGCAGGGTGCGGCGGTAAATCCATCCAGCCCAGCCTATCCATCATCGGCTCCGGCACCTGCCCGAACCGCTGAAGGGCAGGCGTCATGGCTTGCCGGCGAGCCGGCGCCACCGCCGCCGCCATCCCGCGCGGCGACGGCACGGGCCACCGCCGGCGTTGGCCAAAGACCCAAGGGTGGAATCGACTGGCTGGGGCCGGCCGGACGCTGACATCGGCAAAACAGGATTTGGGCAGGTGTCAAAAACGCTGCGACTTGCGGCGCCCGCCCCCTTTTGCGCCCGACGCAAAAGGTCAGATTCTGAACGATTGAGCTTGCAAATTTGGGGAGGTTCTAGTACAAACGGCGTATCGGTAAATGAAATTTTACCAAGATTCGCCGCATACCGCGCAACAGTTGCAACGTCCGAGGTCGGTCGCATGCTCCGGATCGACGCCATCGCCAAGCAGCATCTGCCCCACCGCACCCGTACGCCAGGGCAGCCGTTGCGCGTCCTCCTGGTGGAGCATGACCCCGGTATTGCCGACGCCCTGTCGGTGGCGATGGCGGATCTGGGGCACACCGTCTGCGGCATTGCCCGGACAGAGTGCGAGGCGGTCGATCTGGCACTGCGTGAACGTCCGGACCTGGCTATGACCGATGCGCATCTCGGCGGCGGAGACGGCATCGCGGTGGCGCGCCGGTTGAACCTGGACCACGGACTGCGGTCCATCTTCCTGTCGGGCAACAGCGACCATGGCACCATGGCGCGCATCACCGAAACCTATCCGTTGGGTGTGGTGCACAGGCCCTTTTCGCATGCACAGCTGAAGATCGCTCTGGATCTGGCGGCGCGCCGCCTGCGCTGATCCCCGCGCCGATTGACGGGTTTTCAGCACCAAACCGAAGGATTCGGTTTTCCCACGCATGTTCCTCTGCTATATTTGTTCATGGAGTGTTCTGGTTTGGAGCGGCGGGGCGAGTGCGCCGGTCCGAACATCGCCGGGGCATTTCCGACGGCGGTTGACCGGCGTCGGTCCCTCGTGCTTCGTTGCGCGGGACCGGGGGGATGGTCGCCATTGAACAGCCGGCCCTGCGAATGGGAACCCTCGGCATCTGGGTGCCTCCGCCGGGCATCCTGACGGGTCGGCATGGATGCTGGGACACTCGCGCTTAGGAGCAACAAGCGATGAATGTTTGGACGTTTACGGGACGCCTGGGCGCGGACGGCGAATTGCGCACGACCCAGAGCGGCGAGAAGGTGCTGGGTTTCCGCGTCGCCAACGATGTCGGCTTTGGCGAGCGCAAGACGACTCAATGGGTCGATTGCTCGATCTGGGGCCGCCGCGCCGAGTCGCTCGCTCAGCACCTGACCAAGGGCAAGAGCGTCGTCGTTTCGGGCGAAGTGACCCTGCGCGAGTATGAGAAGCGTGACGGCACCCGCGGCGCCGGCCTGTCGGTGCGTGTGGCCGAAATCGACTTCACCGGCGGTGCCCGTGAAGAGGGCGGCGGCGGCAGCTTCGGCGGCGGCGGTGGCGGCTACGAATCGCGTGGCGGCGGAAGCGGCGGCTATGGCGGCGGCGGCGGTGGTGGTGGCAACTACGGCGGCGGCGGCTCTTCGGGCGGCAACCGCGGTGGCGGTGGCGCTCCGCCCCGTCACGAGGATCTCGACGACGAGATCCCGTTCTGACGCGAGCCGCCGAAGCGGTGCGTTCCATCGGCCGGATGCCAGTCATCCGGCCGATTTCTTTTTCGGTGCCCGGCAAGTCAGTTCGGCAGGTCAACCCGCCAGCATCGTGCGCAGGCGCGGGGCCATATGGTCCAGAAAGGCCCGGACACGGCGTGGCGCACGGTCGCGACCGGTATAGACGGCGTGGATTTCCTCGGTATCGACCAGCGTGTCGTCCAGCACCGCGACCAGCCGCCCTTCACGCAAATCGTCGCGGACGTGGTATTCGGCGAGCCGCGCCAGGCCCAGCCCCAGCAGCGCCATATGGCGAACCGTCTCGCCATTGTTGGCCAGGATGCGGGTCGGCACCTCGCGGTCCACCAGCCGTCCGCCGGACTTCAGCGGCCAGACTGCGGCGGCACGGCGGAAATTGAAGCCCAGACAGTCATGGGCCTCCAGATCCGCGGCGGTCATCGGTACGCCTTTGCGGTCCAGATAAGCGGGGGAGGCGACGATCCTCCGCCGGACGACGCCCAGCCGCTGGGCCAGCAGCGCCGAATCGCTCAAGGGCCCGGCACGGAAGGCGACATCGACACGGGCAGCATAGAGGTCCACCACCTCGTCTGTCATCGTCACGTCCATCGTGATGCCGGGATGGTCACGCAGGAACTCAGGCAGCAGCGGCAGCAGGCAATGCTGGCCGAACGGCACCGAGGCGTTGGCGCGGATCAGGCCGGTGGGCGCGCGGGCGCCGCCGGCGATCTCCGCATCCAGCGCGTCCAGTTCGCCCAGCAGCGTCTGTGCCCGTTCCCGATAAAGCTCTCCCTCGGCGGTCAGGCGCAGCTTCCTGGTGGAGCGTTCGACCAGCCGCACACCCAACCGGTCCTCCAGCCGACCGACCAGCTTCGCCGTTGATGACGGTGTCATGCCGACATCTCGCCCGGCGGCGCTGAAGCTGCCCTGAGCGGCAACCCGCAGGAAAACCCGCATTTCCCAGGCGCGCGGATCGCTCATCCCGGTCTCTCCATCCTTACCTTGTCCTTGAATGACAAAATCATGCGAACTGGGCTGGTATTCCCGTTCCTGACCTTATGGCGCACATCGTCTCCCCAGCACAGACATTCTTGGAATGGAGACCTTGGAAATGCCACTTGCACTGCTGGCGCTGGCGATCAGCGCCTATGCGATCGGGACGACGGAGTTCGTGATCGTCGGCCTGCTCCCCACCGTGGCGAGCGACCTGGACGTCAGCCTGCCGCTGGCCGGCATGGTGGTCAGCGTCTATGCGCTGGGCGTCACGTTCGGCGCGCCGATTCTGACCGCGCTGACCGGCCGGGTGCCGCGCAAGCCGTTGCTGCTCGGACTGATGGGCGTGTTCGTCGCCGGCAACCTGCTGGCCGGCGTCAGCCCCAATTACGAGACGCTGCTGGTGGCGCGGGTGCTGAGCGCCTTTGCCCATGGCGTCTTCTTCTCGGTCGGTTCGACCATCGCCGCCGATCTGGTGCCGGAGGACCGGCGCGCCTCGGCCATCGCCATGATGTTCTCCGGCCTGACCATCGCCATCGTCACCGGCGTGCCGCTGGGCACCTGGATCGGCCAGACCTTCGGCTGGCGTGCCACCTTCCTGGCGGTGTCGGTGCTTGGCGTCGTCGGCGGGCTGGGCGTCGCGGCGCTGGTGCCGGCACGGCTCAGCCAACCGCCGGCTGCCGGTCTGGGCACGCAGCTGGGCGTCCTGGCGAAGCCGCGGCTTCTGCTGGCCTTCGCCATCACCGCACTCGGCTATGGCGGCACCTTCGTCGCCTTCACCTTCCTGGCGCCGATCCTTGAGACGATCACCGGCTTCTCGAACTCGACCGTCAGCCTCGTCCTGGTTCTGTACGGTGCCGCCATCGCGGTCGGCAATGTCGTCGGCGGCCGGCTTGCCAACCGCCGGCCGGTTCGGGCGCTGGCCTGGCTGTTCGCCTTGCAGGCGCTGGTTCTGATCGTCTTCACCTTCACCGCGGACGCCAAGGTTCCGGCGCTGGTCACGCTGGCCGGCATGGGGGCGCTGGCCTTCGCCAATGTCCCGGGCCTTCAGCTTTATGTCGTCCAGCTGGCGCAGCGTCACGCGCCGGAAGCGGTCGATGTGGCGTCGGCGCTGAACATCGCCGCCTTCAACCTGGGCATCGCGGCGGGTGCCTTCTTCGGTGGGCAGGTCGTTTCCTCCCCGCTCGGTCTCGGCGCCACGCCGTGGGTCGGTGGCCTGTTCGTTCTAGGCGGTCTCGTCCTGACGCTGGCGAGCGGTGCGCTCGACAGGCGGGAGACCGACCGCCGGACGACTGTTCCGGCGGCCTGCTGAACCGGCCTGTCAAACCGGGTCCGCCTCCAGCGTCAGCGTGTCGAGCAGGAAGCTGCCGTCTTCGGTGATGTCGAAATGGGTGCGGACCTCCGCCGCCGCACTGCGCTGGAGCGAGCGGATGGCCTGGGCGTGGAGGTCCGGGGTGCGGGTGCGGGCGGTCCACACCGGGAACTCCATGCGCAGGCGCCGCGGCGTCAGGGACCGGACAGCGAAGCCCGCCCGTGCCGATGCCGCCATCCATTCAGCCGCCGTATAGTTGCGGACATGCGACGGGTCGCGCAGCACCTCGACCACCTGCAGGTGGGTGTCCAGCACGGCGGCGGCCGGTGCGATGCAATCGATGAAGACGGCAATCCCGCCCGGTGCCAGCACCCGCCGCGCCTCCCGCAGTCCGGCCTCGAAATCACGCCAATGATGGGCGGTGAAGCGGCAGAGCACGACGTCGAACCGGCCATCCTCGAAGGGCAGCCGTTCGGCGGGCGCCTGCCGGGTGGCGATGTTGGACAGGCCGCGCTCCGCGGCGGTGCGGGCGACCACCTCCAGCATCTCCGGCGTCAGGTCGACGGCCACGACCTCCGCCACATGGGGAGCGGCGCGGTAGCTGACATGGCCGCCGCCGCAGCCCAAATCCAGAACCCGCGCGTTCGAGTGGCCACGCAGGACCAGCTCGATCTGGTCCAGGTCGGCGCCGCCGGCATGGACGGCACTGGACACGTAGGCATCGGCGCGCGGGCCGTAATTCTCGGCGACGACGCCATGGTGAGTCCGGGTCATGGAGGGCTTCCTTGCAGTTGGCTGGCTGATGCGGCGAGCCTCGCGCCATTCGTAACCGGGTACAAGACAGGTGGTTATCCTGGTATAAGCACTGCCACCATGATCCGCACCCCCGCCTCCACCGGTCAGGCCCCCGTCGATCCAACGGCCGACCGCCGCCGCCTGCTTGCCTCCTTTCTGCGGCGCCACCGCGAACGAATCGCTCCGGCAGAGGCGGGGGTGCGAACCGGTTCCGCCCGCCGGAGAACGCCCGGCCTGAGGCGGGAGGAACTGGCCCAGCTCTGCGGCATCAGTCCGACCTGGTACACATGGCTGGAACAGGGCCGCGACGTTTCGGTTTCTCCCGCCGCATTGGCGCGTTTGTCGAATGCGCTGCGCCTGACCCCGGCTGAACGGGCCTATCTGTTCGAACTGACCCGCAAGCGCGACCCGGACATGCCGACAGCGGGGCAGGTGGACAGCCCTCCGCCGTCGCTGCTTGCGGCGCTGGCGGCGATGATCGCGCCAGCCTATCTCCTTGACCGCTGCTGGAGCGCCGTCGGCTGGAATCCCCGGGCGGAGCGGCTTTTTTCCGGTTGGTTGGCCGGCGCCGAAACCAATCTGCTGCGCTATGTCTTCCTCGACCCGTCGGCCCGCGATTTCATCCAGGATTGGGAGAATCGCGGCCGCCGGCTGCTGGCGGAGTTTCGTGCCGAAACGGCCCGGCACCCGGACGACCCGACGCTTCGGCAATTGGTCGACGAACTGCGGCAGGCCAGCCCGCCGTTCGCCCGGCTGTGGGAGGACCAGAGTGTTCTGGAGCGGGAAGGCGGACTGCGCCGATTCAATCACCCGCTGGATGGCGCCCTGATGCTGGAGCAGGTGACCCTGCGTCCGGGTGACCGGTCCGCTTTCACCCTGGTCATGCTGGTCGAGCCTTCTGCGAACGAGTTCGCAGAAATTCAGGAATAAGGCTGCCGATCCGGCTGCCCTTCGCCGTTTGGCACCTGATCACTGGCAGTCCGGTAGCGCGGTTCGCAATTTTCTGCCGCAAGCCGTTGCGGAAAAATGCAATTGCGTGCTTTTAGTACCCTGAGGTTGTGCTACTCTGAGGCTGTTTTCGTTGAGCTTGAGCGATATTAAAAGCGTCATCCAAATAACACGCGTCGAGCTGAAAACAAACGCAACAAAAATCAGGGGAAGGCCTATGGCGCGCTTTATTGCGGGTGGTTCAACCGGGGTTAACACCGACAATATCTATATCGCCGATCTTCTGTATGCGCAGATATCCGGTGCAAACAGCACTTATATTTCGGCAAGCTACGGTGGCGGTGCAGTCACCGAGTTTTATGGAAATTTCGCATACAATTCGACGGGTACCAATGTGGTGGGCGGAACGATTTCCGCCATACGCTCGCTGTCGAATGGCAGACCGACCTACACCGTCGAAAGCCTGTCGGTTCCCGCAACCACCTTCCTCGCGTGGCTGTCCAGTGGCGCAAGCAGCAGCGCACGGTCCTCGATCCTGTCGGGTTCGGATACGATGTTCGGGTCGGATTTCAACGATACGATTCGGGGGTATAACGGAAACGATACGATTCTGGGTGGCGGCGGATCGGACCTTCTGGATGGCGGCTATGGGAACAACGTTATCGACGGTGGTGACGGCGTCGATACCGTCCAACGTGATAGGAGCACGTATTGGAATACCGTCTTCAGCTATGGCGGATCCGTCTATGTCTATGACTCGAACGGTTACGACCAGCTGATCGGGGTCGAATACATCCGCTTCGAGGATCGTACGGTTGCAACCTCAAGCGTTGCTGCACTGGATCCGCTGTCTTATCTGGCAGCGAATCCCGATCTGGCCGCCGCGTTCGGCGGAAACACCGCGCCGGTGTTGAGCCATTATCTGAGCGCCGGCATCCGCGAACACCGGTCGACGACCTTCGATGCTGCGAGCTATCTTGCGGCGAATCCCGATCTGGCCACCGCGTTCGGTGCGAACACTGTTGCCGCCACCCAGCATTATATCAATGCCGGACGTCTGGAAGGACGCAGCACCAGCTTCAATGCAATGAGCTACATCGCTGCCAATCCCGATCTTATCCAGGCGTTCGGAGCGGATAAGAGTGCTGCAGCACTGCACTATGCCACCGCAGGACGGCTTGAGGGCAGGTCGACGACCTTCAATGCGGCCGCTTATCTTGCGCGCTACCCGGACCTCCGGTGGATGTACGGCACCAGCGAACTGGGAGCTGCGACGCATTATGTCACATCGGGGTATCGCGAGGGACGGTCTGCCGCCCCGCTGACGACATCCGCCAGCCGTTCCGCGCAGTTCCTGGCATCCGAACAGGCTTCGGCTTCACTGGCCGCCGCTCTTTAAGGAAAGGCTGGCTCGGGACACCCGCAAGGCAAGTGCTCCCGAGTCATCCGCCTCCGGTCTCGACGCCCCGGTACAGTGCCGATCTCGGAAGTGGGCGGTACTGGCCCGGCTGCCAAAAACGCGAAAACCCGCCGAAGGGCGGGTTGGAAGTTTTCTGTATCAGCAATTGGAAAATTGGCTGGGGCGGCAGGATTCGAACCTGCGGATGGCGGTACCAAAAACCGCTGCCTTACCACTTGGCGACGCCCCAACCGGCGCGGCGATCTCTCGTATCGCCGGAAGGAGCGGCACCATAATCGGAAGACCGGCCGAACGCAACAGGCTGTTTTCAGAAAATTATCGCGATCAATCGGCCCTCCGCGAGGCAGCTCAGCGGCCCTCCCGGCGCCATGCCATCAGCAACCCGCCCAGCACCAGGGCCAGCACCGCACCAACCGGCAGCAGCGGCACGTCGGTCACGCCGGTGACAGTATAGTCGCCGTTGGCGCGCAGGCCGATCCAGCCGGATCCGGTCTGGCTGCGGTCGGGCTGGGTGCGGCGCACATCGATGCCGGGATTGGGGCCGCTGTCGGTATCGGTCACCCAATGGATGCCGCCGCCCGTCGCCTCCGCCACCGGCTGCATGCGGTCGCCGGTGGACCGCACATCGGCCAATTCCGGCGTGTTCACAGCCCCCACCACCGCCAGCGTCGTCCGCTCCCCATCGGAGATGCGGTAGATGCCGGGGGCCGCGGCGGTCACGGTGGCGATGGCCCGGCCGGTGCGGTCGTCGGTCAGTTGGAGCGTGCTGGTCTGGTCGGACGGATCGGTGATGGTGACGGAACGCGGGTCGGGCGTCAGGGACCGGCGTTCGACCGTGATGCGGTTGCCGTCCACATGGGCGCGCAGGTCGTTCTCCTCCAGCTCCGGCTCCTTCATCAGCCAGTGGGCGAGACGGCGCAGAAGCTCCGCCTGCGGGCCGCCGCCTTCGAAGCCGCGGCTCCACAGCCAGATCTGGTCGGAGGCGAGCTGCGCCACCCGGCCCTTGCCGACGCGGTCCAGCACCAGAAGCGGGCGGTTGCCGGCCCCCTGCATCACCACGGTGCCGCTGTTGGGCGTCACATCCACCTGATGGAACCAGCGGCCCCAGCTCGGCGCCGCGTCCAGGCGGTCGCCGGGCAGTCCGGCGGTCACCGGATGGCGGCGGCCGACATCTGTCACGGTCGGCAGGAACGGGCTGTCCACCGTCTGGCCGCTGGGTGCCGCCGGCAGGATCGACCCCAGCGGCGTGCGGTACAGCGACAGCGGCCCGGCATAGCCCTGTCCGGAGGTTTCCAGCAGGGCGCCGCCCTTGCGGACATAATCGGCGATATTCTCCAGATACATCTGCGGCAGCACGCCACGGCGGCGGTAGCGGTCGAAGATGATCAGGTCGAACTCGTCCAGCTTCACCTCGAACAGCTCGCGGATCGGGAAGGCGATCAGCGACAACTCACGGATCGGCGTGCCGTCCTGCTTCTCCGGCGGGCGCAGGATGGTGAAATGGACCAGATCCACCGCCGGATCGGCCTTCAGCAGGTTGCGCCACGTGCGCTCGCCGGCATGGGGTTCGCCGGACACCAGCAGCACGCGCAGCCGGTCGCGCACGCCGTTCACCACCACGGCAGCGCGGTTGTTGGCGAGGGTCAGCTCCTGCTTCGCCGGCTCGACCTCCAGTTCCAGCACATTCTGGCCGCCATGGGTGATCGGCAGGTCGACGCGAACGTCGCGGCCGACCGGCACGCGGATGGTGCTGGGGGCGCCGCCGTCCTGGCGCAGGGTCACCGCGGCGTCGGCGGACTGGCGGCCGGGCATGTCGTCGACACGGATGGTCAATTCGACCGGCTTGCCGACAAGGCCGTAGTTCGGCGCCTGCACAATGGCGATGCGGCGGTCGCCCTCGTCGCGGTCGCCGGTCAGCAGCGTGTGGATCGGGCCGATGTCGGCCAGCTTGCCCGGCACCTGCGGAACGTCATGCACCTGACCGTCGGTGATGAAGACGGCGCCGGCCATGCGGCGGCGCGGCACATCGGCCATGGCGCGGTTCAGCGCATCGAACAGATGGGTCTCGTTGATGGTGCCGCCGGTTTCGCCGCCCTCGGCGCTGCGGACGACGCGCACCTCCAGATCGTTGAAGCGCTTCAGCCGCTCGGTCAGCTGTTCCGCCGCACGCTCGGTGCGGGCGCGGCGGTAGCCGATCGCTTGGCTCGGCGAATCGTCGATCACCACGATGGCGACGTCCTTGATCGGGTCGCGCTTCTCCTGGACCAGCGAGGGGTTGATCAGCGCCAGGGCCAGCACCGCCACCGCCAGCAGGCGCAGCCATGTGCCGCGTGCCCGGCGCGCCGCCGCGATCAGCACCATCAGCAGGGCAAAGCCGAAGAGTGCGCCCAGCACCGGCCAGGGCAGCAGGGGCGCCAGCGCCACGGAAACGCCGGAGAGCAGATCGACGGGCATCACTGGCCGAGCCTTTCCAGGATGGCGGGCACATGAACCTGATCGGCTTTGTAGTTGCCGGTCAGCGCGTACATCACGAGGTTGACGCCAAAGCGATAGGCGATCTCGCGCTGACGTTCGCCGCCGGGGATGACCGCGAACATCGGCTGGCCGTTGCGGCCAACCGCCCAGGCCGATGCCCAGTCGTTGCCGCCGATCACGACGGAGGACACGCCGTCATTCGCCGGCCCCTCCCGCGCTTCGATCCACAGCTGCCCTCCGGCATAGCGTCCGGGAAAGTCGGTCAGCAGGTAGAAGGACTTGCGCAGCACATGGTCCTGCGGAACCGGGGCGAGCGGCGGGATGTCCAGGCCCTGCACCAGCCGTTGCAGAACGGCCGGACCGCCTCCCGGCGCCTGGTCGCGGGTGTCGAACAGGATGGTGCCGCCGCTGCGCATATACTCGTTCACCCGCTGACGCGCCTGATCGGACAGCGCTTTCTGCCGATCCGACACCGGCCAGTAGAGCAGGGGATAGAAGGCCAGCTCGTCCTGTTCGGGGTCGACGCCGACCGCTCCGGCCGCTTCGACGGCGGTGCGCAGGCCGAGCACGCCGACCAGCCCCTCAAGCCCGGCGCGGGCGGTGTCGTCGATGCTGCTGTCACCGGTCTGGACATAGGCGAGGTAGGTCTCCGCCGTCACCTTGACTGCCTTGTCCTGATCGAGCGCGCGGGCGGGCTGCGGCGCTGAAGACAGGGCGAGCGCCAGCAGCAGGCCGGCCGCCGCCCCGCCGGCCCTACGCCGGAGGCTGGTCGGGCGCAGCAGGCCGCGCAGGGCCAGTGCGATCAGCAGGTCGATGGACAGCAGGGCGAGGGCTGCCGCCAGCAGCGACGGCTTCAGCGGAACCTCGCCGCGGCCGCCATAGCCGTCGCGGCCCACGCCGGCCGGCATCGGCGGCAGCGGGTCGATGGCGGTGACGGCGGCGGACAGGTTCAGCGCGCGCCGGGCATCGTCGGTGCCGTAGAACCCCGGAGGATGGCGCGGTCCGATGACATCGGCGGCGGCATTGCCGGGGATGGGGAAGGCGGTCGGCGGCGGCGGAACCAGCCGGCCGGTGCCGTCCAGCACCTCGACCGGATCGAGTGAAGCGGTGGCCGCCGTTCCCGTCACGCCGCCGCTGAGCGCGACCAGCCGGCGCAGCATGTCGACGAACAGGCCCGACAGCGGCAGGTTCGACCAGTCCGGGCTGGCGGTGGTGTGGACCAGCACGATCCAGCCGTCACCGCGCTTCTGCGAGGTGACCAGCGGCGTGCCGTCGGCCAGCCTCGCCCAGGTGCGGTCCGCCAGATCCAGCGCCGGCTCGGCGAGCACCTGCCGGTTCACCTGGACATCGGGCGGGATGGTCAGCCCCTCGAAGGGCGATTTCGGCGGGAAGGGCTGGAGCTTTGCCGGCTCCGACCAGGACAGGGCACCGCCAAGCGCGCGGTCGCCGATGCGCAGCCGCTCCGGCACCAGCGTGTCGGCATGCTGGGCCAGACGCGGACCGGCGAAGCGGACCAGCACGCCGCCCTTCTTCACCCAATCCTCGATGTCCTGAACCTCGGTCCCGGTCAGGGCGCCGATGTCGGACAGGATCAGCACGGCCAGATCGCGCTTCAGCAGATCCAGCGTCTCGCCGCGCCGCACCTCGTTGTAAGGCGACAGCGCGCGTTCGAGATAATAGAGATCGGACAGCAGCGGCTGGCTTTCCCCTTCCGCCCGGCCGGACGCGAGGCCGACGGGCCGGCGGCGCCAGCGCTCGTCCAACAGGACCGTGGCGCCGGCGGTGGTGTCGCCTTCGACCCGCAGGCTGGCGGCGTCGTTGCGCAGCTCGGTCGGCACGTCCAGCCGCACCTCCCGAACCTTCTGGCCCGGCTCGAAGGTGACGGTCTGGCGGGTCAGCAGCCGGCCGTCGGCGGCGGCGAGGCGGACGGTCACCGGCTCCGGCTTCGACGGATCGGCGCGGACGACGCGGGCGGTCAGCGCCGTACCCTCGCTGGAGGGCGGCAGCAGCAAATGAGGGGGATGCTCGGCGGAGTCGTCGAGGACATCGGCGGAGCCCAGCCGCTGCAATCCGGCGGCGAGGGCGGCGGCCTGTTTGTCGCCAACGCCGTCGCTGAGCCACACCGCATGGATGGAGCCGCGCCCGTCGGCCTGCGTGGCCACCGCCTTCAGGGCCTCCAGCGCCGCGGCACGGTCGGTCGGCCAGGGCAGGGGAACCATCGCCTGGGCCAGACGGCGGGCCTCGGGTGCCGGCAGGACGGCGCTTGCATGGATCGGTTGCCCGTCGGCGGCCGGGGCGGTGGGCAGCAGGATCACCGGCCGCTGCTGGCGGTCGGCCTGGGCGATCAGCTCGTCCATCGTGCGCTTGCGGGTCGGCCAGTCACGCCCGGCCGCCCAGCCATTGTCGACCACCAGCAGCAACGGCCCGCCGCCGGGCAGTGCCGCCCGCGGGTTCAGCAATGGACCGGCCAGCGCCAGGATGATCAGCGCCGCCACGATCAGCCGCAGGAGCAGCAGCCACCACGGCGTCCGGGCCGGCGTCTCCTCCCGCGCGATCAGGTCGCGCAGCAGGCGGATGGCGGGAAACTGGATCGCACGCGGGGCCGGCGGCGTGACGCGCAGCAGCCACCAGAGAACCGGCAGGGCTGCCAGTGCGGTCAAGACCCAGGGGGCGGCGAAGGCGATCGGTCCGAGACCCAGCATTGGCGCGTCTTCACGAGGGGGAGGGGCGAGAAAAGGTAGAGCGGCGCGTCACACCGCCTCCATCGCCATCGCACCCCAGAGGGTGAGCAGCGCGGATTGCGGCGAACGGTCGGTACGATGAACGGCGAAACTCCAGCCGGCGGTGCGGGCAAGCGCCGCCAACCCGTCCTGCTGCGCCTTCAGGCGCTCGCGGTAGGCGTCGCGGACGGCCTCGACTCGGGGGACCAGCAGATTCTGTTCGCCCTCCAGGCCGTGGAAATCGACACGGCCGTCATAGGGCAGCGTTTCTTCGGCCGGATCGAGGATCTGGACCAGATGGCCGCGCAGGCCTCGCCCGGTGAGGCCGGCAACGATGGCGTGGATTTCCGGCAGGGGGGACAGCAGGTCGCCGAACAGAACCGTCTGCGCATGGCGGGGCAGGGGTTCCACCCGCGGCAGCGGGTCGGGCGCGGCAGCGGCACGCGGGTCGGTCATCAGCCGGGCGATGCGGTCGATGGCGGTCTTGCCGTGGTCGGGACGCACGCCGCTGTTCAGCAGGGCGACCCGCTCGCCGCCGCGGGCCAGCAGCACGGCGGTGGCGAGCGTCAGCAGATCCGCCCGCTCCCGCTTGGTCGGCAGCCCGGCGACGGAACGGAAATCCATGGAGGCGGAGCGGTCGCGCCACAGCCAGACGCTTTGCGCCGCCTCCCATTCATTCTCGCGGACATAGACCGGCTGGGTCTTGGCCGACTGGCGCCAGTCGATCATCGACGGGGCGTCGCCCGGCTGGTAGCGGCGGAACTGCCAGAAGGTCTCGCCCAGCCCGACGCGGCGGCGCCCATGCACCCCCTGGGCGACCGTCGCCGCCACCCGCTCCGCCGCGACCAGAAGCGGGGGCAGGGCGGATGCCAGCTCCTCCGCGCGATGCCGCGCCAGCAGGGTATTCGACAGCTGACCCGGCGGCTGGCTTTTTTGCGGGGAGTTTGGGCTGCGCGGCATTGCGGCTCCGCTTCGAGGGGTCAGGCCAGGGGCGCGCAGAGGCGGTCGATGACGTCGTCCAGCGTCACCCCGTCGGCCCGCGCGGCGAAGTTCAGCGCCATGCGGTGCTTCAGGATGGGCTTGGCCAGCGCAACGACATCGTCCAGCGACGGCGACAGGCGGCCATCCAGCACCGCACGGGCGCGGGCGGCGAGCATCAGCGACTGGCTGGCGCGCGGGCCGGGGCCCCAGGCGACATGCTGGCGCACCTCCATCAGCTCCGACGTTTCCGGACGGCCGCGGCGGACGAGGTCGAGGATCCCGTCCACCACCCCTTCGCCGACCGGCACGCGGCGGACGAGGCGTTGTGCCGCCTGCAGATCGGCGGCGGACAGCACCGTCACCGCGCGCTCGTCGGTGGCCCCGGTGGTGGCGATCATCATCCGACGTTCCGCCTCGCGGTCGGGATAATCGACGTCGATCTGCATCAGGAAGCGGTCGAGCTGGGCTTCCGGCAGCGGATAGGTGCCTTCCTGCTCCAGCGGATTCTGGGTGGCCAGCACATGGAAGGGCTGGGGCAGGGGATGGTACTGGCCGGCGACCGACACCCGGTGCTCCTGCATCGCCTGGAGCAGGGCCGACTGGGTGCGCGGGCTGGCGCGGTTGATCTCGTCGGCCATCAGCAGCTGGCTGAACACCGGACCGGGCAAGAAGCGGAAGGACCGGCGGCCGTTCTCGCCCTCCTCCAGCACTTCGGAGCCCAGGATGTCGGCGGGCATCAAATCGGGCGTGCACTGGATTCGCTTTTCGGCGAGGCCCAGCACGGTGCCCAGCGTTTCCACCAGCCGCGTCTTGGCAAGGCCGGGAACGCCGATCAGCAGGACATGGCCGCCGGCCAGCAGCGTGACCAACGTGCGGTCGATCACCTCCTGCTGGCCGAAGATCACGCGGCCGATGCGGTCGCGGACGGAGGCAAGGCGGTCGCCCAGCGCCTCGATCTCTTCCATCAGCCGTTGCGGGTCCTCCGGCACGGGAGGCTGCCCCCTCAGGATGTCCTGTGCGCTCAAGGTCTGCTGCTCCCCGATGGTGGGCCTATCGGTGTCACGGTCGCAGGAGTCCGCGACGCGAAACACGGGATCCGCATGGTTGGCCCTGTTCCGGCACCTTGTCGACACCCATTTTCCGAATCCCGCCGCCGGATGTGCCGCCGGACGGGTGGTGGCGCCAGGACCATTGGAGTGGACCTAGCGGCCGAGTGTGGCGAAAATGCGCAAGTCCGGGGACAAAACGGTTCCCAATTCCATGAAGGTCGGTAACGCGATGGCGAATGACAAGCGCTCAGATGGACAAACCGTTCCGGAGACGCCGCCGGATCTGCCGGCCAACCTGCCGCCCGACTTGCCGGTGGCGCTGGGACGGACACCGACGCTGGAGCAGTACGACATCCGCATTGCGCGCGACGGCACCTGGTTCCACAATGGCGATCCCATCCGCCGGATCGAACTGGCGAAGCTGTTCTCCACCGTCCTGAAGCGCGACGACGACGGCGATTACTGGCTGATCACGCCTGTCGAGCGCGGCCGGATCGTCGTGGACGACGCCCCGTTCGTTGCGGTGGAGATGACCGTGGCGGGAAGCGGGGCCGATCAGGTCCTGTCCTTCCGTACCAACCTCGATCACTGGGTGGAGGCCGGCCCCGAACATCCGATCCGCGTCGCCGTTAACCCTGAAACCGGGGAGCCGGCACCCTACATCGAAATCAGAAGCCGGCTTGAGGCGCTGATCCTGCGGCCCGTGTTCTACGACATGGTCGAGCGCAGCGAGACGCGCCAAACCGAAACCGGCGAGTCCGAGGTGGGTCTATGGAGCAACAAGGTCTTCTTCACGCTGGGCAGGCTGCCTGGCGACTGAGCCTGGAGGAAGTCCGCCGGCGCTTGCCGGCGATGAGCACCGATGCGGCGGTGGAGAATGCTGTCCGGTCGAACCGGACGGCGCCGAAGCATGCCGCCAAGATCCGGGGCGACCACGACCTCAATCCGGAAATGGGGCCGCCCTCCACCCTGCGCGAGGCGGCGGTGCTGGTTCCGCTGGTCGACCGGCCGGAGGAGCTGACCGTCATCTTCACCCAGCGCACCGCGACGCTGAGCGCCCATGCCGGCCAGATCAGCTTCCCCGGCGGCCGGATGGAGCCGGAGGACGGCACTCCGGAGGAAACCGCCTTGCGCGAAACGGCGGAGGAGATCGGGCTGGAGCGCGGCCGGATCGAGATCGTCGGCCGGCTGGACACCTATGTCACGCGCACCGGATTCCGGGTGACGCCGGTGGTGGGGGTGGTGACGCCGCCCTTCATCCTGACGCCCGACCCGACCGAGGTGGCGGAGGTGTTCGAGGTGCCGCTGTCCTTCATCCTCGACCCGTCGAACCCGCAGCGCCACAGCCGCGAGTTCCTGGGCAAGCCGCGCTGGTTCTACGCCTTCCCCTATCCGCAGCGTTACATCTGGGGGGCGACCGCCGGCATGCTGGTGAACCTGCGCGACGTGCTGGGTGCCGCCGCCCGCGAAACGGGGGAGGGGGCGGACTGAGGTCTTCGAAACCGATGGCCCCAAACCCGACGGCGGTGGAATGGGGACCGGGAATCGGATAGCGTCGCGCGCCATGACCGTTGCCGCACACCTGTCGCCCCAGCCCTGGATGACCGCCCCCGAAAGCCTCGCGCTGTTCGCTGCCCTGGCATCGGGCGGCGCCGACGCGCGATTCGTCGGCGGCTGCGTGCGCGATGCGTGGCTCGGCCGGCCGGTGAAGGACATCGACATCGCCACCCATGCGCCGCCCGAGCGGGTCATGGAGCTGTTGGAGGCGGCGGGGATCCGCGTCATCCCGACCGGCCTCGCCCATGGCACCGTCACCGCGCTGTGCGGCGGCAAGCCCTATGAGATCACCACGCTGCGGCGCGACGTGGAGACTTTCGGCCGCCACGCCCGCGTCGAATTCACCGACGACTGGATCGAGGACGCCGCCCGCCGCGACCTGACCATGAACGCGCTGAGCTGCACGCCGGACGGCGCGATGTTCGACCCGTTCGGCGGTCTGGCCGATCTCACCGCCGGACATGTGCGCTTCGTCGGCGAAGCCCGCCGGCGGATCGAGGAGGATGTGCTGCGCCTGCTGCGCTTCTTCCGCTTCCATGCCCATTACGGCCGCGGCGAACCGGATGCCGAGGCGCTCGCCGCCTGTCGCGATCTGGCGCCGCGCCTGCCGACGCTGTCGGGTGAGCGGGTGCGGGGGGAGCTGTTCCGCCTGCTGACCGCCCCCTGCGCCGCTTCGGTCTGGCGGTTGATGATGGGGCAGGGGATCATGGTCCATCTGCTGCCGGAGGCGATGGACACCGACCGGCTGGAGCGGTTGATCGCCGTGGAACGCGATCTCGGCCTGACGCCCGACCCCACCCGCCGGCTGGCCGCCGTGCTGGACAGCGACCGGCCGGGCGCGCTCAGGGTTGCCGACGCTCTGCGCCTGTCCAACCACGAGCGCGACCGCCTGCTGGCCCTGGTCGAGCCGCCGGTCGCGGTGGCGCCGGCGGACAACCGCAAGGCCCTGCGTCAGGCGCTGTACCGCGTCGGCGATGCGGAGCTGTTCGGCGACCTGCTGCTGATCGCCGCCGCCATCCATGACGGGCCGCTGGATTTGGGTGCGTTGCGCAAGGCCCTGTCGGTGGCCGACGATCTGCCGGGCCTGAAGCTGCCGATCGCCGGTCGCGACCTGCTGGAGCTTGGCGTTCCGCGCGGCCCGCTGGTCGGCGGCACGCTGAAGCGCGTCGAGGCCTGGTGGATCGCCGAGGATTTCCAGCCGGACCGCGACGCCTGCCTGGAGATGGCCCGTAGTTTTCTCGATCAGGCGTCCGGCCGTTCGGCGTAGCGGCGGCAATGCTCCAGATAGGCCGCTTCGTGACCGACGATCAGGTCGACGATGCTGGACCACAGCCAGGACGGAGCATCCAGGCTCTTGGTCCGGTTGCGCGCCAGTTCGCCGCGCCATGACTTGCGCGTCGCCTCGTCCATCTGGCGGGCATGCGCCTTGCCGACCACGGCGGCCAGATAGAAGGCGACGCGGGTCGCTTCCTCGCGCGTCAGATGATCGAAGTCGAGCTTGATGTCCTGCGGCAGCAGCTCGCGCAGGAAGACGGCGCGGTCGAGCAGGCGGGCAGGGCGCATGCGGTCGCCGAGATAGGGCGAGAGATTCTGCGCACCGGTCACCACGCGTTCCGCATTGTCGCGCGGCATGCCGTTCCTGGCGGCACGCGGTGCTGCGGCCTGGACCGCCTCCTTGATGTCGATCAGGCTGAGGCCGCCCTCGTCGTAATGACCCTCGCCGACGCCGAGAAGCACCGCGATCCGCAACCGGCCGAGCGAACTGCATCCCTTTACCCAATAGGCGGCGTCCAGCAGCTCGATCCGGTCGTTGTCGTCGCGGGAGTGCAGAGCGGTCACCAGGCGGCGGACCTGATCCTTGGCAAACAGATCCTCGACGGCGGCGCGCTCCTCGTCGGTCAGCGGCCAAAACCGCTTGCCGAGGGGGATGGTCGGCCGGATGTCCTTGATGCGGTCCTTGGCCAGATGCTTCCAGGTGCGTCCGATGGCCTGACGCATGCCGAGGCGGACGACCGACGGCCTTTTCCGCACCGCATCCCCGCCCAGCTCGCCGTCGAGGGTCATCATGTAGCCCTCGATCATCCGCTCCAGCATCAGCGCCGTGGTGACGCCGGGCAGGTCGGAACCGCGCGCCGCGGTGGCGAGCGACAGGCCGAGCCGGATCAGGTCATGGGCGGGGTTGCCGACAACCGTCTGGTCGACATCGCGAATCTGAATGCCGATCCGGCCCTTGGCATTGGCAACCGGTCCGAGGTTGCCGACATGGCAGTCGCCGCAGATCCAGACCGGCGGACCGTCGGGGATCCGGCCGCTGGACTGCTCCAGCCATTCGTAGAATTTCACGGTGCTGCCGCGCACATAGGCGTGAGCGGATTCGGCCATCTTGAGATTTCGGCGCTGGGACAGGACCGCTTGGCGTTGATCGGGCGGGGTGGGCTGGTTATTCGACGACATCATCCATCCGGATCCGAAGTTGCGAGGCCGGAAATGGGCAACGCATCGATCATCCGCCATGCCGCAACCGGCCAACCCACAACGACCCAGCCATGCATGCTTACGGGGCATGTTCCTGGGAACCGCCGGCGATCAAGCTGATTTTCTCTCAACTTCCTCGGATTGTGAGAATGGGGAGTGTGCTTCGGCACGACTTCGAGATGAGTTGCATCAGTTTTTTCGGAACTATCGGCTTAACCAAGTAGCCATTGGCACCGATCTTCAACGATGCCATGACAATGTTCTGCTCGGAATGGGCAGTGAGCATTACAATCGGGGTTTCCTTTTTACCAGGCAAAGGCACATATCCATCCCTTACAGCTTTCGTAAATTGGAGCCCGCTCATTCCCTTCATCACCACGTCACAGATAACCACGTTGATATGGTTTGAGAACAGGCACGCCAATGCAGTTTCCCCACTGTATTCCTGATAAACCTCTGATATCCCATGGGCATTCAGGATTTTTCTTACCAGATCCGCAGTGAATTTGTTGTCGTCCACAACCAAAACGGAAAGCAGTTTGTGATCGATCAGCTTGGACAGCTCTTCCATTTTGACCTGTGTGGGGGATTGGAGAATACCGAGAGAGCAGGTCGTTGGATATGAAGTTCAGACACTCACGGACAATTAGGAAATACTCTTATATACCATGAGTATTTCCATCGGTAAGTTTCAAATATTTTTCAGGTTCGGTTTATAGGCTATTCACAGAATCCGCAGCCAAACACAGGAACTTTGCAGGGAGACGTCTGGCGGGTTGCGCTTCAGGATAGAACCCACCCCGCTTACAGGCAAAAAGCACATAAGTTAGGTTATGGAAAATAATGCCGCCGCCGTCCGCCTCGGCCTTGCGAATTCGAAAGCAAGAATCGGATAGCCTGAACCTGACCGTTTTCGCGACTTTCGCGCCATTCACCGCATGGAAGAATGGCAATGAAACAGCTGGACGGAAAGACTGCAATCGTCACGGGTGCCAGTTCCGGGATCGGGCGCGAGGCGGCGCTGCTGTTCGCGGAGCACGGCGCGCAGCTCGTTCTGGTGGCCCGGCGGCGTGACGAACTGGAACGGCTGGCGGACGAGATTCGGAGCAAAGGCGGCGATGCCATCGCCGTGGCCGGCACCGTCGCGGATGCCGAGGTCGCACGCGCCGCGGTCGAAACCGCCATCCGCCGGTTCGGCGGACTGGACGTGGCCTTCAACAATGCGGGCACCGTCGGCGCCCAGGTTCCGCTTCCCGATATGACGGCGGAGATATGGCACGAGGTGATCGATACCAACCTGACCAGTGCCTTCCATGCCGCCAGGCACCAGATTCCGGCGATGCTGTCCCGCGGCGGCGGATCGCTGATCTTCACCTCGACCTTCGTCGGTCATACCGTCGGCTTTCCCGGAATGGCTGCCTATGCCGCCAGCAAGGCCGGATTGATCGGCCTGATGCGGGTGATTGCGGCGGAATACGGGCCGCAGGGCATCCGCGCAAACGCCTTGCTGCCGGGCGGCACCGATACGCCGATGGGACGGGCCGTGTCGAACACGCCGGAGGCGCTGGCCTTCGTCCAGGGGCTTCACGCCCTGAAACGCCTTGCGACGCCACGGGAGATCGCGCAGTCGGCGCTCTATCTGGCGTCGGACGCGTCCAGCTTCACCACCGGAACCGCACTGCTGGTGGATGGCGGCGTGTCGATCACCCGGACGTGATCAACCGGACATGATCGGGCAGGGCCGCACGCCATTCACCGGCGTTCGGCCCTGCCCTATTCCTCCGGCCCTACTCGGCCGCCTGAGGCCGCAGCGGCTGGACCACGTCGCTCTTGAGATTCATCGCCTTGGCCAGTGCGTCGATGCGGCGCTGGACCGCTTCGCCGGACGGGACGCTGCCGTCGTCGGGCAGGGTCAGCACGATGCGGCCATCGCCGACCTTCAGGCTCGTGCGCTCCAGCAAAGCCGTGGCGCCGCCCGACAGCGTGTGGGCAAGGCGCAGGGCCAGACCCAGCACCAGCGCCTTCATGCCCTGCCCCTCGCTCACCAGCGTCCGCACCGGCGCGGTCAGCGGCACGTCGATGGCGCCGGCATAGCGGGCATGGGCGGCAAGCGCGAGGAAAGCGCGCTCGTCATGATCCAGCGCCGGGAACGGATAACGCAGCACGCGCAGGAAGGCATGCTCCGCCCGGTAGTCGGGATGGTCGGCCCAGCCGACGTCGCTCAGCAGGCAGGCGGCATGGCGCAGACGGATGGCGTTGTCGTCCTCGCCGGCGAAAAGCCCGGCGGTCCAGGACATCAGCAGGGCCGGATCGCCCATCCGCACGAAGCGCCGCGCCCAATCGGTGGCCGACGCCATCAGCGGATCCTCGCGCTGCCCCTCCGGCGAGAGCAGCGAATAGAGATGCCCTTCGCGCAGGCCGTAGGCGGAGAAGACCAGCTTCGACGGCTGGGCGATGCGGAGCAGCCGTTCCAGCACCAGCCCGGCGAGAGGCAGCGTGTCGAGCCGGCGGCGCGATCCCGCCATCTTCTCCAGCGACGAGCGGCTCTGCCGGCCGATCAGGCCGGTGAACTCCCGCGCGTCCGCCGACGGGATGGTGTAGTGGTGGATGATGTGCAGCGGATGGCCGGACTGTTCCATATGCAGCTTGGCGATGGCGCGCCAGCTGCCGCCGACCGGGTAGAAGGGCCGCCCCTTCATCGCCGGCAGCCAGGGCAGCGATTCCAGATGCTGGTCGATCAGCTTGGCTGGGCCGCCCTTGGTCGAACCGACCTCCATCAGCCGCAGCGGGCCGAGCGGCAGCGTCACCTGCTTGCCGATCACGCCGCGGTCGAGCGTCACCAGCTCCAGGCTGCCGCCGCCGAGATCGCCGACGAGACCGTCCGCGCCGGGGGTGCCCGACAGCACGCCCATGGCCGACAGCCGCGCCTCCTCCTCGCCGCTGATGACGCGGACGGTCAGGCCTGCCCGGCGTCGGATGGCATCGACGAAGGCGGCACCGTCGCGGGCATCGCGCACGGCGGCGGTGGCGATCACGTCGAGCCGGCCGACGCGCATGCCCTGGGCCAGGGTTGCGAAGCGCTCCAGCGCCGCCAGCCCCTGGGCGACGCCGTCGGGGTTCAGCACGCCGGCCTTCTCCACGCCGCGCCCGAGACCGCACAGCACCTTCTCGTTGAACAGGGCAAGCGGCGAGCGGGTCAGCCCGTCATAAACGACGAGACGGATGGAGTTCGACCCGATGTCGATCACGCCCACCCGGTCTCCAACGCGCTCCCCGGCGGTCGCAACGCCTGAAGCGCCGCCGACCGCCTGCCCCAGCTCGCCGAAATTGGCGGCGGCGCGTTTCTCAATGTTCATACTCTCGCTCCCGTCACCCGCCCTCAGGACACCGTGTGCAGCATCAGCCGCGGCGGCGTGCGCTTGTTGCTGAGCGCGCTGCCCCGGCCGGACAGGCTGGGGTTGGTCATGAAGTAATTATGGGCACTGAACGCATCGGGGCCAGCCTTGATGCGATGGTACACGCCATCGGGGCCCAGCTTCCAGGTGCTTGCGTCGTCCTTCATGTTGGCGACCATGATCTGGTCGAGCACCTGCTCGTGCACCGTCGGATTCTCGATGGGCACCAGCGTCTCGATGCGGCGGTCCAGATTGCGGGTCATCCAGTCGGCGGAGGAGATGAAGATCTTGGCCTGGTTGCTGGGCATGGGATGGCCGTTGCCGAAGCAGATGACGCGGCCATGCTCCAGGAAGCGGCCGACGATGCTGCGCACCCGGATGTTCTCCGACAGCCCCTTCACCCCCGGCCGCAGGCAGCAGATGCCACGGATGATCATGTCGATCTGCACGCCGGCCTGCGAGGCCTTGTACAGCTTGTCGATGATGACCGGATCGACCAGGGAGTTCAGCTTCACCCAGATCGACGCCGGCCGTCCGGCGGCGGCATGGGCGATCTCCGCCTCGATCAGGTCCGACAGCCGCTGGCGCAACGTGATCGGGGCGATGGCGATCTTCTCCAGCACCTTGGGCGTGGCATAGCCGGTCATGAAGTTGAACATGACGGCGGCGTCGTGGCACAGCGCCGGGTCGCAGGTGAAGAAGGACAGGTCGGTGTAGACCTTCGCCGTGATCGGGTGGTAGTTGCCGGTGCCGAAATGGACGTAGCTGCGCAGCGCCTTCTTCTCGCGCCGCACCACCAGCGACACCTTGGCGTGGGTCTTCAGATCGACGAAGCCGTAGACCACCTGGGCGCCGGCGCGCTCCAGATCGCGCGCCCAGCGGATGTTCGCCTCCTCGTCGAAGCGGGCCTTCAGCTCGACCAGAGCCGTGACCGACTTGCCGGCCTCCGCCGCCTCGATCAGCGCGGCGACGATGGGGCTGTCCTTGCTGGTGCGGTAGAGCGTCTGCTTGATGGCGACCACCTGCGGGTCGCGGGCCGCCTGCCGGATGAACTGCACCACCACGTCGAACGACTCATAGGGGTGGTGGACGACGATGTCCTTGTGGCGGATCGCCGCGAAGCAGTCGCCGCCGAAATCGCGGATCCGTTCCGGGAAACGGGCGTTGAAGGGGCGGAAGACCAGATCGGGCCGCTCGTCGACGATCAGCAGCTTGGTGTCGGTCAGGCCGATCAGCCCATCCAGGATGAAGACGTCGTCCGACGCGACGTTCAGCTCATGCCGCAGGAACTCGCGCAGGTCGGCGGCCATGCCGCTGTCGGTGGCGAGCCGGATGACGCTGCCGCGGCGGCGGCGCTTCAGCGCGCTTTCGAAGGTGCGGACCAGATCTTCCGCCTCTTCCTCGATTTCGATCTCGCTGTCGCGCAGCACGCGGAAGACGCCGTGCGCCTTGACCTGGAACGGAGGGAACAGGCGGTCGATGAACTGCATCACCACCTTTTCCAGCTGGATGAAGCGGATGTCCGAACCCGGCAGGCGCAGGAACCGCTCAAGCTGCGTCGGCAGCGGCACCAGCGCGTCGATGTGCCGGCCCTTGACCGGGTCGTGCAGCTGGAGCGCCAGTGAGAAGCCGAGGTTCGGCAGGAACGGGAAAGGGTGGGCCGGATCGACGGCGATGGGCGTCAGGATCGGGAAGATATCGTCCAGGAACTTGGCTTCCAGCCAGTCCAGTTCCCCTTCGCTGAGGTCGGCCGGATCGACGACCGAGATGCCGGCGCCACGCAGTTCGCCTTTCAGCGAACGCCATGTGGCCTGCTGGCTCTCCATCAGGGCGGCGATGCGCTGCTTCACGGCAGCCAGCTGCTGGGCCGGCGTCAGATTCTCAGGGCTGGGCGTCTTGACGCCGGCGGCCACCTGCCCTTTCAGGCCGGCGACGCGGACCATGTAGAATTCATCGAGGTTGCTGGCGGAGATCGACAGGAAGCGCAGCCGCTCCAGAAGCGGGTGATTCGCGTTGGCCGCCTCGTCCAGGACGCGCTGGTTGAAGGCCAGCCACGAAAGCTCCCGATTGATGAAGCGTTCCGGGGCGTTTGGCTCGATACCGACCGAATCGAGTTCCTGGAGATGCGTCACGTCGACCTCTGAAATCGTGAAATCCCGAACGCCGGCGCTTGGCTTTGAACCATGCCGACGACGGTTATATGGTGGGCAGACAGAGTATCCCATATGCGTTACGGTTTCAGGACTCCCATTTGGTTAAACACTGCGACCTCTTCCCGCCTCGCCGATCCCGCCACCAGCCCCCTTGCCCCTCCCCTGCCGGCAGATTTCCGCCATGAAGACGCTGTTCCTGCTGCGCCATGCCAAATCCTCCTGGGACGATCCGTCGCTGGGCGACCACGAGCGCCCGTTGAACGCCCGTGGAGAGAAGGCGGCCACCCTGGTCGGCGCCTATCTGGCCAAGCATCACGCGCACATCGACCTCGTGCTCTGTTCGACCGCCGTGCGGGCCGTGGAAACGCGCAAGCGGGTGATGACGGCGATGGGTACGCCCTATCCGCCGGTGGAGCATGAACGCGGCCTGTATCTGTGCGGCGCACACACGCTGCTGGAACGGCTGCGCGACGCCCCCGATTCCGCGACCGGCCTGATGCTGGTGGCGCACAATCCCGACCTGCACGAACTGGCGAACGCCCTGACCGGCAGCGGCGACCATGGCCTCCGCCACGACCTGGCCGACAAATTCCCGACCGGCGCCTGCGCCGTTCTGGTCTTCGAGACACTGCATTGGGTCGACCTGGAGATGGGCGCCGGCCGGCTGGCGGATTTTGTGCAGCCGCGTAAACTCTCTTAACCTGCGGCGGCGGTTGGAGTATCCACGGATCCACCTGATACGCTCCAGGCCAGTTCGGCCGCAAGGCCGCGCCCCGGCCGGATTCGGGAGGAAGCCGACCCTTGACCCCCGTCAGCCCACCCACGGCACCACCCAGCAACCCCCAGCCCGGCCCCGACGCGCAGCCGGCCGCCTCGACGTTCCGCGAGGTGGAGTTGAAGCTGCATGCGGCGACGGCGGATCTGGCGCGGGTGGCGGCGCTGCCGGGGCTGCTGGCGATTGCCGACGGCCCGGCGGTGAGCCAAAGGCTGCGAACCGCCTATTTCGACACGCCCGACTTCAAGCTCGCCGCCAACGGGGTCGCGTTGCGGGTGCGGCAGGAGGGCGACCGCTTCGTCCAGACCCTGAAAACCGTCAACAGCGCCAGCCCCGGCGATTCGGCCGCCGTTGCCGTGCGGCGGGAATGGGAGTGGGTCGTCGCCGGAGAGGCGGTCGATGTTGGCGTGCTGACGGATCCCAGCGTTGTCGGGCTGGTGCCGTCGGCGGCGCTCGATGCGCTGGACTGCCTGTTCATCACCGACTTCCGGCGCACCACCCTGCTGCTGCGCCCCGATCCGCTGACCGCGGTCGAACTGGCCGTCGATGACGGCGGCGTCTATGCCGGCGGCAACTCCCTGCCGATCAGCGAAGTGGAACTGGAGCTGAAGGCCGGCAAGGTCGCCAGCCTGTTCGATTTGGCGCTGATGCTGCAATCCGCCATTCCCATGCGCATCGGCACCGAAAGCAAGGCGGAGACCGGCCTGCGGATGGTCACTGGCAGGGCGCCGGGACCGGTGGAAGCCGAACCGCTCGGCCTGTCGCCGTTGACCACGGTCGCGGAGGCTTATCGCCACATCCTGCGTCAGGCGCTGCGCCAGTTCCTGGCCAATGAATCCTGTGCGCTGGCCGGCGGCGACGTGGAGGGGTTGCACCGCATGCGCGTGGCGCTGCGCCGGCTGCGCACCGCCCACCGCCTCTTCGCTCCGCTGATCGCCGCGCCGGAAGCCGACCGGCTGGTCGAGGAAAGCCGGGGGCTCGCCAAGCGGCTGGGACCGGCGCGCGGCTGGGACGTGCTGATGTCCGGCGTCCTCGCTCCTCTCCTTGCCGATCCGAAGGCGGCCCAGGGCATCGACCGGACGGCATTGGAGCGGCTGGAGTCGCTGGCCCGCTCCGCCGGGGCCGGTCCGGCGCGCGAAGCGATGGCGGCGATTCTGGCGCCCGGCTGCACCACCACCGTTCTCGGCCTCGCCGCGTGGCTGGAGCATGGCCGCTGGATGTCGGAGGCGGACGGCGACCGGCGGGCCATGCTGTCGGCGCCGGTCACCACGCTTGCCGGCGGCTGGCTGTCCGCGCGCATGGCGAAGCTCGGCAAGCCGGCGAAGCCGCCGGAGGATGCCAAGGGGCGCGACAAGCTGCGCCGGCGGCTGCGCACGCTGCGCTATACCGCCGATTTCTTCCGGGGACTTTATCCTGAGGCGGCCACCCTGCCCTTCTTCGCGGCGCTGGAACAGTTGCAGGCGGCGCTGGATGCCGATCAGGACGCCGTCACCAGCGCCCGCATGCTCGCATCGCTGACCGGCGCCGACCCGAAGACGGTCGGCGTGGTCGCCGCCTGGATCGAGCGCCAATCCGAAAAGCGGCGCAAGGCGCTGCCCGAGCTGTGGAAGCGGTTCCGCGCCGTTCCGCCCTTCTGGTCATGACCGACCCGCGCGGGGCGCCGGTGGCAATACCGCGCCTGGCGCATATATCGTCAGCCGACCGGCGGCGGGGGCCATTTCCACTGGGCCATTTCCTCTGCCGGCCGATTTTCGTCATGCGTCGCGGCGCCTTGCCGCTTTCCATCCGGAAAAGCTTCGGGTAAAAGAACACTCCATGAACAAATACATCAGCGTCCGCGGCGCGCGGGAACATAACCTGAAGAACGTCGATGTGGATCTGCCGCGCGACGAGCTGATCGTCATCACCGGCCTGTCCGGATCGGGCAAGTCGTCGCTTGCCTTCGACACGATCTATGCCGAGGGGCAGCGGCGCTATGTGGAGAGCCTGTCGGCCTACGCGCGCCAGTTCCTTGAGCTGATGCAGAAGCCGGACGTCGATTCCATCGAGGGCCTGTCGCCGGCCATCTCCATCGAACAGAAGACGACCTCCAAGAATCCGCGCTCGACCGTCGGCACGGTGACGGAGATCTACGACTACATGCGCCTGCTCTGGGCGCGCGTCGGCATCCCCTATTCGCCGGCCACCGGCCTGCCCATCGAAAGCCAGACGGTCAGCCAGATGGTCGACCGCATCATGGCGATGCCCGAAGGCACGCGGCTGCTGCTGCTGGCGCCCTTCGTCCGCGGCCGCAAGGGCGAGTACAAGAAGGAAATCCAGGACCTGCGCAAGCGCGGCTTCCAGCGCGTGCGGGTCGACGGCACCATGTACGAGATCGACGAGGTACCGGCGCTCAACAAGAAGCTCAAGCACGACATCGAGGTGGTGGTCGACCGCATCGTTGTCCGCGAAGGGCTGGGCAACCGTCTGGCCGATTCGCTGGAGACCGCGCTGGGGCTGGCCGACGGCATCGTCTGGGTCGAGAATGCCGAGACCAACGAGCAGACCGTCTTCTCGCAGAAATTCGCCTGTCCGGTCAGCGGCTTCACCATTCCGGAGATCGAGCCCCGGCTGTTCTCCTTCAACAACCCGTTCGGTGCCTGCCCGGCCTGCGACGGGCTGGGCAGCAAGATCTATTTCGACCCAATGCTGGTGGTTCCGGACGAGCGGCTGACCCTCGCCAAGGGCGCCATCGCGCCATGGGCCGGTTCGACCTCCAAATATTACGACCAGACGCTGGAGAGCATCTGCGAGCATTTCGATGCATCGATGACGACGCCCTGGCAGGATCTGCCGGAGAAGGTGCGCAAGACCATCCTGTTCGGCTCGGACGGGTCGGCCATCACCATGACCTATGACGACGGCCTGCGGCGCTACCAGACCAACAAGGCGTTCGAGGGCATCGTCAACAATCTGGAGCGGCGTTTCCGCGAAACCGACAGCGCCTGGACGCGTGACGAGCTGTCGAAGTACCAGTCCTCCCAGCCCTGCGAGGTCTGCAAGGGCGCCCGCCTGAAGCCGGAGGCGCTTGCGGTCAAGATCCGCGGGCGCAACATCTCCGAGGCGGCGGAGCTGTCCATCGCCGGCGCCGGTGCCTGGTTCAGCGAGCTGAACGAGCATCTGCGCCCGAAAGACCGCGAGATCGCCTACCGCATCCTCAAGGAGATCAACGAGCGCCTCGGATTCCTCAATGCCGTGGGGCTTGAGTACCTGACGCTCAGCCGCGGATCCGGCACGCTCTCGGGCGGCGAAAGCCAGCGGATCAGGCTCGCCTCGCAGATCGGTTCCGGCCTGACCGGCGTGCTGTATGTGCTGGACGAACCGTCCATCGGCCTGCACCAGCGCGACAACGACCGGCTGCTGGAAACCCTCAAGCGCCTGCGTGACATCGGCAACACCGTCGTCGTCGTCGAGCATGACGAAGATGCGATCCGCAGCGCCGACTATCTGGTCGACATGGGTCCCGGTGCCGGCCAGCATGGCGGCTCCGTCATTGCGCAGGGAACGCCGGAGGAGGTTCAGAAGAACCCCAACAGCATCACTGCCCAGTATCTGAACGGCACCCGCTTCGTCCCGGTGCCCGACACCCGCCGGCCCGGCCACCCCGGCCAGTTCCTGGAGGTGCAGGGTGCGCGCGCCAACAACCTGCAGAACGTCTCGACCAGGATCCCGCTGGGCACCTTCACCTGCGTGACCGGCGTGTCCGGCGGCGGCAAGTCCACGCTGATCATCGAGACGCTGTACAAGGCGGTCGCGCGCAAGCTGGTGGGCGCCCGCGAGCATCCGGCCGAACATGACGCGGTGCTGGGCCTGGAGCATCTGGACAAGGTCATCGACATCGACCAGTCGCCGATCGGCCGCACCCCGCGCTCCAACCCGGCGACCTACACCGGCGCCTTCACGCCGATGCGCGACTGGTTCGCCGGCCTGCCGGAGGCGAAGGCGCGCGGCTATGGTCCCGGCCGCTTCTCGTTCAACGTCAAGGGCGGGCGCTGCGAGGCGTGCCAGGGCGACGGCGTCATCAAGATCGAGATGCACTTCCTGCCCGACGTCTATGTCACCTGCGACGTCTGCCACGGCAAGCGCTACAACCGCGAGACGCTGGAAGTCACCTACCGCGACAAGACCATCGCCGATGTGCTGGACATGACGGTCGAGGAGGGCAAGGAGTTCTTCAAGGCGGTTCCCGGCATCCGTGACAAGCTGGACACGCTGGAACGCGTCGGCCTCGGCTACATCCACATCGGGCAGGCGGCGACCACCCTGTCGGGCGGCGAGGCGCAGCGCGTCAAGCTGTCCAAGGAACTGAGCCGCCGCGCCACCGGCCGCACGCTGTACATCCTCGACGAACCGACCACCGGCCTGCATTTCGCCGATGTCGAAAAGCTGATGGAGGTGCTGCATGCGCTGGTCGACCAGGGCAACACGGTGCTGGTGATCGAACACAATCTGGAGGTCATCAAGACCGCCGACTGGATCATCGACCTGGGGCCGGAGGGCGGCACCGGCGGCGGCGAGATCGTCGCCGAAGGCACGCCGGAGGATGTCGCGAAGGTGGAGCGCAGCTACACCGGCCGCTATCTCGCCCCCTACCTAAAGGCGAAGCCGGCGGTGCGGAAATCGGCAACCCGAAAGAGGGCGTGAACAAACGCAAGCTGAGCCTTGTTCTTCCAGGCAGAATTCGCACTGCATGGGAGACGAGAGGCATGAGCAAGACGCTTCTGACCGGTATGGGGGCCGCCCTTGGTGCGGCCCTACTGCTGGCGGCCTGCGGGTCCGACAAATCCACCACCAGCACGACGACCACGACGACCACCACCCCCAGCTACGGCTCGACCACCGTGACGCCGGCCCCGACCGGTTCCACCACCGTCGAACGCAGCACGACGACGAAGAGCGAGTGAGCCACTGCTTGGTTGACGCCTGAGGCTCATTGTTCTGCCTGGATCGATGTTCTGACTGACTCCTGATCGACTTGCAGCCGGCCTTCCCCGTGGAGGCCGGCTGATCTGTGTCTGACGGCCGCCGTTTGAGGACTGTCGTTTTGGAAGCGGACAGCTTAGATTGCGCGTCAATCATCCGCAGTCTTCTGTTTGGAAAATCGCTTCTATGACCGACTCTCTTCGCCCCGTCCATGTCATCGGCGGCGGTCTCGCCGGCTCGGAAGCCGCGTGGCAGCTCGCCTCCCGCGGTGTGCCCGTCGTGCTGCACGAGATGCGGCCGGTCCGCAAGACCGAGGCCCATGATACCGACAAGCTGGCGGAACTGGTCTGCTCCAACTCCTTCCGGTCGGACGATGCCGAGTACAATGCGGTCGGGCTGCTGCATGAGGAAATGCGGCGCTGCGGCTCGCTGATCCTGCGCTGCGCCGACGCGCACAAGGTGCCGGCCGGTGGCGCGCTCGCCATGGACCGCGATGGTTTCGCCGACGCGGTGACGGAAGCCATCTCCACCCATCCGCTGATCACCATCCAGCGCGAGGAGGTCGCCGGCCTGCCGCCGGAGGAGTGGGACAGCGTCATCGTCGCCACCGGCCCCCTCACCTCCCCCGCCCTGGCCGAGGCGGTCCGCGCCCAGACCGGCGAGGAGTCGCTGGCCTTCTTCGACGCCATCGCGCCCATCGTCTATCTGGAGAGCGTCGACCTGTCGAAGGCATGGTTCCAGTCGCGCTACGACAAGCCCGGCCCCGGCGGCACCGGCAAGGACTATATCAACTGTGCCTTCGAGAAGGACGAGTACCGCGCCTTCATCGCCGCGCTGATCGAGGGCGAGAAGCTCGACTTCAAGGAGTGGGAGAAGAACACCCCTTACTTCGAAGGCTGCCTGCCGATCGAGGTGATGGCGGAACGCGGCGTCGACACCCTGCGCTACGGCCCGATGAAGCCGGTCGGCCTGACGAACCCGCACAGGCCGGAACGCCGCCCCTATGCGGTGGTCCAGCTGCGCCAGGACAATGCGCTTGGCACGCTGTACAACCTCGTCGGCTTCCAGACCAAGCTGCGCCACGCCGAACAGGCCCGCATCTTCCGCATGATCCCCGGCCTGGAGAATGCCGAGTTCGCCCGGCTGGGCGGCATGCACCGCAACACCTTCCTGAACAGTCCGCGCATCCTGGACGGCGCCCTGCGGCTGAAGTCGCTGCCCCGCATGCGCTTCGCCGGTCAGGTCACGGGCTGCGAAGGCTATGTGGAGAGCGCGGCTGTCGGCCTGCTCGCCGGCCGTTTCGCCGCCGCGGAGCGTCTGGGCCACGAGATCAGCGCGCCCCCGGTGACCACGGCGCTCGGCGCCATCCTCGGCCACATCACCGGCGGGGCGGAGGCGGAAACCTACCAGCCGATGAACGTCAATTTCGGCCTGTTCCCGCCGGTGGACGACAAGATCCGCGGCCGCGACCGCAAGCTGGCCTACACCCGCCGGGCGATGGCCGACCTTGACGGCTGGCTGAAGGGCTGACCGGCGGGTCTCTGCGGGTCTCCGTGCAGCGCGGGCGTCAGTAGCGCCCGCGCATCGCCGCCCAGCCCAGCCGAAGCTGACGGAACGGATTGGCCAACAGGACGCGCGGAGCGAACACGTCGTTGCCCTCGCGCGCGATCACGCCCAGATGCAGGTCGGCCAGCGTCGCCGGCAGCAGCGCCGGGATCGCCGCCTTCGGCAATTCGCGGCGCAGGGCGCGGGCCTCGGCCAGATGCTTGCGCGCCACATCGGCGATCTCGCCAACCACCGGCCGCAGTTCCGGCGTCGAGCGTCCGGCAAACAAGTCTTCGCTTTTGGCGCCATGGCGCTGCATCAGATCGTCCGGCAGGCGCAGACGGTGCTGACGTGCCAGGAACGGCACCGCACGCAGGATGCCGGACAGGGCATAGGCGATGCCGACATGGCGCCCGGCCGCCATCGCCGCCGCATCCCGCACCCCCAGAATCTCCAGCGCCAGCTGGACCAGCGGCGCCCCGGTCACCTCGGCATAGTTAACGAGACAGGCCAAGTCGGCCGGCGGCGTGTCGTCCAGATCGGCTTCCCGGGCGTCGATCAGCCGGTCGAACAGCGACCGGCTCAATGGCAGCCCGCGCGCCGCCTGTGCCAGAGGCTCCATCACCTCATGCCGGGGTACGGGTCCATCCTCATAGACGGCTTCGATGCCGTCGCGCCAGAATTGAAGTCTCATCTGGCCAAGGATTGGTTCACTGACCACCTCGCGCGTTTTCGCGATCTCGAGGTTGAAAGCGTAGAGCGCGAATGTTGCCTCACGCCTGTCGGCGGGGGTGAACAGACCTGCCAGAAAGTGGTCGTTGTCATATTTCCGAACCTCCCGTCCGCAATAGGACAGGTCGGTTGCAGCCTTCACCATGGGATGCCCGATTGGAAAAAGAGGGGAGGAGCGATGGAAGGACGGGCCAAAGCCTGTTGCTACGCCTATATGAAGCACACACGGTCGCACCGCCAGCCCCGACGCGCAGCAGGCAGGGATCCCATGACGGATTTCAACATCGCCCCGACGAAACCCCGCAAGACCGGTCCGGTCGCACGCAAGGACGAATCGGGAGAGAATTTTCCCGTCGCGTCCCGCCTGATACCGAAGCATCTGCGTCCGCATGTGATCGCCTTCTACCGCTTCGTGCGTTTGGCCGACGACATCGCCGACGATGCCGATCTCGAACCGGAGACCAAGCTGGCTTACCTGGAGGCGCTGGAACGGGCACTGACATCGGGCCAGGCCAAGCATGCCTATCTGAAGCCGGCCACCGATCTGCGGGAAAGCCTGCAGAAGACCGGCGTCAGCGACCGCCATGCCCGCCAGATCCTGCGCGCCTTCCGCCGCGATTCGGTCGGCGCCCGCTGCCACAGCTGGAGCGACCTGCTCCTCTACTGCCGCTTCTCGGCCAATCCGGTCGGCCGCTATTTGCTGGAACTGCATGGCGAGGGGGTGGCCGCCGGGCCGGCGTCCGACGCGCTCTGCTCCGCCCTGCAGGTGTTGAACCATCTCCAGGACGCGCGGGAGGACTGGACGCAGCTCGGACGCTGCTACATCCCGCTGGCCTGGTTCGACGAGGCCGGTATCAGCGTCGAGCGCCTTGTGGAGGGTGAGAGCGACGCCCGCATGCGCGCCATCTTCGATCAGGCGCTGGAGCATACCGACCGCCTGCTGGAACGCGCCGCCGCCCTGCCCGGCCTGATCCAGCATCGCGGCCTGCGGATGGAGGCGGCGGTGATCCTCAGCCTCGCCGAATCGCTGTCGCGACGCCTGAAGTCCCGCGACCCGATGAAGACGCGGGTGACGCTGGGTGCGCACCACAAGCTGGCCGCCGTGGCGCGGGGGCTGGCGCGGAGCTTCTCCGCCGCATAAACTCCGGGGCCACACGTCGCGACGTGCACCGTCAGGCACGTCACGACGTGCAATGCCCAGGATGTTACAGATGACCCCTCCGCCGCTGGAGACGGCCCCGCTGGAACCGGTATCCACGACGTCGCCGGACAAAAATGCGCCGGGCAGGAAGGCGCCCGATACGGCGACCTCCGTCACTGCCAAGTCGGGCAGCACCTTCTATTGGCCGATGCGCCTGCTGCCCGCCTCCAAGCGTGCGGCGATGTTCGCCATCTATGCCTTCTGCCGCCGGATCGACGACATTGCCGACGAGCCGGGCGAGCCTGCCGACAAGCGGGCCGCCCTCGACATCTGGCGGCGCGACATCCGCGACCTCTATGTCGGCGGTGCTCCCGGCGGTCCGCTGACCGCTGCGCTGAAAGGCGCCATCGAGCGCTACGGACTGCCGCGGTCCGAGCTTGAGGCGCTGATCGACGGCATGGCGATGGATGTCGCCGGCGAGGAAGCCGGCGGCATGCAGGCGCCCGACCTCGCCACCCTGCGGCTCTATTGCCGGCGCGTCGCCGGTGCCGTCGGCATGCTGGCGATCCGTGTTTTCGACCGCGCCGACCCGGCCACGGAGCGCTTCGCCCTGGCGCTGGGCGAGGCCCTGCAACTCACCAACATCCTGCGCGATCTGGCCGAGGATGCGGAACTGCGCCGGCTGTATCTGCCATGCGAACTGCTGCGGGCCGCCGGCATCCAAAGCGACGACCCGGACGAGGTTCTGGCCCACCCCGCTTTGCCCAAAGCCTGTGAGGCGCTGGCCGATCTTGCGGAAGCCCGCTTCGCCGAGGCGCGGGCCGCCATCGCCGGGCAGGCGCGCGGATCGCTGTGGGCGGCGACCGCGATGATGGTGCTGTACCACCGCCTGCTGAAGCGCCTCCGCGCCGCCGGCTGGCGCGACCTGAAGGCCCGTGTCCGCGTCGGTCGGCGGGAAAGCGCCTGGGTGGCGGTGCGCTGCATGCTCGGCATCCCTCCGGCCGGCTGATGAACGGCACCGGAACCGTCCATGTCGTCGGCGCCGGGCTTGCAGGGCTGGCTGCCGCCGTCCGGCTGGTGGAGGCGGGACGGCGCGTCGCTCTCTACGATCAGGCGCCGCAAGCCGGCGGACGCTGCCGAAGCTTCCATGACCCGACGCTCGGCCGGCTGATCGACAACGGCAACCATATGGTGCTCAGCGGCAACCGGGCTTTGCTCGACTATGCCCGGCGGACCGGCGGATCCCATGCGCTGGAGGAGCTGCGGCCGGCGGCGTTTCCCTTCCTCGATCTGCGCAGCGGGACTGCCTGGACCCTCCGTCCCGGTGGGCTATGGCTGTTCGACCCGGCCCGCCGGGTGCCGGGCAGCCGGCCGCTCGACTATCTTGCCGCCCTGCGCTGCCTGACGGCCGGGCGGGCGCAGTCCGTTGCCGACCGCCTCCCCCCCGGTGGAGCGCTGTTCGAGCCGCTGTGGCGCCCTCTGGCGGTGTCGGCGCTGAACGGGCCGATGGAGCGCATCTCGGCCCGCCTCTTCGGCGCGGTGCTGCGCGAGACGCTTCTGCGCGGCGAGGCAGCCTGCCGGCCGGTGCTGGCGCCGCGCGGCCTCTCCGCCGCCTTCGTCGAGCCGGCCCTGGCACGGCTGCGGGCGGCCGGTGCGGCGTTGCATCTCGGCGCCCGTGTCGATGGGGTGACCTTTGATCAGGACCGCGTGAGCGGATTTGTCGCCGCCGGCAGCGCCGTGACGCTCGGGCCGCTCGACAGCATGATCGTCGCTGCGCCGGCCTGGGTGGCGGAACGGCTGCTGCCGGGGCTGACCGTGCCGCCGCCGGGGCCGGCCATCGTCAATCTGCATTTCCAACTCGACGGGCCGGCGCAGCTGCCGGGCGGCCTGCCCTTCGCCGGGCTGGTCGGGGGAACCGCGGAATGGCTGTTCGCCCGTGACGACCTGCTGTCGGTCACCGTCAGCGACGCGGATGCGCTGGCCGACCTGCCGGCCGATGAGATCGCCGGCCGGCTGTGGGCGGAGATCGCCCCCCACCTGCGCCCGGCACCGCGACTCGGGTGCCCGATTCCGCCCGTCCGCGTGGTGAAGGAGCGGAGGGCGACCCCCGACCAGTCTCCCGAATCGGTGGCGCGCCGACCGGGAACGCGGACGCGCTGGAGCAACCTGACACTGGCCGGCGATTGGACGGAAACGGGACTTCCTGCCACCTTGGAGGCCGCCGTGCGCTCGGGAAACCGGGCGGCGGAGGCCACTTTGTCGAACGGAAATAACCCTATACGACGTTCGAGAGTGTTTCCGGCCTTCACAAGCTTCCGTCATCGGCCTATTTGGTCGGACGGAGGTGCCGTGCCCGCAAGGCCCGGCCCGGAAGGACAATCAAAGAAGAGAGGGTAAATCAAATGGCGTTCGAACTTCCGCCGCTTCCGTATGCGTACGACGCTCTGGCTCCGTATATCTCGCCGGAGACCCTGCACCTGCACCATGACAAGCACCACCAGACCTATGTCACCAACCTGAACAACCTGACCAAGGACACCCCGCTGGCCGACGCCAGCCTGGAGGAGGTCATCAAGGCCGCCGCCGGCGACGCGTCCAAGGTCGGCATCTTCAACAACGCCGCCCAGGTGTGGAACCACACCTTCTTCTGGCAGTGCCTGAAGAAGGACGGCGGCAAGATGCCGGCCGCCCTGGAGCAGCGCATCGTCGCCGACTTCGGCAGCGTCGAGAAGTTCAAGGAAGAGCTGACCCAGGCCGCCCTGACCCAGTTCGGCTCGGGCTGGGCTTGGCTGTACCTGGACGGCGGCAAGCTGAAGGTCGGCAAGACCGGCAACGCCGACACCCCGCTGGCCCACGGCCAGAAGCCGCTGTTCACCATCGACGTGTGGGAGCATGCCTATTACGTCGATTTCCAGAACCGCCGCGCCGATTTCGTGAAGGCGGTCATCGACAACCTCGCCAACTGGGACTTCGCCGCCGAGCAGCTGGCTGCGTAAGGTTTCCTGTCGAGGGATGAAAAAGCAAAGGCGCCCTTTCGGGCGCCTTTGTCGTTTCCGGTGAGGGTGTTCGGATTTATACCGGCAGCATCGCGGCAGCCACCCGCCGGCCTTCGGCCAACAGGACATTGTAGGTCCGGCACACCGCGCGGCTGTCCATCAGCTCCACCACGATGCCCTGCTCGCGCAGGGCCAAGCGCAGCGCTTTCGGGATCATGCGCATGGTGCCACCGGTGCCGAGCAGCAGGATCTCCACCTTCGGCTCCGCCGCCAGCACCGGCCCGAAATCTTCCACCGACAGGGAGGCGACATCGGTCGCCTCCCACGCCAGGGTGCGGTCGGGCAGGACGATCACCGCGCCGACGCGCCACTGGCCGGAAATGCAGAACTGTCCCGGACCGTAGCCGTCGATGACCTGACGGTCCGACGGGATCATCGGCATGATGTCGGCCATGCTGCCCTCTCCTTCCCCAAACGTCCGGCGTTACGGCGTGGTCGCCGGGGTGTTGCCCGCCGAAGCAGCATCGGCAGAACCGCGCCGCAGGCGGTTCTCGCCGAGGAACAGCAAGATGGGGGCGGCAATGAACACCGACGAGCTGGTCGCAAGGATAACGCCGAAGATCAGCACGATGCCGAAATCCTGCAGCGCCTCGCCGCCGAACAGCGCCAGCGGAATGATCGACAGCAGCGTACAGACCGAGGTGCCGACGGTGCGGTTCAGCGTCTCGTTGATCGACATGTCGATCAGGTCGCGCAGCGGCATCTTCTTGTAGATGCGCAGATTCTCGCGCATGCGGTCATAGACCACGACCTTGTCGTTCACCGAATAGCCCATGACGGTCAGGATCGCCGCCACCGCCGTCAGGTTGAACTGGATGTCGGTGATGGCATAGAAGCCGACGATCTTGGTGATGTCGAGGATCAGCGTCACCACCGCGCCGAAGCCGAACTGCCATTCGAAGCGGAACCAGATGTAGACCAGCATCGCCAGCATGGCGAGGCCCAGCGCCAGCATGCCGTTGGCGAACAGCTCGCCGCTGACTGACGCGCCGACGGCTTCGACGCGGCGGACCTGGGTGCCGGGGATCGACTGCGCCAGCGTGTTGCGCACCTTGTCGGCAGCGACCTGCTGGGCGGCGTCGTCGCCGGGCTGCCGTTCGAGACGGATCAGCACGTCCTGCGGCGACCCGAACTCCTGCAACGCCACCTGCCCCATTCCGAGGCCGGACAGCGTGTGGCGCAGCGAGGCGAAGTCGGCGGCCTGCGGCGTGCGGGCTTCGATGACGATGCCGCCACGGAAGTCGATGCCGTAATTCAGGCCGGGGTGGAAGAACAGGATGACGGACGCGATGGACAGGATCGCCGACACGACGAGGCCGGCGATGCGGCCATTCATGAAGGGGATCTTGGTGTTGTCGGGGACGAGGCGGAGATGGAACATCGGAAGACCTCTCAGACCGGCAACACGGCCGGACGCGTCCGGCGCAGCCACGTCACCATCATCAGGCGCACAAGCACCGTGGCGGTGAACATGGAGATGAGGATGCCGAAGGTGATGGTGACGGCGAAGCCCTTGATGGTGCCGGTGCCGAAGACGAACAGCAGCGCCATCTTGATGGCCGTCGTCAGGTTGCTGTCGACGATGGTGCTGTAGGCGCGGCTGAAGCCGGCTTCCATCGAGGCGAAGACCCCACGGCCTTTCTTCGTCTCCTCGCGGATACGCTCGTTGATCAGGATGTTGGCGTCGACCGCCAGCCCCAGCGACAGCAGCACGCCGGCGATGCCGGGCAGCGTCAGGGTGGCTTGCAGCAACGACAGCGCCGCGAGCGTCAGCACGAGGTTGATGAACAGCGCCGAGCAGGCGAAGGCGCCGAACAGCCCGTAGCAGGCGATCATATAGATGCAGACCATCACGAAGCCGACGACGACGGCGGTCAGGCCGGCGCGGATGGAATCGGCGCCCAGGTCGGGACCGACGGTCCGCTCCTCGATCACCTTCAGCGGGGCCGGCAGCGCGCCGGCGCGCAGCAGGACGGAGAGGTCGTTGGCGTTGGCGGCGGTGAAGTTGCCGCTGATCTGGCCGCGGCCGCCGGTGATCGGCTCGCGGATCACGGGTGCGCTGATGACCTTGTTGTCGAGCACGATGGCGAAGGGCCGGCCGACATTCTGCTTGGTCACCTCGGCGAACCGGTTGGCGCCGGCGGTGTTGAACTCGAAGTTCACCACCCATTCGCCGGTCTGCGGGTTGGTACCGGCCGACGCGTTCTGCAGCGTGGCGCCGTCGACCTCGACCTTCTTGCGGATGACGTATTTGGACTGGTAGCGGTCGCCCTCGGTCGACGGCAGGATCTCCGATCCCGGAGGGGCGCGGCCGGTGCTGGGATCGGCGTTCACGTCGACCAGACGGAAGGTCATCTTGGCGGTGGTGCCGAGCAGCCGCTTGATGCGGTCGGGATCCTCGACGCCGGGCAACTGGACCAGGATGCGGTCGTTGCCCTGGCGGGCGATGGTCGGCTCGTTCACGCCGGTCTCGTCGATGCGGCGGCGGACGATCTCGATCGACTGTTCGATTGCCTGGGTGGCGCGGTCGCGGAGCGCGACCTCGCTCAGCGCCACGGTCACCGTGCCGCCGTTGACGGTCACGTCGAGGTCCGGCTGCCCACCGCCCAGAGCCGTGCGGCCCACCGGGCTGGAGAGCTGGCGCAGGGCCTTCACGGCCTCCTCGGCCTGGGCCGGGTCGCGCAGCTGGACGGTCACGGCGCGCTCGCCGGCGTTCAGCGCGGTGTAGCCGACATTGGCGGTGCGCAGTTGCTGCCGCGCGCCGTCCACCAGACCTTCCACGCGGTCGCGGATGACGGTGGCCATGTCGACTTCAAGCAACAGATGCGATCCGCCGCGCAGGTCGAGACCCAGCGACACCCGGCTGTTGGCGTACCAGGACGGCAGCGCCGCCAGCGTGTCGCGGCCCATGAAGTTGGGCAGCATCAGGATGAACCCGGCGATGCAGGTCGCAAGGATCAGGTAAATCTTCCAGCGCGAAAAATAGAGCATGCGTCACTCGAATCCGATCAGACACCCGGTCCGGGCGACCGCAGCGCCCCGTCGACGGGGCGAGCGGCCGGGCCGGACGGGAAGCGCCTTCGGGCCGACCCGTGGAAGAGGGGCCCGGCTGCGGCTTACTTGCGGCCGAACAGCTTGCCGATCCCGCCGGCGGCGGTGGTGTCGGCCGGCTTGGCCTCGCCATCGACGGTCGGCGCGGCGTCGCCGCCGGACTTGCCAGCCGGCTCGGTCTTGGCGAGCACCAGATTGACGGTCGAGCGCAGGCAGCGCACGCGCACATTCTCCGCGATCTCGACGGTGATCTCGTCGTCGGTGCCGACCTTGGTGACGATGCCGATGATGCCGCCGCCGGTCACGACGCGGTCGCCGCGGCGGATGGCCGACAGCATCGCCTTATGCTCCTTCATCTTCTTCTGCTGCGGACGGATCAGCAGGAAGTAGAAGACGACGAAGATCAGGATCAGCGGCGCGAACTGGACGAGCATGTCACCGCCGCCGCCAGCCGGGGCCGCCGTCTGTGCATAAGCCGTCGAAACGAACATCTGGAAGCTCCTTACAGGTTTGGTCTCGGCACCGGATCGGCGTTCCGCCGGGACGCCGCGACTATAGCCGCCCATGACCGGGATGCAATGGTGATGCGCCACAATCCGCGGGCGCACCACGGCTTGTGTGCTTGCCTTGCTGTGTTACGGTGCGAAGGCGTCGGAAAGATGGCTGCGCGGGCACCCACTTTCCATGGAACATCCAGAAAAAATTCCCGGAAAATCATGTCGCAATCCATCGAAAAGTCCGGTGCCGATCAGGTGCTTTTCCCCTTGCTGACCCGCATCGCCGAGGCGCTGGAACGTCTCGCTCCGCCGCCGGACCGGCCGCTGGACTTCGGTGCGGCGGACGCCTTCGTCTGGCACCCCGATCCCGACCGTCTGGAAGGGGTTCCCGTGGTCAACCGCGTCGACATCATGCTTCTTCAGGGCATCGAGCGGCAGCGCGAAATCCTGCTGGACAACACCCGCCGCTTCGCCGCCGGCCTGCCGGCCAACAACGCCCTGCTGTGGGGTGCCCGCGGCACCGGCAAAAGCTCGCTGGTCAAGGCGGCCCATGCCGCCATCTGCACGGAGCGGCCGGGTGAACTGGCGCTGGTGGAAATCCACCGCGAGGACATCCCCACCCTGCCCCGCCTGCTGACCCGGCTGAAGGGCGAGGCTCGCCGCTTCATCCTGTTCTGCGACGACCTGTCCTTCGACCATGACGATGCCCATTACAAGTCGCTGAAGGCGGTGCTGGACGGCGGCATCGAGGGACGGCCGGACAATGTGGTGTTCTACGCCACCTCCAACCGCCGCCACCTGATGCCGCGCGACATGATCGAGAACGAGCGGTCGACCGCCATCAACCCGGCGGAAGCGGTGGAGGAGAAGGTGTCGCTGTCCGACCGCTTCGGTCTGTGGCTCGGCTTCCACAACTGCGACCAGGACACCTATTTCGCGATGATCGAGGGCTATGTCCGCCATTTCGGCCTGGAGATCCCGGAGGACCGGCTGCGCGCCGAGGCCGTGGAATGGTCGGTCACGCGCGGAAGCCGGTCGGGCCGGGTGGCCTGGCAGTTCATCCAGGACTTGGCTGGCCGCCTCGGGAAGCCCCTTCGCTGACCTTGCGGTCCATCTGGTCGCTCGGGTCGACGGCCTGGCTGCCCTTGCGCAGCTCGAAATGCAACTGGGGCGAGGACACGCCGCCGGTCTGGCCGACCCGGGCGATCACCTGCCCCCGCTTCACCGACGCACCGCGCTCCACCTCGATCTTGTCGAGGTGGGCGTAGGCGGTGATCCAGCCGTCGGAATGCTTCAGCAGCAGCAGGTTGCCGAAGCCGCGCAGCTCGTTGCCGGCATAGGCGACCACGCCATTGTCGGCGGCGACCACGGCGGTCCCCTTCGCGGCCGCAATGTTCAGCCCGTCATTGTGCAGGCCGTCCGGCTTCGGCCCGTAGCCGGAAATCAGCTTGCCCTTCACCGGCCACAGGAAACGGGCGCCGCCGCGCGGCGGCGGGGCGCCGACCTCGGCCTTCGGTTCCGGCTTCGGCGGTGCAGCGGCGGCAACCTCCTGCTGCGGAGCGGCGGCAGGCGGAGCGGCTGGTGCGGCAGGTGCCGGAATCGGCGTCGCCGCCGGCTTGCTGCCGGGCGGACGCAGCATGGTCGGCGCCTGGCCCGGCTGATAGGCGGTATCGCCGGTTGCCGCAGGGGGTGCCGCGGCCGGTTCCGGCGCGGCCCCGGGCTTGGACGGCGGCGGCAGCGGCGTGGCGGCGATGCTGCCGGAGGACATGGAGCCGGAGGAGGATGCGCCGGGCGGCGGAAGCTCGGCTGCCTGCACCGACCCGCGGCCGGCGGGGGAACCCTGCGGCGTCAGCGGCACGGCACCGCCGGAGGCGATCCCGGAAGCGACCATGGTCCCGCCGCTGTCATTGCTGCCCGGCAGGCGCAGGGGCTGGCCGACCTGCACCGCATAGGGCGGGGTCAGGTTGTTCAACCGGCTGAGTTCGCTGACGTCGACATTGTGCATCCGGGAGATGCTGTAGAGGCTGTCGCCCTTCTGCACGATGTATTGGCGCGAGGTCGGCAGGACCAGACGCTGACCGACCTCCAGCCGGTAGGGCGGAGCCAGCTTGTTCGCCTCGATCAGGTCGCGCAGCGGCACATTGTAGCGGCGCGACAGGCTGTAGGCGCTGTCGCCCTTCTGCACGCTGATGGCGCCGCCGGCCGAATCCGGCACCTCGGAAACCGTGGTGAAGGGGGCAAGCCCGCCCACCCGTTCGCAGGCGCCGAGCGCCAGGACGGCGGTGGACAGGACCAGGGCGGGCAGGACGCGCTTGGAAAATGCGGGTTTCATGCGGAACGGACCGATTGCGGCGGGTCGGACAGCAGCGGAACGAAACGGACGGGCCACAGGTCCTCCCGGATAAGGCCAGCTTCGGAGCGCCGGAAACGCACGACCTTCTGGTCGCGGTGATCGGTCCCCAACGGAATGACCAAGACACCACCAATGGCGAGTTGATCCGTCAAGTCTTTTGGCGGCTCCGGCCCACCGGCGGCTGTGACCAGTATACGGGCGAAGGGCGCCTGCTCGGGCCAGCCCCGCGTCCCGTCGCCGAGCCGCGTGGTGATGGTGCCGATGTCGAGCGCCCTAAACCGCTCCTCCGCTTCACGCAGAAGCGGCTTCAGCCGCTCGATGGTGAAGACCCGGCGGCAGAGCCGCGACAGCACCGCCGCCTGATAGCCGGAACCGGTGCCGACCTCCAGGACAAGATGTCGCGGGAGCAGCTCCAGCGCCTGGGTCATCAGGCCGACCACCAGCGGTTGGCTGATGGTCTGGCCCTGATCGATCGGCAGCGCCGTGTCCTCCCACGCCCGGTCCTGGAAGGCCTCCGGGACGAACAGCTCGCGCGGGATCCGCTCGATGGCCGCCAACACGTGCGTGTCGGTGACGCCGGCCCCGCGAAGGGCCATCAGCAAGCGGATCTTGCGCGGGTTGTATGTCACACGAAGGCCTGCCTCAACGTCTGCAACGTCGGCGTATGGGTGAGGTCGAGGTAGACGGGCGTCACCGAGATGCCGCCGTTGAAGACCACATGGATGTCGGTGTCGTCCGCCACGTCGGCTTCGCCGCGCAGCGTGCCGATCCAGATGTAGGGCTTGCCGCGCGGGTCGACACGCTCGAACAGCTCGTCGCCGATCTTGCGCTTGCCGTGGCGCACCACCTGGATGCCCGTCACCTCCGCGGCCGGGCGGGCCGGGAAGTTGACGTTCAGCAGCACGTTCTTCGGCCAGGCCACCGTCACCGCCTTGCGCACAACGTCGGCGCCATGGGCGGCGGCGGCGGACCAGTCGATCGGCTGGCCCGGCTCGTAATGCTGGCTCATGGCGATGGCCGGCACGTTCAGCAGGGTCGCCTCCATCGCCGCGGCGATGGTGCCGGAATAGGTCACGTCCTCGCCGATGTTGGAGCCCTGGTTGACGCCGGACAGCACCAGCGTCGGACGGGCGTCCTTCATCACATGGTTGACCGCCAGCAGCACGCAGTCGGTCGGCGTGCCGTCGACGGTGAAGCGGCGTTCGTCCAGCTTGCGCAGGCGCAGCGGCCGGTTGATGGTCAGCGAATGGCTGGCCGCCGACTGCTCCATCTCCGGCGCCACGACCCAGACGTCGTCGGACAGCTCGTGCGCGATGGCTTCCAGGACCTTCAACCCCTGGGCATGGATGCCGTCGTCGTTGGTGACGAGGATCCGGGTCCGGGACAGGTCGAGCGGCAGGTCGAACATCAGATGGAAATCCTCTCCACTCCGCGCATGTAGGGACGGAGCGCTTCAGGAACCAGGATCGAACCGTCGGGCTGCTGGTAATTCTCCAGAACCGCGATCAGGCAGCGCCCGACCGCCACACCCGATCCATTGAGGGTGTGCACGAATTGAGTTTGCTTCTCGCCCTTGGCCCGGCAACGGGCTTTCATCCGCCGGGCCTGGAAATCGCCGCAATTGGAAATGCTGGAGATCTCGCGGTAGGCGTTCTGGCCCGGCAGCCACACCTCGACGTCGTAGGTCTTGCGCGAGGAGAAGCCCATGTCGCCGGTGCACAGCACGATGGTGCGGTAAGGCAGGCCCAGCCGCTCCAGAATCGTCTCGGCGCAGCGGGTCATGCGCTGGTGCTCGTCCTCCGACTGTTCCGGCGCGGTGATGGCGACCATCTCCACCTTCCAGAACTGGTGCTGGCGGATCATGCCGCGCGTGTCGCGCCCGGCCGATCCGGCTTCCGCCCGGAAGCAGGGGGTCAGCGCGGTGTAGCGCAGCGGCAATTCCTCCGACCCCACGATCTGGTCGTTGACCAGATTGGTAAGCGGCACCTCGCTGGTCGGGATCAGGTAATGGTCGGACGAGGTGGTCTTGAACAGATCCTCCTCGAACTTCGGCAGCTGCCCGGTGCCGAACAGGGCATTGTCGCGCACCATCAGCGGCGGAGCGATCTCGGTGAAGCCGTGCTCCGACGTGTGGATGTCCAGCATGAAGTCGGCGAGCGCGCGCTCAAGACGGGCCAGCCCGCCCTTCAGCACGGTGAAGCGGGCGCCGGACATGCGGGCCGCCGCCTCGAAATCCATCAGGCCCAGCGCCTCGCCCAGCTCGTAATGCTGCTTGGGATTGGCGATGTCGGCCGGCGTGCCCCAGCGGCGGACCTCGACGTTGGCGGTCTCGTCGGGCCCGTCCGGCACGTCGTCGGCCGGGATGTTGGGGATGCCCGCCAGGATGGCGTCGAGTTCGGCGCCGAGCGCGCGTTCCTCCTCCTCCACCTGGGGCAGGCGGTCCTTCAGGGTCGCCATCTCGTCCAGGATCGGCTGGGCATCGCGGCCTTCGCGCTTGGCAAGGCCGACTTCCTTCGCCGCCTCGTTCCGGCGGGCCTGCATCTCCTGCATCTGGGTCTGCGCGGCGCGGCGGCGGCTGTCGAGGTCGAGCATGGAGGACGACATCGGCGCCAGTCCCCGGCGGCCAAGGCCGCGGTCGAAGGCTTCGGGATTCTCACGGATGGCGCGAAGGTCGTGCATGGCTCGAACAATCAACGAATTGTGTGGGGCACTGGTTATACGGCGCGACCCCGCCAAGGTCCAGTGCAAGGCCATCTCCGCACCTCTCCTGATAAGGATATGAAGAGCGGACTTGCCCAGGGGACTCCACGGGACTTGCGCGGACGGCATGGCGGCTGCGCCCCGGCAATGGTTGGAATGGGCAGGCACGGCAGGGCAATGTCGATGTTGCGCCGCAACCAGCGGCGCCAAGGATTGAAGCAGGAGTCTGGCGCGTGCGCGACGAGATCGAGACCGGTGGCGAGGCCCCCTATCTGCAGGCCGGAACGCCCGCCTATCGCCGTGCCAGCCGCATCCTGTTCGTCGCCGGCTTCTCCACCTTCGCCACGCTCTATTGCGTTCAGCCGCTGCTGCCCGACTTCGTGCGGGAGTTCGGGGTGACGCCGGCGGAATCGAGCCTGTCGCTCTCCCTGACCACCGGCATCCTGGCTGTGGCGCTGCTGGTGGCCGGCGCCATTTCCGACGGCATCGGCCGCAAGCCGGTGATGGTCGCGGCACTGCTCGGCGCCGGCATTCTCGGGATCGTCGGCGCGCTGATGCCGGGCTGGCACGGCTTCCTGGCGGTGCGGGCGTTGGAGGGGCTGGCGCTGAGCGGCCTGCCGGCGGTGGCGATGGCCTACGTCTCCGAAGAGGTCGATCCGAAATCAGCCGGCGTCGCCATGGGGCTCTATATCGGCGGGACCGCCATCGGCGGCATGTCGGGCCGGGTGCTGACCGCCGTTCTCACCGATCTCGGCAGCTGGCGGCTGGCGGTCGGGGTGGTCGGTGCGCTGGCGGTTGCCGCCGCCGTCACCGTCTGGTTCGCCCTGCCACCGTCGCGGCATTTCGTCCGCCGCGCCGCGGGGCTGCCGGCCCTGGTGCGGGCGTGGCGCGGACTTCTGACCGATCCGGCTCTGCTCGGGCTCTTCTCGCTCGGCTTCCTGCTGATGGGCGGCTTCGTCACCGTCTTCAACTATATCGGCTTCCGGCTGAGCGAACCGCCGTTCGAACTGCGCCCTGCCGTCGTCGGCGCGGTGTTCCTGGTCTACAGCTTCGGCGTCGTCAGTTCCCCACTGTTCGGCGGCTGGTCGGGCCGATTCGGGTCGAACCGCACGCTGGCGGCGGCGGTATCCCTGATGGTGGCCGGGCTGGCGCTGATGGAGATCGACGGCCTGTTCGTCATCGCCCTCGGCATCGCCCTGTTCACCTTCGCCTTCTTCGGCGCCCATTCCATCGTTTCGGCCTGGATCGGCCGGCGGGCGGCGGTGGCGCGCGGCCAAGCCTCCTCCATCTATCTGTTCTGTTATTATCTGGGCTCGACGCTCGCCGGGACGCTCGGTGGGCTGTTCTGGCACGGCTATGGCTGGACCGGGGTGGCCGCCTTCGTCGGTCTTCTGCTCACAGTCGCGGTGGGAGTGACAGTCGGCCTGCAACGCAGCCGCTGACAGCCGAGCTGCGGGTACAGCCGCCGAAGCGCGGCGAACGGTCGCGGCTGCGATTCGGCTTATTGCGCTGCGCCGGACGGCGCTTCACGGTGTGCGTGTCCATTCGGCGGGAGTGCGCGCGGTGAGCGATCTGACCGTATATCTGGAAAGCGATGCCCGCCGGCCGGAACTCCGCACCTCCGATGCGGCCCTCATCGCGGCTCATCTCGCCCATGTCGGTATTCTCTACGAGCGCTGGAACGCCGATAGGCCCCTCCCCGCCGATAGCGATGCGGATGCCGTGCTGCACGCCTATGCTGTCCCCATCGAGCGGCTGAAGCAGGCGCGCCGGTTCCTCACAGCGGATGTCGTCCGCGTCACTCCGCAGACGGACGGCATCGCCGCGCTGCGTGCCAAGTTCCTGGACGAACACACCCATGACGAGGACGAGGCCCGATTCTTCGTCGAGGGTGCCGGCGCCTTCTACATCCACCTGAAGGCCCGTGTCTTTCGCGTGGTGTGCGAGGCCGGCGACCTGCTGAGCATTCCCGCCGGCACGCCGCACTGGTTCGACATGGGGCCGAAGCCGTGCTTCACCACCATCCGTTTCTTCGGCCGCGCCGACGGTTGGGTGGCCACCCTGACCGGCGACGCCATCGCCGCGCGCTTCCCGCCCTTCGAGCCGGAAGCTGTGCGGGCGGCCTGAATCCGCCCTATTCCCGCCTCAAAAAATTCACTTGAATCACGGGCGGAAAAGCGTAAATCAATCGGCACGACGCACCCGCACGTGCCTATGGCCCTCTGTGGTTATGCTACGACGTACCGCGTCCTTTTTGGCAGAACCGACCATTCCAGTGGGTCGGTCCCGAGAGGGAGGTCAGTATGTACGCTGCCCACGGTGGGGCTGTGAGACGGTAGCCCTTTAGCCGGTAAACGACGCGCTGTTGCCTGGAGCTTCACAGCCCGGGGCCGCTGCTCGCACCGGCTTTTTCCGTCTTCCCCCTTCCCAAATCCGATCAATCGCCGATTCCGCTGCGCCACCCGCGCCCAGTCTTGTGCTGGCCGGTTCGTGACGCGGCCGGGGATCGCCGTCTGCTCACCGGACCGGCCTGCGCGCCGCCGTCCGGGGATAGGAGTGCGCCATGGGTTTCCTGCGTTCCCGTTCCGCCGTCACCCCGCTGCGCCGCGTCGGCCTGAACGACAGCAGCGCCGTTTCCCTGTCCACCGGCCGCCGCTCGACCGTGGCGCAGGCCGTCGCCCTGCACCGCCCGGAAGAGCCGATGCACTGCATCCGTCCCGGCGTGCTGGCCGACACCGCCGACAGCTTCCTGAAGGCATTCGCCGGCGCGACCGATGTGGTCGCCCGTGGCGGCGACGTGCTCTATGCCGTGAAGTGCAATCCCGAGCCTGCGGTGCTGCGCGCCCTGTGGGCCGGCGGCGTGCGCCATTTCGACGTCGCCTCCCCTGGTGAGATCCGCCTGATCCGCCAGATGTTCCCGGACGCCGTCCTGCATTACATGCACCCGGTCAAGGGCCGTCAGGCGATCCGCAACGCCTACCACCAGTATGGCGTCCGCGACTTCGTTCTCGACAGCCGGGAAGAGCTGGACAAGATCCTGGAGGAGACGGACGGCGCCGCCGACCTCGGCCTCGTCGTGCGGCTGTCGCTGCCGAAGGGCAACGCCGTCTACGACCTGTCCGGCAAGTTCGGCGCCGCCATCACCGATGCGGTTGAGCTGCTGCGCGCCGCCCGCGCGGCGGCGGCGAAGGTCGGGCTGTCGTTCCATGTCGGCTCGCAAATGCTCGACCCGTCGGCCTATGAGCGTGCCATCGCGCTGGCCGGCTATGTCATCGCCGAGAGCGGCGTCGACCTCGATGTTCTGGACGTCGGCGGCGGCTTCCCGGTGTCCTATCCGGGCGTCACCCCGCCGCCGCTCGGCGACTTCATGGCCGCCATCGCCCGCGGCATTGCCGCCATCGACCTGCCGCCGCAGTGCCGCCTGTGGTGCGAGCCCGGCCGCGCGCTGGTCGCCCCCGGCGTCTCGCTGGTCGTTCAGGTGGTGAAGCGGCGCGGCAGCGAGCTGTTCATCAACGACGGCGTCTATGGCGCGCTGTCGGATGCCGGCGTGCCCGGCTTCCGCTTCCCGGCGCGGCTGATCCGCCCGTTCGAGGCAATGACCGATGCCGGGGATGAGGCTTTCAGCTTCTACGGCCCGACCTGCGACAGCGCCGACAAGATGGCCGGCCCGTTCCACCTGCCGGCCGACGTGAAGGCCGGGGACTGGATCGAGCTGGGCCAGCTCGGCGCCTATGGCTCCTGCCTGCGCACGGCCTTCAACGGTTTCGACCAGGCGCGCGTCGTCGAGGTGTCGGACGCCCCGCTGCTCGCCACTCCCGGTTACGAGCTTCGCTCCTGCGCTGCCTGAAGGCGAAGCCGGTTTCTGTGGATAAAGCGTAAAGACATCCGTAACATTCAGTCGCCCGGCGCGTCCCGTTTCCGCTTCTCCGAAGTGGGCGGGAGCGCCGGCTTATGTCGTCGGCCTAAACTACCTCGGGGAGACAAAAAATCATGGCCCTGGACACGAAGCTCTGCACGTTCACAGGCCGCATGGTCATCGTTGGATTCGGTTCGATTGGCCAGGGTGTCTTGCCGCTGCTTCTCCGTCACATCGACGGACTTACGGCCGACCGAATCACCATCGTCACCGCCGAGGAGCGCGGGCGCGAGGAAGCGGAGCTTTACGGCGTCGCCTTCCACAACAACCCGCTCGACAACGACAATTTCTTCCAGGTTCTGAAGCCGCTGATCGACAAGGGCGATTTCCTGGTCAACCTGTCGGTCGACGTCTCGTCGCTTGCGTTGATCGAGTTCTGCCAGCGGGTCGGCGCCTTCTACACCGACACCTGCACCGAACCGTGGGCGGGCGGTTACACCGATTCCAGCCTGTCGCCGTCGCTGCGCTCCAACTATGCGCTGCGCGAATCGGCGCTGGCGCTGCGCGGCCGTTACGAGGGCGGCCCGACCGCGTTGATCACCCATGGGGCGAATCCGGGTCTGGTGTCGCATTTCGTCAAGCAGGCGCTGCTGAACATCGCCGCCGACACCGGCGTGGAAACCGATGTCCCGACCGACCGCGACGGCTGGGGACGGCTGGCGCAGAGGCTTGGCATCAAGACCATCCATGTGGCCGAGCGCGACACCCAGGTGTCGAACCAGCCCAAGCGGATCGGCGAGTTCGTCAACACCTGGTCGATCGACGGCTTCGTCAGCGAAGGCTGCCAGCCGGCCGAGCTGGGATGGGGCACGCACGAGAAGGACTTGCCGCCCGACGGGCGCCGGCACGAATTCGGCTGCGACGCCGCCATCTACCTGATGCGCCCCGGTGCTGCGACCCGCGTGCGCACCTGGACCCCGCTGGAGGGGCCGTTCCACGGCTTCCTCATCACCCACAGCGAGGCGATATCGATCTCCGACTATTTCACGGTGCGAGACGGCGACCGCGTCGTCTACCGGCCGACCTGCCACTATGCCTATCACCCCTGCGACGACGGGGTGATGTCGCTGCACGAACTGGCCGGCAAGAACTACAACATGCAGGCCGAGCAGCGGCTGATGATGCATGAGATCACCGGCGGCATGGACGAGTTGGGCGTCCTGCTGATGGGGCATCCCAAGGGCGCCTACTGGTTCGGCTCGCGGCTGGACATCGACACGGCGCGCTCGCTGGCGCCCTACAACAACGCCACCTCGATGCAGGTGACCTCCACCGTTCTCGGCGGCATCGTCTGGACGCTGGAGAACCCGAATCGGGGGCTGGTGGAACCGGACGAGGTCGACTTCCGCCGGGTGCTGGACATCGCCACCCCCTATCTCGGCGAGGTTGTCGGCGCCTATGGCGACTGGACTCCGCTGCAGGACCGCAATGTCCTGTTCCCGGAAGACATCGATGAGGACGATCCCTGGCAGTTCAAGAACTTCCGGGTGAATTGAGAGACGCTGGATGAAGCACCGCAGCCCCCGAAGCCGGTTCCGGCGCGGCGGCTGCGGCAGCGCTGCCACAGGGGGGACGGCGACACGGTGACATTGCCCGCAGAAGGGTCTTGAAACCGTTGACTTGGGCTTTCGCTTCCCCCAATCGTTCCGACATGCCCAAGCACGTCTCCCGGCGCGCCCGCGCCAAAGCTCCGACCGTCGTCAACCCCATCCTGCGCTCCGGCATTGTCGGGCTGATGGTGGCGTGTGGGGTCGCCGCCGTGGATCTGGCCCTTCCGGACTCGGCCAATGCCCAGACGCCGGCCAAGCAGGCGCTGACTCCGAAGCCGACTCCCAAGCCGGCCGACGGACCGCTTCCGGGCAGCAAGCCCGCCGCTCCGGCCGCCCAGGCCGGCGCGACCGGCACCGAATCGAAGCAGGATCCCGTCCTGCTGACGGCCGATCAGGTCACCTTCGACGAGGTGAACAGCGTCGTCACCGCCAGCGGCAATGTCGAGCTGGCCCAGGGCAAGCGCAGCGTCCACGCCGACAAGATCACCTACAACCAGAAGACCAAGGTCGTCACCGCCACCGGCAAGATCCGGCTGGTGGAGCCGTCGGGCGACATCGTCTTCGCCGATTACGCCGAGCTGACCGACGATCTGAAGGACGTGTTCATCGAGAACATCCGCGTCCTGATGACCGACAACGGCCGCATGGCCGGCAACGAGGGTGAGCGGCGCGAGGGCCGCCTGACGCGCGTCAGCCGCGGCGTCTACAGCCCTTGCGACCTGTGCAAGGAGGACCCGACCCGTCCGCCGCTGTGGCAGATCCGCGCCGTGCGCATCGTGCACGACAACGAGGAGCATGAAGTCCGCTATCGTGACGCGACGATGGAGATCTTCGGCATCCCGGTCGCCTACACGCCCTATCTGTCGCACCCCGATCCGTCGGTCGACCGCAAGAGCGGGTTCCTGACGCCGTCCTTCGGCAACAACTCCAATCTCGGCGCGATCCTCAAGACCCACTATTACTGGGACATCGCGCCGGACCAGGACGCCACCTTCGACCTGCACTACTACTCGCAGCAGGGGCCGCTGCTGGGCGGCCAGTACCGCAAGCGGTTCGAGAGCGGCCGGCTGGAGCTGGAAGGCGCCATCACCCGCGGCGACGTGGCCAACACCACCATCGTGCCGAAGGAAACGCGCACCCGTGGCTACGTCGCGGCGCGCGGCCTGTTCGACATCGACGAGACGTGGCGCGCCGGCTTCGACATCAAGCGGGCCAGCGACCCGACCTTCCTGCGGCGCTATTACGATTTCCGCGAGGATTACCTGACCAGCAAGGCCTTCGTCGAAGGCTTCCACGGCAGGAACTATGCGGCGATCACCGGCTACAGCTTCCAGGACATGCGGTACGGAAACCCTATTCCGGAGCCCGTCACCCTGCCCTATGCGCAGTACAACGCGCTGGGCGAGCCGGGCAGCCTGCTGGGTGGCCGCTGGTCGTTCGATACGAGCCTGCTGGCGGTGTCGCGCTTCAGGAATGCCGGCCCCGACACGCAGCGCGTCATGGTACAGCCGGGGTGGGAGCGCAACATCGTCTCCAACGCCGGTTTCGTGACCACCCTGTCGGGCAGCGTGCTGGTTGCCGGCTACAAGGCACAACAGTTCAACTACAACGACCCGACGGTCCGCGGCGACGACACCATCAGCCGCTTCCGCTTCTTCCCGCAGGGGCAGGCCACCGTCCGCTATCCGTTCGTCCGCTACGGCGAAAGCTCGTCCCAGCTGGTGGAGCCCATCGGCCAGTTGACCGTCGCGCCGAAGCTGCCGAATGGCCGCCTCTTCCCGAACGAAGACAGCCTGGACGTCGAGTTCGACGATGTGAACCTGCTGCAGCCCAACCGCTTCACCGGCATCGACCGGCTGGACGACGGCATGCGCTTCACCTACGGTTTGCGCGGGGCGATCTACGGCTACACCCAGGGATCGGCCAGCCTGTTCCTGGGCCAGAGCATTCGCCTGAGCGACAGCAGCGCCGGTTTCTCCGGCGATTCGGGGCTGGAGGAACGGGTTTCCGATTATGTCGGCCGCCTGGACCTGCAGCCCGCCGACTGGCTGGATGTCAATTACGGCTTCCGCGTCGATCACGAGACCCTCCGTCCGCGCCGCCATTCGCTGAATGCCTCGGCCGGCGTGCCGCTGCTGCGGCTGTCGACCTCCTACACCTATGTCGACCAGACGACCTCCCGCACCGCGGTCACCCGCAACCGCGTGGAGCAGGCGAACTTCGGCGTTTCCTCGCAGTTCACCGATCGCTGGAACATCGGCATCGCCCACACCCAGGCGATGGAGCCGCAGCCTGGTCCGCGCTCCAGCCTTGCCGTGCTGACCTATGGCGACGAATGCCTGCTGTTCCAGACCATTGCCCGGCGCGACTACACGATCAGCACCACCGGCGAGAAGGATGGCAACACCATCTTCTTCCGTCTGGTCTTTAAGAATGTCGGCGAGTTCAAGAGCCCGGGCATCAATGCCGGCTTCCTGGGCGGCGGGTCGGCCAACCAGTAATCGCGTTTCCTCCGGAAAAGACGGCGCAAACCAACGGCCAGGGGGTTGCATCCCCTGGCCGTTGCCATTAGCCATAAAGGTCCGACGAGACAGCCCGCCACGACCGAAATCATGACCCTGGGACGTTACGACTACGAAAGACGCTACCGCAAACGCATGCGGGCCGGCGCGATCAAGTTCATGCTGCTGGCGGCACTCGTGCTGGGGGTCGGGCTTTTCTCCTACCAGATGGGAATCGAGCAGCTGAAAGGCCGCGACGTGACCCTGCGCGAGGAGATCGCCACGCTGTCGCGCCAGAAGGCGGAGCTGGAACTGCTTGCCAGCCAGATGCAGCATGCCGCCCGCACCGCCGAGGCGCGCGCGGCTGAACTGGAAGGCCGCCTTCAGCGCGAGGTGCCGACCGGCGATCTCGCCAAGCTGAGCCAACTGGTGGGGGAGCGGCTGAAAAGCGGGTTGGACGCCAACCGCCTCGCCTTCGTGATCTCGCAGGCCCAGGTGCCCCGCAACTGTCAGCCGACCGACACCAAGCGCTTCACGCTGAGCACCCCGCTGCTGAAGGGCGGGGCGCGTGGCGTCACCTTCGGCAACGGAACCGTCACGGTCACCGGCGAGGGGCAATCGGCACACAACCCGCAAGGCAACGCCGAAAGCTGGTTCGATCCGGGCCAGCCGGTGACGATCCGCATCGCCGGCATGGGCGGCAAGGGCACCACGGTCAGCGGCGTTCTGCCCCTGCACCAGTCGCTGGTGGTCGACAACAGCGAATACCGCTTCACCATCGCTGCGGCCCAGCGCTCCTTCGTCGAGGTGACCGCCGACCGCTGTGCCTACCCCTGAGGCGGAACGGCGAATCCGCGCGGCGGCTCCCCCGCCGCGTGGATGTCCCACATGGTCGTGAAAGCCGATTCGATGGAGCGGGCGAACCGGTCGGTGTCGAACAGGGCAGCGGCGGCGCAGGCCTGCTCCAGCCGCAATTTCAGAGCGGCCAGCTCGGCAGGCTCCCCCGCCAGCCGCTGCGCCGTCGCCTCGTAGGCCTCCCAGTCCGCCACCGCCAATTCGGGCAGACCGGCCGCCTGCAGCAGGCTGGCGGCAACCCGCCCGGCGAAGGACCGCCCGGGGACGGTCAGCACCGGCAGCCCGGCCCACAGCGCATCGCTCGCCGTGGTGTGGGCGCCGACCGGGGCTGAATCGAGAAAAAGGTCGGCCAGACGGTGACGCGCCAGATGTGCCGGTCCCGGAAGGCGCGGGGCGAAGATCAGGCGTTCCGGCACGACACCGCGCTCCGCAGCCGCACCCCGCAGGTTGGCGGCGACCTCCGTCGGCCCGTCCAGCAGCCACAGGACCGCCCCCGGCACGCGATGCAGAATCCGGCACCAGCGACTGAACAGGTCCGGCCCGATCTTGTAGGACGCGTTGAAGGCGCAGAGGACGAATCCCTCGGCCGGCAGCCCGCAGTCGGCGCGGCTTGGCATCGGCCCGATGGCGCGGTGCCGGTCGTTCGGCTGGTAGCTGTCGGGCAGATGGACGATGCGCTCGCTGTAGAAGCGCTGGTGATCGGCCGGCGCCACCACCGGGTCGGCAATGACGTAGTCGATGGCGCTGCTGCCCAGCGTGCCCGGATAGCCGAGCCACTGCGCCTGCACCGGCGCCGGCCGATATGCGGCGATGCCCGGGCGGGCGTTTTGGGTGTGGCCTTTCAGATCGACCAGGATGTCGATGCCCGCCTCATGGATCAGCCGGGCTGCGGCCTCGTCGGTCAGGGACGACAGATCGAGTAAACGGTCGAAGCCGGCAACCAGCCGCTTGCGCAGTGGCCCGCCGTCGTCGGGGCCGTAGGAGCAGCCGATGATTTCGAAGCGGTCGCGGTCGTGCCGTTCGATCAGCTCGGCGATCAGCACCGCGGTGGCATGCTCGTGGAAATCGGCTGAGAGATAACCGATCCGCAGCTTGGCGCCGCGGTCGGTGCGTCTCGGGAAGCCGGGCCGGATGGCTCGTGTCTTCCAGCCGGAATAGCGCTCGGCACAGGCACGCTCCAGCGCCGGCCCCGCCCCTTCCCCCAGGAAGATCCAAGGATGAGCCTGCTGCGTCCGCCCTTCCCGCACCAGATCGACCAGCCGGGCGGACAATGCCCCCAGCCCAGCCCAGCGGCAGAGATGGCGGCGCTGCTGTACCAGCTGCGCCAGCACGCCGCCGGCATCGGGCAAGCCGATGCGCAGCGCACGCTCGAAACCGACGATGCTTGCCGCCGCATGCTCCGCCGGGCCGCCGCGCTGCCCGCGCTCCTTCAACGCAAGGGCAAGGTTGGCCTGTCCCTCCGCCAGATCGGGCCGCAGGCACAGACACGAACGGAAGCCGGCGGCAGCCCGGTCCAGGTCGCCGCGGTCGCGGTGCAGAGCGGCCAGGGCCAGCCGGGCCGGCACCAGCGCGTGGTCAAGCTCCAATGCCCGGCGCAGCGCTGCTTCCGCCTCGTCCAGACGGCCAAGCTCGCGCAGGAGGACACCCTGGTTGCACGGCGCCGGCGCGAAACCGGGCATCAACCGGGCGGCTTCGCCATAGGCCGCGGCGGCCTCCGCCGGACGGCCGAGCGCCTGCAGGGTGACGCCCCAATTGTAATGATTGCCGCCGAAATCGGGCAGCCAATCCAGCGCCTTGCGGTGATGCGCCTCCGCCTCGGCAAGGCGGCCCTGACGCCGCAACGCCTCGCCGAGGTTGGAGCGGGCGACCGCCTCCTCCGGCGTGCCGGCCTGCCCCAGCGTGTCGAGTGCGGCGAACAGGGCCGACAGCAACGCCGCGTCGCCCGCCTTGCCGGCAAGGCGGCGGCGCAGGTCGGCGATGGCGCCCTTGCCGCTCCCCTTTCCGACCATGGCCGGCGAGGTCACTTGCGCTGCCACTCGCCCGCGGCGGTCATCACGAACTGTCCGGCCGGGGTACGCTCGATCAACTGCTGGCCGGCAACCGCCTGAACCTTGTCCAGCGCCGTGCCGTTGCCCTTGGCGATCTCCTGATAGCGGGCCAGGCGCTGGGCATTCACCTGCTGCGCCAGCGCCTGGGCGGAGGCGGGCGCGCCGGGAACCACGCCGACCATCCCGTCCGGGCGCTCGCCCAGCTGACCGGCGGCCTTGGCGGCGGCCAGCGCATCCTGGGCCAGCGCCAGCTGCGGCATCGCGACCGCCAGCAGTCCGGCAGCCAGGGTGGAGAGGGCGAGCCGGTTGAAATGCCGGCGACCGATGGGGCTTCTCGTCATCACTTCTTCCCCTTCGTCGAAGAAGGCGCGGTGTCGGTGGGAAGACCGAACAGGGCGGGGTCGTTGCGGATCGCGTCGTCGACGTCGCGCTCCAGCTTGACCCGCACCTCCTGCTCGATCCGGACGTTCAGGTTGATCTCGATGGGCTTGTCGGGCGCCTCGATCTTCACCGTCGGGGCGCAGGCAGCAACGGCGACGGAGATCAGCAGGGCAGCCGTCAGGCCTGTATGGGAAAGTTTGGTAACCATGGTGGCGATCAGTGGTCCTTCTGGTCGGAGCCGGTCATCCGCTCCCGCACTGTGTCGGGAATCCGGTAGACGTCGAGGTTCTGGCGCAGAATCCGGTCGAGCGCGCCGGACAGCTTAAGGTTAAGCGCAACCGGATAGCCATCGTAGAATGACGGGTTGGCCCCGCGCAGGGAGAAGCCGGCGTTGAGTTCCCCGCCGGCCTGCCCGTCGATGGTGATCCGCAGGCTTTCGTAATGGAAGTCGGTCAGGGCGCCCATCAGCATGGCGGTCGGGCTGCCCTCCTCCCCCTTCAGGCCGGATGGCGGCTGGGCGGGGTCGTAACGCAGCGTTCCGGGCCCCGCCGATTCAAGGACACCGCCGTTCAACGTGACCGTATCGCCGGCAAGGACCACAGGGAGGGTACCGGCCAACTTGCCGCTCGCCTCCAGCCCATCCACGGCAATCAACTCCAGCAGCTTTGCGGCATCGATGCCGTCGGCATGCAGGGTGACCGTTCCCTTCGGCTTGTCGGGTGACAATTCGAACGGCTCGGCATGGAGCGTGCCGCCGGCCCAGCGCCACTCCGCCCGGTCGACATCGAGACGCCCGTCGCGGCCATAGCCGAACAGCAGCGTCCCGTCGGTCAGCGGAATGCCGACATCCAGCAGGCCGATGGACAGCCTCTGTCCGTCAGGGATCACCGGCGGCGACAGGCTGGACAAGGCGACCGTGCCGCTGACACCGGCAATCGTCACCGGACCGGCGCCGCCGGCCAAGCCCTTGACCACCGCCTGACCGGCGGTGGACAGGCCCTTGGGGGTCAGGGAAAGCGTCGCCTTGCCCGACAGCGTGCCGGACGCCTTCTCCAGGAAGGTCGCACCCAACGGCGAGACGGCGGCGAGACCGGGCCCTTTCTCGGCCAAATGGATCGGCTTCGCCACCGCCTCCAGCCGTCCGGTGCCGGCGGTCTGGTCATAGGTGCCGTTCAGACTGACCGCGAGAAGACCGTTTGCGCCCTTGGCGGTGCCGTCGATGGCCCATGGACCTTCCCCCGCCTGAACTGCCTGCATGGTGACGGCCAGCGGCACGACGGGCGCCGGCTTGGCTGTGTTGGTCAACCGCGCGACGGTGGCATCCGCCCGCCGTCCGGTGCCGTCCTGCCCCAGCCGCAGCACGACCTGTTCGGCCCGCAGACCGCTCGTCGGCATGTCGAGCCGCGACGCCTGCAATTCTGCCGCGACGGTCATGGCGTCGGGCGCCCAGCGCAGAAGCTCACCCTTCTGTATGGCGCACAGTGTCGCTCCCTGCAGCAGGTCGAAACGCTGGCCGGAAACCGTCAGACCTTCCGCCTTGGCCTGCAGGCACCCGTCGGGGGTGACGGTCACGGCGCCGCCATCCGTCCCGACCACCAGCGCACCGGACAGGATCAGCCGTCCCGACATCGGCAAATCCAGCGCCTTGGCCGCTGCTTCGAGCTGGCCGCTGTCGCCGGTGATTTCCAGCCGCAGCCCCTGCCACCCGTCGGCGATGCGCAGTCCGGTGACGGTCACCGCGGCACCGGTGAAGCCGGTCCCGCGCAGCATTTCGGTCGCGGTGGCGCCGATCAGCGCCGGTCCGGCCAGGATCACCCCGCCCAGCCCGACGACCCCAAGCGTCACCGCCACCGCCGCCGTCCCCGCTATCGCCCGCCCCAGCCTCACTGCTCCTGCCCCTTCCCGTCGGATCGTCAGGACCGGCATGCCACGTCCACGCCCGGATGAACACCCGGACGAGCGGCCGTCATCCGTGACCTTTGGCGGATCTTTCGGGTGGCAGGCCGACCGGCGGGCGGGCCGATTGGCCGACCGGTCGAACTCCCCGCCAGCGCGGCTTTGCATTCCGCCGCTTTTCCCCTATGGTCCGGGGCGCGGATTTCGGCTCATCGGAGTGTTTCGCATGAAGCGGTGGACCCGCGCATTGCTGGCGGCACTGTTCGCCACAATCTTCACTGTCTCGTTCTTTACAGTTTCTCAAGGGGAGGCGAAGGCCTTGGATCCGGAAAACACCATTTACCTCGACCTCAAGGACGGTCGCGTGGTGATCGAACTGCGGCCCGACCTGGCGCCGAACCACGTCGCCCGCATCAAGGAACTGACCCGCCAGGGCTTCTACGACGGCGTCGTCTTCCACCGCGTCATCGACGGCTTCATGGCCCAGACCGGCGACCCGACCGGCACCGGCATGGGCGGCTCCGGCCAGAAGCTGAAGGCCGAGTTCTCCAGCACCCCGCACATCCGCGGCACCCTGTCGATGGCCCGCGCGCAGGATCCGAACAGCGCCGACAGCCAGTTCTTCATCTGCTTCGCCCCGTCCCAGTTCCTGGACCGCCAGTACACCGTCTGGGGCCGCGTGGTCGAGGGCATGGAGTTCGTCGACATGATCAAGAAGGGCGATCAGGCCCGCAACGGTCAGGTCTCGAACCCGGACAAGATCATCAAGATGCAGGTCGCTGCCGACGCGAAGTAACGTCGCCGCATCAGCCGACCGAAAAAAAGGGACCGGTTCGCCGGTCCCTTTTTTCTTGCACGCTGATTCCGAACTCAGATTCCGGCTTCAGCCGCCGGACAGCGCGTTGGTCATGGCCCGCAGCAGGTCCTTCATCGATTGCGGCCGGTCCTGCCAGCGCATGGACAGCCCCGACAAAAGCACCTTCTCGAATCCGGGCGCCAGCGCCACCCCCAGTTCCGACGGCTTCGGCACCTTGTCGTTCATGAAACGGGCGGTGGCGTCGGGCGGCGTACGGCCGGTCAGCGCCAGATAGATGGTGGCGCAAAGCGCATAGACATCGGACCAGGGGCCTTGCCGCCCCTCGTTGGAATATTGCTCCGGCGGGGCATAGCCCGGCTTGAGGATCACGGTCATGCCGGCCCCCGGACGGGCGGTCTGCCGCGCGGCACCGAAGTCCAGCAGCTTGCGGTCGCCGCCATTGGTCAGGAAGATGTTGTCAGGGCTGATGTCGCGATGGATCAGCCCCTGGTCGTGGATGGCCTGCAAGGCCTTGGCAATCGGCATCACCACGGCCAGGGTCCGCTTCACGTCGATGCGTCCGCCGCTGTCGACCAGATACTTCTTCATGGTGCGGCCCTCCAGCAGCTCCATGACCAGATAGGCGGTGCCGTTCTCCTCGAAGAAATCCTGGACGCCGACGATCTCGCGCACGTCGCGCAGCCGGGCGAGCGTCCGCGCCTCTTCCAGAAACTTCTCCAGGCCGGCGGCGAAGGTCTCCGCATGTTCGTCGGAGAAGGGGGAAACGGCGGCAGAGTTGGGAATCCGGGCGATCAGGTTGGCCGGGTAATATTCCTTGATCGCCACCTTCACCTGCAACCGGTCGTCCCAGCCCAGATAGGTGGCGCCGAATCCGCCCTGCCCCAGCACCCTCCCGGCCCGGTAGCGGCCATGCAGCAACATGCCGGGCACAAGATGCACGCCCGGCCGGTTGTCGGACTTTTCAGGGAAACCACAGGCGGCACAGGTGCCGGCGCTCCCCTGGGCGCCTCTTTGAGCGGTCCCTTGGGTGGTGTAGCAGCTTGGACACAGGCCGGGTTTCACCCCGGAAGCCGGCTTCGACGATGGCGCTCCTGCCGGCTGGCGGCTGACCGGATGAAGGATGGTCTCGGCACCGCGCATGCCTTTCGGCGGAAGACCCTGCGGCGAAGGCCCCTGGGGCGAAAGCTGCGCCACCTCCAAGGTGGGCTGCACGGCTGCCTGGGAAACGAGGGCAGCGGAAACGCCGGCTGGGAAAACAGGCGGCAGAACGGGCGGGGGGGCTGGTGCCGTCGCCAACTGGCGCAGCCGATCCAGCAGTTCCAACAGACGCCGGACCTCGGCCTGGGCGACCTCGCTCTCCGGCTGGGCAAGCTCGGCCTGGAACTGCGGTTGGCGGACGATCTCAAGGATGTGCTGGCGCATCAGCGGCAGCGCCCCATCCTCGCGGATCAGACTGGAGCAGGCGACCTCCGCCAGCCGGACGGTGCGGCGGCGCAGGACCGGCTCCACCTGCCGCAGGCGGACGGCGAGCTGGCCGGTCTTCACATAATCGTCCACCGACCGTTCGGCTTTCGCGGCGATCCGCTCGCAGGCGTCGGCCGGCAGCGGAGCGGAGCGGAGGGCCGCCAGCGCGCGGACGAAATCCCGCTCCAGCAGAGCCGTGTCGGGCGTCTGCACCAGCATGTTCTCGATCAGCAGCTCGTTGCAGACGGCAGCCTCCAGCGAGGCGAGGATCTCGTCGGCATGCCGTTCGGCGGCGGGGGCCGCAGCGACGCGGGTCAGGTAATGGATGCGACAGATCAGGTCCGACTGCCCCTCGCCAAGCCCGACGATCGACCGGCGATAGGCGCTGGCTCCCCCCTGCTCCAGCCGGCGCGAATAGCGCACGGTCAATGCATCGGCCATTGCGGCACCGCCGATCAACCCGTCGCGGGTCAGCAGATGGCCGACCAGCGTCTTCAGCATCTCCGCTTCCTGATCGAAGGCGCCACGGCCCAGCGGCTGGGGCGCCTTCAACTGGCGGCGGATGCGGTCGAGCACCGCGGCCTTGGCCTGGGGAAGCTTGTTCTGGCGGAACAGGGCGTTCAGCACACCGACGCGGTTCGGTCCGATGGCCTCCATGCCGATCCGGCCGAACAGCAGGTCGCACAGGGTTCCCAGCAGCGTGCCGGGCAACAGGTTGGCGCCGAACAGCTCCGCACCTGCCGCGGAAGAGGCCAGGATGTCGCCGATCACCCCATCGACGGCCGCGGCCAGCCGTTCGTCCCGATCCCGCTGGTGCAGTTCCAGCAGCCGGTCCAGCTTGCCGTTCCAGGTCTTGAGGTCGACAAGCTCCAGGCCGATGGCGACGCGCAGGTCGTAATCCGCATCGCCGGTCGGTGTCTTGCTCCCCTGCGACAGCAGCCAGTCGACGGAGGTGCGGCCGCGCGGCATGGCGGCGAAGGCAACCTGGGCGACCCTGGCCTTTGCCCAGCTCTCGTCCACCGCTGCGCGGATGGCGCGGCGGCGAAGCTGAAGATCCTGCCCCGGCGCGCGTGCCTGGATCGTCGCGATCCTGGTGATGGCCGCCTCGACCAGGGAGCCTTGCTCCAGGCAGGATTTCAGCGGCTTGGCGAGATGGATCAGCTCGGTCGGCGTCAGAAGCAGCGGGTCCAGATACGACCGCATCGCCACCCCGATCACCAGACGCGCCGGCAGCGCATGGTAATCCGCCAGCGCGCCGCACAGCTCCGTCTCATCGAGCATAGCCATGGCCGGATGGGGTGTCGGTGTTGCGCGGCTGAGCTGGGGACTGGACACTCAGGGTCTTTCCATCGGATGGCGGATGGTGCAGCCGGGGCGCAACAAAGGCGCCGCGCCTGCGTTGTCGATCGAGCCGGCGTGACGCACCGGGCAGGGCACGCCGCCGGACCATACCGCCGGAGAAGCATGGTTGCGCAGCGAGGGTAAATGACGGGTGTACGATACCCGCATTTTTCATCAAAAACACAAGAGTTGTGTCAGCATTGCGCCATGCCGCCTGTTGACTGCGGGGCCCGTTCCCTTCGCTCTTCGCATGTGCGATAAAAAATCGGAACGCTGACGATGGGAGAAACGCATGATCCGGAACGGCACCATCATCGCGTTGCGACACGGGCCGATGACCCTCACGGCGGCCCCCCACTGCGGTGGCTCGCTGGCGAGTTGGAGTCTGTCCACCCCCGATGGTCCGGTGGAGCTGTTCCGGCGGGCGTCCGACCGGGCGCTGGCCGGCGATTTCGCCCCCGACATGGCCTGTTTTCCCCTGGTTCCCTTTTCCAACCGCATCGGCGGCGGCCGCTTCGTCTTCCAGGGCCGGGAGGTGAGATTGGCGACCGATCCAGGATCGCCGCACCGCATCCACGGCCATGGCTGGTCCATCCCCTGGAGCGTCGAGGCTGTGACCGACGATGCCTTGCGGATGGGCTTCACCCACAGGGCGGACGATTGGCCCTGGAGCTATCGCGCGGCGCAGACGGTGGCGCTGGACGGCGAAGGGCTGACCGTCACCCTGGACCTCATCAACGAGGCCGACAGCGACATGCCGGCCGGATTGGGCCTACACCCCTATTTCGTCAAGACGCCGGGCAGCCGGGTGACTGCCGATGTCGGCAGCATGTGGGAGAATGACGAGACCATCCTGCCCTGCCGCAAGCGCCCGCTGCCCCCGGCCTGGGATTTCCGCCACGGCGTGACGATGGACCGTGTGGCGCTGGACAATGGCTTCACCGGCTGGAACGGTTCGGCGACGCTCGACCGTCCGCAGGAGCGGCTGCGCCTGACCATGCTCGCCGACGGGCCGGCCGCTCACCTGATCGTCTATGCGCCGGCGGAAGAGCCATACCTGTGCCTGGAGCCGGTCACCCACATGACCGACGCGCTGAATCGCCCGCAGGAGCCCGACGCCGGCGTCATCGCCCTGCCCCCGGGCGAACGGCTGTCCTTGACCGTCCGCTTCCTGCTGTCGCGGCTTTAGCGGCAGCGCACGAATTCAGCGGCGAAGGTCGCCGGCGGCTGCAGGCGCAGAACCAGCCGGTCGAGGCGCGGCGAATCGGCCGGCAACAGCCGCAGGGTCGCCAGGGGAGCCGGTGTGCCTTCCGCCGGACCGGCGGGCAGCAGCGCCACCCCCCGGAGCGGATCGCCGTCGGCCGCCAGCGTGCCGTTCAGCGGAAACTGCGGCAGCCGAGCATCCACCGCGTGCAGGCCGCGGTCTGCCCCGATCTCCAGATAGGAGCTGCGGCAATCGTCGATGGCGGCGCGGTCGGTCGGATCGGCCTTGGCCCAGCGGCCGGCGAGTGTCGACAGCGCCACCTTGCGGCTGAACGCGGGGATATGCGGCTCGGGCGCGTCGAACCGGCGGGCGGCGGCACCGGTGACGGACAGCGGCAGGTCGGCGACCGGATGCGAGCGCGCCTGACGCTCCGTCTCCAGCGCGGCCGTGCGCTGGCGAAGAACGCGCAACAGACAATCGCTGCGGGTCTTGCTGGCCTTCGAGTCGGCAAGATCGGCCGCGGTCACCTGACAGGCCTCGTCCCGGCGTGCCCGCCAGACGGTCTGGGCATCCGCAATCGCCGCACGCCCGGTGTCGTCGGTGGTGGTCCCCAGCGCCGCCAGCGCGGCATCCATCGCCGCATTGGCTTCCGAAAGCTTCGGATCGCGGCACATCAGCTGCGCCACCGGGGTCTCCGCCGCTTCGCAGGCGGGCGCAGCCGGAGCCGCCGCTTCGGGCGACGGGGTATCCGCCGAAGCCGAAAGGGCGGGGACCGCGGTCATGACCGAGAGCAGGGAGCCGGCAGCAAGAAAACCGCCAACCAGGGACAGGGCGCGCATCGCAGGAAACCTTGGATGGGGAAACGGGACGTCACGAAGCGGGGAAAGCCTCCAGCACGGCCTTGACCTGACGCTGGAAATCCTGGTCGGTGCGATAGCGCGTCACGACCGACTTGTCACGCTCCACGAAAAACAGCATGTCGTCGCGGCTGGGCAGCATGCGCGGGTTGGGCTTGTCCAGCAGTTCGCCATTCCAGTCGACACGGGCCATGAAATAGACGGCTCGGGCGAACAGCATGAACAGTTTGTTGTCGGGCGCCAGCTTTTCCCGCCGGAGCAGAGCGAAATAGTAATAATTGCGGCCGTGGAAATAGCTGGTGTGGATGGCTTGCAACGCGGCGAAGCGCTCGTCGGGACTGTTGACCTTCTTGATCTGCTTTTCCAGCCGGAATCCGGCGAAAAAATACTCCCGCGCCTCATGCTCGAAGGAGAAGGGACTGCCTTTGACCAGCGCCATCTGCTCACCGTAGCGCTTCAACGCACGGGTCATCAGCAACTCAAGAAAACGCCGTTCCGCCGCGTGAGTGTCGGGGATGTTCGGCAGCATCTCGAACACGTGGCGCAGGTGATAGGGATGGCGCACGACGACGACGGGAACCGACAGCTTCTTGCTCTTTGCCGGCGCCCGTTTCTCCGCAACCAGCGTGACGGCCGGCGACAGCGACGCGATCGTCGCCTGGATGGTGTCGTACAGTTTCCAGCGCAGGCGGGTCTCCGCCGACTGGCTTCCCAGATTCATCCGGGCAAGAAACCGCTTCACCCGGCTGCCGAAGGTCTCTTTCGGCAGCTTGTGCGTCGGCAGGTTGGGCACCACCAGCGGGTTGCCGAGGATGTCGGCCGGAGGCGGCAGCGGCTTGAAATTGAAATATTTCCCGGTGACGACGCCCCGTCCGGCGCCGCCCGGACCCGCGTCGCCCACACCGCCGGAACCCCGGTTGCCGCCCGCTGATGAAAAAGCCGCCACCGACACCATCCAGACGCGAATCACCGCCGCAACGCCAGCCCGTTCGCTTAGGATATAAAGGGTAACGCGAACGGAAGAAAGCCGCAGCGCGCGTCACAGGCAACTTCGTGACTTTTTCGCAACTGCGGTAGGATCGGCGCCGGGGCACCCTGTCGGGGCGGATTTATCGGTGTTACCGTTGCGGCGGCGACCCTGGACCAAACCATGGCGCGAACATCATCGAACAGGTATGAGGCGGGGTTTTCAATGGCGATCCACGTCGCGCTGAACCACAAGACGATCTATCGCTACGACCGGCCGGTCTCCCTCGGCCCCCAGATCATCCGGCTGCGCCCGGCGCCCCATTGCCGGACACCGATCCTCAGCTATTCCCTGAAGGTCACGCCCAAGCAGCATTTCCTGAACTGGCAGCAGGACCCGCAATCGAATTTCCAGGCCCGATTCGTTTTCCCGGAAAAGACCCGCGAGTTCGTCGTCGAGGTCGATCTGGTCGCCGAGATCGCCGCGATCAACCCGTTCGACTTCTTCCTTGAGGAGAAGGCGAGCCACATCCCCTTCGCCTACGAGGACTGGCTGCAACGCGAGTTGCGCCCCTATCTGGAGACGGAGGAGCCGGGTCGGGAACTGGTCGCCTACCTGACGGACATCCCGCGGGACAGGACGCCGACCATCGACTTCCTGGTGGCGGTGAACCAGCGGCTTCAGCAGGACATCGGCTATGTCATCCGGCTGGAACCCGGCATCCAGAGCTGTGAGGACACGCTGACCAAGCGCACCGGATCCTGCCGCGATTCGGCCTGGCTGCTGGTGCAGATCCTGCGTCACCTCGGGCTCGCCACCCGTTTCGTCTCCGGCTACCTGATCCAGTTGACCGCCGACCAGAAGGCGCTGGACGGCCCGTCCGGCCCGGAAAGCGACTTCACCGACCTGCATGCCTGGGTGGAGGTGTTCCTCCCCGGTGCCGGCTGGGTCGGGCTGGATCCGACCTCCGGCCTGCTGGCGGGCGAAGGGCACATCCCGCTGGCCTGCACCCCCGATGCGTCTTCCGCCGCTCCCATTTCCGGCCTCGTCGATGAGGCGGAGGTCGAATTCGGCCATGAGATGTCGGTCACCCGCATCTATGAGGCGCCGCGCGTCACCAAGCCCTACACCCCGCAGCAATGGGCGGCCATCGAGGCGCTGGGCCACCGCGTCGACGAGGATCTGAAGGCCGAGGATGTCCGCCTGACCATGGGGGGCGAGCCGACCTTCGTGTCGATCGACGACATGGACGGCGCGGAATGGAACACGACGGCCCTCGGTCCGCAAAAGCGCAAGATGGCCGCCGACCTGATCCATCGGCTGATGGCGCGCTTCGCCCCCGGGGGGCTGCTGCATTTCGGCCAGGGCAAATGGTATCCCGGCGAGTCGCTGCCGCGCTGGGCGATGACCGTCTATTGGCGCCGCGATGGCGGGGCGCTGTGGGCGAACAGCGACCTGCTGGCGCGCGAGGACACCGATTACGGCCATACGGCGCAGGATGCCGGCGTCTTCCTGATGGCGCTGGCGAAGCGGCTGGGCCTCGACCCGAACCTCGTGCTCGGCGCCTATGAGGATCCCTGGCACTACCTGCGCAAGGAATCGCAGCTCCCCGTCAATGTCGATCCGCTGAACAGCAAGCTGGAGGACAAGGAGGAGCGGGAACGGCTGACCCGCATCTTCACCCGCGGCCTGGCGGAGCCGGTGGGCTTCGTCATGCCGATCAACCGCCGCATGACCCAGCAGGGCCCGGTCTGGCTATCGAGCACATGGCCGCTGCGCCAGGAAAAGCTGCTGCTGATCCCCGGCGACAGCCCGGTCGGCTACCGCCTGCCGCTGGGGTCCCTGCCCTGGGTGTCGAAGTCCGACTATCCCTATGCCTGGGAAACCGACCCGTTCGAGGATCGCGGCCCCTTGCCCCCGCATCCGGTGCAGCGCCGGCAGGAGATCCGCGGCGCCGTTCAGGAATCCGACCGTGGCGTCCACACGGACAAGCGGATCGCCCAACGCCAGCGCATCATGGCGGAAATCCGCGACGAACTGCCGGAGGACGGCAAGTCGGCCTGGTGGGTGGTGCGCACCGCCCTGAGCTGCGAGGCGCGCAACGGGCGCCTGCACCTGTTCATGCCGCCGATGAGCACGCTGGAAGACTATCTGGCGATGCTGGCGGAGATCGAGGCGACGGCGGTCGAGCTTGAGATGCCGGTGGTCATCGAGGGCTACCAGCCGCCGAAGGACCCGCGGCTGAACTCGCTGGCCGTCACCCCGGACCCCGGCGTGATCGAGGTGAACATCCACCCGGCCCACAGCTGGGACGATCTGGTGCGCAACACCATCACCCTCTACGAGGATGCGCGCCAGTCCCGCCTGGGGGCGGAGAAGTTCATGATCGACGGGCGCCATTGCGGCACCGGCGGCGGCAACCATGTGGTGATGGGCGGCGCCACCGCGGCCGACAGCCCCTTCCTGCGCCGCCCCGACCTGCTGCGCAGCCTGATCACCTACTGGCAGAACCACCCTGCCCTGTCCTACGTCTTCTCCGGCCTGTTCATCGGCCCGACCAGCCAGGCGCCGCGGGTGGACGAGGCGCGCGACGACCAGCTCTATGAGCTGGAAATCGCCTTCAACCAGATCGATCAGGCGGCGGCGAGCGGCAATTGCCCGCCCTGGCTGGTCGACCGGGTGCTGCGCAACCTGCTGGTCGACGTGCAGGGCAACACCCACCGGGCGGAGTTCTGCATCGACAAGCTCTATTCGCCGGACAGCTCCACCGGCCGCCTCGGCCTTGTCGAGTTCCGCGCCTTCGAGATGCCGCCGCATGCGGAGATGAGCCTGACCCAGCAGCTTCTGATGCGGGCGCTGGTCGCGCGCTTCTGGAAGCATCCCTACAAAGGCCGTCTGGTGCGCTGGGGCACCGACCTGCACGACCGCTTCATGCTGCCGCACTTCCTCCAGCAGGACATGGCCGACGTGTTGCAGGATCTGCGCGACCATGGCTATCCGCTGGAGGACAGCTGGTTCGCGCCGCACTTCAACTTCCGCTTCCCGGTCTACGGCCATGTCAACCAGCGCGGCATCACCATGGAACTGCGCATGGCGCTGGAACCCTGGCACGTCCTGGGCGAGGAGCCGGGCGGCGGCGGTACGGTGCGCTATGTCGACAGCTCGGTGGAGCGGGTGCAGGTCCGCGTCAGCGGCCTGATCGACGCCCGCCATGTCATCACCTGCAAAGGCCGGCGTGTGCCGCTGATCCCGACCGGGGTGGAGGGCGAGTTCGTCGGCGGCGTGCGGTACCGTGCGTGGCAGCCCCCCTCCTGCCTGCATCCGACGATCCCAGTCCACACCCCGCTGATCTTCGACATCCTGGACAGCTGGGCGGGCCGGTCCATCGGCGGCTGCACCTATCACGTCATGCATCCGGGCGGACGCAACTACGAGACCTTCCCGGTCAATGCCAACGAGGCGGAAGGGCGCCGTCTGGCCCGCTTCTTCCCCTTCGGCCACACCCCCGGCCCGATGGACAGCCCGGCGGAGGAGCGCAACCCGCAATTCCCGATGACGCTGGATCTGCGGCGGGGCTGAGTCCCGACGGCGTCGGATCGGTCCGCAATTTCCGGCAAGCCGGAGCGTCGCCTTGCGCGGCGCTCCGGTTTTTTCGTTTCAGGACATCGGCCTGCGATCATCGATCAATGACGGGATCGCCACGGAATCTTTCCTCTTTCGGATGGATCCAGGGTCCACCAGCCTTGCATAGACGGGCTGGGACGTTCAGACTGTTGCTTCCTTCATAGGCAATACGCACCAGTCAGACCTTGTCCCAGCCCGATCAGCCATTCCGCGCGCCGGCATCCGTGGTCCCGTCCGGGATGCCGCCGGTCCCTTTCACCCAGGGATCGCTGTTCGGCGAGGCCGATGCCATCGGCTATGGCTCCGGGCAGGTCTATGACGAGATGGTGAACGGCCAGGGCCGGCTGCGACCGCACTGGCAGACCTTCATGAGTTCGCTGGGGCCGCTCGACTCCGAACAGATGGCGCAACGCTGGGAGGAGGCGCGGCGGCTTCTGCACCAGAACGGCGTCACCTACAATATCTACGGCGATCCCAACGGGATGGAGCGGCCCTGGCCGCTCGACATGATGCCGCTTCTGCTGCCGGCCCATGAATGGAAGGCCATCGAATCGGGGCTGATCCAGCGGGCGTCGCTGCTGAACGCCATCCTGACCGACATCTATGGACCGCAGACGCTGACCCGCTATGGCCGGCTGCCGCCGTCGGTGATTCATGCCGACCCCGGCTTCCGCCGCGCGGTCCACGGCATCCGGGTTCCGAACGACGTCCATCTGCATTTCTATGCCGTCGACCTCGCCCGTGCGCCCGACGGTCGCTGGTGGGTGCTGTCCGACCGGACCCAGGCGCCGAGCGGCAGCGGCTATGCGCTGGAAAACCGCGCGGTGATCGCCAAGGTCCTGCCCGACAGCTTCCGCCATTGCCAGGTGGAGCGGCTGAGCGGCTTCTTCGACACTTTCAAGGACACGCTTTTCTCCATCGCGCCGCGGACGAGCGCCGCCGGGCGATTGCCGCGCGTGGTTCTGCTGACCCCCGGCCCCTACAACGAAACCTATTTCGAGCATGTCTATCTCGCCCGCTATCTCGGTCTGACCCTGGTGGAAGGGGCGGATCTGACGGTGCGCGACCGGACCGTCTATCTGAAGACGCTGTCCGGGCTGGAGCAGGTCGACGTCATCCTGCGCCGGCTCGACGCCGATTTCGCCGACCCGCTGGAGATGCGCGCCGACAGTTCGCTCGGCGTCGCCGGGCTGATCGAGGCGGTCCGCGCCGGCACCGTCGTGATGGCCAACGCCCTCGGCTCCGGCCTGATGGAATCGATGGCGATGAAGTCGTCGCTGCCGACGCTCTGCCGCCACCTGCTGGGGGAGGAGCTGCGGCTGCCCGGCGTCGCCAGCTGGTGGTGCGGCAACGATGCCGAACGTGCCTACGTCATCGACCATCTCGACGGACTGGTGATCAAGCCGGCCTTCCCGTCGCTGTCCTTCGAGCCGATCTTCGGCGCCCAGCTGTCGGCTGCCGAACGCTCTGCGCTGACCGAACGGATCAAGCGCCGCCCCTGGTATTTCGTGGCGCAGGAGCAGATGGCGCTCTCCACCGCCCCGGTCTGGCAGGACGGCCGGCTCCAGCCTCGCCCGCTTGTGCTGCGCGTCTTCCTCTGCGCCACCCCCAGCGGCGGCTATGCGGTGATGCCCGGCGGCCTGACCCGCGTGTCCAGCGAATCGGGGCGGCTGGTCGTGTCGATGCAGAGCGGCGGCGGCAGCAAGGATACCTGGATCCTGGCGCCGCGGCGTGCCGACGTGGCATCCGGCCAGCCGCGCCCGTCGGCGCTGGCAATGGAGCCGACGGCCAGCGGTGCGCGTCCATCCGCCAACGACCTGCCCAGCCGCGTTGCCGACGGCCTCTATTGGCTCGGCCGCTATGCCGAACGGGCGGAGGGGGCGCTGCGCCTGCTGCGCGCGACGCAAAGCCGCCTGATCGACAGCAACATGCCGGGCGCCACCTTGCAGCAGCGTCCGCTGCTCGACCTGCTCGGCTCGCTCGGCATGATCCCGGCGGAACTGGCGCGGGTGACGGAAAGCGGCACCAGCCGCGGCCTGCGCGATGCGCTGCATGCGGCGGTGACGGACCCGGACCATCCCAACAGCCTGCGTGCCCAGGTGCTGCGGCTGCACCGCACCGCCTATTCGGTGCGCGACCGTCTGTCGATGGACATGTGGCGGGTGGTATCGGCAATCGACCGCCAGACCCAGCAGCCGAAGGGACGGATGGACGCGGCCTCGCTGCTGCTGCGGCTGGACGATGCGATGATCATGCTGGCCGCCTTCTCCGGTCTTGAACAGGACAGCATGACGCGGGGGGCCGGCTGGCGCTTCCTCGACATCGGCCGGCGGATCGAGCGGTCGCTGCATATGGTGGCACTGATGCGCGGGGTCCATGTCGCCGATCTCGACCGCCAGGACGAGCCGATGCAGGCCGCCACCCTGTCGGTGCTGCTGGAGCTGGGCGAGAGCGTGATGACCTATCGCGCCCGCCACCTGACCAGCGTGCTGCGCACGCCTGTGCTGGACCTGCTGCTGGGCGAGGAAGCCAACCCCCGCGCGCTGGCTTTCCAGCTGGCGGCACTCGACCGGCACATGCGGGCGCTGCCCAGCCAGGGCGTCGGCACCGGGACGGACCCGACCGGCGGTGCGCTGGCCATCGTCGCCGCCGCGCGCAACAGCCTGGAACGCACCGACGCCATGGCCTCCAGCGAGGCGCTGCGCACGCTGCTGGACACGCTGGCGATGACGCTGCCGGACGTGTCGAATTTCCTGGCTCACGCCTATTTCAGCCATGCCTTCGCAAGATCGGCCTGACGCGATGACGCCTCCGCCCTCCGCTCCCGCTTCGGGCAGCAGCGGTCTTTCCACCCGCTATCGCCTGCGCCACGCCACCGCCTACGACTATGGCGAGGATGTGCCGATCTCCCACCATCTGCTGCACCTGACCGCCCGGCCGCACCCGCGCCAGCGCATCCGGCGCAGCCTGCTGACCATCGACCCGGTCCCGGCCGTGCGGACGGAGCGGGTGGACTATTTCGGCAACACCGTCACCTACGTCGCCGTGCAGGAGCCGCACCGGACCTTCTCCGTCATCGCCGAAAGCGAGGTGGAGGTGTTCGATCCGCCCGCATTGGCGCCCGGCGATTCGCCATCGTGGGAGCATGTGCGCGATAGCCTGCGCGGCCTGGCCGGGCCGGACGACGGTGCGGAGATCACGCAATACTGCTTCGACAGCGCGCTGGTCGCCTCCAGTCCGGAACTGCTGGACTATGTCCGGGGAAGTTTCACGCCGGGCCGTCCGGCGGTCGCGGCGGCCATCGACCTGATGAACCGCATCAACCGCGAGTTCGCCTTCGATCCCACGGCCACCACGGTCGCGACTCCGCTGGCGTCCGTGATGCGCAACCGCCGGGGCGTCTGCCAGGACTTCGCCCATATCGCCGTCGGCTGCGCCCGCGCCATCGGGCTGCCGGCACGCTATGTCTCCGGTTATCTGCGCACCCTGCCCCCGCCCGGCCAGCCGCGGCTGGTGGGTGCGGACGTCAGCCATGCCTGGGCCTCGGTCTGGTGCGGGGCGACCGCCGGCTGGCTCGACATCTGCCCGACCAACGCCTGCATCGCCAACCGAGACTTCATCACGATGGCCTGGGGACGCGATTACGACGATGTCAGCCCGGCCCGCGGCATTCTGCTGGGCGGAGCCGGCCATGGCCTGACCGTCAGCGTGGACGTTGAGCCGCTGGAAGATTGAGGGGAAAGCCTCAGGCTTCCAGCGTTATGCCGAGCATACGGTGCAGCGTGGTGCAGATGGTGCGCGGGTTGACCGGCTTGCTGAAGATCTCCAGCGGCTTCCAGCGCTCCTGCTTCAGGTCGCTGTCTTCCGTCAGGTAACCGGTCATCACCACCACCGGCAGGGTGGCGTCGCGGTCACGGATTTCCCGGATCAGCGTCTCGCCATCCATGCGCGGCATGCGCAGGTCGGTCACCAGCGCGTGTACCCGCTCGCTGGCATAGCGCTCCAGCGCCTCCACCCCATTGGCGGCGACGGTCACCCGGAAGCCCTTGAAGGACAGGAAATCCTCCAGCGCCATGGCCGCCAGCACCTCGTCCTCCGCGATCAGGATATGGAACCGATCAGGCATGCGAGAACTCCCTGTCGACTGAGGAGACCGGCTGGCCCGGCAACGTGATGGTGAAGCGGACGCCACGGCCTCCCCCCTCCAGATCGACGTTGCGCGCTTCGATCCGCCCACCCATGCCGTCGATGATTCCATAGCCGATCGACAGCCCGAGGCCGGATCCCTTGCCGACTTCCTTGGTGGTGAAGAAGGGATCGAATATCTGTGGCAGCACCGCAGGATCGATCCCGCCGCCATCGTCGGTCACCTGTATGACCACGCTATACCCGTCTGGATCGTCGCTGACCGCCACCACGATGCGTCCTGCCGCCCCCCCCTTTGCACGAAGCGCAACGATTGCATCGCGCGCGTTCGAAAACAGGTTGAGGATCACCTGCTCCAATTCAAGTGGCCGTCCGGATACCGCCAGTTGCGCAGCCCATCCTTTTTCGACGATATCGATGTCTTCCTGACGATATTGATGGCGGACAAGCTCGACCGCGCTCTGGACGCAGTTGGCGGGATGGAAGATCTGCATGCCGCCGCCGTCCCGCCGCCCGAACATGCGGACATGGTCGATCAGCTTGCCCATGCGCTCGGTCTGCTCGATCACCAGCCTCAAGGCCTTCTCCGCACGGGCGGGTTCAAGCAGATTGTCATGCAGGCGGGTCAGGGTGTTTTCCGTCCACAGACGGATGACGTTCAGCGGCTGGCTCATCTCGTGCGCCATGCCCGCAGCCAGCGTTCCCAGCGTCGCCAGCTTGGAGGTTTGGATCACCTCCTCCTGCAGGCGCTTGCGTTCGGTCACGTCGCGGCCGCTGCCGAGGATCTGGACGACCCGGCCGGCGGCGTCCTTGACCGGCACCAGCATGGTGTGGAAGACGCGCTGGCCGGCCGGCATGTCCAGCGTCTCTTCGTAATCGATGGTTTTGCCGCTGTCGCGGCAGGCGGTGTAGCGGGGGATGACCAGATCGGCCAGTTCCGGCTTCACCGCATCCCGGACACGGCGCTCACGCAGCCGGTCGGGATCCAAGCCGCCGATCCGCGCCAATGCCGGGTTGATGGCTTCATAGGCAAAATCACCGTCGGGAAGAACCTGAACGATGAACAGCGCCTCGCCCAGGTTGTTGAAGAAGCCCGAATACCGGGCCTCCATTTCGCGGCGGGTCGCCACCTCCAGCTCCAGCGCGCGGTTGCTGGCCTCAAGCTGCCGCGGACTGGGCAGGGCCAGCAGGCGCGGCATCAACCACCAGAGCGCCGCGGCGGTCGCCAGTGAGGCGAAGGCGGTGATCAGCTTCACCAGACCTTCGAGCACATAGTCCGGTGTCCACAAGGTCCAGACCGACAGGAAATGGGTGGTGCCGCAGGCGATGATGAACAGAGCGAACAGCAGCGCCATCCAGCCGAAGGCCACGTCGCGGCGGCGCATCACGAAATAGATCAGGGCCACCGGGATCGAGAAATAGGACAGGCCGATCAGCACGTCCGACGCGACATGCAGCATCAGGATATCGGAGCGCCAGAGCAGGCAGACCCCATGGGGCACGAAACCGCTGGTGTCCAGAAGCTCTTCCAGTCCCACTGCCATGTCCGCCTCTTTTCCAACCGTGCCCGTCCGACGGAGGACGTTGATTATGCGTCGAAACCATCTGACACATCGGCACACGTTCCGCCACCGGACCGACTCCGTCAAGCCGTCAATCCGTTAGGGCAGGTCTTGTGAGGTTTCTCTACTGAAAGGACGCCCGCTCCGTGACCACGGCGACGTGAGCGGGCGTTTGCGTCACGCGGCGGTGTGGACCTTACGGTTCTGCTCACGTGTCTTCAGGAAGCGCAGCGCCGGGAAATCCTCCTGCGCGCGGTTCAGGTGCCAGGCGTTGCGGGCGAGGAACACCAGCGCGCCGTCATGGTCCTCGGCCAGCGCCGAGCGGTTCAGCTCGATGAATTTTTCCAACTGAACCTTGTCGTCGGTCTCGACCCAGCGGGCGGCGTCCAGCCCGGCACCCTCGAATCGGGCGGCGATGCCGTATTCCGCCTCGATGCGCGAGGCCAGAACCTCGAACTGCAGCTGGCCGACGACACCGACGACCCAGTCGGCGCCGGTCAGTGGCTTGAACACCTGGGAAGCGCCTTCTTCGGCGAAATGCTCCAGCGCCTTGCGCAGGTGCTTCACCCGCATCGGGTCGTCCGGGCGGACACGCTGCAACAGTTCCGGCGCGAAGCTCGGCACGCCGGTGAAGCGCAGATCCTCGCCCTCGGTCAGCGTGTCGCCGATGCGAAGGCTGCCATGGTTGGGGATGCCCATGATGTCGCCGGGCCAAGCCTCCTCCGCAACCTCGCGGTCGCGGGCCAGGAACAGAACGGCGTTGTTCACCGCCATCAGCTTGCCGGAGCGGATGTGCTTCAGCTTGGCGCCACGCTTGTAACGGCCGGAGCAGAGACGGACGAAGGCGATGCGGTCGCGGTGGTTCGGGTCCATGTTGGCCTGGACCTTGAACACGAAGCCGGTGACCTTCTCCTCGTCCGGCTCGACGGTGCGCGGATCGGCCGGCTGCGGACGCGGCGGCGGGGCGTTCTCCGCCAGGCCGGACAGCAGCTCGCGCACGCCGAAATTGTTGATGGCGGAGCCGAAATAGATCGGGGTCAGATGGCCGGCGCGATAGGCCTCCAGATCGAAGGCCGGCATCAGGCCGCGCGCCATCTCCACCTCTTCGCGCAGCTTGGCGACGGCGTGGGCGGGAAGCAGTTCGTCCAGGCGGGGATCGTCCAGGCCGTTGCACTCGATGCCATCGTCGATCTCGTCGCCCTTGCTGCGGTCCATCAGGATCAGCCGGTCGCGGATCAGGTCGTAGCAGCCCAGGAAGTCGCGGCCCATGCCGATGGGCCAGCTGGCCGGCGTGACCTCCAGCGCCAGCGCGCTTTCGATCTCCGAGATCAAGTCGAAGGGATCGCGCGCCTCGCGGTCCATCTTGTTGCAGAAGGTCATGATCGGCACGTCGCGCAGACGGCAGACCTCGAACAGCTTCAGCGTCTGCGTCTCGATGCCCTTCGCGCCGTCGATCACCATCACCGCGCTGTCGACCGCGGTCAACGTCCGGTAGGTGTCCTCCGAGAAGTCCTCGTGGCCCGGCGTGTCGAGCAGATTGAAGGTGCGCCCGTCGAAATCGAATGTCATGACGGAGGCGGTCACCGAGATGCCGCGCTCGCGCTCCACCTTCATCCAGTCCGACTTGGCGCGCCGCTGCTCGCCGCGCGCCTTGACGGCACCGGCCATCTGGATGGCGCCGCCGAACAGCAGCAGCTTTTCGGTGAGCGTGGTCTTACCGGCGTCGGGGTGCGCGATGATGGCGAAGGTCCGACGGCGGGAGACGGCGTCCTGAAGTTCGGACATGCGCAGAATCCCGTGACTTGAAGGCGTTATACGGTACGAACGGCGAAAGGGCCGACAGGCGAAACACGCCCGTCGGCCCCCGTCGCATTACATAGCAGTGCCGGCCCTGGGATTCCAGAGCCTTGGGATCGGCCCTGGGATCGGCCTCGGCCGGTCGCCTTACAGCGCCAACTCGGCGATCTGCACCGCGTTCAGGGCGGCGCCCTTCAGCAGCTGGTCGCCGCAGACGAACAAGTCCAGGCCATGGTCGCCGAAGACGATGTTGTTGCGGATGCGGCCGACCTCGACGTCATACTGGCCGGTGGCGTTCAGCGGCATCGGGTAGGCGCCGTTGGCCGGATCGTCCACCACCTTCACGCCGGCGGCATCGGCCAGGACGGCGCGGGCGGCGTCGGGCGTGACCGGTTGGATGGTCTCCAGCGTGATGGCCTCGGAATGGGCGCGGTAGGTCGGGATGCGGACGGCGGTGCAGCTGAGCGGCAGATCCGGAACCTCCATGATCTTCCGCGTCTCCCACGTCACCTTCATCTCCTCCTTCGTGTAGCCGTTCTCCTGGAAGGCGTCGATCTGGGGGATCAGGTTGAAGGGGATCGGGTGGCGGAACACGCTGTTGGTGACCGGCTTGCCGTCCAGCTGGTTGCGCGTCTGCTCCTCCAGCTCGGCCATGCCCTCGGCGCCGGCGCCGCTGGTGGCCTGATAGGTGGAGACGATGGCGCGCTTGATGCCGAAGGCCTTGTGCAGCGGACCGAGCGCCACGACGGCGATGGCCGTGGTGCAGTTCGGGTTGGCGATCAGGCGCGACCCCGCGGCGTACGCCTCGCGGAAGACGTGGGCGTTGATTTCCGGAACGATCAGCGGGATGTCGGCGTCGTAGCGGAAGGCGGAGCTGTTGTCGATCACCAGCGCGCCGGCCGAGGCCAGATCCTTGGCATGCGCCTTGGCGAAATCGCCCGACACCGCCAGCAGGACAACGTCATACCCCTTCACCACCGCGGCATCGAAGGCCTTCAGGGTCAGGGCGCCGTAGGGGGTCTCCTGCACCTTGCCGGCGGACCGCTCGGAGGCGAACAGGCCGAGTTCGGCGACCGGGAAGTTGCGGTCGTGAAGGACCTTGACCATCTCGCGGCCGACGGCGCCAGTGGCGCCGACCACGGCGACGCGGAGGGGCTTGGAAGAAGCGGAGGCGTTGCTGCTGCTCATGGCGGGGTTCCGTCCTGTCTATCGCACTGTTGATCGGACCGGCCTATCGGTCGTTCGGACAGCGGACCCCGGATACGACGAGGCCCCGTCCGTTGTCCGGCGGGGCCTGCCTCGTGGAAGAAACGCTGGTCGATCCGATCAGCACGCACCACGACGCTGCCCGCCGAAGCGAGTCGCTTTTTTGGTCGTAGTGATGGTGATGGCCTTGCGGTTCATGACGCCTTCTTATCCGAATGCGCAGGCATTGTAAAGCGCCTGCGCGTTCGCCCTTTCAGAAATTACCGGCTTCACCGGAACCCTTCGCCGTCATGGCTCGGCTTGACCGGGTGTACGTCCCAGATCTCGCCGGCATACTCGTTGACCGTACGGTCGGACGAGAACCAGCCCATGTTGGCCGTGTTCAGGATGGCCTTGCGGGTCCATTCCTCCGGGTCGCGGTACAGCTGCATCGCAGCATCCTGCGCCCGGCAATAGTCGGCGAAGTCCGCCGTCACCAGGAAATGGTCGCCGCCGTCGGTCAGCGCCTGGACGATGGGGTGGTAGCGGTTGCGGTCGTCCGGCGAGAAGGCACCGGTCGAGATCATGTCGAGCGCCCGCTTCAGGCTGGGGTTCGACGCGATCACCTCGCGCGGGTTGAAGCCGCCGCTGGCACGCAGGTCGTTCACCTCGTCCGCGGTCATGCCGAAGATGAAGATGTTGTCCGCACCCACATGCTCGCGGATCTCGACGTTGGCGCCGTCCAGCGTGCCGATGGTCAGCGCGCCGTTCAGGGCCAGCTTCATGTTGCCGGTGCCCGACGCCTCCATGCCGGCGGTGGAGATCTGCTCCGACAGGTCGGCGGCCGGAATGATGATTTCCGCCGCGGTGACGTTGTAGTTCGGCAGCAGGACGACTTTCAGGTTGTCGTGCACCGACGGGTCGTGGTTCACCACCTTGGCGACGTCGTTGATCAGTTTGATGATCAGCTTGGCCATGTGGTAGGAGGGCGCCGCCTTGCCGGCGAACACCTTGGTCACCGGAACCCAGCTGACCGTAGGGTTGTCGCGCATCTCGTTGTAGAGCGCGATGGTGTGCAGCACGTTCAACAGCTGGCGCTTGTATTCGTGCATGCGCTTGACCTGCACGTCGAAGATGCTGTCGACCAGCACCTCCTCGCCGGTCTGGCGGGCGATGTAGGCGGCCAGACGCTTCTTGTTCTTGCGCTTGGCCCGGCGGAATTCCTCGCGGAACACCACGTCGTCGGCCTTCTCGCGCAGCGCCGCGATCTGCGACAGGTCGGAGATCCAGCCTTCGCCGATGCGGGTGGTGATCAGCTCCGACAGGGCCGGGTTGGCCTGCTTCAGCCAGCGGCGCGGGGTGATGCCGTTGGTCTTGTTGTTGATGCGGTCCGGGAATTCCTCGTGGAAGTCGGCGAACACCGTCTGCTTCATCAGGTCGGTGTGCAGGGCCGACACCCCGTTGACCTTGTGCGAACCGAGGAAGGCGAGGTTGCCCATGCGCACGCGGCGCTCGCCGCGCTCGTCGATCAGCGACAGCCGCGACAGCCTGGCATTGTCCCCTGCTGCCTTCGCCTTGGTACGGTTCAGGAACTTGGCATTGATCTCGTAGATGATCTGCATGTGGCGCGGCAGCACCCGCTCGATCATCCGCACCGGCCAGGCTTCCAGCGCCTCGGGCAGCAGGGTGTGGTTGGTGTAGGCGAAGGTGGCGCGGGTGATCTCCCACGCGTCGTCCCAGCGCAGCGCGTGCTGATCGACCAGCAGGCGCATCAGTTCGGCAATGCCGATGGCCGGATGGGTGTCGTTCAGCTGGATCGCCGCCTTGTTGGGCAGGTTTTCGAAGGTGGTGTGATGCTGGAGGTAGCGGCGCAGGATGTCCTGCAAGGAAGCGGAGGTGAAGAAATACTCCTGCTTGAGCCGCAGCTCCTTGCCGGTCTCCGTCGCGTCGTTGGGATAGAGGACGCGGCTGAGATTCTCCGACAGGATCTTCTGTTCGACCGCCTTCATATAGGCGCCGTCGTTGAAGTGGCCGAAGTTGAAGTCGCGGGTGGCACGGGCCGACCACAGGCGCAGCGTGTTGATCGTCTCGCCGCCGAATCCGACGACCGGCGTGTCATAGGCCATCGCCAGCACGCGGTCGGCATCGACCCAGCGGTAGGCGCGCTCGCCGACGCTGTCGCGGAACTCCTCGACGCGGCCATAGAACTGGACCGGATACAGCACCTCCGGACGGGCGAATTCCCACGGATTGCCGAATTGCAGCCACTGTTCGGGATATTCGACCTGCCAGCCGTTTTCGAAGCGCTGCTCGAACAGGCCGAACTCGTAGCGGATGCCATAGCCATAGCCGGGCAGGCCCTGGGACGCCATGCTGTCGAGGAAACAGGCGGCCAGACGGCCGAGGCCGCCGTTGCCGAGCGCCGCGTCCGGCTCGGCATCGACCACATCCTCCATCGACAGGCCGAGGCGGTCGAGCGCCTGACGGCACTCGTCCACGATGCCCAGGTTCGACAGGCTGTTGGTCAGCAGGCGCCCGATCAGGAACTCCAGGGAAAGGTAATAAACGCGCTTGGCGTCTTCATGATAATAGCTGCGGGTCGTGTCCATCCAACGGTCGACGACGCGGTCGCGGACGGCCAGCGCCACGGTGTGGAACCAGTCGCGGCGCGTGGCGGCGCGTGCATCCTTGCCGACCGAGTAAACCAGCCATTCCAGGAACGACCGTTTGAGGCCATCGACATCGAGGCTGCGGCGTTCGATGTCGCGAGATTTGAACCGAGCGTCCATGTCCTGACTTTCTGCGTGAAAGGCCAATAGGAGCGGGCGGCTGGAAGGACGGCGCTCCGTATATTGGGGAAGTGTCTGCCCTGTTGGTTAAGCAAAGCTTTCCCCAGATGGAGCCTACCGTCGTTTCGCTGTGGTAAAAGGGAGTAGGTTGTCATCCCCTTCCCTATTTCCCATCAACGATGCGTCACGAATCCGATCCTGTCCACTGCGATGCAGCATGCATCGGCATCCGCCACGCCGAATCGGCCGATATTCCTGCGCTGCTGGCGATCGAGGAGCAGAGCTTCGCGACCGACCGGATGACGCAACGCAACTTCCGTTATGCGATCCGGCAAGCAAAAGGTGTGGTCCTTGTGGCATACCGCCAAGTACCGAAGGTGCAGGAAAGGCCGCCCTGCAATCAGCCCGGCGCCTATGGGGTCGTCGGTTTCCATGCCGGGACGCCCTTCGCCCGGCTGACCTCCTTCGCCGTGGCCCCGGATGAACGTGGGAAGGGACTCGGCCGCAGCCTGCTTGCCGCCCTGGAGAAAGTCGCCGCCGACCATGGCTGTCGCGGCATCAGGCTGGAGGTGCGGGCCGACAATGATGCGGCAATCGCCCTCTACACCGCCGCCGGCTACCGCCGTTTCTCCGTCTATCCGGATTATTACGAGGACGGAATGGCGGCGCTGCGCCTGGAAAAGCTCCTAAGTCCAGGCCACTGACTGTTGCAGGGGCGCACCGGCAGCCGCATTCGATGGTGGTAAGCCCGGCAAGCGGAGCCTGGACCGGAATCGCCGGATTCTGCCACCGATGTCACTCTTTCCGAATCCTGTGGTGGAACATCCCCGGCGCGCGGCGCGTTTAGCTGCCGACACGATCAACGACGGGCAACAACGGGACCGCCTCAATGACGCCACCGCCGACCGGATCGTTCCACAACACCCCGCAGGGGCCGCCGACCCGCGCCAGATGACGGGCCGGCCCATGGGCACCCGGGAGACCATTCCCAGGGTACCCTGAACGCTCGCGCCCTGAACGCTCAAGACCGAAAAAAGCACTGTCAGCCCTTCGAACCGGTGGCGCCGTCTTTGCGCGCCGGAAAGCCCAACGCCGTCCCCGCTCCGCGCCCCGCCTGACCGCGACGGGCGCCGCCGCCGACCGGCCCGGCGGGAGACGTACACAGACTGTGGAGGAAGGAAAGACCATGGCGTACTCGTTCGAGAACGAACTGATTCGCTGCATGCCGAACCTGCAGCGCTATGCCTGCAAGCTGACCCGTGACGCCAACGCCGCAGAGGACCTGCTGCAGGACTGCCTGGCTCGCGCCTTGTCACGCCAGCATCGTTTCGAACCCGGCACCAATATGCAGGCGTGGCTCACCACGATGCTGAAGAACCTGCACTTCAATAACCTGCAGCGCGACCGCCATGTGACGAAGGTGGAACTGTGGGACGGCGCCATGTCGGTCGATGCGGCGCAGATGTCGCGGCTGGTTTTCCGCGATGTCGACCGCGCTTTTTCCTCCCTCACCCCCAGCCAGCGCAAGGTCGTGAAGCTGGTCGCCATCGAAGGCCGCCCCTATCAGGAAGCGGCGGAGACGCTGAATGTGTCGATCGGCACCATCCGCTCGCGCCTGTGCCGGGCGCGGGAACGGCTGAACAACCTGATGGCCGCCTGATCGACCGGAACTCCTCCACATTGGCGCTTCGTCCGCGCCAGATCGGCCATGAACGCCCTCCGCACTCCGCTGCGGGGGGCGTTCGCGTTATATGGGGCTTTTCCAGGCCGCGCCCCGGAAGATACCGACAGCGCGGGAAGACCAGGGAAAGCTCGGGTGCCGCTGGCGTCGGAGCCTTCCACCTGTCGTCCGTCAGCCATTCACCACGGTGCCGCCATTCGGGTGCAGCACCTGACCGGACATATAAGAAGAATCATCGGATGCGAGGAACACATAAGCCGGTGCCACCTCGTCCGGTTGGCCGGCACGTTTCATCGGCACGTTGCTGCCGAACTTCTCCACCTTCTCCTCGTCGAAAGTGGACGGGATCAGCGGGGTCCAGATCGGACCGGGCGCCACCGCATTGACGCGGATGCCGCGGTCGGCCAGCGACATCGACAGCGACCGGGTGAAGGCGACGATGGCGCCCTTGGTCGCGGAGTAGTCCAGCAATTCCGGACTGCCCTTATAGGCGGTGACCGAGGTGGTGTTGATGATGCAGGCCCCCTCGTGCATGTGCGGCAGCGCGGCCTTCACCATATAGAATTGGCCGAAGATGTTGGTGCGGAAGGTTCGCTCCAACTGTTCGGCGGTGATGTCCTCGATCGATTTCTGCGGATGCTGTTCGGCCGCGTTGTTGATGACGATGTCGATGCGGCCATGCTCGCCGATAAGCTGTTCCACCGCCTTGCGGCAAATCTCCTCGTCGCCGACATCGCCGCTCAGAATTGTGCAGGGTTGACCTTCGGCTTCGACCAGCCGGCGGGTCTCGCGAGCGTCGTCATCCTCGTTCAGGTACAGGATGCCAACCTTCGCACCCTCACGCGCGTACAGCACGGCGATGGCCCGGCCGATGCCGCTGTCGCCGCCGGTGATCAGCGCAACCTTGTCGCGCAGCTTGCCACTGCCGCGATAGCCGGGCCGGGTTTCCGAGGGCTGCGGTACCATGGGACCCTGATGGCCGGGCTGGGTTTCCTGATGCTGGCGCGGCCGCCTGCTTTCCGGTTGAGTCATAGGTATTCCCCTTGGTTGGCAAGCCGTTCGGGTATGGATGGGATGAGTTGCACATTCACAACAAACCCCAATGCACGGCGTTCCTCACAGAAGAGCGCCGGAACAATCGGCGACATTGCCTTGTTACTTGGCCGGGCGACGCGAAAGAGGATGGCAGTGCCGGATTGCTCGCCTCGAAAGTGAGCAATGATCGCGCCGTTTGTCGGACTGGTATGGCCGAGGATCATGCCCATAAGATGGGCTAAGCGTCCTTTCGGCCGAGCCATTCGCAGGCGGTGGAGCCACCGGACGTGTCACGGTTGATCGTGTCCCAGGGGAGAACCCCGGCGACCCATCCGGGAACGACAGAGATGAAGCGTGTAACAATGACCGATATAAACGCCTATCTGGACGGCGCCCTGGACGAACGGGAACGCGCCGAATTCGAAAGCGTGGTCGAGAGCGATCCCGACGCAAAGGCGCTGCTCGCTCAGCATCGCCAGCATGTCGAGGAGCTTCATCGCCTTTACGACCCGGTCCTGAGCGAAGAGGTGCCCTCCCGAATGCTGGAGCTGCTGCGCAAGCGGAACGGCTAACGCTCCACCGGCGCGCCCCCGCGTTATTTTTTCTCCGTCCGGCAGCACATTGCGCTATTGCATGCGGCAGGCCCATCTTTGGGGGAAGGGCCGGTTCGGACGGATGAAGCATGGCGCCCAGACGAGCGGAGCCGAGCATCCTGCTCGGCCCGATCCTGTACTTCCGTGGGGAACAGCGCGACCGCTGGTGGCTGTCGGCGCTGTTCGTTCTGGATGGGGACGTTGAGCCCGACGATCTGCGGGTGGACGGCGTCACCCTGCCCGTCCCGCCGCGTCACCTGATGGTCTGGCGCCGCCGGCAAGTCTGGCGCTTCGACTTCGCCGTTCCCCGCGGCATGCGCGACACCGATGTCACATACGGCTTTCCTGACGGTCCCCGCTGGAACGTGATCGTTCCGGGCCGTCACTCATTTCCCCGCCTCGCTATTCTTTACGGGAGCGGAATGAGTGGAGATGCCGACCCAGACACCAATGCGCCGACCGCTCTCTGGCCAGACCTGATCTCCCGGCATGCCGCCGACCGCTATCACCTGTTGGTTCAGGCGGGCGGGCAGATCGATGGCGACGCGGTGATGTCAGCCTCCGCCCAGGCCCGGGGATTGCTGACGGATGCCTCGCGGCGGCTCGGCCCCGCCCTGCCCGGCGTGGCGGAGGAGCTGATGACCGCCGGCTTCGACCGGATGCTGCGGGTCTGGAGCGGTGCCGCCGTGGCCTCGGCGCTCGCCTCCATCCCATCGGTGATGATGTGGGACGGCGCCGATCTCGGCCGTCTGCTGGCGGGCGCCTGGAGCGGCCGGGAGGAGGGCGACTCCACATCGCGCAGCCTGCGTCCGCTGCTGATGGCGGTGCGGCGTCAGGTCCAGCTGTTCCAGACCGGCTCGGTGGCGGACAGCCCGCCGGATTGCCTGTGGGGGTCCGCCTGCGGAACGCTGGCGCAGGGCTTCGTCCTGGGCGAAGCCGGCCTTCTTGCGCTCGATCTCTGGACCGACCGCAACAGCCGGCGCCTGCTGTCCGAACGGGACTGGAGCCTGTTGTCCGACTGGCTCGACCGCTTCGCCGGATGCCGGCATCTGATCCTGGTCAGCGGTGGGCCGCTCCTGTCTCCGGCCGCCGCCTTACTCGACCGCCTGGGCAGCGCAATTCCGGCCCGGATGCGCAACCGGCTGGAGGGCCGGCTGGGGGACCGCCTGTCGTCGGCCGGACGCCATGCCGATTGGGAGAGGATGCTGCGCACCCTGGGCGATTTTTCCCGGCGCAGCGGCTGCCGCATCGCCATCGCGTCCCGGGGCCTGGCGGACGGAGCGGGAGCGCGGGGCGTGCTGCGCGGCGGCGGGCTGGAGATGTGGCAGCTCTATGCCCCCGCTTTCACCGCGACCGGCCGGCCGGCCGGCCGGCGGTCGCGGCTGGCGGAGCTGCTGGCGATCCGCCCCGATCATCCCCTGCCGGCCTACCGGTTCGAGATGGCGCCTTTCGCGGAAAACGGGCGGCGCCTGCTGCGGGGGGCCGGATGGATCGCGTGCAGCTTCGATGCGAAGGGTCAACTGCATGCCCGCTGGTGCCTGCCCGGCGATGGCGGCCGTTACACCCAAGCCATCTGAAAGGGTCATCCGCCAAAGAGAGTGTCGAGGTCTGCGGCACCTCTCCTATGGCACAGCCCGCTCCACCACGAACAGCAGGCCGGGAACCGGCACGCCCTTCTCCCGGCGCGGCGTGCAGGGCTCCATCAGGTGGATCGTGAACCCGGCCATGCCCGCAGTTTCCCGGACATAGCCTTCGGCATGGGCATATCGCCGGGTGGCACCGAGGACAAAGGGATCGACCGCCGCTTCGTCCGCCAGACGCTCCACGGTCGCGGTGAAACAACCTCCTGGCACCAGAGCGCGGGCCGCCGCAGCAAAGACGGCTGCGAGATCGCCGATATAGACAAGGACATCGGCAGCGACCAGCAGGTCCCAGCCGCCGGGCGTCCGCTCCATAGCCTCCACCACGTCGCCGACACTCAACTCGTCATAGAGCATGCGCTGGCGCGCCTTCTCGACCATCCTCGGCGACAGGTCGACCCCGGCCAGATGTGCTGCAAGCGGTTTGAAGGTCACCCCCGCCAGCCCGGTGCCACAGCCAAGATCGAGAATCCGCAGAGCCGCGGCGCCGGGCATCGCCCGGTCGACCGCCGAGCGCAGCAGGTCCGGCGCCGCATAGCCGAGCTTGCCGACCAGATCCTGGTCGAAGCGGTCGGCATAGCGGTCGAACAGGGCACGGACATAGGCGGCCGACAGGTCGGCCCCCTCCCCGGCTTCCAGGGCGGCGATCAACCGTTCTATGGCCGCCGTCTCATCCCCCTCAGCGAGGTCCCGGGCATGACGGAGCGCAGCCAGAGCCTTCACCGGTTCGCGAAGGGCAAGCCAGCTGCGCCCCAGCGCATGATGGACAGCCGAATCCTCCTCGTACCGGCGGGCGAGCGGCTGAAGCAGTTCGACTGCCGCCAGCGCATCGCCGGATGCGGTCAGTGTTTCGGCCAGCGCCAGCACGGCATCGCGGTCGTTGGGGCGCAAAGCCACCGCCTCCCGGAATTCCTCCAACGCCTCATCGGACCGGCCAAGTGCAGCGAGACAGTGGGCGAGCCCGAGTCGAACCTGTGCCGAATCGCTCCGTTCCGCCGCCAGGGTGTGGAAAAGCGCATGTGCAGCATCGATTTCGCCGCACTGCCGCAGGGCATCGGCAAGCATCGACCGCCATGCCCAGTTGGCCGGCTCAAGCGCGACGGCGTGCCGGAAACAGGCTGCGGCCTGCCCCGCCGGACCATGTGCGCCTTCGGCTTCAGCCAGCGCGGACCATGCTTCGCCGTTGTCGGGATCGACAATGACGGCGGCACGGAATGCGAGCCCTGCCCCGGCGTGATGCCCGGCATAGAGCCGGTCGTATCCAATCCGGAACATTTGATCGAGATTGTAGATTTGCGGCTCGTCGCCGAAGGAGGGATCCGCTGACACGGATGAATGTCCTCTGGTGTCGGGCTTCGGCCAGGGATAATGCCGCCGGCCCGGAGAACCCGCCTCCGCCCGCCATCGGGCCGTCCCGGGCGACGCTGCGGCTCCGCCAAATCCCAGGTATCCGAGTCCCGGGAAATAAGGCGGCGGAGTTTACTGCCCCAACATGCTGCGCTGCGCAAGGGGGGAGCGAAAATCCTTCCGAAGTGTGATTCAGGCGACACGCGGTCGCAGTAGCCCTGTTTGCGGACCCTGTTCAAAAGGATAATGGAGCTGGCTTGGCTAACCCTATCGTTATCGCCGGCAAATGTGGCGATTCAATGGCTTATGGCCCATGCCGAAGGGCCTAAGCCGTCCGTTTCAGGGCTCCGCGTGGCATCTGCCGGACGAAAGCTGTGGTATTACCAGGGTGCAAGCGGGTTGACGATGGATCAAATTTTTGGAAGTGTGGCCCCGGCGCCCAATTGGGAGGCGCTGAACATCTGGGTAGGAGGCGGTCGCCGTAAGCGACTCGGTGACCGGAACAACGGCCCCGCGCGGGGGGTCAAACAGCCGCCGTAGAACACGGGGCTACAGCAGAAGGAGGTTTGGGATGCGGGGACGAAATCAGCGCGTAGGCGCCACAGGGTGTGGACGCTTCGCACTGGCTGCGGGACTGCTGACGGCTTCCATGGCTGTCCTCACCGTTTCCGGCACGGCCCAGGCCCAGACCGCGACCCAGTCGAAGGAAAGCTGCGTCACCCACGCAGTGGAAGCCGAGCAGAAGCTGGGTATTCCGTCCGGCATGCTGGTCGCCATCGCCCTGGTTGAAAGCGGCCAGGACGGCGCCCCCCACCCGTTCGCGATGAGCGTCCAGGGTCGCCCCTATTACGCCCGCAATGTCAGCGACGCTGCCCGCCACCTGCGCGACCATCGCGGCCAGCTTCGCAGCAACACCTATGTCGGCTGCATGCAGCTTTCGGTCGCGACTCACCGGGGCGAGTTCCAGCCGCTGGAGAAGATCGTCGAGCCGCGCGACAATGTGTTTTACGCTGGCCAGCTTCTCGTCCGCTTCCACGGCGAGGAAGGCAACTGGAAGACCGCGCTGACCCGCTACAATGGCAGCTCGGGCCGCCGCGCCCAGGCCTATGTCTGCAAGATCTGGCAGAGCCTGTCCGAACTGGACACGCAGAGCGCCAAGCTGCTGGCCTCTTCCCGTTGTGAAGACAGCGATCCCGTCAGTGTCGCCCCGCGCACCCGCCGCAGCTTCCGCAACGCCCAGCAGGTCGCGGCCATCAACTGATAGCCGGCCACCCGACAGCCATGCTGCGTGACGGCCGCTGTGAGAGCGCTGGCGCGGCGCTGCCGGATCGGGTAAACCCCGACGCATGAACTACCGCCATATCTTCCACGCCGGCAACCCGGCCGACGTGATGAAGCACGCCGTCCTGGCGCTGATCCTGGATCATCTGCGCGCCAAGCCGGCGCCGTTCTGCGTGCTCGACACACATGCCGGGATCGGCCGCTACGACCTGACATCCGAAGCGGCCCGCAAGACGGCGGAGAGCGACGAGGGCATCGGCCGGCTGTTCGGCCATCCCCTGCCGCACCCTGCCCTGGCACCCTATCTCGACGCCGTGCAGGCGCTGAATCCGGACGGGGCCTTGCGCTGGTACCCGGGTTCTCCCCGTGTCGCCCGCGCGGTCCTGCGGCCGCAGGACCGCATGGTGCTGGTGGAGCTCCATCCTGACGACGCCCACACCCTGAAAGCGGAGTTCGCCGGCGACCGCGCGGTCGCCGTCCATCAGTCGGATGCCTACACCGCGCTAAAGGCCCATCTTCCGCCTAAGGAGAAGCGCGGGCTTGTCCTGATCGATCCTCCTTTCGAACAGCCGGACGAGTTCGCCCGCATGGCGGAGGGGTTGGCACTGGCGCACCGCCGCTGGTCCACCGGCATCTTCGCCCTATGGTATCCGATCAAGGAACGCGCGGCTGTCTGGCGGTTCCAGGATGCGGTTGAAAAGACCGGCATCCCGAAAGTGCTGATCGCCGAACTGACTTGGCACTCCGAAGACACCCATCTCCGGCTGAACGGCTCCGGCCTGCTGATCGTCAATCCCCCCTGGCAGTTGGACGAGACGCTCAAGGGAATGCTGCCGGCCTTGCACGATGCCCTGCCCACCACCGGCGGCGGCGTGGCGGTCAGCTGGCTGACGCCCGAGGCGTCGTAAGGAAAGCCAATTCGGGGAAAGCCGGTCCGAGCGCAGAAAAAACCCCGGTCCTGTCGGGCCGGGGTTCAAGTCAGGATGGAGACCGTTCGTTATCGATGACGTGCCGTCATCGGCGGCGCGGTGGTCAGAACCGGCGCTCCGCCTGCTGGGCCGCGCCTTCCAGGCGGGCGTTCAGCTTGCCGATGGCGGTGTTGGCGGTGTTCGCCGACAGCTCGGAAATTTTGACGCTGCGGCTGAGAACCAGCTGCATGTTGTCCTTCAGCATGCGGCTCTGCGCGGCGTAGAAGTCGGGAACGCTCCGGCTGCGCATCAGGGCGTTCACGCCCTCCGCGTTGCGGGAGGCGACCTCCTGGGCCAACCCCATCCATTCACGCCAGGCAGTCTGGAGACCGTCGGCCAGCACGCTGCTGCACTGGACCATGACGTCCATGGTCTCGCGGGTCTGGCTGGCGACTTCGCCCTGGGCTTCCTTGGACAGGCCCAGAGCGCGCTGGAACTGCTCCGTCTTGCGGCCGGCGACATCGGCGGCGGAGCCCATCGCGGACTTGGCGGCTTCGGCGCCACGGCGGGTCATGTCGGCACCGGCATCCATCGCCTTCTGACCGGCGCCCAGACCGGCATCGACAGCGTGGACTCCCGTTTCCGTCGCGGTTCCACCGATCGAGCGCGCGGCATCGGCGGCGCGGCGGGTGGTGGTCTCGCCGGCGCGCATCATGTCGTCGAGCGTGCCCTTCGCCAGGTCGGCGGTTTCGCGCACACCGGTTGTGGTGTCCTTGTCCATAGCCATGCGGGATGCTCCTCGAATATTTTCGTCCAAGAGGACGCTTCGTCCCATATCTCGCGTCGGCCATTTATGCTGCACCGCCGAACGAGTTCACTCCTATAACACCCGGCAAACAGAACGTTCCACGACGCAAAATAATAGCGCCGCATACTTTCTTTCGAGGTATGCGGTATTTTGAAATCGAACCGTCTTTTGTGTGAAACAGTTCTTATTCGATTTGGTCAATCTTAATCAGAGCGGTTATCCGGAACGGCTCTGCTTTCCAAACCGCGCCTGGATTTCCCCGGCAATGCCGCGGCGGAAGACCAGAACGCAGGCGACGAAGATGCAACCGATCACCACCGGCACGGGAAGGCTGGTCGCCGCCAGATAATTCTCCAGGGTCACCACCAGAGCGGCTCCGATCACCGGGCCGGCCAGCGTGCCCATGCCGCCCAGCAGCGTCATCAGCACGACCTCACCCGACATCTGCCACGTCACATCGGTCAGCGTCGCCAATTGAAACACGATCGCCTTGGTGCCGCCGGCCAACCCGGCCAGCGTCGCCGACAGGACGAATGCCATCAGCTTGTAGCGCTCGGTGCGATAACCCAGCGAAATGGCGCGCGGTTCATTCTCACGAATCGCCTTCAGAACCTGTCCGAAGGGCGAATGCACGGTCCGCCAGATGATGGCGAAGCCGATCAGGAAAACGCCCAGCACCGTATAATACATCGCCAGCGGGTTGTTCAGATCGAAGACGCCGAACAGCACGCCGCGCGGAACCGCCTGGATGCCATCCTCACCATGGGTGAAGGGCAATTGCAAGGCCAGGAAGAACACCATCTGGCTCAGCGCCAGCGTGATCATGGCGAAATAGATGCCCTGGCGACGGATCGCGATGCTGCCGAACAGGATGCCGAGGAATGCCGAGGCCGCGGTGCCAAGCAGAATCCCCAGTTCCGGCGACAGTCCCCACACCTTCACCGTATGGGCGGTGACATAGGCGGCGCTGCCGAAGAAGGCGGCGTGGCCGAAGCTGAGCAGACCGCCGAAGCCGATCAGCAGGTTGAAGGCGCAGGCGAACAGCGCGAAACACAGCACCTTCATCAGGAAGACGGGATAGAGCAGAAAGGGAACCGCCAGCAGCGCCACCAGCACCGCAAGGGCGCCGACCCGCGCCAGCGTCGACCCCGCCGCCGACGCTTGGGAAGCCTTCCCGGATGCCCGGATGCCGCTTTGCGAATGAAGGCTCATGCACTCACCTCTCCCGTCCGAACAGGCCGGCAGGCTTGATCATCAGCACCACCGCCATGATGACGAAGACCACGATGTTGGAGGCCTCCGGGTAGAAGACCTTGGTCAGCCCCTCCAGCAGGCCAAGCCCATAGCCGGTCAGCACGGCGCCCAGGATCGACCCCATGCCGCCGATCACCACCACCGCGAAGACCACGATGATCAGGTTCGATCCCATCAGCGGCGACACTTGGTAGATCGGTGCCGCCAGCACGCCGGCAAGTCCGGCCAACGCCACGCCGAAGGCGTAGGTCAGCGTGATCATCCGCGGGACATTGATGCCGAAGGCCTGGACCAGCACCGGATTTTCCGTCGCCGCACGCAGATAGGCGCCCAGCTTCGTCTTCTCGATGGCGATCCAGGTGCTGATGCAGACAATCAGGGAAGCGACGACCACCCAGCCGCGATAGTTGGGCAGGAACATGAAGCCGAGATTCTGACCGCCCTTCAGCGCGTCGGGGATTGGGTAAGGCTGCCCCGAGACGCCATACTGGTGGCGAAACGCGCCCTCGACGATCAGCGCCAGCCCGAAGGTTAGCAGCAGGCCGTAGAGATGGTCCAGCTTGTAAAGCCGCGACAGCAGCGTCTTTTCCAGCGCCGCCCCGAACAGCCCGACGACCAGCGGCGCCAGCGGCAGCGCCCACCAGTAACCGATGCCAAGCTGGGTCAGCAGCAGCCAGGCGACGAAGGCCCCCATCATGTAAAGCGCGCCATGGGCGAAGTTGATGACGTTCAACATGCCGAAGATCACCGCCAGCCCCAGGCTGAGCAGCGCGTAAAACGATCCGTTGATCAGCCCCAGCAAAAGCTGGCCGAACAGTGCCTGAGGCGGAATGCCGAAAATCGTTCCGATCATGAGCGTCGCTCTCCCCAACGGCATCTCCGCCGAATCGGCCCTCCAGGGACCGCCAGGGCGGAGATGCCGCTCCGTCACGTCATGGCTTGTGCCAGCCGGCCATCACTTCGGCACTGTCATTTCGGCAGTTTGCAGCCGCTCTCCTCGAAGCTTGCGAAGGCTTCCTTGCCGGGGATGGTGCGCAGGATCTGGTAATAGTCCCAGGCGCCCTTCGATTCGGACGGCTTCTTCACGCGGGCCAGATACATGTCGTGGACCATGCGCCCATTCGGCAGGATGGTGCCGTTCTTGGCGAACATGTCGTTGACCGGCATCTCCTTCATCTTGGCGGCGACGGTCGGGCCGTCGTCGGTCCCGGCAGCCTCGATGGCTTTCAGATAATGGCGCACGGCGGAATAGCTGCCGGCCTGCACCATCGTCGGCATCTTGCCGTAGCGGTCGAAGAACTTCTTGGACCAGGCACGCGATTCGTCGTCGCGGTCCCAATAGAAGCCGGTGGTCAGCACCAGATCCTGGGCGACCTGAAGCCCCAGCGCATGCACGTCGGACAGGAAGATCAGCAGACCGGCGAGCTTCTGCTGGCCACCCTGCGTCAGGCCGAATTCCGACGCCTGCTTGATCGAGGTGATGGTGTCGCCGCCGGCGTTGGCAAGGCCGACGATCTTGGCGCCCGACGCCTGCGCCTGGAGCAGGAAGGAGGAGAAATCGGCGGAGTTGAGCGGCGCCTTCACCGAACCGACGACCTTGCCGCCCGCCTTCTTCACCTCGACCGAGGTGTCGGCCTCCAGCTGATGGCCGAAGGCATAATCGGCGGTGATGAAGAACCAGCTGTCGCCGCCCTCCTTCACCATCGCCTGACCGGTGCCGACGGCCAGCGCGTGGGTGTCATACGGCCAGTGGAAGCCGGTGGGGGAACAGGCATCGCCGGTCAGGCGCGAGGTGGCCGGACCTTCCATCAGGAAGATCTTCTTCTTCTCCTTGGTCACTTCCTGCACGGCCAGCGCCACGCCGGAGTTGGGCACATCGACGATCACATCGACGCCGTCCTGGTCGATCCATTGGCGCGCGAGGTTGGCGCCGATGTCCGGCTTGTTCTGGTGGTCGGCGGAGATGATCTCGATGGGCTTGCCCAGAATCTTGTTGCCGAACTCCTCCGCCGCCATGCGGGCGGCGATGACCGATCCCTCGCCGCCGAGGTCGGCATAGAGGCCCGAACGGTCATTCAGCACACCGATCTTGACCATGTCGCCGGACAGCTTGCCCTGCTGGGCCATGGCAGGCCCGGCGGACATGACACCGATCGTCAGGGCAGCAAGGGCGGCACCGGCCAGAAGACGTGCGATCATGCGTGAATTCCTCCCCCTCAGCGTTGCGTTGCGCATAGTGCGGGCGCCCATCCGGATGGATCGCTTGGATCGGTTCGTCCGGCGGGTCCCGGACGGTCGTGCCGGCCTTCTCATTTGGTTTCATCGGAAACCGTCAGGCCGTGCGCGCCGTCCCTTCACGCCCACTATGCAGGGGCATCGCCTTGTACGAAAAGCTGAATTTCAGCTTAACGAACAATTTTCATCAAGGGTCCACCGAAACACCCGCTTTTTCCATTCGGCGGTGTATGGAGGCGTCCGGCGGCGGGTCGGCAACCTGCCGGCGGCGGTCGATCCGCTGCATGATCGGCGTCACCGTGGTGCCGTGAACGAGAATCGAGAGCAGCACGATCAACCCGGTGATCGCCCACAGCGCATTCGGCACATCGAACTCCGCGGCGTTCAGCGCATAGGCGATGTAATAGATGCTGCCCATGCCGCGGATGCCGAAGAAGCCGATGGCCAGCTTCTCGCCGACCGGCATCGCCACGCCGGTCAGCCCGACCACCCCCGCCACCGGACGCACCAGAAGCAGGATGACCACCGCTGCACCCACGGCGCTCCAGGACAGCGCGTCGATCAGGCCATGCGCAATCGTCCCGCCGAACAGAACGAGCATCATCATCATCATCAGCCGCTCGGTCTGCTCGACGAAGTCGTGAAGGCGCTCGTGGTATTCGCTGTTGCGTTCCGCATCGCGCAGGGCAAGCGCGGCGACGAAGACGGCGACGAACCCATATCCGCTGGCAAGTTCCGTCAGGCCATAGGCGATCAGCGTGATGCCGAGCGATACGAACCCGTCGCCGGTCCGTGACAGGTTGGCGCGGTTCGGCACGCGGAAGGTGACATAGCCGAGGAAGCGCCCGACCAGCCAGCCGACACCCACTCCGGCAATCAGCTTCCAGACCACGTCCAGCAGCACCCAATGTTCCAGCAGGTCCCAGGGCGGGTTGCCGTTGAGCAGCGCCACCCCGATGGCGAGATGGACGAAGGGAAAGGCCAGGCCGTCATTCAGCCCGGCCTCGGAAGTCAGGCTGAACCGGATCTCGTCCTCCTCCCCCGATTTCGGCGGGCCGACCTGGATGTCGGAGGCGAGGACCGGATCGGTGGGCGCCAGAGCCGCCCCCAGCAGGATCGAGGCCGGAAGAGGGAAATCGAGCCAGTACCAGCCGATCAGGGCGATCATGAGAATCGACAACGGCATGGTGATGCCCAGCAGGCGCCACGTGATGATCCAGCGCCGCCAGCCGATGCGGCGGTCCAGCTTCAGCCCCGCCCCCATCAGGGAAATGATGACGATCAGCTCGGTCAGCCGCTCGGTCGCTTCCGGAAAGGCCAGCGGCTCCGGGTTTTCCAGTTCCAGCGTTCCGAAGACCAGAAAGCCGAGACCGACGCAGATGATCGGCAGGGACAGCGGCAGTTCCCTCAGCACCATCGGCAGCCACGCCACCAGCAGGATCAGGAATCCCAGCCCAACCAACATGACCGTGTAAGACATGCGCCGCCCATTGCCGAGATCGCATCGGCACGGCAACAGGGCCGCGCCAAGGCCAATCCACGACAACGCACGACGTCGCGAATGGGTTCAGCCCGGGCACAAGAAGGCTTGTGGAATGGATGGGCGGAATGGATGCCGAAAAGGTACCGGCTCAATCGGTCGCGCTTCCCTGCCCGAACTGGAGGGCCACTGGGACGCTTGAACCCGATGCCGCCCGCGGGAGCCGGAACCGCGGGGGCCGTCGCAAAATCGGCCGGTCAGGCCGCCGAGGTCATCGGAAAGCCGCTGTAGTCGAGAGAGGCCGACCAGAAACGTTCCAGCTTGCGCAGGGTCTCGTTGGCCTTGGTCAGTTCCTCGTCGCTGAAGCCGGCCTTTTCCAGGGCGGTCAGGTGACGTTCGAACATGACGCTGATCTTCTCGCGCAGATCCAGGCCCTTCTCCGACAGGCGGACACGGACCGACCGGCGGTCGTGCGGGGAGCGTTCCTGGCCGAGATAGCCGTTCTCGACCATCTTCTTGACGTTATAGGAGACGTTGGAACCCAGATAATAACCGCGCGCGGTCAGTTCGCCGACCGTCATCTCGTCTTCGCCGATGTTGTACAGGATCAGGCTCTGGACGTTGTTGATGTCCTGGATGCCGAGCCGGTCCAACTCAGTCTTGAGCACTTCAAGAAAGTGGCGGTGAAGCCGCTCGATCAACAGAATGCTCTCATAATAGGGTTTGCGCACCGCGGTCTCCTTTGGCTCTAACCGGCCGTTCCCCGCGCAAGGACGATACCGGGACCTTAAGGCGAGATTAACCGATCATTCGTCGGCAATCATCTTAATAATTCCAGAAAAAGTCTGGCACAACCCGTCTGTACAGGCCCCTTTCGCAGGGTGCCCCCGGCGAAAGGCTTTCGGCCGGGCGGCAGGTCCCGCATAAGCAAAAAGGGGAAGGCCGCGCAGTCGGTGCGTGACCTTCATCCCCTCGGCATCGCCTATGGTCAGTCCCGGAACACGAGATCGCCGCCAGCCGGTTCGGCGAAGTGCCGCTCGACATCCGACGGACCGACATCGGTCAGCTCGGCCGGCTTCCATTTCGGGTTCTTGTCCTTGTCGACCAGCACGGCGCGGATACCCTCGTAGAAATCGTCGCCGGCCAGACAGGCGAGGCTGAGGCGCAGTTCCTGCACCATGCAGCCTTCGAAATCCAGCTTGGCGCCTCGGCGCAGGGCGGCCAGCGTCACCTTCAGACTGGTCGGCGACACCCGGCGCAGGATGGCGATCTGACCGGCCGCCCACTCGGTTCCCTCGGCCTCCAGCGCCTTGACGATGGCTTCGACACTGTCGAAGGCGTAGCAGCGGTCGACCGCCGCGCGGATGCCGCTCACCGCCGCATCGCCCGCTTCGCCGCGGTGGGTGGCGACGGCCTCGTCGGCCGGGACGCCGGCAGCCAGATCGTCGATCAGGGCCTCGATCCTGGCGCTCGGTACGAAGGCGTCGGCGGCACCGATGGCAAGCAGGTCGGCCGCCTTCAGCCTGTCGCCGGTCAGCCCCAGCCAGATGCCGACCTGCCCCGGCAGGCGCGGCAGGAAATAGGTGCCGCCGACGTCGGGATAGAGGCCGATGCCGGTTTCCGGCATGGCGAACAGGGTGCGCTCGGTAACGATGCGGTGGGTGCCGTGCACCGACAGTCCGACGCCGCCGCCCATGGATATGCCGTCGACCAGCGCGATATAGGGCTTGGAGAGGCGCTTGATCAGCCGGTTCAGCACATATTCCTCACTGAAGAAGGCGCGGACCGGCCCGGTGTCGCCACGCCCCTCCTTGGCGGCCTTGCCAGCCTCATACAGGCTGACGACGTCGCCACCGGCGCAGAAGGCCTTTTCGCCGGCACCGCGAATCACGACGGCCTTGACCTCCGGATCGGCGTTCCAGGCCCGCAGCTGCGGATCGAACAGCCTGATCATGCCCAGCGTCAGCGCGTTCAGCGCCTTGGGCCGGTTGAGCGTGACGAGGCCGATGGCGCCCCGACGTTCGAACAGAATCTCAGCAGCGTCGCTCATCGTCTTGTATTTTCTCAATTATCGTTGCGAATCGGGCGGTGGCGGGCCACCTGCGCCATCCCTGCCGTGCATCCCTTTGCGCGTCAGGACGGCAGCATTGGCCGGTAGCGATGATACGGGAGCGGGCGGCGCTGTCAAACCCACCATACGGATCCGGATGTTCGCCCGTGAGGGTCCCGCAGGGCCAATCAGGAACATCGCCCCTCTTGGACCGTTGCGCTCACGCTCTCATCTGAAGACGAGACCCCATTCGACTTCTCAGGGAAGATCAGATGCCGATGCCGTTCAACAGCCTGCCGGGTGCGCCATGAAGATCGGAATCGTCCTGAACCGGCAGGCGGGTTCATTGGTCGATCGGCCCATCGACCGCGCCGAGACGGCGATCCGCACAGCATTCGAACGGCATGGCGCGACCGTGGACCTCCACACCGTCGACGGGGCGCAATGTACTGACACGATCCGACGGGTGCTGGATTCCGATGCCGAAGCCGTCGTGGTCGGCGGCGGTGACGGCACGCTGCACAGCGCGGTGAAGCTGGCGCTCCCGAAGGGCAAGACGCTTGGCGTGATTCCCTTGGGGACTCTCAACCTGTTAGCCCGTGATCTTCATGTTCCACTGGAACTGGAGGATGCAGCCGAGGCACTGGCGGCGGGCCGGATCCGCGCCATCGACATCGCCGAGGTGAACGGGGAGCCCTACACCAACAGTTCGGTTCTCGGCTTCTATCCGCAGGTGGTTCAGGAACGTGAACGCCAGCGCAAGCAGCACCGGCTGCTGAAATGGCCCGGTGCCGCCGTGGCCCTGGCGAAGACGCTGTATCGGATGCCGATGCTGGATGTGCGGCTGGACTGGGGCGAGGGTCCGCGCCGGATGCGCACGCCGATCCTGGTGGTGTCGAACAACGTCTATGACGACGGGTTCGGCCTCGTCCTCTCCCGTCAGGCGCTCGATGCCGGGAAACTCGGGGTTTATGTGGCCCGCGAACGGAACGCCTTCGCGATGTTGCGGTTGATGGGACGTCTGGTTGCCGGTTCGTGGAAGCAGGACGAAGGGCTGGAGACCTATGCGGTTACCAGCCTGACGGTCCACAGCCGCAGGCACCACCTGAAGATGGTCAACGATGGCGAGATCCGGAAACTGCACGCCCCGCTGCATTATCGGATTCTCCCCGGTGCCCTGAAGGTTCTGGCGCCCGGCTGACAGAAAGGATGAGGATGGCGTGAAACGGCTTGCTCACATCTCCGACCTGCATTTCGGGCGGATCGACCCGCGCGTGGTCGATGGCCTGCTGGCCGACCTGACGGCGCAGGCTCCCGACCTGATCGTCATCTCAGGCGATTTCGTGCAGCGGGCCAAGCCGCGCCACTTCGAGGAGGCGCGGGCCTTCCTGCAAAAATTGCCGTTTCCTTACATGGCTGTACCGGGGAATCATGACATCCCGGTTTACAATGTGTTCAAGCGCTTCACCGACCCGTTCGGCCATTACCGGCGCTACATCACCAGCGACTTCAGTCCGCTGCACATCGATGACGAGATCGCGGTGCTGGGCATCAACACCGCCCGGCCCGTCATCATGGATTTTTCCGAAGGACGGATGAACAAGCGGCAGATTGCGCGGGTCCGCGAGGTTTTCTGTGGAATGCCGGACAGGGTGTTCAAGGTGCTGTTCACCCACCATCCCTTCCTGCCGCCGCCGGACCTGCCCAAGACCCAGTTGGTCGGCCGCCACAAGCTGGCACTGCCCGCGTTGGAAAGCTGCGGCGTCGACCTGCTGCTGGCCGGGCATCTGCACAAGGCCTATTCCGGCGACATCATGAGCTTCCACACCCAGGTCGCCCGGTCCATCCTGGTCGCCCAGGCCTCCACCGCCACCTCGACCCGCCTGCGGAACGAGGCGAACGCCTATAACCTGATCACCGTCGCCCACCCCACTGTGACGTTCGAGGTGAGGTCGTGGGAGGGTGCGGCCTTTACCGGCGGACTGGTGTCCAGTTACCGCAAGGAAGGCAGCCGCTGGGCCCTGCAGGCACAGGACACCGGCTTCCGGCCGGTCGGCTCCGACGCCCCCACCGCAGCCGACCCGATGGCCACGCGGTGGGAGTCGGTTGCCCGACATGCAAGCGGGGAAGCCCATGGCGGGGCATGAGACCAGCGCAAGGCTCATGCCCGGTCCCTAAGCACTGGAACGGCCCCCGCGGCTTGAGTTCACGATCAGGGAAGGCGTAGGATCGCCGCACTCGTTCTAAGTGCATGGTTCTCCCGATGCCGATCACCCTGCCCGCCGCCTTCCCGCGCACCCGTCTGCGCCGCAACCGCGCCGATGCCTGGACCCGCCGTCTGGTCGCCGAGAACACGCTGACCGCCGACGATCTGATCTGGCCGGTCTTCGTGATCGAAGGCGAGAACCGGCGGGAGCCGGTCGCCTCGATGCCCGGCGTGGAGCGCATGACCATCGACCTGCTGTGCGAGGCGGTGGTGGAAGCCGGCGCGCTGGGCATTCCCTGCATCGCGCTGTTTCCGGTCGTCGGCTCCGAGGGCAAGTCGGAGGATGCGGCGGAAGCCTACAATCCCGAAAATCTGATGAACCGTGCCATCCGCGCGGTGAAGGCCGCCGCCCCCGATGTCGGCATCCTGGGCGACGTGGCGCTGGACCCCTACACGACGCATGGCCATGACGGCCTCCTGCGCGACGGCTACATCCAGAATGACGAGACGGTCGAGGTCCTGATCCGTCAGGCCCTGTCGCAGGCGGAGGCCGGCGTCGACATCGTCGCCCCGTCCGACATGATGGACGGCCGCATCGGCGCCATCCGCGACACGCTGGACGCCGAGGGGTATCAGCTGACCCGTGTCTGCTCCTACGCCGCCAAATATGCCTCCGCCTTCTATGGTCCGTTCCGCGACGCGGTGAATTCCGGCGGGTTCCTGAAGGGCGACAAGACCACTTATCAGATGGATCCCGCCAACACCGACGAGGCCCTGCGCGAGGTCGCCTGCGACCTGCAGGAGGGCGCGGACATGGTGATGGTGAAGCCGGGCCTGCCCTATCTCGACGTCATCCGGCGCGTGAAGGATCAGTTCGCGGTCCCGACCTTCGCCTACCACGTGTCGGGCGAATACGCGATGCTGCGTGCCGCGTCGGGCAACGGCTGGCTGAACTACGACAAGGCTCTGCTGGAAACGCTGATGGGCTTCAAGCGGGCCGGCTGCGACGCCATCCTGACCTATGGCGCGGTGGACGCGGCGAGGCTGCTCAAGCAGGGCTGAGCAGTTCAGGACCATCTTTGAGCCGTTCGGGGCCGCGGAGCGATCCGCGGCCTTTTATCGTCAGGTCATCCCGAACAACGGAGATGCCCGATGACCAATGGATTTCCTTTCCGCATGGCTCTGCTGACCGCCCTGCTGCTGGCCGCCTCGCCCGTTGCGGCGTTCGAACTGCACAGCCCCGATTTCACCGACACGTCGCCGATCCCCGGGCGCAATGTCTTCGCCGGTTTCGGCTGTAACGGCGCCAACCAGTCGCCGGCCCTGAGCTGGACGGCACCGCCGGCCGGCACCCGCAGCCTCGCGGTGACCATCTACGATCCGGATGCGCCGACCGGCAGCGGCTGGTGGCACTGGGTGGTGTTCAACCTGCCGCCCGACAGCCGCGGCCTGCCCGCCGGTGCCGGCGATGCGGCCAAGCCGAACCTGCCAGCCGGCGCCATGCAGAGCCGTACCGACTTCGGCACCCCCGGCTACGGCGGTCCCTGCCCGCCGCAGGGCGACAAGCCGCACCGCTATGTCGTCACCGTCCACGCGCTGAAGGTCGACAGCCTGCCCCTCCCCGCAGACGCATCGGGCGCCATGGTCGGCTTCAACCTGAACGCCGCAGGCTTGGGCAAGGCGACGCTGACGGCCCGTTACGGCCGTTGATCGCCCGAGCCGACCAGCCCTAGAATCGGCCGAGGCCAAAGGATGAACGCCATGGGTCCCGATCTGCTCGCCCGCCTGTCCCGCTTCGCCGCCCGCGACCTGCGTCCCGGCGGCGGCGACCGGCCGCACCGGCCGGAACTGTGGGCCTTCGTCGCCCATGACCGCGAGCGTCTGGCCGAGGTGCAGATCGAACGCACCGCCCTGATCGCGGTGCTGGAGGGCACCAAGGAGCTGACCGACCAAACCGGCACGACCCGCCGCTTCCCGGCCGGCAGCGCCATGCTTCTGCCGCCGGGCTGGTCCGGGGCGGTGGTGAACGATCCCAGTGCTGGCGGACGTTACCGTGCGCTGGTGCTGGAGTTCCCGGCGGAGATGGTGCGGCGGCTTCTGCGCGCCCATGGCACGGATGGGCTGACTCAGCGCGCCCGACCCGGCGACTGGCATGTCACCCTGACGCCGTCCCTGACCGATGCCATCCACCATGCCGCCGCCGGTCTCACCGCCGACCCTCCGCTCCCGCCCAAGCTGGCGGAGCATCGCTTCATGGAGGTGCTGCTGGCCTTGCTGGAGGATGGTGTCTGGTGGCTGGGACCGGTGGCACCGACCGGGACCGCCGACGCGGTGCGCCAATTGCTGCGCACCCAGCCCGACATTCCCTGGACCGCTGAGCGCGTGGCCGGTGCGCTCAACCTCAGCACCGGCACGCTGCGCCGCCGCTTGAGCGACGAGGGGTGCTCGGTCCGCAGCATCCTGACGGAAGAACGAGTTGCCCACGCCCGCGACCTGCTGGAAAGCGAAGGGCTGAGCGTGCAGGAGGCGGCGGAGGCCTGCGGTTATGCCAACCGCTCCCACTTCGCCCGCCGAATCAGGGAAGCGATGGGCGTCAATCCGTCGAACCTGCGGGGACGCTGACCGGTGCAGCACCGTAGGCGCGGATCAGAGCCGCGACCGAATCGGCGATCACCGTCTCCGGGTCGGCGGTGACCGGCAGGCCCAACATGGTCGGCCAGAACAGAACCTCCTTCATGCCGCCCAGCAGTTGGGTCGCCACCACATGCGGATCCGGGGCGTTCAGCCGGCCGCGGGCGTGCTGGGCGGCGATGTAGTCGTCCAGCAGCGCATAGGCGTGGCTCTTGCCGCCCTCCAGGTAGTCCTGCGACAGTTCGGGAAATCGTTGGTGCTCCGCGATCACCAGACGCAGGAGGCCGCGCACCTCAGGCCGGCCGGTATGGGCCAGCAGAGAGCGCAGGAATGCCGGCAGGGCCCGCTCCGGCGGCTGGTCGTGGCGCAGCAGGCTTTGTCCGTCCTCGCTGCGGAACCCCTCGTAGAGTTCCGACACAACGGCCTGGAACAGCTCCCGCTTGCCGGGGAAATGGTTGTAGACGGTGCGCTTCGACACGTTGGCGTCGGCGGCGATGGCGTCCATCGACGACGCCTCGTAGCCGTGCGTCAGGAAGGCGCGCGTCGCCGCCTCCACCACCGCATCCCGCTTGACCGAACCGCGCGCGGCACCCCCCGCCTGAGACCCCGCCTGAGACGTTGACATTCCCCACCCTCGAAGTACACTGCACAGTGTAGTGTAGTTGTTGCCGCAGGCTCCCAGGGTAATCCGCCCGGCCGCGGCACGGGAGGGGTAAAGCGATGAAACAGCGCAACATCGGTGGCATTCTCTCGGTATCCGAAATCGGCCTCGGCTGCATGGGCATGTCGGAGTTCTATGGCCCGACCGACGATGCCCAGTCGCTCACCACGCTGGAACGGGCGTTGGAGCTTGGCGTCACCCACTACGACACCGCCGACATGTATGGCAGTGGACACAATGAAACGCTGCTTGCGCGCTTCCTGGCCGGCAAGCGCGACCGGGTGACGATTGCCACCAAGTTCGGCATCGTCCGCCAGCCCGGCGAGTATTCCCGCCGGGTCGATACCAGCCCGGCCTATGTGGCCCAGGCCTGCGACGCTTCGCTGAAGCGGCTGGGGGTGGAGACCATCGACCTCTATTACGCACACCGCATCAACCCGGACATCCCGGTGGAAGAGACAGTCGGCGCCATGGCCGGTCTGGTCAAGGCGGGCAAGGTCCGTGCGCTCGGCCTGTCGGAGGTGTCCGCGGCCACCCTGCGCCGTGCCCACGCCGTCCATCCCATCGCCGCGGTGCAGAGCGAATATTCGCTGTGGACCCGCGATGTGGAGGCTGCGGTGCTGCCGGCCTGCCGCGACCTCGGCATCTCGCTGGTCGCCTATGCACCGCTCGGCCGCGGCATGCTGACCGGGGCGGTCAGCAGCCCCGACCAGTTCGCCGAAAACGACTTCCGCCGCGTGGCACCACGCTTCGCCGCCGACAATTTCGACCGCAATCTGGCCCTGGTCGAACAGGTCAAGGCACTGGCTGTGCAGAAGTGCTGCACGCCGGGGCAAGTGGCGCTGGCCTGGCTGCTGGCCCAGGGGCCGGACATTCTGCCGATCCCAGGCACCAAGCGGATCAAGTATCTGGAGGAGAATGTCGGCGCCGCTGCGGTGACGCTGACCGATGCGGAGGCCAAGGCGCTGAGCGACGCGCTGCCGCCAGGGGCGGCGGCGGGGGACCGCTACACCGCGGAGGGGATGCGCGGGGTGAATGTGTAAGGCGCGATGACGGACGATGGGAGGCGGCATGATCTGCCGCCTCCCATATCCTATACATCCTACTTCGGCGTTCCCGACCAGACCTGGAACTGCGTGGTTTCCATCAGCATGTCGCTGTGGCCGAACGCCGTTTTGAACAGCTTGCCGACGCCGGCAGTCCGTTGCGTCACCGCCACCAGCGTGCCGCGCAGCTTCAGATACTGCTTCGTCCCCGCCACCAGCGCGTCGAGCATGCCGAAATCCTCGTCCTTGCCGCGGTGGAGCGGCGGGTTGGACAGGATCAGGCCGAAACGCTCGCGGGTGCCCAGGCCGGCCAAGCCGTCGCTCAGCACCAGTTCGGCGTCCGGCACATTCTGGCGGGCTGCGTGCAGGGCCACCGCGTCGATGTCCAGCAGGGTCAGTGGCGCGTCGGGCTGGCGTTCACGCACGGCCCGTGCGATCACCCCGGCGCCGCAGCCGAAATCCAGCACGCGGGCGCCAGCTGCCACCTCCGGCAGCACCTTCAGCAGGCACTCGGTGCCGGCATCCAGATGGCCGTGGGCAAACAGGCCCGGATAGGACACCAGCTCCAGCGTCCGGTCGGGCAGAGTGAGGGTGACGGTCTGCCGCCAATCCTCCAACGCCCCCTTGGCCGGTGCATCGGTGCGCCGGGTCAGCAGCAGCCGGGCGCGCCGCTTGATGATCAGCGTTTCCGGCTCTTCCGCCAGCCCGTCCAGATGCTTCGCGGCACTGGTTACGCCTTCGTCGTTGCCGCCGGCGATCCACAGCGGGGCACCGGGGGCAAGGCGGGAGGCAAGCGCATGCAAGGCCATCTCGAACCCGGCCCAGCCGCGTGGCAGGCGCAGCACGGCGCCGTCGAACGGCCCCTCCGCCGGCCAGGGGGTGGCGGCCTGCCCGCCTGTTGCGAGCCGGTTCCACACCACCACATCCGCCCCGCCTTCGCGGAGCGCTTCGGCGATGGCGCCGTCACTGTCGAAGGCGACGAGAATCCGGCCCTGCGGCCGGATGTCGGACAGGGCTTCCGCGGCCACGGCAGCAACGGTTGAGTCGCGGTCCGTGGCCCGATTGTCGAGACGTGCCACCGTATTAACCCTTGTCGCGCATCAGCCGCGCCTTGTCGCGCTGCCAGCTACGGTCTTTCTCACTCTGACGCTTGTCATGCTTCTTCTTGCCGGTGGCGAGGCCGATCTCGACCTTGGCATAGCCGCGGTCGTTGAAATAGACCGACATCGGCACCAGCGTGACGCCCTTCTGCTTGATCCCGGCCGCGAGCTTGTCCAACTCGCGGCGACGGACCAGCAGCTTGCGCGGCCGCTTCGGCTCATGCTGATCGATGCGGCCGGCCTGGAGATATTCGGGGATGTACGCGTTGAACAGGTACAGCTCCCCGCTCTTCAGGCCGGCGTAGGCCTCGTTCACACTGGCGCGGCCGCCGCGCAACGACTTCACCTCGGACCCGGTCAGCATGATCCCGGCTTCGAGGACATCATCGATGAAGAAGTCGAACCGCGCGCGGCGGTTCTGCGCCGCGTATTTTTTAGCTTCCTCGCGCGTCGCCAAATCTCTCTCCTATACGGCCCGTTCCGTCACTCAGGACAACAGGCCGGCTTTCGTCATGGCTCCACGCACGGCGGCACGGGCGGTCTCGGTCGCCGGAACCAGCGGCAGGCGCACCTCGTCGCTGCCGAGGCCAAGCAGGCTGGCGGCGAACTTGACCGGCGCCGGGCTGGTCTCGACGAACATCGAGTCGTGGACCGGCGACAGCACGTCGCGCAGGCGGAAGGCTTCCTTCAGGTCGCCCTTGGCCCAGGCGGTCTGCATGGCGGAGCACAGCGCCGGCGCGATGTTCGCGGTGACGGAGATGCAGCCGACGCCGCCCTGCGCGTTGAAGGCCAGAGCCGTGGCATCCTCGCCCGACAGCTGGATGAAGTCGGGGCCGACCTCCTGCAGCAGGCGGGACGGGCGGGACAGATCGGCGGTCGCGTCCTTCACGCCGACGATGTTGGGCAGCTTTGCAAGCCGGGCCATCGTCGCCACAGACATATCCACGACACTCCGGCCCGGAATGTTGTAAATGAAGATCGGCAAATCCGCCGCGTCATGGATCGCCTTGAAATGCTGGTACAGACCTTCTTGAGACGGCTTGTTGTAGTAGGGCGTGACAACGAGCGCCGCCTGCGCGCCAGCTTGGCGGGCATGGCGGGTCAGGGCAATGGCTTCGTCGGTCGAGTTGGAACCGGTTCCGGCCATCACCGGAACCTTGCCGCCGGCCGCCTCGATGCACAGCTCCACGACGCGGTTGTGTTCTTCGTGGGACAGGGTCGGCGACTCGCCGGTGGTGCCGCAGGGCACAAGACCGTGCGTGCCCTGCGCGACCTGCCACTCCACGAAGGACTGGAAGGCCTTCTCGTCCACTTTCCCGCCCTTGAACGGAGTCAGAAGGGCGACGATGGAACCGTGGAACATGGCTGCCTCCTCAGTCGGCTTAGCTGGAAAAAAGAGTTGCGCACATTATCCCTCCCCGCCGCCCTCGGCAAGAGCGCCCGGACCTCTGTTTTTGCGGGTCTCCTCACCCTTTTCGCGGCGCTTCCCGGCGCCCTTCCCGCTGCGGCGCTGAGCCCGCAGGACATCGCGATCTACCGCGAGGCCTTCAGGCTCGCCAATGACGAGCGGCTTTCCGAAGCCCTAGCGTCGGCGTCGAGCGCGCAGGACCCGTTACCGGCGAAGGTTCTGCGCTGGATCGCGCTCGCCAACCCGGGCGGCGGCAGCTTCACCGATATCGCCGCCTTCATCCGCGAGAATCCGGATTGGCCGAACATGGCGGCGCTGCGCCGTCAGGCGGAAATGGCGATGCCCGACATCCCGCCGGCCGACGTGGTGGAGTGGTTCCGCCAGAGCCCGCCGCAGACAAACGACGGCTTCGTCCGCTATGCCGACGCGCTGATCGCAACCGGCAGTGTGGAGCGTGCGACCAGCCTGATCCGCAAGCAGTGGGCCGACGCCACCTTCACCGCCGACGAGGAAGCCACCTTCCTCTCCCATTACACGCCCTATCTGCGCCAGCAGGACCACAAGGCGCGCATCGACCGGCTGCTCTGGGCCAAGCAGGAGGCTCCGGTCCGCCGGATGCTGCCCTTCTTCGATGAGGCCTATGACGCGCTGATCGAGGCGCGCATCGCGCTGGACGGCGACAGTGCGGGCGCCGAGGCGATCCTGTCGCGCGTGCCGCCCAGCCTGCTGACCGATCCCGGCCTGATGTACGACCGTGCCCGCTACCTGCGGCGCAAGGGGGACGATGCCGGCGCGCTGGAAATCATCGCCAAGGCCGGCACCGACATGGGCCGCCCGCAATCCTGGTGGTCGGAACGGCATCTGCTGGCCCGCCGGGCGATGGAGCGCGGCGACTACAATCTCGCCTACCGTCTGGTCAGCGCCAACGGGATGAGCGAGGGCAGTTCCTTCGCCGACGCGGAGTTCCTCTCGGGCTTCCTGGCGCTCCGCTTCCTCGACAAGCCGTCGGAGGCCTTCACCCACTTCCACAAGCTGTACCGCTCCGTCACCGCACCGATCAGCAAGGCGCGCGGTGCTTACTGGTGCGGCCGTGCCGCGGAAGCGCTGGGCCAGACCGGACCGGCGCGCGACTGGTACGCCAAGGCGGCGACCTACCCCACTACCTTCTACGGTCAGCTGGCCTTCCGCCATGTCTCCGGGGGTGCCGTGACCCTGCCGACGCCGCCGACCGTGTCCAGCGCCGAGACGGCCGCCTTCAACAGGCGCGAGGTGGTGCGCGTCGCCCGCCTGCTGGCGGAGATCGGCGGCAATGCGTCCGATCAGGTGACCGGGTTCGTTCGCCGCCTGAGCCTGGATGCCAAGACGCCGGCTGATTACGCGCTCACCGCCCGGCTGGCCAGCGACGTCGGCCGCCGCGATCTGGCCGTAGCCGCCGCCAAGGACGCCGCCCAGAACGAGGTTTTCCTGGTCGAGGCCGGCTATCCGATGATCGACGCCCGGCCGGCCGCACCGGAACTGGCGCTGATCCACGGCATCATCCGGCAGGAAAGCACCTTCAACCCCACCATCGTCTCGTCCGCCGGTGCGCGCGGGCTGATGCAGCTGATGCCGACGACGGCGCAGCTGGTGGCGGGAAAGCTGGGGCTGAAGCACACGAACGCTCGGCTGACCTCCGACCCCGGCTACAACGTCACGCTGGGCTCGGCCTATCTGGCCGAACTGATCGACCGCTTCAACGGGTCGTGGGTGCTGGCGATCGCCGGCTACAACGCCGGTCCAAACCGGGTGCGCCAGTGGTTGCAGACCTATGGCGATCCGCGCACGGAGACCATCGACGTGGTCGACTGGATCGAACTGATCCCGATCTCCGAAACCCGCAACTATGTCCAGCGCGTGCTGGAGGCGGTGCAGGTCTATCGCGCCCGCCTCAACGGCGACCGGGCCGAGCCGAACCTGGACAAGGATCTTAGGCGCTAAGCAGTTGGGTTTGGGGAGGGAGCGGCGACAAAGCCCCCTCCCCCGTCCTTTACAGTGCAACGAGGCCGTCACGCCGTCGTCGGATTGGGCATGCCCGGCATCGGCTCGTCGGCCGGCGGGGGGACTTCCGGCAGGATGCCGGGGTTGTCGGGCACCGGATAGGGGTCGGGCGTCGTCGGCCGGTCGGGCTGCGGCGGGTTCGGATTGGACGGTGGCGGAATCTCGCCGGGGGTGGACGGCTTCTGCGGTTCGCTCATACGGGAACTCCTTCGAAAGGGTGGCCCTGGGGGTAGCCCTGGGATAACGCGTCAGTCGACAGTCCGTTCAATCGCCCGCCCCCCGGCCTGGACGTCCTGCCCGGCCCCCTCGACCGTGTTGCAGCCGGTCAGCATGGCCGCCAGAGCCATAAGGAAAGTCAGGATCACCATCTCGCGCGCGGGGAACGGGATGGCGCGGGCGGTGGCGCGCTGCCGGCGGTTCTTGGCGTGCTGCATGGTGTCTCTCCGGTCTGGGGTGGGGCTGGGAGAAGGAAATCAGCGATTGTGATCGGGCGATGGCCGGGGCGTCGTTTGTCTCTGTTTCTGACAACGGAATGACAGCGGCTTGGTTCCGCACCCGGCCTCGCCGCCATGCAGTGAATGCAACGGTCCTTTCGAGACGCCCGAAAACCTTGACGCGGTACGCCCACCGGGCAAGATGACCAGCTTTTGCGCAGTCTGCCCGCTTTCCGGTCAAGCCTTACGGTCCGGCGGCACGGCACAGGCCGCGACACCACCCTCTTCCACCACAGGTTTCGTCATGAGCACCGCCACCCTGCCCGCCCCGGAGCCGTTGCGCGCGCGCCTTGCCGCCCACATCGGCGAACTGCTGCGGCTGGCGGCGCCGGTCATCGTCTCCCGCGCCGGCCTGATGGTGATGATGGCGGTCGACACCGCCATCGTCGGCCGTTTCTCCGCTCAGGAGCTGGCCTATTACGGGCTGGCCCACCTGCCCGGCAACATCATGGTGGGCACCGGGGTCGGTCTGCTGATGGGCACCGTGATGATCACCGCCCACGCCTTCGGCGCCGGCAACGATGCGGACTGCGGGCGGGCATGGCGGCGGTCGGTCCCCTATGCGCTGCTGCTGGGGGTGCTGTTCGCCCTGGTCTCGCTGCTGGGCGTTCCGCTCTTCCAGGCCGGCGGCCAGACCGCGGAGATGTCCGCCGGCGGCGCCCATGTGCTGGCGGTGCTGGGTCTCGGCGCGCCGGGCATGATGCTCTACATCACCACTGGCTTCTTCCTGGAGGGCGTCAAGCGCCCATGGCCGGGCATGGTCGCCATGGTGATCGGCAACATCGTCAATGCGGCGCTGGCCTGGGCCTTGGTGTGGGGCCATGTCGGGCTGGAACCGCTGGGCGCGGTCGGCTCCGCCTGGGCGACCACCGTGGTGCGCTGGGCCATGGGGCTGGGGCTCGTCGCCTATGTCTGGTGGATGCGCGACCATGACCGCTGGCAGGTCCGCCGGCCGGTGTCCGACTGGTGGAGCGGCGCCGCGCGCCAGCGTCACCTCGGCTATGCCGCCGGGCTCAGCATCGGGGTGGAGAGCGGGGCTTTCGGCGGGCTCGGCCTGTTCGCCGGCATGATCTCCCCGCTGGCGCTGGGGGCCTACACGGTCGGGCTGAACCTGACCGCCCTGCCCTTCATGGCCGCGGTCGGTCTTGCCTCGGCCACAGCGGTGCGGGTCGGCGTCGCCTATGGCCGCGGCGATCGCAGCGACATGGCGCTGGCCGGCTGGACCGGCCTCGGCGTCACCAGCGCCATCCTGGCCTGCGTCGGCATCCTCTATCGCAGCATGCCCGACGCGCTGGGCGCCATCTACTCCAACGACCCGCAACTGCTGGAGGCGGTGGTGCCGCTGATCGCCTTCACCGCCTGGATCCTGATCGCCGACGGCGGCCAGACGGTGATGGCTAACGCGCTGCGCGGCCGGCACGATGCCTGGATCCCGACGGCGCTGCACTTCTCCTCCTACGCCGTGGTGATGATTCCGGTGTCGGCCTTCCTGGTTTTCGGCCTCGGCCATGGTGCCCATGGGCTGTTCGAGGGAATCCTGATCGCCAGTCTGGTATCGGTCACCATCCTCTCGCTTCGATTCGCGTATCTGAGCCGGCGTTGAGCCGGCTTTTCAGCCCCGAATCGTTGTGTGCAATTGCGAGAGTTGCTATATATCCTGGGCAAAACCTTCGGCCCGCAAGGCCAGTGACTGCCGCGGATTCGTCAAGCGGCGGCGCATACGAAGAATGAGTGTCCTGCTTGAGCAATACGCCCCTTCCTCCCGCCTCCGACATCGCGCCGATCAACATCGAAGACGAGATGCGGAAATCGTATCTCGACTACGCGATGAGCGTGATCGTGAGCCGTGCCCTGCCCGACGTCCGCGACGGGCTGAAGCCGGTGCACCGGCGCATCCTCTACGCGATGAAGGAGGGCGGGTACGACTCGACCAAGCCCTATAAGAAGTCGGCGCGCATCGTCGGCGACGTGATGGGTAAATACCACCCGCACGGCGACAGCGCGATCTACGACGCCATGGTCCGCATGGCGCAGGACTTCTCGATGCGCCTGCCGCTGATCGACGGCCAGGGCAACTTCGGCTCGATGGACGGCGATCCGGCCGCGGCGATGCGCTACACCGAGGCGCGCTTGGCCAAGTCGGCGGAAGCGCTGCTCGACGACATCGACAAGGACACCATCGATTTCCAGGCGAGCTACGACGATTCGGGCCGCGAGCCGACGGTCGTCCCCGCCCGCTTCCCGAACCTGCTGGTGAACGGCGCCGGCGGCATCGCCGTCGGCATGGCGACCAACATTCCGCCCCACAATCTGGGCGAGGTGATCGACGCCTGCTGCGCCTACATCGACAACCCCGACGTCACCGACGAGGAACTGCTGGAGATCGTCCCCGGCCCCGACTTCCCGACGGGCGGCCTGATTCTCGGCCGGTCGGGCAGCCGGGCGGCGCTGCTCCAGGGGCGCGGCTCGGTCATCCTGCGCGCAAAGACCCATTTCGAGGAGGTGCGCAAGGACCGCACCGCCATCGTCGCGACCGAGATCCCCTATCAGGTCAACAAAGCCAAGCTGATGGAACGCATCGGCGAGGTGGTGAACGACAAGACGATCGAGGGCATCGCCGACCTGCGCGACGAATCGGACCGTGACGGCGTGCGCGTGGTGATCGAGCTGAAGCGCGACGCGGTCCCCGACGTCGTGCTGGCCCAGCTGTTCCGCCACACCCAGCTCCAGACCTCCTTCGGCGTCAACATGCTGGCGTTGAACGGCGGCCGTCCGGAGCTGATGAATCTCCTACAGATCATCGGCGCCTTCATCCGCTTCCGCGAACAGGTCATCACCCGCCGGACCGAGTTCCTGCTGGGCAAGGCCCGCGAGCGTGCGCACACCTTGGTCGGTCTGGCGGTCGCCGTCGCCAACCTGGATGCGATGATCGAGTTGATCCGCAGCGCTCCCGACCCGGTCTGGGCGCGCGAGGAGATGATGAACCGCGAGTGGCCGGTCCATGACGTCGGCCCGCTGATCGAACTGATCGACGAGCCGGGCCGCGGCGTCAGCGAACAGGGCACCTACCGGCTGTCCGAGGTCCAGGCCCGCGCCATTCTCGACCTGCGCCTGCACCGCCTGACCGGGCTGGAGCGCGACAAGATCGGCGCCGAGCTGACCGACGTCACCGACCAGATCGCCGATTTCCTCGCCACGCTGGCCAACCGGCCGAAGCTGATGGGGATCCTTCGCGACGAGCTGGTCGAGATGAAGGAGCGGTTCGGCACCCCGCGCCGCACCGAAATCCAGGATCTGGAGTTCGAGTCCGACATCGAGGACCTGATCCAGCGCGAGGACATGGTCGTCACCGTCAGCCAGTCCGGCTATGTGAAGCGGGTGCCGCTGTCGACCTACCGTGCGCAGAAGCGCGGCGGCAAGGGCCGCTCCGGCATGTCGATGAAGGCGGAGGATGCGGTCAGCGACCTGTTCGTCGCCAACACCCACACACCGCTGCTGCTCTTCTCGAACCGCGGCATGGTCTACAAGCTGAAGGTCTACCGGCTGCCGCTGGGCAACCCGCAGGCGCGGGGCAAGGCCTTCGTCAACCTACTGCCGCTGATCGACGGGGAGACCATCACCACCGTCCTGCCGCTGCCGGAGGACGAGGCCGCCTGGTCCGATCTGCACGTCGTCTTCGCCACGTCGAAGGGCAACGTGCGCCGCAACCGCATGTCCGACTTCGCCAACATCCGCTCCAACGGCCTGATCGCCATGAAGCTGGAGGAGGAAGGCGAGCGGCTGATCGGCGTCCACACCTGCTCGGAAACCGACGACATCCTGCTGGCGACCCGCGGCGGCAAGTGCATCCGCTTCCCGGTCGACGACGTGCGCGTCTTCGCCGGCCGCACCTCGACCGGCGTGCGCGGCATAAAGCTGGCCGACGGGGACGAGGTGGTGTCGCTGTCGATCCTGGCCCATGTCGACGCCACGCCCGAGGAACGCGCCGCCTTCTTCAAGATGAAGCGCGACGAGGGGCTGGAGATGGAGGGCGAGGCCGCTCCGGAGGCGGACGAGGTGCCGACCGACAGCGTCACCCTGTCGCAGGAGCGGTACGAAGAATTGAAACAAAAGGAACAGTATATTCTCACCGTCTCCGACCGCGGCTATGGCAAGCGCAGCTCGTCCTACGAGTATCGCACCGCCGGACGCGGGGGCCAGGGCATCTGGAACATGGAGATGGGTGAGCGTAACGGCTCCATCGTCGCCGCCTTCCCGGTCGAATCGAACCATCAGGTGATGATGGTCACCAACGGCGGCCAGGTGATCCGCATGCCGCTGCACGATGTGCGGGTTGCAGGCCGCAAGACGCTGGGCGTCACGCTGTTCCGCGTGGGGGCGGACGAACGCGTGGTGTCCGTCGCCACCATCGCCGAGGAAGAGGGCGAGAATGGCGTGGGTGAGAACGGCGTCGGGGAGACTGGGGTCGAGGACGGCGGTGACGCCAACGGTTCGGTCGGGTCGGTCGGCGAAGCCGGCGGCACCGCCGGGCCGAACGAATAACGGACGGGCCTAAAGGGGAACCCATGGCGACCAGCCAGACCGAGACCAGCAAGGCCGAGATCAGCAAGGGGCATCGAATCGGTGTCTATCCAGGCACCTTCGATCCGATCACCAACGGTCACATGGACATCATTCAGCGCGCCGCCCGACAGGTCGACCACCTGATCATCGGCGTCGCCAGGAATGCCGGCAAAGGGCCGCTCTACTCCACGGACGAGCGGGTCGCCATGGTTCGCGAGGATGTGGCCGGGCTGAACGCCGGCGGGGCCAGCATCGAGGTGCGGGCGTTCGACAATCTGCTGATGCATTTCGCCATTGAGATGAACGCCCGCGTCATCATCCGCGGCCTGCGCGCCGTCTCGGACTTCGAATATGAATTCCAGATGGCGGGCATGAACGCCCGGCTGAACCCGAAGGTCGAGACGATCTTCCTGATGTCGTCGGAGAAGCACCAGTTCATCTCCTCGCGCTTCGTCAAGGAGATCGGGCGCCTGGGCGGCGACATCCGCCATTTCGTCTCGGCCCGTGTCGCCGAGCGGCTGGCCGAACGCTTCGCGCTGGAGGCCGGCAACGGCACCGTTCCGACGACCAGCCAGACCTGACCTTCGAAGCCATGGGTTTGATCGGCGGGCTCGATGCAAAATCCTGCATCCGCCATCAAGCCCATGGTTGACCTTTGCGGCGCGTCTTTCTATGGTGCGCCCACTTCCGGCGGGGGCCAGTTTCCCACCGCCGCGCTGGATGATCCGGTAGCTCAGTCGGTAGAGCACGTGACTTTTAATCATGTGGCCGTGGGTTCGAATCCCACCCGGATCACCATCCTTCCAAGTCCCTATCCAGCAAAAACAGCGAATTGCTGCAGGCCACATGAATGTGGCGCTTTGAACCGCGCTTAAGCGAAGTTCGCTCCCCTTCTCGTAGTTTTCCTTCGTAATCCATGAAAGGAAAGCGATAAGGGCAAGCCCCAATTTAATCTCCCTATGATCCTATTAAGACTCAAAACAGTCGGAGATAAAGGGGGTTGCCCATGGACCGGTTGATGAATGCGTCTGTCCGAGCGAAAGTGGTTGCAGCATTCACGGTGCTGTTGATCTGTACCGCGCTGCTTGGCCTGTTCGGGATCAACCGCATGTCATCTGTGAATGACGAAGCGGCTGATATTCGCGATAACTGGCTGCCTTCGGTCGTCGCCGTCTCCGACCTCTATTCGACCTTCTATTCCTACCGGACCGGCGAAGGTGCGTTGATCGCGGTGCAGGACGAGGCCCAAATCCGCAAGGAAGAAGAAAGCCTGGAAAAGACCATCCGCACCATCGAGCAAAAGCGTGCCGTGTATGAAGGCTTGCTGACGCCGGGATGGGAAACCGAGACCTATCGAAATCTCGTCGATTCGCTCAATCGGTATTTTGCCATAAGCCGGGACAGGCTCCGCCCTCTCGCACGCACGAACGACACGGCGGCGACCTCCGGACTGTTCGTCGGCGAGTCGCGAAAGGAATTCCGCACTGCCGTGGCAATTCTGGAAGAGCTGGTGAACTTCAACAGGGTCGAGGGGGTTAAGGCGGCGGACAACGGCGCCAAAATCTATAGCACCTCCCGTAACTGGATCGTCTTTGCAATACTGGTAGCAGCGATGGCTGGTGTCGGCGCCGCTCTGCTGATCCTGAACGCGGTCGTGAAGCCGCTCCACGCGCTGACCGGCACCATGGGCCGCTTGGCGAACCGGGAGATGAGCACCGAGATCCCCGGGACGGCACGGCAGGACGAACTGGGCGCCATGGCCCGCGCCGTTCAGGTCTTCAAGGACAACATGATCGAGGCCGACCGCCTCGCCGCCGTCGAAGCCGCCGAGCAGCAGGCCAAGCTGCGCCGCGCCCAAGCCGTCGAGCGATTGCTCACCGGATTCGAGAATTCGTCGACGGCTGCCCTGCGCACCGTGGCAGCGGCCGCATCGGAGTTGGACGCCACCGCGCACAGCATGTCGGCGATGGCACAGCAGACCAGCACCCAGGCCACCGTCGTGGCGTCGGCGGCCGAGCAGACCAGCGCGAATGTCCAGACCGTCGCCACCGCCACCGAGGAAATGGCCAGTTCGATCCGCGAGATCGGCACCCAGATCGCCCGCTCCGCGCGGAGCGGGCGATCTGGGTGCCGATCTCGCGGATCGAACTGGCCATTTCCTCGGTGGCGGTGGCGACGGTCTGGACGTTGGCGCTGGTCTGTTCGGCGGCCGACGCCACGACGGTCGCCTGGGTGCTGGTCTGCTGCGCCATTGCCGACATGCTGTGCGCGGTGGCGTCCAACTCCGATGCGGCCGCTGCCACGGTGCGCAGGGCGGCCGTCGACGAATTCTCGAAGCCGGTGAGCAAGCGCTCGACGGCTTGGGCGCGGCGCAGCTTGGCCTGCTGCTCGGCAGCTTCGACGGCGGCGAGGCGGTCGGCCTCGATCATGTTGTCCTTGAACACTTGCACCGCACGGGCCATGGCGCCCAGTTCGTCGCCACGGTCGGTCCCGTCGATGGAAACCGTCATGTCGCGGTCGGCAAGGCGCCCCATCATCCACGTGATCGCCTGAATCGGCCGGATCACCGTGCGGACGATCATCCAGGCCGCGCCCACGCAGATGGCGACGACCAGCACCAGGATAGCGGTGACCCACAGCTTGCTGGTTTGGTAGACCTGTTCACCGCGGTCAGCCGCACGTTTGCCTTCGGTGGCGTTGAAGTCCATCAGAGACTGGAGAAGATCCTTGGAGGTTCGGAACTCATCCCGCGACGAACCACGATATATGGCACCGGCGCCATCATTATCGTTCTTGCGCGACAGCGGCAGAAGCTGCTCCTGGCTGATCTTCATGTAGGCTTGATAGCTCTTCACGAATTTCTGGTAGGTCTCGGTTTCCCAGCCCGGTGTCAAAAGCTTTTGGTAATCCATCCGCCGTTGTTCGATCCTGTCGGCGCTTTCCAGAAGTGCTTTGTCCTCGCTCTTAATATCGTCATCGGTGGATGCGATCAGATGGGCGCCTTCCAATGTGCGATAATAGTCGAAGGTGGTGTAAAGTCTGGAAATTGCCGAGACCGATGGCAGCCAGTTATCGCGCACATCAGCAGCTTCATCGTTGATCGTCGAGAGCTTGGTCAAAGAAAAGACGCCGAGGCCAGCCGTGCATAGCAGAAGGGTTAGGATCGAAAGAAGCGTCCGTGACTTGACTGAAAGGTTCGAAATCCATGCCATGGCTGGTGCTCCTGATCTGAGGTTTCTCTCGACCTGTATTTCATCTGAGTAAGGGTGCTGGTTAGACTGCTCCCTCAACCCTTACGGAAGTGAGGCATGTGCGCTCTCCTTCCCCGCAAATTGAGCAAAAGGCGCGCCATAGGGCTTGGCGATTCCTGCAGATCAAATATTGTTTGAATCCAATACTCTATCTGCTTTTCCTCGATCACAGGCCGCGCCTCCGATTGTCGCGATTTGGCAATATGCGGATTGCATTTTGCAAAATGCCTGCGGTTTCCGTGCCTTGGACCCGGTCCGGACTCAACATGGAAGACAGGGATCTACGGGATTCTACGTAGCTCCAACGTAGCCCTTGCCGCTGGGAGGCGGGAAAGGAATAGTCCCTTCAAATCCTATCTTTTGGTATACCCTCCGAACGAGAGAGGGTTGCGAACTGCCGTGTCTATGCGGCTGCAACAAAAGCAAAAGGGGACGGCGAAGGCCGCGCCCCCGCAACAGGGAGGTTTCTCCTTTGAGAGGTCTGCTCAGACTGAGCGGGCTGATCGATGCCATGAACGAAGGCATCGGCAAGCTCGCCTACTGGCTCGTGCTGGTCGCCGTCATCGTCAGCTCGGCCAATGCGGTCATCCGCTATGGATTGAACACCAGTTCCAACGCTTGGCTGGAACTCCAATGGTATTTGTTCTCGGCGGTGTTCCTGCTCTGCGCCGGCTATACTTTCCTGCGCAATGAACATATCCGCATCGACATCGTGCTGGGCCGTTTCTCGAGGCGATTCCAGGCTTGGGTCGACATCTTCGGCATCCTGGTCTTCATGTTCCCGATGACGATCCTCATCATGGTGCTGTCCTGGCCCATGTTCATGGACAGTTTCCTGACCAACGAAATGTCGAGCGACGCCGGCGGTCTGATCCGCTGGCCCGCGAAGCTTCTGGTCCCGGTCGGCTTCTTCCTGCTCACCGCACAGGGTGTGTCGGAACTGATCAAGCGCATCGCCTTTCTCACCGGCCATCGTGACGAGCCGGGCGAGAAGATGCACAGCCATTCGTAAGGACCGGGAGCCCCCAGATGGTAGAGTTCATATCCGCCAATATGGCGCCGGTGATGTTCGGCGCCCTGGTGCTTTTCCTGTTGATGGGATTTCCGGTCGCCTTCGCCCTGGCGGCCAACGGTCTGGTGTTCGGCCTGATCGGCATCGAGCTGGGGCTGCTGACTCCGGCGCTGATGCAGGCGCTGCCGGAACGTGTGTTCGGCATCATGCGCAACGACACGCTGCTGGCGATTCCCTTCTTCACCTTCATGGGCCTGATTCTGGAGCGGTCCGGCATGGCCGAGGATCTGCTCGACACCATCGGGCAGCTGTTCGGTCCGATCCGCGGCGGTCTGGCCTATGCGGTGATCTTCGTCGGCGCGCTGCTGGCGGCGACGACCGGCGTGGTCGCGGCCTCGGTCATCTCCATGGGCCTGATCTCGCTGCCGATCATGCTGCGCTACGGCTATGACCGCCGGGTCGCGTCGGGCGTCATCGCGGCATCGGGCACGCTGGCCCAGATCATCCCGCCGTCGCTGGTGCTGATCGTGCTGGCCGACCAGCTCGGCCGGTCGGTCGGCGACATGTATGCCGGCGCCTTGATCCCCGGTCTGGTGCTGACCGGCCTCTATACCGGCTATATCCTGCTCACCAGCATCATCAAGCCGGAGATGGTTCCGGCCCTGCCGCCGGAAGCCCGCACGCTGCGCGGGGCCCAGCTTCTGCTTCGGGTCATCACCTCGCTGGTTCCGCCGCTGGTGCTGATCTTCCTGGTGCTGGGCACCATCTTCATCGGCATCGCCACCCCGACGGAGGGCGGCGCCATGGGTGCCGCCGGCGCCATCCTGCTGGCGCTCGCCAAGCGCCAGCTCAGCTGGAACCTGATGCGCCAGGCGATGGATTCGACCGCCAAGCTGTCGTCCTTCGTGGTGTTTATCCTGATCGGCTCGACCGTGTTCGGCCTGGTGTTCCGCGCCGTCAACGGCGACCTCTGGGTGGAACATCTGCTGATCGGCCTGCCGGGCGGTGAGCTGGGCTTCCTGATCGTCTGCAACATCCTGGTCTTCGTCCTGGCCTTCTTCCTCGATTTCTTCGAGCTGGCCTTCATCATCGTTCCCCTGCTGGGACCTGTGGCGGACAAGCTGGGCATCGACCTGATCTGGTTCGGTGTCCTGCTGGGCGTCAACATGCAGACCAGCTTCATGCACCCGCCCTTCGGCTTCGCGCTGTTCTTCCTTCGGTCGGTGGCGCCGAAGATGGACTACATCGACAAGGTCACCGGCAGGAAGATCGGGAAGATCACCACCGGCCAGATCTACTGGGGTGCGGTGCCCTTCGTGATCATCCAGATCATCATGGTCGGTCTCGTCATCGGCTTCCCGCAACTGGTCGATGCCGGCCGCGACAAGGGACCGGTGATCAACCTGAACGACGTGAAGATCGAGATTCCGGCCTTCGACAATCAGGATGTGGCTCCGCCCTTCGGCGCTCCGGGCCAGTCGGAGCAGAGCCCGGCGGACGACATCATGAAGCAGCTTCAGGGCAAGTGATGGAAAGCGTCGCAAAGGCCAGACAGTAAAATCTGGGCAGCAAAAGGGGGGGCCGGTTCATCCGGCCCCCTTTCTTATTGGTGCGTTTCCGTTTGGGAAAGGGTCAGCGCGTCGGGGTCGTTGCCCCGGCCCAGTTGGTCGGTGCGGCACCGGCAGGCAGAACCACCCCATTGTTGCCGAGCGACACCATGCGGTCGCTTCCGGCGGTGGGCGGCAGTGCGGCGAACTGTTCCGCCGTCATGCCGGTGAGGATCACCGCCTGACGGTTGCGGGCATAGCGCAGATTGTCGCTGGCGACCGTCACCTTGTGCTCGTTCGGGAAACGGGGGGCGCCGACGGTGATGATCGCCTGCTCCACCCGGTTGGTCGGCCCGATCACCAGGTCGGTGACGTTGCCGAGGATGCGGCGGCCGTCCGGTGTCTGCACGGTCAGCCCGACCAGTTCCACCGGAGGCTGGGTCGCGACCTCCGCCGACGGGACGCCGCCCATGTCGGAACTGGCGCAGGCACCCAACGCCAGAACCGGCAGGAGAGCCAGGGCCGGCAGGGCGGGGAGGAGCGTGCGCAGGGAAAGGCGGCGGTGGTCCATCGTTCTTGGCCTTTTTGCTGACGGCGCGGAAGTGTCCGCCCCTACAACAGCACGAGCGTGGCCGGAGGTCCCCCGCGCCGACGGGGTGACCCCATCGCCCACGGGAGACCTCCTTCCGGATAGGGGGGCCGGACAGGGGAGCCGGACAGTTCAGGTGAAGATGAAATCGTGGCCGGCGGTCAGTCCGACCTGATCGACGGTCAGCGACGAGCCGTCGGCGAAGGTAAAGGTCGACTGGAAGCCGCTGGAGGTCAGCGACATCTGGCCCGCGGTGTAGCCATGGAACTCGATCTGGTCGATCCCCCGCTCGAAATAATTGATCGTGTCGTGACCGAAGCCGCCGGTCGCCTGCTCCATCAGGAAGCGATCGACCTGTCCGTCGGTGTAGCTGACCATCGTGTCGTCGCCGGTGCCCGGCCGGAACAGGTCGGCACCGCCGTCGCGATAGCTGTCATACAGCGTGTCGTTGCCGGCTCCGCCGATCATGGTGTCGTCACCGCGCATCCCCTTCAGGATGTCGTCGCCGGTGCCGCCGTCCAGCCAGTCGTTGCCGTCGCCGCCGAACAGTTGGTCGTTGCCGGCATCGCCCCACATCGAATCGTTGCCGGCCTCGTTGCCGCCATAGGGGTCGCCGAGCCAGTCGTTGCCGTCGCCGCCATGCAACTGGTCGTTGCCCAGACCGCCGATCAGCGAGTCATTTCCCCGTTCGCCATACAGCTGGTCGTTTCCGCCGGCGCCGTTGATACGGTCGTCGCCATCCAGGCCGTCGAGACGGTCATCAAAGGCGGTGCCGGTCATGGTGTCGTTGTTCGAAGTCCCCCAAAACTGGCGCATGGCGTCTCTCCATCAGTGCCGTTAACGTGCTGTTAACGATTAATCAGATGTTAACCATGGCCCCCGGGCGGTCGAAAAGCGATAAAGGGGCAATACAAAGGGGGTCGGATGAGATGACACAGATAATTGAAACTTGATCGAATTAAAGAAATGAACTGTTTCTTTATTCGTTGTTTTTGTGGCCGAAAATAGGATCTTTCTGTGACTGAATAAAGACTTTCTCTCCCATATGGGCAGGTTTTGAGCTGCGGAACGGCACAGGCTCGGCTGACCAAGGCGATGCGCAAGCCGGCGAGGCGGTAGGCCACCGGCCAAACGGGCTGTCGGAGCGGATCGTCCGAAAGAGGATCCGTGGCGCAAACGCGCCGGACGCTGTCCGAAGTTTCGGATGGAGCCGTCGAGGCAAAAAATAACCGGGCGTCCAAAGGAGCGCCCGGTGCAGTCATATACAGGGAGGGTTAGAGACAAGAAGGTGTGTATACCCTTCGGCAGGAGGGCCGCTTTGATGTGGATCAACAAATGGACCCGCGTGGCGAATCGGCTCCCTTCCCAGCCCCTCCCGAATCGGGTCTCTCAGCCGTGGCTGTGCGACTGGCCGCCATAGAGGATGGACGGATCGGTTTCGACCGCCTGGATCGTCTCCAGCTTTCCGTCGCGCCAGGCACGATAGAAGCAGCTGCGCCGGCCGGTGTGACAGGCGACGCCGTCCTGCTCGACGATCAGCAGCAGGGTGTCGCCGTCGCAATCCACCCGGAAATCCTTCAGCCGCTGCACCTGTCCGGAGGTCTCGCCCTTGCGCCACAGCCCGCCGCGCGACCGGGACCAGTAGCAGACGCGGCCGGTTGACAGGGTCTCGACCACCGCATCGCGGTTCATCCAGGCCATCATCAGGATTTCGCTGCTGCCCTCGGCCTGGGCGATGGCGGGCACCAGCCCATCGGCGGTGAAGCGGATAGCGGCCAGCACCTCTTCAAAGGGACCGGGCTCGGTCGACGGTGTTTCCGTCATGGCAAATCACTCCTCAACTGTCCGCCGCACTCAAAGGGCGGCGGCCATCCGCCGGAAGCCGGCCTCAAGATCGCGGATCAGGTCGTCGGGGCTCTCAAGCCCGGCGTGCAAGCGCAGAACCTGACCCGGATCGGTCCAGCGGGTGGCGGAGCGCACCGCCGCCGGCCGCGTCGGCAGGATCAGGCTCTCGAAGCCGCCCCAGCTGTAACCCATGCCGAACAGTTCCATCCCGTCCAGCATCGCCGCCAGCGCCTTGCGCGGCACCTGATTGACGATCACCGAGAACAGGCCGCTGGAGCCGGTGAAATCGCGCTTCCACAGCTCATGACCGGGGAAGTCAGGGCGGGCGGGATGCAGCACCCGCGTCACCTCCGGCCGGGCCGCCAGCCAGTCGGCGAGCGCCAGCGCACTCTCCTGGTGCTGGCGCATGCGCACCGACAGGGTGCGCAGGCCGCGCAGGCCGAGATAGAGATCGTCCGGCCCGCCGCAGACGCCGAAACGGGTGGCGGTCTTCTTGACGGCCGTCCAGCTTTCCTCGTCGCGGCAGGTGACGACGCCCAGCATCGCATCGGCATGGCCGACCATGTACTTCGTCGCGGCATGGATCGACAGATCGACGCCATGGTCGAAGGGGCGGAAGAACAGCGGGGTCGCCCAGGTGTTGTCGATCATCACCGTGGCGCCGACCGTCTTGGCGGCGGCGGCGATGGCCGGAACGTCCTGCACCTCGAAGGTCAGCGAGCCCGGCGATTCGAGGAAGACCACGCTGGTGTTGGGCCGCAGCAGGGCGGAAATGCCGGCGCCGATGCAAGGATCGTAGAATTCCACCTCCACGCCATAGGGTATCAGCGTCTCCTTGGCGAAGCGGCGGGTGGGGCCATAGGCGCTGTCGGTGATCAGCACATGGTCGCCGGCCTTGGTGAAGGCCGACAGCGCTATGGCGATGGCGGCGAGGCCGGAGCCGGTGTTCACCGCCTTGTAGCCGCCTTCCAGTTCAGCCGCCGCCTCTTCGAAGGCGAAGGTGGTGGGCGTGCCCATGCGACCGTAGTTCACGCTGGTCAGCATGTTCCGGTCGCTTTCCTCCAGCGCGTCCAAGGACGGGAACAGCACGGTCGAGCAATGATAGACCGGCGGGTTGACGATGCCGTGGTTGTTCCGCGGGTCGCGGCCGGCATGCACGAGAATCGTGTCCTTGGTGACGTCCTTCATCGACTGTCCGTTTGGCTGGAGCGGCAATCCGGCCCGTCCGAGTCCGCCGTAGCCGGGAGAACCCCAGGGCAGGCGGTGCGGGCGCGGCCGAACATTGTGTCACCCCGGACGCCCCGCCGCCATCGCGGATTGCGCGCAACGGCCGTCAGCGGACGGGATGTTCTGGTAACACCACCAATGCACAGAGGATTCGACAAGCCGGATCAAGTTGATACACTCTTGTCCCACGCGCATGGCTGCGTCGCGATCCTCACAGGACGGGTCCACTGGGGATCGGTGCGCCGGGTTGTCAGGCGGATCGGTCCGGCAGGGTCGTTCCGGTTGGATTATGGAGCCGGCGTGACCAAGCGCGTCATCAGACCGCTCAAAGCGAAGAACGCAAGAACAGGGTGGAGTTCATAATATGAAGTCAGGGTTCCTGGCCGCCGCCGCAGCGGCCGTGGTCGTTTCCGCCAGCGCCGTCGCCGGTGCTGCCACGCTGGACACCGTCAAGCAGCGCGGCTTCGTGCAGTGCGGCGTGAACGCCGGCCTTCCGGGCTTCGGCAACCCCGACAGCGCCGGCAACTGGACCGGCCTGGACGTCGATTACTGCCGTGCCGTCGCCGTCGCCATCTTCGGCGATGCCAACAAGGTCAAGTTCACCCCGCTGTCCGCCCAGCAGCGCTTCCCCGCCATCCAGTCGGGCGAAGTCGATCTGCTGTCGCGCAACACCACCGCCACGCTGACCCGTGACACCTCGGTCGGCCTGAACTTCGCCCCCGTCACCTATTACGACGGCCAGGGCTTCATGGTTCCGAAGAAGCTGGGCGTGAAGAGCGCCAAGGAGCTGAACGGCGCCACCGTCTGCGTCCAGTCCGGCACCACGACCGAACTGAACCTCGCGGACTATTTCCGCGCCAACAACATGACCTACAACCCGGTCGTCATCGAGTCGAACGACGAGGTGAACGCCGCCTACTTCGCCGGCCGCTGCGACGTGCTGACGACCGACGTGTCCGGTCTGGCCGGCACCCGCGCCGGTGTCGCCCCGGTTCCGGACGATCACGTCATCCTGCCGGAAGTCATCTCCAAGGAGCCGCTGGCCCCGGCCGTGCGCCATGGCGACGACCAGTGGTTCGACATCGTGAAGTGGACCGTCTTCGCCACCATCCAGGCGGAGGAGTTCGGCATCACCTCCAAGAATGTCGACGAGTTCACCAACTCGAAGAACCCGGACGTCCAGCGCTTCCTCGGCACCTCGCCGGGCATGGGCAAGGCCCTGGGCCTGGACGAGAAGTGGGCCTACAACGTCGTGAAGAAGGTCGGCAACTATGCCGAGATCTTCGACCGCAACGTCGGCCCGGGCACCCCGCTGAAGCTGGAGCGCGGCCTGAACGCGCTGTGGACCAAGGGCGGCCTGATGTACGCGCAGCCGTTCCGGTAAGGCACGTCACCGTCTGAAGGCCGCCCGCAGCCCGTTGCCGGGGGCGGCCTTCCGGTTCTTTTGGGAGCGGTCGCGAAGGGCGCCAGCGAAGCGCCTGCGCAGGGGGCCGCATTTGGGAGACATGTCGCATCCCCTACGGTGTGGGAAATGCCCGGAAGAACGTCCGGGACCGCGTGGGCACCGTGTGGGGCGCGATGGTTGGGGGAGAGTAGTCCGTGGCGACCGAGACCCGGACCACCCAAGGCGCTCCGCCGCCGGGTGGCATATCGTTTTCCCTCAGCGACCCGACGTTCCGCGCCATCGTCTACCAGATCCTGGTGGTCGGCGCGGTCGTCCTGGTCGGCTGGTTCCTCATTTCAAACACGCTCGACAACCTCGCGCGGCGCTCGATCGCGACCGGGTACCATTTCCTGGAGCGTGAAGCGGCCTTCGGCATCGGCGAGTCGCTGATCGACTATTCGCCGAAGGACACCTATGGCCGGGCCTTCCTGGTCGGCGTGCTGAACACGCTGAAGGTGTCGGTCATCGGCGTCATCCTGGCGACGATCATCGGCACGATCATCGGTGTCGCCCGCCTGTCCAGCAACTGGCTGATCGCCAAGCTGGCCTCGACCTATGTCGAGATCATCCGCAACATCCCGCCGCTGCTTCAGCTGTTCTTCTGGTACGCGCTGGTGTCCGACGGCCTGCCGCCGGTGCGCCAGGCGCTGAACCCGATCCCGGGCGTCTTCCTGTCGCAGCGCGGCCTGCGCGTGCCGGTGCCCGCCCCCGATCCAGTCTGGGCCAACATGGGCATCGCCCTGCTGGTCGGCATCGCCGCCGCCTGGGGCGTGTCGCGCTGGGCCAGGGCACGGCAGGCGCGCACCGGGCAGCCGTTCCCGGCGGGCTGGGCCGGCCTCGGCCTGATCGTCGGCCTGCCGGTCCTGACTTGGCTCGCCGGCGGCGCGCCGCTCGCGATGGACGTGCCGAAGCTGGCCGGCTTCAACTTCACCGGCGGCGCCTCCATCTCCCCGGAATTCTTCGCCATCCTGACCGGCCTGACGCTCTACACCGCGGCCTTCATCGCCGAGGTGGTGCGCAGCGGCATCAAGGCGGTCAACTGGGGCCAGACAGAGGCGGCCCGTGCCCTAGGCCTGCCGGGCAGCCCGACGCTGCGTCTGGTGATCCTGCCCCAGGCGCTGCGGGTGATCGTGCCGCCGCTGACCAGCCAGTATCTGAACCTGACGAAGAACAGCTCGCTGGCGCTGGCCATCGGCTATCCCGATCTGGTGTCCATCGCCAACACGACGCTGAACCAGACCGGTCAGGCGATCGAAGGCGTGACGATGATCATGGGCACCTATCTGGTCATCAGCCTCAGCATCTCGATCTTCATGAACTGGTACAACAAGCGCATTGCGCTGGTGGAGCGGTAACGGCCATGACCGACAACGTGCAAAGCGTCGGCCTGCCGGACGAACGTCCGCCGGCCAACACCGTCGGCCCGATTGCGTGGCTGCGCAATAACCTGTTCAACAGTTGGTACAACGCCATCCTGACCATTCTGGTCTTGGGGCTGCTGGCGTCGGCGATCCCGCCCTTCATGAACTGGCTGCTGTTCCGCGCCCACGGCTTCGACGCGACCTCCACCGTCTGCCGGCAGGATGCCGGCGGCGCCTGCTGGGGCTTCATCAGCGAGAAGCTGCGCTTCATCATGTTCGGCATGTTCCCGTGGGAACAGCAGTGGCGGCCGCTGGTGACCATCGCCGTCTTCATCGCCTTGCTGGTCGCCAGCTGCGACCGCCGCTTCTGGAAGCCGTGGTTCGGGCTGGTCTGGGCCGCCGGTCTGGCGCTGGTGGCGGTTCTGATGTGGGGCGGCGTCTTCGGCCTGACCTATGTCGAGAACACGCTGTGGGGCGGCCTGCCGCTGACCATTATCCTGTCGGTGATCGGTCTGGCCGTGGCCTTCCCGGTGTCGATCCTGCTGGCGCTGGGCCGCCGGTCGAACATGCCGGCGGTCAAGGTGCTGTGCGTCACCTACATTGAGCTGATCCGCGGCGTGCCGCTGATCAGCCTGCTGTTCATGGCGTCGGTGATGCTGCCGCTGTTCCTGCCGAACGGCGTGTCAATCGACAAGCTGCTGCGTGCGCAGATCGCCTTCATCATGTTCGCCGCCGCCTATATGGCGGAAGCGATCCGCGGCGGCCTGCAGGCGATCCCGAAGGGGCAGTATGAGGCAGCGGACGGGCTGGGGCTTGGCTATTGGCAGAAGATGCGCAAGATCATCCTGCCGCAGGCGCTGGCCGTCGCCATCCCGCCGCTGGTGAACACCTTCATCAGCTTCTTCAAGGACACCTCGCTGGTCATCATCATCGGCTTGTACGATCTGCTCGGCACGGCGAAGGCCGCGCTGTCCGATCCGTCCTGGCGCGGTTTCTACCGCGAGGCCTATCTGTTCATCGGCGTGATCTACTGGATCTTCTGCTTCAGCATGTCGAAGTACAGCCAGAAGCTCGAACGCGATCTCAATCGCGGTCACCGTCGCTGATCCTTGCCGTCAAGGGAGACACGAGAACCCATGTCCCAGGCCATGTCCCAGGCAGCCAAGCCGAAGCACGCCCTCAGCGGCGAGGAAATCATCCGCTGCACGGGCGTCAACAAGTGGTACGGCGAGTTCCACGTCCTGAAAAACATCAACCTCAGCGTCCAGAAGGGCGAGCGCATCGTCGTCTGCGGCCCGTCCGGGTCGGGCAAATCGACGATGATCCGCTGCCTGAACCGGCTTGAGGAGCATCAGAAGGGCACGATCGTCATCGACGGGATCGAGCTGACCAACAACCTCAAGAACATCGAGCTGGTCCGCCGCGAAGTCGGCATGGTGTTCCAGCACTTCAACCTGTTCCCGCACCTGACCGTGCTGGAGAACTGCACGCTGGCGCCCATCTGGGTCCGCAAGATGCCGAAGGCGGAAGCGGAAGAGCGGGCGATGAGCTACCTGAAGCGGGTGCGCATCGCCGAGCAGGCCAAGAAGTATCCCGGCCAGCTGTCCGGCGGCCAGCAGCAGCGCGTTGCCATCGCGCGGTCGCTGTGCATGAGCCCGAAGGTGATGCTGTTCGACGAGCCGACCTCCGCGCTCGACCCCGAAATGGTCAAGGAGGTGCTGGACGTCATGATCGGCCTGGCCGAGGACGGCATGACCATGCTGTGCGTCACGCACGAGATGGGCTTCGCCAAGTCGGTCGCCGACCGCGTGATCTTCATGGATCGCGGCGAGATCGTCGAGCAGGACACGCCGGACGCGTTCTTCTCCAATCCGAAGTCGGACCGCACGCGCCTCTTCCTCAGCCAAATTCTAAACCACTGAGACGGTCGGCAGGCCGGCGGTTCCGTTCGGCCTGCCATCCGGAAACAAAACACCTCGACTTAGGGTGCGCGGCGCAATGTCCTGTAGCGTCGCGCACCGGTTTGCGGTTCAATCGGTCGCCTGACGTGCTGTTCGACCGATCCGCTACCGGAGACCGAGGTTATGGACCTGCTCAGCCCCCGTCCCAGCGTTGGCCAGATCAAGCCGTACCGTCCCGCTCGCCCCCCACGCGACGGCCGCCGGTGGATCGACCTCTCGCTGACCCACAATCCGCTCGGCCCAAGCCCGCTGGCGCTGGACGCCTATTGCGAGGCGGCGACCCGCATCCACTGCTATCCCGACTGGGACCAGGAGCCGCTGCGCCACGCCATCGCACGCCGCCATTCCATCGACGTCGATCACGTCGTCTGCACCGCGGGATCGGAGGAGCTGATCCATCTGGTCGCCCAGGCCTTCGCCGGGCCCGGCGACGAGGTGCTGTGCCACGAACGTGGCTATCGCGGCTTCCTCAAGGCGATCCGCGCCGCGGGCGCCACCGCGGTCATCGCGGCGGAACGCGACATGGTGGTGGATGTTGAGGCGTTGATCGACCGCGCCAGCGAGCGCACCAGAATCTGCTTCCTCGCCAACCCCAACAACCCGACCGGCACCTACATCCCGGCCGACGCGGTGCAGCGGCTGCGCGCCGGGCTGCCGCCGCACACGCTGCTGGTCCTGGATTCGGCCTATGCCGATTACTGCCGCCTGCCGGATTACAGCGACGGTACGGAGATCGTCGAGAATTGCGACAACGTCATGTTGATCCGCACCTTCTCCAAGATGCATGGGCTTGCGGGCCTGCGGGTCGGCTGGGGCTATGGTCCGGCCACGGTGATCGAGGCGGTGAACGCCATCCGCGGCACCTTCAACGTCTCGCTGCCCGCCCAACTGACCGCCGCGGCCGCGCTGAGTGATGCCGGGCATGAGGAGGCGACCTTCGCCCACAATGCGCAATGGCTGCCCTGGCTGTCGCGCGAACTGGAACGGGTGGGCTTGCGCGTCTATCCCAGCGTCTGCAACTTCGTTCTGGCGCGCGTGCCGACTGATCCGTCCCTGGGCACCCAGGCAGTCATCGACCATCTCGCCCACCGGGGCATCCTGGTGAAGGCGGTGACCGAATATGGCCTGTCCGACTGCCTGCGCATTACGGTCGGCCGCGAGGAGGAGAACAAGGCGCTGGTGGTGGCGCTGGCGGAGATTCTCGGCTGAGAGCAGCGGTGGGACAATGGGAGCAGCTTGCCGGAAATTTGAGCGCTTTTGATTCAGATCAACGAACGACCTATGCGTTTCGGCATAAGGTCCGTCTCGTCTCTAAACCTCCCTGTATCACTGAGCCGGAGCATCCGCATGGATGGCTCCGGCTTTTTCTTTTCCGGCCGGAAGTTTCAGCAAAGGTTGGGGAAAGTGTCGGTCCGTTGACATGAATCAACGCAGGAAGGGGTGATCGGGCGTAGACCTATGACTGTCTCTAACCCTCCCTGTTTCACAGGAGGCTCCGGTTCCGGTGCCTCCTGTTTTTTTGTCCGGATCTCAGGAGGGCGGACGCGAGCGGTTCCAGCGCATGACCAGCCCGATCAGCGACAGCGGCACCACCACGACCGCACCGATCAGGATGTAGGGCAGGGCCCAGCTCCCGGCTTCGATGACCAGTTCTGCAATGTCCTACACCGTCTGCCAGCTGTTCGTCAGGATGCTGGCAGGATCGATGCGCAGGAACGACAGCACGAAGCCGACGACGAAGCACAACACCAGCGTCCGAATGATCCAACCCATCAAGGCCCCACCTCACGCTCGTCATGGCGGAGCTTCCGCCTGTCTGAAGGAACGCGCCGGTCCGCAACAGGGTTCCGGCGTTCCGCGGTAGATGGGGCGCAGTGGTCGGGGTGGTCAAGGGGGGAGGTGGGCCGGCTTTCCCAGCCTCACCCCGCCAGCGGAATATGATCGCCCGAGCTGCGCGGCAGCACACCGTCCAGCCGCGGGTCGCGAACCTCGCGGGCGACATGACGGGTGGGGACGAAGCCCATGCTCTGGTAGAGCGGCAGGGCCTTCGGATGGTCGAAGGTGCAGGTGTTGACGACCAGCTTCGACGCACCGCCGTCCCACGCCTTGCGGATGATGGTGTCGAGCAGCCAGGGGCCCAGCTTGTGGCCGATGAAGTCGGGGATCAGGCCGAAATAGGCGAGGTCGGTTTCCTGCGTCCGCCGGTCCAACTCGCCGTAACCGGCGGGCGTGCCGTCGACATACAGCACCCACACCTCCACCCGCGGGTCGAGGATCGAGCGCTCCAGCTCCTTGCGCGGCATGCGGCGGCGTTCGTGCCACAGCCAGGGCTCGCCCACCGAGTCGTAGAGATAGCGGTAAAAGGACCAGCTCGGCGGATTGGACCGCACCAGCGTGAGGTTGCCGGCCGGCTGGCGCACCGGCGCATGGGCCGGCGGCGCCGTCATCTCCAGATAGGTGACGATCACCGGCAGATGGCCCGGCCGGCTGGCGGCAGGCACGGCGGGGCGGGTCAGGGAGAAGGGTTGGTCAGCCATTTCTGCATCATCGTAACGGGCGATCTGGCATAGCCCAACCTCTCATAGAAGGCCAGCACCCGTTGGTTGGTCTCGCGGACGAGCAACTGGACCTTGGGCATGCCGGCCGCAGCCAGCCAACCCTCCGCCTCCGCCACCATCCGGCGGCCGAGTCCCCGGCCTTGCAAGGCCGGATCGACGGCAACGTAATAGATCCAGCCGCGATGCCCGTCCTGCCCGACCATGGCGGTGGCGACGATGCGCCCGTCCTCGATGGCGGCCAGCACCGTCGAGCTGCTCTTCGACAGTGCCAGCGCGAAATCGGCTGCCGGGTCGTTCCATGGCACCACGAGCCCGCAGGCCGTCCACAGCGCGACGACGGCGTTGCAATCCTCCGCTGCGCAGGACCTGACAGTGAGGGAGTCGCTCACGGCTGCCGCGGCCCTGTTTCCAGCGGCAGCTCCTCCCGCAGGCCCCATTCGGCCCAGGAGCCGTCATAGATCGCCACGTCCGGCTTGCCGGCGGTGGCGAGGCCCAGCGCGATGACGCAGGCGGTGATGCCGCTGCCGCAGGAGGCGACCACCGGACGACCAAGGTCCAGCCCCGCCGCGCGCGCCTTCTGAACGATGATGTCCGGCGGCAGCAGGGTTTTGCTGTCGGCGTCGATCAGGTCGGTGTGGGGCAGGTTGAAGCTGCCGGGAATGCGGCCGCTGCGCCGGCCGGGCCAGGGTTCGGCCACCGCACCTTCGAATCGCGGCTGGGCGCGCGCGTCGGTGACCTGATCGTCCTGTGCGTCGATGTTCGCGAGCAGCTGATCGGCGCTGCGGATCAGGTCCGGCCGCTTGCGTGCCGTGAAGACCGCCGGCTGGACCGGGGCGGCGTCGCCCGATTCGGTCGGGCGGCCTTCCGCCAGCCATTTCGGCAGGCCGCCGTCCAGAACCGCTACCCGGTCGAAACCGAACAGGCGGAACAGCCACCACACACGCGCCGCCGCGGTCGCCATGCCGGCGCTGTCATAGACGACGACGGTGTCGCCGTCGCCGATGCCCAGCGCGCCGATCTTCGCAGCGAAGGCTTCTTCGTCCGGGACCATGTGGGGCAGGGGGGCGGTGTTCGGCGCCGCCACCTCGTCGACGTCGCAGAGGCGCGCGCCGGGGATGCGGGACGCCGCGAACTCCGCCCGGATGTCGCGCTTCAGGGCCGGCATGTGCCAGGACCCGTCGAGGATTTTCAGCCCCGTCCGGCCGAGATTGCGGGCCAGCCAGTCGGTGGAAACGACGGGGCCGGTCAGCGCTTCAACAATGCTGTCGCTCATGCTGCGCGTCCTTTGAATTGGGGGCTGTCGGGCAACGGATCGGCGAAATGGGCTCAATCCTTCAGCGCGATGACGACGCGCCGGTTCTGCTTGCCCTTGTTTTCGATCTTGGTCACCTCGATGCCGCCGATCTCGCCGGTGCGGGCGACATGGGTGCCGCCGCAGGGCTGCAAATCGACCCCTTCCACATCCAGCAGACGCACCCGGCCGCTGCCGGTCGGCGGCTTCACCGACATGGTGCGCACCAGTTCCGGCTGAGTCGCCATCTCATCGTCGGTGATCCAGCGGGTGCCGATGGGAGTGTCGGCGGTGATCAGCCGGTTCACCGCCTCGGTGATGGCGTCCTTGTCCAGCGATTCGGCGGGGACGTTGAAGTCCAGCCGGCTCTTGTCCGCACCGATCTGCCCGCCGGTCACCGAGCCCGGCACCACCGCACACAGCAGATGCAGAGCGGTGTGCATGCGCATGTGGCGGTGGCGGCGGTCCCAATCGATCTCCGCCTCCACCGCGGTGCCTGGGCTGGGCAGCTCCTGCCCGTCTTCCGGCACATGGATGACGTCGTCGGGGCCGCCGTCGCCCTTCACCGTGTCCTTTATACGGACTTCGAAGCCGTCGAAGCGCAGGACGCCGGTATCGCCCGGCTGGCCGCCGCCGGTCGGATAGAAGACGGAGCGGTCGAGCCGGATGCCACGCTCGTCCACCGTCGTGACGGTGGCGACGCAGTTGCGGGCGTAGGCGTCCTCACGGAAAAGCGCGTCCATATCCCCCTCGGAGAGAGTCAGGCCAGCCAGTCTGGCACAGGAAGATTCTTCTCACGGAGGAAGTCAGGATTGAAGAGCTTCGATTGGTAACGCTGCCCCCCGTCGCACAGGATGGTCACCACCGTGTGGCCGGGGCCGAGGTCGCGCGCCACCCGCATGGCGGCGGCGATGTTGATGCCCGACGAGCCGCCCAGCACCAGACCCTGGGTCTTGATCAGGTCGAAGACGATCGGCAGCGCCTCTTCATCGGGAATCTGCACGGCGTCGTCGATCGGCGCATATTCCAGGTTGGCGGTGATGCGGCCCTGGCCGATGCCTTCGGTGATCGAACTGCCTTCCGACTTCAGCTCGCCGCTGGTGTAGTAGCTGAACAGGGCGGCGCCCATCGGGTCGGCCAGCGTGATGCGGATGTTCGGGTTCCGCTCCTTCAGTGCCAGCGCGATGCCGGCCAGCGTGCCGCCGCTGCCCACCGCACAGGTGAAGGCGTCGAGCTTGCCGCCGGTCTGGTCCCAGATTTCCGGCCCGGTGGTGGTGCGGTGACCTTCGCGGTTGGCGGTGTTGTCGAACTGGTTGGCCCAGACGACGCCGTTCGGCTCGGTCTTCGCCAATTCCTCGGCCAGACGGCCGGAATAGCGGACGTAATTGTCGGGGTTGGAATAGGGGACTGCCGGGACCAGCCGCAGGTCGGCGCCGATCAGGCGCAGCATGTCCTTTTTCTCCTGGCTCTGCGTCTCGGGCATCACGATGACGGTGCGATAGCCGAGCGCATTGCCGACCAGCGCCAGCCCGATGCCGGTGTTCCCCGCCGTACCCTCGACGATGGTGCCGCCGGGGCGCAGCAGCCTGCGCTCTTCCGCGTCGCGGACGATGGCGAGAGCGGCGCGGTCCTTCACCGACCCGCCGGGGTTCAGGAACTCCGCCTTGCCCAGGATCTCGCAGCCCGTCGCCTTCGATGGCCCTTCCAGGCGAATCAGCGGCGTGTTGCCGATGGCGCCGATGAAGCCGTTGCGGATGTCCAAGGCGGGTACTCCCAAAGTCAGGTGTGGATTGCTGCCGATACTATCAGCGCGCAGGGTCACGGTTTCAAGGCGGGGTGTGTGGAATGCTGCATTGAACGAGAATGACGCGTGAAATATACGACGGAACCTTGGGAACCGGGAACTCCCCGCGCCTTACCCCTGACCCAGCCAGCGCTTGCGCAGAGACTCGCGGTGGCGGGCCAGCCAGCCGATGGCGATGATGGCGACGGAGTTGCGCAGGCGGTTCTCGTCCATCATGCCGATCGCCTCGTCGGCGGGCAGGGCCATGATGCGGATGTCCTCATGTTCCTCCTCCAAGCCGCCGGTCGCGGCGAGGTTGCGGCTGTCGACCCGGCCGCAGAAGACGGTGACGACCTCGGTGAAGGCGCCCGGGCTGACGTAATAATCGCAGATCTGCTCGATCTCCTGGATGGCGCAGCCGGCCTCCTCCATCGATTCGCGGCGCGCAACCTCTTCCGCGCTCTCGCCTTCGCCGACCATGCCGGCGACGATCTCGGTCATCCAGGCCGGGCCGCCGGCCGCAGCGGAGCCGACGCGGAACTGCTCGATCATCACAACGGTGTCGAGGTCGGGATCGTAGAGCAGGACACCCACCGCGGCCCCGCGGTCGCACACCTCGCGGGGGGGCAGCACGTCGGTCCAGGTGCCGTCGAACTTCTTGTGGCGCAGGCGGTAGACGTCGATGGTCAGAAAGCCCTTGTAGGGGGTCTTCTTTTCGAGAATCTCGATGTCGGGATGATTCATGATCGGGGCGGGTCCATGGATGGCTGTTTCCCACAAGGTGCTATGCTGGCGCGCCGTCCACAAGCGCCCGGGAAGGCAACCGGCCATCGGGGCAGGCATCACAGCGTTGGGTTCAGCCTGAGGAACCGTACGCGGTCGGCCGAGGTCACCGGAACCGGGGTCAGGGTGGAGCCGCGCATCACCTCCAGCGGAACGACGATGCCGGCCGGTCCCAGCCCCCAGAGCTTGCGGTAGAAATCCGCCAGTCCATTGAAGCGCTGGCCGCCGACACCGACGATCCAATCGCCGGGGCGCAGGCCCGCCGACTCGGCTGGGCTGCGTGGCGACACCTTTTCCACCAGTAGCCGCCCCATCTCTTCGCGCAAGGTGACGCCCAGCCAGGGACGGGCGGGTTCCTGCCGTCGCCCGTAAGCCAGAAGGTCGGCCAGAATCGGCTCAAGCGCCGAAACGGGGACGAACATGTTGCCGGGCAGGCTGCGCCCCTCCACCGCCTCCGCCACCAGCAGCGATCCGATGCCGACCAGCCGGCCCTCGCGGTTGACCAGGGCGGCGCCGTTGAAGGCGCGGATCGGCGGGAAGGTGAACAGCGCCTCGTCCAGCAGATATTCCCAATAGCCGGCGAACTCCCGCTTGCCGACCACCTTCACGGCGGTGGCTCCGCGATTGCCGCCGCCGCTGAGCGCCAGCAGGGTCTCGCCCTCCTTCGCGGCGCCTGGACCGGCCAGCCGCAGCCAGGGAGCTGAAAACCCCATCTCCGCCCGCAGCAGCCCGAAGCCGCTGACGGGGTCGTAGGCCACCATGCTGGCGGGATAGCTGCGTCCGTCGGCGGCGATGACCTGAATCTGCGACGCCTCCATCACCGTATAGCCGATGGTCAGGATCAGGCCGGAACCGTCGATGACGACCCCGCTGCCCTCGCGGTCGGTCCCCAGCGTGCGGGCGCTCTGGCTGTCGGCCGGCACGGTCGCGGTGATGCCGACGACGGAACGGACGACGCGCTCCGGGTCGAGTTGAGCGGACTCCGCCGCATTGGCCGGTAGGACATCAGGGACGGCCAACTGCAGGCCGATCAGGAAGAGAACGGTCGCCGCCAGACGCGGCACAACCGGTGTTGAGACGACCCGCATGACGCCGCACTCCCGCGCAAGGCAGGGCCAAGGGCACCCCCGGCGCCGCGCGGCCCTGTCCGTCGCGACTCGGGTGACACAAGCATGACATTGCGTTCGAGTCGCGGCTCATCAAGCCGTGATCGCGCGGTTGTCGACCATAAGCGCGACAAAGGTGATGGAAACATACGGCCGCCGCCCGGTGTTGTCCTCTCCGGGTTCCGAATTCCAAGGGTAAGGAGACAGCATGCCCATCGAAAGCGAACAGGAGCTGGAACAGGCCGTCCAGGAGTTCCAGCGCCTGAGCGACGCACCGGAGGGGTCCGAGGAGGGACGCCGCCGCAGTGTTCTGGACGCGGACATCAAGTCGTACTACGCCAGATGCGCGGACACGATGCGGCCTGCCAAGCCGCCCTCCACCGGCTGACGGAGGGGGACGCGGGTCCGCCTGGCCGACCGACATAACGCCGGCCATCATGAAGGAGAGCGGTCCGCAATGAAGCGACTCGACACCTGCTACACCTGCCGCTTCTGGGAGGGGCAGGGGCTCCGCCAGCGCGGGCCGAAGGGAACCTGCCGGCGCTATCCGCCGGTGGTGACCCCGCGAAGCCCGGAAGGCGACTTCCCGATCACCCTGTCCACCGACTGGTGCGGGGAATGGAAGCGGGTGACGGTTGCCGCGGCGGGCGGCGACCCATCGGAGTCCGACGACAGCATCTATGACGATCTGGTGGAGTAGGGCGCCTTACCGACCGGTGCCTTGCTCCCGACCGTTCAGCGCGGATTGGGCGGGATCACCAGAACCGGGGTGTTCTCGTAGGCCTGCGGATTGCGGTCGGCGACAGGTCCGCTCCAGTCGGCGCTCAAAGCCAGCAGGGCGACCAGCACGGCCGCCAGGAACAGCAGCATTGCCGTGACGCAGTCAACCGTCCGGACCGGACGCTCATCGGAATCGGACGAACGGTGGCCGGTGCTGCCGACCGGCGGGGCGGTGCGGAAATGTTCGGATTGGAATGGCAGAAGCACGGCGGTCCTCCATCGGCTGGAGACGCCCGGCCCAAGGCTCGGCCCGGATTGTTTTCCAAGTCTAACCCCGTGCAGACGTGCACGGCACTTCGCTTCCGGCAAGGCAGGATCGTCTTTTGGGACTAGTTCATGCCGTGGCGGGCCACCGTCAGTCCTAGCCCAACTGCTTTAAACCGAATTCGGTTACTTAAGCGCCACAGTCAAGCGGCAAGAGCGCAGAAAGACAAAAAGGCCGGATGCGCTTGGCATCCGGCCTTTTCGATCTGGCTCCCGGTGCTGGACTCGAACCAGCGACAAGCGGATTAACAGTCCGCTGCTCTACCAACTGAGCTAACCGGGATCGGTGACTGACCTTTCGGCCGCCGCCGTTGTTGGCGTGGCGGGTGTATAGCCGAACCATTCGGACCTGCCAAGCCAATTCCGACAGAAAAACGAATTTTCTTTTGACGGCAGGCGAAGCGGTGGGCGAGGGGCATTCTGCGAATGAAAACAAGGCCAAAACGCGAAAAGCCCCGCTGGAAGCGGGGCTGCGTTCGGTCTGGTTGACCATCATCTATACTGCTGTCAGGTATGGAGGCACGGGCGGGAATCGAACCCACGTACACGGATTTGCAGTCCGCTGCATCACCACTCTGCCACCGCGCCATCCTGACCGGCACCAGCGCGCCGTTTCCGGTGCGCCCTCGGTGTGGAGCGGTGGTATAGCGGCCTGAAACGGTGCGGTCAAGGCGAATGGTGACGATTTTTGAACATCGTCGATCGAACCGGCATGACCGCCCCTTGCCGACGCCTTCGCCGGCCGTTTTCCCGGCCTTCGGCAAAGCCCGCCCGCATATCGCTCGTGACGTTGTGTTCGCCAAGCCTTTGCGGCTATATACGGCCATGGCAGGAAGCCGTTCGCTGTTCGGCTTGGTGCCGGTGTCGTCACAACACATCAATAAGCGACCGCCATGACCGATTTCGCCGCCGCACGCTATTTCATGGTCGAGGGACAGATCCGCCCCAACAAGGTGACGGATCAACGTCTCGTCGATGTCCTGTCGGAGCTTCCGCGCGAAGCCTTCGTTCCTTCGTCGGCGCGCGGCGTCGCTTATGTCGACGACGATCTCCCTATCGGCAAGGGCCGCTTCCTGCTGGAGCCGATGGTCTTCGCCCGGATGCTGCAGGCTGCCGCCGTGCAGGAGACCGACCGCGTGCTCGACGTCGGGGCCGCAGGCGGTTACTCCACCGCGGTGCTGGGGCGACTCGCCTCGTCGGTCGTCGGTCTGGATTGCGACGAAGAGCTGACCGCGGCCGCGGCCGCGGCGCTGGCCGGGCAGGGGATCGCCAATGCCAAGACCGTAACCGGTCCGCTGGCGGAGGGGTACGCCCAAAACGCCCCTTACGATGTGATCGTCGTCGAAGGTACCGTTCCGGAGGTGCCGGCTTCGCTGACCGGCCAGCTGGCGGAAGGCGGTCGTCTGCTCGCCATCGTCCAGGGCAAGGGCAGCGTCGGCGAGGTCCGGCTGTTCCAGCGCACCGCCGGCGTGGTGTCGAGCCGCATCCTGTTCGAGGCACAGCCGCACGCGCTGCCGGGCTTCGAAAAGAAGGCCTCCTTCGTGTTCTGACCGGATTCGCCGGTTGGACTGGTCTTGAACTGAACCGTGCAGTTTACCTCTGCGCGGTTCTGCGCTACCGTCGCCGTCGCCCTTGCACGAAAGTGAGCAACCATGGCCGCACCGTTTGAGATCGAGGTGGAAGAACTGGACCGCCGCCGCAAGGCCGGCGACGAACCGGTCGTCCTCGACGTGCGCGAACCGTGGGAGTTTGCGCTGTGCGCCATCGACGGCAGCCTGCACATCCCGATGAACGGGCTTCCCGGTCGGGTGGAGGAGCTGCCGAAGGACCGCGATGTCGTCGTCGTGTGTCACCACGGTGGCCGCAGCGCGCAGGTCACCATGTGGCTGCGTTCCAAGGGCTTCGACCGCGCCATCAACCTGGATGGCGGTGTCGATGCCTGGGCGCGCCGAATCGACCCGAACATGAAGGTCTACTGAACATGACCGTGCGAAGCCGTTTTGCGCGCCGCTGGCTGCTGGCGACGGCCCTGACCCTGACCGCCACGATGGGCACAGCAGTGACCGGCGGTGGTACGGCCCAGGCCCAGTCCCTCGAACAGGCCCTCGCCCAGGCCTATGCCAACAACCCGACGATCGGTGCCCAGCGCGCCCGCCTGCGTGCCGTCGACGAAGGCGTGCCCCAGGCGCTGTCCGGCTACCGCCCGACCGCCCGCGTGACCGCCGGCATCTCCCGCTCGACAAGCGAGAGCAAGTTCGACGGCGGTTCGACCGGCTCGGAAGCCAACGCCAAGAGCGTCGGCGTCACCGCCACCCAGCCGATCTACGACGCCACCGTCGCCCCGGCCGTCCGCCGCGCCGAGCGGCTGGTCGAGGCGCAGCGCGCCACCCTGATCGCCTCGGAACAGTCGGTCCTGCTGGCCGCCGCGCAGGCCTATCTGGACATCGTCCAGAACCAGGCCATCCTGCAGCTGCAGACCAACAACGAGCAGGTGCTGCGCCGTCAGCTGGACGCCGCCCGTGACCGCTTCCGCGTCGGTGAATACACCCGCACCGACGTCAGCCAGTCCGAGTCGCGCCTGTCGGCCGCCATCGCCTCCAAGATTTCGGCCGAAGGCACGCTGCGCGCCTCCCGCGCCACCTACGAGCGTCTGGTCGGTGCCGCTCCCGGCGAGCTGAAGGCGCCGAAGCCGGCCTTCCGCCTGCCGAAGAACCTGGATGAGCTGGTCGAGCTGGCCCGCGCCAACAACCCGAACGTCCTGTCCGCCTCCTACACCGAGGCGGCGCAGCGCGAGGCGGTGGACCAGCAGTACGGCCGCCTGCTGCCGTCGGTGAACCTCTCGGCCAGCGGCACCCGCACCTACGATCCGGGCCGTTCGTCCGGCATCGACCTGAACCGTTCCGACAGTGCGCAGGTCACCGCCCAGGTGACCATCCCGCTCTATCAGGCCGGCCAGCCGGAAGCCCTGGTCCGCGAAGCCAAGCAGACCGCCAACCAGGCCCGCCTGCAGATCGAGGAGTCCCGCCGCCAGGTGACCGAATCGGCGGTCAGCGCCTGGCAGGCCCTGCAGACGGCCCGCGCCAGCATCGAGTCCTACTCGGCGCAGATCAAGGCGGCCCAGATCGCCCTGGAAGGCGTCCGTCAGGAGGCGCAGGTCGGCTCGCGCACCGTGCTCGACGTGCTGAACCAGGAACAGGAACTGCTGAACGCCCGCGTCTTCCTCGTCCGTGCCCAGCACGACGAAATGGTCGCGGCCTTCAATGTACTGGCGTCCAGCGGACAGTTGACGGCCGACCGTCTGAACCTGCCGGTCCAGAAATACGACCCGACCGCGAATTACGACAAGACGCGGGGCAAGTGGTTCGGAACTTCGGTGACCGAATGAACGAAGCGGCCCGCGAAAGCGGGCCGTTTTTGTATTATGGCTTTTTTGCCAGCCCTGCCCTAGGTTTGGGGCAGGTTGACGTCTCGGGTTGCCAAGATGAGCGATAAGGGCCAGCAAGAACCTTCGATGGAGGAAATCCTCGCCTCCATCCGGCGGATCATTTCCGAGGACGGCGAGCCTGCCAAATCGGAAACCCAGGCGCCTTCGCCGCCTCCACCTCCGCCGCCCCCTCCGCCGCCGCCCCCCCCACCCCCGATGGTGGAGGAGGACGACGACGTTCTGGAACTGACCCAGATGGTGGAGGATGAACCGGACGAGCGGCCCGACTTCGGCCAGCCCGATCCCGACCCCTGGCCGGAGGAGCCGGCCTTTCCGGAGCCGTCGCCTCCCCCTCCGCCCCCGCCGCGCTGGGACGAGCCGGATCCCGACCCGATGCCGCCGCCGCGTCCCGCCGCCCGGCGGCCGATGCCGGCCTTCGACGATTTCGAGGATGACGAGCCGCCGCCCCCGCCGCGTCCGCGCCGCCGCGCGGTCGATCCGGATGCCGGTCTGATCTCCCGCCGGACGGCGGAGGATGCCTCGCACCACCTGACCCATCTGGCGCGCGAGCTGGGCGACGACCTGTCCATCGGACCGATGCCCATCGGCATCCGCACGGTGGAAGAGGTCGTGCGCGAGCTGCTGAAGCCGCTGTTGAAGGAATGGCTGGACGAGAATTTGCCGACGGTGGTCGAGCGGCTGGTCCAGCAGGAGATCGACCGCATGATCCGGCGGTCGCAGAAATTCTGATCCCGCCTTCTCGATCCCTGCCCGTTTGAGCCCCGATTAAGACGTTTCTAGCGAAAGTTCGTGGTGATGTTGGAAAAGACGTACCGGCCCGCCGAGGTCGAGGAGAAGCACTACCGCCTGTGGGAAGAGTCGGGCGCCTTTGCCGCCCAGCCGCAGGGGAACGGCAATCCCTACACCATCATGATGCCGCCGCCGAACGTCACCGGCAGCCTGCACATGGGCCATGCGCTGACCTTCACCATCCAGGACGTGCTGACCCGCTACAACCGCATGCGCGGCCGCGACGCCCTGTGGCAGCCCGGCACCGACCATGCCGGCATCGCCACCCAGATGGTGGTGGAGCGCAATCTGGCGAAGGACGGCAAGACCCGCCACGATTTCGGCCGCGACGCTTTCATCGACAAGGTGTGGGAGTGGAAGGCCGAATCGGGCGGCACCATCACCCGCCAGCTGCGCCGCCTGGGCGCCTCGCCCGACTGGCCGCGCGAACGCTTCACCATGGACGAGGGGCTGAGCCGCGCCGTCCGCAAGGTGTTCGTCGAACTGCATCGCCAGGGCCTGATCTACAAGGACAAGCGGCTGGTCAACTGGGACCCGAAGCTGCACACCGCGATCTCCGACCTTGAGGTCGAGCAGAAGGAGATCAAGGGCAACCTCTGGCACTTCCGCTACCCCATCGATGGGGAGGAGGGCCGCTTCATCGTGGTCGCCACCACCCGTCCGGAAACCATGCTGGGCGACACCGGCGTGGCGGTGCATCCGGAGGATGAGCGCTACAAGGACCTGATCGGCAAGATGGTCCGCCTGCCGCTGGTCGGCCGCCTGATTCCCATCGTCGGCGACGAATATGCCGATCCGGAGACCGGCTCGGGTGCGGTGAAGATCACGCCGGCCCACGACTTCAACGACTTCGAGGTCGGGAAGCGCTGCGGGCTCGAGCAGATCAACATCATGGATCGCGACGCCCGGCTGAACGACAATGTTCCCGAGGCCTACCGCGGGCTCGACCGCTACGAGGCGCGCAAGCGGATCGTCGCCGAGCTGGAAGCGCTTGAGCTTCTGGAGAAGATCGAGCCGCACACCCACATGGTCCCGCACGGCGACCGCTCCGGCGTCGCCATCGAGCCGTGGCTGACCGACCAGTGGTACGTCGATGCCGCGACCCTGGCGAAGCCCGCCATCGAGGCGGTGGAGACCGGCAAGACGGTGTTCGTGCCCAAGCAGTGGGAAAACACCTATTTCGAATGGATGCGCAACATCCAGCCCTGGTGCATCAGCCGCCAGATCTGGTGGGGCCATCAGATTCCGGCTTGGTACGGTCCGGACGGCACCTTCTTCGTCGAGGAGACCGAGGTGGAGGCGCGCGCCGCCGCGACGGTGCATTACGGCAGCGATGTCGAGCTGACGCGCGATGCCGACGTGCTCGACACGTGGTTCTCGTCGGCGCTGTGGCCCTTCTCGACACTCGGCTGGCCGGACCAGACGCCTGAGCTGGACCGCTACTACCCGACCGACGTGCTGGTGACCGGCTTCGACATCATCTTCTTCTGGGTCGCCCGGATGATGATGATGGGCCTGCACTTCATGAAGGACGTGCCCTTCCGCACCGTCTACATCCACGCCCTTGTCCGTGACGAGAAGGGCCAGAAGATGTCGAAGTCGAAGGGCAACGTCATCGACCCGCTGGAGATCATCGACCAGTACGGCACCGATGCGCTGCGCTTCACCCTGTCGGCGATGGCCGCACAGGGCCGTGACATCAAGCTGGCGGTGAACCGGGTCGAGGGCTACCGCAACTTCGCCACCAAGCTGTGGAACGCCGCCCGCTACTGCCAGATGAACGGCTGCGATCCGGTCGCCGGCTACAAGCCGGTCGGCCTGACCCAGACGGTCAACCGCTGGATCGTCGGCGCGCTGGCCGATGCGGCGAAGAAGGTCGCCGAGTCGATCGACGCCTACAAGTTCAACGAGGCCGCCGGTGCCGCCTACCAGTTCACCTGGGGCACCTTCTGCGACTGGTACATGGAGTTCACCAAGCCGATCCTCGCCGGCACCGACGAGGCGGCGAAGGCTGAAACCCGGGCGACCACCGCCTGGGTGCTCGACCAGATCCTGCACATCCTGCATCCTCTGATGCCCTTCATCACCGAAGAGCTGTGGGAGCAGCTGTCGCCGGCCCGCGCCAACCGGCTGATCTCGGCTGAATGGCCGGAGTTCGCCGCCGACAGCGTCGATCCGGCGTCGCGCGACGAGATGGATTGGGTTGTGCGGCTGATCACCTCGGTCCGCTCCATGCGGTCGGAGATGAACGTCCCGCCGGCGGCGCAGATCGAGCTGAAGCTGAAGGATCCGAATGCGGTCAGCCTGAAGCGGCTGGACACCCACCGCGACCTGATCCTGCGCATGGCGCGCCTGTCCAGCGTCGAGCCGCTCCATGGCGATGTGCCGAAGAGCAGCGTCCAGGCGGTGCTGGACGAGACGACGCTGGTTCTGCCGCTGGAAGGCATCGTCGATCTCGACAAGGAGAAGGCGCGCCTGTCCAAGGAGATCGACAAGCTGGCCGGTGAGATCAAGAAGATCGACGCCAAGCTGTCGAACGAGCAGTTCGTCGCCAAGGCTCCGGAAGAGGTGATCGAGGAGCAGCGCGACCGCCGCGAGGCCGCCGATCAGGCTCGCGACAAGCTGCAGAAGGCGCTGGAGATGCTGGCCGGGTGATGTGTGGGGGAGGGGGCTTGATTACAGGCCCCCTTCCCATCCGTCCGCTACAGCGTGAAGATCGCCAGCAGCACAAGCACCGCGATGACACCGGCGATGCTGAGCTTCATGAATTTGGTGAAGGCGATCCAGGTCGCCTGATGTGAGCGGACGGTCTCCGCACTGACCGGATTGGGACTCACGGCCGCCATATCGATCAACCCTCCAACAGTTTCTTCTACCCGCAAATTTTGACGCGGACGCACAGAAACGCAACAGATTCCGAGTGGAACCGTCAACCATGCCGGAAGGGTGGTGATCGGAAGGGGCAGGGCCCTATAGCGGCGGGTTCACCAGGGCAGCGAGGTCCGGAACCGGACCGTCGATCCGCACCATATCGCCATCGACTCGGGCACGGCCCTCGGCGATCAGGCGAACGGCATGCGGATAGAGCCTGTGTTCCGACAAAAGGACGCGGTCGGCCAGCCTGTGGCCGTCGTCGCCGGGCAGGACCGGCACCGCCGCCTGGGCGATGATCGGACCCTCGTCCATTTCCGGACGTACGTAGTGCACGGTGCAGCCATGGAAACGGACGCCGGCGGCCAGCGCCCGCTCATGGGTATCAAGGCCCTTGAAGGAGGGTAGCAGGGACGGGTGGATGTTGATGAGCGCGTTGTGCCATTGCCCGACGAACCAGGGCGACAGCAGGCGCATGAAGCCGGCAAGGCAGACCAGCTCGACACCGGCCTCGCGCAGAGCGGCATCCATCGCCGCCTCGAAGGCCGGCTTGTCGCCGGGATAGCCGCGGTGGTCGACCACCGCGGTGGCGATCCCGGCGCCGGATGCACGCTCAAGCCCGAAGGCATCGGCCTTGTTGGACAGCACCAGCGCGATCTCGGCCGGGAAACCCGGCGCGGCGCAGGCGTCGATCAACGCCTGCAGATTGCTGCCGCGCCCCGAGATCAGGACGCCGAGCTTCAACTTGCTCATCAACGGATCCTTGAGGCGTCCCTTACGCGGTCCAGGCCGCGTCCATGCCAGTGACGGTCACGCGGGCGTCGCCGTCCTTCAGGGCGGTGACGGTGCCGACGGTGAAGACCGTCTCGCCGCCCTCGCGCAGGATGCCGATGGCCTCGGCCGCCTTGTCGGCCGGAACCACGACGACCATGCCGAGGCCGACGTTGAAGGTGCGCGCCATCTCGTACGGGGCGATGCCGCCGGTCTTCATCAGCCAGGAGAAGACGGGGGGCAGGGTCCAGGCCGAGGCGTCGAGAACGACACCCAGCCCGTCCGGCAGGACGCGCGGAATGTTCTCGATCAGGCCGCCGCCGGTGATGTGGGCCATGGCACGGACCGTGCCGGCGCGCACCGCCTTCAGCGTGCTCTTCACATAGATGCGCGTCGGGGTCAGCAGAGCTTCGCCCAGCGTCCTCGACGCGTCCCACGGGCAGGCGGAATCGTAGCCGAGGCCCGATTTCTCGACCAGCTTGCGCACCAGCGAGTAGCCGTTGGAGTGCACGCCGGTCGAGGCGAGGCCGAGGACCACGTCACCCGCCTGGACGGCGGAACCGGTCAGGGCGTGCTGGCGTTCCACCGCACCGACGGAGAAGCCGGCGAGGTCGTAGTCACCTTCGGAATACATGCCGGGCATCTCGGCGGTCTCGCCGCCGACCAGCGCGCAGCCGGCCTGACGGCAGCCTTCGGCGATGCCGGCGACGATGTCACGGCCGGCGGCCACGTCGAGCTTGCCGGTGGCATAGTAATCCAGGAACAGCAGCGGCTCGGCGCCCTGCACCACCAGATCGTTGACGCACATGGCGACGAGATCGATGCCGACCGTGTCGTGACGGTTGGCGAGAATCGCCACCTTCAGCTTGGTGCCGACGCCGTCGGTCGTCGCGACCAGAAGCGGATCCTGGTAGCCGGCAGCGCGCAGATCGAACAGCGCGCCGAAACCGCCCAGGCCCGCGTCGGAGCCTGAACGCGCGGTGGAGCGGGCAAGCGGCTTGATCGCTTCGACAAGCGCGTTGCCCGCATCGATGTCCACACCGGCCTGCTTGTAGGCGTCGGACATGTTATAGGACTGGGTGCTGATGGTATCCTCGCTTGGGCTGAGCTATATACCGGGCCTTGGGCTCGGGCCGAACATACTCGAATCGGAAGGCTTTGCAATGCTCCACCGCCGCCGCGCGCCGCTCCTCGCCGGTCTTGCTGCCATGTCCACCGCTCTGGTCGTTGCGATGACCGGGCCGGCCGGGGCGCAGACCGGTTCTCCGCCGCCGGCCGCCTCCTCTGCCGCCACCGCTCCGTCCGCCGCAGACCCCTTCGCGGTGTCCGGCGTCCGGGTCGACATCAACGGCAGCAATCCGACCACCGTGCGCGATCAGGCGATCCGCGAGGCGCAGGCCAAGGCCTGGACGGAGCTGTACCGCCGGCTCGTTCCCGGCGGCGGCAACCCGCCGCGCCTGTCGGACGGCGAGATCGCCAAGCTGGTCCAGGGCTTCGAGATCGACGAGGAGAAGGTGTCGGCCAGCCGCTATGTCGGCGCCATCACCGTGCGGTTCCGGCCCAATGCGGTGCGCGATGCCCTCGGTCAGAGCGGCGGTGCCGCCCAGTATGTGGAGCCGCCATCGCGGCCCTTCGTCATCCTGCCGGTGACGCTGACCGACGGGCGCACCATCCTGTGGCAGGACCGCACCCCCTGGCGCGCGGCCTGGGAGGCGCGGCAGCCCGCTGCCTCGCTGGTGCCGCTGGTGGTGCCGGACGGCGAACTGTCCGATGCCCAGGCGATCAGCGGCGAGGATGCCGTCGCCGGCAATGCCGACGCGCTCGCCCGCATCGCCCAGGCCTACAAGGCGGGCGGAGTGGTCGTCGCCCGCACCGATCTTCCGGCCAACGGCCCCGATCCGGCCCGCGGCCTGACGGTCGACGTCACCCGTTACGGGCTCGACGGGACGCGCGAGAACCAGACGGTGCAGGTGAAGGGTGGCGGCACTGCCGAGGAACTGCTGAACCGTGCCGTCGCGTCGGTCGGCACCCAGGTGGACGATTCGTGGAAGCGCGAGCACACCACCGCCACCGGGCCGGAGCAGAACACCCTCGTCCGCGTGCCGCTGACGGCAGTGAACGACTGGGTGGAAACGCGCAAGCGGCTGTCCGCCGTCAATGCGGTGACCCGCAACACGCTGATGTCGATCACCCGCAGCGAAGCGCTGATTACCCTGACCTATCGGGGTGCGCCCGAACAGCTGGCCCAGGCGCTCGCCCGCCAGGATCTGGGGTTCACGCATGCAGCACCTCCCGTCGCCGCCCCTGTTGCCGCCGGTTACCCCGCGCTGCCGGTTCCGTCGGCTGACTGGCAGCTGACGCTGCTGCCGCGCGGGTCGGGTGCCGCGTCGGCCGGTGCCGTTCCGTCCTCCGCCGCGCCGATGGCGTCCCCGACGTCGCTGGCGCCCTCGGCGCCGATGGATGCGGGCGCCGTGGGCACGATGGGCGCCCCGCCGCGCAACCTGGGAACGCTGCCGGCGAAGAGCGCACCGTGAGCGTACCCAACATCATCACCTTCCTGCGCATCGTGGCGGTTCCGGCCGCGATGTACATGATCCTGACCGGCAGGATGGAGTGGGCCTTCGCCCTCTTCGTCGCCGCCGGCCTGTCCGATGCGCTGGACGGCGCCATCGCCCGCATGTTCCGCGCGCGCACCGTGCTCGGCGGCTATCTCGACCCGCTGGCCGACAAGGCGCTGATCGTCGGGGTGTACATCGCCCTTGCCTGGGTCGGCACCATCCCGTTGTGGCTGGCGATGATGGTGGTGTTCCGCGACATCATGATCATCGGCGGCGTCATCCTGCTGTTCACGCTGAAGGAGACGCTGGCGATGCAGCCGCTCTACATCAGCAAGGTGAACACGGTGGTGCAGATCGCGCTGGCCGCCGCCGTTCTGGCGCCGCCGGCACTGGGGCTGCCGGACATCCACCTGTATGGCTGGGAACTGGTCGATGTGCTGGTGTACGTCTGCACGGTGACGACGGTGCTGTCCGGTGTGCTGTACGCCCGGCGCGGCGCCCTGCTGTTCAACCGGCTCGGCGGCGTTCCGTGACGCCGGCCAAGCAGCTCCGCTTCTGGCTGATCGGCCTGGGGCTGTTCGTGCTGGCGCTGTGGCTGCTGGCCGACATGCTGCTGCCCTTCGTGGTCGGGCTGGCCATCGCCTATCTGCTCGACCCCGCGGTCGACCGGCTGGAGGCGGCGCGGCTGCCGCGCTGGCTCGGCACCACGCTGGTGCTGCTGGGCTTCGTGCTGGTCATGGTGCTGATGGCGCTTCTCCTGCTGCCGCTGGTGCAGGGGCAGGTCTCCCATCTGCTGGAGGTGCTGCCGAACTATGCGACCCTGGCGAAGGAACGGCTGATCCCGGCGCTGAACCGCTTCATCCACCGCCTGCCGGCCGACGATGTCGAGCGACTGCGCGCCGCCGCCGGCAATTATGCCGGAGAGGTGGCGGGGCTGGTCGGCCGCGTCGTCACGCGCATCCTGTCGGGCGGGCTGGCGCTGTTCGACATCGTCACCCTGATGTTCATCACCCCCGTCGTCGCCTTCTATATGATGCGCGACTGGGACCTGATGGTGGGCAAGGTCGATTCCTGGCTGCCGCGCCAGCATGCCGAGACGGTGCGCGAGCAGGCCCGCGAGGTGAACGTCACCCTGTCCGGCTTCGTGCGCGGACAGGCGACGGTCTGCGTCGTGCTCGGCGTCTTCTATGCGCTGGCGCTGTCGGCGGCGGGGCTGGATTTCGGGCTGGTGATCGGCCTGATGGCCGGGCTCCTGTCCTTCATACCCTATGTCGGCACCCTGTTCGGCTTCGTCGCCAGTACCGGCCTTGCCCTGCTGCAGTTCGACGAATTCTGGCGCGTCGCCATCGTCATCGGCATCTTCCTGTTCGGGCAGGCGGTGGAAGGCAATGTCCTGACGCCGAAGCTGGTGGGCGACAAGGTCGGGCTGCATGCGGTGTGGGTGATGTTCGCCCTGCTGGCCGGCGGCAGCCTGTTCGGATTCGTCGGCGTGCTGCTGGCGGTTCCGGTGGCTGCGGTGATCGGCGTGTTGACCCGCTTCGCCTTGCGACAGTATCTCTCAAGCCCGTACTACCGCGGCACCGACGCGGAACGCTGATGAGTGTGTCCGCATGAGCTTGCCGGCGCAGATACCGCTCGACCTCGGGCACCGGACGGCGATGGGCTGCGAGGACTTCCTCGTCGCACCCAGCAACGCCGATGCCGTGGCGTGGCTGGACCGCTGGCCGTCCTGGCCCGCCCCGGCGCTGACGCTGTACGGACCCGCCGGCTGCGGCAAGACCCACCTGTCCCAGGTGTGGCGCGCCCGCAGCCATGCCCTGGTGACCCGGGGCGATGCCCTCGAGTCGGCAACGGTGCCGTCGCTGCTGGCCCCCGCCAACGCGGTGGTCGTCGAGGATGCCGACATGGTCGCCGGCCGGCCGGAGCGGGAAGAGGCGTTGTTCCACCTGTACAACCTCGCCCGCGAACAGCGGGGCCATCTTCTGCTGCTGTCGCGCAAGGCGCCGTCGCGCTGGCGGACGAAGCTTCCCGACCTGCGGTCGCGCATCAAGGGCGCGCCGGCTGTCGAGGTCCGGCCGCCCGACGACGCGCTGCTCGCCGCGGTGCTGGTCAAGCTGTTCGCCGACCGCCAGTTGCGGCCGGGGATGGAGGTCGTCACCTATCTGCTGGCGCGGATGGAGCGGTCGCTCGATTTCGCCCGCCGTCTGGTGGCGGCGCTGGACCATGCGTCGCTGGCCGCCCATCGCGGCGTGACCGTGCCGTTGGCCCGCGAAGTCCTTTCGGAACTGCAACGGACGGAACCGCAACGATCCGGTTCCAAAACGACCCTCTGATACCGACAAGGGAAGAGACGACCATGGATTTGGGTATCTCCGGCCGCCGCGCCATCGTCTGCGCCGCCAGCAAGGGGCTGGGCCGCGCCTGCGCCTTCGCGCTGGCCCGCGAGGGCGTGCATGTCACCCTGACCGCCCGCAACGCCGATGCGCTGGAGGTGACCGCCGAGGAGATCCGCAAGGCGACCGGCGTCACCGTCACCACTGCCGCCGGAGACATCTCGACGGAGGAGGGGCGGGCGGCGGCGCTCGCCGCCTGCCCGGAGCCGGACATCCTGATCAACAACGCGGGCGGTCCGCCGCCGGGCGACTTCCACGATTGGGACCGCGAGGATTGGATCCGCGCGCTGGACGCCAACATGCTGACGCCGATCTTCCTGATCAAGGCGACGGTGGACGGCATGATGTCCCGGGGGTTCGGCCGGATCGTCAACATCACCTCGGCCGCGGTGAAGGCTCCGATCCCGATCCTGGGCCTGTCGAACGGCGCCCGCACCGGCCTGACCGGCTTCGTCGCCGGCCTGTCACGCCAGACGGTGAAGCACAACGTCACCATCAACAACCTGCTGCCCGGCCCCTTCGAGACCGACCGCCTGCGCAAGACGATGGAAGGCGGTGCCAAGGCCGGCGGACGCAGCATCGACGAAGAGATGGAACTGCGCCGCAAGTCGAATCCCTCCGGCCGATTCGGCGATCCGGAGGAATTCGGGGCTGCCTGTGCCTTTCTTTGTGCCGCAAGCTCCGGTTTCATGACCGGGCAGAACATCCTTTTGGATGGCGGAGCCTTCCCCGGCACGATGTAACCTGCGGTATCGGGAGACGGGCCGCCGCCGCGTCTCAAGTTTGTCTCTCCAATTCGCAATAAAATCCGCCCATCGTCACAGGCCATTAAGAAACGGCGACGGGAAGGGGGGCTCCAGCATCGGCTTGGGCGCCGCTTCCCCGGTCCGCCGGTCGGCAAAACGCGGCAGTGCCGCGGCGACCGGACAACGGCTTTTGCGAGCCACTGGCACAGGAACGATGAGCATGCAGCAGAGTGTGGCGGCCCCCGCGGTCTACACCGACCTTGGCCGCGTCATGGAGAGCATCACCCGGCGCTTCCTTGACGTGCTTCGGATGGAACTGGCCCGCATCGGCGTGACCGACCTCAGCCCGACACAGGCGCTGATGCTGCTGCACATAGGCACCGAGGAACTGTCGGTCCGCGACCTGCTGGAGCGCGGCTATTATCTGGGCTCCAACGCATCCTACAATCTGAAGCATCTGGTGGAGGCCGGCTATGTCGACCGCAGCCCGTCCCAGCGCGACCGGCGGGCAGCCCGCCTCAAGCTGTCCGCCCAGGGGCTTGCCACTTGCGAAGCGCTGAAGAAGCTGGAAGCGACGCGCGCCGACAGCCTGCTGCGCACCGACAGTGACGGTGCCGACTTCGAAACCACCTATCGCACGCTGCGCCGGCTGGAGCGCGCCTGGACCGACCTGATCCGCTACGACGACGCCGATCCGGCCTGACAGATTCCTGCATTCGACACGTAACTTTCCAACCTCCTGTCCGTTCGATCTGTGTCCGGAATGGAACACCTGAGTCCGGAACGAGAACATAGGAAGAACTGACCGGTTGCCGTTCTGCGTCCGTTCTGGTAGCTCTGTAAGAACAAGACGCGAACAATGGAGGTTGGCATGTCGGTTCTGGCTTTCCTGCGCGAATGCATGACTCTCGCAATTTTCCTGGCGGTGCTCTACGGCTGGGCCACGGTCGGGCCGATTCTGATCGGCTGAGGATGGCCGGGATGCGCCCGAGGGTTTCGGGGGCGCATCCCTTCGAAAGAGGTCCCCAAAGGGGGAATGCCGCGTCGGTATTATATCCGAAATCCCAGCCCACCCCGGCCGGCGCAGCGCTTACATCGGGAACACGCGGACCCGTCCCTGGCCCATCCGAGAAGCCGAAAGGGGGGCGGTTCCGCGAACGCCGACAACGCGTGGGGATTGGGACGGATGCGGAATTTCTTTCGAAAGCGTCGTTCGGCCGCTGTGGCCGACGAGCGCATGCCGGCTGCCGGTGGCGGCCTTGGAAATCCGGGCATCACCGGTGGCGGCCTTGGTTCGAACCCGCTGACCGGCGGGCCGGGCATGGGTGGTCCGGGCATGGGCGCTCCCGGCGTCGCGGGGCCTGGTATGGGCAATGCCGGGGCCGGTGGCCTTGGCAATGGACCGGGATTCGCCCGGCCCGGTGGGGCTCACCTGCGTCCGGTGGACGGCAACATGGGCGGCGGCATCGGTGGCCGTGCCGGATTCGAAGCGATGCGCGGTCCGGCTGCGCCGCGGCTGCCCGATATCATCGACAACGAGGCCACCGGCGACCGCCGCGGCCACATGTTCCCGCAGCCGGGCGGCCAGGATGCCGAGGGCGAGCACGACCTGCCGCGCTTCACCATGTCGGTCAACGGCGGCTATCGCGGCGGCATGGGTGCCAATGCGCCGGCCATGCTGAAGGGCCTGACGCCTGAGCTGAACGGCCTGCTGCGCGAAGCCTTCACGCCGACCCGGCCGAAGCAGCAGTTGAACGGCCTGTTCATCGGCCGCAACGACACGCTGCGCCGCATCATCTCGGCCATCGAGGAGGAGCGGGCGCATGTCATCCTCTATGGCGACCGCGGCCGCGGAAAGACCTCCGTCGCCAATGCGATTGAGAAGATCGCCGGGCAGGCGGGCTATCTGTCGCTGAAGCTGACCTGCAGCGGCGAACTGAGTTTCGAGGACATCTTCAGGCACTTCCTGAAGAAGATCCCGTCGACCTATTACCGTTCCGCGCTCGACAATCCTTTCGCGGCGCGGCGCAACTTCGCCAGCCTGAACGAGCTGCTGCCGGACGGCACCTTCAGCGTCACCGAGCTGAACGAGGTTCTGTCGGGCATCCACGCCACCCATGTGCTGCTGATCCTGGACGAGTACGACCGCGTCCAGGACGAGGATTTCCGCAACAAGCTGGCGGAGCTGTTCAAGAACCTGACCGACAGCTCGATCCCGGTCACCCTGCTGGTGGTCGGCGTTGCCGAGAATCTCGACCAGCTGCTGGGCAAGCATCCGTCGATCCAGCGCTCGCTGGTTCCGGTGCACCTGCCGCTGATGACCGATCAGGAGATCGGCCGGCTGATCCAGGCCGGTGCACAGAATGCCGGCATCGAGTTCGCCCCCGACGTGGTGCGGCGGATTGCGGAGTTCGTGCGTGGCCTGCCCTATTACGCCCAGCTTCTCGGCCTGCATGCGGCGCGCAGCGCCGTCAGCCGCGGAAGCAAGCTGGTGGAGCGGCCGGACTTGGCCTATGCCGTCGCCCGCTGCCTGCAGGAAGCCGAGCGCGGCATTGTCGAGAGCTACGCCCGTGCGCTGGCCGCCGACCGCCGGGCCGAACTGGAGGATGGGCTGCTGGCTGCGGCGCTGTGTCCGGCCGATGCCTATGGCGTTTTCGATCCCAACGATCTGGCTGGTGACAGCGGAGAACTGCCGAGCGCCTCGACGCTCGACCTGCTGAAGCGCCTGACGCGGGAGGACCATGGCGGCGTCCTGGCCCCGGTGGTCGAGCCGGGACTGGAGCGCTACCGCTTCCGCAACCAGATGATGCGCCAATATGTCCTGATGCGTCAGGCCAGCGAGCGCGGCCAGATCTGATCCATCCCCGATCAGGCCGTCCTTCGGCCCTTCCCCGGTGACGGGGGAGGGCCACTCTTTCATGGTGGACCCTTTTGCACGGCGGTTCTCCTCGCAGGCGGTGGGGCGTTACAGGAACGCCGCCCGCCGCTGGCCGCTGGCCTTCTGCCATGCCCATTCGACCACGACGCTCAGCAGCCGCTCCAGCGACGGCTTCACCTCCGCCGCCAGTGCCGGGCGGAAGTGATAAGGGGAGTCCTCGTCCATATAGGTGGACTGGGTCAGTTCGAGCTGGATGGCGTGGATGTTCTCTTCCGGCTGGCCATAGCTGCGGATGATGAAACCGCCGCGCAGGCGGCCGTTCAGCGCGGCTGAATAGCGCTCCGATGCCGAAAGCACATTCATCAGCCGGACGACCAGCGGCTGGGCGGCGCTGCTGCCGTCGCCGGTGCCCAGGTTGAAGTCGGGCAGGGTGCCGTCGAAGAAGCGCGGAACCGTGCTGCGCACCGAATGGGCGTCGAACAGGATCGCCACGCCATAGCGGTCGCGCAAGGCGCGCAGCTCGCTGCGCATCTGCTCATGATACGGACGCCAATAGGCGCCGACCCGCCGCTCGATCTCCGCACGGTCGGGCTCCAGTCCCGGCCGGTAGATCGGGGCGCGGTCGAACGTCGTCAGGGGACAGATCTCGGTGGGATCCTGTCCCGGCTGCGGCACGATGCCGTCGGGATCGCGGTTGAGGTCCACCACATAACGCGAGCACAGCGCCGTCAGAAAACCGATTCCGAGCGCGGGGGCGAAGTGGTACAACCGGTCCAGATGGCGGTCGACGTCGGGCTGCGCCAGTCCCCCCGGCGTCATCGTTGCGGCGATGTCCGGCGGAATCATGGTCCCGACATGCGGAATGCTGAGCAGGACCGGGGTTTCGCCCGGCTGGAAGCGGAAGGTTTCCATGGCTCGTCTCGTCATCGGAACGGCTTGCGCCGCACTGTGTGCAGTGCGGCAGGGGAAGCGGTGGGACTATGACGGGCGGTGCCGCACCCCGTCAAACAGATTGCGTTTTTTTGAAAGAGTGGGGATGCCGGGGTGGTGGAAACCTATCCTTACGCGTTCCATTTCCTGCTGCGTCCGGCAGAATTGCCGGTTGACCTTGACCTGCGCTTGCCGGAGACTTTCGCGCAATCGGCGACCGCCCAACAGAAGGCGTCGCCCCGCACCGGACACAGCTGTTCCTCGGATAGTTCCCAGGCGACCGGACAAAAGACTTCGACAACATACGGCGCCCCGATTTCGCAGCCCCGGTGACGAAGCAACGCAGCAGGGGAGAAGCGACCATGACCACCGCCACCCGTCTTGGCACGGCCATGCCCGGCCGGCGCCAGATTCTGTTGCCGCTTGCGCTCGCCCCGGTCGCCGGCTGGGCCGTTTGGGCTGCCGGAACGCCGGAGGCGCCGAGCCACCCTGCCGGCCCCTTTCATCTTCCGCTGGACGAGTCCACGGCGATCTGGCGCGACCTGGGCGCCGTGCGGATGGGCGGTCTGGCCGGCGATCCGCAATTTCCCGTGAAGGTGTCGGCGTTGGACGGCCGGCCGGTCACCGTGTGCGGCTTCATGGTGCCGCTGACCGACGGCGCTGCCCACAACCGCTTCATCCTGTCGGCCAATCCGATGGGCTGTCCCGCCTGCGAAAGCCCAGGGCCGGCGACAATGATGCATGTCCACACCGCCATCGCCCTGCCGGCGACGCGGGAACCGCTGACCCTGACCGGAACCTTGCGGCTGCGCCCGCAGGAGGGTCTGTTCTACCGCCTGGACCGCGCCGAGCAGCGCTGGGCCTGAGCCACGCGGCCGATTTCCGCGAGGGGCGGCCATGACGGTGGCCGCCGCACGGATGGGCGCGCTGGCGATGGCGGCGGCCCTGCTTCTCTATGGCGGCCTCAGCGTGCCGGCGCCGCCGGCCCTGCGAGGGGTGGAGGGGGCCATCGGCCTTCTGATCCTGCTGTCGATCGGCTGGAAATGGCCGCTGGCGGTGGCGAGCGGCCATGCGCTGCGGACACCTCCCGGCGCTGGATGGATGAAGTCCGGCAGGGGATGGATGCCGGTGGCGGTTGCGGCATTCGCCTGGTTGCTGTGGGTGCCGCTGCTGCGCGGGGCAGCGTTGGGGTGGGATGTGGTCGACATCCTGCGCGACGTCGTGCCCCTCCTATACCTGTTCCTTCCCGTGCTTCTGGTGCCGGCGCTGCGCGCCGCGGGGCGAAACGCTGTGCGGGCGCTGGCCGGTGGGATTGGCATTGCCGGCCTGCTGCTGGCCTTGCGCTGGTGGCGGCAGGCGGATTGGGGGTTCGGCGCCATCGGACAGCGGGCGATGGCCGACGGTGGCGCCTATCTGCTCAATGCGCCTGCGGTGCTGTTCGCCGCCGTGGTCCTGCCGGCGACGGCCTTGTCGCTGATCGGCATCGGCGGCCGGTTCCGCTCGTGGCTTGCCGCGATCCCCTGCGCCGTCGGCGGGGCTCTCTGCCTTGCCGCGCTGGCCGGAGCGGTCCACCGCACCGCGCTGGGGCTGGCGCTGCTGTCGCTGGCGCTGATCGCCCTGTGGTGGGCGCGGCGGCAGGCGTGGCTGGCCTTGCCTCTGCTGATCGGTCTGGGGCTGGCGGCTGCCGTCGGTGGGGATGCGCTGGTCGGGGCGTGGCAGCAGGCGGCGGAGAAGACGCGGCTGACCGGGATCAACGCCCGGTGGGAAGAGGCGGCGGCGGTGATCGAGCATGCCGTCGCCTCTCCTTGGGCACTGCTGTTCGGCGACGGCTGGGGCGCGCGGATCGCCAATCCGGCGGTGGGCGGCTGGCGGGTCAGCTATACCCACACGCTGGCGAGCTACAGCCTGCTGAAGACCGGACTGTGCGGGATGGTGGCGCTGGCGGCCTATCTCGGCGCGCTGGTCAGGCCCTGGTGCAGGCTGCTGGCGGCCGATCCGCCGCTGGCCCTGACGGTGGTGCCGCCGCTGGCGATGGCGCTCTGCCTGCACACCAGTTTCAAGTATCTCGACACCGGAATCATCCTCTCCATGATGCTTTTGGCGGCCGAGTGCAGGAAGGGGTTGTCTGATCCCTAGAGGATCTTCATACTTTCGCGTGTAATTCACGCTTCGGTGCGCCGTGCCGCTCAACCGACCGTCCGTCATTTTCGTCAACCGGGTGTTCCCGCCTGACCGCGGGGCGACCGGCCGTTGCCTGTCTGACTTGTCCGGGCGAATCGCGGCTGCCGGCTGGCGGGTGACGGTGGTGGCGGATGGCGGGCCGGTCGGCGACAAGGCGCCGAACCGCGCTGTTCCGGATGGGGTCACGATCATCCGTACCGGCCGCAGGGTGCCGGAGGGTGAGCGGCCCGACACGCGCGCCTATCTCGACTCGCTTTGCCGACTCACGGCTCAGGTCCTGCGCCTGCCACGCCATGACCTCGTCGTGACGATGACCGATCCGCCGATGCTGGCGTTGGCCGGCCCGGTTTTGGCTGCGCGCCATGGTGCGGCGTCGCTGCACTGGTGCCAGGATCTTTACCCGGACCTTCTTCCGGTGCTGGGTGTGCGGGTGCCGGACCTTCTCCTCCGCGTCGCCGGGCATGGCATGGCGCGGGCATTGCGGCGGCAGGATGGGGTGATCGCCATCGGGCGCTGCATGCGCGAACGCATCGTCGCGTCCGGCGTGGCGGCGGACCGGGTGACCCTGCTGCCGAACTGGCCCGATCCGGCGATCCGCCCCCTGGAGAAGGCCGGCAACAGCGTCCGCCGCTTGCTGGGTTTGGCGGAGGGCGACGGCCGCTTTCTGGTGGCCTATTCTGGAACATTGGGGCTCGCCCATCCGATGGACGGCGTGCTGGAGGCGGCGGCCCGGCTGCAGCACAGCGATCCATCCGTGATTTTCCTGCTGGTCGGCGAGGGCAGGGGCTTCGCTGCGGTGGAAGAGGCAGCACGCCGCAAGGGCGTGCGCAACCTGCGCCGGCTTCCCTGGCAGCCTGCCGACCGGCTGGCGGAGTGCCTGTCCGCCGCCGACCTGCATCTGGTGGCGATGGACCCGGCGGCGGAGGGGATGCTGGTGCCGAGCAAGCTGGCCGGGGTGCAGGCGGCCGGCCGGCCCTGCCTGTTCCTGGGACCGGCCGGAAGCGAGGCTGCGGCCCATATGGACGGATGCGGCATGGTGATCGACCCGTTCGACGGGGCCGCCATCGCCGAAGCCGTTCGTGCCTATGCCGCCGCCCCCGACCGCTGCGCAGCGGAGGGGAGGCGCGCTGCCAGAAAGGCCGAAGCCTGGACGGCCGACCGTGCCGCCGCGGCCTTCGTCGGGTTGGCCGAACGTCTGGTCGAGACACGCGGTGCCGTCCGGCCCCTGTTGGGGAGGCCGTTGCCCCATGCCTGACGGCGTCATCGCCCCGCGTCACTCCCAGCCTCAGCCGCATGCCGTGACGCTGGCCCTGCCGATGGCCGGAGGGGAGGGCGACCTGCGCAGCGTCGTTCGTACCCTGCGGACCGGCTGGCGCTGGCTGCTCGGCGGTTGGTTGGGCGGTCTGGCGCTGGCGGTGGCGGCTCTGTGGCTGGTGACGCCGGCCTATACGGCGGCAATGGTGATCGGTCCGACGGCCCGGGTCGGCTCCGCCGCGATGGGTGCCCGGGTGCCGACGCTCAACGGCCGCGACTCCGCCGGTGTTGCCGAACCGGGGGCGGGGGACGAATCGCTGTCCGACTTCGCCCGCTATCTTGAACTGTTCGGTTCGGGACCGGTGGCCGACCGTCTGGCTGCGGACCCGGCCATCCTGCGCGCCCTGTTTGCCGAACGCTGGGATGCGGAGGCGGAGCGTTGGCGTCCGCCGCGCGGACTGTTTCCGGCGGTGAAGCGGGCTTTGCTGGCGATGGTCGGGCGTGAGGATTGGGTTGAGCCGGACGGAGACCGCGTGGCGCGCGCCCTGCGTGACCGGCTGGTTGTCGACATGCTGCGGTCGGGGCCGATGCGACGGATCACCTTCCGTCATGCCGACAGGGCGATTGCAGTGGAACTGCTCGGGCGGATCGCCGCTGCCACCGACGCCCATCTGCGCGCGGAAGCGGCCCGGCGCAGTGCCGCCCAGATCGCCCACATCAAGCTTCGTCTCGGTGCCGTCACCGTGGCGGAACACCGGCAGGCGCTGAGCGACCTGCTGCTGGACCAGGAGCGGGTGGCGATGATGATCGGCGTCGATCTGCCCTTCGCCGCCGACATGATCCAGCCGCCGACCGCCGCCACCCTGCCGGATTGGCCGAACCCGGCCGTGGTGATTCCGCTGGCTGGGCTGGTCGGGCTTGTCGCCGCCGGATTCGCCCTGTCCGTGTCCCATGCCCTGCGGGAACGGACAACGGGGGTGGAGGCAGCGCCATGAGGATGTCCAACATGCCTGCGCCCGCCATGACCGCCATTCCGGTCTCCGTGGTGGTGATGACGCGCAACGAGGCGGCGAACCTGCCGCAGTGCCTGCCGGCGCTTGCCCGATTCGCCGAGTGTTTCGTGGTCGACAGCGGCAGCGATGACGGTACGCCGGACATCGCACGATCACATGGTGCCCGCCTGATCCCCTTTCGCTGGAATGGCCGCTACCCCAAGAAGAAGCAGTGGTGCCTGGATACCCTGCCATTCACCCATGACTGGGTTCTGTTCGTCGATGCCGACGAGCGGCTGACGGTGGAACTGGTTGAGGAGATCGCCCGGTTGATGGCGGCTGGCCCGGCCTGCGCGGCCTACTGGATCGACGGCAGGCCGGTCGTCCGCGGCCGACGGCTGCGTTTCGGCTGCTGGAATCGCAAGCTTGCCTTGTTGGACCGTCGGCGCGCGCGCTTTCCCGATCAGCCCGACCTGGATATCGCCGCGATGTGGGAGGTGGAGGGGCATTACCAGCCGCAGGTGGCCGGCACGACCGGCCGGCTTCGCCACCCGATGGACCATGAGGATGCCAAGCCGCTCTCGGCCTGGTTCGACCGCCACAACCGCTATTCCGACTGGGAGGCGGCGATTCGTGCCGACGGTCGGATGGAGCGGCTGATAATGGGTGAAGCGGATGGCGGCTTTAGTGCCTTTCCCAGCCTCCGCGCCCTCATCGGCCGGCGTATGCAGAAGCGGCTTTTCCAGCGCCTGCCGGGCCGGCCGCTCTTGGCGTTTCTGCATGCCTATGTGCTGCGCCTTGGCGTCCTCGATGGCGCAGCCGGGCTCGACCACGCGCTGGCGCGCGCGTTCTACTATTGGCAGGTCGGGCTCAAGATGCGGTCGGCGGCAATGGCACCGGGAGCGTTCGACCGTTTCCCGTCCATCCGCGCCGCTTCCAAGTCTGTCCGGACTGGCCGTCCGGCCGGCGACCCTTATTCTTCGAGCAGCGCGATCCGGTCGCCACCCAGCGCCTTGAGCAGGTCGAAGGTCCGCTTGCGCACACCCGGATCCTCGATCCGGTAATAGGCGCGCACCAGTTCCAGCGTCTCGCGGCGGGCCATCGATTCGAACTCGTCCGTCTCGCTCATCGCCTCGGACGGGACTTCGGCGGCAATCTGGTCGGGCGACGGCATGTCGTCGAAGAAGTAGCTGACCGGCACACCGAGAACCTGGGAGAGGTTGTAAAGGCGGCTGGCGCTGATGCGGTTCGATCCACGCTCGTATTTCTGGAGCTGCTGGAAGGTGATCCCGACCGCTTCGCCCAGCTTCTCCTGGCTCAGGCCAAGCAGGGTCCGGCGAAGCCGCAGGCGGGCTCCGACATGGATGTCGATGGGGTTGGGACCTTCGCCGCGGCGCGACAGGGTGTGGGCGGGGGCGAGTTTGGTCTTGGTCGCGCTCATAAGTCGTACCTCGAAAGGAAAGCCAGAGGGAAGGCGCCGCGGGAATGCTTAGTTCAGAAAGTAAATTCTATGCAACCATTTGTGCGTATCAACGGTCCGTTTGGGTGGAAGGGGGAGGAAGAGAGCGAAAGACATTAAATTTCAGGGCATCGGAAACGTAATTTCGCGTATAGAGCGGGAAGACGATGGCGTAATGCCAGTGCGACTCGTTGAGCCATGGCGATCATTGCCGCGTGTATGGCTCCGTGGCTGAAATGCCTTTGTCGAATCGCAGTTTGTTCATGCCGGCCAGCGGTTGCGTCGCGCTGCGACAGGCCACCGGCCGCGAACAGGCAGACCGGCCAGTGCAGCCGTTCGGCCCGTCCGCGCTTCAGCACCGACAAGGTGAAGTCATAATCGGCCGCGATCCGGTAACCGGAGTCGAAGCGAAGCCCTGCCAGTGCGGACACGGAATAGATCATCGCCTGATGGTGGGTGAACATGCCCAACGTTGCCCAACGGTGGGAGCGGGCACGCTTCAGCAGGATACGTCCGTCACCCAGCCGTTCCAGCGCATCGCCATAGAGAAGGGCGCAATCGGGATGCCGGGCAATCGCCTGCAAAAGCCGCATGCCGCTGCCCGGCTCCGCCAGCCGGTCGCCGGCATTCAGGAACAGCACATGGCTGCAGCCCAGCCGGCCCGCGGCGGCGAGCGCATCGTTCATCGCATCGTACAGTCCCGAGTCGCGGGCAGAGCGCCACCACAGCGGGACATCGGCATGGTCCATCAGCCATTCCGCCGTTCCGTCGGTGGAGGCGCCGTCGGCGACCAGCCAGACGATGCCGGGACCGAGCTGCCCGCGCAGGCTGTCATAGGTGTCGGCCAGTCCGGCGCAGTCGTTGCGGACCACGGTCAGGATGGCGAGTCGGAGCGGGGCGGACGCCGTCATCGCGTGATCACCGAAATCGAGGCGGCCGTAATCGCCAGCTGGCTCAGGATGTTGCCGACGGCCTTGGTGGCGTCCAGCCCGTCGAAGGGACGGGGGTCGCGCGGCACCACCAGGATCGACCCGGGCGGGATAGCGTCCACCCGATGGTTCCACGAGGACAGCGCCAGCGGCCGTGCCCGGCCGTCCGGCAGGACCAGGAAGCTGCGGCCGGTGTCGGCATCGCGAGTCGGGCCGCCCGCCTCGTTCAGGTAATCCTCGGCACCCTTGCCGCTGACGAACTGCGCGGCGGTCGGATGCAGAACCTCGCCCGACACCGCCACGGTCAGCGGTCGCTTCGGGATCACGATCCGGTCATCGGGCTCCAGCAGCGGGTCGAGAGCCGGGCGGCTGCGCAGGACAGCCGGATCCGCCTCCACCACCACGCGGCCGAGCGGCTCGGCAGCACGGAGTTGAGCGGCGAGCTGGCGGGCCAGCGCGACATTCTCCGCCTTCACCGGTTCGCCCTTCTCCACCTCCAGCGCCAGCGTGCGCTCCAGTTCGCGCGCTTGCAGCTGGAACTGCTCCTTCTCGCGGCGGCGTTCGCTCTCGCGCGTCAGCACGGCTCCCGCCGGATAAGCGTCGTCGATCAGGCCGCCGGCCCGTGCGATCAGGGAGGACAGCGTCTCGCCGCGGCCGATATCGTAGCGGCCGGGACGGCGCACCGCCCCCTCGATGGCAACCGCGCGCGCCTCCAGCGCCTGTGGGCGCGGGTTGATCCGCAGCGCATCGCCGGGGCCGATCCTGCGGGCGCCGTCGCGGGTCAGGTCGATGGCGTTGCGTGTGCCGTTGGCGGCCATCAGCTCCGCCACTGTGGGGTCGGCGTCGGTGGACAGCCCGCCTGCCGCAGCGACCAGGGCCGCCAGCGGCGTGAGGTCGGCGACCGGATAGCCGCCGGGATCGCGCACGGCGCCACGCAGCTGGACGGTCCGCTCTCCAATCACCGCCACGATGGCCGGATCGAGCAGGGCCGCCAGCATCGGCGGTTCGGACTCGTCGTCCGCCTTGCTGTCCGCCCTAGATTCGGCTGGCTTCACCAGGCCGCGGATGTCGTCGGCGGCGAACAGGTGAATGCGGTCTCCGTCGCTCAGGGCACGGTCGGCACGTCCGGCAGCCACCTCCTGCGGGGAGAAGGGCAGATAGGCGCGGGTCAAGGTCCGCCTGTCATAACGTTCGACGATGCCAAGCAGCGGATACACGTCGCGCTTCAGCGCCTTGCCCTCCGCCAGCGCCTGACGAAGCGTGGATCCGGCCGGCAACCGGCGGGTTCCGGGCCGGCGGACATGGCCGATCAGCTCGTACTGAGGCGCTTCCGATTCGACGATGGTCTCGCGCGCGCCGGCACTCTCCGGCCCATCGGCCACGGGATAGAAGCCGGGCCGCGGCGCGCCGGTCAGGCGCAGAACGGAATGGCGCAGGGCCAGGGGCAGCAGATCCGGCACCGTCGAGAACAGGGGCGGGCAGGGAGTGCGGGAACCGGTCAGCGTGGCGGCGGCGCGTGCCTGCGGACCGGTGGCGAGGGGGCCGGCCGGCTCCGCCGCCAGGATGCGGGCCAGCGCGACCAGACCGGGGCAGGCATCCTGCCGCGGCTGGCGTTCGCCGCGCAGCAGGGCCAGCACCGCCTCCGACGTCAGGAAATCGACGTCGGCGGTCCCCAGGACATAGAGCGTGTCGCCGTCCGAAAGCTGCCGGCGGTCGCGTCCGTTCAGAACGGCCGACAGGTCGACCGGCCGCAGGCTGCGCGCCGCCGTGGCAGGGGCCGTGCTTTCCAGGGCGGCGAAGGGAAAATAGGCCGATGGGCGCAGGTCCGCACGGGAAAGCAGTCCGGACAAGGATTTAGCCCGGGTCAGCGCGCGCGGGCCGGGACGCAGCACATGTCCGTCGAGCCGAACCTCGCCGCGGCGGTCTTCCCGTTCCGGCGCGATCAGCAGCAGGTCGCCGTCACCGAACCGCTTGGCGTCGGGGTCGGCGATCTCCTCCGTCGCTTCCTCGCCCGACGGCCCGATGCCGAATCGCACAAGCCGGCCGCGGCCGGGCCGCAGCGTGCCACCGGCGAGGTCGCGCATCTCCGACGCCGACAAGGGGCCACCATCCGGTGGCAGTTCATAAATGCCCGGCCGTTTCACCGGTCCGGCAATCGCGACGGTGGCGCCGAGCGGCGGGACGAACAGGCGGTCACCGTCACGCAACGGCATATCCGCGTTGCCGGTGGCACCGGCGATTTGCAGGGCGTAGAGGTCGACCATGACCGCACCGCCGGACCGCATCAGCCTGACCGCGCGCAGGCTGCCGCCGCGATCCACGCCGCCGGCGGCCGACAGCGCATCGAGCACGGTGGCGAAGGCGCTGATCTCCTGCCGGCCGGGGCGGTGGACGGCGCCGGTTACCAGCACCCCGATCCGCCGCACCTCCGCCAGCGAGGCGAAGGCATCGGTGCTGGGCCAAGTGGCGGCGACGGTGGCGGCCAAGTCGCGTCGCAGGGTGTCCAGCGTCAGGCCGGCGGCGGTCAGCGGTCGCAGATCGTCCACCACCAGCTGGCCGTTTCGGTCGACAGTGAAGCGTTTGCTGAAGGATTTCTGGCCGCGCAGGGTGACCAGAACGGTGTCGCCGGTGTTCAGGACATAGTCGCCCTGGATGGCGCCGGGCGCGGCCTCGGCCGCCGAAACCGCATCGGTTGCGGAGGCGAACAGGTCATAGCCGAACTGGCGCAACGGTTCTCCCGCACGCGCGGAGAAGGCCGCCTCCAGGGGGGAGTCCGTCGACGCCAACTGAGACCGCGGCAATAGTGGATCGCCCCGCGTGGGCTCGGCGGCCGACACGGCGCACGCCCACAGAATCAACGCCGCCCCGGGCGCAATTTGGGCGAATATCCTGCACGCAGCAGCCAACATGGATGTCAAACAACCCCAGCAACCACCCGCACAGCGCGAGTGATCAGCGTTGAACACTATCGCGTGTAATAGGCCGGAAGGCAATGGCCTGCGTCCGGGGCGCCATGCAAAAGGGTGGCATCCGCGGATGGTGGGGCGGCGCTATGATGACGCCGCATTCCGCCGGTCCGACCCTTTCCGGGACGGCGAAACAGTCAAGGAAGCCAACGGCGTGATCGTCATCCACAGCGAAGAGCACCGGTTGCAGGCCGGCCGGTCCGAACTCAACGATGGCCAACTCGTTCCCTGCTACGAGAAGCCCGCGCGTGCCGACATCGTCCGGGCGCGGATCGAGGCGGTCGGGCTGGGGCCGATCGTGGAACCCACCCGTCACGGCATCGCCCCGCTGGAGCGGGTGCATGACGCCGGCTACCTCGGCTTTCTCCAGACAGCCTGGGACGACTGGGTGGCTGAGCATGGCGCTGACATCGACGCGCTGCCGCTGAACTGGGTGGCGCCGGGAATGTCGCGGCGGCGGGTGCCCCGGTCCATCGACGGGCGGCTCGGCTTCTACTCCTTCGACGCGGGGACGCCGATCACCGCCGGCACCTGGCGGGCCGCGACATCCGCAGCCGACAGCGCACTGACCGGCGCCGACCGGCTGCGGGCCGGCGACCGCAGCGCTTTTGCGCTGTGCCGTCCGCCGGGCCATCATGCCGGCCACGCCTTCTATGGCGGCTATTGCTTCCTGAACAACGCGGCCATCGCGGCGCAATCCCTGCGCGACGGCGGGGCCGCGCGCGTGGCGGTGCTGGACGTCGATTATCACCATGGCAACGGCACCCAGGAGATCTTCTGGGAGCGTGGCGACGTGCTGTTCGTGTCGATCCATGCCGATCCGGCCGACGAGTTCCCCTATTTCTGCGGTCATGCCGATGAGACCGGAGCGGGTGTCGGGGACGGGGCGAACCTGAACCTGACGCTTCCCTGGGGGACCGACTGGAACGCCTACGCCCAGGCGCTGGCCGTCGCGGCGGCGCGCATCCGAGAGTTCGGCGCCGACGCGCTGGTGCTGTCGCTGGGGGCCGACACCTATGGCGGCGACCCGATTTCACGCTTCCGCTTGGTGTCGGAGGATTTCCTGCGCATGGGCGCCGCCATTGCCGGAATAGGCCTGCCGACCCTGTTCGTGCTGGAAGGCGGTTATGCCGTCGACGATCTGGGCGTCAATGTCGCCAATGTCCTGACCGGCTTCGAGCAGGTCTGAGGCGGAGGGACGGGCCTAGGGACGGACGCAGGGATGTCCATACCGTTGCCGGTGCGGACGAATCGTCCTAAATTGATGGGAAGTTCGGCATCTGAGTGAGGATGCGGGCGGTGGCTGCCGACCTTTCCATCTCCAGCCCGTCGGTCGGAACCTATTCCACCCCGCGCAGCGTGCCGCTGCGGCGGGACGGGAAGGACGCGTCCGGTGCCCAGGACTCCGGCGCTCAGGATGCCAAGAGCGGCTCCGCCGACAGCGTTACCCTGTCCGACGCAGCCCGGCAGCAGGTCCAGAAACTCAAGCAGGCCGACACCAGCGTCCGCCAGCATGAGGCGGCGCATCAGGCGGCCGGCGGTGCCCATGCCGGCGGCGCCTCCTTCACCTTTACCCGCGGTCCGGACGGCAAGAACTACGCCACCGCCGGCGAGGTGCCGATCGATGTCAGCGCCGAAACGGAACCGGCGGCCACCGTCGCCAAGATGGAGCAGGTCAAGGCCGCGGCGCTCGCACCGGCCGATCCCTCGCCTCAGGACTTGCGAGTCGCCGCACAGGCCGATGCGGCGAAGCTGCAAGCCCAATCAGACCAGCGCCGGCAGGGTGGCGATACGGCATCCTCCCGCGCTGCCGCCGCCTATGGCGCGGCACAGGCGCTCGGCACTGCGGGACGCAATTCCGGAACGGGGAAGGGGCTGACGGTCTGACGCCGCGGCGGCCGGAGCCGGTCGCCAGCGTCGGCTCCCCCCTCAACCGGTCAGCGACGCGGGGTGGTTTCGCCGTCCAGCGTCAGCAGGGCGCCATACAGCTCCGGCCGCCGGTCGCGGAAGACGCCCCAGGAGGCGCGTTGCGCCGCGATGCGGTCGAGATCGAAGCTGGCGGTCAGGACCGTCCGGCTCTCGCGGTCGGCCTGCGCGACGATCTCCCCCTGCGGGCCGGCGATGAAGGACGAGCCATAGAAGGTCAGCGCGCAGCCTTCCCCCTGCTCAACCCCGACTCGGTTGGAGGCCACCAGCGGCATCAGGTTGGCGCCGGCATGGCCCTGCATCACTCGGGTCCAGTGGCCCTGGCTGTCGATGGAGGAATCCTGCGGTTCCGACCCGATGGCGGTGGGGTAGAGCAGGATCTCCGCCCCTTTCAGCGCCATGACGCGCGCCGTCTCCGGGAACCACTGGTCCCAGCAGATGGCGCAGCCCACCGTGGCGTATCGGGTCTTGAACACCTGGATGCCGCTGTCGCCGGGGCTGAAATAGAACTTCTCCTGATAGCCGGGGCCGTCGGGAATGTGGGACTTGCGGTAGATGCCCAGCAGGCTGCCGTCCGCATCGACCATGGCCATCGAGTTGTAGTAGGCGTTGCGGGCCTTCTCGAAAAAGCTGACGGGGATGACCACCGACAGCTCCCGCGCAAGGGCCTGCATCCGTCCGATCACCGGGTGACCTTCGGCCGGCGCAGCCAGTTCGAACAACGACTGCTTCTGGTCCTTGCAGAAATAGGGGGTCTCGAACAGCTCCTGCGGCAGGACGATCTGCGCGCCCTTGGCGGCAGCCTCGCGAATCAGCGATTCGACGCCATCGACGTTGGCGGCACGGTCCCAGCTGCAGGCCATCTGGGTGGCGGCGACGGTGACGGTACGGGACGAAGGGACGGTCGGCGAAGCGGTCATTGCGGGCTCACGGCTCCTGTGAAGGGCGGTTCGGGGCTTGTGTGACCAAAGGTCGCGGCAGTTGCAAGCGGTCGGAAGGGAATTCCCAAAAATTTAGCGAAATATTAATTTAACGCTCCGGTGCTGTACGAATTGCCAAATAAAACCGATCCAATCGGCAATCATCATATCGATCATCATATGCGGATATGGTGTCTGGCGGCGGCGCCAAAAAGATGGATGTGACACAAGTCGGCCATGCGAAGAGTCGGTGGATGTGTTCTGCTTACGGTGCCGGCGATTTGGATGACCAAAGCCGACATATCATTGCATGCCGGCGACCGATGGCTGCGCAATTGATTTGCGCTTTGCACACAACACGTTATGATTGGATGACGCAGCCATGCCCACTCGTGTCAAGGTGGTGTTACCAGACAGGCATGGACCCGGTGGATGCAATGCGGCGGCGTCGCCTCGACAGGCGGCTGTCCGTCCATCGCAGCCAAAGGGCTGGGGTGGCTGTGGGCGGAACGACGGCAGAGAGATTGTCGGTATGGAGGCGTCTGTCAAGGGGTGGGAGCCGGAACGCCCCGGCGAGTCGGAAGACGCGGCCGGTTCGGCTGACGGTGCTTTATCGTTCGTCGTCCGGGACGTGAATCGCGCCTTCGCCCGCGCCCTCCAGACACGCATCGCGCGGTCGGGGGTCAGCATGGGGCAATGGTTCTTCCTGCGTGCCCTGTGGGAAGAGGACGGACTGACCCAGCGGGAGCTGAGTCACCGCGTGGGCATGATGGAGCCGACCACGGTCACCGCCGTCAACGTGATGGAGAGCCAGGGGCTGGTCCAGCGCGTGCGCAACAGCCACGACCGCCGCAAGATGAACGTCTTTCTGACGGACAAGGGCAGGGCCCTGCGCCAGACGATGATGCCCAGCGCGTCGGAGATCGCCCAGATCGCCATCGACGGCATTGCGCCGGAAGATCTGGATCTGACGCTGGAAGTGCTGCGCCGTGTCGGCGCCAACCTCAACGCGGCCTGTGCGGCGGCCCGCGACGGCGAAGATGGGAACGGGCGGGACGAGAGGTAGCGCAAGGCCGCTTCGGTCCGCTGCTCCCGCCGTCCCGTTTCAGTCGATCTCGGAACACCTGCCGGAAGCGGCCGCCCGATCGGCCGCATCTCGGGTCAATCGTCGTCCGGGTCCGGCGGCGGCGGCAGGCTGGCGCCGGTCAGGTTGGCCCCGGTGAATTTCGCGTCGCGGATGTTGGCGTCGCTCAGGATCGCACCGGTCAGGTTGGCGTTGCTGAAATCGCAGTCGGACAGGTTGGCGCCGCGCAGGTTGGTGCGGATGCAGGAACTGCCGGTCAGCCTTGCGCCGGTCAGGTTCGCCGCCCACAGGCGACCGGTCGGCTGGCCGTCCGGTCCCTTTATATCGACCCAGCCGACTCCCGCCCCGTCCAGCCGGATCCCGGTCATGTTGGCGCCGCGCAGATTGGCGCCGTCCAGGATCGCCCCGCTGAAATCGGCACCGTCCAGCACCGCTTCTGAGATGTCGCACATGATCAGCAGCGCCTCGCGCATCTTGGCGCCGCTGAGATTGGCCCGCTTCAGATTGGCGCCCGACAGGTTGACCCCCGTCAGGTCGATGTGGCTGAGGTCGGCGGCGGTCAGGTCGGCCCTGGCGCCCATCGTTCCGTTGGTGTTGATCCAGGTGTAATGGCTGTGCAGCGCCTGCTGGATCTGGACCGAGAAATTGTCGGCCGACCGCGCCAGATTGGCGCCGGTGGTGTCGGCCCCGGCCAGATCGGCACCCTCCAGCTTCGCCCCCTGAAGGTCGGCGTTGCGCAGGTTGGCTCCGGCCAGCATGGCGCCGGTCAGGTTGGCGTCGCGCAGCACAGCACCTTGCAAATTCACGCCGGACAGGTTGCTGCCGCGCAGGTCGGCGCGGGCGAGATTGCAGCTTTTCATGCTGGCGCGCATCAGCGTGGCGCCGGTCAGCAGCGCGCCCTCGCAATCGGCGCCGTTCATCGACACGTCGGTCAGGTCGGCGCCCGACAGGTTGGCGTTGTTCAGCGACGCGTCGTCGAAATCCGTGCCCGACAGGTCGGAGCGGACGAAATCGAGCCCCTTGCCATTCTTGCCGCCATGCCCGCCATACAGCAGGGCGCCGCCGCGCAGGTCGGCCTCCTTCAGGATCGCGCGCTTCAGCTTGGCGCCACGCATGTGGGCACCGCGCAGGTCGGCGCGATAAAGGTTGCAGCCCGACAGGTCTGCCTTCGTCAGGTGCGCGGCGAACAGGTCGGCGGTGCTGAGATTGGCGTTGGACAGGTCACAATGGGACAGGTTGGCGCCGGACAGCTTGCCCTGGGCCAGATTGACCCCGGACAGGTTCGACCCTTCCATGTTCGCCATGGTCAGGTTGGCGCGCGAACCGCCCGACTTGTTCTTCAGCCAGCGCTCGTGCTTTTCCAGCACGGCAACCAACTCGTGCGGTGTCATCGATCCTGTCCGGTCTGCATGGTTGCGTGGTCCATCGATAGACCAGTGTTCCTAAATAATCTATGCCAAAGGTTAATGCCGCATCCAGTGCCGCGCCGCCTTGGCGTGGACGGGGTCAGGCCCCATCTGCGGGGCGTCGGGCGCCGAAACGCCGGTCGCAGCCAAGTGGGAACAAGGAGTTGGGGATCATGTCGGGTGGACACACGCTTGCGGCTTTCGACACCGAACTGGCGGCGCTGCGCAGCGCCATCGACCGTATGGGCGAACTGGTGGAGCGGCAGGTCGGGCTGGCGCTCGATTCGCTGGCCGGCCCCGATGCCGACATCGCCGGTGAGGTTCTGAAGGGCGATGCCGAGATCGACCGGCTGGAGGCGGAGGTGGAGGCGATGACCGTCCGCCTGCTGGCCCTGCGCCAGCCGATGGCGAAGGATCTGCGCGAGATCGTCGCGGCGTTGAAGATCGCCTCCAACCTCGAACGCATGGGCGATTTCGCCGGATCGGTCGCCAAGCGCGCGGTCACGCTGTCGACCCTGCCGGTGGCTCCGCCGGTCGCCTCGCTGGTCCGCATGGGGCGGATGGTGCAGGCGATGATCGGCGACATGCGCCGCGCCTATACCGAACAGAATCCGGAGCTTGCCACCTCCGTCCGCGACCGTGACGGGGAGGTGGACGCCGCCTACACCGCGCTCTTCCGCGAGTTCCTGACCTACATGATGGAGACGCCGGCGCAGATCACCGGCTGCACCCACCTGCTGTTCGCCGCCAAGTCGATCGAGCGCATCGGCGACCATGCCACCAACGTGGCGGAGAACATCAGCTTCCTGGTCAAGGGCCGTCTGCCGTCGGACGAGCGCCGCAAGGAGGACCTCAGCAGCTACGCCATCGCCCCGCCGCAGGACCGCGCGTAACAGGGACCGCTTGACAGGGGAATCGCATTTGAGAAAAGACGGTAGCGCATCGATCTGAAAAGGATTCTGTAGGGAGGCTCTGACGGTCAGAGGAGGAGCGCCCGATGTCGTGGTACGCCAAAGTGTTTGCCGCATTACCAGACCCTCGCACGGGGAATGCCAAGCGGCACGACCTCCTGGAGGTTCTCACGATCGCGCTGACGGCATCGATCTGCGGGGCTGAGAGCTGCTCGGACTATGCCGATTTTGCGGTGGATCGGGAGGCTTTGTTCCGGGACTTCTTGCGGCTGGAGAACGGGATTCCGAGCCACGATACATTCTCGCGGATCTTCCGGCTTCTCGATCCGGCCGCCTTTGCGGCGTGCTTCGGGCGGTTTCTGGACGAACTGGGGGCGGCAGGCGCGGGCGTGCTCGCCATCGATGGCAAGACCCTGCGCAAGCTCGCCCTCAACGTCCTCAACCGCGCCCGACCTGACGTCTCCGTCCGCCGTAAGCGAAAACGCTCAGGATGGTCCGACGACTTCGCAAGATCCATCCTCGGCCAAATGCGATGACCCTGGACCGCTTGAAGGGAGCACTTGACAGGCGGCACCGCCCTGTGTTGCGGTTGCGGTCATGAACATGTCCTCGCCCCTCCTGTCGCAGCATTGGTGGTGGCCCGTCTCCAACGGGCCGGCCTGGCGACGCGCGTGAGCGTGGATTGAGAACAAAAGGCCGCCCGGTGCATCCGGAGCGGCCTTTTTCCTGACCCGTCACAGCGGGTCACCCAGCGGAAGAACGGACAGGCAGGCGGAAGCACCGGGTGGCGTCACCGAAAAGACGCCCGAACCGGAGCACCGCCGCCATGATCCCGTCCCACCTGTTCCTTGCCGATCCTGCCTTTCTCGATCCGTTCGCGGCCAAGACCGGCGGTGGCTTCGGTCTGCACCGCACTGCCGAGCCGGTTGCGTCGGCCGAGGCTGTCGATGCGCTGGTCACCGCCCTCGACGAGCGGCGCGGGCTGCTGCTGTCCGGCGGGGTGGAGGCGCCCGGCCGCTACCGGCGTCAGGCGCTGGGCTTCGTCGATCCGCCGCTGTCGGTGACCGCCCGCGGCCGCACCGTGCGCATCGATGCGTTGAATCCGCGCGGCCGGCTGCTGCTGCCCGCCGTGGCCGGGGCGTTGGACGGGCATGAGGCGCTTGTCGGGCTGGAGGTCACCGCCGGCCGGGTCACCGCCCTGGTGCGCCGTCCGGCCGGGGCCTTCGCCGAGGAGGAGCGCAGCCGCCAGCCTTCCGTCTTCAGTGTGCTGCGGGCGCTGATGGCGCTGTTCGCCTGCCCGGACGAGCCGTTCCTGGGACTCTATGGCGCCTTCGGCTACGATCTCGCCTTCCAGTTCGAGCCGATCCGCCGCCGGCTGGTGCGGCCGGACGACCAGCGCGACCTCGTGCTGTATCTGCCCGACCGGCTGCTGGTGGTCGACCATGCCGCCGGGGTGGCGCGCCGCTTCGCCTATGAGTTCGTGGTGGACGGCATCTCGACCGAGGGCATCGCGGGTGGCGGGCGGGTCCATGGCTATCGTTCCGACACCAACGCCGCCGCGGAGTGCGACCATGCCCCCGGCGAATACCAGCAGGCGGTGCGGGCGGCGAAAGAGGCCTTCAACCGCGGCGATCTGTTCGAGGTCGTCCCCGGCCAGACCTTCGCCGAGCCCTGCGCCGACAGCCCGGCGACGATCTTCCGCCGTCTGCGCACCGCCAACCCCGCCCCCTACGAGGCGCTGATCAATCTTGGCGACGGCGAGTTCCTGGTCGCCGCCAGCCCGGAAATGTATGTGCGCGTCGGTCAGGGGCGGGTGGAAACCTGCCCGATCTCCGGCACCGTGGCGCGCGGTAGCAATGCGCTGACCGACGCGACGCAGATCCTGACGCTGCTGAACTCGGCCAAGGATGCGGCGGAGCTGACGATGTGCACCGACGTCGACCGCAATGACAAGGCGCGGGTGTGCGAACCCGGTTCCGTCCGCGTGATCGGCCGGCGGATGATCGAGCTGTACTCCCGTCTGATCCACACCGTCGATCATGTGGAAGGGCGGCTGCGCCACGGCTTCGACGCGCTGGATGCGTTTCTTACCCATAGCTGGGCGGTGACGGTGACCGGCGCGCCCAAGCGTTGGGCCATGCAGTTCCTTGAGGATACCGAACGGTCGCCGCGCCGCTGGTACGGCGGGGCGTTCGGACGCATCGGCTTCGACGGCGGGATGGACACCGGGCTGACACTGCGCACCATCCGCATGAAGGACGGGGTGGCCTTCGTCCGCGCCGGCGCCACCCTGCTGTCCGACAGCGATCCGGATGCCGAGGATGCCGAGTGCCGGCTGAAGGCATCGGCCTTCCTCGACGCGGTGCGCGGTGCCGGCCCGCGGTTGTCGGTGGTTGAGAGCGCTGCCCGGGGGAGAGGGCAAGGGAGCGGGGAGGGCAGGCGGGTGCTGCTGGTCGATCACGACGACAGCTTCGTCCACACGCTGGCCGACTATTTCCGCCAGACCGGCGCCAGCGTCACGACCCTGCGCCACACCCATGCGCGTGCCGCCCTGCGCAACGACCCGCCCGACTTGCTGGTGCTGTCGCCGGGACCGGGGCGGCCGGCCGATTTCGATGTCGGCGGCAGCGTGCAGGCGGCGCTTGATCTCGGTGTGCCGGTGTTCGGCGTCTGCTTGGGCTTGCAGGGCATGGTCGAGCATTTCGGTGCGACGCTGGACCGCCTGCCGGAGCCGATGCATGGCAAGGCGTCAAGCCTGCGTCACCAGGGGGACGGGCTTTTCGACGGGCTGCCGCAGGGGATGCGGGCCGGCCGGTATCATTCGCTGGTGGCGCGGCGCGACAGCCTGCCGCCGGACCTGCGGGTGACGGCGGAGACGGAGGATGGGACGGTGATGGCGGTCGAACACCGGTCGCTGCCGCTGGCTGCCGTGCAGTTCCATCCCGAATCGATCCTGACGCTGGACGGGGCTGACGGCGGCGGGGCCAATGGAGGGGCTGGGCTGGCGCTGGTCGCCAACGTCATGGAAACGCTGGCCGGGCGTGCCGCCGAGGTGCCGGAACGCGAAGCGGCGGCCTGAAAGGGGCCGCCGCTTCGCAAGTCCGGTAAGCTCTGGAGAGTGACGGAAAGCCGTCACTCCACCATGCCGAGCGCTTCCTTGTAGAGTTCCAGGATGGCTTCCTGCTCCTGGCGGTCGGCCTTGTCCATCTTCCGCAGGCGAATGATCTGCCGGATGATCTTGGTGTCGAAACCGGTGCCCTTCGCCTCGGCGTAGACTTCCTTGATGTCTTCCTGCAGACCGCGCTTTTCCTCTTCGAGACGCTCGATGCGCTCGACAAAGGACTTCAGGCGATCCGCCGCGATGCCGCCGACGTCGGACATGGCTAAACCTCAAACGATGGGGGTGTTCGTGAACGGGGCGGGACAATATCGGCGGGCGGGGGGAATGGCAAGCCGGCGATGCGCCGCGCCGGCGCACGGCAGGGGCACGGCTGCGTCATCGCGTCGCGGCAACTCCTTCGTACAAGCGGGAGCGTCGGCGGAATTTGAACAGCCCGTGGCTGATTTGTCTGTTTGCATGAAACAATCGTACGATAGGTCTACGCAGCCATTCCCTTTGTTGCGGCGCACCCAATAGGCTGGTATTACCATCGGTGGGTTCGGCTTCACAAAGTCACATGGATCCGGCATGTATGCGCGTCGTCTGTGCCGATAACCCATGGGGGATGCCGGGATCGGCGTATTTGAGGCAGGGGAGTTTTATCTAATGAAAGTCGCCATTCCAAAGGAGCGACGTGCGGGCGAACTTCGCGTGGCCGCCTCACCGGAAACGGTGAAGAAACTGAAGGGGTTGGGACTGGACGTGGTGGTGGAGAGCGGGGCCGGCCTCGGTTCCAGCATCACCGACGCGGCCTATGAGGCGGCGGGGGCCGCCATCGCCGTCGACCAGGCTTCGGCGCTGGCCGATGCCGACATCGTCTTGAAGGTCCAGCGGCCGCTGATCGCTTCCGAGGGCGGTGAGGACGAACTGGCGCTGATCCGCAAGGGCGCGCTGCTGTTCGCCATCCTCAATCCCTACAACAGCCGCGACCATGTGAAGGCCTACGCCGATGCCGGCGTGAATGCCTTCGCCATGGAGTTCATGCCGCGCATCACCCGCGCCCAGGTCATGGACGTGCTGTCCTCCCAGGCCAACCTCGCGAGCAGGGCGGCAACGTCGAGGGCTCCAAGCTGGGCGAGGTGGTGACCACGGCCAACGGCGTGAAGATCGTCGGCCATGCCAACTACGCCAGCCGCATCGCCGAGAGCGCGTCGCTCCTGTACGCCAAGAACCTGCTGGCGCTGCTGACGTCGCTGCACGGCAAGGAGACGGGCGTCGTCGTCAACTGGGATGACGAGATCGTCAAGGCCATCGCGCTGACCCGCGACGGCGCCGTCGTTCACCCCGCCTTCGCCGGCTGACCGGGCGCCCGAGGAGACTTACCGCAATGGATCAGACCCAACTGTCCGCCCGTATTGCCGAGCTCAAGGCGAACCTCGCGGCGCTCGGCCAGCAGGCCGACCAGCTGGCCGCCCAGGTCGCGCACGCGGCCCAGCCCGCCGCCGAGGCCGCCGGCGGTCATGGCAGCTTCTTCGTCACCGGCCTGACGGTGCTCGTGCTGGCCTGCTTCGTCGGCTACTATGTCGTCTGGCGCGTCACCCCGGCCCTGCATTCGCCGCTGATGGCCGTCACCAACGCCGTGTCCTCGGTCATCATCGTCGGCGCGCTGGTCGCCGCCGGACCGGCCGGCTTCGGCTTCTCCAAGGTCCTGGGATTCCTCGCCGTCATCCTGGCGTCCGTCAATATCTTCGGCGGCTTCCTCGTGACCCAGCGCATGCTCTCCATGTTCAAGAAGAAGGGCAAGTAAGACCATGGAAACCT
>NZ_PDKW01000043.1:1115777-1167751 GCF_002573965.1 Azospirillum palustre | reverse complement strand
CGATCCTGTCCTACATCATGTGCAAGGGCATGAACCGCTCGATCTTCAACGTCATCCTCGGCGGCTTCGGCGGCGAGAGTGCCGCTGCCGGCGGTCCCGCCAAGGGTCCGCAGGGTTCGGTCAAGGCCGGCTCGGCCGAGGATGCCGCCTACATCATGAAGAACGCCCAGTCGGTCATCATCGTCCCCGGCTACGGCATGGCGGTGGCCCAGGCCCAGCATGCGCTGCGTGAGATGGCCGATGTGCTGAAGCATGAAGGCGTGGACGTGAAGTACGCCATCCACCCGGTGGCGGGCCGCATGCCCGGTCACATGAACGTGCTGCTGGCCGAGGCCAACGTGCCGTACGACGAGGTGTTCGAGCTGGAGGACATCAACCGTGACTTCGGCACGGCGGATGTCGCCTTCGTCATCGGCGCCAACGACGTGACCAACCCGGCGGCCAAGACCGATCCGACCTCGCCCATCTACGGCATGCCGATCCTGGATGTGGAGAAGGCCAAGACGGTTTTCTTCATCAAGCGCGGCATGGCCGCCGGCTATGCCGGCGTCGAGAACGAGCTGTTCTTCCGCCCCAACACCATGATGCTGTTCGGCGACGCCAAGAAGGTCACCGAAGAGGTCGTCAAGGCGATGGAAGCCTGACCGGCACATCAAGCGGTTGACCGAAACGGGCGCGGGAGGCGAGGCTTCCCGCGCCCGTTTCTTTTGGGCTCAAAGACCATAAATGAGGATGTGGAACCGATGACCGCCTACATCATCGCCGACGTGCGCGTGACCGATCCGGTTGCCTATGAGGTCTACAAGTCGCTGACCCCCGACGCGATTGCCAGGAATGGCGGGCGCTTCCTCAGCCGTGGCGGCGAGACGGCGGTGCTGGAAGGCGAATGGCAGCCCAACCGCATCGTCATCCTCGAATTCCCGGACGTGGCGACCGCCAAGGCCTTTTACGACAGCCCGGAATACCGCAAGGCCCGCGAAGCCCGGCGCGATGCCGCCGATTTCAAGATGATCGTGGTGGAGGGCCTCTGACGTCCCGGCTGTAACCATCAAGGGAAGCCGTTACCAAGCGTTACACAGGACCGTCCGCGGGACACATCGCCGCAACACGGCACCGCTAACGCTTACCGTCACCGAAAGCCGGCGGCCTGCTTTCCGCCGGCTTCCCCACAGTGACGGAAACCCGACCATGGATGACGACGACCTCTGCGACCCGCTCGATTCGCACATCACGTTCTGGACGCGCATCGCCATGGCGATCCTGATGGTGGGAGTCTCGCTCTGCGGCGTCTCGCTCTACCTGCTGACCGAGACCTGAAGCCGAACCGCCAGCGCCGCGCCGAACCCACATTTTCCGCGGTTCCAGGCGGTTTCGGCCTAAGGATAACACTATTTTTTCATGTTAAATTACCAATTCCCTTTTCCTGTTATGTGAAAATCTCTCTTCCCCATTCGGGCAACCGTGCTAAATAGCGTCGGAACCTTAGCCGAGGACGATCCGATGCTCCGCTTGACCCGTCGCTCCACCCTTGCCGCCCTGGTCGCCCTCGCGTCGGCTGCCGCGTCGACCGCTGCCGTCATGCCGGGCACCGCCCATGCCGCCGACCCGGTGAAGCTGGAAATCGGCTACATTCCCATTCTGGCGGCATCGCCGCTGTTCATCGTCGATGGGCAGGGCTGGGCCAAGGATGCCGGGATCGCGCTGAAGCTGACCCGTTTCGAATCTGGCCCGCACGCCATCCAGGCGATGGCCGCCGGCCAGATCGACCTGCTCTATGCCGGTGTCGCCCCCGTTCTGGTCGCCCGCACCAAGGGTGCCGACATCTCGGTCATTGCCAATTCGGCGGTGGAGGAGATGGTGGTCGCGGCCCGCGGTCCCTTCGCCAAGGCGGTGGGCACCACGCCGACCGCGGAAGCCTTCAAGAAATTCGCCGCCGACACCGGCCGCAAGCCGAAGATCGGCACCCAGCCGCCGGGCTCCGTCCCCGACACCGTGCTGAAGCACTGGCTGTTCAAGGTGGTGAAGGTCGATCCGGCCGATGTCGAGCTGGTGCCGATGGGCATCGAGAAGACGCAGCAGGCCCTGCTGGCCGGCGCGCTCGACGCCGCCACCATCCGCGAGCCGACGGTGACCGTCACCCAGCAGATGGACCCGAACGTCGTGCTGCTCGCCACCGGCGCCCAGATGTTCCCGGACCAGCCCGGCACCGTGGTTTCCGCGCGTGCCGAGGTGCTGAAGAAGAACCCCGATGCCATCAAGGCGCTGGTCAAGGCCCACATCCGTGCGGTCGACCTGATCGCCAAGGACCCGGCCGGTTCCGCCAAGATCGTGAACAACTATCTCGGCAAGGGCCTGATGGAGCCGGCGACTCTGGAAGCCGCCTTCAAGGGGCCGGGGTCGAAGTTCGTCGCCGATCCGCACAAGGTCGTCCCGGCGGTCGAGCAGATGATGGCCTATACCAAGGAAATCGGCTCGGCATCCGAGACGGTTCCGGTGGCCGAGGCCTTCGACTTCAGCTTCTACGACGCCGCGGTCAAGTAAGGCGGCCGTGCGAGGGAAATCGACAAGCCGATGAAGACCTATAACAAGATCGCCCTGTCGGCGCTGGGCGTCATCGTCTTCCTGCTGGCGTGGGAAGCGGTGGCGCGCAGCGGGGTCGTGCCGGCCCGGCTGCTGCCGTCGCCGAGCGCGGTGCCCGCCGCCTTCCTGTCCGAGTTCAAGAGCGGCACCTGGCAGGCGATGGTGCTGGCCAGCCTGTCGCACTATCTGGTCGGGTTGTCGCTGGGCACCTTCCTCGGCGTGTCGTTCGGCACGGCCGCCGCGCTTTGGGGCAAGTGGGACGCCTTCCAGGCCTGGGTCGTGCGCATGCTGCGCCCGATCCCGGCCATCGCCTGGATCCCCTTCGCCATCATCTGGTTCGGCGTCAGCGAGGGGGCGGCGTCCTTCCTGATCGCGCTGACGGTGTTCTGGATCAACTACTATGCCAGCTACGCCGCGGTGCGCGGGGTGGACAAGGACCTGATCGAGCTTGGCTATGCCTTCGGCCAGGGCGGGCTGATCCCGCGCCTGTTCAAGATCATCCTGCCGGGCGCCCTGCCGGGCATCCTGTCGGGCCTGCGCGCCGGGCTGGGACAGGGTTGGATGACTGTGGTCGCGGCCGAGCTGTTCGGCATCTCCGGCCTCGGCATGCGGATGATGGAGGCGTCGGGCCTGCTGGCGACCCACATCGTCGTGCTCTACATGGTCACCATCGCGCTGCTTTACGGCGTGTCGGATTTCCTGTTCATGCAAGTCCAGTCGCGGGTGCTCTCATGGCAGCGGTGACCCTCTCCAAGACCGCCGCCTCATCGGTCATCGACCTTGTGGACGTGTCCATCGGCTATGGCAAGGACGCGCCGCCGGTGCTGGTCGACGTCAACCTGTCGGTCGAGCGCGGCAGCTTCGTCGCCATCGTCGGCCCGTCCGGCGTCGGCAAGTCGACCCTGCTGCGCGTCGTCGCCGGGCTGCACACTGCGCGCAGCGGCGGCGTCACCATCCATCAGGATCAGCGTCCCGGCCATCGCCCGGTCGGGCTGGTGTTCCAAGACTCCCGCCTGCTGCCGTGGCGCCGGGTGATCCGCAATGTCGAGTTCGGGCTAGAGGGCCTGCCGGTCAGCCGCGACGAGCGGCGCCAGCGGGCGGAAGCCGCGCTGAAGCTCGTGCGGCTCGACGGCTATGCCCGCCGCTGGCCTTACGAGCTGTCGGGCGGCCAGCGCCAGCGCATCGGCATCGCCCGCGCCATGGCGGTCGACCCGGACATCCTCTTGATGGATGAGCCCTTCGGCGCGCTCGACGCCATCACCCGTCACAATTTGCAGGACGAGCTTCGCCGTATCCACCAGGAAACCGGCAAGACGGTTCTGTTCGTCACCCACGATCTGGAAGAAGCGGTGCATCTGGCCGACCGCATCATCGTGCTGGGCGGCACCCCGGCCCGCGTGGTGCGCGACGTGCGCAACAGTGCCGGCCGGGACGGAGCGGTGTTCCGCGATCAGGTGGAACAGCTGCGCTCCGAGATCGCGGACAATTACAGCATCTGACGGGGTGGGGGCTTACCCCACCTCCATCATCAGGCTGGTCGGGTAGCCGGCATCCTTCATCCTGGCGATCAGCGCATCGACATGGGTCTGGTTGCGGGTTTCCAGCACCACATCCACTTCCGCCATCTTGACCGGCACGTTGTGGAACAGGCGCTGGTGGTGGACTTCAACGATGTTGGCGCCGGCCTCGCCCAGCAGGCGGGTCACGCGGGCGAGCGCGCCGGGCGCATCGGTGATGCCGATGCGCAGGCGGACGATGCGACCCTCATAGACCAGCCCGCGCATCAGCACCTGCGCCATGATGCGGGAGTCGATGTTGCCGCCCGACAGCACGATCCCGACCTTGCGGCCGCGGTAGCGCTGCGGGTCCTCCAGAACCGCGGCCAGCGCCGCCGCCCCGGCGCCCTCGGCGACCAGCTTCTGCACGGTGGCGAGGCGGTAGACCGCTTCCTCCAGCCGGGCCTCTCCCACCTCCACCACGTCGTCGACCAGGGCGCGGATGATCGGCAGGGTCAGGGCGCCGGGCGCCTTCACCGCGATGCCTTCCGCCACCGTGGCACCGCCACAGGTGATTGGCTGGCCGGCCAGTGCCTGACGCACCGCTGGATAGAGGCTGCACTGCACCCCGACGATCTCCAGATCCGGCCGCAGCGCCTTGGCGGCCGTCGCCATCCCGGAGATCAGCCCGCCGCCGCCGATGGGGACCACCAGCACGTCGAGGTCCGGCACATCCTCCAGCAGTTCCAGCGCTGCCGTACCCTGGCCGGCGGCGACCAGCGGGTCGTCGTAGGGATGGACGAAGGTCAGACCGTCGCGCGCCGCCAGGTCATGGGCGAAGGCAGCGGCCTCGCTCAGCGTTTCGCCATGCAGTTCGACGGTGGCGCCCAGATTCTCGGTCCGCTCCACCTTGGTGAAGGGGGTGAAGGCCGGCATGACGATGGTCGAGCGGATGCCCAGCCGCGTGGCATGGCAGGCCACCGCCTGGGCGTGGTTGCCGGCGGACATGGCGATGACACCGGCGCGGCGCTCCGCCTCGCCCAGCGACAGCAGCTTGTTCAGCGCGCCGCGCTCCTTGAAGGAGCTGGTGGCGTGCTGGTTTTCCAGCTTCACGTGCATCCGGCAATCCGCCATGTCCCCCAGGCGGGGAGCCGGAACCGTGGGCGTTCGGGGCAGGTGTCCCGCGATGCGCGCCGCCGCGGCGCGCACGTCCTCCAGCGTTATGGTCATTTCGTGTTTGTCCCGGTGTTGCGTGGTGTGAGAGTCAGCACCTCCGCCCCTGCCGAGACCAGCGTGCCACGGTCGCCGGCCATACGCAACGAACCGCCATCGCGCCACAGGGTGACGAGATCGCCCCAGTGACGGGACCAGATGTTGCCGGACTGGCCGGTGGCGATCACGAACCGGGAATTGTCGAGGTCGGCCAGATCGTAGACCGCGCGGAACCCGGCGCCCTGGACATGGCGGAACGGATTGCCGGGGTCGCGGATGGTGGTCGATCCGCGGTTGACGGTGAAGAAATCGCCGTCGGTCTCCACCGACAGGTCGGCCTTGCCGCCGATCAGCGGCACGCGGCTCAGCATGCGGTGGACCAGCGCGACGGTGTGGTCGTCGCCCCAGCGCCAGCTCTTCATGCTGGAACCGTGACGCTCGGCCAGCGCCTTGACCGCCGTTTCCAGCGAGCGGCCGATGATGTCGGCGCAGCTTTCCTTCTGCGGCGTGGTGACGTCGTCGCACCACTCCGGCCGGTTGTTCAGGACATTGCGCAATGCCTCCGGCCGCAAATCCCAATAGGAGGCGAAGTCGGCGCCCAACTCGTCGGCGAAGACCGCGCGCACCAACTCCCGCAGCCACATGTCGAAGATCAGCGGTTCCGGCCGGTTGCGGTCGACCCGACCGTCCCAGCCGCGCAGCAGGGCCGCCGCGTCGCTGGCGAGGCCGGGCGGCGTTGGGTATTTCAGCAGGTCCGGCAGGAAGTCGCGGGCGGGCAGGGAGACGATGTCCATCTGCTGGCGCGCCACATCCTCGACCGAATGGCGCCCGTTGCCCAGCATCTCGACGATGCGCTTGGCGCGCGAGGGATCCGGCCATTCGGTGGCGAGGCGATAGGGATAGTCGCGCCCGACCACGGCATTGTTGGCGTTGACGAACTGCCCAGTCGGCGGATTCACCGCCTGCGGCAGGGCGTAATAAGGCAGGAAGCCGGTCCAGTCATATTCGCCGGTCCAGCCGGGAACCGGCACGCGGCCGTCGCCCTTGCGGCGGATCGGCACCCGGCCGGGGGTGATGAAGCCGACCTCTCCGCTCACATCGGCATAGACGACATTCTGCTGCGGGGCGACATGCAGGCGCAGCGCGTCGCGCGCGCCCTCCGCCGATCCGGCATGGTTCAGGCGGTAGAGAGCCTCCGCGCTGGAATCGTCGTCGGCAAGGCCGGGGAAGGACAGCGCCAGCACCGGACCGGGCGCCTTGCCGTCGATGGACGGGGCGTCCAGATCGGAGATGACGGGACCATGCCGCGTGGTTCGGACGGTCAGCGTCTGCGACGCCTCGCCGGCGATGCCGATGGTTTCGGCACGCGTCTCGAAGGGCTGGCTGCCGTCCGGCGTCAGGTAGCGTGCGGGATCCTGCGGGTCGGGTTTCTCGACGAACAGGTCCTGGGTGTCGCTGTGGGTGGTGGTGAAGCCCCAGGCGACCTTACCGTTGTGGCCCAGGATGGTCAGCGGCACGCCCGGCACGGTGGCGCCAGTGACGGTGAAGTCCGGCGTGACGATGCGGGCGAGATACCAGAGGATCGGCGCTTCCAGCCCCAGATGCGGATCGTTGGCGAGAATCGGCTTGCCGGTCGTGGTGCGGGCGCCGGTCAGGACCCATTCGTTCGACGCGGTGTCGAAGCCCATCTGCGGCAGGGCCGCCAGGGTGCGGCGCACCGTTTCCCGCAAATCCATGCCGCGCAGGTCGCTCGCCAGCGTGGTGGGAGACCCGGGAACGTCCGACGGGAACAGATCGTCGACCTGTTGCGGCGACAGCCGTTCCAGAATGCGGGAGCGGAACAGCTCGTCGCGGTAGTTGGCCGACAGTTGCAGCGCCATCAGCTTGGCCCAGACCAGGCTGTCGGCGACGGTCCAGGGCTCCGGCGTGTGGCGCAGGAGCTGGAATTCGACCGGCAACCCCTCCGACCGGGTGGCGAGATAGGCGTTCACACCCTCGGCATAGGCTTCGAAGGCGGTGCGGGCGTCGGGCGACAGGGTGGCGGCCATCGCCTCCGCCGCGCGGCGGACGCCCAGCGTGCGCATGAGCCGGTCGGTGCGGAGTGCGAAGTCGCCGTATTTGGTGCCGATCAGTTCGGCCAGCCGGCCGGCCCCGGCCCGGCGCATCGTCTCCATCTGCCACAGGCGGTCCTGGGCGTGGGCATAGCCCAGCGCCCGGTAGGCGTCGCGCTCGGTCGCGGCGAAGATATGGACCACGCCCTGCTTGTCCCGCACGACCTCGGCCGGCGCGCCGTTGCCGGGAATGGCGACCGTGCCGCTGGTCTGCGGCTGTTGAGCCCGCATCCACATATAGGTGCCGAGCAGACCGGCCGGCGGCAGCAGCACAAGCACGCCGACGACGGCCGCGACCTTGCCCCAGCGTCCCCGCGGCAGGCGCAGGCGCAGGCGTGGGCGCCGGGAGTTGCGAGGGGGCGGCATCGGCTGCGCGCCATAGGGCGGCGCCGGCTGCTGCTGGGGATAGGGCTGGCCGGGCGGCGGAGCACCCATGGGATGGACCGCGGGGGGATAGGCACCCGGCGGATAAGCGTTCGGTGGGTAAGCGTTGGGCGGATAGACCGGCTGTTGCGGCGCTTGCGGATAAGGGGCGCCCGGATACTGGGGCTGCTGCTGCGTCTGGTAGGGCGGCGGCGGATAGCCGTCGTAGGGCGGATCGGCAGGGGGAGCAACGGGCGGGGCCGGGCGGGACAGCGCACGCGCCAGGGCGGCGCGGAGTTGGAAAGCGCAGGTCTCGCCGGCGCGGATCAGGGAACGGCGCAGCATCACGGTCCGTGGAAGAGAAGGGGGCGGCGACGGGCGGGGGCCGCCGGGAGGCTCGGTCGGGCGGCGGATGCTAGTCTTCCGGCCGCCGGCCCGTCCAGGGTTGCTTCGGTGGAGTCGGGCGCTTTTTCGCGCCCCTGCCGCCGGTTCGGGTGGAAGATCTGCCGCCTTATGCAGCGGTGTTGAGGATCTCGCGCAGCATCGGGGCGGAGACGGGCTTGTGGATCAGCCGGTGGCCGCTGCGCTGGACCTCGGCGATGCGGGCAGGGTCGGTGTCGCCGGTCAGCACCACGGCGGGAACGCGCACGCCGCAGACGCCGTAGATGTCGCGGATCGCCTCCACCCCCGTCCGTCCTTCGCGCAGGCGATAGTCGGCGACGATCATCGCCGGCTGCCGGCCGAGATTCAGCAGCGAGGCGATGGCCTCGTCGGCGGAGACCGCGGCGACCACCTCGTATCCCCATTCTTCCAGCATCGCCCGCATGCTCAGCAGGATGATGGTGTCGTCGTCGACGACCACGATCAGCCCCTTGGCGTCCGGCAGTTCGGCGGGGACGCGTACCGGCTTGGGGATCGGGCGCGGAACCGCTGCCGGCACATCGAGGAAGAAGCCGCTGCCGCGTCCCGGTGCGGATTGCACCGTTACGCCATGCTCCAGCAGCCCGGCCAGCCGCCGCACGATGGCGAGCCCCAGCCCAAGTCCCTTGCGGCGGTCGCGCTCCGGATTGGCGAGCTGGGTGAACTCCTGGAAGATGTCCTGGGTCTTGTCGGCGGGGATGCCGATGCCCTGGTCCAGCACCGCCAGCCGCAACGCGCCGCCATGGTGTCGGCAGCCGAGCAGGATGTCACCGCGTTCGGTGTAGCGGATGGCGTTCTCGATCAGGTTGCGCAGGATGCGTTCCAACAGGGTGGGATCGCTGCGGGTCCAGGCGGATGTCGGGACATGGCGCAGCGTCAGGCCCGACTCGGCGGCGCGGATGCGGTATTCCTCCGCCAGCCGCTCCAGCAGGGGGCCGAGCGCGAAGTCGGTGACGCTGGGCTTCACCACCCCGGCATCCAGGCGGGAGACATCCAGCAGGCTGTCCAGCATCACCCGCAGCCCGTTCAGCGAATCGGTCATGCTGGCCAGCAGGGGAGCGGCCGGATGATCCTCCAGCTTGTCCGACAGGGCGTGGGCGAAGAAGAACAGCGATTGCAGCGGCTGGCGCAGGTCGTGGCTGGCGGCGGCCAGGAACTTGGTCTTGGCGCGGTCGGCACGCTGGGCATCGTCGCGGGCCTGCAAGGCCTCGACCCTCGCTGCCTCCGCCTCGTCGCGGGCGCGCAGGATCGCTTCCTCCGACGCCCTGCGGGCGGTGATGTCGCGCATGATGCCGGTGTACATGCGGCGCTTGCCGACATGCCATTCGCCCACCGACAGGTCGAGCGGGAAGGTGGAACCGTCCTTGCGCAGACCGTCCACCTCGCGGCCGATCCCGACGATCCGCCGCTCGCCCGTACGGCGGTAGCGGTCGAGATACCCGTCATGGGCGCTGCGGTAGGGTTCCGGCATCAGCATGCGGATGTTGCGCCCGATGACTTCGTCGGCCCGGTAGCCGAAGGTCTTCTCCGCCGCGTGGTTGAAGGACTCCACGATGCCCTGGTCGTCGATCAGGACGATGGGGTCCACCGCGGTGTCGACGATGGCACGGTAGCGCGCTTCCTGCTCCGCCGACCGCTCCGCCTGCTGCCGGCGGTCGAGCAGCGACGACAGCATCGCCAGCGACAGCAGAAGCAGCGTCCCCATCCCGGTCATGATCGCCAGCAGGGACGAGGACAGTGCGATGCCCTGGCCGGAGTGGGACGCCGCATGGGGAAGGGCGCTGCGGCTGGCGTCCGCGCTTCCGATGGCGGCGGCGCTCAGTTCCGTTATCGGCTCCATCCCGGCGGCGGCCATGCCGGTGTAGTGCATCGTCACCACCCCCAGCCCCAGCAGCACGGCGCTGGCGGCGCGTTGCAGCGGGCGGCTGGTCCGGAAGGCCAGCCACAAGGCTGCGGTCGAGGCGGCGATGGCGACGATCACCGAAACAGCGACCAGAACCACGTCATAGGACAGGTCCATGTCCATGCGCATTCCCGCCATTCCCACATAATGCATGCTGACGATGCCAAGCCCGGTCAGGGTGCCTGCAATCGGCAATTTAAAATAGTTGTTGTCGCGGTTGCGCGCTACCGCAAACAGGCCGGCTCCCGAAACGCCGACGGCCAGCACGAAGGACAACGCGGTCAGCCCGGCGTCATAGCCGATTGGCATGTCGCTGCGGTAGGCGAGCATGCCGATGAAATGCATCGACCAGATTCCGGCACCGAGCGCCAGCGCCGCACCGGCCAATCGCCGTTTGTCGCCCGGTTCGCTTCCGGTCGCTTTCCGCAGGTCCGATGCGAGGGATTGGCCTGCCGTGCTGTCGCGGGAGTGATGGGCGAGATCCAGCGCCACATAACCGCCGAACACGGCGATCACATAGGATAATGCGACGAGGAGGGGATCGTAATGGCCGGGCACGGTCGCTTTGGCTGTTGTGTGGGATCGTTCGGGGGGGAGCGGACTCGATTGTGCGTTTACGGAAACAATTTGGGTGAAGGTGCCAGCCCCTTCCCACGAACGAAAGGCTCGCCTTCGTGGTAGACAGGGACCTAGGACCTCCGGCGGAATATTTCCAATGAACAGCACTCCCCTTCCCGGGGCGCGTAACCGTCCCGCCTCGCCCGAAACGTCGCCGTCGTCGCCGTCGTCGCCACCGCGCCGGCTGCTGTCCCGCCTGCTGCGCCCGGTCGCGACACTGTTCGCGGTCGCGTATTTCCTGCTGGACGCGCTGGCCTATTGGGTGGTGCGGCCGGTCGCCCGCCGGATCGCGCGGCTGCCGCTGTTCGCGCGATTCGGGCAATTGGTGGCGGGGCTCGGACCTTATCCGTCGCTGGTCCTCGTGCTGGTGCCTTTGGCCCTGCTGGAGCCGGCGAAGCCGGTCGGCGCTTGGCTGTTCGCGACAGGCCGCCCCATGGCGGGCGCCGCCGTTATCATCGGGGCGGAACTGGTCAAGATCACCCTGGTGGAGCGGCTGTTCCACATCGCCAAGCCGAAGCTGCTGACCATCGGCTGGTTCGCCTGGGGGTATGTGCGGGTGACGGCCTGGCTCGCCTGGCTGAAGGAAACCGCTCCCGTCCGCGCCGCGCGCCGGCTGCTGATCGCGGTCCGTCAGTTCGCGCGCCGGGTCGGCCGGCGCCTGTCCTCGATGGTACGGCGGGCGGGGCGGGGGTGAGCGGTCACCCCAGCACGGCCAGCACCAGCGCCCCGGCGACCAGCAGAGCGCAGGCGCGACGATAGAGCGCCAGCGCCCGGCCGATGTCGTCCGGCGTGGCGGCGGTGCGTCCCGCGCCGAGCCAGACATCCTCGATTCGGGTGTCGCCATAGACCCGCGGCCCGCCCAGCCGCAGGTCGAGCGCACCGGCCATCGCCGCCTCCGGCCAGCCGGCGTTGGGGGAGCGGTGGCGGTGGGCGTCCTGCCTGACCGACGCCCAGGCCTGCCGCGCGTCCGCCCCTCCCGTCATCCAGGCGGCCCCCACCAGCAGAAAAGCGGTCAGGCGCGATCCCGGCAGGTTGACCAGATCGTCCAGCCGTGCCGCGGCCCAGCCGAAGGCTTCGTGCCGCGGGGTGCGGTGGCCGATCATGCTGTCCGCTGTATTGACCGCCTTGTAGAGCGCCAGACCCGGCAATCCGCCCACCAGCAGCCAGAAGGCCGGCGCCACCACCCCGTCGGAAAAATTCTCGGCGAGGCTCTCGATGGCGGCACGGGCGACGGCGGGTTCGTCCAGTGTGGCCGGGTTGCGGCCGACGATCATCGATACCGCCTTGCGCGCGCCCTCCAGCCCGGCGGTGCGAAAGCCCTTGGCGACCGCCGCCACATGGTCGTGCAGGCTGCGCTGGGCCAGCAGGGTGGACGCCAGCGCCGCCTCGACCAGCCAGCCGAAGGGCAGGAGCCGGCAGGCCCAGGCCACCGCCACAGCGACTCCGCCGACCGTCAGCAGAAGCACCAGCACGGCCAGGACGCCGAACGCCTTGCGGCGGTCGAAGCCGTCGGTCTTACGGTTGAGTGCGCCGTCCAACTGGGCGATAAGCGCTCCGATCCATACGACCGGGTGACGGATGCGGGCGTAGAGTGGATCGGGATAGCCGACCGCCGCCTCGAAGATCAGCGCGGTGGCGAGCAGGAAGGGATGCAGCGGCACGGCAGGGACGTTCCAGGATTGGGGCGGCCTGCTGGCCGCGCGGCGGGGAAATGAGGAGCGCGATCATGGCCGAAGACAGCCCGGCGACCAAGCCGCACATGGTGGACCCGCAGATTGCGGATTCGCGGGGGCAGGGGGCCGCGACCGGTGGCGTTCTTCTGCACGGCGGCGACCTGGACGGTGCCCGTGCCGCCTTTCCCGGTGCGCCGCTGCCCTGGGTCGATCTGTCCACCGGCATCAACCCCTGGCCCTATCCGCTGCCGCCGGTGCCGCAGGATGCCTGGACCCGGCTGCCCGGCCGGGGCGAGGAGGCGGCGCTGCGCGCGGCGGCGGCCGATTGCTATGGCGTGCCCTCGGCGGAGCTGGTTGCCGCGGCCTCCGGTTCGCAAGCGCTGATCCAGCTGTTGCCGCGGCTGCGTGCGCCGGGCAGCGTGGCCGTGCTGGGGCCGACCTATGCCGAGCATGCCCGCTGCTGGGCGCTGGCCGGCCACGACGTGCGGATGGCGGCGGACGTGGCGGAGGCCGACGTGCTGGTCGTCGTCAACCCCAACAACCCCGACGGCCGGCGCTGGCCTGTCGCCCGGCTGCTGGAGCTCGCCGCGGCACAGGCCGCACGCGGCGGCTGGCTGGTGGTGGACGAGGCCTTTGCCGATATGCGGCCTGACGACAGCGCCGCCGCGCAGGCCGGCCGGCCGGGGCTGGTCATCCTGCGCTCCTTCGGCAAATTCTTCGGGCTGGCAGGACTGCGCCTGGGCATAGCGCTCGCCCCGGCCGATCTGGCGGCGGCATTGCGCGAGGCCATCGGCCCCTGGGCGGTGTCCGGCCCGGGACTGAGCATCGCCACGGCGGCCCTCGGCGACCGCGGCTGGATCGCTGCCACGCGCAACCGTCTGGCCGATGCTGCGGCGGAGTTGGACAGGCTGCTGGCGGGGGCCGGATTGCGGGTGGTTGGCGGGACGGACCTGTTCCGTCTTGTCGAGGACGATCGGGCACCGGCGCTCTATCGCGCCTTGGGCGAGTCCGGGATCCTGGCGCGCCGGTTCGAGCACCGGCCGGATTGGCTGCGATTCGGACTGCCGGGAGACGATGCGGCATGGCGTCGCCTCGATGACGCGCTTGTCCGGAGACAGGTTTGGGCGATGCAACCTTGTAAAATGTCCGCATCTTGAACAATCGCCGAAAATTTTATACACTCAACCGTTCTTAGAAGTCCGGCCCTTCCAGTTCGACCTTGTCGGAAACCACCGGCGCTGCGAGGAATCAAAAGTCAATGAGACACTCTCGGCCATGCCGGTTCCGGGTTGCATGGCAATGATCTCCGGCCGTGACGCGCATGACGGACGCGATGCCGCGTTATCGATCCTCGACCGCCTTCCGGTCGGGGTTTGCGTCGTTGCGGCTTCGGGGATCATCCATCATGCGAATCCGGCGCTCCATACGCTGCTGGCCTGCGAACCGGGTGGTTTGCCGGGACGCAGCCTGTGCGAGTTCGGGCTGGACACCTGCGATGGCGGCGGTCTGGCCGCCGATCCGGCACGGGCGCACCGGGCGCTGCGGAACGACGGCACCGTCCGCCGGGTGACGGTGGCGGAGGCGCCCTGGACCTCGCTTCCGTCCGGCGCGAAGGCCGAAGGAGGGGCGGAAAGCCTGCGGCTGGTGACGGTGACGGACGTCGATGCGGTGTATCGGCAGGCCATGCTTGCGGACGAGGCTGCATCGCAGGCCGCGGGGCCGGCTGCCGGCACGCTGCTGGACTATGGCGGCAATGTCCGGTACGAGGCGCCGGTCCTTGTGGCGGAGGGTGCGACCCGCTTCCCGGCCAAGGGTACCTTCCGTGACGAGTCGGGCATTGCCGGTGTCAGCCGGGAATTGGATGCGCTGCATCCGAACGAGGAGCGGCTTGAAGCCATCCTTGAACAGAGCCCTATCGGCGTTTCGGTGTCCCGCCGCGACGACGGCTGCATCATTTTCGTCAACACCCGCTTCGCCGAGCTGATCGGCCTGCCGCGCGAGAAGCTGATCGGCAGCCGCGCCCGTGATTACTACCTCGACAGCCACCAGCGCCTGCGCGTGCTGGAGCGGCTGCGCGGTGGCGGTGGTGTCACCAACATGGAGGTTCAGTTCAGGCGGGCCGACGGGTCGCCCTTCTGGACCCTGTTCACGGTGAATCAGGCGGTGATCCAGGGCACGGCGGTCAATCTGGCCTGGATCTACGACTACACCGAACGCCGCAGCATGGAAGAGGCGCTGCGCGACATGGCGTCGCGCGATCCCCTGACCGGCATTTTCAACCGGCGTTCCTTCATGGACATGGCCCGCGCCCAGTTGGCCCGCGCCCATCGCTTCCACGAGCCGCTGTCGGTCTTCGTCCTCGACGTCGACCATTTCAAGCGCATCAACGACAGCTTCGGCCATGCCACCGGCGACGATGCGCTCCGCATGGTGGCGGCCGGCTGCCAGGCCATCCTGCGGGAATACGACATCCTCGGCCGGCTGGGCGGGGAGGAGTTCGTGGTGGTCCTGCCCGGTGCGACCGCCGATGAAAGCCGCGTGGTGGCCGAACGGGTGCGCCGCCATCTGGCCCGCATGCCCATTGAGGCGCCGGACGGCACCTTCCGTCTGACGGTCAGCATCGGCATCGCCGGGCTGGAGGGTGCGACCGACACGCTGGAGCGGGCAATCCATCGTGCCGACCTCGCGCTTTATCGCGCCAAGCATCTCGGCCGCAACCTTGTGGCGGTGTTCGAGACTGGAATGTAGCCTTCTGGCTGGTCTCTGTTCTGCGCTATGCTATCCTTGATCGTGGAGACGTCTCGGTGGCCGGGCCGTCGGGTTGGCGGCTGGCAATGTGGGACGGGGCGATGGACTACACGGTGCATGACAGCGGCACCCTGCGCGAACTGGAAATGCGCGGACAGATCACCTTCGAAGCCGACACCGATTTCCGGACGATCCTCGCGGGATGGGAGAAGGCAGGCATCGCGGATTGCGTTCTCAACCTGTCCGCCGTCGATTACATGGATTCCGCGGGGCTGGGGCTTCTGGTGATGGCGAACAACGCCGCCAAGCAGGCCGGCATCGTCTTCCGCCTGAAGCATCCGCGCGGTCAGGTCCGCGACCTGATCGAGATTTCCGAGTTCCACACCATCATTCCCTGCGAGTTCTGAGCGGTGAGCGGCGGTCCGCCGGTCGTCATCGGCCATCCTCGCCCATCCGCCACCGGGCCCCTGCGCGATGTCCTGGGCCGGCTGGGGGTTCGGCGGCTTACGGTGGTGGATGGCGACGGTCTGGCGCAGGCCGTTGCCGATGCCACGGCCGGGTCCCCGCAGCTTCTCCTTCTGCATGCCGGTCTGCCCGGCTTCGGCCCGGATCTTCTGGCGGGATTGCGGGAGATGGCGCAACTGCGCGACGTGCCCATCCTCGTCCTCGGCCGCTTTGCCAGCGGCTTCCACCGGGCGGAGCTGATGCGGGCAGGGGCAACCGACCTACTGGCGCGTCCGCTGACTCTGGCGGAACTGTCCGCCCGCCTGTCGGTGTATCTGGAGAGGCGCCGCCTCGACCGCTCCCTTCAGGAGGTTATCCGCAGCCTGCACAGCTACCATCACGGCGCCATGCAGCGAATGGCGCTGGCGCGGCAGATGCAGTTGGGGCTGCTGCCGGATGCCGCAGCCTGCCGGTCGTTGGAGGGGCGTTATGGCATCGCGATGGACAGCCACTTCGAATCGAGTTCGGAGTTGGGCGGCGATCTGTGGGGCGCGCGTCCGCTCGATGACCGGCGCTTTGCCCTGTTCCTGTGCGATTTCACCGGCCACGGGGTGGCGGCCGCGCTGAACACCTTCCGGCTGCACGCGCTGCTGGCCCGCACCGGCTTGCCGGCCGACGATCCGGCCGAGACGCTGCGCACGCTGAACGGTCTGCTGGTCGGGCTTTTGCCGGAGGCGCAGTTCGCGGCGATGATCTATGCCGTGGTCGATGTCAGCGCCGACCGGCTGGTCTACGCCACCGCCGGCGCGCCGAAGCCGCTGGTCCGCCACAGGGACGGCAGGCTGGAGGTGGGGCCGAGTTGCGGCTTGCCCTTGGGCCTGGCGGGCGAGGCGCGATACCGCAACCACTGCCTGGATTTCCCGCCCGGCTCGACCCTGCTGCTGTTCAGCGACGCGCTGTACGAGGCGCGTGGCTGGGACGGCGGAATGTTCGGCTATGGCGGCGTGACCGACCTGGTGCAAGGACTCGGCGACGATGAATTGGAGCGTCCGCTGGGCTGTATGCTCGACCGCTATTTCGCGACCGTGCCCCGGCTGCTGGCCGACGATCTGACGGTGCTGTGGATCAGCCGGAGCGTCCGTCCCCGCTCCGGTCCAGATTGACGATGCCGACCACGCGGTTGCCGTTGCCGACAAAGGTGAGCTGGTCGAAACCGACCATGCGGGCCAGCGCGATGCCGCGGCCGTGGGTGGCATCCGACTGCGAGGCATCGACCGACAGGTAACGGTTGAAATCGAAGCCCGCCCCCATGTCGGTGACGGTGAAGATGACCCGGTTGTCGGTGCGCTCGACATGCAAAGTGGCGTATTTTTCGCGATGTTCCGCCGAGGCCAGCCGCGCCTCGATCTCGCGCCCCAGCATGCCGCTGGCCTTCAGCCGCCCCTTCGCCTCGAAGCCGATGCCGAGGTTGCCGTGTTCCACCGCGTTCACCAATATCTCCGACAGGCCGAAGGTCAGGCTGTGAGCGGTGGCGGCGACCGACGACAGGGTGATGGCAAGATTCTGCGCCTCCTGCGGGGTGCGGAAGCGGAAGCGCCCGTCGCGCAGCAGGCCGATGGCGTCGGAGCGTGACCGCAGGTCGCCTTGCAGGCTCTTAAGCCTTCCGGTCGTCTCCTCCGCCGCACGGACGACGGAGCGCAGCAGGGCGCCGTCATAGGGCTTGATCAGGTAATAAAAGACGCCGGCACGGATCGCCGCGGCGATTTCGGAGCTGCTGTCGGAGATGGTCTGGACGATGACGGGGATGTCGGCCAGATGCGGCTCGCGCTTCATCCGCTCGTACAGTTCCAGCCCGTCGCCGTCGGACAGCCGGCGGTCGAGCAGCACGACATGGATCGTCGATCCGCTGGCCGACAGGATCTCCCAGGCCTGCGCCTTCGTCTCCGCCTCCAGCGTTCGATAGCCGATGCGGGAGAGATAGCCGGCGACGATGGCGCGGGTCATTTCCTCGTCATCGACGACCAGAGCGGTGACGGCATCGGCCATGGTCGGCGTGTACTCCAGCGGTTCGGGGTGCGATTGTGGAAATTCCATGGCATTTTACCGAAACCGCCGCAATCGCACAATCACCGGCGGCACTGCGTCGCAGCATTGCCAGTTGTAGACATCAATCGGCAGTCGCCACAAGCGCCACGGCTGCTTTCCGTGCCGCCGACAGTTCGTCGGCGACGCGTTCGCCGGCCGTGGCTGTCAGGGCGTCGAGGTCGCCACGGCGGGCAGCGTCGACCAGAAGATGAGCGGTCTCCGCCATCCGGTCGAAGCCGACATTCGCGGCCGAGCCCTTCAGGATGTGGGCTTCCCGCTCGATCCCGGTGCGGTCGCCGCGTGCAATGGCTGCGCGCAGCAGGTCGAGATGCCGCGGGCTGTCGCCGAAGAAGGTTTCGAGAAGCAGGGCGAAGCCGTCCTTGCCCAGCGCATCGCGCAGTTCCTCGATCTTCTCGGTGTTGACGGTGGCGGGGCCGGAGTCCGCCTTCGGCGGCGATGCGGGTTGGCCGGTGTCGTCGCTCTTGCCGTCCGCCGCCGGAGGGATGAAGCGGGCGATGGTGTCCAGCAGTTTGCGGGCGTTGATCGGCTTGGACAGATAGTCGTCCATGCCGGCCTCCAGACAGATGGCAGCATCGCCCTGCATGGCATTGGCGGTCAGCGCCACGACGGGAATCCGGGCCATCGGCCCGGACAGCCGGCGGATCCGCCGCGTTGCCGCCAGCCCGTCCATCACCGGCATCTGGACGTCCATCAGGACGAGGTCGTAGGGCCGGGCGGTCACCGCCTCCACCGCCTCCTCGCCGTTGGACACCGCTTCCGCGCTGACGCCGGCCCGGCGCAGCAGGGCCAGCGTCAGCTGCTGGTTGACCGGATTGTCTTCCGCCACCAGAACGCGGACGCGCGGCGTCGGCTGGCCGTTGGGGGCCGGATCCGCTTTCTTGGGGGCGTTCGGCGACAGCGCTGCCGGGCTGTCGATCGGACGCGGAATGACGTTTCCGGCAGCCGGACGGTTCCCCGGCGCCGCATCGGGCCAGGACGCAGCCGGCAGCTCGGCCAGCGACAGCGCAGGCCGTTCCAGCAGACGGGCGAGGCATTGGCACAGGGTGCTGAAGCGGATCGGCTTGGGCAGGTGGGTGTCCACCGGCGCGCGTTCCTGCTCCTGCCCCTCCAGCCTTTGCGAGGAGGCGAGGGCCAGCCGGATGCCGGCCAGTTCCGGGATGGCGCGGATACGCCGTGCCACCTCCGGCCCGGTCAGGCCGGGCATGCGGTGATCGAGGATCGCGGCATCGAAGGGCGTGCCGAGACGGGCGGCGGCGACCAGCCGGTCGAGCGCCTGCTCTCCGGTCTCCGCCGTCTCGACGACGATGCCGAAGCCGTCGATCTGCCGGGTCAGCAGATCGCGGTTGACGGCGATGTCATCGACCAGCAGAAGGCGGCGCCCCGCCCAGTTGCCGATGGGGGTCGGCGGATGGGCGCTGCCGACACCGCGTTTCAGCGGGACGGACACCCAGAAGACGCTTCCAGTCCCCGGTTCGCTGTCCACGCCGATCCGGCCGCCCATCAGCTCGGCCAGCCGCTTGCAGATCGCCAGCCCCAGACCGGTGCCGCCATGGCGCCGGGCGGGGGACGAATCGACCTGGGTGAACATGGCGAACAGGCGCGGCCGCTCCTCCTCCGGGATGCCGATGCCGGTGTCGCGCACCTCGAACCGGACGCGGACGCCGTCTTCCGCCTTGCGGGCATCGGGACCGTCCGCTTCCTGCCGCTCGTCGGGCTCCTCGCTCAACAGGATGGTGACGCTGCCGGAATCGGTGAATTTCACGGCGTTGCCGGCAAGGTTCAACAGGATCTGCCGCAGCCGGCCGGCATCGCCCAGCAGGGGGCCGCGCAGCCCCGGCGGCACGAAGCTGGCAAGGTCCAGTCCCTTGGCTGCGGCGCGCGGCGCCAGAATCTCCGCGACGCTCTCGACCATCGGCACCAGTTCGAACTCTCCAACCTCCAAATCCAGCCGGCCGGCGTCGATCTTCGAGAAGTCGAGGATGTCGTTGATGATGACCAGCAGCGATTCGGCGGAATCGCGGATCGTCTCGGCATAGGTGCGCTGCTCGGCTTCCATCGGCGTGTCGAGCAGCAGCCCGGCCATGCCGATCACCCCGTTCATCGGGGTGCGGATCTCGTGACTCATCGTCGCGAGGAATTCCATCTTGATGCGCTGGCCGTCCTCCGCCCGCTCCTTGGCGTCGCGCAGCGTATGCTCCAGCCGCTTCTCCTCGGTCAGGTCGCGCAGGATGGCGGCATAAAGCGGACCGGCGGCGGTCTTGACCAAGGCCATGGAGTAGGCCAGCGGGAAGCTTTCCGTCCGCTCCCCGGCGTCGCCGGCCGCCACGCGCAGCGCCATGGTCTCGCCGCGGGTGGCGAGGTCCATGGCGCGGCGGCCGCGGGCGATTTCCTCCAGCGTGTGGGAGACGTCGGCCCGTCTGTCGGTCGGCAGGAGATCCACCACCGGCCGGCCGACAAGCTCACCCGGTGCGCAGCGGAAGATGGCATGGGCGGCCGGGTTGGCCGCTTCGATCACGCCGTCCGGCCGCGCGGTGACGATGCCCTCCGCCGCGGTATCGACGATGGCGGACAGGCGGGCATTGGTCTCTTCCAGCTCCTTGCCCTGTTCGCGCTGTGCCGCAAGGGAGCGGGCCAACAGCAGCCCGAACAGGCTGAGCAGCAGGATCATGCCGCCGGACAGCAGCGACGCCATCCGCAGATTGTCGCGCCAGGGGGCCAGGACCGTGTCCGTGCGCACGCTGACCGTCAGGATCAGCGGCCAGACCGGGGTCGTCCGGTAGGCGACGATTCGCGTTCCCGGGCCGGCGCCGACATCCGTCCCGGAGTGGCGGAACACGCCATATTCCGCCTGCGGCAGATAATGGCGGAACAGCGGGGTGGCGGCGAAGGATTTGGCGATCTCGTTTCCGGTCTGCGGCTGGACGGTCAGCAGCGTGCCGTCATAGCGGTACAGCGCGATCCGGTCGCCCATTCCCGAGCCGGTGCCACCCTGCACCGCCCGGTACAGGCCCTGGAAGTAATCCGGATTGACGGTGGCGACGACGACCGCCTGCAGCGTGCCGTCGGCCTCGCGCAGGGCACGGCTCATCGGCAGCAGCCAGCGGCCCGAGCGTTCGCCTCCCGGGGTGCGGTCGATCAGGCTGCGTCCCGGGCGCGGATCGCCGATCACCAGCCCGTTGCCTTGGGCAGCCGCCTGCAGGCGGAACACGTCCAGTTCCGTCAGGTAGGTGGCGGCGGGGTAAGCACCTTCGGTGGTGGCGACGATCCGGCCGGTGCGGTCGAGCAGGGTCAGCCCGCGCAGGTGGGGCGACCGGCGCAGCCGGTCCGTCAGCATGGCCGTCACGTCGGGACCGGGTGCGCCGTCCTCCCCCGTCCAGTTGGCGTCCGACAGCGCATCGACGATGGAGGACAGGGTCACGTCGACCGATTGCACCGTGCGGGTGGTCGAGACCTCCAGCGCCGCTGCGAGGCTGGCGAGGCTGGCCTCCGCCGAGTCGAGGGCCGCCTGGCGCGCGGTGATCAGCTGCTGGCCCTGGTTGATCAGCAGGGCGAAAACCGCAAGAAGGGCGAAGGCGATGATTCCGCCCCGCTTTTCGAAGAGACCCTTCAGATCCGCTTTGACTGGGGACGGGGACAGGGCGTTCGTTCCGGACGGTCAGATGTGGTGGAGCGACCAAGCCGCAGGTTGCATGGGTCCGAAGCCGTCCGTCATCTGCGGTCCGCGGTCGGATCGCAGTCGGATCAATGCGCTGGGCCCAATCTCTTGGTCGAAGTTTGCGCCTGGGACAATAGCAGCTACACACACCCGACGCCAAGCATCCGCTGCCGTTGCGAACCGGTCGATGCTAAGATACCGCTGCGGTTTTGCGGTCTTGCTTCCAGGTCGCAAAGAACAGCGATGGTTGGTTAACGAAAGGTGTGACATGGCGACGCGCGGCCTTTGGGCAGTCAGCTTCTCAATTCTGTCGGTTCTGTCGGTCGGAATCGTGACGCCAACCATGGCGGCGGACGGGAGACTTCATAAAATTGCAGAACAAAAGCAACTTCGTGTCTGCTTGTGGCCCGATTACTATGCGATCTCGTTCCGAAATCCACGCACCGGCGCGCTGGAGGGACTGGATGCGGAGCTGGCGCAGGAATTCGCCAAGGATCTGGGCGTTCGCCTGACGGTGGTGGAAAGCAGCTTTCCCCGCTTCATCGAGGATTTGTTGGCCGAACGCTGCGACATCGGCATGTTCGCCATTGGCGCCACCCCGGCGCGGGCGCAGCATGTCACCTTCAGCCAGCCCTATCTGCGCAGCGGCATCTATGCGGTGACCACCCAGACCAACGGCGGCATCCAGAGGTGGGAGGATCTCGACCGCACCGGCAATGTCGTGGTGGTGCAGAAGGACACCTACATGGACGGTTACGCCCGCTCCGCCATGAAGGCGGCGCGAATCGTCGCCGTGACCCGTCCGCAGGAACGGGAGGAGGAGGTGCAGTCCGGCCGTGCCGATGCCTTCCTGACCGATTATCCCTATGGACAGCGCATGCTGGCCTTCCACCCCTGGGCACGGCTGATCGTGCCGGACGTGCCGGTGCAGCCGACCCCTTACGCCTATGCGGTGGCGCCGGGCGATACCGCCTGGCTGGACCGGGTCAACGCCTTCGTTGCCGCGATCAAGGCGGATGGACGGCTGGAGAGCATCGCCGCCCGCTATAAGCTGACCCCAATCGTGGCGCGGGACTGAGCCGCGTTGCACGAATGCGGCGGCGGGATAAATCCGGTCTAGGATGGGTGGAGGGGTCCATCCGTCAGCGGGGCCAGCCATCAGTGGGGAGCATGTCGATGATTCTGATCGGACAGTATGATTCGCCCTTCGTGCGCCGCGTCGCCATCGCGCTGCGCCTCTACGGCATGGCGTACGAGCATCGGCCCTGGTCGGTCTTTTCCGACGCGGCGGAGGTCGCACGTTTCAACCCGTTGAGGCGGGTGCCGACGCTGGTGCTGGCGGATGGCGAGGTGCTGATCGAAAGCGGCGCCATCCTCGATCATCTGGACGAGGTCGCCGGACCTGACCGCGCGCTGATCGCCCGCCAGGGGCCGGAGCGCCGACGGTCGCTGAAGCTCTCAGCGCTGGCGACGGGTTTGGCCGACAAGGCGGTAAGTCTTGTCTACGAACGCGTCCTGCACAAGGAGCGGTCCGATCTGTGGATCGAGCGCTGCACCGGCCAGATCGGTGCCGTCCTCGACGTGCTGGAGGCCGACCGCGCCGCCGCCGCCGGTCCCTGGTGGTTCGGCGACCGCATCGGCCATGCCGACATCGCCGCCGGCTGTGCCCTGCGCTTCGTCGGCGAAGCCCACCCGGCCGTGTTCGACCGCTCCCGCTGGCCGGCGCTCGCCGCCCATTCCGACGCCTGCGAGGCGATGGCGGAGTTCAAGGCGGTGGTGCAGCCCTTTTCGGTGACCGCCTGAGGCGTTGCCCCCTTCCGCGTGCATCGGCGCGGGAAGGGGGCATGCGGACTCACTTGTGGCCGCTGATCTCGGCGTGCAGCGGCTTGCTGTCCTCGAACGTCTTCTGCTGTTCGGGTGTGGCTTCCTTCTGGTGCTTCTGCTTCCATTCGGAATAGGGCATGCCGTAGACGGCGATGCGGGCATCCTCGTCGGACAGCTGGACGCCGCGTTCCTTGGCGGCCGCCGCGTACCATTTCGACAGGCAGTTGCGGCAGAAGCCGGCGAGGTTCATCAGGTCGATGTTCTGAACGTCGGTGCGCTTGCGCAGATGTTCGACCAGACCGCGGAACGCTGCGGCTTCCAGTTCGATGCGGGTCTGGTGGTCCAGATCGGCCATGGGGTCTCAACTCCTCCGGTATTCTTGTTCGATTAAGAGTGGGGTGGCCGGTGCAGCGTGACCATCCGGCCATAGGGATGAAAATCGCGCGAACCGCCGCCGCCGGCGATGGTACGCACCACCGCCTCGCGGTCGATGGCGACGAAGCCGGCCAGCGACTGGATCCCGTAATCGAACAGGCGCGGGGTCAGCGGCGTTCCAGGGCCGACCATCGCCACCTCCGCTCCCGCCGAAACCCGCAGCAGGCGGGGCAGGGTGCGGTTGGCGAAGGCCGACGCCGTGATGGCCACCGCATCGGCGCCCGGCAGCAGCCAGTCGCAGGCGGCCTCGGGGTACTCGCCCTCCTGCGGGTTCATGTCGATCACCTTGGCGCGGGGCAGGCGGCGGGCAAGCTGCGGGAAGCCGCCGATCACCACGACCCGGCCCTCGACCGAGGCGAACAGGTCCAGCCCGTTGCCGGGGACGCCGGTCACGTCGGGCCGATTGTAGTGCGCGTTCAGGGCGGCGACGCCGACGGCGATCTCCAGCGGATCCCAGGACTGCGCGGCCATGGCGGCAAGATCGCGCAGGCCCCGCCCGGTCCAGCGCTGCGCAGTGTCCTCTGCTGCGCCCACTGCTGCGCCCTCTGCCGCCGGCGCCTGCCTTGCGGCGACGCCGAGGCCATCGGCGGTTTCCACCAGCACCCATTTGTCGCCGGTGACGACGCGGCGGACGTCGGCATCGGCGACGCCCTGCATCAGATCCTGGTACATCCGCTGCGGCCCCCACCAGCGCCACAGCGCGTCGGCCACCGGGGAGAGCAGGTCGCAGAAGCCGCCGGTCGCGGTCTGCCATTCGTTGAGATAGCGGCTGCCGACGCTGGTCAGCACGGGAATGCCCTCGGCGATGGCGGCCAGCATCTCGTCCGACAGGCCGTCGCCATGCGATTCCAGCCCGGCGAACTTGTTGACCACCAGCAGGTCGACGCCCGACGCGACGGCGTTGCGGATCGCCTGGCTGGCTTCCGCCACGCCGGTCGGATCGACGCGGCAGGACTGCGATTCCCGGCCCAGCCTCTGGGTGATGTCATAGGCGTGGCCGGTGGCGACGTCGACCAGCTCCATCCGCTCGGCGCAGTCGTCGCCCGGCCCGTGGTTGCGCTGGACCAGCCCGCCGACGCGGAAGCCGCGCCGCTTCAGCTCCGCCGAAAAGCCGTCCAGCAGCGTGTCGACGCCATGGGAGCCGGGCCCATGGATGACGGCGCCGGGACGCAGGGGCGGCAGAATGGCGGGGGGAAGCGGCATCGGGGCAGGGACCTTTCGCGGGACGGCGGACGGGCGGCGATGGACGCCTCAGCCGCCGCGGCGGATGCGGTAGACGAAGACCGTCTTGTGGATTTCGTCGGGCTCGGTTTCGTGCGACAGCAGCGCGTTGTCGGTCGTGTTGCAGAAATGCTTGAAGTCGATGACGGAGGCCGGATCGGTCGCGTAGACCACCAGCTCCTCCCCGGTCTCCATCCCGTTCAGCAGGGCGCGGGTGCGCAGGATGGGCAACGGGCAATGCAGCCCCTTCACGTCAAGCTCTCTCGCCGGCACCGCGCCCGCTCCACACTGGTTGAGGACAAAATCCTTAATGAGGACATGTGACTGTAGCCGGTTCGTCTCCGCATCTCCAGACCGGCGGCGGGAAGGCCGCATGCGCCGCGGTCGACCCTCGTCCGAAATTTTCCGGCCCCTGCGCTGTTGTACGGCGCAATCGCAAGGAATTTGCCCCGAGAAACTTAGACGAAAGGACTGCGGTCATGGCGAAGCGGCCGGGCAACGATATGAGCGACAAGGTGGTTGTCATCACGGGCGCCTCCAGCGGCATCGGTCGGGCGACCGCGCTGGAGTTCGCCAGCCAGGGGGCCGCGGTGATCCTGGCCGCCCGGCGGATGGCGGCCCTGCACGAGGTGGCCGAGGAGTGCATCGAAGCCGGCGGCCGCGCCATGGTGGTGCCGACCGACGTGACCGACCAGCGCGCGATGCAGGCTCTGGCCGACCGTGCCATCCAGGCTTTCGGCGGCATCGACGTCTGGGTGAACAATGCCGGCGTCATCGCCTTCGGCCGGTTTGAGGACATCCCCGACGAGGTGTTCGAGCAGGTGGTGCGCACCGACTTCTTCGGCATGGTCCATGGCTGCCGCGCCGTGCTGCCCCATTTCCTCGACCGCGGGGAAGGCATCGTCATCAACACCGCGTCGATGGTGTCCAACATCGGCCAGCGCTATGCCACCCCCTACACCGCGGCGAAATTCGCCGTGCGCGGCTTCTCCGAATCCCTGCGGCAGGAGCTGGTGGACGAGCCCGATATCCATGTCTGCATGGTCATGCCGGCCTCCATCGACACCCCGCTGTGGCAGCATGCCGCCAACTACACCGGCCGGGCGATCAAGCCTCTGAACCCGCTCCACCCGCCGGAGGAGGTCGCCGCGGCCATCCTGTCGCTGGCGGCCAATCCCCAGCGCGAGCTGTTCGTCGGCGCCGAGGGGCGTCTCGCCGCCGTCGGCAATGCCATGGCGCCGCAGATGACCGAGCGAGCACTCGCTCACACCATCGAGCGCGACATGTTCCAGAACCGCTCGGCCCCCGACACGTCGGGCGGGGTGCTGGCGGCGATGCCGGAATATCAGGGCGCCAGCGGCGGTTGGATGGAACGGCAGCCGGAGCGCGGCAGAGGTGGAGGCCGGGGCAGGGAGGAGGCGCGGGGGCCTGCTTTCTCCTGGACCAACCTGACCCTGTTCCTGTTGCCGGTGGTGCTGGCCAGCCGTCCTCTGGCGGGCAGGGCGATGCGTCACATGTGACGATGGTTTGGCAGGGCGCTTGATCCGGCGGTCCGGAGCCGTTATACGCTCGCCCCTTTTCCGGTGCGGCGGCTGGCCGCACCGGTCATCCGGGCAGGAGGCGGGACATGACGGCGTGCGGGCTCGATTTCGGCACCTCGAACACGACGCTGGGCGTACAGGATGCGGACGGCTTCCGGCTGCTTGCGCTGGACGGCACGCGGACGACCCTGCCGACCGCGGTGTTCTTCGACTTCGAACATGACCGGACCACCATCGGCCAGGCCGCCATCGACGGCTATGTGTCGGGGGTGGAGGGGCGGCTGATGCGCTCGATCAAGTCGATGCTCGGCACCGACCTGATCGATGCCGACACGGCACTCCGCAAGGGCCGCATCAGCTTCCGCGCGGTGATCGGCACCTTCCTCGATCTGGTGAAGAAGCGGGCGGAGGATGCGCTGGGCGGTGAGCTGGGCGACGTCGTTGTCGGCCGCCCGGTCCATTTCGTCGACGGCGACCCGGCCGGCGATGCCGCGGCGGAAGAGGCGCTGGGCCGGATCGCGCAGGCCGCCGGTTTCCGCAACGTCTCCTTCCAGTTCGAGCCCATCGCCGCCGCCCTCGATTACGAGCAGCAGGTGGCGGGCGAGGAACTGGCGCTGATCGCCGACATCGGCGGCGGCACCTCCGACTTCTCGGTCGTCCGCATCGGGCCGGAGCGGCGCGGCAAGGCCGACCGGGCCGGCGACATCCTGGCCAACGACGGCATCCGCGTCGGTGGTACCGATTTCGACCGCGACCTCAGCCTCGCCACCGCCATGCCGGAGCTGGGGCTGGGCAGCGCCATGAAGCGTGCCGGGCTGCTGGCGCCGAAGAGCATCTATTTCGATCTGGCCACCTGGTCGAAGATCAACTTCCTCTACACCGCCAAGGCGATGGCCGAGTTGGAGCGCCTGCAACGCGATTCCGCCGAGCCGGAGAAGATCGGGCGCCTGATCGGCGTGGTCGAACATCGCCAGGGCCATGCGCTGGCGATGGCGGTGGAGCGCACCAAGATCGCCCTGTCCGACCATGAGGCGACGCAGCTGGCACTGGATTGGGGCGATGGGGAGCTTGCCCTGGCGGTGGATCGGCAGGCGCTGAACCGCGCCACCGGCTCGCTGGCGGCGCGGATCGGCACGCGCATCCGCGACTGTCTGGCCGACGCAGGCGTGACCGCCGACCGCATCGACGCGGTGTTCCTGACCGGCGGCTCCACCCTGCTGCCCCAGGTCCGCGCGGCGATCCTGGCCGAGGCGCCGGGCGCGCGGGTGGTGGAGGGCAACATCTTCGGCTCCGTCGGCCTGGGGCTGACGGTGGAGGCGCTGCGGCGCTACGGATGACCGGGACGGGGTGGGAGGCGACCTCCCACCCCTGACCGGTCACTGCACGACGATGCGCGGCGCCGCACGGCCACCGGTGCCGCCGCCGCCGATCTTCTCCCACAGGCGCGTCGCGATCCGGCGATAGGCCTGGGCATGCTCGGAGTCCGGCTGCGACACCACGATGGGCTGGCCCTGGTCGGAGGTCTCGCGGATCGACAGGTGAAGCGGGATCTCGCCGAGGAACTCCATGCCCAGATCGTCGGCTTCCTTGCGGGCGCCGCCGTGGCTGAAGATGTCGGTGCGGTGGCCGCAGTTGGGGCAGCAGAAATAGCTCATGTTCTCGATGATGCCCAGCACGGGCACATCGACGCGGCGGAACATGTTCAGCCCCTTGCGGGCATCCAGCAATGCTATGTCCTGCGGGGTGGAGACGATCACCGCACCCGCCAGCGGAACCTGCTGGGCCATGGTCAGCTGGGCGTCGCCGGTGCCCGGCGGCATGTCGACCACCAGCACGTCGAGGGTGCCCCAGTTCACGTCGCGCAGCATCTGCTGCAACGCGCTCATCACCATCGGTCCGCGCCAGATCATCGGCGTGTCCTCGGCGACCAGGAAGCCCATGGACATCACCTTGACGCCGAAATTCTCCATCGGCTCCAGGCGCTTGCCGTCCGGGCTGTTCGGCCGGCCGGCGATGCCCATCATGCGCGGCATCGACGGGCCGTAGATGTCGGCGTCGAGCAGGCCGACCTTCAGCCCGTTCGCCGCCAGTGCCAGCGCCAGATTGGCCGAGGTGGTCGACTTGCCGACGCCGCCCTTGCCGGACGCCACCGCGACGATGGCCTTCACGCCGGGGACCAGCGGTTTCTGCGGATCGTTCTGCGGCGCTCCCTGCGGTGCCCCTCCATGGGAATGACCATGGGAGTGGCCGTGCTGCCCACCATGCGAATGCGTGTGGCTCTGTGCCGCACCCTGCGGTGCCGCGCGGTGGGCGGTGAGCACGGCGGTGACCGACAGGACGCCGGGCAGGGCATCGACCGCCTTCTCGGCGGCGTGACGCAGGGGCTCGGCCTGCGCGCCGCGCTTGGGGTCGACTTCGATGGAAAAAGCGACATGCCCGTCGCGCACCACGAGGCCCGACAACATGCCCAAACTGACGATGTCGCCGCCCCGGTCCGGGTCGATGACGGTCTTCAGCGCCTGCATGACTTGAGCTTCGCTGATCTGCGCCATGGTTGAAAACTCCGCTGTCTTCCCGATATTGGCGGATATCCGTTGGTGGAATCCTTGCCGAAGGGTATGGGGGACTATAGGACCGACGGACGAGATCGGTAAAGGGATGCGCGGGGCTTAAGCCATTGCGCTTCCACATGATGGGACGAATCGCAGAAGGGGGACAGAGTCGGATGCCGTGGAACAATCAAGGTGGGGGCGGAGGTGGCGGCCCCTGGGGTCCCCCGCCGGGCAACAATGGCCCGGGCAACCCGTGGGGCCGTCCCCAGGGCGGAGGAAATGGCGGCGGCGGTGGCGGCCCGCAGCCTCCCGACCTTGAGGATCTTCTGCGGCGCAGCCAGGACCGCCTGCGGCGCGCCATGCCCGGCGGCTTCGGCAGCGGCCGCGGCGTGGCGCTGGTCGCCGGCGTGCTCGGCCTGATCTGGCTCGCCAGCGGCATCTACCGCGTCGAGGCGGACGAGCAGGGCGTCGTCATGCGCTTCGGCGAGTGGACCCGCACCGAACAGCCCGGCCTGCGCTATCGCCTGCCGTCGCCGATCGAGACGGTGCTGCTGCCCAAGGTGACGCGCGTCAACCGCATTGAGGTCGGTTACCGGTCCTCCGTCGGCGGCGGCCGCAACGACCGCGACGTGCCGGACGAATCGCTGATGCTGACCGGCGACGAGAACATCGTCGACATCGACTTCACGGTGTTCTGGGTCATCAAGGACGCCGGCAACTTCCTGTTCAAGATCCGCGAGCCGGAAGTGACGGTGAAGAAGGCCGCCGAGAGCGCCATGCGCGAGGTCATCGGCCGTACCGACCTGCAGCCGGCCCTGACCGAGGCCCGCCAGCAGATCGAAACCTCGACCCGCCAGCTTCTCCAGACCATGCTGGACGAGTATCAGGCCGGCATCGAGATCACCCAGGTCCAGCTGCAGAAGGCCGACCCGCCGCAGCCGGTCATCGACGCCTTCAACGACGTGCAGCGCGCCCGCGCCGACCGCGAACGCGCCCGCAACGAGGCGGAAGCCTACCGCAACGACATCATCCCGCGCGCCCGCGGCGAGGCGGAGCGGCTGGTGCAGGAGGCCTCGGCCTACCGCGAGCAGGTGGTCAGCCTGGCACAGGGCGACGCCGACCGCTTCCGCAAGGTTTACGAGGCCTATGCGCTGAGCAAGGACGTCACGTCCAAGCGCATGTACCTGGAGACCATGGAGGAGATCTTCCGCGGCCGGAACAAGATCATCGTCGAGGGTTCGGCGCAGAACGTCGTGCCCTATCTGCCGCTGAACCAGCTGGCCCCGAACGCCACGCCGGCTCCGCAGCAGCAGGCGCCGCGCCAAGCTCCGTCCAACCAGGGCGGCAACCAGGGAGGCGCGCGGTCCGGTACGCAGACGCAGCCGCTGTCCGCACTGCCCCAGAACCCGTCCCAAAACCCTTCAATGTCCGGCCAGTGAGGAGGATCGCATCATGAAACGCACCCTCGCCATCGCCGGTATCGCCATCGTCGCCCTCGGCGTCGTCGCGTCGTCCGCCCTGTTCACCGTCAACGAGGCCCAGCAGGCTCTCGTCCTGCAGTTCGGCGAGCCGCGCCGGGTGATCCAGGATCCGGGCCTGAAGGTGAAGATCCCCTTCATCCAGGAGGTCCGGCTGCTCGACCGCCGCGTCCTCGACCTCGACCCGCCGGTGGAGCAGGTCATCCTGGCCGACCAGAAGCGCCTGGATGTCGATGCCTTCGCCCGCTATCGCATCCACGACCCGCTGCGCTTCTACCAGACCGCCGGGACCGAGGCGGTGGCAGAAACCCGCCTGAACTCCATCGTCAACTCGGCCCTGCGCCGCGTGCTCGGCAACGTCACGGTGCTGGCCGTGCTGTCGGACGAACGTGCCCGCATCATGACCGACATCAAGGGGCAGGTGAACGACGAGGCCAAGCGCTTCGGCATCGAGATCGTCGATGTCCGCATCCGCCGCGCCGACCTGCCGGAGGAGACCAGCCAGTCGATCTTCGCCCGGATGCGCTCCGAGCGTGAACGCGAAGCGTCCGAGGCCCGCGCCCAGGGCCAGGAGCAGTCGCAGCAGATCAAGTCGCGCGCCGAACGCGAACGCACGGTCATCATCGCCGAGGCCCAGCGCGACGCGCAGATCCTGCGCGGTGAAGGCGACAACAGCGCGTTGAAGCTGATCGCCGAGGCGACCTCGCAGGATCCCGCCTTCTACGGCTTCTACCGGTCGCTTGAGGCCTATCGGAAGTCGCTGAACGGCAACGACACCACCATGGTGCTGTCGCCGACCGGCGAGTTCTTCCGTTACTTCAATGGTGCCGGCCCGCAGGTCGGCGGCGGTGCCCCCACACCGGCTCCGGCTCCGGCCCCGGCCCCCGCGCCGGCCGCTCCGGCGCAGTAACGCCGCGCGTCAGGGTCGAAACGGCTTGCGGCCGGATCGGGGTTTTCCCCCCGGTCCGGCCGCAGTGCTGTCGGGCCGGGCGAGCCGATGGATCGACGGTCCGCAGCAAGAGTTCAAAAGAAAACTCCAGCCTTAAGTTTTCCACTGGTGCCGACTGGACCGGCACGCCATCTTGCGGCCATACTCTTGGCCCAACACATATATGGCCCAGAACTGGGCGGCCGCTCCCGTCCATGGAATCGGCCGGACGTCTGGTAGGGAGAGCACGTTGATTCGCATACCCAACTTCGAACCCGCCACGCGCGGCGCCGTGGCCGAGGCCCGGCCTCGCAAGGCGGGCGTCCGGCCGCTTGTCGCCGCGATCGTCTGGGGCATGACGTCGGTCATGGCCGGCGGCGCCGTGATGGGCGGCATCGCCGCCGCGCCGGCCCAGGCCCAGGCGGCGACGCCGAACCGCAATGCGCCCGGCAGCTTCGCCGATCTGGCGGAAAAGCTGCTGCCGGCGGTCGTCAACATCTCCACCAGCCAGAACGCGCCGCAGCGTCCGCAGGGCCAGCGGCCGGAGATCCCGCAGTTCCCGCCGGGCTCGCCCTTCGAGGATTTCTTCAAGGACTTCTTCGACCGCCAGCAGCAGCAGGACCAGCCGCAGCGCAAGGCGACGTCGCTCGGTTCCGGCTTCATCATCGACGCCAAGAACGGCTATGTGGTCACCAACAACCACGTCGTTCAGGACGCCGACGAGATCACCGTCATCCTGCAGGACGACACCAACATCAAGGCGGAGCTGGTCGGCAAGGACAGCAAGACCGATCTCGCCCTGCTGAAGATCAAGACCAGCCATCCGCTGGTCGCCGTTCCCTTCGGCGACAGCGACGCCATGCGCGTCGGCGACTGGGTGCTGGCCATCGGCAACCCGTTCGGCCTGGGTGGGTCGGTCACCGCCGGCATCATCTCGGCGCGCCAGCGCAACATCGACGCCGGCCCGTACGACGATTTCCTCCAGACAGACGCCTCGATCAACCGCGGCAATTCCGGCGGCCCGATGTTCAACCTGAACGGCGAGGTCATCGGCATCAACACCGCCATCTTCTCGCCGTCGGGCGGGTCGGTCGGCATCGGCTTCGCCATTCCGTCCAACCTCGCCAAGCAGGTGGTGGCGCAGCTCAAAGACTATGGCAAGACCCGCCGCGGCTGGCTGGGCGTGCGCATCCAGGCGGTGACGCCGGAGATCGCCGAAAGCCTGGGCCTGCCCGGCCACAAGGGCGCGCTGGTCGCCTCCGTCACTCCCGACGGCCCGGCCGCCAAGGGCGGTATCCAGGCCGGCGACGTGGTGACCAAGTTCGACGGCCGCGAAATCGACGAGATGCGCCGCCTGCCGCGCGTCGTCGCCGAAACCTCCATCGACAAGGCCGTTCCGGTCGAAGTGTGGCGCAAGGGCAAGGCGCAGACCGTCCAGGTCAAGGTCGGCGAGCTTGAGGCCGCGGAGGAGCAGGGTCTGCTCGCCGCCGGTCCGGACGAGAAGCAGCCGCCGAAGGACAAGGCCCCGGCCCAGAAGCCGACCGAATCCCTCGGCATGAAGCTGACCGCCATCACCCCGGAACTGCGCCAGCAGTACGAGATCAAGCCCGACATGAAGGGCGTGGTCATCACCGATGTGACGAGCAACTCCACCGCTGCGGAAAAGGGCCTGCGCGCCGGCGACGTCATCATCGAGGTCGGCCAGGAAGAGGTCCGCAAGCCCGAGGACGTGACTGCCAAGGTCCAGAAGGCCAAGGAGCAGAGCAAGAAGTCCGTGCTGCTGCTGGTCGACCGCAAGGGCGACCTGCGCTTCGTGGCGATCCCGCTCAGCTGATCGCCTGCGGGCAATGAAGAAGGGCGCCGGCGGGAAACCGCCGGCGCCCTTTTCGTTTGTAGGCAGTGGGAAAGGGGGCTGGCCGCGCGCCTACAGTGTGATCGGTTCAAGCGGAATCGCTTGAAGCGTGAATCACACGGAAAACCAAACACTATGCTCCGTCCAGCAGCATCGCCAGGGCGACGGCGCCGGCGAGCAGGGCGCACAGTGTGGCGACGATGGCGAGGCTGCGCAGGTACTGGATGAATTCGCCCTGTTTCCAGGCACTGCGTCCCAGCAGCACAAGATAGCCCGCCATGGCGGCGGCGATGATCTGCCAGCCCATCCTGTCCTCATCCTCTCTCCGCCGGGTGGCGGAAGCCGGCGGAAATGCGCATGCGCGGCCGGGCAGGGTCAAGGCTACGACGATGGCGGCGGCCTCTTCTATATCGAAAGTACGGGTGTCCCATTCGGGGTATCTGTTGGCGTCATCCCGTCGGCAGTGAAGGGAGCGACCCGGTGTGAGAATTTTGCGGCATTGATTGCTTAGGAGATACGCTCATACGCAAATAAGTGGTGGTTAACAAAACAGTTAATGCCTTTGCGCATAACAATGTTCGCTGCTGTGATATCTTTGGATCCGGAAATCTTGGAGAGGCTTTGCGCATATGCCCAATGCGTTCTTCTTTTAACTCCGGAGAGTGGTACCGTAGGACACGACACGGGGGTAACCTCCCCCTAAATAACGGCCTGCCGAAGCTATCGAGGGGTAATCGCCGAATCGCCAATGCGTCGGGACCTTCCTCTGTACAACGGCCTTCACCCTGGCCACGACGTCATGACGATCGACTAATATTGCGGGAGCGGACGATGGACTCAGTGCGCGCTTTTCTTATCGACTCGAACAAGCTGTTTCGCGAGGGGCTGAAGCGCCTGCTCGACGATTCGCCCTTCCAGATCGTCGCCGAGGCGGGAAACCTGCGGGAGGCGCTGGGTTCGGTTGAGAACGGCATTCGTCCTCAGCTGGTCCTTCTCGACCTGCAGAATGGCGGCGACGAGGAAGCCGACGGCATGCGCCGCCTGCGCGCCCTGCTGCCGGAAACCCGGCTGGTCATCCTGACCAGCGACCTGTGCACCCGCCGCCTGGCGAACGCGCTGGAAGCCGGTGCCGATGGCTATCTGATGAAGGACCTGTCGTCCGACGCGCTGGCCCAGTCGCTGAAGCTGGTGATGATGGGCGAGAAGGTGTTCCCGACCCATCTGGCGGCCTTGCTGATCTCCGGCCGCGTCAACGGCAACGGCACCGAGATGCCGGTGTCGCGCAAGGGCCTGTCGCAGCGCGAGGTGCAGATCCTGCGCTGCCTGCTCAACGGCGACAGCAACAAGATGATTGCCAACCATCTGAACATCACGGAAGCCACCGTGAAGGTTCACCTGAAGAGCCTGCTGCGCAAGATCAACGCCTCCAACCGCACCCAGGCCGCCATCTGGGCGCTGAACAACGGCATCGGCGGCGAGCTTGCCGGCGCCAATGTCGTCGCGGCGGCGGCGAACCAGTAACCCCGCGCTCGTCCATTGCCGCCGTTCCCATCTTTCCTGCGTGCACTTTACTGCTCGTAGGGAGGATGGGGGACGAGGCCGTCATTGCATGACATGAATTGCCCGCCTGAATGAAGGCGGGCTTTTTCATGGCATCGCCTCATCGGATCAGACCGGCAGCCGGATCACCGCGCGCAGGCCGCCGTAGGGGCTGTCGTCCAGCGTGATGTCGCCGCCGTGGCTGCGCGCCACGTCGCGTGCGATGGTCAGCCCCAGGCCGGAGCCGCCGGTGTCGAGGTTCCGGCTGCTGTCGACGCGGAAGAAGGGCTTGAACACGTCGTCGCGCAGATAGGCGGGAATGCCGGGACCGTCGTCGTCCACGGTGATTTCGATCACGCCGTCCTTCCGCTCCGCCTTGACCCAGGCTGTGCCGGCGTGACGGCCGGCATTGACCAGAAGATTCGCGACGCAGCGGCGGACCGCGTTGGGCCGCAGCGGAAGGGACAGCCCCTCCGCTGCGGTCAGCGTCACCTCGGTTCCCTCGCGCCGGGCGCCGACGGCAACCTCGTTCAGCAGGCGGGTCAGGTCGGTCGGCTGCACCGCCTCGGTCCCTTCGCCGCGGGCGAAGGCGAGGTAGCCTTCGATCATCTCCTCCATCTCGGCGACGTCGGCCTTCAGTTCCTCCACCTCGGGGTCGAGGTCGGGATCCTCGATCATGTCGAGCGCCAGCTTCATCCGGGTCAGCGGCGTGCGCAAATCGTGGCTGACGCCGGCCAGCATCTCGGTTCGCTGGTTGATCTGCCGCTGGAGACGCTCGCGCATCAGCAGGAAGGCGGAGGCCGCCTGCCGCACCTCCGTCGCCCCCTCCATCTTGAAGTTGGAGACGTCGCGTCCCTTGCCGAGAGCGTCGGCGGCAATCGCCAGCCGCTTGATCGGCCGGATCTGGTTGCGCATGAACAGGATGGCGACGGCGAACAGCACGATGGCCGACCCGACCATCCACAGGATGAAGATGTAGCTGGTGGGCGTGAACAGCCGGCGCTCCGGCGACATCACCGAGAGCACCCCGTCGGCCATCTGCACCCGGATCTCGTACCATTCATGGGCGACGCGGGTGTTGATGGTGAAGGGACGGCCCACCCGGTCCTCCAGCGCCTTGCCCAGCGTGCGTTCCAGCAGGCCGCCGAGCAGGCCGCTCTGCTGGCGGCGCTGCTCCGGCAGGATCTGGCCAGGCTCCAGGGTGACGATCAGGTCGGTGGTGCGGGCGGCGGTGGCCAGCGTCCAGTCGCGCCCCTCCGGTGTCGGATCGTGTTCCAGCACGGCGATGACGGTGGCGATGTCGCCGGCAACCCCATAGGCCAGCCGGTTCGTCACCGTATCCCAATGCCGGTCGTAGAAAATCCAAGTCGCCACCGCCTGGGCCAGGATCACCGGCGTGACGATGATCAGCAGGGACCGTCCGAACAGGGTGCGCGGCAGGAACCGCTTCAGCAGCGGTGTGCGCCGCCGCCGTTCGGCCCGGCGGGCCGCCGCCCGCTTGGCCGCCGCATTGTCGGCCCCGGCCTGCCCGCCCGCCGTCACGGATCTGGCCTCAGCACATACCCCTCGCCGCGGACGGTGTGGAGATAGCGCGGCTCGCGCGGGTCGGCCTCGATCTTGCGGCGCAGGCGTGTGACCTGGACATCGACGGTGCGGGCGTTGCCGGCGACCTTGCTGCGTTCGGTCAGCTCGTCGCGCGTGAAGGTGATGCCGGGCGAGGTGGCGAGGATGCGCAGCAGGCTGGCCTCCGCCGTGGTCAGGCGGATCACCTCGTCGCCCTGGCGCAACTCGTCCCGGTCGGGCAGGTAGGTGAGGGGACCGAGCCGGACCGGAGCCGCCGGCGGGGCCGTCGGTTCCGGCGGGCGCGCCGCCTGACGGCGCAGGATGGAGTTGATGCGCAGCAGCAGCTCGCGCGGGTTGAAGGGCTTGGCGAGATAGTCGTCGGCCCCGGCCTCCAGCCCGGCGATGCGGTCGTCCGGCTCGTCCCGCGCGGTCAGCAGCAGGATCGGCAGGTCCCGTTCGCGCCGGAGCGATTCGGTCAGCGACAGCCCCGATTCGCCCGGCATCATGATGTCTAGCACCAGCAGGTCGAAGGCCAGCCCGCCCAACTGTGCCCGCGCATCGGCGGCGTCGCGGGCGGTGCTGACCAGAAAGCCGTTGCCGGCGAGGTATTTGCGCAAGAGTTCGCGCAGGCGGGTGTCGTCGTCGACGACCAGGATGTGGGGCTGATCTTCGGTCATGGCCGGACTATAACGCGGCTCCCCGCAATCGACATAGTGGTGCCTGCCGAACATATCTTGGGTATGCATGGCGGGCAGTCGTGTAAGCGCTTGGCCGTTTTGGCCTTGATCCGTGTTAACCTCCATGTGCCCTCCGCTGAGGGCCGAGAGACACGAGGAGCGATCACGATGGCCGACCACCACAGGTCCAACGACCCCCGGGACCTGGACTCCCAAGACCTCGCCGACATGACCCGTGCCTTCCTGGCGAAGGGCGGGAACATCGTTCAATGCCCACCCGGCGCTTCTGAAAACGTGGTGTACCGCAAGGGCGGCTTCCGCCGCCGCAATCCCAACGAGGCGAAGACGACCGCTGAAAAGCCGGCCGACGGCGCAACCGAAGCAAAGCCGACCGAGGCAGCGCCGACGGAGGCCCAAACCGCAGCTCCGGTGGAGACCATCGAATCGAAAGCCGGCTGATCCGCTACGACATTTTTCGAATCAGCGTTTGACGGCAAGACGGGCAGGGGGAACGGGCGGTGCGAATTTCGCCCGGTCCTCCTCGTCCAGCATGCCCATCATAACCTTGCGGAAGCCCTCCACCGCCTCGGCCCCCGCCATGCGATAGGCACGGGCGATGCGCTGACGCTGGGTCTCGGACAGCTGGCGCTCCAGCTCCACACCCTTTTCCGTCAACTCCAGCAGCCGCTGCCTTCGGTCACGGGCACCGGTCTGCTGGTCGATGAAGCCCTGGCGGACCAGTTCGCCCAGCACGCGCGACAGGCTCTGCTTGGTGATCTTCAGGATCGCCAGCAGCTCCGACACCGTGATCTTCGGATACCGGCCGACGAAGTAGATCACGCGGTGATGCGCGCGGCCGAAGCCGATCTCCGCCAGAATTTCGTCCGGCTCGGCGGTGAATTCGCGGTAGGCGTAGAAAAGCAGCTCCATCCCGGTGCGGAGTTCCTCCTCGCGGAGGAAGAGCTGGTTAACGCCCGCTTTAAGGTCAGCCATGGCAACGCGGTTGGTTCGATTTGTTCTAATTAGGACAGCAACTCAGACATAAACAATCGTGCGACCGGTTACAAGAACAAGCTCGTTCCGGGAACCGGCTTTTCCTCCCGCGCTCAGGCACTGCCGATCAGGATGCCGGTGCCGAAGACGAGCAGCCCGCCGACCACCACCTGGAAGGCGGCGGACAGCAGCGGCGTGTCCATGTACCGGTTGCGGATCCAGGCGATGACGGCCAGTTCCACCGCCACCACGGCGATGGCGACGGCGGTCGCCGTCCAGAAATGCGGGATCAGATAGGGCAGGGCGTGGCCCAGCCCGCCCAGCGTGGTCATGGCGCCGCAGACCAGACCGCGCAGCCACGGGCTGCCGCGCCCGGTCAGCGACCCGTTGTCGGACAGCGCCTCGGCGAAGCCCATCGAGATGCCGGCGCCGATGGAGGCGGCGAGGCCGACCAGAAAGGTCTCGTGGCTGCTTTGGGTGGCGAAGGCGGCAGCGAACAGCGGGGCCAGCGTGGACACCGACCCGTCCATCAGCCCGGCCAGGCCCGGCTGGACGATTTGCAGGAGGAACAGGCGCCGTTCCGATTCGTGCTCCTGCTCGCGCACCTGGGGCGAGACGTATTTTGCCTCCAGCCGTTCGGCCTTGGCCTCGTGCCGCCGCTCCTCTTCCGCCAAGTCGCCCAGAAGCTGGCGGATTGCGGTGTCCCGCGACCGCTCGGCGGCGCGGGTGTAGAAGCGCTTGGTTTCCGCCTCCATCAATTCGGCCTGCCGCCGCACGGTGTCGACCCCCAGCGGGCGGGTCAGCCAGACCGGCTTGCGTTCGACGAAGCCCTTCACGTCCTGGCGGCGGATCAGCGGGATGTGGTCGCCGAATCGCGCCTGGAACAGTTCCAGCAGCCGATGGCGGTGCCCGCTTTCCTCCGACGCCATCGCGCGGAACAGCTTGGCGGTGTCGGGATAATTGTCGGCGAGACCGTGGGCGAACTCGTCGTAGATGCGGCTGTCCTCCTCCTCCAGCGCGATGGCGAGTGCCAGCAGTTCCTTTTCCGTCAGGTCCGAGAAGTTCTTCATGGGGGTCAGGCCTTCGCCGCGGGGAGTTGGTGCGTTGCAGTTGATGCTATTCCGGAAAGGGGCATCCGCAACATGGCACTTCGTATGGTCCGGCTCCGCCAGGGATGTGATCCGGCTTCGCCGGAGGGCGGCTGGCCGGCCTCCGCCGGGGGGCTGCTACAAGATGTCTCTTATGGCTTTCGGGGGGCGATGTGCCGGTCGGGTGAGTGGAATTTCCGCAGCGGGCTTGCTATGGGCTTTGGTCACGAGAGGCCAAGAACGTTCCACAAGTTCCCATATAAAGCCGACACAAGAAGGAAACGACCATGACCGCCAACCGGAAGCTGATCGCCGGAAACTGGAAGATGAACGGGTTGAAGGCCGACGCGCTGGATCTCGCCTCCGACCTCGCCGGTCGGCTGAAGGGCGCCGGGCCGGTCGCTTTCGACATGCTGGTCTGCCCGCCATTCCCGCTGCTGTTTCCGGTGGGCGAGGCGATCGCCGACAGCCCGCTGGCGCTGGGCGGCCAGGATTGCGCGCCGAAGACGTCCGGCGCCCACACCGGCGACGTGGCGCCGACCATGCTGAAGGACGCCGGCTGCCGCTTCGTCATCCTCGGCCATTCGGAGCGCCGCGCCGACCATGGCGAGACCGATGCCGTGGTGAACGCCAAGGCGGTGGCGGCCCACAAGGAGGGCCTCGTCGCCATCGTCTGCGTCGGCGAGACCGAGGCGCAGCGCGATGCCGGTCAGGCCAACGCCGTGGTGTCGGGCCAGCTGGCCGGCTCCATCCCCGCCGGGGCGACGGCCGACAACACCGTCATCGCCTATGAGCCGGTCTGGGCCATCGGCACCGGCAAGACCGCGACCCCGGACGATGTGAAGGCGATGCACGCCCACATCCGCACCGAGCTGGACGGCAAGATCGCCGGGGCCGCCAAGGTCCGCATCCTCTATGGCGGCTCGGTCAAGCCGGGCAACGCGGCGGAGCTGATGGCGGTGGAGAATGTCGACGGCGCCCTGGTCGGCGGCGCGTCGCTGAAGGCCGACGATTTCTGGGCCATCGGCACCGCCTGCCGCTGACACCGGCCTTCCCTTGCGGCATGGCGCGCAATCGGTGTCAGCCATGCCGCCAACGGATAAGGCTCGGGTATTTTGGCGCTGGCATATCGCGCGATGGCGCGGTACAAACAATGGGCGCGCGCCACGGGCCCTTAAGACGGCCTGTGGCGCGCTATTCGATTTTTGGGATGGTTGTGGGGTGAGCATCGCATGGAATCGGTGATTCTGGTCATTCACCTGCTGATCGCCGTCGGGCTGGTCGGTGTGATCCTGATCCAGCGGTCGGAAGGCGGCGGGCTCGGCATCGGCGGCGGCACGATGGGTGGCATGATGAGCACCCGCGGCACGGCCAACCTGCTGACGCGGACCACCGGCATTCTGGCGGGCTGCTTCTTCGCCACCAGCATCGTGCTGGCGATCCTGGCCGGCGGCCATTCGCGCCCGGCGTCGATCATCGACACGCTTCCGGCGAGCCCGGCGGCTCCGGCGGCCCCGGCCGCTCCGGCCCAACCCGCGCCGCCGGTGTCCCAGTAACGGGACAGTTCCCAGCGCACGGGTGCGAAGCGGACAGCGAGGCGGCCTCCCCGAAGCCGCCTCTTTCTTTTGAGGGCTGATTGCGGCTGACGCCGCGGCGGCTCTCCGGGGACTGGAACATTTGCCCCCATCGGGGGGCATGAAAACTCCGTCCCCTCTGGGGGACATGGAACAGCTCTCAAGCTCTTCGGACGGACATGACTCGCTACATCTTCATCACCGGTGGCGTCGTTTCTTCGCTGGGCAAAGGTCTGGCATCGGCGGCGCTTGGGGCGCTTCTCCAGACGCGCGGCTACAAGGTGCGGCTTCGCAAGCTGGACCCGTACCTGAACGTCGATCCCGGCACGATGAGCCCGTATCAGCACGGCGAGGTCTTCGTGACCGACGACGGGGCCGAGACGGACCTTGACCTCGGCCATTACGAGCGCTTCACCGGCGTGTCGGCCCGCAAGGGCGACAACATCACCACCGGCCGCATCTACTCCACCGTGATCGCGAAGGAGCGTCGCGGCGATTACCTGGGCGGCACCGTCCAGGTCATTCCGCACATCACCGACGAGATCAAGGAGTTCATCCGCGCCGACGCCACCGACGAGGACTTCGTCCTCATCGAGATCGGCGGCACGGTGGGCGATATCGAGTCGCTGCCCTTCCTGGAGGCGATCCGCCAGTTCGGCAACGAGGTCGGCCAGGAGAATGTGCTCTACATCCACCTGACGCTGCTGCCCTACATCCCGACCGCCGGCGAGCTGAAGACCAAGCCGACCCAGCATTCGGTGAAGGAACTGCTGAGCGTCGGCATCCAGGCCAACATCCTGCTGTGCCGCGCCGACCGTCCGATTCCGGAGAACGAGCGCAAGAAGATCGCGCTGTTCTGCAACATCCGTCCGGAGCGGGTGATCGCGGCGCTCGACGTCGACTCGATCTATCAGGTGCCGATCAGCTACCACGAGGAAGGCTTCGACACCCAGGTCCTGAACTATTTCGGCCTGCCGACCGACAAGGAGCCGGACCTGTCGCGCTGGACCCGCATCATGGATCGGGTGCGCAAGCCGCAGGGCGAGGTCACCATCGCGGTGGTCGGCAAGTACATCAGCCTGCTCGACAGCTACAAGTCGCTGGCCGAGGCGCTGACCCATGGCGGCATCGCCAACAACGTCAAGGTCAACCTCGACTGGATCGATTCGGAGATCTTCGAGGATGACGATGCGGCGGTGAAGCGGCTGGAAAACGTCCATGGCATCCTGGTGCCGGGCGGCTTCGGCTCCCGCGGGACGGAAGGCAAGATCCGGGCGGCCCAGTTTGCGCGTGAGCGCAAGGTGCCGTATTTCGGCATCTGCTTCGGCATGCAGATGGCGGTGATCGAAGCCGCCCGCAACATGGCGAAGATCGAGGATGCCGGTTCCACCGAACTGGGCAAGCCGGGCAACCCGGTCGTCGGCCTGATGACGGAGTGGATGCGCGGCAATACGCTGGAACGCCGTGCCGAAGTCGGCGATCTGGGCGGCACCATGCGTCTGGGCGCCTATCCGGCCAAGCTGCTGGACGGCAGCAAGGTCGCCGAGGTCTACGGCACCACCGACATCTCCGAACGGCACCGTCACCGCTATGAGGTGAACGTGTACTACAAGGAGCGTCTGGAGCGCTGCGGCATGCGGTTCAGCGGCCTGTCGCCGGACGGGGAACTGCCGGAGATCGTCGAGATCCCCGACCATCCCTGGTTCATCGGCGTGCAGTTCCACCCGGAACTGAAGTCCAAGCCGTTCGAACCGCACCCGCTGTTCACCGCCTTCATCAAGGCGGCCATCGATCAGAGCCGGCTGGTCTGACCTTTTCGGACCGACCGTCCTCGATTACGGAAGCCCCGCCCTCACCGGCGGGGCTTTTTGCTGCCGGCAACCTTCCCCATACGTCAGGTACCTTGCGCGCCCGATACCCTTGTGCGACGATCCTCTGAAAATCTGACAATCGAACAATCTGATCGGGGGAAGGGCCATGAATCGCGTCAGGATCGCCGCGCTCGCCACCTGTCTGACCGCGGTTGCCGCGGTCCCGGCCACTGCGGCGGATTACTCCTCCACCATCTTCTTCGGCGACAGCCTGACCGACAGCGGCGCGTTCCAGTCGCTGCTGCCCGTCGGCGGCAAGTTCACCACCAACCCGGGTCCGGTGTGGGCGGAGACCATCGCCGGGGCGCTGGGCACCTCCGCCACGACGGCGGCGCGGGGCGGCACCGACTATGCGGTCGGCGGCGCGCGGGTGAATACCTCGGTCGGCTTCCCCGCATCCGGTCCTACCGCGCTCGCCCCCAGCGTGGCGACGCAGATCTCCGGTTATCTCGCTTCCAGCGGCGGCCGGGCAGATCCGAATGCGCTCTACACCGTCTGGGGTGGAGCGAACGACATCTTCACGGCGCTCAACACCCCCGCCAGCGCACAGGCGACGGTGACGCAGGCTGCCGGCGATCTGGTGACGCAGGTGGCGCGTCTGCGCGCCGCCGGGGCGCGCACGATTCTGGTGCCGACGGTGCCGGACATCGGATCGACGCCGCTCGGGCGGGCGCAGGGCTCAGCCGCGGCGGCACAGATCACGCAACTGGTCAGCGGCTATAACCAGCTGGTCACGCTGGGGCTGGCGAATGCCGGCGTATCGGTCATTCCCATCGACACCTATTCCCTGCTGCGGGCGGCGGTGGCCGATCCGGCAGCCTTCGGCTTCACCAATGTGACCGGTACCGCCTGCACCACCAGCAGTTCGCTGCTCTGCACCTCCGGGACGCTGGTGGCGCCCAACGCGGCGCAGACCTATCTGTTCGCCGACGGTGTCCACCCGACCACGGCCGGGCATCGTGCGGTGTCGGACTTCGTGCTGAACGCGCTGACCGCCCCCGGCAACGTGGCGCAGCTCGCCGAATCGCCGATCCACACCCGCGACCGGCTGACCTCCACCATCCTGGCCCAGGTGGCGACCAGCCTGTGGAGCCGCAAGCCCGGCACCAGCGGCGCCTGGATCAGCGGCGGGGTCGGCCGGCTGACCAGCGACCGCACCGGCGACCCTGGTGCCGGCGGTCAGGCGGAGGTGCGCGGCACGCCGCTGTCGGTCAGCGTCGGCATCGACAAGCGCTTCACCGAGAACCTGCTGCTCGGCGTGGCCGGCACGGCGTCGCATTACCGCGGCAGCTTTTCCACCGGCGGCGATTACAAGCAGCGGGAGTATGTGCTGAGCGGCTATGGCGTCTACCGCATCGGCGGCGCCTTCGTGAACGGCGTCGGCTCCATCGGCTTCGCCGACTACGATCTGCGCCGTGGCGTCAGCATCAACGGCACCGACCATTCCACCAGCGGCAACACCGAGGGCATCAACGCCTCCATCGGCGCCGAGGGCGGCTATGAGTTCATGACCGGCGGGCTGACGCACGGTCCGGTGCTGGGCCTGCGCTACCAGCATGTCGAGGTGGAGGGGTTCAGCGAGGACAACAGCCTGTTCGGCTTCACCTACCGCTCGCAGACCCGCAACTCGCTGGTCGGCAGCATCGGCTACCGGGCGGCCTATGATTTCGGCAGCGTCCTGCCCTATGCCAAGGTGACGCTGAATCGGGAGTTCAAGGACGACCAGCGCTCCATCACGGTGGAAAGCCGCAGCATTTCCACGCTGGCCTACGACGTGGCGGTGGCGAAGCCGGACCGCAGCTATGTCGACCTGACGGCCGGCGCGTCCTTCAAGCTGGCGGAGTCGGTGACCGGCACGCTCGGCCTGAACGCCCGGCTGGGCGAGGAGAACCGCCGCGATTTCGGCGGCCTCATCGGCGTCAGCGTCGGTTTCTGACGAAAGGCGGGGTGACCGGGGGCAACTCCGCTCCATATCAGGGGCGGATTTGCCAACGGGAGGACAGGAGCACTATGTCAGACGTGATGATCGACACCGCCGATGGCGGCCGCTTTTCCGCTTATGTCGCCAAGCCCACGGTGGCTCCGGCCGGCGGATTGGTGGTCATTCAGGAAATCTTCGGCGTCAACGCGGTGATGCGCGAGATGTGCGACTGGTACGCCTCGCAGGGCTTTCTGGCGGTGTGCCCGGACCTGTTCTGGCGCCAGCAGCCGGGCGTGCAGCTGACCGACAAGACGCAAGAGGAATGGAACCAGGCCTTCGCCCTGCTGAACGGCATGGATCAGGACAAGGCGGTGGACGACCTCAAGGCAGCGCTGGCCTGGGTGCGCGGGCAGGACGGCTGCACCGGCAAGGCCGGCAGCGTCGGCTACTGCCTGGGCGGCCGGCTGGCCTTCATGATGGCGACGCGGTCGGACGCCGACGCCAATGTCGGCTATTACGGCGTCGGGTTGGAAGGGCTGCTGGGCGAGGCCGGGAAGATCGGCAAGCCGCTGCTTCTGCACATCGCGGAGAACGACAAATTCTCCAGCCCCGACAAGCGCGACGCGGTGGTCGCCGGGGTGAAGGACAACGAATGGGTGACCGCCAAGGTCTATCCGGGCATGGACCATGCCTTCGCCCGGCCGGGCGGCGAGCATTACGACCGCGATGCCGCCGACGAGGCGAACCGGCTGACGGTGGAGTTCTTCCGGACGCATCTGGCCTGACGCCAGCGCCGTTGACCGATTTCCTGAATAGTGGGATGCAAGGGTCTTCCGACCCTTGCCCGAACCCCTGTCGGGTGAGCGCGGGAGGGCGGCGCCCTCTCGCCTCGATTTGTTTTGGAGCACTCCGATGACCACGCCGCGCGCCGTTCAGGTCGGCGACCTGACCATTGCCAACGACCGTCCCTTCGTCCTGATCGCCGGCCCCTGCCAGATGGAAAGCCGCGACCATGCGATGGAGACCGCGTCCGCGCTGGTGGAAATGACCCGCGCGCTGGGCATGGGGCTGATCTACAAGTCGAGCTTCGACAAGGCCAACCGCACCTCCATCACCACCGCGCGCGGCCTGGGCATGGACAAGGCCCTGCCGATCTTCGCGGAAATCCGCGAGCGGTTCGGCTGCCCGGTCATCACCGACGTGCATGAATCCACCCAGTGCGCCCCGGTCGCCGAGACGGTGGACGTGCTGCAGATCCCGGCCTTCCTCTGCCGCCAGACCGACCTGCTGATCGCCGCCGCCGAAACCGGCCGCGCGGTGAACGTCAAGAAGGGCCAGTTCCTGGCGCCGTGGGACATGAAGAATGTCGCCGCCAAGCTGGTCGCCTCGGGCAACGAGCGCGTGCTGCTGTGCGAACGCGGCGCCAGCTTCGGCTACAACACGCTGGTGTCGGACATGCGGTCGCTGCCGATCATGGCGGAGACCGGCTTCCCGGTGGTGTTCGACGCCACCCATTCCGTCCAGCAGCCGGGCGGGCAGGGCACCACCTCGGGCGGCCAGCGGGAGTTCGTTCCGGTCCTGGCCCGCGCCGCCATCGCCGTCGGCGTCGCCGCCGTCTTCATGGAGACGCATGAGAACCCCGACTGCGCTCCCAGCGACGGTCCCAACATGGTCCCGCTTAAGGATATGCCGGCGCTGCTGGCGAAGCTGCAGGCCTTCGACCGTCTGGCGAAGTCCTAAACAGGCTTAATTTGGCTGGGGCGGGGCGCCGTGCTTCACTGGCGCCTCTTCCGCATCCACGGGTCACGTCAGCCTTCGGGGACAAGCATGATGGTCGGTCGGAGTTTTCGGGGTGTGGTGGCGGCACTCCTGCTGCTGGTGGTCGCCTTCCCGGCACTGGCGCTGGAAAGTTTCCAGAAATCCAAGCTGACCGTGGAGACGGCCGGCGGCGGCAAGTTCCGCTTCGACATCGAACTGGCGCTGACGCCCGGCCAGCAGGCGCAGGGGCTGATGTTCCGCCAGTCGATGGCCGCCGATGCCGGCATGCTGTTCGTTTACGACCGGGTTCAGCCGGCCAGCTTCTGGATGAAGAACACCCTGATCCCGCTCGACATGCTGTTCATCGCCGCCGACGGCCGCATCGTGAACATCCACGAGCGGGCGGTGCCGGAATCGCTGGACTCCGTCAATTCCGACGGCCCGGTCAAGGCGATCCTGGAACTGAACGGCGGCATGGCCTCGCGGCTCGGCATCCGTCCCGGCGACCGGGTGGTCTCGCCGGACATCGCCAAGCCGTAAGTCCCGACGTTGAAAGACGGCCCGCCGCCCATGACTTTCGCGTAAACTCCCCCAGATTGATCGCGCGGGCATGAGCGGCGCGGAGGGCTGGGATGGCCAGGGGAGCAGGCAGGCGGGCGGCTATTTTTCTCGGACTGGCGCTCAGCGCCGCGGCCGGCCTGTCCGCCTATGTCGTGCTGGCGCGGGCCGAGCCCGGTCCGTCCTATCGTCTGGCACGGGTGGAGCAAGGTCCGCTGGTCAGCGCCATCACCGCCACCGGAACCATGAGCGCCCTGGTGACGGTGGAGGTCAGCTCGCAACTGTCCGGCCAGATCGCCGAGCTTTACGCCGATTTCAACAGCCGCGTCACCAGCGGGCAGATCCTTGCCCGGCTGAACGGCGACCAGCTTGCCGCGCGGCTGGCCCAGGCCGGTGCCGATGTCGATTCCGCCAAGGCGGTGCTGATCCAGCAGCAGGCCCTGCTCGACAAGGCGCGGGCCGATCTCGCCAATGCCAACGCCAGCATTGCCAATGCCGACGCGCAGATCGTCCGTGCCGACCTTGCCCAGCGCGATGCGGAGCGCGACCTGCGGCGGCGGCGTGACCTGCAGGGCCGTGGCGTGGTCGCTGCTGCCGATCTGGAAAAGGCGGAAACCGCGGCCCACAGCGCCCAGGCCCAGCTGGTCGCCGCCCGCGCGCAGAAGCGGCAGGCGGAGGCGGCAGAGGCATCCGCCGAAGCCTCGCTGGCGGTCGCCGCCGCCCAGGTGGAGGTTGCCCGTGCCCAGGTGGCGCAGCGCGAGGCGTCCTTGCAGCTGGTCCGTGTCGATCTCAACCGCTCGGTCATCCGCTCGCCCATCGACGGCGTGGTGGTGAACCGGGCGGTCAGCACCGGCCAGACGGTGGCGGCCAGCCTGTCGGCGCCCACCCTGTTCACCATCGCCCAGGATCTGCGGCAGATGGAGGTGCTGGCCAACATCGACGAGGCCGACATCGGCCGGGTCCGCGAAGGCATGGCTGTGCGTTTCACCGTCAACGCCTTCCCCGGCGACAGCTTCACCGGCCGGGTGGCGCAGGTGCGGCTGGCGCCGAAGGAGGACCAGACCGTCGTCACCTACATCGTCGTCATCACGGTTGAGAATCCGGAGCTGCGGCTGCTGCCCGGCATGACCGCCAACCTGCGCATCACCGTGGACGAGCGGCCGGCGGCGGTGAAGCTGCCGAACGCCGCCCTGCGCTTCCGTCCGCCGGGCGTCGACTTGTCCGCCGACGCGCCGGCGCCGACCACCGGTGGCCTGAATGGCGGGCGCGGTGCCGCGGCGCTGGAGGCGGCATCCAAGCGGGTGACGGACGGACTGAAGCTGGACGAGATCAAGCGGCGCGACATTGCCGCCCTGGTCGCCGAGGCCCGCGAGCGCTTCGCAGCACTCGATGCGGAAGGCGGCGATCCGGAACGCCGCCGGGTGGAGGCCAACGCCATCCGCACCGCGACGCTGGAGCGGATGGCCGGACTGCTCGACCCGGCGCAGCGTGACCGCTTCGAGTCGCTGGTCGATCCCGGCCGGGCAGCCGAGGCCGCGCGCACCGTCTGGGTGCCCAGCCCCGGCAATGGCAGTCCTGTCGGTGTGCCGGTGCGGCTCGGCATCGGCGACGGCAGCTTCACCGAGCTGGTATCCGGCGACCTGCGGGCGGGGCAGGAGGTCATCACCGGCATCCTCGCCGCCGACCGCGACACCCGCCGGGGACCGCGCCTTGGCTTCTGAACCGGCCGAGCCTCAGGTCGCGCCTCTGATCGCGCCTCTGATTACGGTTGAGCGCCTCACCCGCCATTACCGCATGGGGCCGCAGATCGTCCATGCGCTGGACGATGTCTCCGTCGTCATCCAGCGTGGCGAGTTCGTTGCGGTGATGGGGCCATCCGGGTCCGGCAAATCCACCTTCATGACCCTGCTGGGCTGCCTGGACCGCCCGGACTCAGGCACTTACCGGCTGGATGGGCAGGAAGTGGCGGGGCAAGAGGGCGCCGGGCTATCCTCCGACGCGCTGGCGGCGGTGCGGAACCGCAGCATCGGCTTCGTCTTCCAATCCTTCAACCTGCTGCCGCGGCAGACGGCGCTCGACAACGTCATGCTGCCGATGGTCTATGCCGGCGTCGGCCATGCCCAGCGGATCGAGCGGGCACTCGCCGCACTCGACGCGGTGGGGCTGCGTGAGCGGGCAAGGCACCGGCCAAGCCAGCTCTCCGGCGGGCAGCAGCAGCGGGTCGCCATCGCCCGTGCGCTGGTCAATGATCCTCTGCTGCTGCTGGCCGACGAGCCGACCGGCGCGCTCGACAGCGCCACCAGCCTGGAGATCATCGGCCTGTTCCAGCGGCTGAACCGCCGCGGCATCACAATCGTGCTGGTGACGCATGAGCCGGAGGTGGCGCGCTTTGCCGGCCGTGTCCTGCACTTCCGCGACGGCCGGCTGATCGACGACGTGAACCAGACGCCGGAGGTCGCAGCATGACCGCCTGGGACGCCCTGCGCGCCGCCCTCGATTCGCTGCGGGCCAACCCGCTGCGCAGCGCGCTGACCATGCTGGGCATCGTCATCGGCGTGGCCGCCGTGATCGCCATGGTCGCGGTGGGGGCCGGTGCGCGCGATCAGGTGCTGCGCCAGATCGCCAGCCTGGGGACCAACCTGATCATGGTGGGGCAGGGCAGCATCGCGCGGGGCGGGGTGAAGCTGGGCGCCGGCACCGCCTCTTCCCTGACGGAGGACGATGCACTGGCGGTGCTGTCGGAGATCCCCGGCGTGGTGGTGACGGCGCCCTCGGTGCGCTGGGGATTGCAGATCGTCGCCGGCAATCAGAATTGGGGCACCGTGCTGTTCGGCATCACGCCCGACTACATGGATGCCCGCGACTGGAGTGTCGCGATGGGGCGCGGCCTGTCGGACGAGGATGCGGCGCAGGCCAACAAGGTCGTGGTGCTGGGCCAGACCGTGGTGCGCAACCTGTTCGGCGGCGGCGATCCCATCGGCGAGCCGGTGCGGGTCTTCTCCACCCCGCTGACCGTCGTCGGCGTGCTGGCGGAGAAAGGGCAGAACACCCAGGGACAGGATCAGGACGACGTCATCTTCGTGCCGCTGTCCACCGCCAAGCGCAACATTCCGGGCATGGCGAAAAGCAACCCGCGCTTCATCCACACCATGGTGGTGAAGATGCGCGATGGCACCGACATGGCCGAGGCCCAGGCGCAGATCCGCGATCTGCTGCGCCAGCGCCACCGGCTGGTTGCCGGCCAGGACGACGATTTCTGGATGCGCGACCTGTCGGAGGTATCGGCGACCCGCGATGCCTCGTCGCGCGCCCTGTCCTTCCTGCTGGCCGCAGTCGCGGCGGTCTCGCTGCTGGTCGGCGGCATCGGCATCATGAACATCATGCTGGTGTCGGTGACCGAGCGCACGCGGGAGATCGGGCTGCGCCTCGCCATCGGGGCGCGGCGGCGCGACATCCTGGTGCAGTTCCTGATCGAATCGACCACCCTGTCGCTGATCGGCGCCGCCATCGGCGTGGCGCTCGGCATCGGCACCGCCATGGGAGTCGCGACCCTGGCCGGATGGCCGACGCTGATCCAGATCGACTCCGTGGTTCTGGCGGTGGTGGTCAGCGGCATTGTCGGCGTCTTCTTCGGCCTGTACCCCGCCCGACGGGCTGCCCGCCTCAACCCGATCGAGGCGTTGCGGCACGAATAGCCGCGAGGTCGGCCTCCACCTTGCCCGTCAGCACGACCAGCGGCGCCTTGCTGCGTGCCAGCCACAGCGCCAGCCGGCCGACCCAGCCCACGTCCCGCGGAACCGCCAGCAACGCCGGCTGCCGTTCCGCCACCATGCGCGCCAGGGCGAGGGGGGATGTGGCGGCATGGCGCTTGGCAAGGTCGATCTGCCCGACGGCGGGGTCCAGTTCGGCGCGCAGCGGTCCTCCGCCCATCGGCGCCACCACATCCACCGCAGCCCCCGTTCGCAGCAGTTCATGGGCGAGGTCGATGGCGGAGCGGCGGTCCGGCCGGTCGGCAAGGTCCGGCTGGAACAGGAGGATGGCGAGCGGTGCGGGGGTGAGTGATGGCAACGAAACGGATCCGGAACAGTGTTGACGACAGGCTGTTGAGCGACCGAATGCCGCACCGAACGACCGGCAGGGCAGGCGGGATGGAAAAGACCGCGAAAGCGGTGCGCCCTCCGCTTGCCGTGGGCGTGGCGTTCGTGTATCTCACAACGCGGCGACGGGGCGTAGCGCAGTCTGGTCAGCGCGCCAGTTTTGGGTACTGGAGGCCCCCGGTTCGAATCCGGGCGCCCCGACCATCGCCAGAGGACAAATCCGCGTCCAAGCCATGGAGCCAGGACGCAACGGCAGGCATTTGGGGAGACGAGCGAGCCATGAACGTCCGGATCTATCAGCCGAGCAAGACGGCCATGCAATCCGGCCGGGCCAAGACTCACCGTTGGATGCTGGATTACGAGATCGAGACGCCGCGCCGTCCGGAACCGCTGATGGGTTGGACCAGCTCCGGCGACACGCTGAACCAGGTGCGTCTGTCCTTCGAGACGAAGGAAGAGGCCATCGCCTTCGCGGAGCGCGAGGGCTGGAGCTATACCGTGCAGGAGGCTCCCATTCGCCGCGTCCGTCCGCGCAACTACGCCGACAACTTCCGCACCGACCGCCCGCGCTTCTGATAGCCTATGCGACCGCCGGTATCGGCCCGTGTCGCGCCCGGCATCCGCTGGGAAACCGGGATAAGGCCCCATAGCTCAGTTGGATAGAGCAGCCGCCTTCTAAGCGGCAGGTCGCTGGTTCGAATCCAGCTGGGGTCGCCATCTCGGCAGTCCGTTGCAGACAAAAAAAGCCCCGCTTCGGCGGGGCTTTTTCTTTGTGGTTGGGAGGCCGGCGGTCAGGCGGCCTTGATGTCGCCCAGGAACGTTTCGACATCCCGGCGCATCAGTTCGGCCTGCCGGGACAATTCGCCGGCGGCGGTCAGCACCTGACCGGCGGCATTGCCGGCCTCGCCCGCCGCCTGCGTCACCTGAACGATGCTACCCGTCACTTCCTGAGTCCCGGCCGCGGCCTGCTGGACGTTGCGAGAGATCTCGTTGGTCGCAGCGCTCTGCTCTTCGATGGCGGCGGCGATGGCGGTGGTGATGTCGTTGATGCTGCCGATGGTGCCGCCGATGCCGGTGATCGCCGTCACCACGCCCTGAGTCGTCTGCTGGATGGCGCCGATCTGGCTGGCGATCTCCTCCGTCGCCTTGGCCGTCTGGCCGGCGAGGCTCTTCAC
>NZ_PDKW01000043.1:1104820-1115677 GCF_002573965.1 Azospirillum palustre | reverse complement strand
GTCCAGACCGTCGCCACCGCCACCGAGGAAATGGCCAGTTCGATCCGCGAGATCGGCACCCAGATCGCCCGCTCCGCCGACATCGCCGGCAAGGCGGTGAGCGAAGCCAGCCAAACCAGCGACGCGGTCCGCAGCCTCGCCGAAGCCGCGCAGAAGATTGGCGAGGTGGTCGGACTGATCACCGACATCGCCAGCCAGACCAACCTGCTGGCTTTGAACGCCACCATCGAGGCAGCACGGGCGGGTGAGGCCGGCAAGGGCTTCGCCGTGGTCGCCAGCGAGGTGAAGAGCCTCGCCGGCCAGACGGCCAAGGCGACGGAGGAGATCGCCAGCCAGATCGGCGCCATCCAGCAGACGACGTGAAGAGCCTTGCCGGCCAGACGGCCAAGGCGACGGAGGAGATCGCCAGCCAGATCGGCGCCATCCAGCAGACGACGCAGGGCGTGGTGACGGCGATCACCGGCATCGGCGGCACCATCGGCAGCATCAACGACATCACCACCGCCATCGCGGCTGCCATCGAGGAGCAGGGTGCCGCAACGAACGAAATCTCCCGCAACGTCCAGCAGGCTGCGACCGGCACGCAGGAGGTCACGACCAGCATCGTCCAGGTGACGCAGGCGGCAGGCGAGGCAGGTGACGCTGCCGGTCAGGTGCTGAGCGCCGCCGGAGACCTGTCCCAGCAGGCGGAACTGATGCGCCGCGATGTCGAGAAGTTCCTGAGCGACATAAAGGCCGCCTGACGGCAGGTGTCAAAGGGCATCGCCGCCGAAACGGACGGTGGCGATGTCCTTACTCCGCGTCGCCGTCAGGCACGATGTCGGCTCGGCGCCAGCCATCCTCACCCAGGCATTCCAGCGGATGGAACTTCGCCTTGTAGGCCATCTTGCGGCTGTGGGCGATCCAATAACCCAGATAGACATAAGGCATGCCAGCCAGCCGCGCCCGCTCGATCAGGCCCAGGATCAGGAAGGTGCCCAGGCTGCGGCGATCCTGGGCTGCGTCGTAGAAGCTGTAGACCGCCGAATAGCCGTCCGACAGCCGGTCGGTCAGCATGCAGCCCACCAGTTGTCCACGCTCGTCGCGTGCCTCCAGCAGGTTGGTATCCGCCCTGCCCTCGTCGACCATGGCGGCGAAATCGCCCATCGCCATGCGGGCCATGTCCGAGTCGCCGTGGCGGGAATTCTGGTACAACGAGAACAGCCGGTACTGCTCCGACGTGGCGTAGGCCGGCCGTTCGCTCAGCGTCACCCCGTCGTTCAGCTTCAGCACCCGGCGTTGCGACCGTGTCGGCACGAAATCCGCAACCGGCACGCGCACCGGCACGCAGGCCTGGCAGTTGGGGCAGACCGGGCGATAGACGATGTCGTGGCTGCGGCGGAAACCGGCACGTGACAGGGTGGAGTTCACCTCGGTCGCATAGGGACCGATCAGGCGGGTGAACAGCTTGCGCTCCACACGTCCGGGCAGATAGGGGCAGGGCATCGGCCCCGACCGGAAGAATTGCTGCAATGGACGCTGCGGCGGCTGGATGACCGACATTCTGAGCGACAACCACCACGACAGTGACGAGGAGGCGGAGGAGTGCGAACCTCCCCCGCCGGACCCGAGCTTACTGCGACTGGCTCTGAACTGCCAGAGGAGGCTGGACGCCGAAGAAGGCTTGCGCGATCTCCGTGGTGACGATGCTCAGCTGCAGCTGTATCCAGTCGAGATACTCGTGCAACCCGTCGCGGAGCACCGCATCGATCGGGCGGGACAGCAGGGCGGCCAGCAGTTCGTCCACCCGCTCCATCGCCGCCGACCCGCCACGCAGATCGTAGCGCGAGCGCATCCGCGTCAGCACACCGTCGATCTGCCGCACGCACATCACCACCGAGCGCGGGAACCCCTCGTTGAACAGCATGAAGCCGGCGACGGTGGCCGGCGACATGCCGCGGGGATAGACCCGGCGGAAGGCGTGATAGCCGGCGGTGGAGCGCAGGACCGTCGTCCACTGGCTGACATCCAGCGTGGAACCGACTTCCACCGGCGACGGCAGCAGCGTGTGGTACTTGATGTCGAGCAGGCGGGTTGTCTGGTCCGCCCGCTCGATATACTTGCCCATCTGGTAGAAGTACCAGCCCTGGTCGCGGTAGAAGGTGCCCTCGGTGATGCCGGTGTGGGTCTGGCATTCCTCCTTGATCCAGGTGCAGACCTTGGACAGGTTCTGGGCCGCCACGTCCTTGACCGACATCTCCAGCAGCTTGTTGTGGAACACGTTGATCTGCGTCCACATCTCCGTCGAGATCCAGGGGCGCAGCGTCCGCGCGTTCTCCCGCGCCATCCGCAGCATCGACAGCAGCGAATTATGGTTCTGGCTGTCGAACATGTAATAGTGGACCACCGCCTCCGCCGTCGGACGGTCGTGGCGGCTGAAGAAGTCCTTCTCGTCGGCGTTCAGCTGGACGATGGAGAACCAGTTGGTGGCCCCGCGGGTGTCGCGCGCGAAGGTCTCGTGCACGTCGAGGATGCGAGCGAGATTCTCGGCCCGCTCCATGTAGCGGGCCATCCAGAAAATGCACTCGGCGTAACGGGACAGCAGGTTCATGCCGCACCACCTTCCAGAACCCAGGTGTCCTTCGAGCCGCCGCCCTGGGACGAATTGACGATCAGCGTGCCCTTCTTCAACGCCACGCGCGACAGGCCGCCGGGCAGGACCCAACTGCTCTTGCCGGTGATGGCGAAGGGACGGAGATCGACATGGCGCGGTTCGATGGCGTCGTCGCAGACGGTCGGGCAGACCGACAGGTCGACGACCGGTTGGCTGATGTAGTTAGACGGATCGGCCAGCAGCTTGGCCCGGCAATCCTCCAGCTCCGCCTTGCTGGCGCGCGGGCCGATGGTGATGCCGTAGCCGCCGGCCTCGCCTACCGGCTTCACCACCAGATCGGCCAGATTGTCGAGCGTGTATTGCAGGGCGTCCGGCTCGCGGCAGATGCGGGTGTCGACGTTCGGGATGATCGGATCCTGGTCCAGGTAATATTTGATCATCCGCGGAACGTAGCAGTAGACCGCCTTGTCGTCGGCGACGCCGGTGCCGATGGCGTTCGCCAGCGCCACGTTGCCCTTGCGGTAGGCCTCCAGGATGCCGGGCACGCCCAGCAGGCTGTCGGGATTGAAGGCCTTGGGATCGAGGAAGGCGTCGTCCAGCCGGCGGTAGATCGAATGGACCGGGGCCAGGCCGTTGGTCGTCTTCATGAAGACGCGGTCATTGTCGACCACGAGGTCGCGGCCCTCGACCAGCGGCACGCCCATCTCGCGCGCCAGGAAGATGTGCTCGAAATAGGCGGAGTTGTAGGTGCCCGGCGACAGCAGGACCACCTGCGGATCGTCGACCGGCGCGATCTCCACCATGGCGTCCAGCAGCTTGTGGCCGTAATTGTCCACGGGGCGGATGCCGATGTCCTGCATCAGGTCGGGGAAGACCCGCTGCATCATGTGGCGGTTCTCCACGACATAGGAGACGCCGGACGGAACGCGGCCGTTGTCCTCCAGCACGCGGAACGTGCCGTGGCGGTCGCGCACCAGATCGGTGCCCATGATGTGGATGTAGGTGTTGAAGGGAACGTCCAGCCCGATCATCTGCGGGCGGAAATTATGGTTCCCTTCGACCAGATCCCGGGGGATCACCCCGTCCTTCAGGATCTTCTGGTCGTGGTAGATATCGTGCAGGAACAGGTTCAGCGCGGTGACCCGCTGCTTGACGCCCGCCTCCAGATGTCGCCATTCCGGTGCGGAGATCACCCGCGGGATGACGTCGAACGGCAGGATGCGGTCGACGGCGTCCTTGTCGGAATAGACGATGAAGGTGATGCCGAGATTGTAAAGCTCCCGCTCCGCATCCTGCGCGCGGCGGCGCAGTTCATCGAAGTCGAGTGCGGCCAGCCTTTGGCGGATGAGCGCCGTATGTTCGGCCGGCAAATCCATGGCTCCGAACAGCTCGTCGAAGTACAGGCCAGGATTGTAGGATGACAATAGGTCGGACGGTTTGCCCTCGGGTACGCTCACAGACTCCCCCGCGCTTGTATCTGACCGATCATCGCGGGCCGGGCGGCATCGCCCCGGCCATGTCGCATTGTGCAGGAAGTATGACGCATCGCCGCGCGCTTTGAACAGGGCAAACGCGCGCCCCGTTGTGCGACGCAGTGACAAAGCAAGAATTCGGACGCGGGCACTTCCGGAAATTAGCGCCAAAGTACCGGCGGCGCGGAAGTCTCATCGTGCTTTGGTGGGAGCACCGCCGCCGCCGGACTGGCCGCCGGCCGGAGGCGCCGCCTGGGTCTCGCGCAACAGGACCATGGCGATGCGGCGGTTGCGCGGGCTGTTGGGCTGATCGGCGACCAGCGGGTCGCGGTCGGCCTTGCCGACGACGTCCTGGATTCGCGTCGGGTCGATGCCACCGGCCAGCAGGGCGCGACGGGTGGCGTTCGCCCGCTCGGTCGACAAGTCCCAGTTGTCGCGGCCGGACCCGGCGGGGAACGGCGAGCTGTCGGTGTGGCCGCTGATCGACAGCTTGTTGGGCAGCTTGGACAGCGCCTTCGCCACCTGCTGCACCAGCTGGCGGGTCTGCGGATACATCTGTCCGGAACCGCCGGGGAACATCGACACGCGGTCCTGATCGACGATCTGGATGCGCAGTCCCTCCGGGGTCTGGTCGATCATCAGGTTCTGGGCAAGGGGCTCCAATTCCGGCACCGACTGGATCGCCTGCCGGATCTCGGTGGCGGCCTGCTGGAACTGGCGGGCCTCCTTGGCAGCGCCCTGGAGGCTGTCCATCGCCTCCTTCACCCGCTCGCCGAAATCGGAGAGCTTCTCGCCGGGCTTCTGGCCGGAGATGCCCAACTGCTTGGCCATCTCCTCCATCCGCTTCTGGAACTCGGCGCGGGTTTCGTTCGGCTTCTGGTCGGCGACGTCGGCATCGGGGGCAGCGCCGTTGGCCGACTTTCCGGGACCGGTGCCCTGGCCGGGACCGGAGGTCGATTCGGTCGGATCGTCGGCATCGTCGGTCTGCTGCGCCGAATAGCCCGGCGGCCCGGACACCGGCACGTCCGCCGACATCGGCGAGCTGGGAGAGACCTGTGCGCCCGGCACGGTGATCGTCTTGCCGCCCAGCATGCCGCCGGAGCCGGACTGCTCACGGCTGACCGATACCGGCGAGAAATAGTCGGCGATGCCCTTGCGCTGGTCCGAGGTGGTGACGTTCAGCAGCCACAGCAGCAGGAAGAAGGCCATCATCGCGGTCACGAAGTCGGCATAGGCCACCTTCCACGCGCCACCATGGTGGCCGCCGTGCCCGCCCTTCTTCTTCTTGATGATGATCGGCCGCTCGTCGCCGCCGGAATTCCCGCTCATGCCCTGGCCGTGGCGAATGGTTCACAGCCCGAAGGCCGATTTCCCGTATGCGATTTCTTGGCGCGGCGCCGCGGTGAAAGCAGCGGCCGACCACTGCGGCAGAACCCTGACCGGGTTTCATTAAGATCCGTTTAACGACGTTGTCGGGGCCGGAGACCGGGTGGCGATGCACCGGCGATGGGGTGGAGATGCGGCTTGCACCGGGTGGCGTGCTGGATTAATTCCCGGTATTTCCTACCTTGTGTGTCACCTTCACCGCCACCGGAGGGCGTGTGACCCACGCCGGCCTTCCTGCACACGCTGCCCCTGCACTCTGCCCCTTCACCCTGCCCCATCCAGGCCCACACGACAGGACGTCATGATCACCGACCAGCCGATCGATCCCCTTGCGTTCCGTTCCGCCCTCGGCTGCTTCGCGACCGGGATCGCCGTCATCACGACCATCGCGCCCGACGGGCTGCCGCTGGGGGTCACGGTGAATTCCTTCTCGTCCGTGTCGCTCGACCCGCCGCTGGTGCAGTTCTGCCTGGGCCGGGCCGCGATGTCCTTCGAGGCCTTCAAGCTCGCTCCGCACTTCGCGGTGAACATCCTGGCCGCCGATCAGGAGGAGCTGTCCAACCGCTTCTCCCGCCGCGACCTGCAGGAGCGCTGGACCGGCCTGGAGACCACCGGCGGCCGCGGCGGCGTCCGCCTGCTGACCGGCTGCCTCGCCACGCTGGAATGCGACCGCGAGCATCTTCTGGACGGCGGCGACCATGTCATCGTGCTGGGCCGCGTCCGCAAGCTGGCCTCGCGCGACAGCGGCGACCCGCTGCTGTATTTCCGCGGCCGCTACGCCCGCCTGGGCTGAGCGCGGTTCTCAGCCGGGCGCGACCTACCCCGCCGCGCGGTGCAGGTCGCGCCCGGTCAGGTGGATGTTGGCATCGGGGTCGAGCGCGCGGGCCATGATGCGCTGCTCGGCCGCCCGTTCGAACAGGGGCCGGTTCATGCAGACCTGCTGAACCGCCTCGTCCGGCTTGGGCGTGTGGCCGACGATGCCCTGCAAGGTGCGGCGGGTGACGAGGACCCGGCCCTGATACTCCCCGACCTGCACCGCGAACTCCACGGCGTCGGCCTCCTCGTTCCAGATGGGATCGTCGGGAAACAGGAAGATGGGCATCGGGTCCTCAATCGGCGTGAATCACTTCAGGACGTAGGTGATATCATAGCCGCTGCGTTTGAAGCGCGTCTTCAGCAGCGTGCCGTCCGCCGCATACCAAAGATCGCGTTCCACATCGCCCTCGATGCGGTGATGGGCGGCCTCCAGCGCCTTGCCGCCGGCTTCCACAGTCTCCGCCCCGATCTTGCGCGCCGCCACCTTGTAGGGCGCCGCGTCGATCACCGACAGCAACTCCCTGTGTTTCAGCACGTCCGGCGTCCACAGGGTCAGCGGCAGAATGCTTGCCGAGGCCTGCTGGGCCTTGCCGTCCACCGTCAGGCGGTAGCCGCCGGCATCGCGGGCCATCTCGATCCTGTGCGGAGTGCCGTCATCGTCGGTGGTGGCGGTCATCGAGTCGAGCGCCCCGCCCTTCCACATCTCCTCCCGCTTGTGGTCGTAGCGGAAGTTGATGAACAGCACCTTCACCCGCGTGGTGGCGGTGACGGTGACCTTGGTGCGGTCGCCCTGCGGCTCGATCTTCACCTGCTCGCTGCCGATGGGGTCCTCACCCATCAGGATCTGGTAATTCAGCGTGCGCGCTGCCCCCTGTGCCGCGGCGGAGCCCGGCAGGCCGGTCAGCAGGGTGGCCGCCATCAGGGCAGCCGACAGGGTGGCGCAGTCGTTGCGCATCATCGTCATGTTCGTTTCCTCCCGGTTGGTCTGTCTGGCGGCTCTTCCGGCCGCTCAGTCGTCCAGCAACTGCGCCAGCTTCATCGCGACGCCCATCGAGCCCTCGACCTTCAGCTTGCCCATGGTGAAGGCCAGCATCGGGTTCAGTTTGCCGTTGATCAGCTTCTGCAGGTTCTCCGGCGAGATGCGGATGGTGCAGTCGGACTCGGCATCCTCGCGGCTGATGCTGATCGGGCTGGCACGGCCATCGACCCGAATCACCTCGCCCTCCTTGCCCAGCAGGAAGCGGACCGAGGCGTTGAGCGAGCGCAGGTCGCCGCTGCGGCTGCGCAGTTCCTGCAAAATGTCGTCGACCATGAAAGCGTGCCCTCAGGATTGTTCGTAGGACTGGTCTTGACAGTAGGCGTGCATTACGTTTACGTCAACGTCATAACGAAAGCGTTTCAGACGCCCGCCGCCACGGATGCCGCCTTTCGGTGCAGGCTGCCAGGTGATCCGGAACGCGCCACCGCCAAGGGGAGCGAAACATGCCCGAGCCGCTTGCGCAGAGCGCCAACCCGCCCACCGCCGCCGTAAACGTTGCCGCCGACGATGCCGCCCATCCCTGGCTGACGCACTATCCGAACGGGATCGCCTGGGACCAGCAGTTCACGCCGATGCCGCTGCACATGCTGTTCGAAGAGGCGGCCAAGCGCTATGCCGACCGTCCCTGCCTGGACTTCCTGGGCCGCCGCTACAGCTATGCCGAGGTTCTGGATCTGGTGAACCGCGCCGCCCGCGGCTTCCAGGATCTGGGTGTCGGGCCGGGGGTGCGGGTGGGCTTGTGCCTGCCGAACTGCCCGACCTACGTCATCTCGTATTTCGCGGTGCTGAAGGCCGGCGGGACCGTCGTCAACTACAACCCGCTCTATGTCGAGCGGGAACTGGAGCACCAGATCACCGACTCGCAGACCGAGATCATGGTGACGCTGGACCTGAAGCAGATCTACCCGCGCGTCGCCGCGATGCTGGCGTGCACGCCGATGAAGCGTATCGTCGTCTGCCGCATGGCGACCATCCTGCCGGCGGTGAAGAAGGCGCTGTTCAGCGTGCTGAAGCGCGGCGAGCTTGCCGCCGTGCCGCGTGACGACCGCCATGTCGACTTCAACAGCCTGCTGACCAATGACGGAACGCTGCGCCCGGTGCGGATCGACGGGCTGCGCGACGTCGCCGTGCTGCAATACACCGGCGGCACAACCGGCGTGCCGAAGGGCGCGATGCTGACCCATCACAACCTGCTGTCCAACGCCCGGCAGGTCCAGGCCTGGTTCCCGACCGTGGCGCTGGGCCAGGAGCGCATGCTCGCCGTGCTGCCCTTCTTCCATGTCTTCGCCATGACGGTGGTGCTGAACATGGGTCTGGCCTGCGGCGCGGAACTGATCATGCTGCCGCGCTTCGAGACCGAACAGGTGCTGAAGACCATCGCCAAGCGCAAGCCGACGCTCGTCCCCGGCGTGCCCACCATGTACAAGGCGCTGCTGGGCCACCCGCAGGTCGCCCGCTATCCGATGACCTCGATCCGCTACTGCATCTCCGGCGGCGCGCCGCTGCCGATGGAACTGAAGCGCCAGTTCGAGACGGCGACCGGCTGCGTGCTGATCGAAGGCTACGGCCTGTCGGAAGCCTCGCCCGTCTGCGCCGCCAACCCGCTGAGCGGCGTCAACAAGGAAGGGTCGATCGGCCTGCCGCTGCCCGGCATCTCCATCGAGATCCGCGACCTTGAGGACCCGACCCGCAAGCTCGGCATCGGCGAGAAGGGTCAGGTGGCGATTGCCGGCCCCAACGTGATGGCCGGCTATTGGGGCCGGGCAGAGGAGAGCGACCGCACCGTCATCGACGGCTTCCTGCTGACCGGCGATGTCGGGACGATGGATGGGGACGGCTACGTCTTCCTGCTCGACCGGTTGAAGGACCTGATCATCTGCAGCGGCTACAACGTCTATCCGCGCATGATCGAGGAAGCGATCTACCAGCACCCCGACGTGGTTGCCGCCTGCGTCATCGGTCTGCCCGACGATTACCGCGGACAGACGCCGAAGGCCTTCGTGCAGTTGAAGCCGGGCGCCAGCATGACGGTGGAGGCGCTGCGCGACTTCCTGCGCGACAAGATCTCCCGCATCGAGATGCCGACAGCCATCGAGTTCCGCGACGAGCTGCCCAAGACCGCCGTCGGCAAACTGTCGAAGAAGGAACTGATCGCCGAGGCTCGGCAGGCCCTGTCGAACGGAGCATGACCCCAACTTCCGGCTGAGTTGCCACCGTGACCTGGACGTAAAGGGAAGCCTTATCACGCCACGGCAGCTGTGCTACCAAACGGAAGGCGCACTGTGCCGAACACGAACAAAAAGGCCTTCCCAGGGATGGAACAGCTCTACACGGTCAACCAGCTTGCGGAAGAGCTGGGCATCACTCCGCGGGCTCTGCGTTTCTACGAGGTCAAGGGACTGCTGGCGCCCAACCGCGTCGGCAACAACCGGGTCTATACGAAGCGAGACCGCGCCCGGCTGAAGCTGATCCTGCGGGGCAAGCGCCTGGGCTTCTCGCTGGCGGAAATCCGCGAGTATCTCGACCTCTACAACGTCAATGGCGGGGTCGAGCAGCAGAGGAACCTGTTGAAGCGCGTGCAGAGGCGGCTGAAGGATCTCGCCCAGCAGCGCGAAGACCTGGAAGCCACCGTGCAGGAGCTGCGCGACATCGAAGAGCAGGTCAACAACACCCTGGCGGAACAGAAATCCGCCGCGAAGGACAGCTGACCGGTCGGGCGCCCCCCGGCGCTCCGGTCGGCCCTATGAGGGGGATCGGAGCATGATGGGACAGCGATTGCGGCGAGTGGCCTGTGATGCCCTCAGGACGAATGGCGGGACAGGAGGCCGGGTATGAACCTGATCTTCCGCCTGCTGGCCGTTGCCGTCGCCGCCATAGTCGCCGCGTGGCGCGGCCGCCGCGCCGGGCTGCTCGATCCGTCGGCGCTGCGGTTCCGGGTCTGGCCGACCGACCTCGACATCAACCTGCACATGACCAACGCGCGCTATTTCAGCGTGATGGATTTGGGGCGCACCGACCTGATGATCCGGGTCGGGCTGGGTCCGGCGATCCTGCGCAACCGCTGGCAGCCGGTGCTGGGCGGAGCGACCATCCGCTACCGCCGCTCGCTGCGGCCGTTCCAGCGCTTCACCCTGGTCAGCCGGGTTCTGTGCTGGGACGACAAATACATCTTCATCGAACACCGCATGGAAACACGCGGCGGGCTGGCGGCGCTGGCCGTCGTCCAGGGAGCTTTCGTCGGCGCAACCGGCGTGGTCGCCCCGGCCGAGGTGCTGGCAGCGCTCGGCACCACGGCCGCGTCCCCGCCGTTCCCCGATGCGGTCGCGGCTTTGCGTGGACAGGCCCTGTCCGCTGTTGCCTGAACCTTAACAAGAACATCATCCGAGAGGAGACACTCCCATGAAGGTGCTGGTGCCCGTTAAACGAGTGGTCGACTACAACGTGAAGATCCGCGTCAAGGCGGATGGCAGCGGCGTCGAGACCGCCAACGTGAAGATGAGCATGAACCCCTTCGACGAGATCGCCGTCGAAGAAGCCGTGCGCCTGAAGGA
>NZ_PDKW01000043.1:180466-1104720 GCF_002573965.1 Azospirillum palustre | reverse complement strand
AGGATGAGGAAGCGCCCATCTTCCAGGTCGCCGATTACGGCCTCGTCGCGGACCTCTTCAAGGCCGTGCCGGAGCTGCAACAGGCGCTGTGATCGAAGGGCCGGGCCTTCCTCCCGGGAGGCCTGGCCGCTTCACGCTTGCCGCGGCGGGCCGGCTGTTCTATCGCTGGCGGCACAGAAACCCGACAGCGGCAGGACGCCATGAGCATCGACGGCATCACCGGACTGGACCATCTGGTCATCGCGACCCGCGACCTGGACGCGGCGCGCGACGCTTACGCCCGGCTTGGCTTCACCGTGACGCCGCGCGGCCACCACACCCAGCTGAAATCCGCCAACCACACCATTCTGTTCCCGACCGGCACCTATCTGGAGTTGCTGGGCATCGAGGAACAAAGACCGGTCAACGCCCATTACTCGGCATTCCTGCGTCAGCGCGAGGGCATCGCCGCCATCGCGCTGAAGACGCCCGACGCCCGCGCCGCCGTCGGACCGCTGACAGCCGCCGGCTTCCCGGTGTCGGAGCCCGTCGATTTCGGCCGGCCGGTGGAGTTGCCGGGCGGCAGCCGTGACGCGACTTTCACCATCACCCAGATCGACCCGGCATCCACTCCGGCCGGCCGCGTCTTCCTGTGCCAGCATCACACGCCCGATCTGGTCTGGCGTCCCGACCAGCTGGAGCATGCCAACAGCGCCACCGGGTTGGAGGCACTGGTGATCGCCGCCGCCGATCCCGATGCGGTCGCCGCGGCCTATGCCGCACTGCTGGGCGGCACCGTCGCCCACCGCGGCTCCACCCGCGTGGTGGTGCCGGCCGGGTCCGGTGACGGTCAGGTGCCGGTGCTGGTCGCCACGCCCGACCGCCTGCATTGGGCCTGGACCGCCGATCCCGCCTTCGCCACGGCCACCTTGCCCTTCTTCGCCGGCTTCGTCGTGCGCGTCGCCGATCCGGTGAAGGCCCAGCAGGCGTTGCAGAAAAGCAAGTTCCCGACGGTGGTCGGAGAGGGCGTGATGCGGGTTGGATCGGGCAGCGCCTGCGGCGCCATGATCGCCTTCGCCCAGGACTTCGACCTCGACAGCCTGATACCCTGAAATTCGCGACGATTTGCGCCGAATTGGGCATAGGTCCCGCTGAATTGCTTGTGTAGTGTCCGCCGACAGTTGCGCCCGTGGATCGGGCGCGGACTGTGGAGATGCACATGACGACAGCGGGTCAGGCGATGGACGTGACGGGGGCTCCTGGGCAGGAGACCGGTTCCGTGCCGGCGGCGCCCGTCCCATCCTCCGAATCATCCTCCGTTCCCCCGCTTTTCGATGCCCTGCCCGTCGCCGCCCTGCTCCGCGAGCCCGACGGGCGGCTGCGCGGCAATCGCCGCTTTCTCGACCGCTACGGCAGCACCGACTCCTTCACCGCCAACCTTTCCGATGCCGTCCCCGGTGACGAGCGGGAAGTCAGCGTCCGGTCGGCCACCGGCGAATCCCACGACCTGCTGGTCCGCGTCGGCGGTCCGCCCTGGATCGCGACGGTGGAGGACGTCACCGAGCAGCGCCGCACCGCCCGCGGGCTGGAGCTGGCGACAGAGAAACTCGAAGAGGCCTGTCACACCGCGAAACTCGGTTACTGGGAGTATGGTATCCAATCCGGCGAGCTGGTGCTGAGCGACGCCGGGCTGGCGGTGCTGGGCCATGAGCGCGACCGCTTCGCCGGAGGGTTCGACGACCTGCTGGGCATCCTGCACCACGACGACCGGCCGCGCTTCGGCAACATGCTGGAGAGCGTGGTCGGCAACCCCCAGCGCGTTTATGTCGAATACCGCGTCCACGACCGCGACGGCCGGGTCCGCTATGTCTCCGCCTCCTGCGCACCACGGCTGGATGGGCAGCGGCGGCTGACCCACGTCTTCGGCGTGCTGATGGACAGCACCGAGCGGGCGGAGGCCGCTGCCCAGCTCGACGCCGCCAGGCAGCGGCTGGAAGAGGCCTACCGCACCGGCCATCTCGGCTATTGGGAATACGGCATCCACAGCGGCACGCTGGTGTGGAACCGCGAGGCCTTCGGCATCTACGGCCAGGATCCGGGCCGGTTCGAGCCGACCTTCGACAATCTGCTGGGCATCCTGCACCCCGATGACCGCATGTCCTTCGGCAACATGCTGGAAAGCGTGATCGGCAACTCGCGCCGCGTCTATGTCGAATACCGGGCGATCGATCCGGCGGGCGAGGTCCGCTACGTCTCCTCCTCCTGCGCGCCGCGCTTCGATCTGGACGGGCGCCTGACCCACCTGTTCGGCGTCATGCTGGACACCACGGAGCGGGCGCGGGCCGCCGACGCCCTGCGTGCGGCCAAGGACAGGGTTGAGCAGGCCTATCGCGAGTTGCAGGCCGCCCAGGACAGCCTGGTCCAGACCGAGAAGATGGCATCCCTCGGCCAGCTCGTCGCCGGCGTGGCGCACGAGGTGAACGGACCGGTCGGCGTGGCGCTGACGACCGCCTCCCACCTGCTGAGCCGGGCGGAAGACGTGAAGCGCCAGTTCGCCGCCAACGCCCTGACCCGCTCGGCCCTTGCCGGCTTTCTGGAGGTGGCGCAGGAGGCCGGGCAACTGCTGGTCGGCAACACCGAACGCATCGCCGCGCTGGTCCACATGTTCAAGCAGGTGGCGGCCGACCAGACCGGCGACGAGCGCCGCACCTTCTATCTGCGCGAATACACCGAGGACGTGCTGCTGAGCCTGCATACCCAGATCGGCTCCTCAGGCCACCGGGTGGAGCTGGCCTGTCCGGAGGCGCTGCAACTGGAAAGCTTCCCCGGCGCCTTCGCCCGCGTGCTGACCCATCTGGTGCGCAACTCTCTGACCCATGCCTTCCGGCCGGAGCAGAGCGGCCGGATCACCATCGACATCCATGCCGACAGCGACGACTGGATCGAGGTGGTTCACAGCGACGATGGGCAAGGAATCCTGGAAGCCGATCTGCCCCGGATCTTCGACCCCTTCTTCACCACCGCGCGCCATGCCGGCTGCGTCGGGCTGGGGCTGCACATCGCCTACAATCTGGCGACACAGACGCTCGGCGGCCAGTTGAGCGTCCGCAACGACCCCGGTCACGGCGCGGTCTTCACCCTGCGGGTGCCGCGGCAGGCACCGGACCGCGGCTGATCCCCGGCACCGACCCGCCACCGGTCAGGCGACGGTCTGGCGTTCGTTCCGCAGCGGTTCCAGCGCCTCGGCCACCGCGCGGCGCAGGTCGGCGGCGATCACCGGCTTGTGCATCACACGGAAATTGCCGGCCTCCGCCTCCTGCGCGCGGGCGGGAGCGGTATCGCCGGTGACGAGGATGCCCGGCAGGATGCGGCCCAAGGCCAGCCGCACCTCACGGATGGCCTCCGTTCCGGTGCGGCCGTCGCGCAGGCGGTAATCGGCGACGATCAGGTCGGGCGCCGGCCCGCGGTTGGCGAGGTCCAGGGCCTCGGCACAGGATTCGGCGGCCATGACGCCATAGCCCCACTCTGCCAGCATGGCCCGCAGCCCTTCACGGACGATCATGTCGTCCTCGATCACCAGCACCGTGGTGGCGAAGGCCGGACGGGGAGAGCACGGAGCGGGCGCCGGTTTCGCCGCCGGGGGATCGGCAACGGGAAGCTCGACCGCAAAGACCGAGCCTTCGCCGGGTGTCGACCGCACCGTCACCTGATGGCCCAGCATGACCGACAGCCGCCGCACCACCGCCAGCCCGAGCCCCAGCCCCTGGTCGCGGTTTCGGCTGGCGTTGCCGACCTGCACGAACTCCTGGAAGATGTCCTCCTGCTGGTCGGCGGGAATGCCGATGCCGGTGTCCCACACCTCGATGCGCAGCATGTGGCCGCGGCGGCGGCAGCCGATCAGGATGCGGCCCTTGTCGGTATAGCGCAGGGCGTTTTCCACCAGATTCTGCAGGATGCGGCCCAGCAGCATCGGGTCGCTGCGCACATGGATGCTGCTCGGCACGATGTGCAGGAGCAGCCCCTTCTGGACGGCGACCGGCCGGCTGTTGGCGGCGACGCGGTCCATCACCTCCGCCAGCGCAAAGACCTCGACCTCCGGCACCACCGCTCCCGCTTCCAGCCGGGAAACGTCCAGCAGCCCGTCGAGCAGCATCTTCAAGGCGCCGAGCGCCCGCTCCATCGTGCCCAGGACATTGCGGGTCATGGGGTCGCTGACACGGCTCGACAGCACCTCCATCAGCAGCATCAGCGACTGCACCGGCTGGCGCAAATCATGGCTGGCGGCGGCCAGGAACTTGGACTTGGCGACATTCGCCCGGTCGGCCTCCCGCCTCGCGTCGGTCAGCGCCGCCTGGGCACGCTTGTGCTCGGAGATGTCGCGGACGGTGGCGATCAGGCTGACCAGCCGGTTGTCGTGATCGCGGACCGGCGACGCGCTCAGTTCCAGGCAGCGCGACCCTTTCGGGTCCGCCCCCTCTTCGTCAGGGTCGGGCCGGGTCAGTTCCACACACGCATCGCGTCCGACGACGATGGCGTCGCGCAAGGGCTGCAAGGCCGCACGGTCCTTGGTCGCCCGCTCCAGCGCGGTCAGGGCGCCGCTGCCCATCAGGGCGGAAATCGGCGCCCCCAGCAGTTGTTCGAGCGCCGGATTGACATAGACGATGGGCATGCCCGGCTGGGTGGCGTCGGCGATCATGATGCCGTCGTTGCTCCAGGCCAGCGCCCTGTTGCGCACCCGCAGCGCCCGGTCGGTGTGCCGGCGCCATTGCAGCTCGACGATGAAGGCGATGACGAACAGCAGGATCACCACCGTGGTGGCGACCGCCCAGCCGATGTAGAGGCGGGCATTGTCGCGCCAGGGACCGAACACCGTCTCCACCGATTCGCCGACGATGGCGACCACCGGATAGTCGGGCGCCGAGCGGAAGGCGGTGATCCGTTCCACCCCGTCGACCGGACTTATCATGCGGATGTGGCCGACGGGATGCTGCCTGACCGCCTGCCACAGTTCGTTGTTGGTGGTTCCCCGCCCCGTAACGTTGCTGGCCCCTGCGTTGCGGGCGATGATGACGCCGTCGGTCCGCAGCAGCGTCGCCGCCCCGTCGGCCGGCAAACCGAGCACGCGGTAATAGCGGGCGAAGGATTCGACAGGAATGTCGGCGACCGCGATCCCCGCGAATGTGCTGTCGGCATTCTCCAGCCGGCGCGAAATCGGGATCAGCAGATCCTGCGTTTCGGACGATGCGTAGGGCATGCCGATCACCAGCCCGCGCGGCGCGGCGTCGCGGGCGATGCGGAACTCGTCACGGTCGGTGACGGACCCCTGGAAGGTGGCCCGCCCCCCGCCCATGGTCAGCAGCCCCGAGGCGTCATAGACACGAACCCCGACGACCAAGCCTTCTTCGAAGGCCCGCCGGGAATCCAGGCGCATGGAGCGGTTGCGCTCGGTGTTGGCGATGAGGTCCAGCAGCAGGTCGTCGACGCGGCGGAAGGTGGAAACCGCATGTTCCTCCACCAGACGGGCGACGACGGCGGTCTTCTCATGGGCAGTCAGGTCGAGCAGATGCTCTTCCCGATGAAGGCGGTCGAGCAGAATCCACCACAGGGCGGCGATGGCCAGCGCGACCGCCAGGGCGGGCAGGACCAGACGCCCGCCGAAACCGGAAAAAAGCCAGAGCGCCCGCTTCACGTATACCCCGAACGCAGTGGATCGTCCGCCGGCCGTGTCCATCGCCAGGAAAGCGGAGGGCCGGCGGCAGGCGGACGCAAGCATGCCGCAACGCAGATGCCGACGCAACGCCGTAACCGGCAAGGTGGCACCGGCGGACAGTTGCTCCACCCATGCAGACCGCCCTCACATTCCTTTCGTGCACAGCGTTCCAAGACACGCTCCAGCGCACGGGACCGCAGGAGCGAAGGGAGGGCGACGGCGTCGACCGCGCCGAAAAGCCGGCTTTGCCGCGCGGACGCCGCCGGCTATACCGCCGCGATGAGCTTCGCACGCGCCATCGCCACCGTCGGCGGACTGACCCTGCTGAGCCGGCTGGCCGGCTTCGCACGCGACATTTTGACCGCGGCGGTGCTGGGCGCCGGCCCGGTGGCCGACGCCTTCTTCGTCGCGCTGAAGCTGCCCAACCTGTTCCGCCGGCTGTTCGCGGAGGGCGCCTTCGGCGTCGCCTTCGTCCCACTGTTCGCCGCCGAGCTTCAGACACGCGGACGCAGCGCCGCCATCCGTTTCGCGGAAGAGGCGCTGGCGATGCTGCTGGCGATGCTGCTGCCTTTCACGCTGGCAGCCATCGTCGCCATGCCCTGGCTGATGCACGGTCTCGCCCCCGGCTTCGTCGACGAACCGGCCAAGTTCGCCCTGGCGGTGGATATGGCACGGCTGACCTTTCCCTATCTGGCGCTGATCTCGCTGGTGGCGCTGCTGGGCGGTGTGCTGAACGCGCTCGACCGTTTCGGGCCGTTCGCCGCGGCGCCCATCGCCTTCAACCTGACGCTGGTCGCCGCCCTGCTGGTCGCCCCGCGGCTGGGGCTGGAACCCGGCACCGCCATGGCGGCGGCGGTGACGCTGTCGGGGGTGGTTCAGGTCGCCTGGATGGCCTGGGCCTGCGCCAGGGCGGGGGTGGTGCTGACGCTGCACCCGCCGCGGATGACGGAGGGGATGCGGCGGCTGTTCCGGCTGATCGGGCCGGGCGCCATCGGTGCCGGGGTCATGCAGATCAACCTGTTCCTGAACATCGTGCTTGCCTCGCTGCTGCCGTCGGGAGCGGTGTCCTTCCTCTATTATGCCGACCGGTTGAACCAGATGCCGCTGGGCGTCATCGGCATTGCCATCGGCACTGCCCTTCTGCCGGTGCTGGCCCGCCATGTCGCCGCCGGGGACGAGCGGATGGTCCGCCATTACCTGAGCCGCGCGCTGGAGTTCAGCCTGCTGCTCGGCCTGCCGGCCGCGGTCGCGCTCGGCGTGGCGGGGACGCCCATCGTCGCCGTCCTGTTCCAGCGCGGCGCCTTCGGTCCGCAGGAGGCGCACGCCACCGCGATGGCGCTTGCCGCCTACGCCATCGGCATCCCGGCCTATGTGATCGTGAAGTCGCTGAACGCCGCGTTCTTCGCCCGCCACGACACGGTGACCCCGGTGCGCGTCGCCGTCATCGTGACGGTGGCGACCGCCCTGCTGGCGCTGCTGCTGATGCCCTGGCTGGGCCATGTCGGCATCGCGCTGTCCACCGGGCTGACGGCATGGCTGGATGTCGGGCTGCTGGTGGCGGCGATGCGCAAGCGCGGCCTGTTCGATCTGGACGACCGTCTGAAGCGCCGCGCTCCCCGGATCGCGGCGGCTGCGGCCGGCATGGGAGCGGCACTTCTGGCTGGCGGGCATGTGCTGACGCCCTGGCTGGACGCGCCCTCCACCGCAGTGCGGTTCGTGGCGCTGGCCTTGCTTGTCGCCGGTGGCGCCGCAGCGTTCGGCGCGCTGGCGACGCTGCTGGGCGGGGCCAGATTAGGAGACGTCAAAGGAATGCTGTCGAAGTCCCCTTCCCCGTCCTCTTCCCCACAAGGGGCAGAGGAGACGGCACGTCATGGCTAGCCCCTCTTGACGACGGTCATAGGCGGTCGTACAAGCGGATCAACGTGGTGATTTGGTCGACCGGCTTGCGGGCCACGTAAAACAACCCGCTAAAAAGGTCCGAGCCGCGTCCGCGCCTCGACCCGATCGGTCGGGGCTTTTTTTGTTTGCGGCCGGCCTTGCCCCACCGGCGATCATCAGGGGAGAGTCGCGGAATGTCGCGCACCGATCATCGCAATCCGAACGTCGCGGGGCTGCGCCCCCGCTCCAAGCTGGTCCATGGCGGCATCCGCCGCTCGCAGTTCGACGAAACCTGCGAGGCGCTGTACCAGACCTCAGGCTTCGTCTACGGCTCGGCGGAAGAGGCGGAGAACGCCTTCGCCAACGACGGCACGCGCCACGTCTATTCCCGCTTCCGCAACCCGACCTCGGCGATGTTCGAGGATCGGCTGGCCGAATATGAGGGGGCGGAATGGGCCTATGCCACCTCCAGCGGCATGGCCGCGGTGCATGGCGCCCTGATGAGCGGCCTGCGCACCGGCGACCGGGTGGTGGCGCCGCGGGCGCTCTTCATCTCCTGCTACTGGATCCTGAAGGAGCTGTGTAGCCGCTACGGCATCGAAACCGTGTTCGTCGACGGCACCAGTCTGGCCGAGTGGGAAGAGGCTCTGTCCAAGCCGGCCAAGGCGGTCTTCCTCGAAACCCCGTCCAACCCCGGGCTCGAGGTCGTCGATCTCCAGGCCGTCTGCGATCTCGCCCACAAGGCGGGTGCGGTGGTCGTGGTCGACAATGCCTTCGCCACGCCGGTGCTCCAGCGTCCGTTCGACTTCGGCGCCGACGTCATCATCTATTCGGCGACCAAGCACATCGACGGCCAGGGCCGCTGCCTGGGCGGCGTCATCCTGGCCAAGGACAGGAAATACGCCTCTGAGGTCATCCATCCCTTCCTGCGCAACACCGGCCCGACCATCTCCCCCTTCAATTCCTGGCTGCTGCTGAAGGGGATGGAGACGCTGGAGCTGCGCGTGCAGGCCCAGTCCGCGGCAGGGCTCCAGGTCGCGGAGTTCCTGGAAAGCCATCCGAAGGTGGCCCAGGTGCTGTACCCGCTGCTGCCCAGCCATCCGCAATACGATCTGGTGCGCAAGCAGATGACCGGTGGCGGCAACATGCTGTCGGTCTTCCTCAAGGGCGGCAAGACCGAGGCGTTCAACACGCTGAACGGCCTGCGCATGGTGATGATCTCCAACAATCTGGGCGATTCGAAGAGCCTGGTCACCCATCCCGCCACCACCACCCACTGCAAGCTGACGGACGAGGAGAAGATCGCCGCCCGGATCGAACCCGGCCTGCTGCGCCTGTCCGTTGGTCTAGAGGATCCCCAGGACATCATGGAAGATCTCGACCGCGCGCTCGCCGAGGCGTAAAGATCGTGCCGGAACTTATGCTGCAGTGCAGCGTTGACCCTGCAGTCAGGTTCCGGCAATGATTTCTAAGAGAGAGGCGACGCCCATGTCACGAGAGAATGCCGGCAACGGCCACCCCACCGACAGGCTGATGGCGGTGGCGGGCCAGATCACCAAGACCGGCCTTCGCGGTGGCGAAATGGGCGTCGCTGCGGCGCAGACCATCGGCTATCGCACCGCGATGATGACCGCGGCGCTGTCGAACCCCATCGACTTCGCCAATCCGGAATTCATCCGCATGGGTGCGGAGAAGGTGGAGGCGGCGGTGGAGGCCTTCCACGCCGTCGCCACCGGCATCGGCGAGTTCGGGCAGGCCTGGATCAGCATGATCGCCAAGCAGACCCAGGCAGCCGCCACCACCATCGGCGGCCTCGCCAGCTGCAAGAACCCGGTGGAGATCATCGATGTCCAGCAGCGCCTGCTGGCGGATGTCGTCGATGCCGGCATCCATGCCAACCTGCGCCTGATCGAGGCGACGGCCTCCCTCGCCGCCGCCGGCATGAACCCCGCCTACCGCAAGGTGCGCGCCAACGCCCGCCGCCTTGCCCGCGAACAGGCCTGACCGATCAAACCACGTCCGCGGGAGCAAGGCGGCAACAACTGCCGTCATGCTCCACCTGGATGGTGACGTGGCCGATGCCGAAGCGCTCCTTCAGCACCGTCGAGATTTCCAGCAGCAGCGCGTCGTCCTGATCCATGCCGGGACGGACAAGATGGGCGGTCAGAGCGGTTTCGGTCGTGCTGATCGGCCATATGTGCAGGTCATGCACGGCGGTGACGCCGGGCAGTCCGGCCAGATAGCGCTCCACCCCCGTCCGGTCGACGCCGTCCGGCACAGCGCCCATCGCCAAGCGCACCGAATCACGCAGCAATCCCCAGGTGCCGGCGACGATTACCAGGGCGATGAGGATGCTGGTCACCGGGTCCAGCCACAGCCAGCCGGTGAAGCGGATTGCCAGCGCCGCCACCACCACGCCCAGCGACACCGCTGCGTCGGCCGCCATGTGCAGATAGGCGCCGCGCAGATTGATGTCGTGCTTCTGCCCGCCCATGAACAGCCAGGCGGTCCAGCCATTGACGGCGATGCCGATCGTCGCCACCACCATCACCGTCGTTTCCCCGACCGGTTCCGGATCGGCAAGGCGGTTGACCGCCTCCAGCAGGATGGCGCCGACGGCGATCAGCAGGATCATGGCATTCAGCAGCGACGCCAGGATCGAGGCGTTGCCGAAGCCGTAAGTGTAGCGTCCCTGCGGAATCCGCCGCCCGAGCCACACCGCTCCCCAGGCCAGCAGCAGTCCCATCACGTCGCTGAGATTGTGCCCGGCGTCGGCGATCAGGGCGGTTGAGTTGGCGATCAGCCCATAGACCGCCTCCACCACCACGAAGCCGATGTTCAGCAGCGCCCCCAGGGCGAAGGAGCGGTCGTAGCGCACCGGCCCGTGGTGGTGTTGGTGGCCGGCATGGCCGTGATCGGATTGGTCATGCCCTGCATGATCGTGGTCGAGGTGGGTGGAACCGCCATGGGAATGGCCGTGCGGCATGGTGGTGGGTCTCGCCATCGGATTGTGCATCGCAGCGCACCGGACTCTGGGCGCACCGGTGTTGTTGGACAAGTGTGATATTGAGGACGCAGCGCGCCTCTTGCACCGATCCGTCGCGGCGCCTAGCTTCTCGCGCGGTCACTCACGATCAACAGTGAACGAAGGAAATGGTCATGAAGGCGCGCGTCACCTGGGTGGACGGCAAGATGTTCGTCGGCGAATCCGGCAGCGGCCATGCCGTGGTGATGGATGGCGCCGTGGAAGCCGGTGGCCGCAACGCCGGCATCCGGCCGATGGAAATGCTGCTGATCGGCATGGGCGGCTGCACCTGCTTCGACGTGGTGATGATCCTGGAGAAGGGCCGCCAGCAGATCACCGATTGCGTCGCCGCCATCGAGGCGGAGCGGGCGGACACCGATCCGAAGGTCTTCACCAAGATCCACGTCCACTTCACCGTGACCGGCCGCAAGCTGGACCCGGCGAAGGTCGAGCGCGCCATTGCCCTGTCGGCGGAAAAGTACTGCTCGGCCTCCATCATGCTGGGCCAGACCGCGACGATCACCCACGACTTCGAAGTGGTCGAGGCGCCGTAACAAGGCGGTTCCATAGCTTTTCAGTTGCATCCATATGCATGACACGCGAAGGATCGGACATCCGCTCCGAACCTTCGCGATCATCGCGTGCGCCCTTTCGTTATCGCCTCCCTTCTTTCAATGCTCACCTCCCCCGCTTTCGCCGGAGAGGCAAGCGTCAGCCTGTCCGACTGGGGCGGGATCGGGCTGTTGCAGATGCCGAACGCCCGGATGGCACCCGACGGGTCGATGAGCGGCGGGCTGACAGCGCTCGGCGATCTGCACCGCCATTACACGATCTCGGCCCAGCCGCTGCCCTGGCTGGAGGTCACCGGGCGCAACAGCGTCTATCCCGGCTATTACGGGCTCAGCGAACCCGGTCTCGACCTGAAGCTACGCCTGCGGCGTGAGGACGAGCATGGGCCGGCAATCGTGGTCGGCGGACGCGACGTCACCGGCTCGGGGCTGGATCTGCCGGGAAAGGGCCGTTTCGCCGGCGAATACGTCGCCCTGTCACGCCGCTGGTGGGATGTCGACCTGACGCTGGGCATGGGGTGGGGAACGCTGGGGGAAGCCGGCCAACTGCGCAACCCTCTGCGTTTCCTGGGCGGCCGGTTCCGCCGCGACCGCGATCCCTCCGCTTGGCCAACCGCCCGCGGCCCCAAGGCATGGTTCAGTGGCGAACGGGTGGCGCTGTTCGGCGGCGCGGAGTGGCACCTGCCGGTCGACGGTCTGAGCCTGAAGCTGGAATCCTCCGGTGACCGCTTCCGTGCCCAGCGGCAGGATGAACCGGGCTTCGATCCCGGCAGCCGCTACAGCCTCGGCCTGTCCTGGCGCCCCACCTCCTGGGCCGACCTGGGTGCAGCCTACGAGCAAGGACGCCGCCTGATGCTGCGGCTGTCGATCCGCTTCGATCCGGCGGTGGATGCCGACAAGCCCGACCGCTCTCCCCCGTCCATCGGCCCGCGCCCCTCGGCCGGATCGGCCTTGTCCGCCGATGCCATCGCCCTGGTGGCCCGCAGCCGGGGCCTGCCCGTCCGCTCTGCCCGGATCGAGGGGGAACTGGCGACCTTGTGGCTCGACCCGGCCGGGACCGGGCGGATGCCGGTGGCGCGCGAGGTCGGCGATGCCGCCCGCCTGCTCGCCGACCTCGCTCCGCCGGAAGTCGAGCGGCTCCGCATCGTCACCGGCGCCGCAGGTCTCGACGCGGCGGCCGTGACCCTGCTCCGCCGCGACCTGGAACGGGCCGCAAACCATCGCGGCAGCGCCGAGGAGATCTGGCAAACCACGCAACTCACGCAACTCGCCCCGGCGGCCGAACCGCCGCCCGACTGGCGCCCCTCCCTCGATCTCTCGACCCGGCTCGTCGCCACCTTCGATCTGGCGGAGCTGGGAACCCCATTGGCCCAACGCACCCACACGGACGTGATGCTGCGGGCGGAGCCGATGCGCGGGCTGGTGCTGGGCGGCGGGCTGCGCATCAACGCGCCGAGCGATCTGGAACTGTTGGACACCAATGCCCTGCCGGCGGCACAGCCCGTGCGCAGCGACCTGCCGCGCTACGCCGACCGCCAGATGTCGCTCGACCATGCCTATGGGGCATGGCTCGCCCGTCCGGCGGATGGGCTGACCATCCGGCTGTCCGCCGGCCATCTGGAGGAGATGTATGGCGGCATCGGTGCCGAGGCGCTGGTGCAACCGCTCACCGCCCGCTGGGCGCTGGGCCTCGACCTCAACCATGTGTGGAAGCGGCGGCCGGACAGCCTGCTCGGCTTCGACCGCACCGATGCCCGCGGCACCGGCCATGCCAGCGTCTATTGGGAGTCTCCGGGGGCCGATACCACGACCGCACTTCGGCTCGGCCGCTATCTCGGCGGCGACTGGGGCGGTACGGTGGAGGTGATGCGCCGCTTCGACGGCGGCATCGGCCTGACCGCCCATGCCACCTGGACCGAAGGGCCGGACGGGGCGCAAAGCCGGTTCGGCGGCAGGATGGACTGGGGGCTGGCGCTGGTGGTGCCTATCGCCGCATCGGGTTGGCTGCCGGTCGGCGGCACGGTGGAGACGGCAGTGCGTACGCTGGGCCGCGATGCCGGACAGCGCCTGCAACAGCCGTTGCCGCTCTACGATCTCCGTGTGCCGGGAGGCGTCGGCCGCCTCGCCGGCACATGGTCGCGGCTGCTCAACTGAATCAACGGATCGGCTTGCTGCCCGGCGTGACAACGGGAGCGGTGGCCGGCACCCTGGCCGGCGGCGTCGAGGAGTTGCGCGGGTCGAGCACCACCGTCGTCCACTGCCCCTGCGGGGTCATGGCGTTGGCGACATAGCGGTCCCCGTCCTTGCGAAAGTCGCGCACCGAGACATAGCCGGCGGCGCTGAGCTGGTTGAGCAGAGTCGTCTGTTGCAGCTCGACCGGCTTCTGACCCCGTCCGCGGCGCCCGGCAAGATCGGAGGTGGCTCCTCCAGCGGAGCCGGTCAGGCTGGAAATATCGCTGCCGGTGCTGCCTGAATGGTTCTGGCTGGAATAAGTGGAGTAGCCTTGCGAATAGGTCTGCTGCGCCATCGCCGCCGGAACCATCGCGACTGAGGCGGCCATTGCCGCCAGGATCAATCCGGTCTTCATCGGGTCCTCGCTCGTTGTCGTGCCCCATGGCCGGCGGATGCCGGGCCTCTCTGCAAGCGGAAACGCGCAGACAGCCCCGTTGTTGCATAAATGCCAGTCCGCACCAGCCCTGCGGCGCTTCGATACTCTGGCCGATCAGGTACAGGGAACATCGCGCCCACGGCGTTGTTCTGATCTTCGAATGCCGCCGCACCGGCTGTGCTTACCATCACCCGCCCCGACTTGCATGCCCAAGCAGAGGTCAGGATATGGAGACGACGGGACGGCGGATGCGGCCACGACTTGTCTCATGCGTGACGCCGGAAGTCCTTGGTGACTATTCGGCCGAGCGAGGGAGGGTATGATGCTCTATTGGGCTCTCGTTTTCTTCGTCATCGCGCTGATCGCCGGCGCGCTCGGGTTCGGTGGAATTGCGTCGGCCAGCTCCGGCATCGCGCAGATCCTGTTCTTCCTGTTCCTGGTCCTGTTCGCCATCAGCCTGATCATGGGTCTGGTCCGGCGACGCTAGGCAGGTTGCCAAACCGGCCGGCCTACGGTTCCGGCAGGACGGAACCTCTTTAGGGCCGGCCGGTTGATCGCAGTGTCTCCCGAGGCTGCAAGACTCTCTCTCCTCCAGAGATGCCGTCGGCGCCGATGTGCCCTGACTGCGTCCTGATCGTCCCCGCCTCCGGCGGCGTCCATACGGGCGCCGCCGTTCTTTTTTGTCTGTCCGTCTTCCGTCCGCGGCCGAAAGCGACAGGCAGGAGACGGACGGACATGGAAACGGGGCGCCCGGCCACCGGACGCCCCGCGGAAATCAGCATTTGCCGGCACCAGGCGAACACGTGCCCGCCACGATCGGGCGTCGGGCAATCAGGCGTCGGCGGCATCCGACGGGCTTTCCCCTTCCATCAGCAGGCGGAGGGCGCGGCGGCCGCGCGACAGGCGCGACTTCACCGTGCCTATGGAAATGCCCAGGATGTCGGCTGCCTCGTTGTAGGAAATCCCTTCCAGCCCGATCAGCAGAACCACCTCGCGCTGCTCGTTCGGCAGCAGGGCCAGCGCCCGGCGGAGATCGCGCAGTTCCATCCGCACGAACTGCGATCCGGGAGCGGCACCGATGGCGGCCTGCGCCTCGGCGTCGATGTCGACGACCGGCTGGCGGCGGCGCACACCGTTGATGTGCAGGTTGCGCAGGATGGTGAACAGCCAGGCCCGCAGGTTGGTGCCGGGGCGCCACAGATGCAGACGCGACAGGGCGCGCTCAAGACACTCCTGCACCAGATCGTCGGCCAGAGTGGCGTCGCGCACCATCGCACGGGCAAAACGGCGCAGGCGTGGGATTTCCTCTTCGATCTGGCGGATCACCGCCGGGTCGGGCGGTGCGTTGGGATCGGGGTGGAAGTCGTCCTCCGCAGCGGCCTGGGCAACCGTGTCGGCGGCGTCGGTAAGATCGGCATCGGTATCGACATCGGCCGGGGCTTCGTCGATTTCGGTGCTGGCTTCGGCCATCTTGGCCTCCGCATGGGCAGTCAAATGGGTCTCCATCCCGGCATCGGCGGTGTTTTGGTCAAGATACGTCGGCAGGTGGTCCGAACGGGTCCGGCCAACGGCCTCGACGCCGAAGGGCACCGGCTCGACCGGGATGCGCTGTCGGTGGCTCAAGGTGGTCGCGACGTGGTTCGCCATCGGTAAAACGATGCCTCCTTCAATGCCGTTCGCCACGGCGGCTCTCCGCGTCTTGGTGCGGATGGCTTTGCCGGGGCCTCCGGCGCGACGGCCCCGGACAATGGAGAGTCTCCCTCGTCCGGGGCCGTCGAATTCGCAGCCGATTATCTGGCCCGATCCGTACTTAATGAGCGCACAAAGGAGCTGCCAGTTGGGAAAAAGGCTAATGGGTCATACAATGGAGACAATTAACCCCTAGAGTACCCCTGCTATTCCACACCAATCACCGTTCGGGCATTGGCTTAAAACATGGTCGTTCGTTATTTCTCCAACTCGATTGGAGGACGCATGACCAACGCGAAAAGAAAAAGACCGACCGACACCAGTCGATCGGCCTATGTATTTTTTATTGGCGGCGCCACATCAACCTCTTGCGGTGATGTATTTTCCGGCAGCCGGCCATCCGTTTCGGCTTATGCCGCCATGCCTGGCACCCGGCCAGTTGGGTGCGGCAGCGTCCTCCCTGAAAACTCTGCTTCCGACCTTTTGATGGTCTCCGAAATCTCGAAGAAAATCATACAGGGGGGTCCGGTGGAAGACCACACGAACCTTTGCGGTACACCGTCCGCGTTGCGCATGTCGTCAACCTCGCAGGGCAACACCCAACGGCGAACCCGCGGTGCGCGCCTGTCGGCGTTTGCCGCGGCGGCACTCCTGCCTTGCCTGCTGGCCTCGGCACCGGCCAGCGCCGGCATTGCAGAGAAGACCGTCGCCGCGCTGGAGGCGTTGGCCAACAAGGGCAGCGCCCGCGCCCAGTATGAACTGGCACAGCATTACGAACGTGCCGACGGGGTGAAGGCCGATCCGCGGCTGGCCTTATCCCTCTATTGCCGGGCTGCCCGCCAGGATTATTCCGACGCCGCGCTGATGGCCGGGCGCATGCACATGGCCGGTTTGGGCGGCGTATCCAAGGACGCCGACCTCGGCCGTGCCTGGCTGCGCAAGGCCGCAGCTTTGGGCAACGAGCAGGCGGAGCGTCTGGTCGGCAGCGCCGGGGGAACGGTGAAGACGCCGGACCGCTGCGAGCCGCCCAACCTGCGCTGGGGCATTATCCGCAAGCCGCCGGCGGAAATCCGCGCCATGGTTCAGAAGATGGCGCCGACCTACGGCCTCGATCCAGATCTGGTGCTCGCCGTCATCGCGGTGGAATCCGGCTATCGCGTCGATGTCGTCTCCAACAAGAACGCCCAGGGGCTGATGCAGCTGATCCCGGAGACGGCAGAGCGTTTCGGCGTATCCGACCCGTTCAATGCGGAACAGAATATGCGCGGCGGCATGAAGTACCTGCGCTGGCTGCTGGCCTACTTCAACGGCAACGTCGCCTATGCGCTGGCGGGCTACAACGCCGGCGAGGGCGCCGTGCTGCAATACAAGGGCATCCCGCCCTACCGCGAGACGCAGGATTACGTGACCAAGATCCGCGGGATCTACGCACAGACCTATCATCCGTTCAACCGTGACATCGTGCAGTCGGCCGGCCTCGTCAGCAGCGCGCGAGAGGAAGTGGCCGAACTGTCGCTTTCGACCAAAGCGCGCAGCGGCGGAAAACGATGAGAACGGGAGATTGCGACTCGGAAAAATGCGACTCGGGCGACTCGGGCGGCGCTTGGTTAACACTTTGGTTATAAAATGACGATTACCCTCGGGGAACGACGGATTTCGCAAGCGCTGGCGCCCTTCGGGACGCCTTCCCGCGTCACCCGCCAGTGTCTCACCCGCAACGTTTCATCCGAACGTTTCCCGAGGACCTGCCCGATGCCCATGGCCGCCGACGTCGACACCATCGAACGCACCTCCATCGTCGCCTACACGCTGCTGAACGAGCTTCATGAAGTCCTGGCCCTGCCCAAGGCTCCGGACGACGTCACGCTGGGCATTCTGATGGGCATGGCGATGTTCCTCGACGACAAGGTTGGCCCGATGCGCGCCAAGCGCCTGATGGCCGAGGCGCCGACCATCGTGCTGAAGACGGATGCCCACGTCACCGCCGACCAGACCCAGCGGATCATGCCGGTCCTGCGCGCCTTCGGCGATCACCTGAAGGAACTGCGCATGAAGGCGGAACGTCCGGTCACCGGCACCGTCGGCTGAGCGCAACAGCCTCCCCGCTTGTTTCTTCGACAACGTAGACCCGGCGCCCGCCTCGGCGCCGGGTCCGTTGCGTTCATGGATTGTCAGGCTGCTTGACCATCGGGTGAAATGGGCGGAAGCTTCGCGCCCATGGACTGGTTCACCGGGATCAGCATCGTCGCCATTGCGGCCGGCGTGACCATCAGCCTTGTCGTGCTGGTGGCCGTCGGATCGATCCGCCGCAGCCAGAACGAGGCGGCGGCCCGCCAGTCCCAGCAAATCCGCAAGCTGACGGAGACGGTGGCGACCCTGTCCCAGCAGCAGCAGGCGGCGCAGACCCGCATCCAACAATTGACCGACGCCAACCGCAAGCTGTCCGACGAGCTGTCGGCCCTGGGCGAGCGGCTGAGCGATGCCGACACGGTCCAGCGCGTGGCCGGCACGGCGAGGCTTCTCCATTGACCGCAACCGCCCGTCCCGACACCGCACCTGCGGATGCCGCCTCAACCGATGCTGCGCCGCCCGATGGCGCCATGCCCGACGCCGGCCGCGAGCGCGACCGCTGGGCCGCCAGCGCCGACGCCTGGGACCGCTGGGCCGATCCGATGGCCGATCTGGCCGACAAGCTGAACCGCCCGCTTCTCGACGCGGCAGGGCTGGTCGAGGGCTGCCGCCTACTCGACCTTGCATCCGGCGCGGGGGAGCCCGCCCTGAGTGCCGCGCGCCGGGCCGGGCCGGACGGGCTGGTGGTCGGGAGCGATCTGGTCCCCGGCATGATGGCCGGTGCCGTCCGCCGCGCCCGGAGCGTGGAGGGGCCTGCTCCCGCCTTCACCGCCGCCGACATGACCGCCCTGCCCTTCGCCGATGCCGCTTTCGACGGGGTGACCTGCCGCTTCGGCATCATGTTCGTGCCGGCGGTGGAAACCGCCCTGCGCGAGGTGCGGCGTGTCCTGCGTCCCGGCGGCAAGGCCGCCTTCATGGTGTGGGGATCGCGCGCCGGGAATGGCCTGTTCGCGGAGATCGGCGATGCGGTGGCCGACCATCTCGGCGAGGATGGCAGCCTGGATCCGCTGTTCCGCTTCGCGCCACCGGAACTTCTGTCCGACCTGATGCGCGCCGTTGGCTTCGCGGAGACATCGGAAACCGACCTGACCCCGGTCCGCAAGGCGCCGGCCGGCCAGCCCTTCTGGCATGCCGCCCTCGACATGAGCTTCGGCCATAGGCTCGGCGGATTGACTGCGGAACAGCGAAAGGCGCTGGAGGCCGACATCGCCCGGCGGTTCGACGCCAGGGCGGTGGACGGCATCGTGCCGGTGCCGTCGCATGCCAGGATCGTGGTCGGGGTGGCGGGTTAGCGCCGCCCCACCCCGTCAGTAATCCTTCTCGTAGACCACGCCGAACTTCGTTTCGGAATTGGCGCCGACGGATGCCGTGCCCTTGAGGTTCTTGGTGATGTCGACCTCGACCTTCGCCCGGCTCTGGTTGGCGCCGATTCCCTGCTCGACGCCGACATAGACGCGGTCGCTGACATAGCGGCCGGCCTGTACCGCCCCGCCCTTGCCATTCTCACCCTGGGTGAAGTCCAGGCGGTCGACGCCCAGGTTGCGGCGCACCGTGTCCAGGATGCCGCCGCCGCCGCCGCCGACGCCGGCAAGCGCCGCCGCGGACTGGGCAAGCTGCACCGCCTCCGCCGCGCTCAGGTCACCCACCGACTTGCCGAACAGCACGCCGGCCAGCACCTCGTCCTGCGGTAGTCCCTGGGGTGAGGTCAGCTCGATCTTCGGCTGGCGGGCGGTGCCGCTGACCACCACGTCGGCGGTGATGCCATTGGCGGTCGCCTCGGCCAGCAGGTCGAGCCGCGGGTCGATGGGCTGGGTGCCGTCGAAGTCGAAGATGCCGCGCTTGAACTCGAAATTCTTGGCCAGCAGGTTCAGGCTGCCTTTCAGGATGTTGAAGCGGCCGGTCACCTCCGGTGCCGCAGCCGTTCCCTTGACGCGCAAGTTGCCGGCAAGTTCGGCATCCAACCCACGGCCACGCACGAAGATCTGGTTCGGCGCGTTCACCGTCATGTCCAGCGCCAGCACGAAGGGCGTCGCGGCCGGCGGCGTCTCGGCCGGCTGGGGCACGCGGCGGGTGCCGCCGGCGGTGGACACCTGGGTCGTCCCGCGGGCGCGACGGCTCTTGCCGACCTCCGTCACCTTCAGATCGACGACATTTGCCGGCATACGGTCGGGCACCTGGATCTCGGCGCGGCGGATGTCCACTGGCCCGGCCAGCCGGGCGTTGGCGAAACCGCCGGTCAGGGTCAGGTTCGCCCCGATTTCCGCCGTTACCAGATCGATCTCCATCAGCCGGGCATTGTCGGCCTGGAGGGCGATGTCCAACTGCCGGTCGGCGGGAGCACCCGGACGGATGACGCCGCTGGCACTGATCGCGCCGCCGTTGCGTGTCCGGCCGCGGAAGCTCTGGATGGTGAAGACGTCGCCGTCGCCGACCAACCGCGCCTCGATGTTGGTGATCACCGCACCCGATGCCCGGTTCTCGTAGCGCCCGTTCGCCAGCACCACAGACCCGCCGAGCGCCGGCTTTCCCACCGTCCCGCCGGCGCGCACGTCGAGCCGCAGCGATCCACGCGCCCGGTCACCGGACGCGGCGAGCAGGTCGTTCGCCAGCGAGAGATCCACCGTGCCGTTCACCGCCGCCTCAAGCGCCCCGTTGGGCGGCACGCTGACGGCATAGCTGTCGGGATTCATCACCAGCGGAAGCGCAGCGCTGGCGGTCAGCGTACCGGCATTCTTCGGCATGGCGACCCGGCTGTTCAGCGACAGCCGGCGGTCGCGCCATTGCGCATCCAGCGTCGCGTCGATGCCCGGCAGTCCGGCCTGGGTCGTCTGCTGCGCTTTCAAGCCGCTGACCCGCAGGGTGGCGTCGGCGCGCGGGTTGCGCAGCGTGCCGCCCAGCGACGCCCGCGCGTTGGCCACGCCGTCCAGCGCCAGCGTCGGGCTGGCCAGCTTCGCCAGCGCCAGCGGCAGGCGGTCGATGGTCAACTCGCCGCTCAGCCGGTCGCCGTTCAGGCCGAGGTCGGCGGCCAGCCGGGCATTGCCCGACGACAGCCGCAACTCCTTCACCTCATACCGGCGGTCGGCCAGCAGGATGGTCGCCGGGGCGGTGGTCCGCAGATCCTCCCCGGCATAGCGCGCCTGCAGGCGGTCGAGCCGGATGCGCGTCACCTGCCCTTCCTGCGTCAGATTGCCGGCAAGGTCCAGCGCGACCGGCTGGGCGCCCGCTCCGGCGGCAGTGGCCTGGAAGCCGGCCTTCGCCAGCGACCCGTCGACCGAGGCCGTGACGCTGCGCAGCTCGGTGCCGGCGGCGTTGCCGTCGGTCATCTCCACCCGCGCCTTGCCGCTGGGGGTGCCGAGCGCATCGGCCACGTCGGCCTTGGCGGTCAGCCGGCGGGCGGTGAGCAGCGGCCCGCCTCCCCCCTCCCCTTGCCCCTCGACCCGCAGGTCGCTGGCGTCGGCGGTCAGGTTGGCCGCCTGCTTGCCGCCCTTGCCGTCGAGCGCCAGGGTGAAGCTCGCCCCGCCGCCCAGCGGCATCCCCGCCAACGCCGACAGGCCATTCAGGTTGGGCAGCTTGCCCTCCAGCCGCCCGGTGGCGAGCAGCGTGTCGAGCGCCACCTGTGCCTGTCCGGTGATGCGGTTGTTCCCGTTGGCGACGGTCAGCCCGTCAAGCCGCAGCGTCTGTTCCCGCAGGGCATAGCGCCCGTCCACCGACAGCGGCGTCTTGTCCAGGTTGGTCCGCGCCGAAACCGTGCCGTTTGGCGTCGCCGGCAGTCCGGCGGCGGTCGCCTTGACCTCCGTGGCGCCCAGCCGGCGGCCCTGCACCACGAGATCGCGGGCATTCAGCGTCGCTTGCGCCTCGATGGCGTCGAGCGGGCCGCGCGCGGTCGCCTCCAGCGTCGCCGCCCCCTCCATCGGTGTGCCCAGCGCGCCGCCCAGCGGCTCCAGCTTCGCCACCGTCAGGGTGGTGCGGGCGTCGACCTTGTTGTCGGCCAGCGCCGCGCTGCCGGTCAGCTTGCCGTTGCGGCCATCGATTGTCAGGTCGGTCAAGCGCATGGCGCCGTCCGGCTCCATCCTGGCGGCCAGCTTCAGCGTCGCCTTGTCGCCCAGCACCGCATCGGCAGGCGTGCCGGTGGACAGCCGGTCGAGGCTGCCGGTCAGGTCGGCGGTCAGTGTGCCGTCGGCACCGCGCTTCACCGGCCCCGCCAGCGCCACGGCACCGGCCAGCGGCCGGCCGGCGAGGCCCGACAGCGGCGCGAGGTCGTCGGCGTTCGCGCTCAGCATCAGGTCGACCGTCTGGCCCCAGCCGCCGACGGTGCCCTTCGCCTCGGCCCGAGCCGCGGCAGCGGTCAGCGCCAGCGTCTCCAAGCCGATCCGGCCGCTGCCGGTGTCGATCTGTGCCTTGGCGGCGAGAATGGTCTCCGGTCCGGTGAGGCGGGACAGCGCCGGATCGTCGGCAGCGAGGTCGCGCAAGGTGGCGTTCACCGCGACGTTCAGCGCGCTCAGCGCCCCTTCGGCGGAGCCTTCCACCACGCCCTCGCGCCAGGACAGCGGCACCAGCGGATGCAGGGTGGAGTCCGGCCCGGCCTGCAAGGTCCAGCGCAGGGTCAGGCTCTTGTAATCGGCGGCGACATCGCCGTTGACCGTCGCATTCGCCGCGGCAACGCTCAGCGCCAGCGGACGCAGGCTGATGGCCCCGGACGGCGCCCGCAGCACCGTCGCGTTCAGCGTCGGGTTGGGGCCGATCAGCGGCACCACAGTTTCGCCGGCCAGCCCGGCGATCAGCGGCGCGAAGTTGCCGCCGGCCGCCAGCGTCAGCGCATGCCCCTCCGGCCCCTTCTTGATGGAGGCGTCGGCATTCAGCGTCCCGGTGGGCGATGCCGCCTCGCCGGCCAAGGCGGTCAGCTTGCCGGTCCAGTCGTCCAGCATGCCGTCGCCCTTCAGCGTCAGAGCGACCGGCGGCAGGCCGGGTATCGACAGCGCGCGGGCCATGACGCCGCCTGCGGGTTCGGACGCATCGACCGACAGGTTCAGCGTGTTCTTGCCGGGATCGAAGACGGCGACGAGATCGGCCTTGCCCGGCTTGTCGTCGATGCGCGCCACCGACAGGTTGGCGTTCAGCGCACCGCCGCTGTGCTCCAGCGCCAGGGCGCCGGCAATGCGCAGCACTGCCGGTTCACCCAACAATGCCGGCGCCAGCTCCAGCCGCTCCACCACAAGCTTCTTCAGATCGATATCGACCGGCAGGCTGGGCAGCAGCGGGGCGTTGGGATCGGAGGGTGCAGCCGGCTGGGTGCTGACCGGCGCGCGGGTCACCACGACCGACGCCGCCTCCAGTGCGTCGATCCTGGCGCTGCGCATGAACAGGGCGGACGGGGACATCACCACATGCAGCCGGTCGATGGTCAGCCAGACGCCCTGGCTGTCCGCCAGCGTGACGGTCGCAATGGTGAAGTCGGTGGGAATGCTGCCTTCGATGGCGCCCAGCTTCAGGTGCATGTCCGGCGATTCAACGGCACCCTCGATCTTCTCGACCAGCCATTCCCGGGCGGTATCGCCGGAGAACAGCGAGAAGGCCCGAGCGGGCTGCGGGCCGGCCAGCAGGCCGGCAAGGATCGTCAGACCGACCAGGAATAAGCGAACCGCCGTCACACCATGCCCTTTCACCAGCACCATCTATGTCTCAACCGCAATAAACGGTCATCGTCCCAAAGGATTGGGACGAAATTGCGCCCTCAGAACGCCTGCCCCAGGCTGAGATACAGCTGCCAGCGTGAATCGCCGCTGGCGGGATTGAGCGGAACGCCGACATCGACGCGCAGCGGACCGAAGTCGGTGTAGTAGCGCAGCCCCAGCCCGGCACCGACGCGCAACGGCTCGCTGAAGTCGGGGTAGGCCTTGTCATAGACGGTGCCGGCATCGACGAAGGGCACCACGCCGATGTTCTCCGTCACCTTGATGCGCAGTTCTGCCCCGATCTCGAACAGCGACCGACCGCCGACCGGATCGTCGTAGCGGTCGCGTGGCCCCGCCTTCTGGAAGCCGTAGCCGCGCACCGACCCGCCACCGCCGGCATAGAAGCGGTGATCCGGCGGAATGTCGCTCAGCGACGTGCCGAGGATGCTGCCCAGCCCGATCCGGCCCGCGGCGACATAGCGCCCATCCTTGCCGAGGTCGTAATAGGTGGAGCCGTTCAGCAATATCGAGGTGAAGGGCGACTTGGTGTCGCCGCCCACCGGGAACCAGGGCGTCACCTGCAACGATGCCCGCTGGCCGGAGGTCGGGTTCAGCAGATTGTCGGTGCCGTTCCAGGCCGCCCCCAGCGGCACACCGATGAAGGAGGTCTGATAGGTGGTGTCCTCCGTCCGCACCCGGCCGCGCTCGCCGGTCACGCCGTAGCTGACGGTCAGCTGGTCGGTCAAAGGCCGCTCCAGCTTCACCGTCAGTTCGGACGCGACGCGGCTGTAGGCCGGCGGCTGGTCGTTCACCACGGCGAAATTGACCAGCAGCGACTGCTTCACCGCCAGGAAGTCGGGCTTGCGGAAATTGACGCTGAAGCGCAGGTCCGGCAGGTCGTTACCCTTGCTCGACGTACCGCCGCTTGAGCCGGCGACGCGCCCGACATCGACGCCGACGCGGAGCTGCTCCGCCCCGCCGAACAGGTTGCGGTGGCCCCAATAGGCGTTGGCGCCCACCCCGTCCTCGGTCGAATAGGTGACGCCGCCGCCGATGAAGCGGCGCTTGCGCTCGCCGACCGACACGATGACCGGCGTCACGCCGTCCGGCCCCGGCTCGTCCGCCATCCGCACGCGGACGGTGTCGAAGACCTGAAGGGCGGCGATGTCCTGGCGCGCCCGGTCGGTGGCGCCGGGGTCGTAGACCTGCCCCTCCTTCCAGGCGAGACGCCCGCGCACCAGATCCTCGTCGACCTTCTCCAGCCCTTCGATGCGGGTCGCGCCATAGCGGGTGAGCGGACCGGGATCGACACTGTAGGTGACGTCCATCGTCCGGTCGGAATGATCGACCACCACCTCGCGGTCGGGCACCTTGGCGAAGGCATAGCCGCGCTTGCTCAGCCGGCCGACCAGCTCCGATTCGGCGTCCAGCACCTTCTGCGCGATTGCCGGCGCACCGGCGACGAGGCCGAGATCGTCGGTCGCGAGCTCCTTGGGTAATGTCGAGCTGCCAGTGGAATTGGAAACACCGCGCACCGTCACCGTCTTGATGTGATAGAGCGGCCCCGGCGTCACCGCGACCGTCACCTTGACCGGCGGAGCCTGTCCGCCCGCCGGCAGGGTCCCGGCCGCCGCCGGATCGTCGATGCGGATGTCCAGCTTCGCGTCGTAATAGCCGGCGGAGCGCAGCGCCGTCTGCAAACGGTCGCGGTCGCTGTCGGCCCGCCGCTCCAGCCCGATCAGCGAGGGCGGATGGTCGTCCTTCAGCTCGACCAGGGTGGAGGCGTCGCGCAGCGTGCCGCGCAGCCCCTCATCCTCGACGCCGGTGATCTCCACCTCATAGGTGATGCCGGCCGGCCTCACCTCCTCGTCCAGCGGCGCGGCGTCCGACGGAGCCCCCTCCGATGGCGCCGCGGGCACGGCGCCGGGGATGCTGTCGGGCGGCGAATCCTGGGCATAGCCGGCGTCGGCCGGCCCCAGCATCAGCAGGGCGGCGACCATCGGCATGGCGATCGGAGCCTTGAGCGGAGCGGCTGCAATCCTGGTTGCAACGGCGGCGCGGCGGCGGGAAGCGGAAGCGAAGCGGATCATCGTCCCCAATGTAGGGCCCATTGACGCATGGCTCCATCCCGGAAATTCGCCCTAGACCAAAGGGCACGGCACTTGCGTTTTTGCCGGGGATCCATATATTGCGCCGCAACAGTTTCCCCGACAGCGCCCACCGATTTTGTTCGGCGGGCCTTTTTGTTGTTTGTGGCATGACGCTGCTGCGTGTCGGGGGTGCCCTTGCGAGACCGAAGGCTCCATGAATCTCCGTAACGTCGCTATCATCGCCCACGTCGACCACGGCAAGACCACGCTGGTCGATCAGCTCCTCAAGCAGGCCGGCTCGTTCCGCGAGAACCAGCAGGTCGCCGAGCGCGCCATGGACTCCAACGACCTGGAGCGCGAGCGCGGCATCACCATCCTGGCCAAGTGCACGTCCGTTCTGTGGAACGACCTGCGCATCAACATCGTCGACACCCCGGGCCACGCCGATTTCGGCGGCGAGGTGGAGCGCATCCTCTCCATGGTCGACGGCGTCGTCCTGCTCTGCGACGCGGCCGAAGGCCCGCTGCCGCAGACCAAGTTCGTGCTGGGCAAGGCCCTGAAGCTCGGCCTGCGTCCTATCGTCGTCATCAACAAGGTGGACCGTCCCGACGGCCGTCCGCACGAGGTGCATGACGAGGTGTTCGACCTGTTCGCCTCGCTCGACGCCTCGAACGAGCAGCTGGACTTCCCGACCCTGTTCGCCTCGGGCCGCAACGGCTGGGCGACCACGGATCTGGAGAACGGCGCCCGCGAGACGCTGACCCCGCTGTTCGAACTGATCCGCGACCATGTCCCGGCCCCGAAGGTCGAGGAAAACCTGCCCTTCAGCATGCTGGCGACCACGCTGGAAGCGAACCCGTATCTGGGCCGCATCCTGACCGGCCGCATCCTGACCGGTTCGGTCAAGGTCAACATGGCCGTCAAGTCGATGAGCCGCGACGGCAAGCTGGTCGAGAACGCCCGCATCAGCAAGGTGCTGGCCTTCCGCGGCCTGGAGCGCGTTCCGGTGGACGAGGCCCATGCCGGCGACATCGTCGCGCTGGCCGGCCTGACCAACACCACCGTGGCCGACACCATCTGCGCGCCCGAAGTGGCCGAGGCGATCCACGCCCAGCCGATCGACCCGCCGACCCTGGCGATGACCTTCTCGGTCAACGACAGCCCGCTGGCCGGCCGCGAGGGTGACAAGGTCACCAGCCGCATGATCCGCGACCGCCTGTTCCGCGAAGCCGAAGGCAACGTGGCGCTGCGCATCTCCGACACCGAGGGCGGCGACGCCTTCGAGGTCGCCGGCCGCGGCGAACTGCAGCTGGGCATCCTGATCGAGACGATGCGCCGCGAGGGCTACGAGCTGGCGATCAGCCGTCCGCGCGTGCTGTTCAAGACCGATCCGCTGAACGGCCAGCGCCTGGAGCCCATCGAGGAAGTCGTCGTCGACGTCGACGAGGAGTTCTCGGGCACCGTCGTGCAGAAGATGTCGGAGCGCAAGGCCGACCTGATCGAGATGCGCCCGTCCGGCGGCAACAAGACCCGTATCGTCTTCCATGCGCCGTCGCGCGGCCTGATCGGCTATCAGGGCGAGTTCCTGACCGACACCCGCGGCACCGGCATCATGAACCGCCTGTTCCACGGCTACGCCCCGTTCAAGGGCGCCATCGCGGCGCGGCGCACCGGCGTCCTGATCTCCAACAGCGACGGTACCGCGGTGGCTTACGCCCTGTGGAACCTGGAAGATCGCGGCCCGATGCTGATCGATCCGGGCGTGCCGGTCTATCAGGGCATGATCATCGGCGAGCACACCCGCGGCAACGACCTTGAGGTCAATGTCATCAAGGGCAAGCAGCTGACGAACATCCGCACCACCAGCAAGGACGAGGCTGTCCGCCTGACCCCGCCGATCCAGATGACCCTGGAAAAGGCACTGTCCTACATCTCCGACGATGAGCTGGTGGAAGTGACGCCGAAGTCGATCCGCCTGCGCAAGCGCTACCTCGATCCGAACGAGCGCAAGCGTCACTCGCGTGCCGCCGAAGCCAGCTGATAACGGTTCGCATATAGGGTAGAGTACCGGCGGCGCTTGCCCCCTGACAGGGAGCAGGCGCCGCCTTCTTTTTGCAGACTGCGAGGATGTTTCCGCATGGCGATGGCGACCGACGCGAGGTCCCCCGGCTCCCCGTCCTTCTCTCCCCGCCAGCTGTGGGCACGAATCGGGCCGACCGGGCTGTTCGCCCTGATCCTCGCACTGCTGATCGCCCTGCCGATCCTCGCCGTCTTCGTCCAGTCCGCCGGAATCTCCACCGATCTGTGGGGGCACATGGCGCGGACGGTGCTTCCCGGCTATATCCTCAACACGGTGATCCTGCTGGGCATCGTCGGCGTCGTCACGCTGGTGACCGGCGTCGCCTGCGCCTGGACCGTCACCATGCACGACTTCCGCGGTCGCGGGATCCTGCAATGGCTGCTGCTGCTGCCGCTCGCCATGCCGGCCTATGTGCTGGCCTACACCTACACCGACTTCCTGCAATTCGCCGGACCGCTGCAATCCTTCCTGCGCGCCACCTTCGGTTGGCGGCGCGGCGACTATTGGTTCCCGGACATCCACACAGCCTGGGGTGCCGGGCTGGTGCTGTCGTCGGTGCTGTACCCCTATGTCTATGTGCTGACCCGCGCCGCCTTCCTGGAACAGTCGGTCTGCGTGCTGGAGGCCAGCCGCACGCTGGGTTGCACCGCCTTCGGCGCCTTCCGCCGGGTGGCACTGCCGCTCGCCCGTCCGGCGCTGGTGGCCGGCGTCGGCTATGCGCTGATGGAAACGCTGGCCGACTTCGGGGCGGTCCGCTATTTCGGCATCGACACCTTCACCGTCGGCATCTACCGCACCTGGTTCGCGCTGGGCGATCCGGCCGCGGCGGCACAGCTCGCCGCCGTCCTTCTGCTGGTGGTGCTGGCGCTGGTCGGGCTGGAGCGGCTGTCGCGCGGAAAGATGCGCTTCCACCAGACCACCGGCCGCTACCGCGCCCTGCCCGCCCCACGCCTGTCGGCCCGCGGCACGATGGTGGCCTGGATCGTCTGCCTGACGCCGGTGCTGTTCGGCTTCCTGCTGCCCGGCGCCGTGCTGATCCGCATGATCCTGCGCGGCGGCACCGAGTTGACGCTCGCCCGCTTCACCGACCTGACGGTGAACACCTTCATCCTGGGCGCCAGCGGCGCGGTTCTGGTCGTCGCGGTGGCGCTGATGGTGATCCATGGAGTGCGCCATGACCGCAGCGGCTTCGCCACCGGCGCCGCACGGCTCGCCTCACTCGGCTATGCCACGCCGGGCACGGTGATCGCCGTCGGCATCCTCATCACCGTCGGTCTGACGCGCGACTGGACCGGCTGGCCGATGGGTGCTGTCCTCGGCACCACCATCGCCGGCATCCTCTACGGCTATTTGATCCGCTTCTTCGTCGTCGCCTATGGGCCGCTGGAGTCGGGCTTCGCCAAGATCGGTCCGAATCTGGAGGGGGCGGCACGCTCGCTCGGCCACACGCCGTTGCAGGTGCTGCGCCGGGTCCATCTGCCGCTGCTGCGCCCCAGCCTGCTGAGCGCCGCCATGCTGGTCTTCGTCGACATCACGAAGGAGCTGCCGGCGACGATGATCCTGCGCCCCTTCAATTTCGACACGCTGGCAATCGAGGCCTTCCGCATGGCTTCCACCGAGCGGCTGGACGATGCCGCCCTGCCCGCCCTGGTGATCGTTCTGGTCGGCCTCGCCCCGGTCATCTATCTCAGCCGCACCATCGCGGCGTCGCGGCCGGGGCACCGCGACTGACCGTCAGACTTCGGTGCGGCTTTCCACCCGCTCGTCATGCCGGGGCTCCGCCGCCGGCACGCCCGCCCGGCATGCCCGCTGCTTTTCGCGTTCCTTCCAACGGCGGAAGGACTGCTCGTTCCACCAGCCGCCCAGCCGCCCGCCGATATCGATGAGGCGCTGATAGAGCGGCCGGCGCCGGCTGGTCACGCGGGCCGGCTCCAGCGCCAGGCCGACGGAGGTGATGATGTTGTCCTCCATATCGCGCACGATCAACTCGACACCGCCCATGCGCACCCGGTCGCCCAATTCGCAGGAGCCGCCAAACTCGTTGCGCAGCAGGTCGCTCAGCGTCAGCCGGGCGTTCGACATCGACAGCGGCAGCCCATACATCTCGGCGATCTGCTCGACCGTCGCGTCGGGGCTCAGCACCAGATCGCCGTAGAACTCCCGGTCGTTCTGGTCGAGCGCCCGGCTGCCGCCATAGAGCCTGTCGATCAGGGGCAGCCGGTGCTGCGGCGTGAACAGATAGACATGGTCGCCGGGCTGCAACGGCTTCGCCTTGTGCAGCGGCACCACCGCGCCCGACCGGATGACCAGCGACGGCTTGGCCCAGCGCGGCATACGCTGCCCTCTGGCCGCCGGGCTCTTGGCATGGACGGTGTAGGCGACCAGTTCCTGGTCGGCATTGCCGGGAAGCTCCAGCTCCACGCGCTCCACCGGGCCGCGGCGCGGCGGCACGATCAGTTCCAGCGCCCGCGCCATCGTGCCGATGGTCGAGCCCTGCACCAGCAGCGACACCACCACGACGATGAAGGCGGTGTTGAAGATCAGCTGGCCGTTCTCCAGCCCGCCCAGCACCGGCACCAGCGCCAGCAGAAGCGACACCGCACCGCGCAAGCCCACCCAGGCGATGAAGCTGGTCTCCCGGACCGAGAAGCGGAAGGGCAGCAGGCACATCCACACCGCGGCGGGGCGGGCGACGACGATCAGGACAAAGGCCACACCCAGCGCCGGCAGGATCATCCCGGCGAATTCCCGCGGCGTGGCGAGCAGCCCCAGCATCACGAACATGACGATCTGGCTGAGCCAGGTCAGCCCGGCATGGAAACGCCGCAATTCCAGCGCCCCGCGCAGCTTGACGTTGCCGGCATAGAGCCCGGCGGCATAGACGGCGAGATAGCCGCTGCCGCCCATCACGTTGGTGACGGCGAAGATGAACAGGGCGAAGGTCAGCGTCACCACCGGGTTCAGCCCAGCTTCGAAATTCGCCTTGTTGATGAAGGTCACCAGCAGCCAGCCGCCGGCCAGCCCCATCACCCCGCCCAGCGAAAAGGCCAGCACCAGCTCGCCGACAATGGCGATGGGGGACGCCAGACCGTGGGTCGCCGCCTCCACCAGCAGGATGGTCACCATGATGGCGACCGGGTCGTTGCTGCCCGATTCGATTTCCAGAGTGGAGCGGACGCGGTCGCGGAGCGTGATGCCGCCGACGCGCAGCAGGAAGAAGACCGCCGCCGCGTCGGTGGAGCTGCACGCCGCCCCGACCAGCAGCGCCTCCCCCCAGGCCAGCCCCATCAGGTAATGGGCGGCGATCCCCACCACGCCGGTGGTGACCGCCACCCCGACCGTCGCCAGCGTCATCGCCGGCCAGGCTGCCGCCTTGTAGCTGGCGAGCTTGGTGTCGAACCCGCTTTCGAACAGGATCACCGCCAGCGCCATCGATCCGATCAGGAAGGCGGAGCCGGCATCGTTGAAGGAGATGTGGCCGATCCCGTCCTCGCCGGCCAGCAGGCCGATGCCGAGGAAGATCAGCAGCAGCGGCGCACCGACCCGCAAAGCAAGGTAGCTGGTCAGCACGCTGACGATCAGCAGGGTCGATCCGATGAGGATGATGTAGCTGACCGCCTCCATAAGCCCCGCACGCCGTTTTTATCGGGCCGCCATCCGGCGGAACTCCTTGATTTTGACGGCAACTCCACACATCCGCAAGGAGTAGGACCCGGAGGCGGTCATTCGGATAGGCTGTACGCTTACGATACCAGCTTCCAGCTTCCGTCAGCCTGACGGCAGGCGGTGCCGCGTGCCACTTCGGTCCTGCCGTCGATCACGACCGTATGGTTGTAGTCGCGGCAGGTCTGGCCGTCGGTGCCCTGATAGGTCCTCACCGGCTGGATGGTGCCGCTGTTGCCGGACTGCGGGTTGTTCCAGGTGATGGTCTGGTTGTTGGCGACAGCGCGCTCCTCCGCGTCCGACGCGCGGTTCTGGTCGGCGGGGCTGAAGTGCCGGGCCAGCTGCTGTCCGGCATAGGCGCCGACCAGCGTGCCGATGGCCGTCGTCGCCAGCTTGCCCGCGCCGCCGCCGAAGCGCGAGCCGAGCAGGCCGCCGGCGACGGCGCCGCCCAGCGTGCCGACCGTCTCCGACGTGTTCATCCCGCCGATGCCGCCGCCGCTGCCGTTGCCGGTCTGGCAGGCGCCAAGCGACAGAGCCGCGACCGCGGCGATGGCCGTGACGCGCAACCTGTTGGTCATGGTCCGCATGGTGGTTCCCCCATATCAACGTTTCACGGTTAAAGTCCGGTCAACGCTTATGGAGAGAAGAAGTTCCCCCAAAGAAGCAGGACCAAAAGATCAGGGGCCGATGGAAGCAAAATGCGTTTTCGCGTGTTTAGAGACCGAACAGTCAACACGTGGAGGGTAGTATGATGTCCCGTTTGCGTCTGATCGGTGCGGTGTTCGCGCTCCTTTCCGTCACCGCCTGCTCGACTGGCGGCGTGGTCGGCGGTGCGGCCGGTGCGGCAGGCGGTTACGCGGTGGACGGTACCCGCGGCGCCGTGATCGGCGGCCTGGGCGGCGCGGCGCTGGGCACCGCCATCGATCACTAAGATCGGGTTTGCTACAGCCTCAGTCCCGCACCGGTGCGCGCGTCGATTCGCGCGGACCGGTGGCGAAGACGGCGAGCGCGTCATGCAGTTCCGGCAGGACGCGCTCCACCGCCGCCTCGCCCTCGCGGATGCAATCGTCGGCCCGGTCGAACTCGGTGAGCCCGATGTGACCCAGCCGCGGCACGATGTGCACGTCCGGCGGATCGCCGGCCAGCCGTGAGCGGGTGATACGGTCGGTGACGATGCTGAGCGACGAGACCATCACGCCGAACAGGCTCGGCCCTTCATAGTCGCGGCGGAAGATCCGACGCGTCAAGGCGCCGATGCCGCTCGGCGCGCGATGGCCCGGCGTCTCGTCCTCGACCAGCCGCAACAGGTCGAAGCCCGCGGCGGTCGGCACGCTCGACCCGGGCTTGCGCGCCTTGCCCAGGATATCGCCGGCCAGATTGACGGCGATCACCATCTGCGCGCCCAGCGCCCGGCAGGCCGACACCGGCACCGGGTTGACCAGCGCGCCGTCAATCATCCAGCGCCCGTCGATGGACACCGGCGGGAATACCCCCGGCAGCGAGAAGGACGCCCGCATGGCGTCGACCAGTTCGCCGCGTTGCAGCCACACCTCGTGACCGGTCACCAGATCGGTGGTGACGGCGGCATAGGGGCATGGCAGTTCCTCGATCCGCACGTCGCCCAGATGCAGACGCAGTTCAGCCAGCAGCCGGTCGCCGCTGATGAGCCCGCCGCCCTGGCGCAGCCGCAGATCCAGATAGCCGACGATCTTCATCCGGGTCAGCGTGCGCACCCACTCTTCCAGCGTGTCGAGCTTTCCCGCGAGATGGACGCCGCCCACGAGCGCCCCGACCGAGGAGCCGCAGACGATGTCGGCCTCGATGCCATAGCGCTTCAGCGCCCGCAGCACCCCGATATGCGCCCAGCCGCGCGCCACGCCGCCGCCCAGCGCAAGACCGATGCGCGGACGCCGCGCGCTCCCGCCACCAGTGTTACCGCCAGTGTTAACGCCATTGATGCCGCCATTCAGGCTGGTTCCGTTCGGCATTGGCCTTCCCCCCGTCCCCGGCGGCACCGATGTTCGCCGCCCCGATCGTCAGCATCCTCGTACGGAATCGGTAAAGGAAGCCTGTAACCGGCACCGGCACCGCCGCGTCGACCGGTGGACAAAGCCGAAGCCCATAGGCTAAGCCATCCCCATCGGACAAGATGATCGGATGCGACCGTGACGAACAAGAGCGGCAAGCCCCTGCGCCTGGATGCGGCGACCGAACGGCTGGCGGCCCGGATGTGGCGCGAATGGGTGCGTCCCTATCGCGGCAAGCTGCTGCTGTCCTTCGTGCTGATGGCGGTGGTGGCGGCGACCACCGGCGCCTATCCGCTGCTGATCGACCGGTCCTATGCCATGTTCTCCGCCCAGGACCGCGGCATGCTGCTGGCGATCCCGCTCGCCATCGTGGCGGTGACGATCATCAAGGGCGTGTCGCTCTATTCCCAGACGGTGGTGACCAGCGACATCGTCCAGCGCATCATCGCCGATGTCCGGCTGGCGATGTTCACGCACCTGCAAACCGCCGACATGGCGCAGTTGCACGCCACGCCCACCGGGTCGCTGACCTCGCGCTTCATCAACGACGTCGATCTGATCCGCAACGCGCTGACCCGGACGCTGACCGGGCTGGTGCGCGACATCCTGACGGTGATCGCGCTGGTCGGGTCGATGTTCTATCTCGACTGGCTGCTGTCGCTGATCGTCTTCATCATCTATCCCATCGCCGCCGTTCCCATCGTGCGGATCGGCAAGCGTCTGCGCCGCGTCTCCCGCGACACCCAGGCGCAGATGGGCGACATGACCTCGCTGCTGACCGAAAGCCTGTCGGGCGCGCGCATGGTCAAGACCTACAACCTCGAAGACTATGAGCGCGCCCGCGCCGGCCGCGCCTTCCACGAGAACTACCTGCTGACGATGAAGGCGGTGCGCGCCCGCTCGCGCATCGACCCGATGATGGAGGTGCTGGGCGGCGTCGCGGTTGCCGGCGTGATCGCCTTCGCCGGCTATCGCATGACGATGGGCGAAGGGTCGGTCGGCGCCTTCTCCGGCTTCGTCGGCGCGCTGCTGATGGCGGCCCAGCCGGTGCGCGCCATCGGCACGCTGAACGCCGCCTTGCAGGAAGGGCTTGCCGCCGCCCAGCGCATCTTCGAACTGCTGGACCAGCAGCCGACCATCGTCGAGCAGCCGGGCGCCAAGCCGCTCGCCGTCTCCACGGGTGCCGTCGCGCTGCGCGGCGTCCGCTTCTCCTACGAGGCCGGGGCCGACACGCTGAAGGGCATCGACCTCGATGTGCCGGCCGGCAGCACGGTGGCGCTGGTCGGGCGCAGCGGCGCCGGCAAATCGACGGTCTTCAACCTGATCCCCCGCCTCTACGACGTGACGGGGGGCGAGGTGCTGATCGACGGCCAGGATGTCCGCGGCGCCACCCTGCGCAGCCTGCGCGGTGCCGTGTCCATCGTCAGCCAGGACACCGTGCTGTTCAACGACACCGTGCGGGCGAACATCTGCTTCGGCCGGCTCGACGCCGGGATGGACGACGTGATCGCCGCCGCCAAGGCGGCCGCTGCGCACGACTTCGTGTCGAAGCTGCCGGAGGGCTACGACACGGTGATCGGCGACCGCGGCGTGAAGCTGTCGGGCGGCGAGCGCCAGCGTCTGGCGCTGGCCCGCGCCTTCCTGAAGGACGCGCCGATCCTGCTGCTGGACGAGGCGACCAGCGCGCTGGACAGCGAATCGGAACGTCTGGTGCAGGCTGCCCTGGAGCGGTTGACGGCGGGTCGCACCACGCTGGTGATCGCCCATCGTCTGGCGACGGTGCGCAATGCCGACCGGATCGTGGTGATGGAAGGCGGGCGCATCATCGAACAGGGCCCGCATGAGGCGCTTCTGGCGGCCGACGGGGCCTATGCCCGGCTGTGCCGGCTGCAATTCGGCGAGGACGAGGTGCGGGCGGGGGCCTGAGGCCTCCCGCCACCCCCGCTCACTCTGCCGGGAACACCATCGCGCGTTCGGCCGCCATCGCGGCGGACAGCTCTTCGCCGGCACGCACGTCCACATGGCCGGGCAGGCGTGCATGGATCTCCGAGCCGGCCAAATCCAGGCACACCCGCGTCGCCGGCCCGAGGAAGCTGGAATGGCGCACCCGCACCGGAACGGCATCGGGCCGGGTGCCCGGCGGAAGCAGCTCCAGATCCTCGACCCGGCAGGCGACCTCGACCTTCGTTCCGCCCGGCAGGCCGGGGGCCATGATCCGGCCGAGCGGCGTGACGATCTGCCCGTCGCGCACCGTCGCTTCGAAACGGTTCACCTCGCCGAACAGGCGGGCGACGAAGCTGTTGGCCGGGCGCTGATAGAGCGTCACCGGCGTGTCGGCCTGGACGATCCGCCCGGCCTCCATCACCACCACGCGGTTGCCCATCTCCATCGCCTCTTCCGGGTCGTGGGTGACGACGACGGTGGCGATGCCGCTGGCGCGGATGATCCGCACCACCTCCTCCCGCACCGAACGGCGAAGCTGCTCGTCCAGTGCGGAGAACGGCTCGTCCAGCAGCAGGACCTTGGGATCGCGCGCCATGGCGCGGGCCAGCGCCACCCGCTGCTGCTGGCCGCCCGACAAAGTGTGCGGATAGGCATCGGCATAGCGGGTCAGCGCCATGGTCTCCAGCAACTCGTCCACCCGGCGCCGGCGTTCGGCGCGCGGACGGTCGGTCTGGCCGAAGCCGATGTTGCCCGCCACCGTCAGGTGCGGGAACAGCGCGAAGTCCTGGAACATCATGCCGACCGGCCGTTTTTCTGGCGGCAACGACCGGCCCGCGGTGGCGAGCACCTGCCCGTCCACCGCGATCTCGCCCTTCTGAACCGCCTCAAGCCCGCTGATCAGGCGCAGCAAGGTCGACTTGCCGCAACCGGACGGGCCGACGATGCACACCACCTCGCGCGGGGCGACCGACAGCGAGACGCCGTCGACCGCGGTCACGCCGCTGTCGGCACGACCGTAGAGGTGGGTGATGCCGGAGAGGACGACCGACGGGGAAAGGGCGGACGGAGAAAGGGCTTCTGTCATCTTACTTCCAGCCGGCACGGTCCATGATGCGCAGCGCCTGCGGCGTGTGGGCGGCGAAGGAGGCCGCATTCACCTCGGCCGCCTTGAAGTTGCCCAGCTTCAGCAGTTCCGGATGCGGCTGGACCGCCGGGTTGACCGGATATTCCATGTTGCCGTCGGCGAACTGGCGCTGCGCCTCCGGGCTCAGCAGATATTCCAGCAGCTTGCGGGCGTTATCCTGGTTCTTGGAGGTCTTCACCACGCCGGCGCCGCTGAGGTTCACATGGGTGCCGCGGTTGCCCTGGTTGGGGAAGATCACGCCGATCTTGGACGCGATCTCCCGGTCCTCCTGCTTGGCCGAGGTGATCATCTTGCCGACATAATAGGTGTTGGCGATGGCCAGATCGCCCTCACCCACCGCGACCGCCTTGATTTGGTCGGTGTCGCCGCCCTGCGGCGGGCGGGCGAGGTTGGCGACGAGACCTTTGACCCACTCCTCCGTCTTCTCCTCGCCCAGCGCTTCGATCATCGAGGCGGTCAGGGCCAGGCTGTAGGGATGGGTGCCGCTGCGGGTCAGCACGCGGTGCTTCCACTCCGGCTTGGCGAGATCCTCGTAATCCTTGATCTGCTCCGGCTTCACCCGGTCACGGGCATAGACGACGATGCGGGCGCGGCTGGACAGGCCCCACCAGGCGCCGTTCGGGTCGCGCAGGTTGGCCGGGACCTTGATCGCATCGAGCTGCGGCGAGGTGACGGAGGCGAGCAGCCCTTCCTTGGCGGCAGCGGCCAGACGCCCGGCATCGACGGTGATGAACAGATCGGCCGGGCTACTGGCACCTTCCGACTTCATGCGCTGGATCAGCTCATCATGGTTGCCTTCAATAATGTTGACCTTGATCCCGGTCGACTTGGTGAAGGTTTCATAGATCGCGCGGTCGGTATTGTAATGTCGGGAATTGTAGACATTGACTTCCTGCGCTTGCACGGAAAAGGCGGTCAAGGCACCGACGGCAAAAGCGACCCCAGCGATCTTATCGATGAACATCCATCACTCCCGGACTGCGAATGGCTCTCAATTTCATGAGAATGGATATCAGTTGCAGGCTTCGCTGTCGAGACGGGATTTATCCTGGGAAAGGCAATCGCACGGCGCGATGCGCCCCCCCCCGTCACAGAGGGCCGCTCTCAAATCGGTCGCCGCGATGATCGATGGTAAGGCCCCGGACGATCCTGGTGATCGCAATCAAGGGGTGGGATCGGGGGGATTGAGTCCGTAGAGGCCAAATTTCAGGAGCGGGCCGGCGGACAATCGCCCTTGGGAATCCGGTACCGGGCGGATAACAGCGCCTGCTCAATCAGCGGGCGACGCTTCCCATCGACACCATGTAAAGCCGCCCGACAGGCGGATGCAGGTCATCGCAAAACTTTGTGTGGAGCGTGATCGTTTCAGATCGCGCTCCACACCATTACCGGTGCTCGTCGCAGCCCTCTTCCCATCGGGGAGAGGGGACATCGGAATCAATCGTCCGCGTACGGATTCTTGCCCTTGCGCAGAAGCAGGCGCACCGGCACGCCGGGCATGTCGAAGCTCTCGCGCAGATGCGTCGTCAGGTAACGCTGGTAGCTTTCCGGCAGATCCAGCGGCTTGTTGACGAAGAGCGCGAAGGTCGGCGGACGGGTCTTCACCTGGGTGACGTAGCGGATCTTCACCCGGCGGCCTTCCACCAGGGGCGGCGGATGGTGGTCCAGAACGCCTTCGATCCAACGGTTCAGCTGAGCGGTTGGAATGCGGCGGTTCCAGACCGTATAGGTCTCCAGCACGCCGTCCAGCAGCGTGTCGAGCTTGTGGCCCTTCAGCGCCGAGATGGTGACGACCTTCACCCCCTTGATGTAGCCGAGCGCGGCCTCAAGCTTGTCCTCGACCTGACGCAGCGCCATGGCGCGGTCCTCGACCGCATCCCACTTGTTGACGGCGATCACCAGAGCTCGGCCTTCGGAGATCACCAGCCGGGCGATGGTCAGATCCTGCTTGTCGAGGATGGCGGCGGCGTCGACCACCAGCACCACGACATTCGCCATCCGGATGACGCGCAGGCTGTCGGCGACCGCCAGCTTTTCGACCTTCTCGTCGACGCGGGCGCGGCGGCGCATGCCGGCTGTGTCGACCAGCTTGAAGCGGCGGTCGCGCCACTCCCAGTCGACGGCGATTGCGTCGCGGGTCATGCCGGCCTCGGGTCCGGTCAGCACGCGCTCCTCGCCCAGCAGGCTGTTCAGCAGCGTCGATTTGCCGACGTTCGGACGGCCGACGATGGCGATCTGGATCGGCTTGGTGCGATCCTCTTCCGGCTCGGGCTGGTCGCCGATGGGGATGGAGGGGTCGAATCCGTCGTCGGCGTCCTCGGCCTCATTGGACTCTTCGGGCGGAGCGTAAGGCAGCAGGGCCTCGACCAGATCGGCCATGCCCTCACCATGCTCGGCGGACAGCGGGATCGGATCGCCCAAACCCAGCTCGTAGGATTCGAACATGCCGGGCTGGCTGGCCTTGCCCTCGGTCTTGTTGGCGACCAGCAGCACCGGGGTCTTGCTCCGGCGCAGCAGCTTGGCGAAATGGCGGTCCAGCGGGGTAATGCCGGCACGGGCGTCGATGATGAACAGGGCGACGTCGGCACGGGTAAGCGCCTGCTCGGTCTGGCGGCGCATGCGCGCCTCCAGGCTGTCGTCGGTCACATCCTCCAGACCGGCGGTATCGACCACCGTGAAGGACAGGCCGCCGACATGGGCCGGGGCCGAGCGCCAGTCACGGGTGACGCCCGGCGTATCGTCCACCAGGGCCAGCTTCTTGCCGGCCAGACGGTTGAAGAGGGTCGATTTGCCGACATTCGGCCGACCGACGAGGACCACGGTGAACGACATGGGGCCAAAGGCCTTTCACAACAGACGGAGGAAATCCGCGATCAGCGGAACGCGACGAGCGTTCCGTTGTCGCACAGCACATAGAGAGTGTTGTTGGCAACGACCGGAGACAAGTAGGAACCGGTGGGCAACGAACGGGTCACCTCGACCTTGCCGTCGGACGGCGACAGGCCGAGCAGCTGGCCGTTGGAGCCGGCGACCCACAGGCGGCTGCCCGCCATCACCGGGCCGGACCAGACGATCGGGCCGGACTTGTCCTCCGGATCCGTGAAGCGGGCAAGCGGTGCCACCCAACGGACCTTGCCGTTCTGGCGGGCCACCGCGACCACTTCCTGGTCGTTGGTGACGGTGAACAGGTAATCGCCGGCCAGCCAGGGGGTCTGGACGCCGCCGATCTCCGTTTCCCAGATGCGGGCGCCGATGCGCTCGTCGATGGCGACCATGCGGCCGGAATGGCCGATGGCATAGACGGCGCCGCGGTCGACAACCGGCAGGCCGCGGATGTCGGCCAGATTGCTCAGCGCCCCGCTGCGGCGGATGTTGGCGAGGCTGTCCTGCCAGGCGACACGGCCGTTTTCCGGACGCAGGCCGAACAGCTCGCCCGAGGAATAGGGGGAGACGACCAGCGTGCCGGTCGCGGCCGGGCTGGCGGCGCCGAGCAGGCCGGCGGTCTCCAGGATGCCCTGCTGCGACCACTGCACCGCACCGTCGTCGGTGGACAGCGCGATGGTCTGGTTGTCCAGCGTGATGACCAGCACACGGCCGCCGGCGACCGTCGGCGCGCCGCGGACCGGGCCGGCGATGCGCTTGCGCCACAGCACCTTGCCGCTGCCGGCGTCGAACGCCAGCACCTCGGCGAAGCCGGTGGCGGCGTAGACGCGGCCGTCGGCATAGGCGACGCCGCCGCCGGTGGCGCCGCCGCGCTCGTTCTCCGGACGGGTATCGAACCGCCACAGCGACTGGCCGCTGCGCTCGTTCAGCGCGGTGACGTGCGAATCGGCATCCATCGCGAAGATGCGGCCGTCGGCGATCACCGGCGTGCCGAGCAGCGCGCGCGAGCTGCTGGACCCGGCGCCGATGTCGGCGCGCCATGCGTCGGACGGGTTGGCCGACAAGGCGAGATTGCCCAGCACATGGTCCGGCGTGCCGCCCGGCTGCGCCCAGGACGCGTTGGCGACCGGCGGCGGCACGGTGACGGCGGTGGCGGCGAGCTGGGCGTCCGGCTCCACCTTGCGCTCGCGCTGGAGCACGGCGACCCGTTTGCCCGGCAGGGGCGGATCGGGGGTCTTGCCCATCCAGCTGTCGATGGTGTCGCAGCCGGCGAGCAGGACGGTCAGCAGCGATGCCGACAGCAGCGCGGCGCGGCGGATCGAACCGGCCATTGCGGTCTTCTCGGTCTTGGTCTTCATGGCGCGGGTCAGCCCTTGCCGTAGAGGGAGGCGAGATCGGCGGCGCGGCCGCGCACGCCCGACGGGGCCTGCTGGTCATCCGCCAGTTGCTTGTAGAGCGTGCGCGCCTTCTCGGTGTCGCCGGCACGGGCGGCCAGCATCGCCGTCAGCTCGCGCGCCGAAAAGCGCCAGGGGCTGGTGTCGGCGGTCAGCGGCTGCAGCTTCGCGGTCAGCTGCGCCGGGTCGCCGCCGTCGGCACGCTGCATCACCCCCATCAGGGTGGCGAGGTCGCGGTACTGCGCAGGCACGGAGGCGTTGCCGGCGATGCCGTCATAGACGGTCGCGGCGTCGGCGCCCTTGCCCTGGCGGATCATCAGCGCCGCGGCGTTGAACTGGGCGATGGCGGCGAGGCTGGGATCGGCGGAGCCGGCGAACGCGGCAAGCGCGTCGACACCCTTCTCCGGCCCCTGGCCGCTCTGCGAAATGGCGGTGACGAGGGCGGCGGTCTGCTCCTGCTTCTTCTGTGCCTGCCAATGGCGCCAGAAGCTGTAGCCGCCGGTGCCGGCGACGACCAGGACGGCCGCGGCGATCATGGCGCCGCCATACTTCTTGAACAGGTGCTCCGCGCGGTCCCGGCGCAGATCCTCGTCGACTTCGCGGAAAATATCGCTCATGGCGCTGCGGTGGCGTCCTTGCGGTGGCGGCTTCGCGCACGGCCCGGATGGCGGCGCGGGTCAGGCGGAACCCAGCCGGCCGGCAATCCGGACGGATGATTCCACAAGATCAAGAGGGGCGGATAGCATCGGGCAACCCACCCGGTCAAGAGGCAGGCTGTTTTGCGGTGGGGGGATGTGGTCGCAGGCAAAAGAAAATGGGCCGCGGAGGCGATGCCCCGCAGCCCAGTCCCACGACCCGGACGTGCCCCGAATCGGTCGATTCCAATCGAGAGCCTTCGCGGTTCACCCCGACGCAATCTGGTCGGCTTACGCCGACGTAATCTTGGCGGCTTACGCCGACATGGCAGCGGCGGCGATGACGGCCTGGGTGCGGTTCTTGACGCCCAGTGACTTGAAGATGGCGGTGACGTGAATCTTCACCGTGCCTTCCGACAGGCCCAGCTCATAGGCGATCTGCTTGTTCGACTTGCCGAGACGCAGGCATTCCAGCACTTCGCGCTGGCGCTGGGTCAGGCCGTAACCGGCGTTGCGGTCGGACATGTCGACGGTCCGGCGGCGCGGGGCGGCGTCCATGCTGGCGGTCAGGGCGCCCGGCGGCAGGTAGATGCCGCCCGAGAACACGAGGTTCAGGGCGCCCATCATCACCTTCACGCTGCTCGACTTCGGGATGTAGCCGGTCGCGCCATGGTCGAGCGCGCCGCGGATGTCACCCAGCGCTTCCGACGCGGAAATCACAACCACCGGCACACCCGGCTGCAGAGCCTGGATCTCGCGCAGGCCGTCGAAGCCCGGCCAGTTCGGCATATGCAGATCCATCAGGATGATGTCGAAGGTGCCGCTGGTGCGGCATTGCTCCAGAACCTCGTCGAAGGTGCCGGCCTCCACGAAGCTGGCATCGCCCTGCAGTTGTTCCAGCAGACGCCGCAGGCCTTCGCGGAACAGCAGATGGTCGTCCCCGATCAGAATCTTCATGGTCCCCGTCATCCTCGCTCGCCGGCCCTTGCCGGTGCCGCCCGCTTTGCGGACGACCGCCCGTCAGGGCTTGTTGTCGATCTTGCCCGGTGCGCCCCCGCGGCACCCGGGTTACCGATTTCATGCCGCTTGCACGGCTTGGTGGCCGATTTGTGCTGCGGCCCCGTTCGGACATCGGCCGGAAGGCTGTCTGCCGTTGTGGGGCTGTTCTTCTCTGTGTTGAGTATCTGATACCACGATCGGAAGGGGCTCTGTATCCCGACAAGGGCCATAGGTCATTCGAAGCCGCCACCCTCCTTCGAGGCACCGTTCGTCATGCGACCGGCAAGAAACGGCTCGGCCTAAGGTCATAGAGTCTATTGCGTCCGCGAATAGAGTTATCGCGCACATCCATTGGATTCATTCGATCCGGACGGGTTCATTCAAACAGAGACCCACTGTCTCCATTATCGACGGGAATTTTTCTGGAACCTTGCCATCTTTGCGGCGTTCGTGTGGCAGGGATGCGGCTAATCCCGATTCGAGCACGCAATAGAGGAGGGAAAAGCCGTTGCGAAACCGAAAGGATAGTCCTGAAGGATGCCTGTACCAACGCGCATTCCCGTGTGACCCAGCCAGCACACATCATTCCATAGGTGTTACCGTTTCGAAACCTGAGGCGACCAACAAGGAGACGGGAAGCGATCTTGGCTGATCATCCATCGCCTGATTTACGAAGAGCACCAATCATTTCTAAATCACGCGGTGCGAACAGGACTTCCCGAATCCCGACAAGGAGGGAGTCTGCGGTCCGCACGCAAATACTTTCACCCCCGCAATATTCCGTAACGACGTGACCCAATCCATGACGTGCCTGGGCCAACCGGCCGGTTCCCCCTCAACCCTTAGACGCAGGCGGCAATGCCCTGAGCCGGGCCGGCCGTGGATGCCTCCTCCAGACAGAGCTGACCCATGCACACACACCATGAGTACGCCCATGAGAAAGCATCTCACCAGACCCGCAACGCGGTGACTCCCATGCATGTCTGCCTGATCCTCGACAACAACGCGCTGACCGAGAACGTGGTCCAGCAGCTCGACCGGGGCGGCCGCCATCGCGTCACGGTCCTGCACGACATCGGGGAGCTGACCCAGAGCGCACTGACGCCGGATGCGATCCTGATCGGATTGCAGCAGTTCACCGCATTGCGCGAGAATGAACCGATGGTCTATCTGCGGTTGTCGCGCCGCTCGCGGATCGTCGTCGTGCTATCGTCCCGCGAGCTGCTGGACGCCGCTCATATCCTGGCCTTCGCCGACGCCTGGGTGTTCGAGGATCTGAACGTCGACCGCATCAACGAGCTGCTCGACCTCGGGCTGGAAGGCCATTGCCTGATGCCCAAGCAGTTCCTGTCGCGCCTGGGCGTGGATGAGATCCGGCTGACGCTGTTGCCGCGCCTGTCCGACCCGGAGTTCGAGACGCTGCGCCTGCTGGGCGAGGGCATGAACAACCGGACCATAGCCAACGCGCTGGACCTGTCGGAAGCGGTCATCAAGTCGATGGTGCGCAGCGTGCTGTCCAAGCTGCATTTCCGCAACCGCACGGAAGCGGGTGTCTTCGCCGCCCGCCAGCAGGGCGCCCTTGAGCAGGCGCGGACCGGCATGACTCCGCCGCATGTCCACGCCGCCGTCCGCCGGGCCGGGGTCTGACGAACCCCGAAGCGGAGATCGGAACCGCGCCGGGACCGTCAGGGATCCGCGCGGTCCGCCACCGTTCCCCGGCACCGCCCTCCGGCCGGCCCCATCCTGACAGCCGGGATCAGGCCGTCAGGCGGCGTTCGGCCATCGCCGCTTCGAATCGGTCGAAGCGGACGTCGAAGGCCTGCCGGTCGATCTCCGACAGCCGGAAGCGGATGCGCACCACCCCCTCCTCCCGGTTGAAAGCCTCAAAGGGCAAGGCCATGCCCAGGCTGTCGAACAGCAGGGTGCCATGGGCACCGACCGCGTCGGCCTCGGCAAGCGCCGCGCCTTGGCGGGAGATGTCCAGCAGCCGGACGGTCAGACGGACTTCCGGCCCTTCCACCGTGCAGGGCGCCTCGACGCGGTAGCGCGGCAGGCTGCGGCGGTCGACATCCTCGGTCGCCGTGCGCACGGCGCGGACCAGCACATGCATCAGTTCGTCGATGCTGTGGGTCACCTCGGACGCGCCGGCGCGCAGCACGTCGGCCCGCTCCTCCGTCACCTGGGCCTCGCGCGACACCTCGTCGATCCGGGTCGACACGTCGGTCGCGGCACCGGCGGTCTGGGCGACGTTGCGCGAAATCTCCTGGGTCGCCGACGCCTGCTGCTCCACCGCGGCGGCGACCGTGCCGGAAATTGCGTCGATCTCGCCGATGGTGCGGCTGATATCGCGCACCTCCTCCACGCTGCGGGCGGTGACCGACTGGATCTCGGCGATCAGGCGCGAGATCTCCTCGGTCGACCGCGAGGTCTGGTTGGCGAGGTTCTTCACCTCTCCCGCCACGACGGCGAAGCCCTTGCCCGCCTCCCCTGCCCGCGCCGCCTCGATGGTGGCGTTCAGCGCCAGCAGATTGGTCTGGGCCGCGATGCCCTGGATCAGTTCGGCCACATCGCCGATGCGGCCGACGGCCGAGGACAGCGACTCGATGGTGGTCTCGGTCCGGTTGCTGGCGGCGACGGCGGCGCGGGTGACGCCAGCGGCATGGCCGACCTGGGTGCCGATCTCCTCGATGGAGGCGGAAAGCTGCTCCGCGGCGGACGACACCGCCTGGGCGTTGCTGAGCGCCTGGGCTGCAGCTGCGGCGACGTTCTGGGCGTTGGCACCGACCAGCCCGGCCGACGTCGCCATGGCGCCGGCATTCTGGTCCATCTCCTGCGTGCGGGCGGCGACCCGCTCCACCGCATGGCGGCTTTCCAGTTCCACCGTGTCGGCCATCAATTGCAGGGCCTTGCGCTTCTGCGCCTCGCCTTCGGTGCGCTGGCGCTCCTGTTCGGCGCGCAGCCGTTCGGCCTCGGCCATGCCGTCGCGGAAGACGAGGACGGAGCGCGACATGGCACCGATCTCGTCCAGCCGGTCGGCACCCGCCACCGTGGCGGTCAGGTCGCCCGACGACAGGGCGGTCATCACATGGCTGAGCTGGCCCAGCGGACGCAGCAGCCGGCGCGACACCAGATAGCCCGGAACCGCCAGCACGACGGCGCACAGCACCACCAGCATGGTGGCGAAGCGCATGCTGTCGTCGAAGGTCTTGAACACCTCCGCCTTCTTGATGCCGACATAGAGGATGCCGACCGTCTTGCCGCCGGCATCCTTGATCGGGTCATAGGCAGCGTAATAGGGCTCGCCCAGGATATCGACCATGCCGCGGTAGGGGATGCCCTGGCGCAGCACCGAATCGTAGGCCAGCCCCTGGGCCAGCGTGGTGCCGACCGCGCGGGCGCCATCGGCGGCGATCACGTTGGTGGCGATGCGGCGGTCGCCCAGGAACAGGGTGGCGGTGCCGCCGGTGATGCGCTTGATCTTGTCGACCACCAGATTGTTGTCGTTCATCACGACGCCATCCAGCAGCAGCTTTCCGTCGGCGATGGTGAAGTGGCCGCCGCGCTCCTGCAGCGAGGACCAGGCGATGTCCATGCTGAGGCGTTGCATCTCGATCGCCTGACGCTCCAGGTCGCGGACGATGACCTGGCTGATCGCGAACAGGATCGCCGTGCTGAGGATCAGCATGCCGACGAGATTCAACATCGTAACTTTCGTAGAAATCGAAAGCCGGCCGATAAAAGCGCGCATGACGTTCATCACCACCGTCCACCGGATGAGCATGTTGCAAGTGCTGGTTCACAGTCACGTGCGGCATGTCATCCGGAATTGGACTGCCGTCATATGATTTACATCAAATGCAACGGTTCGCCTGTCACGATTGCGTCACACGCATGCGGGCCGTAGCCTCGCGGTACTTTCGAACCCACATACCTTGCAAAAATGACTTGTGCGATTTCAGAACAGCCGGGCGCCGTCCGGCACCGCATGATCCGGGCCGACCAGAACCACCGCGCCTTCTGCATCGGGCAGGCCGAGGCACAGCACCTCGCTGGTGAAGGGGCCGATGCGCTTGGGTGGGAAATTGACCACCGCCAGCACCTGACGGCCGACCAGCGCATCGGCGGCATAGTGGCCGGTGATCTGGGCCGAGCTGCGTTTGGTGCCGATCTCGCCGCCGAAATCGATGGTCAGCTTATAGGCCGGCTTGCGCGCCTCGGGGAAAGCCTCGACGGCGCGGATTGTGCCGACGCGGATGTCGACCTTGGTGAAATCGTCGTAGCTGATGGTCATGACGGATCCGATGCGGTTCTTGCGGTCCGCGCCAGGGTAGCGCGGCAGGACCCGCATCGGAATGGGCAAGCGCAGGTAGCGGCACCAACGAAAAAGGGGCCGCCGGTTGGCGACCCCTCTTCGCGAAATTTCCGGCAAATCGGAAAGGATCAGGCCTTCGCCTTGGCGATGGCGGCCTTGACCTCGTCCAGGCTGTCCGAGACGCGCTTGGTCAGGATCTCGGCGGCTTCGGTGTTCGACTTGGCGATCATCTCGCTCAGCTCGCGGATGTTCGACAGCGACTTCTCGAAGGCGGTCTTGACCAGATCGGCCTGCTTGGCGGCCTTCTCTTCCGGGGTACCGGCAGCCGTCAGCTCGCCGACGGCGCGGTTCACGTCCTCGGCGACGGTGCGCAGCACTTCGGCCTGACGGCGGACGATGGCCTGGAAGCCTTCGAAGGCGAGCTGGTTGGCGGCGGTAACCGCCTCGATGTTGCGACGCTGGCTGGCGATGATGGACTCGACGTCCACACCCGGAACCTTCAGGTCGCCCATCAGCTTGGACGGATCGAATTCGAGGAAGGGGTTACCGCTGATCTTGGCCATGTTTCTCATCCCAGCATCGGTGTTTGCTACCCGTATCTGAATACGGGCATGTTGCGTCGCAACATTACAGAGGCCGACTATGAAGAGTGCCGAAAAGTTAGTCAATCCGCTTTTTTGCGCCGCAGCATAACCTTGGCGGGAAAAACTCCCTGCCCTGGCTCGCTGCTCCGTTGCTAAATGCCTGATGCCATGGACTCTGTTCCCGGTTGCTTGCCGAGCGGCCCGCGCGGCCGGGTCCAGCGGCAGAAGGTCGCGCCCCAGCGTTCCGCCCCGCGCAGGGCGTTGTCCAGCGCCGCCATGGTGCGCGACAGGTCGGCGGTGTCGTCATCGAGGAATACCCGCATGACGCGGGCATGAACGGTGCCGAGGCCGGCCACGAGTGCCGCGCCGCCGCGCCGGTCGGGATCGATCCCCGCCGCGCGCAGCATCCAGGCCATGGAGCGGCCGAAGGCGCAGGTAAAGGCAAGTGCCGCCGCCGGATCGGCCGGCAGGTCGCGCACGACGGACCGCAAGCCCTCACGATAGGGACGAAGCGCGTCGAAGCGGCGCATCATCACGTCGAACAGGCGGTCGCGTGCCGATTCGGTCGGATCGACGGCAGTGTCGCCAGCCAGAACGGTGGCGTCGGCGACGCGCGATACCGCCGCCAGCACGTCGGCGCGCCCGCGATAGCGATGATGGAAGCGGGACAGCGGGATGCCGGCAGTATGCGCGACCTCCAGCAGGCCGACGCGCCGCCAGCCCTTCTCGGCCGCCAGCCCCATCGCCGCCGCCGCAACAGAGCGGTCGAGCGAATCGGAATCCGTGGGATCGGAGCGGAAGCTGTTGTCTTCAGGCTTGTCGGACGGCATGTCGGACATGGCACCACCTCCAGGCGACAGGGATTGCCTTATAAGGTGGTGCGTGGACGGGCGAACGTCACCCGTCCAACCGGTCAATCATGCCTTGCGGACAGTTTCCACCCGGCCGCCGGTCATGCTGACCAGATCGGCGGGAGTCAGGCGGAAAACGGCATTGGGCGTACCGGCCGCTGCCCAGATGGTTTCCAGACGCAGCAGGTCGTCGTCGATCAGCACCAGCGGCGGCACGGCATGGCCGATGGGAGGAACGCCGCCGATGGCGAAGCCGGTCGATTCGCGGACGAACTCCGGATCGGCCCGCTCGATCTTCTCGCCGATCAGCCGGCCGACCGCCTTCTCGTCCACCCGGTTGGCGCCGCTGGCGACGACCAGAACCGGGCGGCCGGTCTCCTTCGTACGGAAAATCAGCGACTTGGCGATCTGCGTCACCGCGCAGCCGACGGCGTTGGCGGCATCCTCCGAGGTGCGGGTGCTGCCTTCATGCTCGACCACGCGGTGGCCGAGGCCGATGCTGTCGAGCAGGGCCTGGACGCGGGCGGCGGACGGGCTGAGCACCGTCATGGCCGCATCCCTCAACCCGCCAGTTCACGCGACCGCCGGGTGGCGGCGGCGATGGCGGCGGTCATCACCGGCTGCACGCCTTCCGGCGCCATCAGCACCTCGAGCGCTGCCTGGGTGGTGCCGTTCGGGCTGGTCACCGCCTTGCGCAGATCGGCGGCCTCCTGCTGAGGCGAAGCGTCAAGCAGGGCGCCGGCCCCCGACACGGTGGCGCGGGCCAGCCGCATCGCCAGGTCGGCCGGCAGTCCGGCGGCCTCCCCGGCCTTGGCCATCGCCTCCACCAGGAAGAAGACATAGGCCGGGCCGCTGCCCGACACGGCGGTGACGGGATCCAGCAGCCCCTCGTCCTCCACCCAGGCGACATCGCCGACGGCGCGCAGCAGGCGGTCGGACAGGTCGCGCTGGGCGGAGCTGACACGGGAGTTGGCGACGGCGACGGTCATGCCCCGGCCGATGGCGGCCGGCGTGTTGGGCATGGAGCGGACGACGACCGCCCCCTCCCCCAGCAGCCGTTCGAAATAAGCGATGGTCTTGCCGGCGGCGATCGACAGGAAGACAGTGCCGGGGCCGACCAGGGCACGGTAGGACGGCAGCGCCTCCTCCATCACCTGCGGCTTCACCGCCAGGACGACCACGTCGGGAACGAAGCCGTCCGGCAGGGCGTCGGCACCGGATGCCAAGGTGACCCGGGAGTCGCCCGCCACCGATTGCGGCAGGCCGGCGCGGTCGACCACCATGACGCGCGACACGGTCCCGGCGGCAAGCCAGCCGTCCAGCATCGCTCCGCCCATCTTCCCGCAGCCGACCAACAGCAGCGACGCACCCGATTCCGCCGTCATGAACCCTGTCCCTCTCCGGTTCGCCGGGGCTTTCCCGCCCAGGCATCTTGCCTTGTTACGCCAGTTGTCCTGTCACGCTTCGCCCATGGTGTCGAGAATGGCGGCGGACACCGCCTCCGACGCTGACTTCCCGCCCCAGATCACGAACTGGAAGGCGGGATAGAAGCGCTCGCATTCCGACAGGGCGATCTCCACCAGATCCTCAAGCTGCTCCACCGCGGCGCCACGCGCGCCGCGCAGCAGCATGGTCTGGCGGAACATCGGCGTATGCTCTTCCGAGCAGACGTCGAAATGGCCGAGCCACATGCGGCCGTTGACCTCGGCCAGCAGTTCGGCGACGGCGGTGCGGCGGGCGGCCTGGACCTTCATATCGAACTGGCAGGAGAACTGCATCGCGGCGACGTCCGGCTGCCAGACGAAATAGAGCCGGTAATCGCACCAGCGCCCGCCGATCTCGACGACCAACTCGTCATCGGTGGCGCGGTCGAAGGGCCATTCGTTGGCGGTGACGATCTCCTCGACCACGTCGAGCGGATTGTGGGCGGAAGTGGTGGTCTCGACGGCGACTGCCGACATGTCCGCGTCCTCCTGTGAAGGCGCTATGGGCGGTACCGTTCACCTGGACCGAAAGAGACGCGCCGGCGACAGCGCGCGGTCCGGGCCAATACCCCAAGATGATGAAAAAACGGGCTGAATCGAGGGCGAGACTGGCGCCGGCGCACACCCGTCCGGCCGCGGGAAGCGGCGCGGACAGGGACGACGGGAGGGGGCGTCGGGTGTGTGGGCGGCGGCGCCGACGCTCAGGCGGCCGGGGTGGCCCTGCTGCCGGGCTTGCCCTCTTCCGGCTTGGCGTCCGCCGGATCGGCCTCGACCACGGCGGGGACACCGGCGGCCTCGACCGGGACCGGCAGCGGCGCCTTCGCGGCGCTCAACGATGCGACGGTCGCCTCAAGGGCTGCCAGCCGCTCGGCCATCGCCTCCTGCTCCTCGCGGGCCTTGGCGGCCATGGCGCGGACAGCCTCGTATTCCTCGCGGCTGACCACGTCCATCCGCGACAGAACACGTTCGAGCTGGGCACGAAGCTGGCCTTCGGCCTCTTCGCGCAAGGACGAGAAGGCGCCGAGAGCGCCACCCGCCACACGGGCGAGATCGTCCAAAATCCTGTTGTCCACCTGCATCGCTCTGACTTCCGGTTACCGTTCGTTCATTATGGACGCCGCGCGCGGCGACTTCAACGCCCTTGGCCGTGTGGGCAGGCCGTCAATTTCGCTGGGGCATTATTTGGGCCGGCCGTCATTTCGCGGGCGCCGCGTTGAAGCGGTCGCGCAGCGCCTTCAGGTCCAGGGTCTGGGTCGGAGCGGCCCAGGGTCCGGTCATGCGCAGGGTCAGCGGCGGCAGGTCGCCGTCCGTCTTCACCTTCAGGGTCAAACCCAGATCCACCTGCTCTTCTGCCAGCGAGACGGTGCCGGCCAGCGTGCCGTCGGCCGGCGCGGTGGTCAGGCGGGCGTCCTCGGTGCGGATCACCCCGTTGTCGATGGCGAAACGGGCGTCGAGCCGGTCGAGCTTCGTCTCCCCGCCCTGGAGCGCGCCGGCAACCGCGGTCAGCACCTCCTGCGTGCGCTCCACCCCGGCCAGGCGGCTGCGCAATGCCGCGAGGTCGACGCCGCGCAGCACGCCGCCCGACGCCACCGCCCGGCCACGGCCGGTCAGGCTGCGGAGCAGCGCGTCGCCATGGCCGCTGCCCGACAGGGTCACGTCGAGATCGACAGTGCCGCCGCTGAGGCCGAGCCCGGTGAGGCCGGACAGCGCATTGCCCGTGTCGGCCTTGATGACGGTGAGATCGGCGTCGAGCTTCGGCTCCTGCCCGGCCGCGGTGGCGAGACGGCCGCTGAGACCGATCTGGCCGCCCTGCCACTCGCCGTCCAGCTGTTCCAGCGTCGCGACGCCCTTGGACAGGGTCGCCCGCAGCGCCGGCTGGGCGATGCGCTGCCCGCCCACCGTCAGGGAGGTGGAGGTCAAACCGAGGCGACCATCCAGCGACTGCATCCAGGCAAGGTCGGACAGCGGGTCGGCCGGCGTTGCGGCGGAATCGCCAGCGGCGGCAGGACGACCGGCGCCGTCGCCGACTAGCGGGGCGTTGCGCAGCCGGTCGAGGTCGAGGTCGCCGGTCTGGATGTCGGCCTGGAAAGCGGGGCGTTCAGCCTTGCGGTCCAGCACCAGCTTGCCGCGCAGGGGCACGCTGGCGACCAGCCCCTGGAGGTTGTTCAGGGTGGGCGACGACGCCGAACCCGACAGCTCGCCATAGAGATCGAGCGGACCATAGGCGCGGGCCAGGCCGGTGTCGGTGAACAGGGCGGCGATCCGCCCCATCTCCGGATGGGTGAGGCGCAGCTTGAGGTCGGCGCTGGGCGTGCGATCCAGCCCGAGCAGAACGCCGCCGGCCTCCAGCGTGCCGCCGAGCATGCCTGCCGAGGCCTCCACAGCCAGCCGCTCGCCGTCGCCGGCCAGCCGCGCCTTGGCGCTGACGGCGCCCAGCCTCTCCGGCACCGGCAGGCCGCGCGGCCACGATACGGCACTGGGCAGGCCGCCCAGCGACTTGGCGTCGGCCGTCAGGGCGAGGTTGACGCCGCGCAGCGGAATCAGGCTGGCGACCTGACCGTCGATGCGGGCCTGGAGGCCGGCGATGTCGTCCACCTTGGCCTCGCGCACCGTCAGCGCACCGGAGGCGACCGTGGCGTCTAAGCGCAGCCCCTGCACCGGCAGCCCGCCCACAGTGAGCTGCCCGACCCGCAGATCGAGGTTGGCGTCGGCAAGGCCGAGCATGCGCTGCTGCGTCTGGGCGGAGCCGGTGGAGCCGGTGGCGGTCCCGTTGCGCGGACCGACGGCGCGGTTGGCCGGCTGGGCAGCGGTCGGGGAAGGACCCTGGGAGGCCGCCTGGGCGGTCGCGGGATCGGCCGGTAGGTAGCCGTCCAGGTTCAGACGGTCGAGTTCCAGCCGGGCGCCGAAGGCGGGACGGCCGCGGTCGACATAGGCGATGGCGCCGCTGAGGCGGCTGCTGTCGAAGCGGAAATCGAGGCCCGACAGCTCGAAACGGTCGGCATGGCCCTGAAGACGGCCCGACAGCGAGGCGCGGCGCAGCCGGTCGGCCGGGACGCCGTGCAGGTCGAGCTTTGCCCAGTCCAGCAGGGCGCGCAGGTTGTCGGCGTTCGCCTCCATCCGCACGTCCAGCGTCGGCTGGCCGCCCGGCGTCGTCACCTCCCCCGCCGCGACGAAGTCGGAGCCGCCGGGCAGAAGCGCGCTGACGCGGTCGATGTTCAGCCGGCCGCCGGAGAGGCTGGCTTCGATCCGGCCCTGCCGCACCACGCCGCGGTTGTAGGCGATGGCGTCGATGGCGACGTCCAGCTTGGCCTCCACCCCGGCCGGCAGCACGATGGACAGGGACTGCGCCTTGCCGCCGCCGGAAGCGTCCACGGTGCCGGACGCGGCGGATGGGGCCGACACGGTGTTGCCGACGCTGCGCGCGCCCTGGGCCAGCCAGGCATCGAGGTCGAGACGGTTGACGGCGAGGGTCAGTTCGGTGCGCGGCTCCTCGCGCTTGGCGGGATCGCCGACGCGGAGCGTGGCGTTGCCGGTGGCGCGCGTTTCGCCCAGCTGCGCTTCCAGCCCGGAGAAGGTGGCGAGGCTGGTCCCCGCCTCCACCGTCGAGCGCAGGCTGAAGGGCTGGGCCAGCGCCGCCGGGGCCCAGGAGGATTTGGGGGAGTCGATCAGCTTGGCGAAGTCGCTGCCCTCGGCGCGCAGATCGCCCTGGACCTTCGACCCGTTCCCGCTGTTGCCGCCGCCGGTCAGGATGCCGGCGAAGCGCAGGGTGGCATCGGTGTGCGGCATCGACAGGGTGGCGCGCACCGGCACCGCCGCTCCTTCGGTGAAGCGGCCGGCAGTCGCCTCGCCATGCAGGGACAGGCCCCGCAGGCGGAAGTCGCCCTGGATCTGGAAGGGGCCGTTCAGGCTGCCGGCGGCGATGCGGGCGCTGAGGCCGGCCACCGTCTCGGTCCGGCCGTTGCGGTCGTCGCGGTAGATGATCGTGCCGTTGTCGATCAGCACCTGATCGAAGCTGACGGCGGAGACCAGCCCCTCGGCCGCCCCCAGCCCGTCGTCGCCGTGGGTGCCGGCGGTGGACAGGTCCCAGTTGATGCGGCCGTCCTTCAGCACCTCGACGACGAAGGTGGGTTCGACCAGCGCGATGCTTTCGACCTGGACGCGGCCGCCCAGCAGCGGGCCGAGCGCCACCCGGGCGTCGAGCTTCTTCAGGCGCACCATGTCGGGTTCGGCGGCGCCGGCGGCGTTGGCGAGCCGGGCGTCGCGCACCGTCAGCGCCGGCGACGGCAGCAGGGTGAAGCCGACGTCGCCCCGCAACTCCACCTGCCGGCCGGTCGCCTGCGACACCCGCTCGGCGATGATGCCCTTGTAGGCGTTCCAGTCGATGAGGCTCGGCGCCGCCAGCAGCAGACCGGCCGAAACCGCCAGTCCGGCCAGTGCAGCGATCAGGATCTTCTTCACCGGGTTTCCGCCTTCCCTGCGACCGGCACTGTCGTCGGCCGCGCCCCTTTGCCACGTCTATACAAAGACCAGTTCCCCCACCCACCGCACCGTCCGCTTCCGGTGCGCGCCATCCTTCGGTAAGCTAGCGCCCGCAGAAGAAACAAGCAATTTGGGCAATCCCACGGCCAAGTCGGGATCTGCCCGGATTTTTCGCAAAGTTTTTTCGTCCCGCCGCCCGCCGGAATCGGCCGTGCGGCGCCGAACCCCCTGAAAACAGCCACCGGAGACCGTGCCATGGGCGACGTGGTCAACCTCAACCGTTTCCGCAAGACCCGCGACAAGGCGGAGCGCGCCAGGGAAGCGGAGGCGAATCGGGCCCGATTCGGCCGCACCAAGGCGGAGAAGGAGCGCGACCGCAAGGACGCCGAGCGGCGCACTCAGACTTTGGATGGGCATAAGCTGGACGGGAAGGACTGACCGCATAAGCCGAAAGCACGGAAAAGACCAAGTTGCGGGGTGGGAATAACCTCTGCTTTTTTGTTACTATTGGGTATGCCGATAGTTCCCTATTGCGACTATCGGGGCGGTTGTGTGACAGTGCTGGTCATGGGCGCCTGCCGGCGCTTTCCTAGGCTGATGGGGAGGGCCGTCTTCATGGTCGACATGACGTCTTTTCGCGGTTCGGTGCAGACGCCTCAGACGCAAACCCCCAACTGGCTGCCGGCAATCCGCTCGGTCGAGATGGACAGGCCCTGGGTCTGGCTGGCATCGGCCTGGCAGGACATGATGGCCGCCCCCGGCATCAGCTTCGCCTACGGCGCGCTGGCGGTGATCTCCAGCCTGGTGCTGCTGGTCGGGCTGGCGACGCTGGAGATGGAATATCTGCTGCTGCCGATGGCGGCGGGCTTCATGCTCGTCGGGCCGCTGTTCGCCGTCGGGCTCTATGAGACCAGCCGCCTGCTGGAGCTGGGTGAGCGGCCGACGCTGGCCAAGGTGGTTGCCGCCTATCGCCGCAACGGGGTGCAGATCGCCGGGATCGGCATGGTGCTGATGCTGGCGCTGCTGGCCTGGATCCGCATCGCCTTCCTGATCTTCGCCCTGTTCTTCTCCGGCGAACCGCCGGCGCTGGACCAGCTGGTCGACCGCATCTTCTTCTCGGCGGAGACCATCCCCTTCCTGCTGACCGGGACGGTGTTCGGCGGGATCATCGCGACGGCGGTGTTCTCCATTGCCGTGGTGTCGGTGCCGATGCTTCTGGACCGTGAGACCGACGTCTTCACCGCCATGGCGACCAGCATCGCGGTGGTGCGCGCCAACGTCAAACCGATGATCGCCTGGGGCTTCCTGATCGCCCTGTTCATGAGCGCCGGGATGGTCACCGGCTTCCTCGGGCTGGCCATCGCCCTGCCGGTCGTCGGGCATGCCTCCTGGCATTGCTACCGCGATCTGGTCGGCATCGGGCGGTGACGCAGGACACTCCACTCCGCAAGCAGACGAAGCCCCTCTCCCCCGGCGGGAGAGGGGCTTTTTTCACCCCTTCTTGAAGAAGGCCTCGGCCGCCGATTTCTGCGCCTGCTTGGCGGCGATGGCGGCGCGGGCGCGGGCGATCTCCGCCTCCAGCGTGGCGATGTAGGCCTCGATCTCGGCCACGCCCATCACGGTCAGGTCCTTAGGCGCCGGCTTGGTCTTGCGCGGCTCCAGATCCTCGAAACGCTCGTCGATGGCCATGATCGGGTCCCTCCCCCTGCCGTGTTTTCAATCCGTTGTCCGGCTTGTCAGACCGGTTGGGCAAATCTACCTTTCGGGCCGGACATTGCCAAACAGACAAAACCGAAGGGACGACCGCCATGGGCCTAAGCTTGCCCGACAGCATGCGCTGCGTCGAGATCACCCAGCCCGGCGGGCCGGAGGTGCTGCGCCCCGCCCGCCGCCCTGCCCCGGTGCCCGGCCCCGGCGAAATCCTGGTGGAAGTCGCCGCCGCCGGCGTGAACCGCCCCGACACGCTGCAGCGCCAGGGCCGCTACGACCCGCCGCCGGGCGCATCGGACCTGCCGGGGCTTGAGCTGTCCGGCACGGTGATCGCCATCGGCGAGGGGGTGGAGAGCTGGGCCAGCGGCGACAGGGTCTGCGCGCTGGTAGCCGGCGGCGGCTATGCCGAATATTGCGTGGTGCCGGCGGTGCAGGCCCTGCCCGTGCCGGGCCCGCTGTCGATGGTCGAGGCGGCGGCGGTGCCGGAAACCTTCTTCACCGTCTGGACCAACGTGTTCGAGCGCGGCGCCCTGAAGCGTGGCGAGACCCTGCTGATCCATGGCGGATCGAGCGGCATCGGCACCACCGCCATCCAGCTGGCCAAGGCCTTCGGTGCGACGGTGTTCACCACCGCCGGCAGCGACGACAAGTGCCGCGCCTGCGAGGAACTGGGGGCCGACCGCGCCATCAACTACAGGACCGAGGATTTCGTCGCGGCGATCCGCGAGGCGACCGGCGGTCGCGGCGTCGATGTGGTGCTGGACATGGTCGGCGGCGACTACATCGCCCGCGACATCGACATCATGGCGGTGGACGGCCGCCACGTCTCCATCGCCTTCCTGCAGGGGGCGAAGGTGTCGCTGAACATGGCTCCGGTGATGACCAAGCGGCTGACCCTGACCGGATCGACGCTGCGCGCCCGCCCGGTGGCGGAGAAGGGCCGCATCGCCACCGCCTTGCGCGAGCATGTCTGGCCGCTGCTGGAGACCGGCGGCATCAAGCCGCAGATCCACGCCACCTTCCCGCTGGAACAGGCGGACGAGGCGCACCGGCTGATGGAAAGCAGCGCGCATATCGGCAAGATCGTGCTGACGGTGGGGCCGGACGCCGCCTGATTTTGCGCTTTTCTTCGCCGCTGCGGCGCCGTCGGGCTTGCCATACGCTGCCAAGACAGGTTAGCAGAGGCGAGCGGGCGGCCGGGATTTCCCGGTGCGCCTGCGCAAGCATGCTTACGCGGACCGGCATTCGCCCTATATCGTGGTGACGAGAATGGGGCGGCCGCCCCCGAAGTCGCGAAGCCGGGTCGCGAAGCCGCCCCCGCGCCGCATAACCAGTTAGAACGACCGGCCGCACCACCCGCCAGCGGGTGCGGCCGGTAAAGAAGTTTGTCAGGAGGGATGATGGCTCTGCCCTTGATGCCGAAAGCGACAGCCGTCTGGCTGGTCGAGAACACGTCCTTGTCCTTCGAGCAGATCGCCGCCTTCTGCGGCATGCATTCGCTGGAAGTCCAGGCCATCGCCGACGGCGAGGTCGCGGTCGGCATGGTGGGGCTGGACCCCATCGCCAACGGCCAGTTGACCAAGCACGAGATCGAGCGCTGCGAGAAGAATCAGGACCTGCGCCTGAAGCTTCTGGTCGCCGACCTGCCGCAGGTCGCCTCCCGCTCCAAGGGTCCGCGCTACACCCCGATCACCAAGCGCGGCGACAAGCCCGACGCCATCGCCTGGCTGCTGAAGCACCATCCGGAGCTGTCGGACGCCCAGGTCTGCCGCCTGATCGGCACCACGAAGCCGACCATCGCCGCGGTGCGCGACCGTACCCACTGGAATGTCGCCAACATCAAGCCGCGCGGCCCGGTGATGCTGGGCCTCTGCTCCCAGCGCGAGCTGGAAGAGGCGCTGGCGCTGGCGATCCGCCGCGGCGGCGTGCCGCGTGCCCCGGAGGACGCCGCCGAGGACTTCTACGGCGAAGGCCGCGAGGACGACCGCTATTCCGAACAGGAAGACGCGCACTGAGGGGGGTGTCCCTCTCCCCGAGCGGGAGGGGGAATACCGCTTGATGCGAGTTTGGAATCCGGCCATGACCGATCCCACCATCCCTCCGCCCCGGCTCGTCGTCGGCATCAGCGGCGCGTCGGGAGTGATCTACGGCATCCGCATGCTGCAGACGCTGCGGCGGATCGGCGTCGAATCGCATCTGGTGGTCAGCCGGTCGGCCGAGGTCACGCTGGCGCATGAAGCCGCCATGAAGGTGGCCGAGCTGCGGGCGCTGGCCGATGTCAGCTATGCCGCCGCCGACATCGGCGCGGCCGTGTCCAGCGGCAGCTTCCGCACGCTCGGCATGGTGGTCGCCCCCTGCTCCGTCCGGACGATGAGCGAGATCGCCAGCGGCGTCACCTCCACCCTGCTGACGCGGGCGGCGGACGTGGCGCTGAAGGAACGGCGCCGGCTGGTGCTGATGGTGCGGGAGACCCCGCTGCATCTGGGTCACCTGCGAACCATGACCGCGCTGGCCGAAATGGGAGCGGTGATCGCGCCGCCGGTCCCGGCTTTTTATGCCAGGCCGCAGGGCATCGACGATCTGGTCGACCACTCCGTTGGCCGGGTGCTGGACCTGTTCGGGCTGGACGCGGGAAACCTGCGGCGCTGGGGCGAACGTCAGGGAGACACCTGACCCGCGGCCGTCGCCTAACAGGTGGCTTGGAGCGCGGGCGCAATGCCATTATACCGCTGTCGATGCACCACGACGCGGAACCGGCATCGCCGCCGGCCGGCGCCAAAGGGGAAAAGCCCATCATGCCCTTCAGCAGCAAACCGTCCGAGCCCATCCGCCAGCTTCTGGCCGGCATCAAGGCATTCCGTGCCCGCTATTACGAGCGGCGCCCCGACAGCATGCGGCAGTTGGCGACCGAAGGACAGCACCCGGAGGTTCTGCTGATCGGCTGCTCCGACAGCCGCGTCGACCCGGCGCTGCTGACGATGGCGGAACCCGGCGAGATGTTCGTCGTGCGCAACGTCGCCAACCTCGTCCCGCCCTACCAGCCCGACGGCGCCTATCACGGCACCTCGGCCGCCATCGAATATGCGGTCAAGGCGCTGAAGGTGTCGGAGATCATCGTGCTGGGCCATGCCAAGTGCGGCGGCATACAGGGCCTGATCCGGCTGCGCGCCGGGCAGAAGGCGGAGGACGATTTCGTCTCCCCCTGGGTGTCCATCGCCGGTTCGGCGCTCGACCCCTATGTCGGGCCGGAAGGTTCCGAGCAGGCGCGCGCCGATGCGGAGAAATTACAGAACACGCCGGCAGTGATCGAACGCGCCGCGGTCCGAGCCTCGGTCGAGAACCTGATGACCTTCCCCTTCGTCCGCGAAGGGGTGGAGGCCGGCATCCTCAACATCCATGGCTGGTGGTTCGACATCGAATCGGGCGAGATGTGGGCGATCCATCCCGTCACCCGACTGTTCCAGCCGGTCGAGTGAGCGGCGCGGCAAGCCGTTTTCAGGCCAGGAAGCGTTAACCCGAGCGCCGGCACGGGACTTGCCGGCCCCCTGCCCTGTTGAGGGCGAAGGAAGAACTCTCCTTCGCAATCCTCATAAGGGAAAGGGACTGCCATGAAGACCGCGCTCCGCTTCGTGATCGTCGCCGCCGTGCCGCTGGCGCTCGCCGCCTGCAACCAGACCAGCAGCAACAGCGGTGGCGGGCTGTTCGGCAACAGCGGCGGGGGTGGGCTGTTCGGGTCGGGAAATTCCGATTCCTATGCCCGCAACGGCCGCTGCGACGACCCGCGCTACAACACCTCCAACGGCGGCCATGCCGAGGCCGGGACCGATGACTACGACTGCTCCCGCTACGGCAACGGCCTGAAGCGCTGAGCAAGCGCCGCCAGTTCCGCGGCCATGCGCCCGGCGACCGCAGGCCAGTCGCCGGGCGCCGGCTGCCGGAACAGGCGGGCGGTCGGATACCAGAGGCTGTCGTCGCGGCCGGTCAGCCAGCGCCAGTCCGCCGAGAAGGGCAGCGCCACCCACAGCGGCACGCCCAGCGCGCCGGCGAGATGGGCCGGACCGGTGCAGGACGACACAACCAGATCCAGGTTCGCCATGATCGCCGCGGTGTCGGCGAAGTCCGAGATGGCGGTCCCCAGATCGGTGAAGCTGTCCGGCAAGGCACTCTCGGCAAGGCCGGCGCGTCCAGGCCCCATCTGCAATCCATAGAATCGGCAGCCCGGCACATCGAACAGCCCACGCAGTCCGGCGAGCCGGGGGGAGCGCTCCTCGTCGCCGGGGAAGCGCGGGTTGCCGGCCCAGACGACGCCGACGCGCAGGCCGTCCCGCGGCCCCAGCCGCTCCCGCCAGCGGGCTACCCGCACCGGGTCGGGGCGCAGATAGGGGATGTCGGCAGGCACGCTGTCGAGGTCGGTGGCGAAGGCGCGCGGCAGGCTCATCAGCGGAGATTCGAGATCGAAGGGCGGCAGCGGATCGCCACGGGCGATGACCTGCGCCGCCCCCTCCAGCCCGGCCATCAGGGGCAGCAGGGGCCGCTGCACCTCCAGCACCACCCGGCCACCGCGGGCCGCCACCAGCGGGACATAGCGCAGGACCTGCAGCGTGTCGCCCAGCCCCTGTTCGGCATAGAGCAGGATCGTGCGACCGTTCAGCGGCTCGCCCTGCCACGGTGGCTGATGGAATGGCCTCCAGGGCGGATCGGCATGGGGGTCACGGCGGCGCCAGTCGAACTCGGGCCAGCCGCGCCGGTAATCGCCGGCCATCAGCCGGGCGAAACCGAGGTTCCAATGCAGACCGACATCCTGCGGCCGGTCGGCCAGCGCGCGTTCGAACGCGACGGCAGCCTCCGCCGGGCGGGCCATGGCGACCAGGGCGATGCCCCGTGCGGCATGGACCGACGGGCCGGGTCGCAGGCGCTCCGCCATGGCGAAGGCGTTCAGCGAGTCCGGGAAGCGGGCGAGCTTGGCCAGGACGGCGCCCAGCACTTCCCACGGCTCGGCGGCGTTGCGGTCGAGAGCCAGCGAATCACGGGCGGCGGACTCGGCTTCCGCCCAGCGGCGCTGGGCCGCCAGTGCCGCGGCAAGCGTTGCATAAGCAACGGCGGACCGGGCGTTCACGCTCAGCGAGCGGCGGGCACAGCGTTCGGCCGCCCTTGCATCGCCGCAGGACAGCAGGGCGGCGGCCCGGTTCGCCAGCGCGTCGGTATGGTCGGGGGCCAGGGCCAGCGCATGGCCGGTGGCCGTCAGCGCGGCCGGCACCTGCCCCAGCCGGCGCAACGCACCGGCGCGGCTGGCATGGGCGTCGGCAAGGTCCGGCATCAGGCGCAACGCCCGGCCATAGTGCCGCACGGCGGCGTCGAGGGCGCCGGCGGACTGCTCGACGCCGGCAAGGTTCGACAGCCCGCCGGCCCCGTCGGGACGCAACGCCACGGCAAGGCGCAGGGAGCGTTGCGCCGCCGCCTGCCGGCCGGTCTGGGCGGCGAGCACCCCCAGAAGCTGCATGGCGTCGGCAAATTCGGGGTCGGCGCCGAGGATTCGGCGGTAGATGTCCTCCGCCTCCGCCACACGGCCCGCCTGATGGTGGTCCAGCGCGATCAGCAGAGCCTGCGACAAAGTAACCATCGGCACACATGTGAAGTGATGGAGGGAGTAACGGGCTTGCCGCCGGGAACGGGATCATGCCTCTTCGGAACCCGCCCGGTCCAGCCGGGCCTATGCCTGAAATCGTCGCAAACGGTCACAGAATTGGGATTTTCCCTGGATTGTCATGACGCTGACCCATCGTTATTGTCCGCGCCGTTCTTCGAGGAGCGGATCATGATCACCCGCCCAATCCGGGCACTCTTCTGCCACTCCGGCCTCTGCCGGGTTACTCTCGCCGCCGCGCTGACCGCTTGGTTCGGGACTGTTGGTTTCGGGATCGGCGCCGCGCAGGCCAATGAGGGCGCCAAGCCGAACGGCTGCCCCTGGGCCCAGGACGTGACGCTGGAGATCAACGGCAAGACGCTGACCCTGAAGCAGGACGCCTTCACCACCACCAGCTCCGAACCGCTGGAGATCGAGCAGTTCAAGGTGTTCCCGCTGATCGACCAGTTGAAGCTGCGCATCATCGGCCCGAAGGGGCGCGAATGGGAAGCGGCGCTGACCCGGCTGGTCAGCGGCAAGCGGTGCAGCGCCTTCTATGCCGGCAAGCCGGTGCTGGTGTCCAACACCGTGCGCGACCCGAACGAACTGATCCTGAACCGCTAGGTCAGGCCCCGAACACTCCCGACAGCCTCCCCGCAAGTTCCTCCAGCGCCGGGTCGCCGCCGGGCACCAGCAGCACCATGTTGGCGGCGGCAAGCTCCACGCCGCCGCCCGGCTGCGGGGTGAAGCCCGCCGCGGCGAACAGGCGGTCCTGCTGGACCCGCTCGGCCTCCAGTTCCGCGGCCTTCATGCGGCGATAGAAGGCGTCGTCCTCCGCCTTGGCGCGGCGGCGCAGTGCGCGCAGCGGACGCACAACCTCCTCCCTCCAGCCGGCGACCGCCCCGTCGATGCGGGCCAGTTCCTCGGCCGACAGGCGGATGCCGCAGTCCAGGCCGGCCCAGGCGGCGAACAGCAGCACATTCACGTCGACGCCGCGCCGGTCCTGAAGGGACAGGCAGCAGGCCGGCACCCCCGGCCGCCCATAGACGGCCAGGGAAAAGTCCCAGAAGGGATTTGCCGGCATTTCGCCCATCGCCTGGATCAGTCGCCGAAGCTGATGTTCAGGCCACGGGCCGTCTTCACCAGCGCACCGTCCAGTTCGACGCAGGAATAATGCTCGATCGCCTCGGTGATCGGCACGTCGATGACGCCGCGGTTCGACCAGGCGACCATGCGGTTGAACTTGCCCTCCGCGATCAGATCGACGGCATGGACACCGAAGGCCGAGGCGATCAGGCGGTCGCGCGGGCTGGGCATGCTGCCGCGCTGGACATGGCCCAGCACGGTGACGCGGGTTTCGGCCCCGGTGGCGTCGGCGATCTTCTCGCCGATATAGTCGCCGATGCCGCCATAGCGCTTTTCGCCGCCCTGGAGGATCTTCTTGACCCCGGTGCCCTCCAGCGTCTTCACCGCCTCCGACACCACGACCAGGGCGAAGTTGCGGCCGGAGTCGCGCACACTCTGGATCTTGGCTGCGATGCTTTCGATGGAATAGGCGATCTCCGGGATCAGGATCACGTCGGCCCCGCCGGCGATGCCGGCCGCCAGCGCGATGTGGCCGGCGTCGCGGCCCATCACCTCCAGCACCATCACGCGGTGGTGGCTGGCTGCGGTCGGTTGCAGGCGGTCCAGCGCCTCCACCGCCACGGCGACGGCGGTGTCGTAGCCGACCGACACCTCGGTCTTGCCCAGGTCGTTGTCGATGGTCTTGGGCACGCCCACCATCGGGAAGCCGCCCTTCTGCGCCAGCTTGTGCAGGATGGCGAAGCTGCCGTCGCCGCCGATGCCGATCAGCGCGTCCAGCCCAAGTTCGCGGTAGCCGCCGACGATCTCGTCGGAGCGGTCCTTCAGCGTGCCGTCGGGCATCGGATAGGCGAAGGGGTCGCCGCGGTTGGTCGTGCCGAGGATTGTGCCGCCCTGGCGCATCATGTGGCCGTCGACGGAGCCAAGATCGAGCGTCTGGTACTGCACCGGGCGCTGGAGAAGGCCCTGGGTGCCTTCCTTGATGCCCAGCACCTGCCAGCCATAGCCGGTGGCGCGGTGGACCACCGCACGGATGACCGCGTTCAGCCCGGCGCAATCGCCGCCGCTGGTCAGGATGCCGATGCGCTTGCCGGCTTTATTAGGGGCAGTCATTGAGGGTTTCCCGTCCCGTTCGCCTGTTCGTTGAAATGGACCACCATGTTACCGGAACAGAACTTTCCCGCAATCGTTGCCCGCATCCGCAAAAGGGGCATTGCGCCGGCCGCACTCCGTCCGGCGACACGACGGGCATGCCAAAGGGCCGAGCCGGCGGTTTGACGGTGCCGTGCTGCCGGAAATCTGGTATAGTCGAGGTCGCCCAGCCAAAGGGTCACCCGCAAGAGCACCCCCGAACCATCCGGGGCAACGGCCATTCCTAAACGGGCGCGATGAACGAGCAAGAGATTTTGAAGGAAAAGCTGGCGAGCTTGCGCAGCGAGCACCGTGACCTGGACGACGTCATCGCCCGGCTGGTCGAACGTGCGCCCTATGACCAGTTGCAGATGCAGCGGCTGAAGAAGCGCAAGCTGATGCTGAAGGACCAGATCATGGTCCTGGAAAGCCGGCTGCTGCCGGACATCATCGCTTAACGGGACACGCGACGCGCCTTCGTGCCGTCATCCCCGCGAAGGCGGGAATGACGGGCTGGCTGGGAACCGAAGCGTCACCCCTTCTTCGGCACCGTGAAGAACTGGATGCCCATCTGGAAGCTGCGGGCGATGTTCTCGGCCTTGCCGATCAGGAAGTTGGCGCCTTCGGCCGGCAGAACTTCGTGGGCGGTCTGGCGGAACAGGCCGAGCCAGCGTTCGAAATGCGGCGGCTCCAGCCCCAGCGAGATGTGGACCGGCATCGGACGCCCGTCGTAGCGCTGGGTCAGCAGAGCGATGGACGACCAGAAATCGATCATCTTGCGCAGATGAGGCTCCCAATCGGTGATGGCGCGGCCAAAGATCGGGCCAAGCTCCTCGTCCTTCATGATCTTGCCGTAGAAGGTCCGCACCAGCGTCTCGATCGACGCCTCGTCGATGCCGACGGCGGCCATCCGTTCCTCCGCCATGGCGGCGCGGATGTCGCGGTGTTCCTTGCGCTGGGTGTCGCCGATGTCTTCGCCGGAAACGGAGTCGGTCATGCGATGGGTCCGCCGAGTGAATTGAGCAGGGTCTATCCAGTCCATATAAGGCGGCACCATAAGTGGAACCATGTTCCGCCGGAAGGGCCGGAATGTCGCAGCCGCAGGGTGGGATTCGCAGCACGCAGACGCCAAGGAACGGCGCCGCCTCTGGACAGAAGCCCGACTCTTCCTATAATGCGCCGCTTTCCGGACCTTGAGGAAAGCGCCAGGCCGTGACCGCCGACCATTCCCCCAACAGCACCACCTCGGCTACCGGCGTCCAGCCGCTGGTCGGCATCATCATGGGCAGCCAGTCCGACTGGACGACGATGAAGCACGCCGCCGACACGCTGGCCGCGCTGGGCGTTCCGCACGAAGTCCGCATCGTTTCCGCCCATCGCACCCCGCACCGGCTGGTGGACTACGCCACCACCGCCAAGGCGCGCGGGTTGAAGGTGGTGATCGCCGGGGCCGGCGGCGCCGCCCATCTGCCGGGCATGGCCGCGTCGATGACGCCGCTGCCGGTCTTCGGCGTGCCCGTGGAAAGCCACGCGCTGAAGGGCATGGACAGCCTGCTGTCCATCGTGCAGATGCCGGGCGGGGTGCCGGTCGGCACGCTCGCCATCGGCAAGGCCGGCGCCATCAACGCAGCATTGCTGGCCGGCTCGGTCATCGCCCTGATGGACCCGGCGGTGGCCGACGCGCTGAATGGCTGGCGCGCCCGCCAGACCGCCGCGGTCGCCGAAGCCCCCGTCGACGACCCTGCCTGACAACTGGCCCGATAACTGGCCCGGACAACTTGAAAGCCTCACCGTCATGACCGGCACCCCATCCGGCACTCCCCTGCCCCGCCTCGCCCCCGGCTCCACCATCGGCATGCTGGGTGCCGGACAGCTCGGCCGGATGACGGCGCTGGCCGCGGCACGTCTGGGCTACAAGACCCATGTCTACGCCCCGGACGCCGCCGACAGCCCGGCGGCGCAGGTCAGCGCCGCGGCGACCGTCGCCGGCTGGGACGATCTGGACGCGTTGGAGCGCTTCGCCCGCTCGGTCGATGCGGTGACGCTGGAGTGGGAGAATGTGCCGGTCGCCACGGCCGAGCATCTGCGCCGCTTCACCAACCTGAACCCTGGCCCGAACGTGCTGTCGGTGGCGCAGGATCGCATCGCGGAAAAGAGCTTCGTCAACGCTCTGGGCATCGCCACTGCACCCTGGCGCACCGCCAACAGCGCCGATGAGGTCGCCCGCGCGGTGGCCGAGGTCGGTCCGCGCTGCGTTCTGAAATCGACGCGGCTCGGCTATGACGGCAAGGGACAGGCCCGGCTGGACAGCGGCAGCGATCCGGCGGCGGCCTGGGCCAGCATCGGCGGCGGCAAGCCCGGCGTGGAGGGCATCGTCGAAGGCTTCGTCACCTTCGCCTGCGAAGTGTCGGTGATCGTCGCCCGCGGCGCCGACGGCGCGATGGTCGCCTATCCGGCGGTGGAGAACCGGCACAAGGACGGCATCCTCGACGTCACCGTCGCGCCCGCCGCGCCGGACAAGGTGTCGGCGGCAACCGCGGCGGAGGCCGACCGCATCGCGCGGCGCATCGCCGAGGCCCTGGACCTTGTCGGCGTGCTGGCGGTGGAGATGTTCGTCACCGCCGACGGCGCCGTGCTGGTCAACGAGATGGCGCCGCGCCCGCACAATTCCGGCCACTGGACGATGGATGCCTGCGCCACCTGCCAGTTCGAACAGCTGGTCCGCGCGGTCTGCGGCCTGCCGCTGGGCTCGGTGGAGCGGGTGGCGGATGCCGAAATGACCAACCTGATCGGCGACGACGTGCTCAGCTGGCCGGAACTGCTGGCCGAACCCGGCGCCCGGCTGCACCTGTACGGCAAGGCGGAAGCCCGGCCCGGCCGCAAGATGGGCCACGTCAACCGGTTGTTCCCGCGGCGCTGACGCAGGCGCCACGGCAAAAGCCGAAGGGCCCCGCGACCGGTACGGTCGGCGGGGCCCTTTCTATTTAGACGGGGCGTCGGTCCCGTCGCTACCGACGTGCAGCCACTGCACGCGCTGCGCCGGTGGATGGGCATCACCGGTTTCTCGGCCACGACGGGACGGCTGGAGAATGGCGGTTGAGCCTGCCCGGCTCAAGGCCGAAAGAGCGCAACCTGAAGGCGCAAGCAGCGTACCGCTTCCAAGACAACCAAACGGTGTTTCAGGCTCCAGCCTGATATGGTGCCGCTCACAACGGGTAGGGCCGCCCGCGGCCGGACAAATCCGCGGTCCTCAGGAAGCGGGCATTCCATCGCCACAACCTTTCGGAGGTAATCACCGGCCGGCGTTCGGAATAAGCCTGATTTCCGCTTTTTGGTTGCGGTTCCGACATTTACGTTCAGCCAGCGGTAATCGGGCGCATAGCCCCCATTGCTGAGCAGGTATCACTTTTCAGAACAAATATATCGGCAGCCGGTGTGAGATGGCTGAGACAATACGCCAATCTGGAGATCCGAAATGCGCTTTCCAGTTCTCGACGGCTGGCGCGGCTTATGCGCTTTGTTCGTCGCATTATTTCACTTCAACGCTTCCGGGCACTTCTACCTCGTTCCGTTCGTTCGCGGCAGTTATTTGTTTGTGGATTTCTTTTTTGTTCTCAGCGGCTTCGTCATCACCCACGCTTATATCCACCGCCTGAACTCGACGGCGGACGGCGGGAATTTTCTGGTCAGACGCCTTGGCCGGGTCTGGCCGCTGCATGCCGCCACCCTGATCGCCTTCATTCCGCTGGAGATGGTGAAGGCACTGGCGATCAGCGGCGAGACGGCGGCCTTCACCGACCGCTTCGCGCCGTCCTCCATTCTCAGCAACCTGTTCCTTGTACACTCCCTGGGCATCGAGGACGGGTTGACCTGGAACATTCCGAGCTGGTCGATCAGCGCCGAGTTCCTTGCCTACGTCACTTTCGCAGCACTCTGCCTGCTGGCCCGCCGCACATGGCTGGTGACGGTGTCGGCGGTGGCGCTGTCGGCGACCGGCGCTTTCGTGGTCATGGGATGGTCCGACCAATACATAGACACCAGCTTCGACTTTGGATATTTCCGCTGCCTCTATGGTTTCTTCACCGGCCATGTGGCGTATCGGCTGTTCCAGGCGACCCGCGGTGCCGGACTGTTGTCCAGGCTGCCGATGCGGCGGCCGACAGTTGGGTCGACGATAGCCGGGCTGAGCGAGGGGCTCAGCCTTGCCGCCGTGATCATCTTCGTTGCAACGGCGCGCGGAAACGCCCTGTCCTATGCCTCGCCCCTGCTGTTCGGTTTGGTCGTCTGGGTGTTCGCCTTCGAAGGCGGGGTGATTTCACGGCTGCTGGCGATGCGGCCTTTCCAATGGCTGGGCGCCCGCTCCTACTCCGTCTACATGGTGCATGCGCTGGTCATCGCGCTGTACGAGAAGGCAGCGGTCGCAACGCAGAGGCTGTCGGGCCAGCCGATGTTCGTCGAGCAGGCGACCGACGGCGCCGAAGACCGGCTGATCTCCTTCGGTGCCACCTGGATGATGGATCTTCTGGCGCTCGCCTATCTGGGGACGGTGGTCGCGGTCGCCAGCCTGACCTACCGCTTCGTGGAAATACCCGGACAATCCAGCTTCAGCGCACTGCTGTCGAAGCGGCGGAAGCCCGCGGTCCGGCCGGCGGCGATGGAAGTCACCTGACCTTCTTAACCACGATGCATGGCGAGGCGGCTCCGGCGGAAAAGACCCGATAGGGTCGCCCGCTCATGATGGACAGCATCGAAAACGGTCATTCCGATATCGGAACGATTTCGTCAATTTCCTGGTAACGTTATTAATCGCAGCCATGAGCACCCGGCGAAGTTACGTCCGTTAGTTCGCATTTGCGAAATAGATGTCTCAAATTGTGGTGTTCAAGTCAGGCGCAGGTCATTTCCCGTCGATGCGGCTTTTATCTCGTATCGATATTGGTTACTCTCTGTTGCATTCAGGAAGAAACTCTCTAAACTTTGATGTAATTTGTAGCCGGATGACGATGCCCTTGTCGCAGGAAAGCGCAGGTCGCTCCCCTCCCCCGATCGGACCGGCCGTCACCCCGGCCTCCGGCGCGGCCGGCCATCGCCGTCCACAGTCCAGCCGCGACCGCGACCGCTTCGTCGGCTTTGCCTTCGCCGCCGCCGATCTGCTGATCGAATCGGATCCCCAGGGCAACATCCTGTTTTCCGCCGGCGCCCGCTGCCGGCTGACCAAGGGCGAGGTCGGCGGGCTGGTCGGCAGCAACCTGATGGAGGTGGTGGCCCCCGGCGACCGCAAATATGTCCATGTCCTGTTTGACCGCATTCGCGAAAAGGCGCGGATCAAGCCGTCGCGCGTGATGTTCCAGGCCTTCGACGGCCAGCAGTTCCCGGCACTGCTCGGCGGCTGCCGGCTCGACTCCTGTCCCGGTTCCCTGTTCCTCACGGTGCTGCTGACCGCTCCGGCCCGTGGCAACGGCGGCAGTGGGGCGGTCACGGCGGCGCAGGGTGAACTGCTCGACCAGTGCGGCTTCGCCGGCATCCTGGAGGAACGCATCCACGCCGCGCGCGAACGGGGACTGGAGCAGGGGCTGACCCTGCTGCTGGTCGAAGGGTTGCAGGCGATGGTGGATTCGATGCCGGAGGGAGCGGCGGCGGAGGTGCGCGAGGGCATCGACGCCTATCTGCGCGGCATTTCCGCCGACGGCGACAGCGCCGGGCAACTGACCGGCGATCGCTATGGCATCGTGCATGCCGCCGACATCGACGGGCGCGAGGTGCAGGGCCACATCGCCCAGATCATCGAGGCGGCGGGCGGCGCCCTGCCCGGCGGCATCCGGTCCTGGACGCTGGACATGGCCGACGACCGGCTGGACGCCACGGATGCCGCCCGCGCGCTGGTCTACACCGTGCAGGCCTTCGCCTCCGCGCAAGGCGGCGAGTTCACCATCTCCAGCCTGGAGGATGGCGCGAACCGCCTGATGGCCGGGGCGGTGGAACGGATCGGGCAACTGCGCGCCACCATCGACAACCGCAATTTCATCGTCGTTTACCAGCCGATCGTCGACATCGGCACCGGCGCCGTCCACCATCTGGAGGCGCTGACCCGGGTCGAAGGGACGAGCTCGCCGGCCGACTTCATCACCTTCGCCGAGGATGTCGGGCTGATCTACGACTTCGACCTGCTTCTGACCCGCACGGTGCTGGACACGCTGCAGCAGTTCCGCAAGGAACCGAAGCTGCCCGACGTGGCGATCAACCTGTCGGCCAAGACGCTGATGAGCCCGATCTTCTTCAAGCAGTTCCAGTCGGTCGTCGCCCCCTACGGCGATCTGGCCTCGAAGCTGCTCATCGAAGTGACGGAAACCGTCGTCGTCACCGACATCGCCAAGCTGAACGAGGTGCTGCAGAAGCTGCGCGAAAGCGGCTTCCGCATCTGCCTGGACGATGTCGGCGCAGGATCCACCAGCTTCCAGTCGCTGTACGGCATCCAGGCCGACTATGCCAAGATCGACGGCAAGTTCGTCCGCGGCGCCGTGAACAGCCCACGCGACATGGCGATGCTGCGCAGCATGGTCGATGTCTGCCGCCAGTTGGGGCTGGAACTGATCGGCGAGCAGGTGGAGGAGACGGTGCACGCCGAGCTGCTGAACGGCTTGGGCGTGTCGTTTGCCCAGGGCTTCCTGTTCAGCCGGCCGTCGAGCGACTTCGCTTATTTCGCCAAGGACTGGTCGAAGGTGCGCAGCGGCGGCAAGGTGCTGCTGAAGGGCTGACGTGCGGTGATCGCCGGAATACCGGTGCCGTCTCAGGCCAGGACCGGGGACCGGCCGAAGCCCTCGAACACGCCCATTTCCTCGATGCTGTGAACCTGATCGAGCCGATTGCGGGCCGCGTTCAGAAGTTCCCGGTTGCGGGCCAGCGTGTCGCGTCCGGCATAGCCGTCGCGCAGGTGAACGCGGTTCAGCAGAGCCTCCGCCTGATCGAGCGCTTCCATGATCGTTAGTGCAGTGTCGGCGTTCATTTCCGCCCTCTTGTTCTCTGCGCCGCACCGACAAGCTGTCGTGCGATCCTCGATGACCGGACCTTAGCCGCCGAAACTCGCCATCAGGTAGAGGATATTTGGTCGCATGCGCAAGAAAACGTGTGGGATTTTATTTGTTATTTCGCTTTGCTTGAATCGTTTCTTTCCAACCACTGGGTCTGCACGCGGATGACCTTCTCGGTGGCGGAAAACGCCTGACGGCGGGTGAGAACGAAAACAACGCCGCTCGACGCTGCGATCAGCGGAATGGGGCCGATGATCCAGACCAGGGCCGCCAGTGCGAAGTAATAGGCGCGGATGCCTCCGTTCAGCGCGACGATGGCAAGGGTCAGCGCCTCGCTGATCGTCTGGGCGATCTCCCGGCGGTCCTGCGGCGGCACCGGCGGCATCGGCGCAGAACCGATCAGGGCGCAGCAGTAATTGTACTGACGCAGCGCCCAAGTGAACTTGAAGAAGCCGAAGGTGAAGATCACCACCATCAGCAGCATCTTGATCTCGAACATCTGGTGCGAGGTCGGGACGGCGAAGGACAGGTCCGAGATCAGCTGCTGCGCCCGCTCCGCCGCACCGAAGGACCCGATCAGTCCGGCCAGCACCAGCATGTTGGTGGAGGCGAAGAAGGTGCAGCTGTGCATGGTGTGGCCAAACAGCTGCGCGTCCATGATGCGGTTGTCGCGCTCCAGCATCCGCTCGATCCAGTGGCGGCGCACGATCCGCAGATGCCGGTTCACCACGTTGCGCCCGGCCATCAGATGGTCCTGGGTGACGGTGAATCCGACCCAGGAACCGATGAACCAGACGAAGGCGATGATGTCGAGCGTGGTGACGTCTGGCGGCATGGCGGCGGGGTCTTGGCACGGTGATGAGGGGGACCAGGCACCCGTGTACGCCGGCAATGGGCGGGTGTCCACCTGCGGGTATCCGAGAGGCCTCCTACTCCCCGCGCCCCTGCACCGCCTTCAGCACGTGGACGCGGATGGCGCTGGACAGGTTGCCGGTCCGGGTCTGGTCGATCTCCTCGATCAGGGCATTGACCGACAGGCCGCGGGACTGCGCCACCGATTTCAGGGCGTCCCAGAACTCCTCCTCAAGGGAGACGCTGGTGGGATGGCCGGCGATCAGGACCGAACGCTTCTTCATGGTCACGCACGCATCGCAGTGGGAGATGGGGGTGGTCAGAGGAAGGCCGGAACGGCCGGGAAAGACGCACCCCCACCCTAACCCCAAGCTTAGCCGGGACCAACCATCCGTTCGGGGCGAACCCATTGATCGAATTGCTCATCCGTCAGGAGTCCGAGTTCCCGCCCGGCCTCCTTTAGACTTGTCCCTTCCTTGTGGGCCTTCTTGGCGATCTTCGCCGCATTGTCATAGCCGATGTGGGGGTTCAGCGCCGTCACCAGCATCAGACTGTCCGACACCAGCCTGGCGATGCGCTCGCGGTTGGCCTCGATTCCCACCACGCAATTGTCGGTGAAGCTGTTCGCGGCGTCGGCCAGCAGGCGGATCGATTGCAGGACGTTGAAAACGATCACCGGCTTGAACACGTTCAGTTCGAAATGGCCGGTGGCGCCGGCGACGGTGACGGTGGTGTGGTTGCCCATCACCTGGGCGCAGACCATCGTCATCGCTTCCGACTGGGTCGGGTTGACCTTGCCCGGCATGATGGAGGATCCCGGTTCGTTCTCCGGCAGCGACAGCTCGCCGATGCCCGAGCGCGGACCGGAGCCGAGCAGGCGGATGTCGTTGGCGATCTTCATAAGCGACACCGCCAGCGTGTTCAGGTGGCCGTGCACGTCGACCAGCGAATCGTGGGTCGCCAGCGCCTCGAACTTGTTCTCCGCGGTGACGAAGGGAAGGCCGGTGAAGGCCGCCACCTCCTCGGCGAAGGCTTCGGCGAAGCCCGGCTTGGCATTCAGGCCGGTGCCGACCGCGGTGCCGCCCTGGGCCAGCCGGTAGAGCTGCGGCAGCGCGCCCCTCACCCGGCCGATGCCGTAGGAGACCTGGGCGGCATAGCCGGAGAACTCCTGCCCCAGCGTCAGCGGCGTGGCATCCTGGAGATGGGTGCGGCCGATCTTGACGATGTCCCGGAAGGCGTCGGCCTTGGCATCGAGCGCCGTGCGCAGATGCTCCAGCGCCGGGATCAGGCTGTGCACGATCTCGTCGGCCGCCGCGATGTGCATGGCTGTGGGGAAGCTGTCGTTCGACGACTGCCCCATGTTGACATGGTCGTTGGGATGGATCGGGGTCTTCGACCCCATGGTGCCGCCCAGCCGCTCGATGGCGCGGTTGGCGATCACCTCGTTGGCGTTCATGTTGGTCTGGGTGCCGGAGCCGGTCTGCCAGACCACCAGCGGGAAGTGATCGGCCAGCCGGCCGTCGATCACCTCGTCCGCTGCCTCCATGATGGCAGCGCCGAGTTTCGGATCGAGCACGCCCAGCGTCATATTGGCGGCGGCGGCCGCGCGCTTCTGGATGCCCAGCGCGCGCACCAGCGGCACCGGCATGCGCTCTCCGCCGATGCGGAAATTCTGAAGCGAGCGCTGGGTCTGTGCGCCCCAGTAACGGTCGGCCGGAACGTCTATGGGGCCGAAGCTGTCGGTTTCGGTGCGGACACCGCTCATGGTCGGACCTTTCCTGATCGCCGCTTTTGGTCACGGGTGGGACGGGTTGCAAATTCCCCCGCCTTGCCTGATCTTTGCAGTGGACCCCGGAACGGCAAGGGCCGGGAATGCGCAGGCCAGGGCCACGCTCCAAGCGGGAGCTTGAGCGACTCGGCGGAAATCCTCGCTATTCACTCGAATTTGTTCTTGTTGCGTTCGCTGTTCTTCCGTACGCTTTCCTCAATGATCCGCCGTAAAGCCGGCGGGTACCGACAGCGATTGGGGGAACAGGATGGACGATCTGGCATACGACCATGTCCGCGCCTTCATTGCCCGGACGCGCGTTGCGGAGATGAAGAGCCGCGGCTGGCGGGTTCTCGGCCCCGGCGAGGAAGGCTCCCTGCTGATGGAAGGCCCGATGCTTGCCGGCCGGGCCGCAGTTCTGGAAGAGCCCATCGGCGGAGTTTTCGACGATCTGGTCGCCCGCGCCCTGGAGCGCGCCGATGCCCGCGACCGCACTGCCGCCCGCCGCGCCGCCTGATCGACTTTTCGGGAGTCAGCATTTTCAGGGGGTTGTGCTTGCCCAACCGGGTGGGCGGGACTGCACCCTTCGGTGGTCCCTCCCTCCAATTCCCTCGGGCAGTCTGAGCAACCGGACATAGCGGTGCGTGTTGTCATCATGCATGCTACCCGCCGGGGCATCCGACGGGGATCGATTGCAGCAGAACTTCAAAGGTCCTCATAGACGTTTTGAGGTAACTCTTCGGGGTGATCCGATGCAACGCGACCATAGATCGGAAGTACCCCCGAAGATACCACCTGCCGCATAGTCCCGTTAGGAAGTCTTTAACTCGCCCGATGGCTTGATAAGGCCATCGGGAACGCTCAGGCCCAGGGAGATTTACATGATCGGCGCCGTCAACTCGAAGAAGATCAACGCCTCCTCCGCGGCCCATATCGCGCTTCTCGACCAATTCATTCGATTGACGCAAGACACCATCGTCGAACAGGACGATGCCTTCGTCCGCGACAGCCTGGTCGATCTTCTGTCGAACCTGCGCAGCGAGCGTGCCGACTACGCCGAGATCATCGGCGTGTCTGCTCTGAACCGCGCCGTCTGATCCCGGCCTTTTACTCTTCCCCGGTACCGACTTCCGCCGCAAGGTCGGAAAGAGCCTCCCCGGTCAGGCGATAGGGAAGCCATTCCTTCATCTGGCGGAAGCCGACCCGGTCGTAGAAGTCACGCGCCGGGTTCCAATCCAGAACGCTCAGATCCACCCGGCGGTAACCGCGCTCCACCGCGCGCTTCGCCACGGCAGCCAAGAGCTTGCGGCCGACGCCGTAGCGCCGGGCGTCGGGCGTGACGTAGAGATCCTCGACATAGAGGCCAGGCCGCCCCTCCCAGGTGGAGAAGTTGCGGAAAGTCAGCGCGAAGCCGACCGGCGCGCCGTCCAACTCGGCGATCAGCGCCTCGAACACCGGCTGCGGCCCCCAGCCATCGCGGCGGAAATCCTCCTCGGTCGCCTTGACCGCATCGGCCTCGCGCTCGAACTCCGCCAGTTCGCGGACAAAGCGCAGGATGGTCGTGCAATCCTCTTCGACGGCGGGGCGGATGGTGACGGTCGGCATCGGCGGCGGGCTCCCTGATGATTTGCCAAATGGCATTGGGCGCAAAACGAAACGGGGAGCGGACCATAGCCCGCTCCCCGCACTTTCGCATCCCCGTTGAAGTGTGATCGGTTCAAGCGGAATCGCTTGAAGCGTGAATCACACGGAAAAACCAAAAGCCTAGAGTTCGTCTGGTGCTTATTGAAGCACCAGACGAACTCTAAATCGGATGACGTCAGTCGTCACCGCCGCTGCCCTTCAGGTCCAGGATGCTGCGCAACTCCTGCACGCGCCGCTCGGCACTGTGTTCGGCCAGCACCCGCTTGCGCGCCCGGCGGCCGAGGTCGGTCAGATGGTTGCGCGGCAGCATCATCGCCGTGGTCACGTCGTCGGTCTGGGCGGCGACCAGGATCTCGCGGCCGGGCTCCAAGAAGCTGTCCAGCCCTTCCCACTGGTCGGCGACGATGGCGGATCCGCAGGCGGCGGCCAGGAACAGCCGGGGCGACGGGCACCAGCCGATCCGGCGCTCGTCGTCGCGGGCCAGCGTCAGCGCGAGGCTGGCCGAGGCCAGCACATCGGCATGACGCGCCGGGTCGAGGTCGGGGAAGGTCAGGATGTTGGAGGCGCGCGGCACGCCGTCGGGCAGATCGGCGCCGACCAGCGCGAAGCGCCGGCGGGTCAGCCGCTGGGCTGGGTCGATGAAGAAGCTGCCCAGCCCCTCGCGGATGCCGTCCGGCCCGCCGACGATGCAGCAGAGATCGGCCAGATACTCGCGCTTGAAGTCGCCGGGCTTGTCGACCTCCGGCACGATCCAGGGATAGAACGGAGCCACCGCCTCCGCTCCCGCCTTGGCGCGGTAGCGGTCCAGCGCCGGCCCGCCGCAGGAGGCGAGCACCATGTCGAAGCCGGCCAGCCCGTCGGCCGGCAGATGGTCCACCGCCTCTCCCGCCTCCAGCGCCGTCAGGCTGACCGCCGCTTCCGGATCGTAGAGCACGCGGCGCGGTGCCTTGGACTGACGGACGAGGTCGGCGGCAACGCGGGCGTCCGGCCCCTGCGCCACCACCAGCGCCACGCCGGCATCGTCCGCCTGGGCCGCGGCCGCCACCGCAACCTCGTCCCAGGCGCCGTAGGACAGCACGTCGCCGCCGGGAATGGTCCAGGGGACAGGGGAGCCGGGGCCGGTCCGCTCGACCGCGACGACGCGATGGCCGCGGATCGCCAGCCCATGGATCAGCGCGCGCCAGCGCATGCTGTGCCCGCCATCCTGGCGGTAACCGTTGGTCAAGCCCCCATTACTCAAGCCGAGGATCACGATTTTCATGGCGTCGGCACCCTTGGCGTTCCGCGGCGGGAGGCTGCTTCCCGATGGAAGCGCTCCCAGATCAACGCGATTGGAGAAGGTGGTGTTCCGGCTTCCGCTCCCGTCCCGGCAGCCCTGCCCAAGACGAAGTCAACCTGGGCAAATCCGGCCGGGTTCGGCGCCTGGAGACAGGGCTTTGCCGGACGGGATTTGCGAAAGCGTTGCATTGAAATTTGATATGGACCGGTCCGGCGGCCCTGCAAGCGTATACCCCTCGCAATAGGCGTTTCCCCGACAGGGCTGCCCATTTGACGGTTGAGCCTTGCGCCCGGGGGCCTTAGGGTCACGGCCCGGCTTCCCCTCCGATCACGGTCGAGCGCATGCGACTTCCGTTCCGTCATCCCGCCCGCCTCCTTCTCGCCACGCTGCTGATGGCCGGCTGCCAGAGCACCGGAGCCACCGCTCCGGTCGCAACCGCTGCCTCGGCACCCGGCAGTGCGACGGCGGCCGTCCAGCCCGTGGCGCAGCAGCCCGCCTCCTTCCCCGAATGGCTGGCGGCGCTGCGTGTCGAAGCGCTGGGCCAGGGCATCCGTCCGCAGACCTTCGACCGCGCGTTCCAGCGGGTGAAGCTGTCCGACCGCGTCGTCGAACTGGATGGCGCACAGCCCGAGTTCACCCGGCAAGTGTGGCAGTATTTGGACAGCGCCGTGAATGAAAAGCGCGTCCAGGACGGCCGTCAGAAGTTGCAGGAGCATGCGGCGTTGCTTTCCCGCATCACCCGCCGCACCGGCGTTCCGGGAGAGATCCTGGTCGCCTTCTGGGGGGTGGAATCGGACTTCGGCAAGTCGACCGGCAACTTCGCGGTCATCGACGCGCTGACGACGCTGGCCTTCGAAGGCCGCCGCGCCGCCTATTTCCGGTCGGAGCTGCTGGCAGCCCTGCGTATCCTCGATTCCGGCGACATCGCGCCGGAGCGGATGACCGGCTCCTGGGCCGGCGCCATGGGCCAGACCCAGTTCATGCCGACCGTCTTCCTGCGCAACGCGGTGGACGAGGACGGCGACGGCCACCGCGACATCTGGGGGAGCATGCCCGACGTGCTGGCCTCCACCGCCAAGTTCGTGCTGGCGAATGGCTGGCGGCAGGGAGAATCCTGGGGACAGGAGGTGCGGCTGCCCGACGGCTTCCCCTACGATCAGGCGGAGCTGAGCATCACCAAGCCGCTGTCGGACTGGCGCCGGCTGGGCGTCCGTCCGGTGGACGGCAGCGATCTGGGCGGCGAGGGATCGGCGGCGATCCTGGTGCTGGCCGGGCATCGCGGCCCTGCCTTCCTGGTGCGCGACAACTTCCGCGCGATCATGCGCTACAACCCATCGACCAGCTATTCACTGGCCGTCGCCATGCTGGCCGACCGCATGACCGGCAAGCCCGGCGTCCGTAGCCCCTGGCCGCGCGAGGAGCAGGCGCTGAGCCGCGACGAGCGCATCGACCTGCAACAGCGTCTGGCGTCGCTGGGGCTGGAGCCGGGCGCCGCCGACGGCATCGTCGGGGCAAACACCCGCAACGCGGTGCGCCGCTTCCAGGCGTCGGTCGGGGAGATCCCGGACGGCTTCGCCACCAAGGCCCTGCTGGAGCGGCTGCGCCAGCGGTCGTGAAGACAGGGGGCCGATGGGGTGGTGAGGCTATCGCCCAGCCACACCACCCTCGCTGCCCCCTATCCTGCCGCGCAGCAGGCCCCAGGCGGCCGGCAGCAGGAACGCTGCGATCCCGGCGCCGACCAGCGCGTCGGGCGCCCCGTCCAGCAGCAGCCAGCTTGCCGCCAGCCCCACCAGGCCGGCGCCGAGCGGCAGGACATCCTTGCGCGAACACAGCCAGATCGCCCGCAGGCTCAGCGCGCCGCGCCGGCCGGCGAACAGCAGGGTCGCGGTCGCTACCGTCACGCCGATGGCCAGCAGCAGGGCCAGACTGGCGAGCGGCACGTCGGGGATCGCCATGCCGGCGATGCTGCGCCCGGCCGTCACCACCAGCGCCACCGCCGCAACGACCAACGCCGCCCCCTGAATCATCGACAGGCGCCCGTGCAAGTCCGGCCGGCGTCCCAGCCCGACCAGCGTCACCGCATGGCCGGCGGCGTGGTTCAGCATCAGCAGGGCCGCAGCCCACAGGGTGACCGCCTGCGTCGCGTTGGCGCTGGCGAGCAGCAGGGCGCCGAGCAGTCCGTTCACCACCATCGCCATCCGCATGGTGTGCTTCAGGTCACCCGATCCGCCGGAAAGACGGGATGATCCACCGCCACGTGAACCGCCGCCACAGGATCCGCCACCGCATCCGCCGCTCATAGCCCGCCCCATTCGAAACCTGACAGTGAAATCATAGGGGCAGCGGACGCGTGCGTCCATAACCATCAGAATTTTCTGATATGCGCAGATCTCACCGTTCCGGTATCGAAAGAGGTGCCCGACCGCGCGGGCTACCCATTCGAACGGCGCTGGGGATAACCCGGCCCACCCAACGGTACATGGGCTGTCTCATTGGGCACTTACCCGTCCCCCTCCATGAAAAGCGGGCCGTGGAGGCGGATATCGGGACAGACACAGCCGCATCATCGGAACCACTCCATGACGAAGCGTCCCGCCTCCCCCGTCAAGATCCTCATCGTCGACGACAATCCGCTGTTGCAGCGCGCGTTGAAGGACATGCTGGGGCTGTGGGGCGTCGGCCAGATCACCGCGGTCGGCAACGGCCAGGAGGCCAAGGACGCGCTGCGGCGCGAGGTCTACGACCTGATGGTGACGGACTGGGTGATGGAGCCGGTCGGCGGCGCGCAGCTGGTCCAGTGGATCCGCCAGTCGCCGGGCAGCCTGCGGCCCAGCATGCCGATCATCGTGCTGACCGCGAATGCCGACCTCGCCACCGTGCGCAGCGCCTGGGATGCCGGCGCCGATTCCGTGCTGGCGAAGCCGGTGCCGGCCGCCACCCTGGCCCGTCGCATCGACGCGGTGCTGAACCGCCGCGACGGCTCCCCCCGGACGGGAACCGCGGAACCGGGACGCAATACCAGCCGCCCGGCCGCCAACCCGGCCGATCAGGGCAGCCCGTCGACCGCCAGCCTCCCCTCGCCCCGGCCGGCCACGCCGCGCCCGGCGGTGAGCGGCATGGCACATCTGCCCCCTCCCGCAACGCCACCCACGACGCCGGTGCCGCCGACCCCGATGCCGCCGATCGCGGTTCCGGCCGCCGCCATGCCGCCCGACCGCGGTGCCGCCGCCATGCGCAGCGACGATCCCAAGCGGATGCGGATGCTGCTGGCGCTCGACAAGCTGGAGGCGGCAATCGAGCGGCCCGACCCGATCGGCAGCCGGCTGCGGCATGCCCTGTCGGACGTGCAGATCGCCACCGCAGGCGATTCCGCCGCGGCCTCGGTCGTCGCATCGCTGTCCACCTGCGTCACCTGGGTGGAGCCGGACATCGAGGGTTATGTCGATGCACTCCAGGCCCATGCCGCGGCCCTGCGCTGGCTGGCCGGATCGGACGGCGGCGCCCAGTCGTTGGCGGTGGCGCTGTGCCTGATCCGCACCCTGCGGGCCAGTGTCCGCACGCTGGCCGCCCGCGGCCACAGCGATTTCGGCAATTGGCCGGACGGCGGCAGTCCGACCCCTCCGGGCAAGTCCCCCCTGACGGGGCGCTGAGTCCGCCCCCATATCGTCTGGAGACGGTTCTGGGCGAGAGAGGGGACGGAGAGGGAATTTCCGCAAATCAGGGCATTCCATACGCTCCGTTACGGAAGACCGGCAGTTGCCGCGCCGTTCCTTGCTTTTTGCAGGACGGCCGGCCGCAGCCGTTGCGATATAAGACAGCCTTCATTACCTTTTTGCCCAGCGAACAAATCGGTTCCCCAGCACTCCGTCCAGGAGTTTGCCAGGCTGCCGACCGATGGGAGGGAATGAAGAATGGCGCTCGCAACAGTGTCTCTCGAAGACAAGTACGCGCTCGAACAGGGCCGTGTTTACCTCACCGGCACCCAGGCGCTGGTGCGCCTGCCGATGATGCAGCGCCAGCGCGACCTCGCCGCCGGGCTGAACACCGGTTGCTTCATTTCCGGCTATCGCGGCTCGCCGCTGGGCGGCTTCGACCAGAATCTGTGGAACGCCCGCAAGTTCCTGGAAAAGAACCACATCCAGTTCCAGCCCGGCGTGAACGAGGAGCTTGGCGCCACCGCGGTCTGGGGCAGCCAGCAGGTCGGCATGTTCAAGGGCGCCAAATATGACGGCGTCTTCGCCATGTGGTACGGCAAGGGCCCCGGCGTCGACCGGTCGGGCGACGTGTTCAAGCATGCCAACGCCGCCGGCACCTCCAAGAATGGCGGCGTGCTGGTGCTGACCGGCGACGACCACAACTGCAAATCCTCCACCTTCCCGCACCAGTCCGAACACGCCTACATGCACTCGATGATCCCGGTGCTGAACCCGTCGGGGGTGCAGGAGATCCTGGATTACGGACTGATCGGCTGGCAGATGAGCCGCTATTCCGGCTGCTGGATCGCGATGAAGACCATCGCCGAGACGGTGGACACCTCGGCATCGGTCTACATCGATCCGCACCGCGTCGCGCCGGTCATTCCCACCGACTTCGATCTTCCGCCGGGCGGCCTGAACATCCGTTGGCCCGACCCGCCGCTGGAGCAGGAATACCGGCTGATGAAGCACAAGCTGTACGCCGCCCTGGCGTTCGCGCGTGCCAACAAGCTGGACCGGGTGGTGATGGAGAGCCCGCGTCCGCGCTTCGGCATCGTCACAACCGGAAAGAGCTATCTCGACGTCCGTCAGGCCTTCGACGAGCTTGGCATCACCGAGGAGATGGCCGCCGACTGGGGCATCACCGTCTACAAGGTCGGCATGCCCTGGCCGCTGGAGCGCGACGGCGTCCGCCACTTCGCCGAGGGGCTGGAAGAGATCGTCGTGGTCGAGGAGAAGCGCGCGGTCATCGAGAACCAGCTGAAGGAACAGCTGTACAACTGGAACCCCGACGTCCGTCCCAAGGTGGTCGGCAAGTTCGACGAGCAGGGCGAGTGGATCCTGCCCAGCGCCGGCGAGCTGACGCCGGCGCAGATCGCCGTGGTGATCGGCCGCCGCCTGCAACGCTTCATCGAGAACGAGAACCTCGCCCGCCGTATCGCCTTCCTCGATGCGCAGGAGAAGCAGAAGGCCCATGTGGCCCGCGTGGTGCGCAAGCCGACCTTCTGCTCCGGCTGCCCGCACAACACCTCCACCGTCGTGCCGGAGGGAAGCCGGGCGCTGGGCGGCATCGGCTGCCATTACATGGCGACGTGGCTCGACCGTTCGACCGACACCTTCACCCAGATGGGCGGCGAGGGCGTGCCGTGGGTCGGTCAGGCCGCCTTCACCGACGAGAAGCACATCTTCGCCAACCTGGGCGACGGCACCTATTTCCATTCCGGCGTATTGGCGATCCGTCAGGCCATCGCCGCCAGGGTGAACATCACCTACAAGATTCTGTTCAACGACGCCGTCGCCATGACCGGCGGCCAGCCCTTCGACGGCTCGCTGACCGTGCAGTCCATCGCCCATGTCCTGCGGGCGGAAGGCGTGCAGCGCATCACCGTCGTCAGCGACGAGCCGGAGAAGTACGGCATCGGCAACGGCCTGCCGCAATTCACCACCGTCGAGCATCGCGACGACCTCGACCGCGTGCAGAAGGAAATGCGCGAGGTCCCCGGCGTAAGCGTCCTGATCTATGACCAGACCTGCGCCACCGAGAAGCGCCGCCGCCGCAAGCGCGGCAAGATGGTCGATCCGGCCAAGCGCGTCGTCATCAACGAGCTGGTCTGCGAAGGCTGCGGCGACTGCTCCGCCAAGTCGTCCTGCGTGTCGGTGATCCCGCAGGAGACCGAGTTCGGCCGCAAGCGCCAGATCGACCAGTCGAGCTGCAACAAGGACTATTCCTGCACCAAGGGCTTCTGCCCCAGCTTCGTGACGGTGGAAGGCGGGTCCTTGCGCAAGCCGAAGCCGGCGGCGGCGAAGTCGGCCGACGCCACCGCCCTGCCCGCCCCCGTCGTCCCGGCTTTCGACAAGACCTGGAGCCTGTATGTCACCGGCGTCGGCGGCACCGGCGTCGTCACCATCGGCGCGCTGCTGGGCATGGCCGCCCACATCGAGGGTAAGGGCGTCGGCGTGCTCGACATGACCGGGCTGGCGCAGAAGGGCGGCGCCGTCACCAGCCACATCCGCATCGCCAACACGCCGGAGGACATCCACTCCGTCCGCATCGCCGCCGGCGGGGCCGACGCGGTGCTGGGCTGCGACCTGATCGTCGCGGCGGCCGGCGATGGCCTGTCGAAGATGACCGCCGGCCGCACCCGCGCCGTCATCAACACCCATGACAGCATCACCGCCGACTTCATCAAGAAGCCGGACATGGTGATCCCGGTCCGCGATCTGGTCGGCGACATCCGCAAGGCCTGCGGCGGCGAGGCCAATCTCGACGCCTTCGACGCGACGAAACTCGCCACCGCGCTCTTGGGCGACAGCCTCTACGCCAACCCGTTCCTGATGGGCTATGCCTGGCAGAAGGGGCTGATCCCGCTGAGCGAGGAGTCGATCCTCAAGGCCATCGAGCTGAACGGCGTGGCGGTGAAGCTGAACCTCGACGCCTTCCAGTGGGGCCGCCGCGCCGCCGTCGATCTGGCGTCGGTGGAGGCCGCCGTCGCGAAATCCTTTGGGCCGCAGGAGGCGGCACAGACCGCGCAGTCGCTGCTGCTGGACCAGCGCCGTCCGTCCGGCAGCCTGGACGAGGTGATCGAACGCCGCCACCGCTTCCTGGTCGATTACCAGGACGCCGCCTATGCCGCCCGCTATCACGCGCTGGTCGACTGGACCCGCCGGACGGAGCAGCAGAAGGTCCCCGGTTCCACCGCGCTGACCGAGGCGGTCGCCCGCGCCCACTTCAAGCTGATGGCCTACAAGGACGAGTACGAGGTGGCGCGCCTCTACACCGACAGCGGCTTCGTCGAGAATGTCCAGCGCATGTTCGAAGGCGACTGGAAGCTGACCTTCCACATGGCCCCGCCGGTGATGGGCGAGACCGAAGCGGACGGCGGGGAGCCGAAGAAGAAGAGCTTCGGCCCGTGGATGCTGCCGGTCCTGCGCCTGCTGGCCAAGGGCAAGCGCCTGCGCGGCACCCGGCTCGACCCGTTCGGCCGCACCGCCGAGCGTCGCCAGGAGCGCCAGCTGATCGCCGACTATGAGGCGGTGGTGGGCGAGCTGCTGAACGGCCTGACCCGCGAGAAGCTCGATCTGGCGGTGGAGATCGCCAAGCTGCCGATGGAGATGCGCGGCTACGGCCCGGTGAAGGCCCGCAACGTCACGGCGGCGAAGGCGAAGGAGGCCAGGCTGCTGGCCGACTTCCGCGCCCAGGTTGCCACCCCACAGCCGCTGGCGGCGGAATGAGGCTGGCCGGTTGACCGGTCGAACTCATCGATAACGGCGCCCTTCCCAAGTTTGGGAAGGGCCCACCGCCCCTGTCCAAGGCCATGGGAGCCGGTGGGGCTGGTGGATCGCATGCCATCGGTCGGCTTGGAGGCAAGACACAATCACAAAAACCGAGGGCATCGGCCTATCAGAGCAGTGGCTTTTCCATTCCACCATGAACAGGAACCAAAGTCTCATAGCGAAGGCAGCAGATTTTGTTCATGTTAACTTCGCGAGCGGCGCCGCAATCCCATTTCAGAAACGTCACAAATACCGCAGACAAGTGACGAGTTGTGGCGCAATCGTTAAATAGTCCCCAAACTTCTGGACGGAATTCGGTGCCGCAAGGCGAATGCAGACTGAATTCGCTGCAACTTGGCTTGACGGGGTCATACGCATACTGCCGTATGATGATGGGAATATTCCCCTGCCAAAGATGAGCCGGCCCATGGGCACCCTGCTAACCCGCATCAGCATCAGCAGCAAAATCTCCGCCATCGTCATACTGATGGCGTTGATCGCGTCGGTGGTCGGCATCATCGGCTTCGCCGCGATCCAGACCTTCGGCGGCAGGGTCGACGACATCCAGGTCCGCTCGCAGCGGGCGCTGCTCGCCGAACAGGTCAGCAGCCTGATCTACAAGACGGTGATGGACAGCCGCGGCCTCTATGCCGCCAAGTCGAAGGACGACGCACAGCTGTTCAGCAAGGGGATCAGGGAGTCGACGGCGGCGATCGGCAAGCGGATGGCGGAATGGGAGCGCCTGCTGGCGCCCGACCGCAAGGCCGACTTCCAGAAGATGATGGCCACCGCCAACGAATTCATCGTCATCCGCAACGAAGTCGCCCGGCTCGGCGTCGAGGCTTCTCCGGAAGCGGCACAGAAACACGGCGACACACCGGAAAGCCGGAGCAGCCGTACCGCGCTGGGCAAGTCCCTGGAGGCGGCGGCACAGCGGAACATGGACAGCATCCAGCAGGCGAACGACGAACTCGACGCCTTCAGCACCCAGATGATCACCCTGATGCTGGTGGTCGGCATCGGCGGCATCGGCATGGCGGTCGCGGTCAGCGTCGCCGTGTCGCGCTCCGGCATCGTCAAACCGATCACCGGCATCACCGGAACGATGTCCCGCCTCGCGGATGGCGACCTGTCGGTCGAGGTCGCGGGCAAGGATCGCGGCGACGAGATCGGCGGCATGGCCCGCGCGGTCGAAATCTTCCGCCAGAACGCGCTGGACCGTGCGCGCATGGCGGCGGCCGAGGAGGCGGAACGGCTGGACAAGGAGCGGCGCACCGCCGCGGTGGAGAGGCTGGTCGCCGGCTTCGACAGCAGCATGTCGGGCATCCTGCGCACCGTCAGCGCCGCCGCCACCGAACTGGACGCCACCGCGCAGAGCATGTCGCACACCGCCGAACAGACCAACAGCCAGGCCGCCAGCACGGCGGCGGCGGCGGAACAGGCCTCGGTCAACGTGCAGACGGTGGCATCGGCGACCGACGAGCTGACGGCGTCGATCTCGGAGATCAGCGCACAGGTCTCGCGCTCCACCACCATCGCCGCCCAGGCGGTCGACGAGGCGCAGGCCACCAACCGGCAGGTCCGGGGGCTGGTCGAAGCGGCCCAGCGCATCGGCGACGTGGTAAAGCTGATCACCGACATCGCCAGCCAGACCAACCTTCTGGCGCTCAACGCCACCATCGAGGCGGCCCGCGCCGGCGAGGCCGGCAAGGGTTTCGCCGTGGTGGCCAGCGAGGTGAAGAACCTCGCCACCCAGACCGCCAAGGCGACGGAGGAGATCGCCGGCCAGATCCAGGCGATGCAGCAGGCGACCGGCGAAGCCGCGAACGCCATCACCGGGATCGGCGGCACCATCACCGCGATCAACGAGATCGCCACCTCCATCGCGTCGGCCATCGAGGAACAGGGGGCCGCCACCGGCGAGATCGCCCGCAACGTCCAGGAGGCGGCGCGGGGAACCGAGGTGGTGACGGCGAACATCGCCGAGGTCAGCCAGGGCGCCACCCAGACCGGCAGCGCGGCAACCCAGGTGCTGGGAGCCGCAGGCGAACTGTCGCGGCAGTCCGAACAGATGAAGATCGAGGTCGAACGCTTCCTGGCCGGCATCCGCGCGGCGTGAGGACGGTGCGGAGGACGGGAGAATGGACCCGCATCCTCCACCGCCGATGGGCAGGGTCGAGTAAAACGCTCTCCCCTGCCTTGAAAAGAGAGCAGCTTCGGCTGCCCTTCCGCTTTGATAAATGGAACGGTCGGAGCGGCCGCCCCGTAGCTCTGCGGTTGTAAATCCCTGCGCCGCTTTTCCCAGGGCTGCGCCATTGCATGGGATGTCTGTCCCAACACATACTCTGCCGGGGGACTATCCTTTTCGCATATTTATTACGTCGAGTTGCTCTCAAGCGTCTGCCGGCCGATAGAACAGGGCGCCGGAGCTTGCGGGACCGGCCGGACGAGGGAGAGTTGGGTGGCGGAACAGCGGTTGATGTCCGATGAGTCGGACCGGAGCGAGGACAGGTATCGCGCTCTGTTTAACGCTCTCGACGACGGCTTCTGCATCATCGAGTTCAGCGAGGATGCCGACGGCACCCTTACCGATTACATCCACATCGAGGCCAACGACGGGTACGAGCGGCAGACCGGCATCCGCAACATCGTCGGCATGGCGGTGCGCGATCTGGCGCCGGCCGAGGCGGATGGCTGGATCGAGCTGTACGGCAATGTCCTGCGCACCGGCGAGCCGATCCGATTCGAGCGCCATTTCGCGCTGGTGGAGCGCTATATCGAGGTGTCGGCGGCAAGGCTGGAGCCGGCCAGCCTGCGCCAGGTCTCCGTCCTGTTCCGCGACATCACCGCGCGGCGCCGCGCGGAGGAGGCCCTGCGCGTCAGCGAGGCGCTGGCACGGGAGAATGTGCAGCGCGTCCAGCTGGCCCTGGCGGCCGGCGCCATCATCGGCACCTGGATTTGGGAAATTCCCGGCAACCGCTTCACCGTCGACAAGCCCTTCGCCGATGCCTTCGGCCTCGATCCGTCGCTGGGCCGCGACGGGCTGAGCCTGGAGCAGGTGATCGTCAACGTCCATCCCGACGACAAGCCGGCGCTGGTCGCCGCGGTCCAGGAGGCCATCGCCCGCGGCGGCACCTATGCCCACCAGTACCGGGTGAAACGGGCAGACGGGAACTACTATTGGATCGAGGCCAACGGTCGGGTCGAGCTTGGGCCGGATGGCAAGGCGCTGAGTTTTCCCGGAGTGCTGATGGATGTCCAGGAACGCCGCGCGGTGGAGGCCGAGCGCGACCGGGCGGCGGCGGCTCTGCGCGCGCTGAACGAAACGCTGGAACAGCGCGTCGCCGAGCGCACAGCCGAGCTGATGCGCGCCGAGGAGCAACTGCGCCAGTCGCAGAAGATGGAAGCGGTCGGGCAACTGACCGGCGGGCTGGCGCATGACTTCAACAACCTGCTGGCCGGCATCTCGGGCGCCCTGGAACGCATCGCCGCCCGCATCGATCAGGGCCGCGTCAACGAGCTGGACAAGTTCATCATCGCCGCCCAGGGCGCGGTGCGGCGCGCCGCAGCGCTGACCCACCGGCTGCTCGCCTTCTCCCGCCAGCAGACTCTGGCACCGAAGGCGGTCAACATGAACCGGCTGGTCGGCGGCATGCTGGAGCTGGTCCAGCGCACGGTGGGACCGGGCATCCAGGTGGAGATGGTCGGCATGTCCGGGCTGTGGGCGACGAGTGTCGATCCCTCGCAGTTGGAAAACTCGCTGCTGAACCTCTGCATCAACGCGCGCGACGCCATGCCGAAGGGCGGCCGGATCACCATCGAGACCGGCAACCGCTGGATCGACCATGAAGGGGCGCGGCAGCAGGACATGCAGCCCGGCCAATATGTCTCGCTCTGCGTGTCGGACAACGGCACCGGCATGACGCCGGACGTGATCGAGAAGGCCTTCGACCCCTTTTTCACCACCAAGCCCATCGGCCAGGGGACCGGGCTGGGGCTGTCGATGATCTATGGCTTCGCCAAGCAGTCGGGCGGGCATGTGAAGATCTACTCGGAGGTCGGCGCGGGCACCATGGTGTGCCTGTATCTGCCCCGCCATCGCGGCGAGGCGGAGGAGGAGGAGATTCGCGAAGAGCCGGCCGTGACCCAGCCGGCACGGCAAGGCGAGACCGTTCTGGTGGTGGACGACGAGCCGAGCCTGCGCCTGATGGTGATGGACCTGCTGAGCGACCTGGGCTATGCGGCAATCGAGGCGGCGGACGGTGCAGCCGGCCTGCGGGTTCTTCAATCGGACGCGCGCATCGATCTGGTGGTGACCGACGTCGGCCTGCCCGGCGGCATGAACGGCCGCCAGATGATCGATCTCGCCCGCGTCGGCCGTCCGAAGCTGAAGACGCTGTTCATCACCGGCTTCGCCGAGAACGCGCTGCTGAACAACGGCCAGCTCGAACCCGGCATGTCGGTGCTGACCAAGCCCTTCGCCATGGATGTTCTGGCCGCAAGGATCAGGGAACTGATCGCAAGCTGAGGCGGTCGGATGGTCAGACCCGCAGACCGCAGCCGGTGTCGAGAACCACCCGGTTGCGGCCGCTGCCCTTGGCGCTGTAGAGCGCCTTGTCGGCACGGCTCAGAATGTCGCTCACCGTCGTGTGATCCTCGTCCAGGCTGGCGATGCCGATGCTGATCGTGATGGTCACCGAATGGCCGCCATCGAGGTCGATCCGGGCTCCGGAGACCGCCTGCCGCAGGTTTTCCGCAACCACCATGGCACCCTTCCCATCGGTCTCCGGCAGGACGATGGCGAATTCCTCTCCGCCGATCCGGGCAAAGGTATCGGATTCCCGCAAGCGGTTCTGGATGACCTGGGCAATGCCGACGAGCACGGCATCGCCGGCCGTGTGGCCATGATTGTCGTTGACCGCCTTGAAGTGGTCGATGTCGAGAATGATGATGCTGAATTTGCGGCGATAGCGGCGGTGGCGCACGAGTTCCGCATCCGCCACTGACATGAAGCGTCGGCGGTTCGGAATCCGGCAGAGCGGATCGGTCTCCGCCAGCAGGACAAGCTCCATCTCCCGCCGCTTCAAGGCCTGATGGGTTGCTTCCAAATCCTCGTGCGCAACCTTCAGTTCGGCATTCATCGTCTGAACGGTCGCGTACTCGCGGAAGATCGTCCAGATCGCAAGGCCGGATGCCAGCGAGGCGAGCGTCAGCAGCACCGTGCCGACGACACCGATCAGGTAGCCGAGCAGAGCCGCATGGCTGGACCGGACAAAGGCCTCCTCCCGGTCCACCATCGCGACGACGAACAGGCCATACTGCCGGAGTTTCTGATAACCGACGATCCGCTGGATTCCGTCGATGGGGCTGGCGGCGTCAAACACTCCGGAGTCGGGGGCGAGCGGCTCCGTGTAGGGCCGTGGTTCGATCACCTTGCCGAGATGGCGTTCGTCATAATTTTTGCCGAGAGCCCGCGACAGAACTGTCCGGTCCTGGCGGAGAAGGGCGATGACGTCCTTGTCGCCAAGCGACACCGTTTCCGCAAAACGCCCGAGGAAATATGGATCGATCGACAGGACGATGACGCCGTCGAACTCGCCCCGATCGTTGAAGATCTTGCGGGTGAACTGGATGGACCATTTCTGCGATATGCGACCGAGCAGAGGTTTGCTGATGAACAGAAAATCCCCTCCTGCTCCAGATGGACACGGAAATGCTCCCGATCAGAAAGATCGACCCTATCGGTCGTCTTTTGCAGATTTGAGAAGGAGAGAAGACCATCTCGACCGATTACGGACACTTGAAATACAAAATCCGAGCTGAGTATCGAGAACGCTTCCTGTACTATTGACGTCGCATCCTTCGATTTTTGCGCAAATTGATTGCGCATTAACTGAGACGCCTGATCTATCTGCCGAATCGTTCTTATTAGATATTCGTGATAGGCCTTCGCCATCATCTGGGTATTTGTCTCCGCAACCTGCCGATCCAGATCACGGTAAGTACCAATATTATGAAAGACAAAAATCCAAAGCACCGCCGTTGAGATAACGAACATCGCCGCCAGAGCGCCAATCCATAAACCAACGCAGAGGCGACCTCTTTTTAATGCTTTCAAAATTTCAGCCCCATCGGAACATGACAAAGAATGACGCCGAATAATTTTGCCGATGATAATCGAGAAGGGTCCATTCAATGATTGAATATTTTTATATTGAAATCATTAGAAGCGAACATTTTGTGTATTAAGAAATTATGCGTTATCAAGCCTGGAAAATCGTTTCCATTGAATATCGAAAATTGGTCTGATCACTCAAGTTTACCACCATATATTGATTATCCATTGCGACGCACATGCATACATCCTCGGGCCCGCAGGACTATGACGAGACCTGCTGCAGTGCTGGGCGTTATTCAACCGGACAATGCCGGCGCATCGGCTTCGTCACCCGATGCCAGGGTTCCCGTCCGATGCTGCCGTCACCCTTCGAGCCGGACCGGAAAGCGCAGCACGAACCGCGTGCCCTTTTCGCTGTCCTCCTCCAGCGCGATGCTGCCGCGCATCGTGCCGGTCATGATGTTGGCGCAGATGCTGAGGCCCAGACCGCTGGCGCCCATGCCGCGCTTGGTCGTGAAGAAGGGTTCGAAAATGCGGGTGCGGATGGAGGCGGGGATGCCCTTGCCATCGTCGGCATAGTGCATCTCGATCCAGCCGGCCGGCTGCTCACGGGCGGAAAGCAGAATGCGGCCGGCTTCGCCCTCGTCATAGGCATGGACCAGGGCATTGATGATCAGGTTGGACAGCACCTGCGCGAAGGACCCGGGATAGCCGTCCACGATCAGGCCGGTGGGAATGTCGAGGTCCACCGTCACCCGGGTGCGGCGCAGTCGGGGGCGCAGGCTCAGCAGCACCTCGTCGACATAGGCCGCGAGGTCGAAGGGGCGGCGCTCGCCGCTCGCCTGATCGGAGGCGACCTGCTTGAAGCTCTGGATCAGGCCGGTGGCACGCTCGACGTTCGACAGGATCATCCGCGTCGATTCCCAGGCGACGTCCAGAAAATCCTGGAAATCGCTGCGGCGGATGCGGTTCTCCTCGAACAGGGCGCGGATGCGGCCGACCTCCTCGCCCAGATGGGAAATGGCGGTTAGGGTGACGCCGATGGGGGTGTTCACCTCATGCGCGACGCCGGCGACCAGTTGGGCCAGCGAAGACAGCTTCTCCGCCTGGATCAGGCTGGCCTGGGCATCGCGCAGCTCGGCCTCCGCCCGCTTGCGCGCGGTGATGTCCAGCGCCACCGTGACGATATGGGTGACCTCGCCCCCCTCGTCGGTCAGCGGCATCTTGGTGGTCAGCCAATCGCGCATCGCGCCCTCGCCATCGGGCGCGCGGTCCTCGTGGAAAGGAACCCCCTGGCTGCTGTCCACCACCAGCCGGTCGAGCGCCGTGGCACGGTCGGTCGCGGAACCTGGCGGCGGGGCGGCGGCGGGACCGTAGGTTTCACGGTAGAAGCGGTTGGTCAGCCGGACCGTGCCGTCGCGGTCTTTCACGTCGATCAGCGCCGGGATGGCGTCGATCACCCCGGTCAGGATTTCACGGCTCTGGCGCAGCGCCTCATCGGCGATGACACGGTCGGTGATGTCGGTGAAGGTCCGCACCTGCCCACCGTCCGGCAGCGGCACCACCCGCACCTCGATGAAGCGGCCGTCGCCCTGGGGGCGGGCATAGACGAACTCCCGCTCCGGCCGGCCCAGGCGGTCCATCAGATACTTGGTCTTTGCATCCAGATCGTCGCCGAAATCGGGGGCTCCCGCCGGCATGGAGACCAAGCCTGTGGAGATCTGGTGGTGCACGATGTCGGACAGCGCCGGCTTGCTGCACATCACCTCCTCCGACACGCCGAGGATGTCCAGCGCATGGCGGTTCCAGGCGATGTAGCGCAGGTCGCGGTCCAGCAGGACGATGCCCTGCCCCATATTCTCCAGCGTCAGACGCAGCATGTGGCGCTGCGTCGCAAGGTCGTCCTCCGCCCGGCGGCGCTCGGTCACGTCGGAATAGGTGCGGACGAACCCGCCGGCGGAGGTGCGGCGGGTCCGCACCTCCAGCACGCGTCCGTCGGGGCGGCGATGCTCATAGAGCGGCGGATCGGCCCGGAGCGTCCGTTCCAGATGACCGGCCGCGAGGAGATCGGGGTCGCCCGGACCATACTCGCCACGGCGGGCGAGGTAATGGACCATGCGGGCATAGTCGTCGCCGGGCATATAGCCCATCGGCACGTCGAACATCTCGTAGAGCCGGGGGTTGATCACGCGGACCCTGAGGTCGGCATCGACCAGCATCACGCCCTGGTCCATCTGTTCCAGCGCCAGCACGGCAAGATCGTCGCCGCTCACGGGATCCGGTCCGGGAGCGGCGGCCGCAGGGGATTGGTTCGTCGGGAGGTCGGGGATCCGGGCTGGCAAGATCGGCGCGCCATCCTTCGTTACGCGTTTCCACAATCGAACGTCCCACTGTAACAGCCGCGCCCCATCCTGCCGAGCTTTCCTCTGCACCACGGCGTCGCAACCACGCGACATTTGTGGGACATTTTAAGTATTTCGGAACCTTTGCCGCACTAGCCTGTTTCAGGTGGCGACAGGTTTGTGCAAGATCGTCCGATGAGCGATACTGTGCCATCCTGCATTCCGCTCACCCCGCGTTTCCTGCTCCCGTGAGGTAACCGCCCCTTGTCCGGACTGGCCGCCCTTCCCGCACCGACCAGCGCGATGCCCAGTTCGGGCCTTGCGAAGCTGCGTCAGATGCTGGCGAGCGATGCCTCGGCGGTCCAGCCGATCCGCCGCATCCCCGGCGAGGAGGAGCGCAAGCGCGGCAAGGAAGGCACCGAGGCAACCGGCGACGCGCTCCAGGGCAGCGGCCGCGCCGACGGAGAGCCGACGGCAACACGGACGCGGACGGCTGCAGGTTCGTCCGGTGGATTTGCCATCGGCGGTGCGGCAGAGGACGCAGGCCCGGTCAACGGCGGCCCGGTTCCGCTGAATGCCCTGCCCAACGCCGGCTATGTCGCCCAGAGCATCCATCAGGAGGCCATGGGCAGCGGCCTGACCATCGAACCCTGGTCCGAAGCCATCGACGCCTACCGCCGCGCCGATGCCGGGGTGAACACGCCGATGGTGACGCAGATCGCGGTGTGAACACCCCTCTCCCAAGGCGGGAGAGGGAAATCCACGCGCCTCTCAGTCGTCGCCGCCCGCCGGCATCGGGCCATGGGGGATGTCCGCCTTCCGGTTGCGGAACAGGTTGCTCATGAAGTGGCCGAAATCCTCCATGTAAAGGTAGAGCGACGGCGTGATGTAGAGAGTCAGCACCTGCGACACGCACAGGCCGCCGACCACGGCGAGACCCAGCGGCTGGCGCAGTTCGGCCGCCGCACCATGGGCGATGGCGATGGGCAGGGTGCCCATGATCGCCGCCATCGTCGTCATGATGATCGGACGGAAGCGCAGCAGGCAGGCCTGCTCGATGGCGTCGCGGGCCGACATGCCGTTGCGCCGGGCATCCACCGCGAAGTCGATCATCATGATCGCGTTCTTCTTCACGATGCCGATCAGCATCAGGATGCCGATGATGGCGATGACGCTGAGTTCGACGTCGAACAGCATCAGCGTGGCCAGCGCGCCGATGGCCGCCGACGGCAGGCCGGACAGGATGGTCAGCGGGTGGATGAAGCTCTCGTACAGCACGCCCAGCACGATGTAGATCACCAGCACAGCCGCGGAGAGCAGCAGCGCCTGACCGGCCTGAGCATCCTGGAACACCTGGGCGGTGCCGGCGAAGCCGGTGGTAATGGTCGGCGGCAGACCCATCTCGCGCTCCGACGCGCGGATCAGATCGACCGCCTGCCCCAGAGAGGCGCCCGGCGCCAGGTTGAAGGACAGGGTGACGGCCGGAAGCTGGCCCTGGTGGTTGACCGCCAGCGGGCCGGCGGTGCGCTCCACCCGCGCGAAGGCGTCGAGCGGAACCAGCTTGCCGGTGGTGGTGGAGCGGACATAGATGCGCGACAGCGAGCTGTCGTCGCCCTGGTATTTCGGCTCCAGCTCGATCAGCACCTGATAGTCGTTGCTGGGTGTGTAGATGGTCGAGACCTGCCGCTGGCCGAAGGCACTGTAGAGGGTCGAGCGCACCTGATCGACACCAAGGCCCAGCGTGGCCGCCTTCTCGCGGTCGATGTGGACGTAGGCCTGCGGATTGTTCAGCTGAAGGTCGCTGGTCACATCCTGAAGAATGGGAAGGCCGCGCAGCGTCTGCTCAAGCCGGCCGGACCATTGGTACAGCTCATCGAGGTCCAGCCCCTGGATGGTGTACTGGTAGAGGCTCTTCGATGCGCGGCCGCCGATGCGCAGGTTCTGCACCGGCTGCATGAAAACCGCCATGCCGGGGATGCCGTTGACCTGCCGGCGAATCTGCTGGATCACCTCGGTCGCCGACGGACGTTCGGCGCGCGGCTTCAGGGTGATGAACATGCGGCCCTGGTTGCCGGTGCTGCCGCCGACGCCGACGGAAGAGATGACGTCGACCACTGCCGGATTGGCCTTGATGATGGCGGCGACCTGCTGCTGCCGCTCCGCCATCGACGGGAAGGCGATGTCGGCCCGCGCCTCGGTCGTCACCTGGATCTGGCCGATGTCCTCGGTCGGGAAGAAACCCTTGGGGATCGCCTGGTAGAGCAGCGCCGTGCCGATGACGGTGCCGATCATCACCAGCCCCATCAGCGGGCGGTGGCGCAGGGTCCAGCGCAGCGTGCGGGCGTAGCCGTTCAGCACCGCGGAGAAGCCGCCCTCCAGCATGCGGCCGAACCAGCCCTCCTTCTGGTCATGGGCATGGGTGAGGAAGCGCGAGCACATCATCGGCGTCAGCGTCAGCGACACGAAGGCCGACGCGCCGATGGACATGGTGACGACCAGGGCGAACTCGTGGAACAGCCGCCCGACCACGCCGCCCATCAGCAGGATCGGGATGAAGACCGCGACCAGCGACAGGGTGATCGACAGGATGGTGAAGCCGATCTCGCGCGAGCCCTTGATGGCGGCCTCGAACGGCTTCATCCCCTCTTCGACGTAGCGGACGATGTTCTCCATCATGACGATGGCATCGTCGACGACGAGGCCGACCGCCAGCGTCAACGCCATCAGCGAGATGTTGTCGACCGAAAAGCCCAGCAGATGCATGCCGCCGGCCGTCGCGATCAGCGAAATCGGCACGGCCAGCGCCGGGATCAGCGTCGCCGACAGCCGCCGCAGGAACAGGAAGATCACCATGACGACCAGAACGATGGTCAGGCCCAGCGTGAACTGCACGTCCTCCACCGCCTGACGGATCGATTCGGACCGGTCGTTGACCACCTGGATGGCGGCGGCGGCGGGAAGCTGGGTCTGGAACACCGGGACCAGCTCGCGCACGCGGTCGACCACATCGACGGTGTTGGCGTCGGGCTGGCGCTGGACCGCCAGCATGATGCTGCGGGTGCCGTTCAGCCAGCTGGCGGTGCGGTCGTTCTCGACGCTGTCCAGCACCTGCGCGACGTCGCCCAGCCGGACGGGCGCGCTGTTGCGGTAGGCGACGATCAGCTGGCGGAAGGCGGCGGCGTCGGGAAGCTGCGGGTTCGCGGCGATCACCAGCTGCTGCTGCTGACCGGTCAGGGTGCCGACCGGCGTGTTGGCGTTGGCAGCGGCCAGCGCCTTCTGCAACTCGTCGATGCCGATGCCGCGCAGTGCCAGGGCGTTGGGGTTGACCTGCACCCGCACCGCGTATTTCTGCGAACCGTAGATCTGCACCTGAGCGACGCCCGGCAGGGTGGCGACCTTGGGCTGGATCAGCGTCTCGGCGATGTCGTTCAGCTGCGCCAGCGGCAGGGTCGGCGAGTTCAGCGACAGGAACAGGATCGGCTGGTCGGCCGGGTTGACCTTGCGGTAGCTGGGCGGGGTCGTCATCTCCGCCGGCAGCCGGCGCTGGGTGCGGGCGATGGCCGCCTGCACGTCGGCCGCCGCCGCGTCGATGTCGCGTTCCAGCACGAACTGGATGGTGATGCTGGTGTTGCCGAGCGTGCTGTTCGACGTGATGGTGTCGATGCCGGCGATGGTGGAGAACTCGCGCTCCAGCGGGCTGGCGACAGACGCCGCCATCGTCTCCGGCGAAGCGCCCGGCAGGGTGGCGGTAACGCTGATAACCGGGAAATCGACCCGCGGCAGGGCCGCGGTGGGCAGCTGGCGATAGGCCGCCAGACCGCTCAGCACCAGGGCCGCCGTCAGGAGAATGGTCATCACCGGACGGCGGATGCAGAGTTCGGAGAGGTTCACGTGGCACCCCCGCTGCTCTTGCCCTCGGCGGATTGCCCGTTGGTAACGGTGCTGCGGGCGGCGGCGTCCTGGGTGGCGGAACCCTGCTGGCGCCCGCCTTCGGCAGTCTCGCCCCCGGTAGGAGCGGCGGGCTTGCCGCCGGCCTTCTCGGTGATCTTGGCGCCGGGGAACAGGCGCGACTGGCCGTCGACCACCACCCGCTCGCCCGCCTTCAGGCCGGAGGCGACGACGCTGACGCCGCCATGGCTGCGCTCGACGGTGACCGGGCGGACCTCGACCGTCTCGTCGGCCTTGACGACATAGACGAAGCGCCCCTTCTGGCCGGTCTGGACGGCGAGGTCGGCGATGGTCAGGGCGTTCTGCTCGACGCGCAGGGTCAGGACGGTATCGACGAACTGGCCGGGCCAAAGGCGGGTGTCGGCGTTCGGAAACTCGCCCTTCACCAGGATGGTGCCGGTCTGCTGGTCGACCTGGCTGTCGACGAAGGACAGCTTGCCCTCTGCCTTTTCCCCATGGCCACCGGCGATGGTGGCGGTCACGGGGAGCGAGCCGCTGGCCATCGCGGCGCGGATCGTCGGCAGATGCTTTTCCGGGACGTTGAAGGAGACGTTGATCGGGCGCAGCTGGGTCAGGGTGACCAGCGGGTTGGTGTCGGCAGCGCGGACCATGGTGCCGACCTTGGCGGCGACGGTGCCGGTGCGGCCGTCCATCGGGGCGGCGATGCGGGTGAAGCTGAGCGAGACCTTCGCCGCCTCGATCGCCGCGAGGTCGGCCTTGACCGTGCCCTCCAGCGCGTCAGCGGTGGCGACAGCGGCGTCATAGGTGGTGCGGGAGATGGCGCTGGTCCGCACCAGCTCGGCATAGCGCTTCACATCGCCCTTGGCCTTCTCCAGATTGGCGCGGTCGCGCTCCAGATTGGCCTGGGCCTGACGTAGCTGGGCGTCGAGCGAGCGGCTGTCGAGGGTGAAGAGCGTGTCGCCGGTCTTCACCTCCTGCCCTTCGATGAAGTTGACCGTTTCCACCGCGCTGTCGACGCGGGCCTTGATGGCGATGGCGGCGATGGGCTGGACGCTGCCGATGGTGACGATCTGTTCGGGCACGGCCTGCACCGCCACCGTCTGGGTCACCACGGGAACCGTCCGGCCTGCACCGGCCAGCGCCTTGGACTGCGACTTCTGGCCGTCCGCCGCCGCCGTCTTGCCATCCGCCCCGGCATTGTGGGTCGCATACCAATAGTACCCGCCGCCGCCGATCACAGCGGCCAGCAGCAGGACCAGGAAAAACCGTCTCATCCGATGGGACTCCAAACGCCGGAGCCAGGGGCCGGCACAGGCTTAGATAAAGGGGGGCAGATTGGTGATGCCGGACATCAGGATATCGATGACGGAGCGCTCCAGCGCCTCGCGCGGGCGTTCGCCAAGCTGCATGATCCCGCCGCGGACCATGCCGATGATCAACAGCGGCACGACCTCCAGGTCGATCTTGCGGAACTCGCCGGACGCCATGCCGTCGGCCAGCACCTGCTGCAACGCGGTGGCGGTGCGCTGGCTGCGGCGGCGCAGGATGCGGCGGGTGCGGTCGGCCAGATCGGACTGGTCGCCGCCCAGCAGCTTCAGCGTCTGCAACTGCTCGCTCAAGGTGTCGACCAGGGCCGAGACCATGGCGGACAGCCGGACCGACGCCGGCACCTGCTGCGGTGCCAGTTCGGCGTTCAGCTTGTGCTCCAGCCCGCCCAGCGCGCGTTCCAGCGATTCCAGATACAGCTCTTCCTTGGAGGGGAAGTAGCGATAGAGCGTGGCCTTGCCCACGCCGGCCCTTTTCGCCACCTCTTCCACCTGGACCGAGGCATAATCGCGGCCGGCGAAAAGCTCCGCCGCGGCGTTGAGGATCACCTCGCGCCGCCGAGCGCGCCAGTCGGGTATCTCTTCCGCATCAAGAGGCATGAATGGAACTCACGGGTTTCAAAAACTGACGATAGTCGAGATCCTTAGAGTGTCAAGGAACCTGTTTCCAATAAAAATGAATTCGCCGTCATGTGGGGGAACTGTTTCCTTTCCATGACCGGAACGGGCGGATTGACGGTCCCGAGAACGTAAAAAGGCGCGAAGCCCGACCCGCCCAGGGGGGAATTACCTGGGGGGCCGGGCTTCGCGCCCATTCAATCCAGAGCGGTGAAGCCGGGCGTCAGCTCCGCGTGGTGGTGGTGCGGCCGATGCCGGTCGAGCCGGTCACGCCGGTGGTGGAGCCGGCCATCGAACCGGTGCCCGCCGACGCGCCGGCCGGGCCGCCGACGGTGCCGGCACTGGTGGTGTCGGAACCCTGGAGGCCGCCTGTCGTCCCGCTCATCGACGAGGACGTGCCGCCGGGGGTCGAGCCGGTGCCCGCACTCGCCATCGCCGAGGCGCCTGCGCCGGTCGAACTGCCCCAGCTCGAGCCGCCCTGGCTTCCGGCCTGAGCCCGGACGCGCAGGTTGTTCTGCACATGCGACACGCCGGAAACGGACTCGGCGACATCCTCGGCCCGGCGCTTGGTGTTGCGGTCGGGAACCATGCCGGTCAGCGTCACCTCGCCGCCGCTGACCGCCACCTCGATGTCGGAGGCGTCGATGTAGGCGTCGTCGGTCAGCCGGTCGCTGACATCCTCGCGCACACGCTCGTCGGACCGGCTGTAGCCGCGCGGGCCACGGCCGCGATGCTGGGAGGCGCGCGTCTGGTCCTCGTGACGGCGGCGTTCCGCATCGTCGTCGCCGAACCACGAGGCGATCTCGTCTCCGGCCTGCTCCCAGAAGCCCCGCTGCTCGCCCCGGCCACGGTTCTCGCCATAGCCGCGGCCTTCCTGGCTGCGGTACATGGCCCCGCGATCCTCACCCCAGGATCGGTTGCGGTAATCGTCGCGGCCATAGCCTGCACCATAGCTGGTGGAGGAACTGCCGCCGAGATCGCGCCGGCTCCAGTCGCCACGGTTCCAATCGCCACGGTCGCGGCCTGATTCGTAACCGCCGCCATAACCGCTGGATTGGGGACCGTAAGCGCGGGACCCGTAATCGCGGTTGCGGTCGTCGCTGCTTCCGGAGCTGCGGTCGCCGTAATTCCGCTCGCCATAGGGGCGGACGCCATAATCGCGGTCACGGTAATCGGCACTGCCGACATCCCGGCTGGTGTAGTTGCCTTCTGTTCCGGCATTGCCGGCACCGGCATAGCCGCTGGAACCCGACCGGCCGCCATAGCCGGCACCATAGCCGCCGCGGCTCATATCGCGCCCGCCGCCGAAGTTGCGATCATAGACCCGCTCCATCTCGCGGGAATTGTCGCGGCGGCTGTCGTCATAGTGGGAATCGCGGCCGTAACCGCCCGATTCGTTGCCGACGCGCCCACCATAGCCGGCATCGCGGTAGTCACGGCCCTGCTCGTCCTGATGGCGGTGGGCCTGGGTGCGATACATGCTCTCGTGCTGGCGACTGTCGTCCCCGCTCTGGGCCCGGTTCCAGTCACCTCCCTGTTCACGGCTCCGGTCCTGGCCATAGACGCCGGTGCGGCTGGGCCCCTCGCCCCAATCGCGGTGCCGGTTGGGTTCACGGTCCTCGTCGCGCCAGTCGCGGCCCTCGCCTCGCCACCGATTCTCGTACTGCGCCATAGTGGTCGGCTCCCTCTTTTCAGGATTCTTGAATGGGCGGGCGGCGTCACGCATGGCGTCGCCACGCCCGTCTGTCCCGATCAACAGGGTCGGTCAAACGGCGTTCCGGAAATTCAGCGGCCGGTGCCAGGGAAAACGGAGAGTTCTGGCACGGGGCTTGCGAAGGGAACCGCGGTTGGTTCCACGCATCACTTACGGCTTCGGCGCTTCATGCACCGAAGCCGTTTTCTTTTGCGCCCTTTTATTGGGCAGACACTTCAATCTGCTTAATTTGGCAGCGACTGGTCGAGCAGACGGGCAACCGCAGCCCCCAACTCCTCGTTGAGGAACGGTTTGTAGATGATCTCATCCGCATTGAACATTCGTGTCATCTTCAGCAGATAGCCGGCCGGCATGTTGGGTGCGCCGCCGGACATGGCGAGGATCTTCACGTCCGGCTGGGTGCTGCGGGCGGCCTTGATCAGTTCGATCCCGTCCACCTCCGGCATCAGCACGTCGGTGACGATCAGGTCGAAACTGCGGCGGTCGAGGGCGCGGATCGCCGCCCGTCCGTTCTCCGCCTCCGTCACGTCGAAACCGCGCCCCTCAAGATATCCGGCGACGGACAGCCGCACGGCCGGCGAATCCTCGACGACCAGGATGTTGGGGCGATTGGCACTTCCCATCATGCACCCGGCTCCTTTTGGGAACCGCCTTATCGAAAAGCCGGCCGCAGCCGGCGGAAGTCTATGCGTGCCCCTCACCCACCCACTGCCGCGACGGCCGCAGCCGCGTCGGCATGGATCTGGAACAGGGACGAAAATCCGCTGACATCGAACATCTCGCGGATATTCGGCGCCATAGCGGACAGGACGATCGAGCCGCGCTTCGCCCGGGCCGCCTTGGCGGCGACCAGCAGGGACCGAAGCCCGGCCGAACTGATGTAGGCAAGCTGGGCCATATCGACAACGATCCGCGTGCCCTCATCGCCGATGGCGGACATCAGAACGCGTTCGAATTCGCCTGTGCTGCCGCTGTCGATGCGTCCGACCGGGTGCAGCACCGTGACGCCATTCTCTGTTCGCTCGGCAATGTGCATACCCGGCTCCCGCCACATCCTTCCAGGCCCCCGGTTATAGCATGCCGGCGGAGTACCGACGATGCCTTCGCAGTGCGGCAGGAACCGCGCTCGTTGCGCCTCGCCGCCATCCAGGGGAATGGCGCCTTATGGCGGGGCTGCTGGACGCGGGACGCTCACGACTCGATGATTTCGGCGAAGTTCAGCAGGCCGATGGGCGGGTAATATTCGAGAGCCCGCACGGTGGCCATGTTGATGATGACGGAGAAGCGCTTCAGCGTTTCCACAGGAATGTCCGCCGGGTCGGTCCGGTCGATCAGAATCTGCGCCGCCTTGAAGGCGGTGAAGCGGCCGATGCCGTAGGCACTGCTGGCCAGCGCCAGCATCGCCTTGTCGGTCCGCACGATCAGTTCGGTCGCCGAGAAGGTCGGCAGCCGCAGGCGCAACGCCTCCGCCGCGACGACGAAGCGGTTGTGAAAGGCGATGAAGGTGTCGGGACCGATGTACAGCACCTCCGCCCCGCGGGCCGCCACCCGGGCCAGCGCATCGGGAACTGCGGCGGCGACCGGCTCGCCACGGTCGTTCAGCGGCACCGGCTCCTCCACCAGCTCCAGCCCGCGCAACGCCATCTCCGCCCGCAGCCCCTCGACGGTGAGGACGGAATTGCGTTCCTGCGGGTTGTAGACGATGCCCATCCGCCTGATCGGGCGATAGGCCAGAATGGTGTTCAGTTGCACCGCGATGGGCGCGATGTGGATGGTGCCGGTGACGTTGCGCCCCGGCCGGCCGAGGTCGGGCACGATCTTCGCGTCCACCGGTGCGGCGACGAAGGTGAAGACCACCGGGATGTCGGTGACGTGGCGGCGCGGATCGGCATCGTCGTAGGGACCGACGATGCCGCGGGTCTGCGGCGTGCCGAAGCTGTAGACCAGATCGGGCCGGGTGTCCTTGATCTCCTCCACGATGGCCGGCAGCCGGGCGGGATCGCCGCCGGTGTCGCGGATGATATAATCGACCTTCAGTCCGTGGCGGGCCAGATAGTCCTTGAAGCCGCGTTCGTTGTCGCTCTCGCCCCGGCCAAGAACCATGGTGATGCGGAAGGCCGACACCGCCGCCGCAAGGGGAAAGGCGGGCAGCATTAGACCGCCGGCGGCAAGGCCCAGGAGAGAGCGGCGGCGGATGCCACGAAATTCGTCTTCGAAGCGCATCGTGGTCATGCCTCCCGCGGCCGGGCCGCGGGGGCGGCCGGGCCGAGCGCACCGCCCAGCCTCATGGCACGCCGCCGTCATGAGACGCCGATGAATCAGGCACGAGCCGCCCAAAGCTCCATCGTCATCCGCAGGGTGCCACCCATCAGATGAACCGCGATTCTGCAGGAGCTTGCAAGCGGTTTTCCGGCTTGTCCTAATATATCAAGCCAGCGGCCATCTGGACGGCCTCAGCCGGGGGGCATTGCGCCGGCATGGGCGCTCTGCTTCGGGATTTCCTGCATGCGGCGCTGCTCCGGCCGCCATGGTGCCGCGTCGTCTTCGTCCTCCCCGGCGTCCGGCCAGTCGAGGGACAGGTCCGGGCGCAGGTCGGGGAGGACGGTTTGCCGCAGTTCGGCCAGGGCCACCAGCGCATCGCGGTCGCCGGCCGCTGCTGCCGCCTGAAGCCAAAGGGCGGCTTCGGCCGGATCGCGGGCGGCGCCGACTCCCTCGCGCAGGCACAGGCCAAGGCGGTATTGCGCGGCAGGATGCCCCTGTTCGGCAGCGGCACGCAGCCAACGCACCGCTTCGATCTCGTCACGGTCGACGCCGCGGCCGTCGAGCAGCAGCAGGGCGAGGTTGACCTGGGCGGGAGCGGAGTGCTGGAGCGCGGCAAGCCGGTACCACAGCGCCGCCTTGGCCGGATCGCAGGGCACGCCGGCGCCATGCTCGTGCATGTAGCCCAGATTGTTCTGCGCACCGACGTCGCCCTTGGCGGCGGCACGGCGATACCAGGACACCGCCCGGCGCGGATCGGGCGGCACGCCGATGCCGTTGGCGAGCAGGAAGGCCAGCATGGTCTGCGCCGCGACATGGCCCTGGCGGGCAGCCCGGCGGTACCAGGAAACGGAAGCGGCAACGTCGGCCGTCCGCACGGCCTCCGCCAGCCGGTATTGCGCGTCGCTGTCGCCCAGTTCGGCCTTCATCCGGGTCCAGAGCGTGGGCGTGGCAAGCATGGGCTTGGCAAGCATGGACATGGCGCCGGCACCTTCGTCGATTGTCCCCCCGGGGTTCCGTTCCACCAACACCGCGCGAATCGGCTTTATTCCGGTCGCCGCAGCGTTGTGGCCGAACCCCTTCGCCCGAGTCTGTCCCCCTGCCGCCGCCGGTTCAACCTCCCCAGCCGGCGGTCGAGGAATTGTCACGCCGACGCCATCGGTTAAGAATGACCATCCCTTCGCGCCCCCGTGATACCCGGAGGCATAAGGGAAAAAGTGGAGTCGGGAGGCGAGCGCGAATGGACGGAAAAGCGGCGAACCGCCTGGAGGTGGTCCTGCGCAGCGAACTGTCGGAACTCGGCCGGCTGGCCGCTGCGGTGGAGGACTTCATCGCGCGCAACCAGCTGCCCCCCGACCTCGCCTTCCGCTTCACGCTCTGCCTCGATGAACTCGTCACCAACATCGTCTCCCATGGCCGCGGCGGTGCCGGCGGGCATGGCATCCGGGTGCGGCTGGAAACCGATGGGCTGGAGCTGCGGGCGGAGGTGGAGGACGATGCCGACGCCTTCGACCCCTTCGCCAAGGCCCCGTCGCCCGACCTCGGCGGCGATCTGGAGACCCGGCGGGTTGGCGGGCTGGGCATCTTTCTGGTCGGCAGAATGATGGACCGCGCCAGCCACCGGCGCGAAGACGGCCGTAACCTGACTCTGCTCGCCAGGCGCATCGGCTGACCGTCGACGGTATAGCGCAACCGCAAAGAGCAGCCTCGGGACAATCCCGCTTCAAAAAATCTACATGGAAGCCTTGTCCGTCTCGAACTCCGATCCAAGCGGCGCCGTGAACGCCAAGTCCCCAATATTGACAGGGTCATACAGATGGACTGGCGAACCTTACATGCTTTTCATCAAATGTCGGCGAGTTGCCGCCCATGACAATCCGGCAAAGCAGAGCGTTTCGCTCTGCAACAAACCGACACATGACAAGGGGGGCAAATTCTTGCACTATTATGGATAGCCCAAGGTTGCGGCTGGGACCGGCCGTTCGGGTAAGCCGACGCTGACCGGGGCAGGAACATGGAAGGCGGACGCTAACGTGTGGAGTCGACGCATCATGACAGGGACGCAGTGCCAAGAGGCACGGCTGCGCCTTGGCTGGTCGACACGGATGCTGGCGAACAAGGCTGGCGTTCCGTGGTACGCCGTGATGAACCTCGATTACGGCACGGGGGAAGTCGACCCGGCCATCGTCGACGCGCTCGCCCGCGCCTTCAAGCAGGCGGGTCTGGAGCTGCGGTAATGGAGGGCCCCTCTCCCGGGACGGGAGAAGGGCCAGTCTGCACTCCGCCAACTCATTCCCTCAGCTCGTTTTTCCGGCCTTGCCCTTCTCCGCCGGGCGGTCGATGTGCTTGGCCGATTCGGTGTCGGGGGTGATCGGCTTGCCGGTGTCGGAGACTTCCCTGGCCGCCTCAAGCGGGTCGGCGATGTCGCGGTCGGGCTCGTTGGACAGGATCTTGCCGCTGTCGGGTTTCTGGTCTGCCATGGAATCACTCCTTCCGTCGGATGAGTCCATCACAACAGGCGGCTGCCGACATTTGTCCCGGATACACTCTGTTACCGAATCCATGACCGCCGGACACAGGCCGGCAACGATAGGTCGCCATCCTGATCGTCATGGACGCCCCCCGGCCAAGACCGGGGCGCGCCGGATGCGATAGGATGGACAGCATGAAAAAGACCCTGCTCGCCGTGGCCGCCGCTATCCTCGCCGTCACCGCGGCGACCGGCACGCCAGCGATGGCCCAGGGATGGCCAGCCCGGCCCGGACGACCGCCCGCCCGGCCACCAGTACCCGCAGCCGCAGCAACCCCGCGGGTACGATCATGGCCCGCGCTACGAGCACCCCGGCCGTCAGCCGGACCACCGCCCCGGTCCGCCGAAGGCGTATGGCTGGCGGGCGGGCGAGCGTCTGCCGCAGGAGTGGCGCGCGCCGCGTCATGTGATCGCACGCCCCGCCGCCTACCACCTGCACCGCCCGCCGCGGGGCCATCGCTGGGTTCGCGTCAACCATGACGCCGTGTTGGTCGTTTCCGCCACCGGCATCATCGTGGAGATCATGCCCGGCCTGTTCCGCTGACCGGGCCTCCCGCCGCTAGAGTGTGATCGGTTCAAGCGGAATCGCTTGAAGCGTGAATCACACGGAAAACCAAAAGCTTAGAGTTTGTCTGGTGCTTAAGTAAGCATCAGACAAACTCTAATCCCCGAAGCCCTTCTGCGCCAGGACCAGGAAGATCTTCTCCTCCAACTGGTCGGGCGTGAAGGGCTTGGCGATGTAGCCGCTGACCTGATGGGCCAGCGCCTTCTTCACCGCATCCAGCGTCGCCAGCGCCGTGACCATGAGGAAAGGCAGGTCGCTGCGGGTCTCGCGCACCTGCTTCAGCAGGTCGAGGCCGCTCAGCCGCGGCATCATCCAGTCGCAGACGATCAGGTCATAGGCCGCACCATCGGCCTGGAAGCGCTCCAGCGCCTCCTGGCCGTCGGCGGCGGTGACGATGTGGCCGATGCCCAGTTCCCGCAGGACGGAGGTGACGAAGGCGCGCGGCCCGGCCTCGTCATCCACCACCAGGACACGGTGGGAGGACAGGTCGATGAAGGGCACGCCGACCATGCCCAGCGCCTGCCGCAGCCAGTTGGCACGCGCCAGCCGTTCCTTCGGCCCCGGCGCGTTCAGCAGGACATGGCGGACGAAACGCGGCCGGTGGCAGTGGCGGTAGAGCACCCGGGCCACCGCCAGCCGGCTCTTGCCGGAGCAGAAGGCCCCCTCTCCCGCCAGCCGGACGATGTCGAGCACGGTGTCGGCCGGTGCATCGTCCTTGGCCTGGATCAAGGCTGTCAGCACGCGTTGGGTGCGCAGGAAGGCGTTCTGGATGTCGTCGAGCTGGCCGCCGAGATACTCGCGCTCCTCGTCGGGGAAGGCGCTGGACAGCACGAGGCGCTGAACCTCCGCCAGCCCCTTCAGCTTCTCGTTCCGGTCCTTCCAGCAGTCCAGCAGCCGGCCGGCGAAGTCGCGGCTGTCGAAGAAGCTCTTCAGGTAATCGGCCACCGCCTTGGCCGCTGTGGGCGACAGCGGCATCTTCTGGAGCACGAACAGGATGCGCAGCTTCTGCACGAAGTTGCGGCCACGGGTGATCTCCGGGACCGTGTCCTCGTTGACCAGCAGGGCGGTGCGGCGTTGCAGAGCCGCCTCCGTCCGCGCACCGCCGACATAGGCGCCTTCGCGGTCGCGCAGGCGGGCGGACAGGTCGCTCAGCGCCAGAATCTCGCGCTGCACCGCCTCGATGCCGAACATGTCGCCGGCGCTGGCGATGGTGAAGCAGGCCGGCTTGGCCATCTCGCGGCGGAAGGCGGCGGCCAGCGCGTCGCGCAGGCCCGGCATCGGCACCCGGCGCATCAGCGCGTCGAGCCGGCGGAACACCGATGGAGCGTCGTCCGCCATTGGCCGGTCGGTGGCGATCAGCGTCACGATCAGGTCGATCAGGGTGGTGAAGGGGGCATCCCGCGCGCAGGACGCGGTGCCGGCGTCGCTCAGCAGGATCTCTCCCAGCAGCCGCTCAACCGGCGTCAGCGCATCGGGATGCTCGGTGGTCTCGGCAAGGTTCAGCAGCGCCTCCGCCTTCTCGGCGAAGCTGCGGCAGACGGCGATGTGCTGGGTGACGGCGGCGTCGAGCAGGAAACGGCCAAGGAAGCCGCCGGCGGACAGCAGCTCCGCCGCCGTACCGGGATAGTCGGCGGACAGGAAGTCGGGCGGCGGATGTTCCTTCACCCGCTCGCGCGTCAGCCGGGCGATCTCGTTGACCAGCGGCGTCATGCCACCCTTCCGGTCCATCGCCCGTTCGGCCTGGGTCAGGATGGCGACGAAGGTGGCGGTGTTGGACAGCCCGGTCTGGTGGCGCGGGTGGTGCAGCAGCTCCGTCGCGGTCAGCGCGTTCTCGTCGAGGAAGCGGCGGCAGAAGCGGCCGACCCCGTCCCGGCCGGCCGGGGTATAGAAATCGGCGGGCTCGCGGCAGGCGGCGGGGGCGGAACCCTCCGCCTCTTCCAGCGTCGGTTCCGCAACGGGGGTGTCGTGGCGGGACTCCTCCATCGCCGCCCTCACAGAGCCAACAGGTCGCGGAGCGCGCTGAGCAGCCGCTCGGGCGCCACCGGCTTCATCACGATCTGCCGCCCCTCCTGCGCCGTCAGCCCGGCCGCCGTCTCGCGCGAGGCATAGCCGGTCAGGAACAGGATGGGCAGAAGCTGGTTGCGGCTCTCCAGTTCGCGGGCCAAGTCCAGCCCGTTCATCCGCGGCATCGACACGTCGCTGACCACCGCATCGAACAGACCGCCGGCCTCGTCGTACCGGGTCAGCGCCTCCTGCCCGTCGGATGCCTCCACCACCGTGCAGCCGGCTTCCTCCAGCACGAGGCGGAGATAGCGGCGCACCGAGTCCTCGTCATCGACCAGCAGGATGACCGCCCCCTCCCCCTCCGCGACCTGCAAGGGGTCGAGCCCGACCGGGGATGCCGGCGGTTCGACGGCGGGCAGATAGAGCGCGAAGGTGGCGCCCTGCCCCTCCTCGCCCTCCAGTTCGACCGCGCCGCCCGACTGCTGCGCCGTGCCATAGACCATCCACAGGCCGAGCCCGGTGCCCTTCCCCGGTTCCTTGGTGGTGAAGAAGGGCTCCCAGACGCGGTCGCGGATCTCCGCCGGCACACCCGCCCCCTGGTCGCTGACGCGGATCGCGACGTAGCGGCCCGGCTTCAGGCCGCGGTGACGGGCGAAGAAGGCGTCGTCCGGCGTCTCCACCGCCAGGGCGATGGTCAGGGTGCCGCCGTGAGGCATGGCATCGCGCCCGTTCAGCGCGAGGTTCAGCAGAGCCTGGTTCAGCGTCACCGGGTTGACCAGCGCGTGCGCGCTTTCGTCAGCGGCCAGGATCGCCACGTCGATGCCGGCGCTGAGCAGAGGTTTCAGGAAGACGCGCAGGTCGCGCACCAGCGGGGCGACGGCGACCACCTCGCGCTCGTCGGTCACCCGGCGGTGGGAGAAGTCCAGAAGCTGCGCGGTCAGCGCCGCCGCCCGTTCGGACGCCTTGGCGATCTCCTGCACGCAGGTCAGCACGCGGTCGGGATCGGCCGGGTTGCGCTCCGCCAGCCGGGCGAAGCCGCCGATGGCGGTCAGCATGTTGTTGAACTCATGGGCGATGCCGCCGGCCATGCGGCCCACCGCCTCCATCTTCTGGGCGCGCTGAAGCTCGCCCTCCACCCGGCGGCGGTCGGTGATGTCGTTCATCACCAGCAGCACCGCCGGCCCACCGCCATAGACGGCCTGACTGGCCGCGACCTCCAGCCGGCGGCGCTCGCCGGTCGGGCGCAGAGCGTCGCATTCCAGCCGGCGCTCCTCCCCCTCGGCAGCGGCGGCGAGCGTCGCGGCCAGCGCATCGCCTTCCGCCAGAAATCCGGCGAGCAGTTGGCCTTCCAGCGCATCGGCGGCGACGCCGAGGATCGCCGCGGCGGCCCCGTTGGCGAAGCGGATGGCGGTGCAGTCCCAGATGACGATGCCATAGGGCGCCAGTTCGACGAGCTGGCGGTAACGCAACTCGCTCTCGCGCAGGGCGCCGACGGTCTGTTCCAGCCGGGCGGTCTGGCCGGCCAGTTGCTCTTCCCGCGTTTTCAGCTCGGTGATGTCCATCAGGATCTTCACCACGCCGCCGGTGCCGGTGGCATGCTCGCTGATGCGGTACCAGCGCCCGTCGGACAGCCGGCCGTCGACCGGGGTGGAGTGCTGGAGATGGCGGGTCAGCCGCTGCTCCACCCAGGCGCCGATGTCACCCTCCCCCTCATACCCGCCGCGCTCGGCAGCGGCGCGCAGGATCTCGGCGAAGCTGCGGCCGGGGGTCAGCATGTCGGCGATGGTGGGATAGGCGCGGCGATACTGCTCGTTGCAGATCAGCAGCCGGCCATCGGCGCTGAACAGCACGAATCCTTCCGACACGCTGTCGATGGCGTCATGCACCACCGCCTGCATGAAACGCGCCTCCACCAGCGCCAGCGTCTCGGCGGTGGCATCGACGCCGCAGCCGCGATAGCCGCGGAAGCGTCCATCGGCGCTGCGCACCGGCACGGCGCTGAGCCGCAGCACGAGGTCGCGCCCGTCCACCCCCTCGAAGCTCACCTCCAGGTCGCGGAAGGCCCGGCCGGCCTCGATATCGGCACGGTATTCGGCCCAGGTCGTCTCGTCGGCGACCAGCACCCCAAGGTCGAGAAGGGAATCGCCGAACACCGTCCGCGGGTCGCAACCGAGCAGCACGGTGAGCCCGCCCGACAGCGCGAGATAGCGGTGGTCCGACCCGGTTTCCCAGAACCAGCCGGGCGTCACGGCAGCGAAGTCGCGGGAGCGGTCGCGCAGCCCTTCCAGTTCGTCCGCCGCCCGGCGCAGAGCGGCGTCGGAACGGGCCAGAGCGGTGGCGGCGGCCCCGGCGCGCCGGGCGCTCCACAGGGCCAGACCTCCGGCAGCGGCCAGCGCGCCGGCGACCGGCCAGCCGACCTGCCCGCTTGCAGACAGCGCCGCCAGGGTGCCGATGCCGGTTAGCCCGGCCAGCAGGCCTGGAAGGGACGCGGAAAGACCCGACGGACCGGACACCGGTCTGGCGGCACCCCCGGTGGGATGCGGTCGGTCGGTGCCTGCAACGTCCACGGGGCCTCCGTCTGTCCGAAAGGGTGCCGGAAGAGTTGTTGTCCGGTGACATCATCACCGGATCGTCCCGTCTTAGGCTGTCAGGCGTTAACAGCAGGTTTAGTAGCTAAGCTTTCGCACAGCCGCGGCAGCCTGAAGCGGTAGGGGCGATGGAGAGGAGATCCGGGAGGCCGCAAAACACGTAAAAAACGGTTGCCGTTCCAAAGCCGGCCGGTTTCGAAAGGACCATGCCATGCCGCCGATGACCCCCAAGGCCATTCCCCCGGCCAACGCCGAGGGCACCCCGAAGGCAGACGTGATTACGTGGAGCGATCTGCCGGCCCAGACTGCCGAAGGGGTGGAGCGCCGCAGCCTTCCCGGCACCGGCGCATCGTTGAAGCACATCGTCATCAAGGCCGGCACGTCCGCCCCACGCCACGACCACCCTCACGAGCAGTTCGTCATCGTCGTGGAAGGCCGCGCCCTGCTGACCTGCGAAGCGGGGCCGGTGGATCTGCGGCCGGCCATGGTCATCCGCTTCGACCCCGGCGCCTGGCACAGCGCCGATTTCGTCGAGGATACCGTGCTGATCGAGGTGAATTTGAACCCGGCGGGGTGAGAGGGAGGTCAGGCGCCGATATCGATGTCGATCTCGTCGTCGTCTTCCGGAGCGCGGCCCAGCAGCAGGTCGGCAGCGTCGAGGGTCAGCGCCTCCACCTCCTCGATGCGCTCCTCGTCAGGCAGGCGCAGCGCGTGCATCAGCTGGGTCGCCAGATGGATCAGCATGGCGCGGACGCAGTCGTCTTCCGGATACTCAAGCGCAACCACGTCCTTCAGGAAGGCGCCGAGCTGGTCCGGCGAATTCCAGGGGTGGGTGATGACGGTCTCGAAGCCGCTGGTGCCGAGGAAGACGGAGTTGAGCGCGATGGCCTGACGGTTGATGCCGTCGACCGCCTCGTCCTGGTCGAGGTTGCCCTGGAGAACCTGATTGAAGGCGCCCAGGCTGAGGTCGATGAACTGGCCGACCAGCAGCCGCACCACGGATTCGTCGGACAGGTCGTTGCGGGCCTGCGGCTGGGTCAGCACCGGTAGCGGTTGCAGCAGCGCCGCGATGATCGGCTTTGCGGATTGGGATTCCATCGCGGGCAACTCCTGTCGGGATCGACCCCGGCATCTGCGGGGCAAAAGGTTCACGGCTTTCGATACTGCCAGAGCCTGACGCAAAACGCAAAAAAGGCCGCCCCCTCGCGGGAGCGGCCCTTTCGCCAGGCCTGACGGAAGGTCAGGCCCGAAGGATCAGCCCACCAGCTCGATGCCGGCGAAGAAGAAGGCGATCTCCTGGGCGGCGGTCTCCGGGGCGTCCGAACCGTGGACCGAGTTGGCCTCGATCGACTCGGCGAACTCCTTGCGGATGGTGCCCTCGGCGGCGTTGGCCGGGTTGGTGGCGCCCATGATCTCGCGGTTGCGGGCGATGGCGTTCTCGCCTTCCAGAACCTGCAGGACCACCGGACCGGAGATCATGAAGGAGACCAGATCGCCGAAGAACGGACGCTCGCGGTGCACGCCGTAGAACTGCTCGGCCTGGGCCTTCGACAGCTGGACGCGCTTCTGGGCAACGATGCGCAGGCCGCCGTCTTCGAACTTGGCGTTGATCTTGCCGGTCAGGTTGCGGCGGGTGGCATCGGGCTTGATGATCGAGAGGGTCCGTTCGACGGCCATGGTGGTGACTCCTGCGGGAATGGGGCTTTTCGCCGATTGAAAAACTCGCAGGCGCCGCCGGATGACCGGGGCGCCGGATGGGCGGCTTTATAGAGGCGCTTTCACGGCGCGGCAAGGCGTTCGTTTGGAGCCGGGCTTCCCGATCTTCGCAAAAAATACGGCCGCGCTGGCTTCCCAGCGCGGCCGGAGTCGAGGAGGCTTTGGGAAAGCAGGCGTCAGGTCAGGATTTGGCGGCACCCAGCTTGGCTTGGGCGGCGGCCAGACCGTCCTTGCCGTCCAGCGTGGTGACGCCGGACAGCCAGGTCTTCAGAATGGCGGGATTCTTCTTCAGCCAGTCGGCCGCCACCGCTTCGGGCTTGCGGCCGCCGTTCATGATGCCGTCCATCACCGAGTTTTCCATCTCCACGGTGAAGACCAGATTGGACAGGAACTTGCCGATGTTCGGGCATTCGGCGGCATAGCCCTTGCGCACGTTGGTGCTGACGGTGGCGCCGCCGTAATTCGGGCCGAACCAGTCGTCGCCGTCGGACAGATAGGTGATGTCCATCGTCTTGTTCATCGGATGCGGCGCCCAGCCGAGGAAGGCGATCCATTTCTTGGCCCGCACCGCCCGCTTCACCTCGGCCAGCATGCCGGCCTCGCTGGACTCGACCATCTTGAAGTCCTTCAGGCCGAAGGCGTCGGCCTTCAGCATCTTGTCGATGATCAGGTTGCCGTCGTTGCCGGCCTCGATGCCGTAGATCTTGCCGTCCAGCTTGTCCTTGTATTTCGCCAGATCCTTGAAGCTCTTCAGCCCGGCCTCGGCGGCGTAGGTGGGAACGGCCAGCGTGTATTTGGCGCCCTCCAGGTTGACGCGCGTCACCTCGACCGAACCGTCCTCCAGCACCGGCTTGATGAAGGTCTCCATGGTGGGCATCCAGTTGCCCAGGAACACGTCCAGCGACTTGGTCTTCAGCCCGAGATAGACGACCGGCACCGACGAGACGCTGGTGGTCGGCTTGTAGCCCAGCGATTCCAGCGTGACGGAGGCGAGCGCCGTCGTCGCCGCGATGTCGGTCCATCCCACGTCGCCGAACCGCACCGCCTTGCAGGAGGCCGGATCCGCAGCCTGTACCGTCCCGGCCGCCAGCATCAGGCCGACGGCCAGGGTGGAGAATTTGGCGGCGGAGAATTTACCGGCAGAAAATTTACCGAATGTCTTGGCCATGTCCCTGTTCTCCTTGCTTGTGGTTATCGTTGTCGTCTCTGTCGTGTTGGCTGCGGGTCTCAGGCCCGCCGCCGCTGGTCCTTCACCGGCTCCTTCTGTCGGATAGCGGCCTCGGCGACGTAATAGGGCACGTCGGCGCGCGGCAGCGGCGGACGGCCGCGCACCGCGTCGGCCAGCTTCTCCGCCATCATGATGGTGGGTGCGTTCAGGTTGCCGGTGATGATCCGCGGCATGATCGAGGCGTCGATGACGCGCAAGGACTCCAGCCCATGCACCCGGCCCTGGCCGTCCACCACCGCGCCGTCGTCGGTCCCCATCCGGCAGGTGCCGCAGGGGTGGTAGGCCGTCTCGGCGTGATGACGGACGAAGGCGTCGAGGTCGGCATCGGTGACGCACTCGGCGCCGGGGCTGATCTCCTCGCCGCGATAGGGGGCCAGGGCGCGCTGGCGCATGATGTCGCGGGTGATGCGGATGCCGGCCCGGAACTCCCGCCAGTCCTGCGGGTCGGCCATATAGTTGAACAGGATGCTCGGTGCCTGCCCCGGATCGCGGGAGCGGGCATTGACGCGACCCTTGCTGGGCGAGCGCATCGAGCCGACATGGGCCTGGAAGCCGTGCGCCTCCACCGCGTTGGTGCCGTTGTAGCTGATGGCGACGGGGAGGAAATGATACTGGATGTTGGGCCAGGGCACGTCGTCGCCGGTGCGGATGAAGCCGCCGGCCTCGAACTGGTTGCTGGCGCCGATGCCGGTCCCCAGGAACAGCCATTCGGCGCCGATGGCCGGCTGGTTCCACCATTTCAGCGCCGGATAGAGCGAGACCGGCTGGCGGCAGTGATACTGGATGTACATCTCCAGATGGTCCTGGAGATCCCCGCCGACGCCCGGCAGGTCGATCACCGTCTCCACCCCCAGCTCGCGCAGCAGCGGCGACGGCCCCACCCCCGACCGTTGCAGGATCGCCGGCGAGGCGATGGCCCCGGCGCACAGCAGCACCTCCCGCCGCGCCCGCGCCGTCACCGGCGTGCCGTTGCGCAGATAGGCGACGCCGACGGCGCGGCGTCCGTCGAACAGGATGCGGTCGGTCAGCGCGTGGGTGACGATGGTCAGCCCCGACCGCTCCCGCGCCCGGTCGAGATAGCCGCGCGCCGTGCTGCACCGCCGCCCCTGCGCCGTCACCGTGCGGTCCATCGGGCCGAAGCCCTCCTGGCGGTAGCCGTTCAGGTCGGCGGTGCGGCCGTAGCCGGCCTGCGCTCCGGCCTCCACCATCGCCTCGTAGAGCGGGTTGACGCCCGGCTTGGCGGTGGTGACGAACAGCGGGCCGTCACCGCCGTGATAGGCGTCGGGGCCGATGTCGCGCGTCTCCGCCTTGCGGAAATAGGGCAGGCAGTCGAGATAGCTCCAGTCCTCCAGACCCGGCAGCCCGGCCCAGCCGTCATAGTCCAGCGCGTTGCCGCGGATGTAGCACATGCCGTTGATCAGCGACGACCCGCCCAGCCCCTTGCCGCGCCCGCACTCCATCCGGCGGTTGTCCATGTGCGGCTCGGGTTCGGTCTCGTAAGCCCAGTTGTAGCGGCGGCCTTGCAGCGGGAAGGCCAGCGCCGCCGGCATCTGGGTGCGGTAGTCCAGCCGGTGGTCGGGTCCGCCGGCCTCCAGCAGCAGGACGCTGACTCCGGCATCCTCGGTCAGGCGGCAGGCCAGCACATTGCCCGCCGAACCGGCGCCGACGACGATGTAGTCATACTCATGCACCGCAGGGGCGAAGGAGGATATGGCGGCGGGCATGGCGGCGCCGTTCTCCGGCGCAGCGGCCCCGGAGGTCGGTTGGTTCGACATCGAACACCCCTTCTTTAAAAAAGCGGCCTTCTCTGAAAAGCGGGCTCAGAACACCGACGAGTAGGCTCCCAACTCGACCTGGACCGACTTGAGGCGGGTGTAATGGTCGAGCGTCTCGACCCCGTTCTCGCGGCCGATGCCCGACTGCTTGTAGCCGCCGACCGGCATCTCCGGCGGCGATTCGCCCCAGGCGTTGATCCAGCAGATCCCGGCCTCCAGCCGGTGGATCACCCGGTGGGCGCGGGCCAGATCGCTGGTGACCAGCCCGGCGGCGAGGCCGTAGCTGGTGGCGTTGGCGCGCGCGACGACCTCCTCCTCCTCGTCGAAGGTCAGGATCGACAGGACCGGACCGAAAATCTCCTCGCGCACGATGGTCATGCCGTCGTGGCAGTCGGTGAAGACGGTCGGCGCCACATAGGCGCCGCGCGCGAAGACGGCGCCTTCCGGAATGCCGCCGCCGGCCAGCAGCCGCGCGCCCTCCGCCTTGCCGGCCTCGATGTAGCGCAGCACCTTGTCGCGGTGGGGGAAGCTGGCGAGCGGGCCGAAATTGGTGTCGGGATCCAGCGGATCGCCCATGCGGATGCGGCGCACCCGGACCATCAGCCGCTCTTCGAACGCCGTGGCGATACTGCGCTGGACGAACACGCGGGTGCCGTTGGTGCAGACCTGCCCGGAGCTGTAGAAGTTCGCCATCATGGCGATGTCGGCGGCGCGGTCGAGATCGGCGTCGGCGAAGACGATCAGCGGCGATTTGCCGCCAAGTTCCATCGTCACCTCCTTCAGGGTCGATCCGCCGGCCGCGGCCATCACCCGTTTGCCGGTCTCCACCCCGCCGGTGAAGGACAGCTTCTCGATGCCGGGATGGGCGGCCAGCAGAGCACCGACCCGACCGTCGCCCTGGACGACGTTGAACACGCCGTCGGGCAGCCCGGCCTCGCTGTAGATCGCCGCCAGATGCAGCGCGGTCAGCGGCGTCACCTCGCTCGGCTTGAAGATCATGGCGTTGCCGGCGGCCAGCGCCGGGGCCGATTTCCACAGCGCGATCTGGATCGGGTAGTTCCACGCGCCGATCCCGGCCACCACCCCCAGCGGCTCGCGCCGGGTGTAGACGAAGGAGGTCGGACGCAGCGGGATCTGGCGGCCCTCAAGAGCCGGGGCGAGGCCGGCGTAATATTCCAGAACGTCGGCGCCGGTGACGATGTCGACCGCGCGCGTCTCGCTCAGCGGCTTGCCGGTGTCGAGCGTTTCGATTTCCGCCAGCGCGTCGTTGCGCTCGCGCAGCAGGGATACCGCCCGGCGCAGTACCCGCGACCGCTCCATCGCCGTCATCGCCCCCCACACCGCCTGCCCGGCGCGGGCGCTGTCGACGGCGCGGTCGATCTCCGCGGATGTCGCCTGTGCGACCTCGGCCAACACCTCCCCGGTCGCCGGGTTGACGGTGGCGAAACGCTCCGCCCCCTCGTCTTCGACGGGACGACCATGGATGTAATGGGCCAGACGTCCGAACCGCGTCATGTCGCGTCTCCCTGATCCGAGGTCCAGAGGGTGGCAGTGAATCGCAGCAATTCGATTGCCGGAGTCAGCGTGGTTTTTATTGATTGAACGTTCAATTAAAAAAGAACGGGTGGCGATTCCGTTCCTTGAATTGGTCGTGTTCAAACAAACCCGATGGCCGGCACCAAGCCGAAGCAGGGCGGAACGGGCTGCCCTGCGCGGGACAAAGCCGTGCCATTCGCACGCCATCAGCCCCGCCCCGCTTCAAATCGGCGCCCTCGCGTGCTACATCCTCCGCGCTATGCTGCACATCAATGACCTGACCTTCCGCTTCGGCGGCCGAGTGTTGTTCGACCATGCGACGGCGGTGGTGCCCAAGGGGCATCGCGTGGCGCTGGTCGGGCGCAACGGCACCGGGAAATCGACCCTGCTGAAGCTGATCTCGGGCCAGCTGCAAACGGATGCCGGCGCCATCACCCTGCCGGCCGGCATGCGGATGGGCATGGTGGCGCAGGAGGCCCCGAGCGGGCCGACGACGCTGATCGACGCCGTGCTGGCCGCCGACACCGAACGCACCGCCCTGCTGGCTGAGGCCGAGACGGTGACCGACCCGATGCGCATCGGCGAGGTCCACGCAAGGCTCGCCGACATCGAGGCGCATTCCGCCCCGTCGCGCGCGGCGCAGGTGCTGTCCGGCCTGGGCTTCGACGCCGAGGCGCAACAGCGGCCCTGCTCCGACTTCTCCGGCGGCTGGCGGATGCGCGTGGCGCTGGCCGGCGTGCTGTTCTCCCGCCCCGACCTGCTGCTGCTGGACGAGCCGACCAACCACCTCGACCTCGAAGCCACCATCTGGCTCGAGGGTTATCTGAAGAACTACCCGCACACCATCCTGCTGGTCAGCCATGACCGCGAGCTGCTGAACGCGGTGCCGACCACGACGATCCACATCGACCAGGGCAAGCTCGTCACCTACAGCGGCAATTACGACCAGTTCCTGGCGCAGCGCCGCGCCAACCAGGAACGCATCGCCTCCATGGCCGCCAAGCAGGAGGCGCGGCGCAAGCACATGATGTCCTATGTCGACCGCTTCCGCTTCAAGGCCAGCAAGGCCCGTCAGGCGCAGAGCCGCCTGAAGCTGCTGGAGAAGATGGAGTCGATCACGCTGATGGAGGACGATCCCGAGGTCGTCTTCAACTTCCCCCCGCCCGACGAGCTGGCGCCGCCGCTGATCGCGCTGGAGGGGGTCAGCATCGGCTATGGCGACAAGGTGATCCTGCGGCGGGTCAACCTGCGCATCGACATGGAGGACCGCATCGGCCTCTTGGGTGCCAACGGCAACGGCAAGTCGACGCTGGTCAAGCTGCTGGCCAACCGGCTGCAACCGATGGCCGGCGAGATGCGGCGGCCGTCCAAGCTGCGCATCGGCTATTTCGCCCAGCATCAGGCCGAGGAGCTGGACCTGTCGCTGACGCCGATCCAGCAGACCCAGCGCATCATGCCGCTGGCGCTGGAGGAGAAGGTGCGCGCCCATCTCGGCCGCTTCGGCTTCCCGCAGGTGAAGGCGGAGACCAGGATCTCCAGCCTGTCCGGCGGCGAGAAGGCGCGGCTGCTGCTGGCGCTGATGAGCCGGGAAGTCCCGCACATCCTGATGCTGGACGAACCGACCAACCATCTGGACATCGACAGCCGCGAGGCCCTGATCGAGGCGATCAACGACTTCCCCGGCGCCGTCATCGTCATCAGTCACGATCCCCACCTGATCGAGATGACGGTGGACCGGCTGCTGCTGGTCGCCGACGGCACGGTGCAGGCCTATGACGGCGATCTCGACGACTACCGCCGCTATCTGCTCGACCGCGCCAAGGCGGAACGCGCCGTCGCCAAGGGCGGCACCGACCGCGACGCCGGGCCGAACAAAAAGGATCAGCGCCGCGCCGCCGCCGAGGCGCGCACCGCGCTTGCCCCGCTGAAGCGCAAGGCCACCGATGCCGAGGCGCTGGTGACCAAGCTGAGCGAGGAGAAGCGCAAGATCGAGGCGAAGATGTCCGATCCGGCGCTCTACACCGGTCCGTCCGACAAGCTGACCAAACTGCAGATCGAGCTGGGCACGGTGGAGAAGAAGCTGGCGACCGCCGAGGAAACCTGGCTGGAGGCGCTCGAACTCTACGAGAGCGCCGCGGCGGAGGCCGGCGTTTGAACGCCCGCCGGCACATAGGCGGCTCCGACGGTAACGCCCAGGCAGAGATGGATCGGGCCGAGATGGAGCATGACGGAACCATCGCCCTGCCCACCGTCTGCGACGGTGAGGAGGAGGAGCGAACCTCCGACGTGCTGGCACGCTTCCGCGCCAACCTGCCGAAAGAGCGGGTCACGCTGGGCGACCTGATCCGGGCGCTGGGCGACCGCTCGCTCGGCACCATCCTGCTGGCGCTGTCTCTGCCGACCATCGCCCCGGTGCCGCTCGGCGTGTCCTGCCTGTTCGACCTGCCCATCGTGCTCTACACCGCGCAGATGGCCTTCGGCCGGCGCGGGGCCGGGCTGCCGGACTGGCTGCTGCGCCGCTCCATCGGCACCCGGCTGGCGGCGCGGACGCTCGACGCCGCCATGCCGCGGCTGGTGTGGATCGAGCGGATGCTGAAGCCACGGCTGCACCGCCTCGCCCGCATCGACGAGGAGCGCTGGTTCGGGCTTCTGCTGTTCATCCTGACGCTGACCTGCATCGTGCCGCTGCCGCTGACCGGCTGGCTGCCGGGCTTCGCGCTGGTGCTGATCTCACTGGGGCTGATCGAGCGCGACGGCGGCGCCATCGGCATCGGGCTGGGGCTGACCGCCGCGGCCCTGGTGTTTTTGACTCTGGTGGCGAGCAGCCTGTCATACGCAGGTCACCAACTTCTGGCAGCAACTCTGCATTAGGGCCGGCGCCCCTGAACGACGGGAGAGGGCCGCCCCGAACCAGGAAGGCCTTGCATGAGCGAGAAGATCGAGACGGCACCCGCCCCGCTTTCCGAATCCTGGCTGTTCTTCCGCCGCTGGCTGGCCGATCCCTGGGCGATGGGGTCGGTCGCCCCCTCCTCCCAGGCGCTGCGCCGCCGCATCACCCGCGAGATCCGGCGGGAGCCGGACGAGGCGGTGGTGGAGTTCGGCGGCGGCACCGGCCCGATCACCGCGGCGATTCTGGAGGCCGGCGTCCCGGCCGACCGGCTCTACAGCTTCGAGATCGACCCGGACCTCGCCCGCCATCTGCGCGCCCGCTGCCCGGCCGTCACCGTCATCGCCGACGACTGCCGCAAGGCGCCGGAGTTGCTGGGCGAGACGCTGTGCGGCAAGGTCGGCACCGTGGTGATCGGCATCCCGATGATCACCTTCCCGCTGGAGTTCCAGCGCGAGGTGCTGGACGCCACCTTCCGCATCCTGCGGCCGGGCGGGCGGTTCCTCCTCTACAGCTTCATGCCGCATTCGCCGCTGAACCGCGAGGCGCTGGGGCTGACAGGGCAGCGGTTGGGCTTCACGCTGCGAAATCTGCCGCCGGCATCGGTATGGGGATACCGCCGTGCCGGAGAGTGATAAGGTCCTCCGCCCCGGTAACCCGCAACCAGAGAGAGCTTCCATGAAGTTCGGCTATACGATCCTCTATGTTCCCGACGTCGCGGCGTCGCTGGTCTTCTTCGAGAAGGCGTTCGGGCTGAGCCGGCGCTTCCTTGCCGAAACGGGCGACTATGGCGAACTGGACACCGGTTCCACCACCCTCGCCTTCGCCAGCCAGGAGCTGGCGCTGTCGCACCACCCCGCCGGCTATGTGTTCGCCAGCGCCAGCGAAAGGCCGCTGGGCGTCGAGATCGCGCTGGTCACCGGCGACGTGGAAGCGGCGCACGCCACGGCGCTGGCCGCCGGCGCCACTGAACTGGCACCGCCGAAAGGCATGCCGTGGGGACAGATTGTGTCCTACATCCGCTGCCCCGACGGCACGCTGGTGGAGCTGTGCACGCCGGTCGGGGGCTGACGGCAGCGGGGCCGGCGCGGTTGCCCTGCCCCGACCGCCGCGCTTATGGTCCGCCCTCCCGTCCACCATCGTGAGCCTGCCGGCGATGTCCTTCATCCTGTCGAAGCTGCTGTGGGGCGTCTTCGCGCCCGGCAACGCCCTGGTGCTGGCGGTGGCGCTGGGCGCGCTGCTGCTGCGGACGCGGCGCTGGCAGCGCGCCGGACGGCGGCTGGTCACGCTGGCGGCGGTGCTGCTTCTGCTGGTGATGTACACGGGTCTCGGTGCGCTGGTCGCCCTGCCGCTGGAGAACCGCTTCCCGCGATCGGTGCCCGAGGGGCGGATCGACGGCATCATCATGCTGGGCGGCGCCCTAAACCCGCCGATCACCGCCGACCGCGGCGACCCGTCGCTGAACGACGCGGCCGAGCGGATCCTGGGCTTCGCCGACCTCGTCCGCCGCCATCCGGAGGCCAAGGCCGTCTTCACCGGCGGATCGGGCCGGCTGCTGGCGCCGGACCTGAAGGAGGACGTCACCGCCCGCGCCGCCCTGCTCCAGGCCGGCATCCCCGCCGACCGGGTGCTCTACGAGGCTGAGTCCCGCAACACCTGGGAAAATGCGGTCTTCAGCAAGGAGATGGTCAAGCCGGCACCGGGTGAACGCTGGATCCTGGTCACCTCGGCCATGCACATGCCGCGGTCGGTCGGCATCTTCCGCGCCGTCGGGTGGGAGGTGACCCCCTACCCCGTCGACTACCGCACCAAGCATGACGCCACGCCCTGGCTGCGCTTCGAGTTCGGGCAGAATCTGGTGATCCTCGACGACGCGGTGCGCGAGTGGATCGGGCTGACCGCCTATTGGCTGATGGGCCGCACCGACAGCCTGTTCCCCGGACCCTAACGGGTCGACCCGCTTGCGGGCTGTGTCATCGTACCGCCGCCGCGTTCGAGCCATTGGCGCGGCGGTGCCACTCCGCTAGAGTGCCGCCGCCTTGGCGGTCGGGCCGGGTCGGGGAAAGAAGGAAATTGGCGGATGCGTCGCTGGCGCGGGGTGAGCAGGGTCGTCGTGCTGGTCGGCGTGGCAGCGCTCGCCGCCTGCGCGCAGAAGCCCGCCGGCACCGGCCCGGGCCTTCCCACCAGCGGCGTCTACAAGGTGGGAAAGCCCTACCAGATCAACGGCGTCTGGTATTATCCCAAGGAAGATTTCAGCTACGACGAGACCGGCATCGCCTCTTGGTACGGCCCCGGCTTCCATGAGAAGAACACAGCCAACGGCGAGATCTACGACCAGAACGAACTGACCGCAGCGCACAAGACCCTGCCGATGCCGAGCCTGGTGCGCGTCACCAACCTCGATAACGGCCGGTCCATCGTCGTGCGGGTCAACGACCGCGGCCCCTACGCCAACGGCCGCATCATCGACATGTCGCGGCGCGGCGCCCAGCTGCTGGGCTTCGACGGGCCCGGCACCGCCAAGGTGCGCGTGCAGATCCTGGCGGAGGAAAGCCGGGCCATCGCCGCCGCCGCGCGCCAGGGCACGCCCGCCCCGCTGCTTGCCGAGGTCGACGGCCCGCCGCCGAAGGCCGCCCCGCGCGGCCGGATCGAGGTGAGCGGCCCATCCGGACCGGCGGCGGCGCAGGCCGCCTCCCTGTCTCCCTCCGCCGGCACTCCCCGTGCGCCGGTGGTCGGCGCCCCGATCCCTCCACCGGCCACCGTCGCCGGCAGCATGGCGGAGGGCCGCTTCGTGCCGGCCCCGGTGGTGGCGCAGCTGCCGGTGAGGGCGCATGAGGCGATCTATGTGCAGGTCGGCGCCTTCGGCAGCGAGGAGAATGTGGCGAAGGCCCGCGCCCGCCTGTCGTCCATCGGCCAGCGCGCCAGCGTCAGCCAGACGCGGACCGCCGGCCTGACCCTGCACCGCGTCCGCGTCGGACCGCTGGACAGCGTCGACAGGGCGGATACCCTGTTGAACCAGATCATCCAGGCCGGCCTTACGGAGGCCAAAATCGTGGTGGATTGATCCAGCCACCCGACACCACCCCCGGCCGCTCCCTATGAGCGCCAGCGACCCTATTGCCTGTACCGAGTGTCCTTGGAGGATTGTTGCCATGAACGCTGTTGTCGTCCGCCTGTGTGCCGTTTTCGGCCGTTCCGTTGCTGTCACAGCCGGAATAGCGATGGCCGGGGCCACGATTGGCGCCGGCTTCACCGCGGCCTCGGTCCAGGCCGCGACCCTCGACACCATCGCCAAGCAGGCGATCCTTGTCGATCTGACCTCTGACACCGTGCTGTTCGAGAAGAACGCCGACGAGCGCATGGCGCCCTCGTCGATGAGCAAGATCATGACCGCCTACATGGTGTTCGAGGCGATCAAGGGCGGCCGCCTGACGCTGGAGAGCACCCTGCCGGTCAGCGAGCGGGCCTGGCGGATGCAGGGCTCCAAGATGTTCGTCGAGCTTCACAACAACATCAAGGTCGACGACCTGCTGAAGGGCATGATCGTCCAGTCCGGCAACGACGCCTGCATCGTGCTGGCCGAGGGGCTGGCCGGGTCGGAGCAGTCCTTCGCCGAACAGGCGACCAAGCGCGCGAAGGAGCTGGGGCTGAAGAGCAGCAACTTCGCCAATGCCACCGGCTGGCCCGACCCCAACCACTACATGACCGCCCGCGATCTGGCGATCCTGGCCGAACGGCTGATCAAGGACTTTCCCGAATTCTACAAGTACGATTCGATCCGGGAGTTCAAGTATCACGGCATCACCCAGGGCAACCGCAACCCGCTGCTCTACCGCAACATGAATGTCGACGGGCTGAAGACCGGACACACCGACGCCGGCGGTTATGGCCTGACCGCATCGGGCGAGCGTGAGGGGCGCCGGCTGCTGCTGGTGGTCAACGGCCTGCCCAACATGCAGGCGCGCGCCGACGAATCGGCCCGGCTGATCGAGTGGGGTTTCCGCGAATTCGCTTCCTACACCCTCTATAAGGGCGGCGAGACCATCGAGCAGGTTCCGGTCTGGCTGGGCGAGCAGGACATGGTCCCGGTCACCGTGCCGCAGAACCTGAGCGTGACGATGGCCCGTGCCGACCGCCCCGGCATGAAGGTGTCGCTGGTCAGCAGCGCCCCGGTGGCCGCCCCGATCAAGAAGGGCGACACGGTCGGCAAGCTGGTGATCTCCGCCCCCGGCTTCCCGGGCAAGGAGGTGCCGGTGGTGGCCGCCCAGGACGTGCCGAAGGCCGGCATGTTCGGCCGCGCCTTCGCCGCCGCCAAGTATCTCGTCTTCGGCAACAGCCTGTGACCGTAACGACGATGCCGACCGCCCCGGCTCCTTCCGCCAAGCGCGGCCGCTTCATCACGCTGGAAGGCGGCGAAGGGGCCGGCAAGTCGACGCAGCTGCGCCGTCTGGCCGACAGCCTGCGCGTCTCCCTGCATGCCCGCGGCGTCGAGCTTGTGACGACGCGGGAGCCGGGCGGATCGCCCGGCGCGGAGGAGATCCGCGGCCTGCTGGTGACCGGCGAGACCGGCCGCTGGAGTGCCACCACCGAGGCCCTGCTGCACACCGCCGCCCGCCGCGACCATCTGGAGCGCACGGTGTGGCCGGCGCTGGAGGCCGGGACCTGGGTGCTGTGCGACCGCTTCTTCGACAGCACCATGGCCTATCAGGGCTATGGGCTGGGGCTGGGGCGCGAGCTGATCGAGACCTTGCAGACGGCGGCGCTCGGCGGCTTCCGTCCCGACCTGACGCTGATCCTCGACATCGATGTGGAGACAGGCCTGCGCCGCGCCGTGGCGCGCCATGGCGGCGAGGACCGCTATGAGCGGATGGACATCGGTTTCCACCAGAGGCTGCGCGACGGCTTCCTCGACATCGCGCGGCGGGAGCCGGAGCGCTGCGCCGTGGTCGATGCCGATGCCGACCTCGATACCGTGCAGGCGGGCATCTGGGACACCGTCGCCACCCGCCTGGGGCTGGCCCAAGGGCTGGCGTCGTGAGCAAGGCACGCACCCCGGCCCCGGCGGGCCCCGGCGCCGAAGAGGCGCTCGCCCCGCGGCGCAACCCCGACCTCGTCGGGCATGACGAGGCGGAACGGCTGCTGCTGGAGGCCTGGAACTCCGGCCGGCTGCCGCATGCCTGGCTGATCGGCGGCACGCCGGGCATCGGCAAGGCGACGCTGGCCTTCCGCTTCGCCCGGTTCGTCCTGGCCCAGGAGCCGCCCGGCGACAGCCTGTTCGGTGACTCCATGGGGGGGGCCGCGCCGGTCACCTCGCTGCACATCGGTCCCGACCATCCGGTGTTCCGCCGGGTGGCGTCGGGCGGCCATGCGGACATGCTGACCATCGAGCGCCAGCGCGACGAGAAGAAGGGCCGGCTGAAGCGCGACATCGCCGTCGACGACGTGCGCAAGATCGGCCCTTTCCTGCGCCGCACCTCGGCGGAAGGCGGCTGGCGCGTAGCGGTGATCGACGGCGCCGACCGCATGAATCTCAGCGGCCTGAACGCCATCCTGAAAATCCTGGAGGAGCCGCCGCCCGGTGCCCTGCTGCTGCTGGTCAGCGACAATCCCGGCGGCATGCTGCCGACCATCCGCTCGCGCTGCCGCAAGCTGACGCTGAAGCCGCTGGCCGAAGACACGGTGATCGACCTGCTGGGGCAGCACCGGCCCGACATCGCCGCCGACGACCGCCCGGCGCTGGCCCGCCTGTCGGAGGGCAGCGTCGGCCGCGCCATCGACCTCGCCGACGCGGGTGGCCTGGCGCTCTACCGCGAGATGATCGGGCTGCTGTCCGACCTGCCGCGCATCGACATCGTCGCGGCGCACGCCTTCGGCGACAAGCTGACCCGCAAACAGGATGACGGGATGTTCGAGACGGCGACCGAGCTGCTGGTCTGGTGGCTCGCCCGCTTTGCTCGCTCGCTCGCCCGCGGGGCCTGGCCGGCGGAGGTGGTGCCGGGCGAGGCCGCCCTGATGACCCGATTGGCGAACGCCCGCGGTCTTGAACGTTGGGTGGAGGTGTGGGAAAAGGTTCAGCGTCTTTTCGCGCGCGCGGAATCCGCAAACCTGGACCGCAAGCAGGTGGTCCTGAACGCCCTGTCGGCGCTGGAAACGGCAGCCGCCTAGGGTTGTTTCAGAACCTGCCGGTTGAACCTGACTTGAAAGAAAGTGCCGCAAATGGCCGGGCCGAAGACCTTCTACCTGACGACGCCGATCTATTACGTGAACGACGTGCCGCACATCGGCCACGCCTACACGACGCTTGCCTGCGACGTCCTCGCCCGGTTCATGCGCCTCGACGGCTATGACGTGAAGTTCCTGACCGGTACCGACGAGCACGGCCAGAAGGTGGAGAAGTCGGCGGAGAAGGCCGGCATCGCGCCGCAGGAATTCACCGACCGGGTGTCGCAGAACTTCCGCGATCTCGTCTCGCTGATGAATTATTCCAACGACGACTTCATCCGCACCACCGAGCCGCGGCACGTCAAGTCGGTGCAGGCGCTGTGGACACTGCTGAAGGATCGCGGCGAGATCTATCTCGGCTCCTATGCCGGCTGGTATTCGGTCCGTGACGAGGCCTTCTACGGCGAGGACGAGCTGACCACCAACGCCGAGGGCAAGAAGATCGCCCCGACCGGCGCCGAGTGCGAATGGGTCGAGGAGCCGTCCTACTTCTTCAAGCTCTCGGCCTGGCAGGACCGGCTGATCGAGTTCTACGAGCAGAACCCCGATTTCATCGCGCCGGCCGGCAAGCGCAACGAGGTGATGTCCTTCGTCAAGTCGGGCCTGAAGGACCTGTCGGTCAGCCGCACCACCTTCAAGTGGGGCATCCCGGTGCCGGGCGACGACGCCCACATCATGTATGTCTGGCTCGACGCCCTGGCGAACTACATCACCGCCGTCGGCTATCCCGACACCACCGGCGACTATGCCAAATACTGGCCGGCCGACCTGCACATGGTCGGCAAGGACATCCTGCGCTTCCACGCCGTCTACTGGCCGGCCTTCCTGATGGCCGCCGGTCTCCAGCCGCCCCGCCGTGTCTTCGCCCATGGCTGGTGGACCATCGAAGGCCAGAAGATGTCGAAGTCGCTGGGCAACGTCATCGCCCCGGATTCGCTGGTCAACACCTACGGCCTCGACCAGACCCGCTATTTCCTGCTGCGCGAAGTGCCGTTCGGCAATGACGGCGACTTCTCGCACAAGCAGATGGTCAACCGGATCAACGGCAACCTCGCCAACGATTACGGCAATCTGGTGCAGCGCGTCCTGTCGATGATCGGCAAGAACTGCGGCGCCGCCGTGCCGACGCCGGGTGAATTCACGCAAGCCGACAACGCCTTGCTCGGCTCGGCCTACGGCATGCTGGACATCGTGCGCGCGGAGATCAGGGCGCAGGCCTTCCATAAGGCGCTCGACGCCATCTGGGCCGTGGTCGGCGACGCCAACCGCTATGTCGACGAACAGGCGCCGTGGGCGCTGAAGAAGACCGACCCGGCGCGCATGGCGACCGTGCTCTATGTGCTGGCCGAGACGATCCGCCATCTCGCCATCCTGACCCAGCCGGTGATGCCCGACGCCTCCGCCAAGATCCTCGACCTGCTGGCGCTGGGTCCGGATGCGCGCGGCTTCGGCAATCTGGGTCCGTCGGGGGCGCTGGCCGCCGGCACGCCGCTGCCGACGCCGCAGGGCGTCTTCCCGCGCTACGTCGAAGAACCGAAGGCCTGAGTTCCCCCGATGCTTGTCGACAGCCATTGCCATCTCGACTTTCCCGATTTCGCCGAAGAGCTGGACGCGGTCGTCGACCGCGCCCGGCAGGCCGGCATCGGGCGGATGGTCACCATCTGCACCTACTTCAGCCGCTTCGACCGCATCCTGGCGGTGGCGGAACGCTATGACGACATCCTCTGCACGGTGGGGGTCCATCCCCACCAGGCGGCGGAGGAATTCGCCGTCACCACCGTCGACACGCTGGTCGAGCTGTCGCGCCATCCCAAGGTGATCGGGCTGGGCGAGACCGGGCTCGACTATTTCTATGACAAGAGCCCGCGCGACCAGCAGCAGGAGTGTTTCCGCCGGCACATCCGCGCCAGCCTGGAAACCGGCCTGCCGCTGATCATCCACACCCGCGATGCCGACGACGACACCATGCGCATCGTTAAGGAGGAAGCGGCCGGCCAGCCGGTGAAGGGGCTGCTGCACTGCTTCAGCTCCGGCCGGGCGCTGGCGGAGGAGGCTGTGGAGTACGGCTTCACCCTGTCGCTGTCGGGGATCGTCACCTTCAAGAAGTCGGACGAGCTGCGCGCCATCGTGAAGGACGTTCCGCTCGACCGCATCCTGGTGGAGACGGACGCGCCCTATCTGGCGCCGATCCCCTTCCGCGGCAAGCGCAACGAGCCGGCCTATGTCGCCCACACCGCGGCCTGCGTGGCGGAGGTGAAGGGCGTGTCGGCGGAGGAACTGGCCCGCGTCACCACCGACAACTTCTTCCGCCTGTTCGCCAAGGCTGCTGTATGACGGTGGACGGCGCATCAACCGACACGATGCGCGTGACCGTCCTCGGTTGCGGCGGGTCACGCGGCGTGCCGGTGATCGCCGGGGTTCCGGGCGGCCAATGGGGCCGCTGCGACCCCGCCAATCCGAAGAACCGGCGCATGCGCCCGTCGGTTCTGGTCGAGCGGGCCGGCGTTTCGGTGCTGGTCGACACCTCCCCCGACCTGCGGCAGCAGCTGCTGGACAGCGGCTGCGCACGGCTGGACGCCGTTTTGTGGACGCACCAGCATGCCGACCATTGCCACGGCATCGACGAGGTCCGCGAGATCTGCCGGCAGATGCATGCGCCGATCGACGCCTATGGCTGGGACGAGCATCTGCGCGACATCGAGGTGCGCTTTCCCTACTGTTTCGAACCGCTGCCCGACGGCTATCCCTTCTACCGGCCGGTGCTGAAGTCGCACCGCATCGACGGGCCGTTCAGCGTGAAGGGGCTGGAGGTCACGCCGTTCGAGCAGGACCACGGCTACATGCGGACGGTCGGCTACCGGTTCGGCAGCTTCGCCTATTCGACCGACGTGGTGCGGCTGGACGACCGGGCCTTCGAGGCGCTGGCTGGCGTGGACACCTGGATGGTCGATTGCGGGCGCATCGAGCCGCCACATCCGGTGCACGCGCATCTGGCGCTGACGCTGGAGTGGATCGAACGGGTGCAGCCACGGCGGGCCTATCTGACCCACATGGACAACACGATGGACTACGACAGCCTGCGGCGGATTCTGCCTGAGGGGGTCGAGCCGGCTTACGATGGGCTGGTGATCGAGGTTTAGGAGTCGCGAGGAAGGGGGCGGCAGCCCGCCCCCTTCCAGGAGAAGCTTACTTCTTCCTCTCAAGCGGCGGGGCCGCGTAGACGAAGCGGTCGAAGCTGTATTCGGCGACGCGGAACCACAGATACTCTTCCTCGCGGAACTTCTTCCACGCGTCGTAGACCTTGCGGAACTTCTCGTTCTTCGCCGCCTCGTCCTCGTACACCTCGATGGCGGCCTGATAGCAGGCCTGCATCACCTCGTTCGGGAACGGGCGCAGCTGGGTGCCGCCGGCGACCAGGCGCTTCAGCGCGGTCATGTTCTGGACATCGTACTTGCCCAGCATGTCCAGCGTGGCGTCGGCGCAGGCCGCCTGAAGGGCCGCCTTGTAGGTCGGCGGCAGCGATTCGAACTTCTCCTTGCCGAACAGCATGGAGACCTGCGGGCCGCCTTCCCACCAGCCGGGATAGTAGTAGTATTTGGCGACCTTCTGGAAGCCGAGCTTCTCGTCGTCATAGGGGCCGACGAACTCGGCGCCGTCGATGGTGCCCTTCTCCAGCGCCGGATAGATGTCGCCGCCGCCGATCTGCTGCGGCACGACGCCCAGCTTGGCCATGATGGTGCCGGCGTAGCCGCCGATGCGGAACTTCAGGCCCTTCAGGTCCTCGACCGTCTTGATTTCCTTGCGGAACCAGCCGCCCATCTGGGTGCCGGTGTTGCCGGCGCCGATGGCGACGAGGTTGTGGCCGGCGAAGAACTCCGCCATCAGCTCCTTGCCGCCGCCATGGGTCATCCAGGCGTTCTGCTGGCGGGCGTTCAGGCCGAACGGCATCGCCGCATCGAAGGCGAAGGTCGGGTCCTTGCCAACGTAATAGTAGGAGACGGTGTGGCCGCACTCGATCGTGCCGTCCTTGACCGCGTCCAGAACCTGGAGCGCCGGAACGATTTCACCAGCCGCGAAGACGCGGATCTGGAACTTGCCGTCCGTCAGCTCGGCCACGCGCTTCGCCACGAACTCCGCACCACCGTAGATGGTGTCGAGGCTCTTGGGGAAGCTGGAGGCGCAGCGCCACTTGATCTCGGGCGCGGACTGGGCGATGGCGGGGGCGGCAAGCGTGCTGGCGGCGACGCCCACACCGGCGGAGGTCAGAAATGCACGACGTTTCATCCAGAAGCTCCCTTGTCCATTCTCGTTATGTGTTCTTGTCGCCGGACCGGCGGACACCCCGCACTGGGGGCGGCCGGACCGCACCCGTCAAGGCCCCGTCCCTCACAGGACCGGACGAAACCGGGTGAGCGGGGAAAGCGGGAATGAGTGGGATGCACGCTCGACCGACCCGGACAGCGCACCGCGGGGAACCGCGAAACCGGCGGACCCCGGCGCAAAGCGCCCCCGTCCAGTCCCGCGGCATCCCGTCGTTGGTGTGCGTTTCCTCCCGTCCATCCGGGTTTGCCGCCGGCCTTCCGGCCGATCCGCCCCAGCTTTCTTTTGCTGTCCGGATTATGCAGGAAGCAAACGGTCCGGATCAAGTGCGAACGGGAATTGAGGTCTGTATTTCAGAGGTTTAAGGCTGCGGCGCGAAGCCGCGGGTTCCATTCAACCATCGCCCCCGACAACGGCCCAACCTCATTCCCGGCCCACTCGACGCTTAATGTCTCGACTCCTGCGTCGGCACCCCCATCTTTTGCAAGGCGCGCCCCGGGAACCGGGCCCGGCTGAATTGTTGATGAGGGCGGAGCAGACACTTGCAGGTAGAACGGCCATGAAAGGCGCGGCCATGAGGGAAGGAACTGCGGCGGAGAGCGGGAACGAGACGGCGGCACGCGACCTGCGGCTGGACTTCTTCCGCGGTCTGGCCCTGTGGTTCATCTTCGTGAACCACATTCCGGCCAACCAGATCTCGTGGGCCACGCCGCGGAATTTCGGGCTGAGCGACGCCACCGAGATCTTCGTCTTCATCTCCGGCTACACCGCCGCCCTGGTCTATGGCCGGACGCTGGACCGGCAGGGAATGCCGATGGCGGCGGCACAGGTGCTGCACCGCTGCTGGACGCTGTACGCCACCTACATCATCCTGTTCTTCGCCTACACCGCGCAGATCGCCTACACCGCCCGCGCCTTCGACAGTCCGCTGTTCGCGGAGGAGATGGGCATCGCCGGCTATTTCCAGGACCCGGTCACCGCCCTGACCCAGGCCATCCTGCTTAAATTCCGGCCGGCGAACCTGGATGTTCTGCCGCTCTACATCGTGCTTCTGCTGTCGATGGCGCTTCTCCTGCCGGCCCTGCGCCGCCGGCCGCTGGGGGTGCTGGCGGGATCGGCGGCGCTCTATCTGGCGGCGCGGCAGTGGGGGTGGAACCTGCCGACCTACCCGGACGGCGGCGTCTGGTACTTCAACCCCTTCACTTGGCAGTTCCTGTTCGTGCTGGGCGCGTCTCTGCAATTCCAGCCGGATGTTCGGACGGCGCTGGCCCGATTCCGCCGGCCGGTGGCCGCCGCCGCCGGGGCGGTCCTGCTGGCCAGCCTGTTCCTGACGCTGTCCTGGAAATTCGCCCCGCTGCACGCGTTGATCCCGGTGTGGCTGACCGAGATCCTCTATCCCATCAGCAAGACCGACCTCGACCCGCTGCGCCTGCTGCATTTCTTCGCGCTGGCCTATCTGGTGCTGTGGCTGGTGCCGGCAGGGGCGTCCTGGCTGCGCGGACCGCTGGCCGCCCCGCTGCTCGCCTGCGGGAAACAGTCGTTGCATGTGTTCTGCCTGGGCGTGCTGCTGTCCTTCGCCGGCCAGACGGTTCTGGTCCATGTCAGCGGCTCGCTTTCCGCCCAGTTCCTTGTTACCGTGCTCGGCATCGCCATGATGGTGCTGATGGCGCGCTTCCTGAACTGGTACCAGTCGGCGGAGCGGGCGCGGCGCCACCGGGTTGCTGCCACGACGAAGATGGGCACATGAGGGGTGCATGGCGAGAAGGCGGGAGCAAGGGCGGGAGCGGCGATTGCTGACCGTCACGGCGATCCTGCTGGCGGCCGCGCTGTTCGCTTCGCCGGATCGCCTCCTGGCCGGCCAGCCCGTCGTCCCATCCGTCGATCCCGCCTGTGCCGTACCCGAGTCCGTCCTCACCCCCGGCAGCGGTCTGCCGCGGGTGTCGGCACAGCTGGCCGCCGGCCGGCCCCTGTCGGTGCTGGTCGTTCATTCCGCGAAATCCCCGCCCAAGCCCGGCATCGCCGGCTATCCCGCCCGGCTTGAAAGCGAGCTGAAGCGCCGTCTTCCCGGCCGCGAGGTCAGCACCGCCGTGCTGAGCCTTCCCGGCGAAGCGGCCCCGGCGATGGTCGCCCCGCTGACCCAGGCGGTGGAGGACCAGCGGCCGGCGCTGGTGGTCTGGCAGACCGGCACGGTCGACGCCATGCGCAGCCTGGATCTGGAGAGTTTCGGCACGGCGCTGCAGTCGGGAATCGCCGAGGTCCAGCGCCGCGGCGCCGACATCGTCATCATGGACATGCAGTACAGCATGCACACCGCGCAGCTGATCGACTTCGCGCCCTACGTGTCCTACATGTCCTGGCTGTCCCAGAGTTCCGACGTCTTCCACTTCCCCCGCTACGACATCATGCGGCATTGGGTGGAGGACGGCCGGGTCGATTTCGCCGACGAATCGGACGAGGCGAAACGGCGTTCTTATGAATTCGTTCACCAATGCATCGGACAATTGCTGGCACAAAGCGTCGCGACGATGATCGACCCTCTGTCGATCGGCCGACGCACCGGAGCGAGCAATTGAGGTCTGTCCTGCCGTCCGCCGTCCGCATGCTGTCGCTGATCGCCACCCTGACCATCGCCAACCTGGCCGTTTCCGTTCCGGCCCCGGCGGCAGAGTCCGCGGCACCCGCCAACTGCCAGCTTCCGCGGAGCGAGTCCGCGCTGTCGATCCCGCTGACGCAACTGTCGCAGCGCATCGCGACGGGCGCGCCGATCCGCATCGTCGCCATCGGCTCCTCTTCAACCGCCGGGGCGGGGGCGAGTGCGCCGGACAAGGCCTATCCGGCCCGGCTCGACCATTATCTGAGCGAGCGGTTCCGCAACGCCGACATCGCGGTCCTAAACCGCGGAATCAATGGCGAGACCGACGACCAGACCGAAAAGCGGATCGAGGCCGACGCGTTGGCCACCAGACCCGATCTGGTGATCTGGCAGGTGGGCGCGAACACGGTGCTGCGCGACGGCGACCAGTCCTTGAGCGAGCGGTCGGTCCGCCAGGGTGTGGCGCGTTTGCGCGCCGCCGGGGTCGAGGTGGTGCTGATGGACCTGCAATATTCCCCGAAGATGCTGGAAAAGACCGGCGTCGCCCCGATGCTGACCCGCATCGCTGGGATCGCCGCCGACAACCGCATCGGGCTCTTCCACCGCTATGACGTGATGCGGTCGCTGGTGGAAACCCGTGGGATGACCATGGCCGACCTGATCGGGCCGGACGGTGTCCATGGGAACGACGCCGGATACGACTGTGTCGCCCGCATGCTGGCGGTCGGCATCGAGGATGCGGTGAACGTCCACAACAGCGGGCTTCAGCGGTAACAGAAGCGGGGGGCGGGCCTCCGCCCGGCATCCCCCCCGGCCCCTCAGCGCTGCATCATCGCGCTTTCCTTGCCGCACAGGAAAAACACCTTCGAGTAGACCTTCAGCAGCGCATCGGTCAGCGCCTGTACCTCGGGGCTGCCCATGGCGCGCGGCTTGGCAGGGTCGACATGCAGGACGCAACTGTCCTTCACGTCGTTGAAGGCGGCCAGCGCGTGGATGCGGTCGGGGCGGAACTCGTCGGGGAAATTCTCGTCCATCAGCCAGAAGCACTGGAAGTTCCGGCAGGATTGCGGCCGCTCCTCGTAGATCGAGCAGCCCTTGCCCTGGTCGCAGGAGGCGCACCACTTGGCGGAGGGCTTCTTCAGCTCTGGCACGCCCATCAGCTTGCAGCACAGGGTGCATTCACCGCAGTTGCGGTCGGACATCACGGAAACTCCAAATAACGACGGCTTGCAGCGGCTCTACGCCGATGCTGGCAGGGCGATGTGCTCGTCCTCGGCGGCCAGAAGCCGCTCCACCGCTTCCGGCAGGGCGGGACGGGCGAAGTGGTAGCCTTGGGCGTATTGGCACAGACCGCGCAGATACACCGCTTCGTCCGCCGTTTCCACCCCTTCCGCCACGCAATCCAGCCGCAAAATGGTGGCAAGCCCGGCGATGACCTGGACGATGGCGGCGTTGCCCTCCCCCGTCGTCACCGCGCGGACGAAGCTGCGGTCGATCTTCAGCACATCCACCGGCAGCTTGTGCAGATAGGCCAGCGACGAATAGCCGGTGCCGAAATCGTCGATCGACAGCCGCACGTCCATGTCGCGCAGGCTCTGCATCAGCATCCGGCATTCGTCCGGATCCTGGACCAGCAGGCTCTCGGTCAGTTCCAGCTTCAGGCTGGACGGCGGGATCGGCACCTCGTCCAGCAGGTCGCGCACGGCGCCGACGATGTCGTCGTCGCGGAACTGGCGGGTCGAGACGTTGACGCTCATGAACAGCGGCACGGGCCTGGGAAAGCGCGCCTGCCACGCCGCCAACTGCCGCACCGCCTGTCCCAGCGCCCAGCGGCCCATCGGCGCGATCAGCCCGGTCTCCTCGGCCAGCGGGATGAACTCCAGCGGAGACACCAGACCGCGGTCCGGATGGTTCCAGCGCATCAGCGCCTCGAAGCCGGCGATGGCGCCGGTCTCCAGCAGGACGATGGGCTGGTAATGCAGGCAGAGCTGCCCCTGCTCCAGCGCGGCGCGCAGGTCGGCTTCCATGCGCATCGCCGCCATCGCCTGCCGGCGCAGATTGGCATCGAACACGTCGATGCGCGCGCGCCCGCCGCTTTTGGCGCGGTACATGGCGAGGCTGGCGTCGCGCAGCATGTCCTCCGCCCGCTCGTAGCCGGTCTGGCTCAAGGCCACGCCGATGGAGGCGGTCAGCACCACGTCGTGCCCCTCGGCCAGCGTCACCGGGCGGGAGATGGCGCGGGCCATCCGCTCCGCCGCCTCCAGCGCGTCGCCGGCATCGTCCATCTCGTCCACCAGCACGGCGAACTCGTCGGCGGACAGCCGGGCCAGCGTGTCGCCGACGCGGCGGCTGACGTCCAGGCGCTCGGCGACGATGCGCAGCATGCGGTCGCCGGCGCTGGTGCCGAGCGCGTCGTTGATCGCCTTGAAACGGTCGAGGTCGATGATGATGGTGGCGAAGGGACGGGAGCCGGCACGGCGGTTGCGGTCGAGCGCCTGCCCGATGCGGTCCAGCAGAAGCATGCGGTTCGGCAGGCCGGTCATGCTATCGTGGACGGCGTTGAACAGGATCTGCTGTTCGGCCTTCTTGCGCGCCGTGATGTCGGTCATCGAGCCGGCCATGCGGACCGCAAAGCCCTTCTCGTTGCGGACGGCCAGCCCGCGCACCAGCATCCACATCTCCTGTCCGCCCTTGCCGCGGATGCGGAACTCGTGCTGCAGGTGCGGACGCTCGCCGACCAGATGCAGGCCGATCGCGGTGCGCAGCCCGTCCAGATCGCCCGGCAGGACCCGGTTGAACCATTCGTCGACGGAGCCGGCGATCTCCGCCTCCTCGAATCCCAGCATCGCCTTCCAGCGCGGCGAGTAATAGACCTCGCCGCTGTCGATGTGCCAGTCCCACAGCCCATCGGCGGCCCCGGCTGCGGCGAGGGCGTAGCGCTCCTCGCTCTGGCGCAGGCGCTGTTCGGCGGTCTTGCGGTCTGTCACGTCGGCTTGGCTGCCGACGAGGCGGATCGGCTTGCCCGCGGCGTCCAGAACGGCGATGCCGCGGCAGGCCATCCAGCGGATCGCCCCGGCGGCGTTGCGCATGCGGTATTCGACCTGGAAGGCCGCTTCCGCCCCGGTCTCCGATTCGGGCTCCGCCCGGCCGAGGGAGGCCATCGCATCGGTCAGGATGGCGCGGTCGGCAGCAAGGATGCGGCCCAGCCACTCCTGCGGCTCGTCGGTCAGGTCCGCCGGCGACAGCCCGAGAAGCGAGGCCCAGCGCGGCGAGTAATAGACGCGGTCGGTGAGCAGATCCCAGTCGTAGAGCCCGTCATTGCTGGCGGCGGCGGCGAGCGCATAGCGTTCCTCGCTGCGGCGCAGCTCCTGTTCGGCATGCTTGCGGTCGGTGATGTCGGCGACCGACCCGACAAGCCGGATCGGCTCGCCCGAATCGTCCATCACCGCCATACCGCGGCAGACCAGCCAGCGCCAGTGCGGCTTCGCCGCAGCGGACGCATCGGCGCGGCGGACGCGGTGTTCGATCTGGAAGGGGACGGACAGCCCGACCATCTGCGCCTCGAACGAGGCATGCAGCCAGTCGACGTCCTCCGGATGGACCAGCGAAAGCCAGTCGTTCGGCCGGTTGGATTCGCGGCTGGAATCGCCCGGCGGCAGCCCAAGGAAATCCTTGAAGCGGGGGGAGAGGTACAGCGTGTCGCTGCGCAGGTCCCAATCCCAGACGCCTTCGGTTCCGGCCTTTTCCGCCAGCAGATATCGGTCGATGTTGGTGTTCAAGACCCCTCGTCGGACCTGTCGGCGGTCAGCGATTGGTGGGGCCTCCCACCGTTGAGGGTCCGATGGTATGGGCATTTTGGTGAAGAAACCATAAATGCTCCAAGCACGCCGTTATCGCGGTTGCCGAGGGTTCCTTCTGCGAAATTTTTTCCTATATTAGGATAGCTCGCCACCTCTTCCGAAACCGGCACCGATGGATTGGTCCGATCAGGGAATCGTTCTGTCCTCCCGCCCCCAGGGGGAAGGGTCCGCCGTCGCGACTGTGCTGACGCGCGAACACGGCCGCCATGCCGGCATGGTGATGGGCGGACGCTCCGTGCGCCAGCGCGGCACGCTGGAGCCGGGAACCCTGGTCCATGCCCGCTGGCGCGGCCGGCTGCCCGAGCATCTCGGCCATTTCACGCTGGAGTCGGTGAAGGGCTATGCCGCCAACTTCTTCGACGACGCCCAGGCGCTGGCCGCCCTGATCAGCGCCTGCGCGCTGGTGGAGGCGGCGCTGCCGGAGCGGGAGGCACACCCTGCCCTGTTCGACGGGCTGCTCGCCCTGTTCGGCCTGCTGGACGGGCCGGCCTGGGCGGAGACCTATGTGCGGTGGGAGATCGGGCTGCTGGCCGAGCTTGGATTCGGCCTCGACCTCGACCGCTGCGCGGTGTCGGGGGCCAACGACTACCTCGCCTATGTCAGCCCGCGCACCGGCCGCGCCGTGACCGCATCGGTGGGGGAACCCTACCGCGACCGGCTGCTTCCCCTGCCCGATTTCCTGGCTGGGCGCGGCGGCGGCGGACCTGCCGCGGTGGCGGATGGGCTTCGGCTGACCGCGCATTTCCTGGAACGCCACGTGCTGAACGGCCCGCTGCCGCCCGCGCGTGAGCGCTTGAGAGAACGTTACGCGAACGCGGTAGCGCGCTCCGCCTGAAACTGCTAGACCCCATCATCATGAAGCCGCAAAACCCTGCCTCCGAAATCCTGGAAAAGCCGCTGGCCGACGCGCTCGGCGAGCGGTATCTCAGCTACGCGCTGTCCACCATCATGTCCCGCTCGCTGCCCGACGTGCGCGACGGGCTGAAGCCGGTGCACCGACGACTGCTGTTCGCCATGAGCCAGCTCCGTCTGGAGCCGACAACGCCGCCCAAGAAGTCGGCCCGCGTCGTCGGCGACGTGATCGGCAAGTTCCATCCGCACGGCGACACCTCCGTCTACGACGCGCTGGTGCGGCTGGCGCAGGACTTCTCCGTCCGTTACCCGCTGGTCGACGGCCAGGGCAATTTCGGCAACATCGACGGCGATAACGCCGCGGCGATGCGATACACCGAAGCCCGCCTGACCGAGGTCGCCAAGGCCCTGCTGGAGGGCATCGACGAGGACGCGGTCGATTTCCGCCCGACCTATGACGGCGACGGCGACGAGCCGGCGGTCCTGCCCGCCAATTTCCCCAACCTGCTGGCCAACGGGTCGAGCGGCATCGCCGTCGGCATGGCCACCAACATCCCGCCGCACAATGTCGGCGAGATCTGCGACGCGCTGCGCCACCTGATCAAGCACCGCGATGCCAGCATCGAGACGCTGGTCGGCTTCATGCCCGGCCCGGACTTCCCCACCGGCGGCCTGCTGGTCGAGTCGCGGCAGAATGTGATCGAGGCCTACCGCACCGGCCGCGGCGCCTTCCGCCTGCGCGCCCGCTGGGAGGTGGAGAAGCTGGGTCAGGGCACGTGGCAGATCGTCGTCACCGAAATGCCCTATCAGGTGCAGAAGGCCCGGCTGGTCGAGAAGATCGCCGAGCTGCTGTTGGCCAAGAAGCTGATCCTGCTGGACGACGTGCGCGACGAATCGGCGGAGGACGTCCGCCTCGTCCTGGTGCCGAAGAACCGCAACGTGGATCCCGAGGTGCTGATGGCCTCGCTGTTCCAGGCCACCGACCTGGAAATCCGCTTCTCGATGAACATGAACGTGCTGGGCGCCGACCATGTGCCGCGGGTGATGAACCTGCGCGAGGTGCTCCAGGCCTTCCTCGACCACCGGCACGAGGTGCTGGTCCGCCGCTCCACCCACCGGCTGAAGCAGATCGACCATCGCCTTGAGGTTCTCGGCGGCTATCTCGCCGCGTACCTGAACCTGGACGAGGTCATCCGCATCATCCGCGAGGAGGACGAGCCGAAGCAGGAGCTGATCCGCGCCTTCACCCTGACCGACGTGCAGGCCGACGCCATCCTCAACATGCGCCTGCGCAACCTGCGCAAGCTGGAGGAGATGGAGATCCGGCGCGAGCACGAGGCGCTGACCACCGAGAAGAACGGCCTGCTGGAGCTGCTCGGCGACGATACCCTGCGCTGGAAGCGCATCGCCGAGGGCGTGGCCGAGATCAAGAAGAAGTTCGGCGCCGGCGCACTCGGCAAGCGGCGCACCGACGTGGCCGACGCGCCGACGGTGATCGAGGTGCCGCTGGACGCACTGGTCGAGCGCGAGCCGGTGACCGTCCTCTGCTCGGCCAAGGGCTGGATCCGCACGGTGCGCGGCCACCTGACCGACGCCGAGGCGGAGGACGTGAAGTACAAGGACGGCGACGAGCGCGGCTTCATCGAACGGTGCGAGACGACTGACAAGCTTCTGGTCTTCGCCAGCAACGGCAAGTTCTTCACCATCGGCGTCGACAAGCTGCCGCGCGGCCGTGGCTTCGGCGAGCCGGTCCGGCTGATGATCGACCTCGGCAACGACGTCGACATCGTCGACCTGTTCCGCCACCAGCCCGGCCGCACCCTGCTGGTGGTGTCGGAGGACGGCCGCGGCTTCCGCGTCGAGGAGGCGGAGGTGCTGGCCCAGACCCGCGCCGGCAAGCAGGTTCTGAACCTGGAAGACGGCAAGTCCGCCCGCATCTGCCAGCCGGTGAGCGGCGATACGCTCGCCATCATCGGCAACAACCGCAAGATGCTGGTCTTCCCGCTGGAGCAGGTGCCGGTGATGACCCGCGGCAAGGGCGTCCAGCTTCAGAAGTACAAGGACGCCAGCGTCGCCGACGTGAAGACCTTCACGCTGGCCGAGGGACTGAGCTGGAAGAACGGCGAACGCAACTTCAACGTCACCGACCTGACCGGTTGGATGGGCGACCGCGCCGGCCAGGGCAAGATGCCGCCGAACGGCTTCCCGAAGAACAACAGGTTTATGTGAGAATTATATTCGGCGACAAGCGCCCTCTCCCATCCCGGGAGAGGGCGTAATTGTTTTTACTTCGGCGTCGTGACCGTCGCCGTCAGCGGCACGCGGCGTTCGACCAGGGCCGAGGTGACCTCCTTGGCCTTCACCGGATCCATGGCGGCCAGGATCGGCGCGGTCTTCTGTTCCTTCATCTTCTGGATGACGCCCAGCAGCACCGGCATGTCGAGTTCCTCGAAGATGCGGGCGGCTTCCTTGGGCTTCATCGTCTCGTAGATCTTCACCAGGCTTTCCAGCTGGGCCGACTGCTTCTCGTCGCCCTGGGCCATCAGCTTCTGGATGTCGGAGCGGGTCTTCTCCATCTCCGCCACTTTCTGGTCGATCCGCTTCTCGGCGGCGGCCAGCAGGGCTTCGCGCTGCTCCATCTCCTTGGTGCGGCGCTCGATCTCGGCGCGGCGGTCGGCGAAATGCTGGAGCAATTCCTGATTGTCGATGGGACCGAGCGGCGCCAGCGGCGCATTGGCGGCAGGAGCGTTGGCCGGACCGCTGGACCCGCCGGGAGCCGGGGGAGCGTCCTTGCCGGCCGGCTTGGTGGTCGCAGTGGGAGCTTGGCCCGCCGCCATCTGGACGGGCGGCGTCGCCGGGGGGGAGCCCTGCGGCCCCTGGGCGAGGCTGACCGGGAAGTCGGGCAGACGGGCGTCATGGGTGGCGAGACGCCACAGATCGCCGACCCGCACGCCCAGCATCAGCACCGCGACGAAGATGGTCAAAGGCAGCAGGCGGAATCGGGCGCCCCGCATCCGCGCCCGCAGCCGCTGGGTCAGAGGCACGCGCGGCGTCGCCGGCTTGCGCGCCTTGGCCTTCGCCCCGCTCTTATTCGCCGGGCCCTTCTTCGCCGGCACCTTTCCCGCCGCAGGGCGGACGGCCGGCAGTTGCGCCTGCTGGGCCTGCTGGGCCTGCTGGGCGGCCAGCGTGGGAGAGGTGCGGACGCCGGTCGGGGCAGCGCCGGCCGGGCGGATCACGACCTTGGGTTCGCCGCCCGCCGCAGCGGGCTTGCCGTCACTGGTGCGCATGGTCATCCAAGCCCCTTGCCGGCGTTCTCGATCGCCTGAAGCAGTTCGCGTTCGGCCCGCGACAGGCTTTCGCCATCACGGGTGATGGGGTCGCGCGCCTCGGCCGGCGGTTCGGCGCGGGCGGCGGCACGACGCGGCGGCGGCTCCAGCCGGGCCGGCGGCGGGGCGTGGTCGTCATGGTCGTGATCGTCCTCGACCGGCAGGCTGCGCAGGGCCGGGCGCGGCGCCACCAGCGGCGCCTTCGCCGGGCTGCGCGCAGCCAGCGTCGGGGAAACCGCCACGGAACGGCCGCCATCACGCCCGCTGTCGCGGCGGCCGGCATCACGTCCGCCATCACGTTCGCCGACGCCGCCCAGCCGGTTGGCCAGCGCGTCGGCCGCCTCGATCATGAATTCCAGTTCGTCGCGCAGGGTCTGCGCCTTGTTCACGGTGCGCTGGAGATCCTCGCCGGTGTCGCTCGCCGCCTTCTTCAGCGTGCGCACGCCGGTCTCCGCCCGTGCCATCGCGTCGTTCAGGCCCTGGATCAGTTCGGCCATCTCGCCACGGCTCTCCCGCAGCGCGATGATCTGCCGGTTCAGGATGATCGCATAGGCGATGGTGGCAGCCAGCAGGCCGACCATCACGACGTCGATGATGATGGAGACCAGCGGACTCATAACCTCATGACCTCCTGCTTGGGCAGTTCCTTTTCCAGGCGGACGGCGATGTGCCCGCCCTTGCGCCCCATCCGCCCCTGGAACATCGACACGTCGCCGCAGCGCAGTTCTATCGCGCCGTCGGGGGTGGCGTTCAGCAGGATGCGGGTGCCGACGCGCCAGTTCAGCACGTCGTGCAGGGTCATCGTCACCTCGTCCAGCACGGCCGACAGATCGACGTCCGTCACCATCAGCTCCGAGGCCAGGTGGGTTTCCCAGATCGAGTCACGGCCGAACTTCTCGCCCATGAACATCTGGAGCAGCAGCTCACGCACCGGCTCCAGCGTCGCATAGGGGATCATCAGCTCCAGCCGGCCGCCGCGATCCTCCATGTCGATGCGCAGCTTGACCAGCACCGCCGCGTTGGCGAGTCGCGCGATGGTGGCGAAGCGCGGGTTGGTCTCCAGCCGGTCGAAGCGGAAGGTGACGGGCGACAGCGGATCGAAGGCGGCGGACAGGTCGGACAGCACCACATGGACCATGCGTTCCACGAGGTTGCGTTCGATGGTGGTGTAGGGACGGCCTTCGATGCGCATCGCTGCCGTGCCGCGCCGCCCACCCAGCAGCACGTCGACGATGGAGTAAATCAGCGCGGAGTCGACGACCATCAGGCCGTAATTGTCCCACTCCTCCGCCTTGAACACCGACAGCATCGCCGGCAGCGGGATGGAGTTCAGGTAATCGCCGAAGCGCACCGACGAGATCTGATCGAGGCTGACCTCGACGTTGTCGGAGGTGAAGTTGCGGAGGCTGGTGGACATCATGCGGACGAGGCGGTCGAAGACCACCTCCAGCATCGGCAGGCGTTCGTAGTTGACCAGCGCCGAGTTGACCAGCGCCATGATGCCGGAGTTGTCGCCGTCGCCGGCGCCCCCCTGGTCGAAGCCCAGCAGGCTGTCGATCTCGTCCTGGTTCAGGACGCGGGTCGACCCGCCGCCGCCCATGTCGCCGACATCGCCGCTGTCCTCGGCCAGTGCGGCCCATTCGGCGGCAAGCCGTTCTTCTTCGCTCAGTTCACCGGTGTCGCTCATCGGCCCCTATCCCCACCTGACCGGGCCCTCACTGGACCAGCATTTCCTTGAACAGCACGTCCTTCACCTTCACCGGGAACGCGGCGGCGGTGATGCGCAGAAGCAGTTCCTGGCGCAGCCGGTACATGCCGGCCGACCCGCGCAGGTCCTCCAGCCGCAGTTCGCGCAGGTAGACCTGGAAATTGTCGATGATGCGCGGCAGCACATGCTCCACCGCCCCGACATCCTCCGGCTTCGACAGCTGGATGGAGATCTTGATCTTCAGGAAGGCCGGACGCTTGTTGCCGGTGTTCAGGTTCACCAGCATGTCCGGCAGGTCGTAGAAGATCGGGGAGGCGTGGGCGGCGTCGCCCTTGCCGGCCTCGGCCCCATGCTCGCCTTCCGCCGCCGCTGCGTGCTCCCCCTCCTCCGCCGGCTTTTCCTTGCCCAGCAGCCCGTCGAGCAGGCCGGAGAAATAGACGCCGGCACCGGCGCCGATCAGCAGGACCAGGGGAAGAACGACGAACAGGACCAGCTTCTTGCCGCTGAATTTCTTCCGGGGCAGGCCGTCGGTCAGTTCACCGGCATCGGTTTCGGCAGCCATGACATCCTGGGATCGTTCGAGGTACGCAACGGCTCAGGCATGCGCCGCCTGACAAGGGTCAAAGCTACTTTTGGGATAGTTAATAACTCCTTTCGAGTGGGGAATGGACCGCCCCGGACGGGCAGGTTTCCCCTGCCTGTCACCATTTCGGCACGGTTCTTGATTGGGACTGACCGGCGATCCGTGCCCGCACCGCGTCCGCTCTCTATTCGGAGCGCAGGCACGCCCGGATTCCGCCTCCAGCGGCCCGCCGTCCCCATTGGGATTGCAGGCCTGCCGGCCATCACCCTGCCGCACCCCTCGTGCGGCGGGAACGGGAGAGTCTTGCCTGGTGACACCCGGCAAGGAACGCCCTCCCCCCGGCAGATTCTGCCCGGCATCCCCTGCCCCACCCGGCGGGAACGCCCGCCCCTTGCCCGCATCCTGCGGATTCCAAGGCTTCGGCGACGTTGGCACGCCGCCTGCAATACCCTTTTCGCCGGTCGGACGCTGTCGTTCGATCCGTTCGCAAGGTGAAGAGGCCGCAAGATGGAAAATTCGATCTACGTCGCCCTGTCGCGCCAGATGGCGCTGCAACGCCAGCTGGACGTGACGTCGAACAACATCGCGAACATGAACACGACCGGCTACAAGAACCAGCGGATGCTGTTCACCGAATATCTGGAAAAGCCCGGCCTGCACGAGAAGGTCAGCTTCGTCCAGGACCGCGCGGTGGTGCGCGACCTGTCCAACGGCCCGATGACGCAGACCGGCAACCCGCTGGATCTGGCACTGACCGGCCAGGGATACTTCACCGTCGATACCGCCAGCGGCCCGCGCTACACCCGCGCCGGCAATTTCCGCCTGAACGACCAGCGTCAGCTGGTGGATGCCGGCGGCCTGCCGGTGCTGTCCAACAACGGCCAGCCCATCACCATTCCGGCCGGCACCAGCGACGTGAAGGTCAGCGGCGACGGCACCGTCGCCACCGAACTGGGCCCGGTCGCCAAGCTGAACATCGTCACCTTCAAGACCGAGCAGTTGATGACCGAGGTCGGCAACGGCCTGTACGTCACCGACGAGCAGCCGCAGCCGGCTCCGGTCGAGACGAAAGTGGCACAGGGCTTGCTAGAGGGTTCTAACGTGAAGCCCGTGGTCGAGATGACGCAGATGATCGACATCCAGCGTCAGTACATGTCCGCTCAGAAGATGATGGACAACGAACACGAGCGCATCCGCACGATGCTTCAGCGTCTGGGCCGCACCGCCTGATCCAGACCGACGACGAGAGGAGAAGACCAGAATGCGCAGCCTCGCCATCGGCGCCACCGGCATGATCGCCCAGCAGCTCAACGTCGAGACGATCTCGAACAACATCGCCAACTCGACCACCACCGGCTACAAGAAGCAGCGGGCCGAGTTCCAGGACCTGCTGTACCAGAACTTCCGCCGCATCGGCTCGACCTCGTCGGATGCCGGCACCGTGGTGCCGACCGGCGTGCAGGTGGGTGCAGGTGTGCGGGTCGCCGCGGTGGCCCGCGTGCTGGAACAGGGCAACCTGAACATCACCGACAACAAGCTGGACGTGGCGATCAACGGATCGGGCTACTTCCAGGTGACGCTGCCCAGCGGCGACACCGCCTACACCCGCGCCGGCAACTTCAAGCTGTCGCCGGAAGGCATGATCGTCACCGCCGACGGCTATCCGATCCAGCCGAACATCACCGTCCCGACCAACGCGGTGGACATCTCCATCAACTCGTCGGGCGAGGTGCTGATCAAGCTGGACGGCCAGACCGCCACCCAGAATGTCGGCCAGATCCAGCTCGCCACCTTCGCCAACGCCGCCGGCCTGGAAGCCACCGGCGACAACCTGTTCATGGAATCCGGCGCGTCCGGGCAGGCAGTGACCGGCAACCCCGGCGCCCCCGGCTTCGGCCGCGTCACCCAGGGCGCGCTGGAGACCTCCAACGTCAACGTCGTGCAGGAGATCACCACGCTGATCACCGCACAGCGCGCCTACGAGATGAACTCCAAGGTCATCAAGACCACCGACGAGATGATGCAGCAGGCCAGCCAGATGAAGTAACGCCGCCGACCTCGCCGGCGCCTCGCTTCAGCCTTCACATCGGGAACCACCGCCATGATCCGCCACCTCGCCACCCGCCGCCTGCCCGCCCTGCTCCTCGGCGCCGCCCTGCTGACCGTTCCGGTCCTGGGCGCCGGCATCGGGCAAGCCGCCGCGGCTTCGGCCCCGGCCGGTTCGGGACTGGCGCCCGACGTGGTGTACGGGATGCCGCATGTGGAGGCGGTTCTGTCGGATGCGCTGTCGCGGGTCATCACCGCCGGACGGCTGCAGATGGAACTGGATAGCCGCGCGGTGGAACTGCGCGCGCCCCAGGGCGCCGGCGGGCTGGCGGTGGAGAACCTCTATTACAGCCCGGTCCAGGGCCGCTTCGCCGCCGAGATCGTGGTGACCGGCAGCCAGGTCCGCCTGCCGGTGTCGGGCCGCGCCTTCGGCGTGGTGCAGATCCCGGTGCTGTCGCGCCGGATCATTCCCGGCGACGTCATCGGCCCGGGCGACATCGACTGGCAGGACGTGCGCGCCGACCAGACCACCAGCGACACCGCCGCCACCGACGCGCAGCTGATCGGCATGACGCCGAAGCGCGGCGTGTCGACCAACCAGCCCGTCCGCCTGCGCGACCTGCAATCGCCGCGCATGGTCGACAAGGGCTCGATGGTCACCATCACGCTGACCACCCAGTCGATGACGCTGACGACCCAGGGCAAGGCCCTGCAGGACGGCGGCAAGGGCGAGGTCATCCGCGTCGTGAACACCCAATCCAACCGCATCGTCGAAGCGACGGTCGCGGGCCCCAACGTCGTCGCCGTGGCAAAGCCCGGCATCATCGCGCAGTGAGGAGAAAGCTCCAATGTCCGCCACCATGACCGCCCGCCTGATCCGTTTCGCGATGATCGCCACCGCCGCCACCTCGCTGACCGCCTGCGGCGCCGCCTCGCGCATCGCCGACATCGGCAAGGCCCCCGAGATGAGCGGCATTCAGGACCCGCAGGCCCGCACCGGCTACCAGCCGGTCAGCCTGCCGATGCCGACCCCGCTGCCGACGGAGCGCAACCCGAACTCGCTGTGGCGGACCGGTGCCAAGGCCTTCTTCAAGGACCAGCGCGCGGCCAAGGTCGGCGACATCCTGACCATCAACATCTCCATCGCCGATCAGGCCAAGCTGTCGAACGAGAGCAAGCGGTCGCGCGCCAACACCGAAAAGGCCGGCATCCCGAACCTGTTCGGCCTGGAAGGCGCCACGCTGAGCCGCGTCCTGCCGGCCGGCGCCTCGGCCGCCAGCCTGGTGGATCTGTCGAGCGACACCAACAACGACGGCAAGGGCTCGGTCGACCGCAACGAGAAGATCGAACTGAAGGTGGCGGCGCTGGTGACCCAGACCCTGCCCAACGGCAATCTGGTCATCCAGGGCCATCAGGAAGTCCGCGTGAACTACGAGCTGCGCGATTTGCAAATCCACGGCGTGATCCGTCCCGAGGACATCACCGCGCAGAACACCATCAGCTACGAGAAGATCGCCGAGGCCCGTATCTCCTACGGTGGCCGCGGCCAGATCAGCGACGTCCAGCAGCCGCGCTACGGCCAGCAGCTGTACGACATCATCATGCCGTTCTGAGGATCGTCGGGGTAACGGCGGCGGAACCGGCGGCCATGGCGGGAGACATCCCTCCGTGGCCGTGGGTGCGTTGGGAACCGCCGCGATCTCTGGAACTCATCGCTACCGGATGGGAAATTGCTGCCGGCCGGTGGGTTGTGCCGGGCCGATGTTGCCGACTGGCCCACTCTCGGCGAAGCCGACGCGCTGCGCCGCTTCAGCCTTCCAGCGACTGCCGCGATGCCGCGGTGAATCCATCCATCATGCCGACGGCCATGGTGCCGCCGATCCGCCTCAAAGCCGGACCGATGAGTTCGGTGGCACGGCGGTAAGCCTCGCGCTGGGCGACGCAGTCGATCAGGTCCGCCGCGTTGGTGACGCTCTGGGACAGGGTGAGGTCGCTCGTCATGGTTCGTCTCCCTCATCCCGGCCATGATCGGCCGGTCGAGGATGACCATAGGCTCCACTCAGACCGCCCGCTGTTGCGTGCATCACGTTTCCGGCGCGATGCCTTGAAACGAAACGGCCCGCCCCCCATCGGGAGCCGGGCCGTCGCATGGGCGGTCGTCCGTTTACTGGTAGCCGCCTTCGCGGGCGCGGTCCTTGGCGGCTTCCTCCTGCGCCTTCACGGTCTCGCTGCTGATCTTGCCTGCGCCCTCATTGCCGGCATCGGCAGGCTTCTGCGGTCGGTCGTCGCGGACGGCGCCGGCCGGTTGCTGCTTCGGCTGGTCGGCCATGATGCTGCTCCTCGATGGGTTTCGTCTGGCGATGACGAGGAAAACAGCAGAGGCGGAAGATCGTCGCGAAAATGGTCCGGCCGCCTCAGCCAGCCGGAGACCCGGGCTCGCCATCGGCATCGGCGCGCTCCAGGGCGGCGTTGATCTGGTCCAGCGTGCGGCCGCAACCGGTACAGACATCGCCGTCGATGGCGCACATGCCCAGGCAGTCGGGATCGTCGCTCATGGAACTGGCTTCCTTCGGGATTGACGCTCAGGGGGAATCCCTAACGGAAAGGCCGCTGTGCCTCAAGCGGTCCGGTTCGAAGGCAGGGTCTCCCCAACTAGGGGCTTCCCCTCCCTCGCATGCCTGCTGAGACAATGTACGGTATCGGCGGCGGTGTCGATTGCCGATAAAATGATTAGAGATTAAACCATCAACCCGTTTTCTCCGACGCGAAGGTGTGCATGCCTACGGCATTGCTGGTGTCCTGCGCGATGTATCGTTACGGTACCGCAAGGATGCCTGCCGCATTGAAGGCGGCAGGATTTCGTGTGTTCGTCATCTGTCCGAAGAACTCTCTGCTCGAGTTCTGCGACCAGATCGACGGCCGGCATTGTTTCTCTCCCGAACTGGCCGCCGATGACCTGACCGTGATCGCCGCGCGGGCGGCGGCACAGTTCCGGGCCGACATCGTCATCGGCTGCGAGGAATCCGCCGTCCGCATGCTCGGCCTGGCGGGACGGTTGCAGGAACGGGTAAAGGCGGACAGCGCCGACGCCCGAAATCTGCGGTTCGTCCAGGCTTGGTGCAGCGACGATCCCTGGGAAGAGAAGCGGTCTCGCTGTGTTGAAATGGCCGCGGCGGCAGGCATCCGGACACCGCGTCAGGTCGCCGTCGATCCGCACCGTACCGCTGCGGCCGATCTGGCCGCGCTTGGCGAACCGCTTCTGCTGAAATACGACGGCAGTTCGGCCGGCCGCGGGGTATTTTTCGCATCCTCCGCCGCACAGGCAATGGCCATGGCGGCAAGCCGGCCGGTGGAAAGCCCGGCCCTGCAGGCGGTCGCGCAGGAATTCGTGCGCGGGCGCGCAGCGTCGGTGTCATTCTGCGCGCTTGGCGGGAAAATGCTGGAAGGCTTCGCCTACACGGTCCTGCGTCATGAGCCGCCCCCCTTCGGCCCGGCATCCGTGATCGAATTGACCCCCCATCCCGGGCTGATCGACATGGCCCGCCGGATGGTGGAGGTGACGGGCTATTCCGGCTTCGGGGGCATCGACGCCATTCTGCCGGACGATGGCAGCCCGCCGGTTTTCCTGGAGTTCAATGCCCGGCCGACCCAGACAACCCATCTCGGCAAGCTGGCTGGAAGCGACCTGTGCCGGGCGATGGCCTGCGCCCTGGCCGGCGCCCCCTATGACGCGGTTCTTGGCCGAACCTCAGGCAGGCAGGTCGCGCTGTTCCCGAGCGAATGGGCCCGCGACCCCAACAGTCCCTACCTGACCTCGGCCCACCACGATGTGCCCTGGACCGAATGCCGGCTGACCGCCGCGATCATGACCGTTACCCCGCAGCTCCATGGCGGCCGGGCTGTCACTCCGTCGGCTGCTCAAGCGACAGCTCACCCGTAACTTCGTGCGTCAACTCGATACCGTCGACCGTCAGCACCATGCGGGCCGACAGGGACTTCACTCCGTCCAGCCGCCCTTCGGCCAGCGCGCGGCCGACCGCAAGCTCGATCTCCCGCTGCGAGGTGACGCCGACCTGCTTCAGAAATTTACGCAGGTCGAGGTTCAGGGTCTCGTTGTCCATGGCTGCCCTCCCGGCTTGGAACCGTCGTTTCGAATGACGTTCCGAACCCCGTGAGGACGGCTTGGTTCCATCGCCGGCCCCGAAGCCAACGGATGCGCGGCGGCGGCAACAGCCTTGAAACGACGAAAGCGCCGGTCGGGACCGGCGCTTTCCAGCCGTTCGGTGCCATCCGTCCCGTGCAATGCCGACGCAACGTGCCGCCCTGCCCCTGGTGAGCGGCACTGCGTGGATCTGCGGGACCAGGCGTGGCGTCAGTCGTCGCGCTGGGTCCGTTCCATCCGCTCGTGACGCTCCTGGGCTTCGAGGCTCAGTGTCGCGATCGGTCGGGCATCGAGCCGGCGAACGGAGATGGGATCGCCCGTCTCCTCGCAATAGCCGTAGCTGCCGTCGACCAGACGCTCCAGCGCGGCGTCGATCTTGGAGATCAGTTTGCGTTCACGGTCACGCGTCCGCAGCTCCAACGCACGGTCGGTCTCGGCCGAGGCGCGGTCGGCGATATCCGGTTCCTGGATACCGCCTTCCTGGAGGCTGTTCAACGTGCCGGTGGATTCCGCCAGCAGTTCCGCGCGCCAGCGCAGCAGCTTCTGGCGGAAATACTCCCGCATGATCGGGTTCATGAACTCCTCGTCTTCCGACGGGGAATAGTTCTGGGGCAGAAGCGGCGACGTCATCCGAAAGCATCCAGCGAAAAAGGGGTGATCCGGGCGGCGCGGAGTATAGGCACGCCACGGCACGACCGCAACCCATTGGTTCGCCCCCGCAACGACCAAACAAGCCCTTGGAATAAAAAAGATTTGTCAGCGTTGCAGATTCGCCGCCACCGGCTGGCGGCCATGCATGGGCGAATCCGGCCACCGCATGGGGCTCTACCGGCGGCACCCTGCCCCAGCGGCACGGGGCGCTTGCCTCAACGCTTGAAGAGCGACCGGTCGGTTCAGGAGGTCAGCTTCGCCAGTTCGACCTGGGCGCGGAGATCGATCTCGTCGAGGATTTCGGCCAGCCCCGGATCGTCGACCTGGGCACGGCGCGTCTGCACCACCTTCGCCAGATCGGTCAGCTTCTGCACCGACAGTGTGCCGGACAGCAGCCCGTGCTGGATTTCCTCCAGACGGTCAAGCATCTCCTCCGCCCGCATCTTGCCACGGGACGCACGCGCGGTGGCGTCGTCGGTGACATCAACCTCCTGCAAGGCCAGCACGCCCGAAACACCGGCGCTGGCGGCGGTGCCGCTGACGCCGTGGGCGGAGCCGGTCTCTCCCACCAATTGCTTGGAGAAGGCCGCGCCGGACGAGCCTTCGGCCTTGCCGGTGCGGCGGACAGACCCACCGCCGCGTATGTTTCCGGAGCCTTCGACTTTCATGATCCGTGCAACCGTTTGCAGTAAAGGATTCGTAAACGCGCACACAATAGATGGATCAACCTTAACATCCGGTCAAGGCTTGCCGCAATCGGGCAAAAATTGCCGGCCGGCTGTGACCGAAAGGCGCCATAGTCCGGGCGTTTTTCAGGACAGGCACCGAAAGCCGCCGTTTACGGTCTCTGGCACGGCGTTTGTATAGGGACGGGCACGAGTTCAGGAGTGCCCGCGTCATGATCCCCACCGCCTTTCGCCTTCTGCGCCGCCGTGCCGTCCTGGCCGTGCTGACCGCCCTGCTGGCGTTCGGCGTTCCGGCCGCACCGGCACTGGCCGCGTCCGCCCGTATCAAGGACATCGTCGATGTCGAAGGCGTGCGCGACAACATGTTGATCGGTTACGGGCTGGTGGTGGGGCTGAACGGCACCGGCGACAGCCTGAACAACTCGCCCTTCACCGAGCAGAGCCTGACCGGCATGCTGGAACGGATGGGCGTCAACACCCGCGGCACCAACCTGCGCACCAAGAACGTGGCGGCGGTGATGGTGACGGCGACGCTGGGCGCCTATGCGGCGCAGGGCACGCGCATCGACGTCACGGTGTCGGCGATGGGCGACTCCAAGAGCCTGCTGGGCGGCACCCTGCTCGTCACCCCGATGATGGGCGCCGACGGCGAGGTCTATGCCGTGGCCCAGGGGCCGATCGCCGTGTCGGGCTTCACCGCCCAGGGCCAGGGCGCCAGCGTGACCCGCGGCGTGCCGACCTCCGGCCGCATCTCCTCCGGTGCCATCGTGGAGCGCGAGATCCAGTTCTCGCTGGCCGAGCTGCCGGTGCTGCGGCTGTCCCTGCGCAATCCCGACTTCACCACCGCCCAGCGGGTAGCCACCGCCATCAACATCCAGCTGCGCGGCAACCGCGCCCAGGCGACCGATCCGGCCTCCGTCCTCATCAACGTGCCGGACTCGCGCCGCGGCGACGTGGTGGGGCTGGTGACGGAGATCGAGCAGCTGCGCATCACCCCCGATCAGGTCGCCCGCGTGGTGGTGGACGAGAAGTCCGGCGTGATCGTGATGGGCGAGAATGTCCGCATCTCCACCGTCGCCATCGCCCAGGGCAACCTGACCATCCGCATCACCGAAACCCCGCAGGTCAGCCAGCCCGGCCCGTTCAGCCAGGGCCAGACCGCGGTGGTGCCGCGCACCGACATCCAGGTCGACGAGCAGTCCAACAACCGCCTCGCCGTGATGAATTCCGGGGTGACCTTGCAGGAGTTGGTACAGTCCTTGAATGCGCTTGGGGTGGGACCGCGGGACATGATCGCCATTCTCCAGTCGATCAAGGCCGCCGGAGCCCTGCAAGCCGAGATCGAGGTGATCTGATGACCATGAGCCCCGCCCTTTCCAGCGCTTCGGCCCCGCGCAGCGCACCGCCCGCCTCGTCGCTGGTGGAGCGCGCCCAGGCCGCAGGGTTCGGGGTTCGCACCCTGGCAAAGATTTCCGATCTGGAGGCCAAGATCGACCCGGCAAAGCTTGCCCAGATCCGCAAGTCCGCCAACGAGTTCGAGAGCCAGTTCGTCTCGCAGATGCTGGGCCCGATGTTCGAGGGGATCGGCACCGACGAAACCTTCGGCGGCGGGCGCGGAGAAGAGATGTTCCGCCCGATGCTGATCGAGCAGTTCGGCAAGCAGATCACCCAGCGCGGCGGCTTCGGCATCGCCAATCAGGTTTACGGAGAGCTTCTTCGCGCCCAGGAGGCCAGCCATGGATAAGGTCGACGTCCGTTTCCCCCAGCAGCCCAAGCCGGCCGCCAACCTGCCGAAGAACGCCCAGGAGCGGGCGGTCGCGCTGATCGAACTGATGGGCCGCCTGACCGCCCTGCTGGAACGGGAGGCCGCCGCCGTCCGCGCCCGCCGCCCGGCCAAGGAGCTGGCGCAGATCGTCAAGGACAAGCAGCCGATGACGCTGGTCTATGAGGAGATCAGCCGCATGCTGCGCGTCGACCGCGATGGGTTGATCGCCCTGCCGCAGGAGTTGAAGACGTCGCTGAAGGACGCGACCGGCAAGCTCTATGCGGCCACCGCCGACAATGCCGAGGCCCTGCGCATCGGTGGCGAGGCGCAGAAGGTGATGGTCGACACCGTGGTGACCGTCATCACACGCCAGCAGAAGGCGCCGACCACCGCCTACGCCGCCCACATGGGTGGCGGCCGCGGCTATTCCGCACCGCCCAGCGGGCCGCGCACCTCAGCGGCGCTGAACACCCGGCTCTGATCCGATCTGCCTCCATCCGTGACTGCCGAGCTTTTCGGACGGCCGCCTCTCTCCACAGGGGCGGCCTTTTTCTTTTTGTGCCCGACGGCTGCGGCAAGAAAGGTCCCGCACCCGGCGGAATTTGCCGGCCAGGACCGTGCGATGCGGCGGGAACTGCCGTCCGGCTCCCGATCAAGGGGGCGACAACAGGGGGCCGCGGTTGGCCCGTCCGTTGCATTGGTCCCAGCGCATCGCCGTCGGTGCGTTCCGTCGTCCCTGAGAGGCCCTTCCATGGAAGTCCAATCGAACAAAATCGCCGCGTCCTTGTTCGACGGTCTCAGCCAGTCCCAGCAGACGCAGGGGACCGGGACGAAGAACGACCTGTTCTCCAAGATGATGGACCGCATGCTGACCGATGCCGCGGCGCGCAAGCGCGAGCAGGCCGACGCGGCAGCCCGCGACTCCGCAAAAGACGCGGCAAAGGAAGCTGCAAAGGATGCCGCAAAGGATGCAAGGGATGCCCGCGCCGCGGAGGCGCAGCGCCGGCAGCCGGTGCGCGCGGAGCCGAAGCCCGATCTGACCCGCGACAGGACCGCTGAAACCCGGCGCCAGCAGGATGCCGCCGACGCGACGCGCGCGGCCGCGAAGGCCGGCAAGGACGACGATCCGAAGGTTCAGGCCCGCCAGGAGGATCAGCGTCCGGCCAAGGCCGAGAAGCCGGCGAAAGACCAGTCCAGGACCGACAAGGCCAAGGGCAGCCCGGATAAGGCCAATGCCAATAAGGCGGATGCGGACAAGACCGATGCGGCGACGGCCGCCGGCAGCGCCGATGCCGAAGACACCGCCGCGACCGGCGATTCCGCCCCGGCCGACGCCACCGCACAGGGCGAAACCATGGCCGACGCCGGCGGCGGGGACACGTCGGACGATTCTGCCGAGGGACAGGCCACCGCCCAACCCACCGACCAGCCGCTGCCGCCTGTCGCCCAGCCGACGGTGCAGCAACCGATCCCGCAGGCGAGCGACCTGATCCTTGCCGGCCTGATGCCGGCCGGACAGAGGAAGGCACCGGACAGCACCGATGACGCGGCCGGCGGTGGCGACGCCCCCGCAACCGGAGTGGCCGGGCCTGTCGATCCCGCCGCCCAGCGTGCAGCCCAGCTTGCCCAGGCGCAGGCCGCTGCCACCGGAGCCACGGCGGCCGGTCAGGCGGGTGCGGATGCCACAGCGAAGGCCGGGAAGGCCGCCGGTGACGGCGACGCCGCGCAGACGACGGATGCGGCCCAGGCCGAGCCCGGCGCACAGCCCGACGCCGAGGCCCTGCCGACCGACGATGCCGCCCTGCCCGACCGCTTCGCCGATCTGCTGGCCGCCGCCAAGGCGAAGGCCGGCGATGCCAGGCAATCCGGCAAGCATGCCGGAACCGAGGGCGGCAGCCGGAACGATGCCCAGCCCCAGGCACCGACCGCGATGCAGCAGCCGACCCCACCCAAGGCGCCGGCCATGCCGTTGGCAGAAGCGGTCACGGCAGCCGCGACGGGCACCGCTGCCAAGGCGCTGGAGGGCATCGGAGGCGCCGAGGGAACCGCCGGGACCGGCGCGTCTACCGCCAGCCCGCACACCCACCCGGCGCTCGCCGCGATGGAAGGAATTCATGCCGGCATTCCCGGCCTCGACCAGCCGCAGGCCGCCACCGCGACCCTCCGTCCGTCGCGCGGCGCCGGCATGCCGATGGGCGTGCAGGACCAGATCGCCGTCCACATCAAGAAAAGTGTCACCGACGAGGTCGACCAGTTCACCATCAACCTGCATCCGGCCGAACTGGGCCGGATCGACATCAAGCTGGACATCGGCGCCGATGGCCGGGTCAATGCGATGGTCGCGGTGGAAAAAGCGCAGACGCTCGAACTTCTGCAACGCGACAGCCGCGGATTGGAACGCGCCTTGCAAGACGCCGGGTTGCAGACGGATGCCAACAGCCTGAACTTCAGCCTGCGCGGCGAGGGCAATCCCTTCGCCGGCGACGGCCGGGGCGATGGCAAGGGGACTGGATCGGGCAAGCGCGGCCGCGGCTTCGGCGGTGGCGGCGACGATGACGGGTCCGACGCTGCCGTCTACACCGCAACGCTCGGCGACGGGCGCGTCGACATCCGCGCCTGAGCGGGGCGGCCACACGGCCACCCCCGCCTTCGCATCAGAGATTTCGGCCGACAGGGCCATAAAGGACGACCGCCATGACCACGACCACCAACACCACCAACACCCCGACCGTGAACCAGTACGGCACCTATTCGGGTGGTCTCTCCACCGGGTCGAAGACGGCGACCGAAACCTCCAAGACGCCCCAGACCGATGCCGAAAAGACCGCCTCGGCCACCAAGGGGCTGGGCGACAATTTCCAGACGTTCCTCACCATGCTGACCACGCAGATGAAGAACCAGGACCCGCTGAAGCCGCTCGACACCAACGACATGACCAAGCAGCTGGTCGATTTCGCCAACGTAGAGCAGAACATCGGCACCAACAGCCGCCTGGACAAGCTGGTGCAGCTGCAGTCGGCCGGCACCGCCTCGACCAATCTCGCCTATCTCGGCCGCACCGTCGCCTTCGAGGGCGACAATTTCCAGTACACGCAGGGCATGACCCAGGCGCCGCTGGGCTACGAGCTGGCGACCTCGGCAAAGTCGGTGCGCGTCGACATCCTGGACTCCAAAGGCAATATCGTCCGCTCGATGCCCGGCGAAACCACAGCGGGCACCAAGCATGCCGTCAGCTGGGACTTCAAGGACAACAACGGCCGCGATGTGCAGCCCGGCACCTATCGCCTGAACGTGGCACCGGTGTCCGAGAACAAGAACGACACCATCAAGACCACCACCTACACCTTCGGCACAGTCGCCGGTATCGGCAACAGCAAGGACGGCGAGACGGTGCTGAACATCGGCGCCAGCGAAGTCCCCCTGTCGAAGCTGACCACCGTCTACTGACCCGGATTCGTTGTACCGGCCGACTGCTGCAAGCCTGGACGGATGGGCGGCCGTGACCGCCCTGTCCGTTCGGGTGAGCGACTACCACCCGATAAAAAGTTAACCCTTTCGTTTAGGCATTTGTTAAGTGCCGGCGCATACAGTACCCCGAAATCGTGGAATCCACAGTTTGGGTTGGAGCGTCCGCGCATGGCACTCATCGAACTCGACATCGGCGACGATTCTGCAGCCGGTGCATCGGTCATTGGTCCTGAGGGGCGTCCCATGACCGAAAACGACCTTCCCCCGCCCGACACCAAGCGTTGGGTGATGCGCCGCAAGGCGGAAGTGGTCGCCGGCGTCCGTTCGGGCCTGATAAGCCTGGAGGAAGCCTGCCGCCGCTATACCCTGTCGGTGGAGGAATTCCTGTCCTGGCAGAGGCTGATCGACAGCCACGGCATGCGCGGTCTGCGCGCCACCCGATTGCAGGACTACCGCCCCGGCCAGACTGTCCGCGACCGCATCGGCGCCGACTGACGCAGCGTGCCGATTGAGAAAGCGCTGCGGGACCGTCCCGCGGCACTTTCTTGCGTTTGACGTGCCGCCAAGTCCCAGGTGACTATTTCTCCGCGCAGGCACCGTCGATCAGGGCCGCAGCCGCACTCGCCACCGCCTCGTTGCCCGGCCCCAGATCCAGCGCCCGGCCGGCGGCATAAGCACCTTCCATCAGAAGCTGCAACTGACCGCACAGCCGGTCCGGATCGTCGGCGCCTGCCGCGACCGCCATCGCATGCAGGCGGTCGCGGACCATGCGCTTGTGCGCCAGCGCCAGCGCCCGTGCAGGGTTGGCGGGATCGCGCAGTTCGGCGGCAGCGGTGGTGAAGGGACAGCCCTGGAATTTCGGATGATCGATCCAATGGCCAAGCGCGGTGAACAGCGCCTTCATCTGGGTGCGCGGGTCGCCGGGATGGCGGGCGGTCACCCGGTCCCACCAAGCGGCGTGCTGAACCATGCTGCGTTCCAGATAGGCGCAGACCAGATCGTCCTTCGACGCGAAATTCCTATACAGGCTCATCTTCGCGACACCGGAGCGGGCGATGATCGTGTCGATGCCGACCGCGCGGATGCCCTCGCGGTAGAACAGTTCCGCCGCGGTGTCGAGAATCCGCTCGCGCGCCGGCTTCCTCTCGCCTTCAACTCCATCCATCCGCCAACCCCACCCGCTCACAACAGCCGGGTCCAAGCCCGGCATTGACAATGATACAGACCTGTCTCTACCATCGCAATCAAGAGACAGGTCTGTATCATCAAGAATGGAGTTCCGGGGGATGCGCTATTTCGAAGATGTCGCGGTGGGCGACCGCTTCACCAGCGGGCCGGTCACGGTCGATGCGGCGGAAATCGTCGCCTATGCCGAAAAGTTCGACCCGCAGCCGTTCCATCTGGACGCCGAAACGGCGAAGAACACGCTGTTCCGCGGACTGGCGGCAAGCGGCTGGCACACCGCCGGGATGACGATGCGAATGATCGTGGGCAGCAACGCCGAACTGGCCGGCGGCTATATCGGCATGGGGGTCGACCAGATCAGCTGGCCGCGCCCGACCCGTCCCGGCGACGTGCTGCGCATCGAGATGGAGGTGCTGGAGGCCCGGCGTTCCGCCAAGCGGCCCGACCAGGGCGTGCTGCGGGTGAAGACCACCACCTTCAACCAGAATGACGAGGTGGTGCAGACCATGATCGCCAACCTGCTGGCCCCCGGCCGCCCGGCCTGACAGGAGCAGGCCTGAAAAAAGCCCCCGCATCCGGGACGGGATGCGGGGACTTCAAACTTCAGCCTATGCCGTCAGCGCTTAACGTCAGCGTTTCAGGCCGGCGGTGAAGGCGAAGTTGTCGAAGGAGTTCTCGGCCACCCGGAACCACAGATATTCGTCGTCGCGGAACTTCTTCCACGGCTCGTAGATCTTGGCGAACTTCGGGTTGGTCTTGGCGGTCTCGTCATACAGCTCGGTGGCAGCCTTGTAGCAGGCCTCCATCACCTCGCGCGGGAAGGGACGCAGCTGGGCGCCGCCGGCAACCAGACGGCGCAGCGCCGCCGGGTTTTCCGCGTCGTACTTGGCGTTCATGGTCAGGTTGGCCTCGAAGCAGGCAGCCTCCAGGATGGCCTTGTACTGCTTGGGCAGCTGTTCCCACTGCTGCTTGTTGACCAGCAGCGAGACGTTCAGCCCGCCTTCCCACCAGCCCGGATAGTAATAGTACTTGGCGACCTTGTTGAAGCCGAGCTTCTCGTCGTCATAGGGGCCGATCCACTCGGCGGCGTCGATGGTGCCCTTTTCCAGCGACGGATAGATGTCGCCGCCGGCGATCTGCTGCGGCACCGTGCCCAGCTTGGCCAGCACCTGCCCGGCGAAGCCGCCGATGCGGAACTTCAGGCCCTTCAGATCCTCGACGGTCTTGATCTCCTTGCGGAACCAGCCGCCCATCTGCACGCCGGTGTTGCCGGCCGGGAAGTTCATGACGCCATAGCCGTCGAAGAACTCGCGCAGCAAGGCCATGCCGCCGCCATTGTAGATCCAGGCATTCTGCTGGCGGGCGTTCAGGCCGAAGGGCACCGTCGCGTCGAAGGTGAAGGTCGGATCCTTGCCGACATAATAATAGCTGGCGGTGTGGCCGCACTCGACCGTGCCGTTCTGCACCGCGTCCAGCACCTGCAGACCGGGGACGATCTCACCGGCGGCGAAGGGGCGGATGGTGAACTTCCCATCGGTCGCCGCGGCGATACGGGCGGCAATGGTGTCGGCTGCGCCGTAGATGGTGTCCAGGCTCTTGGGGAAGCTGGACGCCAGACGCCAATGGATCTCCGGCTGGCTCTGCGCGATGGCGGGGGCTGCCAGGGTGCTGGCGGCGACGCCGACACCGGCGGAGGTCAGGAAGGAACGACGCTTCATGAACGTTTCCTCATCGTTATGGCCATGGCGCCGGTTGAACGATGACGCCATTTGCCGAACACAAGACACTATGGTGTCCGAACAATCCTAGAAATCGCAATGGCTGTCCGACAATTCGTTAAATTGCATAGCTTCTATTCCGGTTTTATTTCGTCGCGCAAAAAATACAATGCGCATGCGAGACTGACACGATGCCAAGTGGCAATCGCTCTATCCGGGATTTCTCAAAGCAATGCATTGCGGAATGACACGGGAATCCTGCATTCGCTCCGGCGAACAGCCATCAGCCGTATCGATCAACCGCAGAACCGTCTTGCCGTCGCCTGAATGGTTACATGTACCGATGATATATGCGACGGGCGAAATGGCACCCACCCCTACTTTCGTTCATGGGCTTGGCCGTGGCGACCTCACGATGCCAACAGTTCCGCCGATAGTCGCCCCCCACAAAAAGGCGAGCAAATGCATTTGCATGCAACTTGAGACTTCCAGCCGATCGGGATGCTTGGCATGTTTGCAGCGCGGTCGGGGCGGCGGAACGGCCACCACCCGCGCCGCACTGACGGGGGGCAAGAGGATGGACAAAATCCTCACTCTCCTGATCCTGCTGTTGCAGGTGGTCAAGCTGCTGCTTGAACACCTGAACCGCTGATCCGGCGGGCGTGCCGGGGATCGCAGCCCCGGCGCGCCCACCCCAAAAATAGTGCCTTTTCACCCAGTCGGCAACCGCTCAGCCCAGCGCGCGCTTCACGATCAGCGACAGCTTTTCCAGCATCGCCGGATCGCGGTGGCTGGACGCCGTCATGATGGCGTTGTCGAGCGCCGTGTGGCAGCCCTGGGCGCACAGCCCCTCGCGCCGCGCCACCTTCGGCGCCAGCGCCGCCACCAGAGAGCGGGCCTTGCCGGCATTTGCGACCACCACACGGATCACCGCATCGACCGAGACATGGTCGTGCCCCTCGTGCCAGCAATCGTAATCGGTGACCATGGCGACGGTCGCGTAGCACATCTCCGCCTCGCGGGCGAGCTTGGCCTCCGGCATGTTGGTCATGCCGATGACGTCGCAGCCCCAGCTGCGGTAGAGGTTCGATTCGGCGACGGTGGAGAATTGCGGCCCTTCCATCACCATGTAGGTGCCGCGGCGCTGGTGTGGAATGTCCAGCTCGGCCAGCGCCTCCTCGATCAGGTCGCCCAGCCGCCCGCAGACCGGATGGCCCAGCGCCACATGGGCGACCAGCCCGCTGCCGAAGAAGGTCTTGTCGCGGGCGAAGGTGCGGTCGATGAACTGGTCGATCACCACGAAGGTGCCGGGCGGCAGATGCTCCTTCAGCGAGCCGACCGCCGACACCGACAGGATCTCGGTCACGCCCAGCTGTTTCAGCGCATGGATGTTGGCGCGGAAGTTAAGCTCCGACGGCGGGATGCGGTGGCCGCGGCCGTGGCGCGGCAGGAAGACCAGCTTCTGGCCCGCCAGTTCGCCGGTCAGCAGGTCGTCGGACGGATCGCCGAAGGGGGTCGTCACCTTGACCCAGCGGGTGTTCTCCAGCCCGTCGATGTCGTACAGGCCGCTGCCGCCGATCACGCCCAGAACAGTCTCGCCACTCTTGCCGTCGCTCATGAACCGCCGTCTCCCGCTGAAGATCGCGCGAGTATTTCGGTGACCGGCGTCGAATGCAACCGCTCAAGGCACTTTCTGAAGTCAGCCGTTCACCCGGCTTCGCCCGGGCAGGATCAGCACGGCGCCCAGCAGCAGCCCGGCGGCCAGCCCACCGGCGTGGGCGCCCCAGCCGACCTCGGTCAGCGGGGACTCGGCGTTCAGCGGCACGAGCGTCATCGCCGCGTTCAGCAGCGCGAAGACCAGGATCGCTCCCTGCACCAGCCGCCGCGGCAGGCGCCGCGACATCAGGCCGGCGCGCGGGCGCAGCCACAGGAAGGCTCCCATCAGCGCGCAGATCGCCCCGCTCGCCCCGATCAGCGGCGCCATCCGGTCGGCGGCCAGCAGCCCCTCCGTCAGCGCCGCCGCCACCGTTCCGGCAAGGAACAGCAGCAGATAACGGAGATGACCGACCTCCCGCTCCACCACATCGCCCAAGAGCCACAGCACCGCCATGTTGGACAGCAGATGCGTGAGGTCGCCGTGAACCAGTACATGGCCGAACAGCCCGCGCCACAACGCGCCGGTGGGCAACGGCCCGGCCAGCTCGACCGTTCCGAAGAAATAGGCGGGGACGAAGGCGAAGGATTCCGGCGGCAGCCGCAGGACGAAGGCCAGCACGCAGACCAGGATCACGGTGCGGTTGGCATAAGGCGGAGCGGCCATGGCGACGACCGGTCCCCCTCTCCCGCCCCGGCCATGCCGGTCCACCGCCAGCGCCATGCCCTGCCCCCCGCACAATCAGGTGCCACAGTCCCACGCCGCCACGGCTTTGCGCGGCGATAGGTCTCACCCCAATGTAGGAAGGGATATTCTGGAAAAACAGCGGTTTCCCGCGGGATCGGGGACGCTCCTATACCGGTCGGACGGATTGGAGCATCGTTCCCCAACTGGCACAGTCATTCCACCATCCGGCGAGGATCCGTCTGCCGGACAATGACAACCGGGGAAGAAACGACCATGAACGAACGTCAGGATACCGGCAGCATGACGGTTGAGCGCCAGGGCCGCGTCATGGTGCTGACCATGAGCGACGCCGGCACCCGCAACGCGCTTGGCTTGAAGATGATGGCCGACGGCCGCGATGCGCTGGACGAGGCGACGCACGACCCCGGCATCGGTGCCATCGTGCTGACCGGCGCCGGTGGCGCCTTCAGCTCGGGCGGGCATCTCAACAACCTCTATCACCATGGCAGCCGGTCACGGTCGGAGAACCGGGACGGCATCGAGCGCTTTCACGGCTGGGTCCGTGCCATGCGCGAATGCCCTAAGCCGATCGTCGCCGCAGTGGAGGGTCCGGCCGCCGGCGCCGGCTTCTCGCTGGCGCTGGCCTGCGACCTGATCGTCGCGGCGGAGGACGCGCAGTTCCTGACCGCCTATGTCAAGGTCGGGCTGACCGCCGACGGCGGCGCCTCCGCCTCGCTCGCCCGCGCGCTGCCGCCGCAGCTCTATGCCGAGCTGATGCTGACCGGCGGCCCGGTCGATGCCGCGCGTCTGCATGCGGCCGGCGTGGTCAACCGCGTCACCGCCCCCGGACAGGCGCTGGCCGGGGCAATCGCCTGGGCCACGACCGTCGCCGAAGGGCCGAGCGGTGCCATGGGCCGGGCCAAGAAGCTGATGGAACTGGCCTATGGCAGCTTCGCCACCCAGCTTGCCCGCGAAAGCGACCTGTTCGTCGAAGCCCTGCACCATGGTGAAGCGAAGGAAGGCATCACCGCCTTCTTCGAGAAGCGTCCACCGGCCTTCCATAAGCGCTGACGGGCTATAAGCGCTGACGGACACGAGGGCCGGGCGCCGTGGGATGCGGCGCCCGGCCCTCGTGTCCGTCAGCGCCCGTGCGTCACCGCACGAGAACGTGCGCCGCCTCCTTGGTCCGTTCGACCGCACCGGCCACCTGACCGACCGCGCTGGAGATGGCTGCGACGTTGGAGGTGACCGTCTCCACGGCGGCCGACGCGCTCTGCATGTTGGACGACATGTTCTGCGTGACGGCGCTCTGCTCCTCCACCGCCGACGCCGTGCCGGTCACATGCTCGCGCACCACCGCGACGGCTTCGCGGATGGCGCTCAATGCCGTGGCGACCTCGGCCGAGGTCGACTGGATGCCTTCGATCTCGGCGGAGATCTGCTCGGTCGCCTTGCCGGCCTGGTTGGCGAGGTTCTTCACCTCCGATGCAACGACGGCAAAGCCCTTCCCCGCCTCTCCGGCGCGGGCGGCCTCAATGGTGGCGTTCAGCGCCAGCAGGTTGATCTGGCCGGCGATGCTGTTGATCATCCCGACGATGCCGTTCATCGCCTGGGCCGCCGCCGCCAGCCGGTCGGTGCTTTCCGCCACCGCCACCGTGCGGTCGAAGGCGCCGTCGGTCGCCGCGCGGGCGCGGGTCATGCTCTGGGAAATCTCGGCGATGGAGGCGACCAGTTCCTCAGCGCTCGCGGCCACCGCCTGGACGCTGGCCGAGGTCGAGCCGGCGGCGTTGTTGGCGGAGTCCGCCTCTCCCATCGACAGGCGGAGCGCCTGATCGACCTCGCCGAAATTCTTGTCGATCATGATCTTCAAATTGTTCAGCAGCATGACCTGGGCGGTCACGTCGACCGCGAACTTCACCACTTTGACCACCCGTCCCGTCTCGTCGAGGATCGGGTTGTAGGCGCCTTCGATCCACACGGGCTTGCCGGACTTGGCGATCCGCTTGTACTGCGCGGCCTGGAATTCGCCCCGCCGCAGCGTTTCCCAGAAGCGGGCATAGTCCGCACTGTCGCGGTACGCGGTCTCGACGAACATGCTGTGGTTCTTGCCGACGACCTCGTCCAGGCGATAGCCCATCACCTTCAGGAAATTCTCGTTGGCCTTGGTGATGACGCCCTCGGTCGTGAACTCGATCACCGCCTGCGAGCGGCTGATCGCCGTCATCTGCGCGGCATAGTCGAGGTTCTGCAGCCGATCCTTGGCGTCGGCCCATTCGACGACGAACCCGATGCGCTGGCCGTCCTCGGTCAGCGGCGTGACCAGCAGGTCGAACTGATGCCCGCCGACCTTGATGGTGGCGCTGTGCGGCTTGGTCAGCGCTGGACGATGGTCAGATCGGTATCCGCCACCATCACCTTGGCGCGCAGCGCATCGAGCGCCGCCATCCTGCGCTTGAGCGCCAGAGTGTGCTTTCCCCGTCCGAACATCAACCACCCCATTCGAGCATCCTGATATGTACACGAATGATAGCGTTGGTTTCTGAAGTTTCTATAAGGATAATCTTGTCAGGTTGTGACAATTGCACGCTTAATGAAGAATCATCTATCACCAAAGTCGAGTAATCATGAGTCATATGCCCAGAATCTAAAGATCAATCAAAGCTAATATCTTTGACTGCGCTTCGTGAATGTAATTTTATTACTAGATATAATAACATTATTTCGCTTCAGTCCATTGCCGGTCCTGACCTCCGGCATCCATCCAAGCATCCCTTCAAACATGTCGCCCCTCCCCTCTCGGGAGCAAAACCGATAGAAAACAGCAAAATAACGCGAATGTATGTTGAACGAGCCGACATCGGGTTGTAAATATTTCCGGTATGACACAACCTCGCCGCCCTTTGACCGACGCCGAACGGCTCGACTGGATCCGCCTCATCCGCACGGAGAATGTCGGGCCGATCACCTTTCACCGCCTGCTGGACCAGTATGGCAGCGCCGCCAAGGCGCTCGACATGCTGCCGGATCTGGCGCGGCGCGGCGGGCGGGCCAAGCCGCTGCGCATCTCCCCCAAGGCGGAGGCCGAGCGGGAGATGCAAGCCAACCGCCGCTTCGGCGCCCGTCTGCTCTGTGCCTGCGAACCGGATTACCCGGAGCCGCTGGCCGCGGTGGACGATGCGCCGCCGGTGATCTCGGTCATGGGCCACGCCCATCTGCTGCAACGGCGCGCGGTCGCCATCGTCGGAGCGCGGAACGCCTCGCTGAATGGCAAGAAATTCGCCGAATCGCTGGCGCGTGACCTTGGGGCGGCCGGGCTGCTGGTGGTTTCCGGTCTGGCCCGCGGCATCGACACCGCCGCCCATGCCGGCTCGCTGGCCAGCGGCACCGTCGCGGTGCTGGCCGGCGGCATCGACATCGTCTATCCGCCGGAGAATGAGGGGCTGTACCGCGACATCCTGGCGCAGGGCGTGGTGGTGGCGGAAAGCGCCATCGGCACCCAGCCGCAGGCCCGCCACTTCCCCCGTCGCAACCGCCTGATCTCCGGCCTGTCGCTGGGGGTGCTGGTGGTGGAGGCGGCCTTGCGCTCCGGTTCGCTGATCACCGCGCGGATGGCGCTGGAGCAGGGGCGCGAGGTGATGGCGGTGCCGGGCTCTCCGCTCGACCCCCGCTGCCATGGCACCAACAACCTGCTGCGCCAGGGCGCCACGCTGGTGGAGCGCAGCGACGACGTGCTGCGCGCCATCGAAACCCTGCGCCCGCCGATGCTGGCGGAACGGCAGCCCGACCTGTTCGGCGCCCCCTCCCTCACCCCCGGCAGAGCGATGGAACCCGACGAATCCGACCTTGCGAAGGCGCGTGCCGTGGTGCTGGAAAACCTCGGTCCCTCACCCGTCACCATTGACGAACTCGTTCGCGGGTGCCAATTGTCCGCTCCGGTGGTGCTGACCGTGGTTCTGGAACTTGAGCTTGCCGGCCGAGTCCAGCGTCTTCCCGGTCATCAGGTCTCTCTCGCCTGATCGCGCCACCTTGGTTTGAGTGGGCATACGCGAAGGGCTGGTTTCTTGCCGGGCAGCAACGTCGTCATCGTCGAATCGCCGGCCAAGGCGAAGACCATCAACAAGTATCTGGGCGACGACTACACCGTCATCGCCAGCTTCGGCCATGTCCGCGACCTACCGGCCCGGGACGGCTCGGTGCGCCCGGACGAAGACTTCGCGATGGAATGGGAGCTGGGCGACCGCTCCAAGCGCCACATCGACGAGATCGCCAAGGCGGTGAAGTCGGCCGACCGCATCTACCTCGCAACCGATCCGGATCGCGAGGGAGAGGCCATCGCCTGGCATCTGTCAGAACTCCTTCGCGAAAAGCATCTGTCCGACAACCGCGACGTCCAGCGCGTCACCTTCAACGAGATCACCAAGTCGGCCGTCCAGACCGCCATGGCCAACCCGCGCGCCGTGTCGCAGGAGCTGGTCGACGCCTATCTGGCGCGCCGCGCCCTGGATTATCTGGTCGGCTTCACCCTGTCGCCGGTGCTGTGGCGCAAGCTGCCGGGTTCCAAATCGGCCGGCCGCGTGCAGTCGGTGGCGCTGCGCCTGATCTGCGAACGCGAGTCGGAGATCGAGGTCTTCAAGCCGCAGGAATACTGGTCGATCGCGGTGGGCTTCACCACGCCGGCCGGCGCCTCCTTCACCGCCTCGCTGACCCAGCTGGACGGCAAGCGCCTCGACAAGTTCGGCCTGCCCAACCGCGAGGCCGCCGAGGCCGCGGTGGCGCGGATCCGTCCGCAGGCCTTCGCCGTCTCATCGGTGGAGCGCAAGCAGAGCCGCCGCAACCCGTCGCCGCCCTTCACCACCTCCACCCTGCAGCAGGAAGCCTCGCGCAAGCTGGGCTTCGGCGCCACCCGCACCATGCGCACGGCGCAGAAGCTGTATGAGGGCGTGGACATCGGCGGCGAGACGGTCGGCCTCATCACCTATATGCGAACCGACGGCGTCAGCCTGTCGCAGGAGGCCATCGACGGCGCCCGCGGCCTGATCGGCACGCAGTATGGCGAGCGCTACGTCCCGGCCCAGCCGCGCGTCTACAAGACCGCCGCCAAGAACGCCCAGGAGGCCCACGAGGCCATCCGGCCGACCGACCTGCATCGCCGCCCCGACTCGGTGGCCGGCTATCTGGAAAGTGACGCACTGCGGCTCTATGAGCTGATCTGGAAGCGCACGCTGGCCAGCCAGATGGAAAGCGCCGTGCTGGATCAGGTGGCGGTCGACATCGCCAGCCCGTCCAAGGACGTGGTGCTGCGCGCCACCGGCTCCATCGTCGTGTTCGACGGCTTCCTGAAAGTCTATCAGGAAGACCGCGACGACGCGGCCGAGGACGAGCAGCAGGAACGCCGGCTGCCTGCCATGGACCAGGGCGACGATCTTTCCCGCGGCGACATCGATCCGGAACAGCATTTCACCCAGCCGCCGCCGCGCTATTCCGAAGCCAGCCTCGTCAAGAAGCTGGAGGAGCTGGGGATCGGCCGTCCGTCGACCTACGCCTCGATCCTCCAGGTGCTACAGGACCGCAACTACGTGCGGCTGGACAAGCGGCGCTTCATCCCCGAAGACCGCGGCCGGCTGGTCACCGCCTTCCTGGAGAACTTCTTCCACCGCTATGTGGAGTACAACTTCACGGCGGAGCTGGAGAACCAGCTGGACGAGATCTCCGACGGCAAGATCGATTGGAAGACCGTCCTGCGCGATTTCTGGACCGCCTTCGACGTGGCGGTGAACGGGACCAAGGACCTGACGATCACCCAGGTGCTGACCACGCTCGACAACGAGTTGGGCGCCCATTTCTTCCCGGCCGCCACCGAGGACGGCCATGACCCGCGCGTCTGCCCGGTCTGCCGCGAGGGCCGGCTGGGGCTGAAGCTGGGCAAGATGGGCGCCTTCATCGGCTGCTCGCGCTATCCGGAGTGCCGCTACACCCGGCCGCTGGCCGTCGCCAACGACGAGAACGGCGAGGCGCAGGAAGGCCCGCGCGAGCTGGGCAACGATCCGGAGACCGGCCTGCCGGTGACGGTGCGCCGCGGCCCCTACGGCGCCTACATCCAGCTCGGCCCGGTGCCCGCTGCCGCCGCCCCTCCGGTGGAGGAGCCGCCCGCGGAGGAGCTTGCTGCGGACGGCAAGAAGCCGAAGGCGAAGAAAAAGAAGAAGGACGAGGCGCCGAAGCCCAAGCGTGTTTCCCTGCCCAAGGGCATGGCCGCGGCCGACGTCGATCTCGACACCGCGCTGAAGCTGCTGGCACTGCCCCGCGTCATCGGCAACCATCCGGAAACGGCCGAGGAGATCAGCGCCGGCATCGGCCGCTTCGGTCCCTACCTGAAGCATGGCAGCGTCTACAAGTCGCTGACGCCCGACGACGACGTGCTGACCATCGGCATCAACCGCGCCGTCGACCTGCTGGCCGGTGCCGCAAAGAAGGCCTCGGCCCCGGCCAAGACGCTGGGCGACCACCCGAAGACCGGCAAGCCGATCACCATGGGATCGGGCCGCTTCGGGCCTTATGTGAAGCACGCCAGCGTCTACGCCTCGATCCCCAAGGGAACCGAGCCGGACAGCGTCACGCTGGAACAGGCGCTGGAACTGATCGACGCCAAGGTCGCCAAGGATGCCGCCAAGAAGGGCGGCAAGGCAGCCAAGGACGCCGAGCCGGCCAAGGCCGACGGTGCCGAGGCGGAGAAGCCCGCCAAGGCGAAGGCCCCGGCGAAGGCTGCAGCCAAGAAGCCGGCCGCAAAGAAGGCGACCAAGGCCAAGGCGGCGAAGGATGCGCCTGCCGAAGCCGCCGCGCCGAAGAAGAAGATCGCGAAGGCGTCGTAACCGCCTTCGCCACCCTAGCAGTTTCCCCTCTTCCCATCGGGAAGAGGGGGAATTCCGTGCGCCTCAACGTGGCCGCTTCGCTGCCAGCATGCTGGCGATGGCTGCACCGGTCTTTCCGGCGCGCTCCCCGATCATTGTCAGCGTTTCGCCCGGTGCGGCGTCGATGTTCGCAGCCTTCAGCACTTCCACCGCCTTGTCCGGCGCCAGTCCAAGCGCCGGAGCGGCGGCTTCCAGGCGGGCACCGGACAAGGCGCCGAACACCGCCCCCGGATTGGCGCCGCCGCCGGTGGTGCCGGTCATGCCGGTGAAGACCACAGAGACAATCAGGCTGGCGGCGAAGGCCGCCCGGGCGGCGTGCCGCTTCAGATAGCCCATGAAGGCGCGCCAGTTCTTCGCCAGATGCCACAGCGCGATGGCGGAGAACACCACGCTCAGCCACTCATGTGAAAACCGCACCAGTCCGGCGTTCCAGTGCAGAAGCAGCATGATGCCGGTCACGGTGGACACGACGAATGTGACGATGGTGACGGGCGTCACCACGTCGCGGGTCATGGTCCTTGAAATGGTGGTATTGGCATTGGAGCTTTTGGAATTGGTCATGTGGGAAACGGTCATGGCAGTCGTTCTCGATCCGGTGTCGCTTCTTGTTGGCGGCCATGATCGCGCGCGACTGTAACCGGACGATATCGGCCAGGCTGACGCTGTGTAACACAGTGTAACGCGCCACCCGCATGAGGCTGCCGCCAGCAATCCTGTCCAAGACGACCGGGCCGCCCGCCTGTTAGACTGCGGCATGGACCAGCAATCGGCACTACCACAGACGCCAGCCCGCGGCGACTTCGCCCGGCTGTGGCGGGAGGCGCGTTTCGACGGCATGGAATGCCTGAACGCCCGCTTCCAGCGCCACAGCTACGCCCCGCACACGCACGAGACCTACGTGGTCGGCGTGATCACCGCCGGGACCGAGCTTTACCGCTGCCGCGGCACCGAACGGGTGGCGCAGGCCGGACAGGTGGTGGTTCTGGATCCGGACGTTCTGCATGACGGCCGCCCGGCGGCGGACGGCTATGCCTACCGCATGTTCTATCCGTCGGTGGCGCTGTTCGAACAGGCGATGACCGATGCGCTGGGCCGGCCCGCGGCACCGCATTTCTCTGCCATGGAACTGGACGACCCGGAACTGTTCCAAGTCCTGCGCGGCCTGCACCATGGGCTGGAGGGGCCGGACCGCGAACCGCTGCGCACCGACACCGACGCGCTGCGCGCCTTCACCGCCCTGGCCTTGCGCCATGGCGACCTGACGGCGCGGCCCCGCGAGGCGGGACGGGAACCGGCGGCGGTCCGCCGCGCGCGGGAGTATCTGGACGCCCATCTCGACAGCGCGGTCGAACTGGCCGATCTGGCGGAGGCCGCCGGGCTCAGCCGCTTCCATCTGCTGCGTGTCTTCCGGGCGGCGGTGGGCACGACCCCACACGGCTACCTGACCGACCGGCGGGTCGCCCAGGCCAAGCGGCTGCTGGCGGGTCCCCTGACGCTGGCCGACGTGGCGCTGGCCTGCGGTTTCTGCGATCAGGCGCATTTCAACCGGGTGTTCAAGGGACGGGTCGGCGTCTCTCCCGGCCAATACCGCCGCGGCAGCAATCCCGTCCAAGACGTGGCCGCCGCAGCCGCCTAGCGTCCCCACCCATGAGCACAGAAATGAGCACGGGCAGCTTCGCCGTACCGGCATCCCCGCGGCAGGACTTCGCGTCGGGTGTCGTCCATAGCCTGCCCATCGTGGCGGGCGCCATCCCCTTCGGCTTCCTCCTGGGCAGCCTCGCCGCCAAGGCCGGCCTGTCGGCGCTCGACATGGGGCTGATGAGCGCGCTGGTCTTCGCCGGCAGTTCCCAATTCGTGGCGGTCGAGCTTCTGGATAAGGGCAGCGCCGGGCTGGCGGTGGTCGGTGCCATCCTGCTGGTCAATCTGCGCCACCTGCTGATGGGGGCGACGCTGGAGCCGCGCTTCCGCGGCGTGTCCCGGGCACGGGCAGGGCTGGCGTTGTTCTTCATGACCGACGAGCAGTGGGCGCTGGCCCTGCGCCGCGGACCGGAGCTGTCGCTGGCCTACTGGTACGGCGTGGCGGCGACGCTCTATCTGGCGTGGCTGTCCAGCACGGTGGCGGGGACGCTGGCCGGCACGTTGATCGCCGACCCCGCCGCCTGGGGACTGGATTTCACTTTCATCGCCGTCTTCCTCTGCCTGCTGGCCGGGCTCTGGCGCGGAGTCGGATCCCTGCCGCCCTGGCTGGCGAGTGCCGCCGCCGCACTGGCGGTCCATGTGCTGTCGTCCGGCGGAACCTGGCACATCCTGGCCGGCGCCGTGGCCGGCGGGGCGGTCGCGGCCCTCCAAGCGAAGGGGCAAAGGAGGATTCGCAATGCCTGAGGCCCTGCATCTGGACTGGAGCGTCTTCGCCATCGTGCTGGGCGGGGCGCTGGTCACCTGGATGACGCGGATCGGCGGGCCGTGGCTGATCGCGCGGGTGCGGCTGGGTCCGGCGGCGAATGCGGCGCTGGAGGCGACGCCCGGTGCGGTGCTGGTGGCCCTGGTGGCGCCGGCCGCGCTGTCGCGCCCGTCCGACGCGCTGGCCGCCGCCTTCGTCTGCCTGATCGCCCGGCGCGTGCCGATGGTGGTCGCGGTGGTGGCCGGCGTGGTGGCCGTGATGGCGTTGCGCCGCCTGATCTGACCCCCGCATTGGCCCCTGTTGCAAACTGCCGTCTGGTGAAGCGCGCGGGGGATGCCTTATAAGTCGGGGATGACCGACCCGATCTCCGCCCCCGCCGCTCCCGCCCCCACTCCGGCAGCTTTCGACCCGCATGCCCTGCCGCCGCTGCGCGACGTGATCGCGCGCTTCGGGCTGGAGGCGCGCAAGTCGCTGGGGCAGAATTTCCTGCTCGACCTGAATCTGACGGGACGGATCGCGCGCTCGGCCAACCTGCCTGCCGGCACCACAGCCATCGAGGTCGGTCCCGGCCCTGGTGGCCTGACCCGCGCGCTGCTGGCGACCAACGCGGTGAAGGTCATTGCCATCGAACGCGACCGCCGCTTCATCGAAGCCCTGGCCGACGTCATCGAGGCCTCGCAGGGCCGCCTGTCCATCGTCGAGGCCGACGCCCTGACCGTCGACCCGGAGGAGCTGGCGCCGGCGCCGCGCGCCATCGTCGCCAACCTGCCCTACAATGTCGCCACACCGCTTCTGCTCGGATGGCTGGCGCGGATCGAGGCCTATGTCAGCCTGACGCTGATGTTCCAGAAGGAGGTCGCCGACCGGCTGGTGGCGAAGCCGGGCAGCAAGGCCTATGGCCGGCTGTCGGTCATCACCCAGTGGCGCTCCGATGCCCGCGTGCTGTTCAACCTGCCGCCGCGCGCCTTCACCCCGCCGCCGAAGGTCGAATCGACGGTCGTCCACCTGACGCCGCGGGCCAATCCGGAACCGGCCGACTGGCGGGCGCTGGAGCAGGTCACCGCCGCCGCCTTCGGCCAGCGCCGCAAGATGCTGCGCCAGAGCCTGAAGTCGCTCGGCAGTGCCGAGGCGCTGCTTGAGGAGACCGGTATCGCCCCGACCGCGCGTGCGGAGGAGATCGACGTCGCCGGCTTCGCCGCGCTGGCCCGCGCCTTCCGCACCCGCCATCCGCTCGAGGCGCCGCCGGAGAATTCGGCATGATCCGGGTTACCCATAGGATCTCCCTGGACGAAAGCGAACTCCATGAAGAGTTCGTCCGGGCCTCGGGTCCCGGAGGACAGCATGTCAACAAGACCGACTCGGCTGTCCAGCTCAGATTCGACGTGGCAGCCTCGCCAAATCTTCCGCCTGATGTGAAGGCCCGGTTGGCCAAACTGGCGGGTTCCCGCGTGACCCAGAACGGGATTCTGTTGATCCAGGCCGACCGCTACCGTTCTCAGCGACGGAACCGCGATGATGCTCTGGAGCGCTTGATCGACCTGATCCGCGAGGCCGCCGCTCCACCACCTCCTCCCCGCCGGCCGACCAAGCCAACCTATGGTTCTCAACAGCGGCGACTCGAGGGAAAAACGAAGCGGTCTGCAACCAAGCGGCTTCGGGGCGGACCGGTCGACGACTGATTCCCCGTCCCCGCAAATCCCTTTGCCCACCGGTCAGGCCGATACCGCGGCCATGCCTCGTCGTTTGCCGCAGCGGCTGTCGGGCGAAACCAACGATGATGGTCGCGGTGAGGGGATGGCTTCATACGCCTCGACCCTGGCGGGGGTTGCCGCCGGATCGGTGCAGCCGGCTGGCCTGCCGCCGACACCCGCATTCGAAACGCGGCCACTCATCGAAAACGCATCCAGTGCTACATGGTAGAGTATTTACCACCCCTTAATATAGAAAACTTGTCGCATTCCTATGCCGCGGGTTGAGCCAGAACGCATGCCGTAGTATTTCGGTCGCAGCAGCGAGGGCTTGCCGACTGCTGAGATCGACATGGCAGGCGGTGGCTCCGGCTCCAAATTTTTCTCATGGGAGTAGTGGATGCGTATTGTTCTCCCTCTGGTTGTCGCGGCTACCCTGATGATTTCCGCCTGCCAGACCAGCAACGGCGGGGGCGGAATCCTTGCGAACGCCGATCCGGCACTCGCGTTGGCCAACTCCAATGACGTGGCGTCCTTTGCCAAGGTCCGGTTCGTCGATCACACGACCGGCCTCAGCAAAGTGATGGGCAGTGCCAACGAGCTCAAGGGCCAAACCTACCAACGCGTCCAGAAGGATGTGGCGTCGGCAGCCGGCGGGATCGCGGCTTTCCACCGGGATTTCGCCGCCTTCTGTGCGAAACAGAATGGTCGCTATGCCTACGGGATCTGTAGCGCGGGAGACCGCATTCTCTTCATCGTGGACATTTTCTCAACGCAGAGCCAGCGGAAGCCATCGATGGTGCATGACTTCGTCGGCGTCGATCTTTTCGTGAACACGGGCACGGACAACGAAGCATTCCTCGCTGAGGTTGCCCCTCTGTCGCTCATGCTGAAGCCGGTCCGATTTGCCCAGCCGAAGACCAAAGCCACCAAGGAGTTGTTCGCCCAGTACGACGCCCTGGCTGCCCAGATGACCGGATCGCCGGTCCTTTCGCGTCTCGTCGAGACAGAGCGGCAGCAGATCGCAAGAGGCATTCACGAAGCCTTGACCAATCCAGAGGGCCGCTCGGGTTGGCTCATGGTCGAGGCCGTTGGCGGCAACATCCGGGCGGGCGAGCGATACAACCGCGGGGGTAACAACTGCCGCGACGTGACCATTCAACGCATCGTGGACAAGACGCCCAGCTTGATTGGCGAACTCGCCACCATCATGAGCGGCGCGAAGGACCAGAACAACTGGACGATCAAGCATACGCTCTGTCAGCCCGCCTCCAGCGACCTGACGGGATGGCAGATAACCGCCTGATAAGACGATGACTTCTGAACGGCGGCGTCACTCCCCAGGGACACGCCGCCGTTTCCGCTCCTCAGAAGGCCGAGCGGACGAGGCACGAGGTTGACTGTGGCGATATGGGCTGCGGGCTGCAGCAGGATGCAAAGCCGGCCATCGTAATCGCCCGCCCATCGTATGATCCCGCCGGGCGTATCGTCGGCGAGACCGGCGTCCGGGACATCCCGCTTCTTCGACGGCGGGCTCCGGGCCATGTATTGATGGGACTGGCAGCAGGCCTTTTACCCTCGCCATAGACGGCAATGTCCCAGCCCGCTGAGGATCTCGGTCAGCTTTTCCGACCCGTTTCCGGCCACTGGCCCGTCGACCATCTCCCTCACGACCTCGGTTCGCGCCAGGATGATTTCGAGTTGATCATCCACGATCCGGAGCCCTGAACCGGACTCTCACCCGGCATGCCCGCCATGAGACAGGCGCATTGGACGGTTCAACCAACCCGTGCCAGCCTTACCCTCCGCTTGCCCGTGAAACATTCCCCCGCGAGGACAAATCCGGGGCCGGAGACGTTCGATGAGCCACCCATCCGCCAGCGCCGCCCTGCCGTCGCCGACTTCGGCCCGGCTGTCCGTCGGCTTCGCATGGGTCGGACATTCGCTGATGCACATCGTGTCGGCGCTGTTCCTCACCATCGTGCTGGCGCTGGAGACCGAGTGGAAGCTCTCCTATGACGAGCTGATCCGGCTGTGGACTCTGGGCGCCTTCATGATCGGACTGGGGGCGCCGCTGGCCGGCTGGCTGGGCGACCGCTGGAGTTCGGCCGGCATGATCGCCGTCTTCTATCTGATGACCGGTGGCGGGGCGGTGCTGGCCGGGCTGTCGGACGGGCCGGAAATGCTGATGTGGTCGCTGGCCCTGCTGGGGCTGGGGGCGTCGATCTACCACCCCGTCGGCATGGCCTGGATGATGGCGAACGCCGAGAACCGCGGCAAGGCGATGGGCTGGCTCGGCCTGTTCGGCACCTTCGGCGTCGCCACCGCTGCGGTCGTCGCCGGCAGCCTGACGCAATGGCTGAACTGGCGCATGGCCTTCATCATCCCCGGCGCGATCTGCCTGGTGCTGGGCGTCGTGCTGGCCCTGCTGATGATGACCGGCGTGGTTCAGGATCGCCATGCCGACGTGAAGCCGCAGCCCAAGCCGTCGCGCGGCGACGTGGTGCGCGCCTTCTTCGTGCTGTCGCTGACCATGGTCTGCGCCGGGCTGATCTTCAACGCCATGCAGGTGGTGCTGCCCAAGATGTTCGAGGCGCGGCTGGGCGGCTGGCTCGGCAGCGGCACGCTGGGCGTCGGCGGGCTGGTGACCGCGGTCTACCTGATCTCCGCCCTGCCGCAGATGATCGGCGGCGTGCTGGCCGACCGGCATTCGCTGAAGCGGGTCTATGTCCTTTGCCTGCTGGCCCAGATTCCGCTGATGGCTGCGGTGGCGGTCCTGGCTGAACTGCCGCTGGTGGCCGCCGCCGCCTTCGTCGTCATCGCCTCTCAGACGCAGATTCCGGCGGAGAACATGCTGCTGGCCCGCTACACCCCGGACAAGCATCGCGGGCTTGCCTATGGCGCCAAATACATCCTGTCCTTCGGCGCCGGTCCGCTGGCGGTCCAACTGGTCGCCTGGGTCTATGAGCGCACGGGCGACTTCACCATGCTCTATCTGACCCTGTCGGCGCTGGCCGCCCTCGCCTTCGCCGCCGCCCTGATGCTGCCCGACGACCGCCGCAAGGCCGAACCGGTGGCGGAACCGCTGCCGGCGGCGGAGTGAGGCGGATTACAGACTGTCCCGCAGATCGGATAGCGTGACCATCAGCAACATCGGATCCATCGGCGAAGGGTCCAGGCCGAGGCCGAGGTAGAAACCCTTCGCCTCCTCCGACAGGGCGTGGACGATCAGCCCACGGGCGCCGATCAGGTCGGCCGCCTGCACGACCCGCAGAGCGGCATCACGGAACAATGCCCGGCCCAGACCCTGCCCTTGCCATGTGCGGGCAATCGCAAGCCGCGCCAGAACCACCACCGGGATCGGGTCGGGCATGTTGCGGCGGAAGCGCCCAGGCGCCGCAGTAACCGCCACCGCGCTTGACGCCAATGCGTAGTAACCGGCAATCCCCTCGCCGGCACAGGCAACGAAGGTCCGCGATGCGCCGCTTGCCTGATTGGCAATGGCCCGGCGCTTCAGCCAGTTGTCCAAGGATGGCGTCCCGGAGTCGAACAGATCGACGCGATGGTGGGGTGCCAGCGGTTCGGGCGCGGACAGCGTCATTCGCCGTCCCAGGGCGCCGGGGTCTGCATGGTACGCCGCAGCCGTTCGTTCGGTGCCGGTGGCGCATCCAAGCGAGCAAGGAACTCGGCGTATGCCTCGGGGCTGGCCGCGATGATCGCACGGTCGAGCAAGGCATCCTCGGCCGCGCGGCGGGCGGCCTCCAGGATGAAATCCGTGCGGTTCTTGCCCTGGGCCTGGGCCGCCCGGTCGATCAGGCTGCGCTCTTCCGGCCGGATGCGGATGTTCAGCGTCTCGCGCCGGGACTTTTCTTCTGACGGTTCGACAGGCTGCATGGCGGCCACCTCCGGTTAAGAGGATAGCCTGCCACAGCGCAATGACAATGTCATTACAGGATTCAATGCCCGGTTCGGAGGCGCGCCGGCGATCCCGGCGCGCCTTCCGACAGAGCGTTATCCCAGCGTCTTGTTCAGCGCCTGATCGAGGTCGGCGATGATGTCCTCCGGCGTCTCCAGCCCGATGGACAGGCGGATCACGTCGGGGCCGGCGCCGGCCGAGGCCTGGGCTTCCGCCGACAGCTGGCGGTGGGTGGTCGAGGACGGGTGGATGATCAGCGAGCGGGCATCGCCGATGTTGGCGAGGTGGCTGAACAGCTCCACGCTCTCCACCACCTTCACGCCGGCCTCGAAGCCGCCCTTGACGCCGAAGGTCAGCACCGCACCGGCGCCGCGCGGCAGGTACTTCTTCGCGAGATCGCGGTACTTCGACGATTCCAGCCCGGCATAGCTGACCCAGCCGACCGCCGGATGGCTTTCCAGGAACTGCGCCACCTTCAGCGCGCTGTCGGCATGGCGCTGCATGCGCAGCGGCAGCGTCTCGATGCCGTTCAGCGTCAGGAAGGCGTTCATCGGCGCCTGGCTCGGCCCCAGGTCGCGCAAGCCGACGGCATGGCCGTGGATGGTGAAGGCCAGATGGCCGAAGGTCTCGTGGAAACGCAGGCCGTGATAGCCGGGGTCGGGCTCGCTCAGCGCCGGGAACTTGCCGGACTTGCTCCAGTCGAACTTGCCGCTGTCCACCACCACGCCGCCTACCGAGGTGCCGTTGCCGGACAGGAACTTGGTGGTCGAATGCACCACCAGCGTGGCACCCCACTGGATCGGGTTGATCAGGTAGGGGGTCGCCAGCGTGTTGTCGACGATCAGCGGAATGCCGGCCTCGTCGGCAATCTTCGCGATGGCCTCAATGTCGGTCACGACGCCGCCGGGGTTGGCGAGGCTCTCGACGAAGATCGCCTTGGTATTCTCGGTCAGCGCCGCCTTGACGTTGTCGACAGTGTCGGTGTCGACGAAGCTCGGCTGCCAGCCGAAGGCGCGCGGGAAGCTGATGCCGAGCTGGTTCAGCGAGCCGCCATAGAGCTTCTTCGACGCGACGATGTGGTCGCCCGGCGCCATCAGCGGGAACAGGGCCAGCAACTGCGCGGCATGGCCCGACGAGGTCGCGGTGGCGCCGGCACCGCCTTCCAGATTGGCGAGACGCTCCTCCAGCACCGCCACCGTCGGGTTGGTCAGGCGGGAATAGATGAAGCCGACCTTCTGCAGGTTGAACAGCGAGGCGGCATCGTCGACATTCTCGAAGACGAAGCTGGTGGTCTGGTAGATCGGCGTCTGGCGGGCGCCGGTCGCCGGGTCGGGAGCGGCGCCGGCATGGATGGCGCGGGTCTCGAAGCCGAAGCTCTTCTGCTCAGTCATCTGTGTGATTCCCCCAGTTTTTCAGATCAGTTTTTTGAACGATTTCGTCGGCGCCCTGCGACGCGTCACCAGCACGTTGGAATTGACCCCGATCCGGCCGATCTCGCCGTAAAGGCGCTGGATTTCCATCTTCGGACAGCGGTCCATCACCACGGTCAGGCCGGCGGCCCGGGCCCGTGCCGCCGCCTCGTCGTTGCGCACGCCGAGCTGCATCCACACCACCTTGGCCCCGGCGGCAATCGCCTCGTCCGTCACCCCGCCGGCGGCGGCGGAGTTGCGGAAGATGTCCACCATGTCCGGCGGCTCCGGCAAATCCGCCAAGCTGGCATGGACGGCCAAGCCGAGGATGGTCTGTCCCGCCATCTTCGGGTTGACCGGGATTACGGTGTAGCCCTTGTCGCGCAGGTACTTCATCACGAAGAAGCTGGCCTTCACCGGATCGGCGCTGGCGCCGACCACGGCGATGCTCTTCGTGCTTTCCAGGACGCCGCGCAGGAAGGCATCGGTGTAGTCGGCCGGCTCGGTGATCGTCTGGTCGCTCGTCCCGGAGCCGCTCATTGCCCGCACCAGACCGGCGTGCGCTTGCCGAGGAAGGCGTCGATGCCCTCGGCGGCGTCCTGCGCCATCATGTTCTCGGTCATCACCTTGGCGGCATAGGCATAGGCACCCTCCACGTCCAGATCGATCTGGCGATAGAAGGCCTCCTTGCCGGTGGCGAGCGTCAGCGGCGACTTCGACGCGATCTTGGCGGCGACGCCGTCCACCACCTCGTCCAGCTGGTCGGCCGGCACTGCGCGGTTGACGAGGCCGATGCGCTCCGCTTCCTCGGCATCGATCAGGTCGCCCAGCAGCAGCATCTCCATCGCCGCCTTGCGCCCGACCGCGCGGGTCAGCGCCACCATCGGCGTCGAGCAGAACAGCCCGATGTTCACGCCCGGAGTCGCGAAGCGCGCGTCCTCCTCGCAATAGGCCAGATCGCAGGTCGCCACCAGCTGGCAGCCGGCGGCGGTCGCCACGCCGCGCACCTTGGCGATCACCGGCTGGCGGATGCGGTTGATCGTCAGCATCAGGCGCGAGCACTGGGTGAACAGCGCCTCGTACAGCTCACGGGATGGAGCGGCGCGCATCTCCTTCAGGTCGTGCCCGGCACAGAAGGCCCCGCCGGCCCCGGCCAGCACCACGGCGCGCACGGAGCGATCCTCGTCGATGGCATCCAGCGCGTCCTGCAACGCCGCCATCAGCCCGACAGACAGCGCATTGCGCGCCTTCGGCCGGTTCAGCGTCAGCGTGGCGATCCCGTCGCGATCCTCGCGCAGGATCAGCGGCTGATTGGGATCGTGTGTGGCGACTGCGGCGCTCATGGTTGTTGTCCTCCCGTGCGTCTTCGGCTTCCGGATTTCGGTTGCGCACCGCGGGCAGCTTAACGCGCCAAGCCTGCGGGCAACACGGGGAACCTGCAAGGCAGGAAGGATGAGACGACATGAGGCAGAGGATTTCAACAATTACTTTTGTGGGAAGGTCATAAAAATCTTCTAATTTAATAGGGAATTTGCGCAAAAAGATGGCGCCGCCGTTTCCATCGAACAAGCGCCCCCTACTCCTCGTCGCCGTCGCCGTCGCCGAGCAGATAGTCGATGTCGCCGCCGTCCAGCGCGCTGACCAGTCCCTTGCCTTCGATGGTGGCGTCGGACAGGCTGCCCTTGCGGCGCTGGAGGTCGAGGATGCGCTCCTCCACCGTGTTGGCGGCGATCAGTTTGTAGACGAAGACCGGCTTGTCCTGGCCGATGCGATAGGCGCGGTCGGTCGCCTGATCCTCGGCGGCCGGGTTCCACCAGGGATCGTAGTGGATCACCGTGTCGGCGGCGGTCAGGTTCAGGCCGCGGCCGCCGGCCTTGAGGCTGATCAGGAAGACCGGGACCTCGCGGTTCTGGAAGCGGTTCACCGGTTCGGCGCGGTCCAGCGTGCGGCCGGTCAGCTCGACATAGGGAATGGCGACCTTCTCCAGCTCCAGCTTGATCAGGTCGAGCATGCTGGTGAACTGCGAGAAGATCAGGATGCGCCGGCCTTCCGGCACCATCTCCTTCACCATCTCGGTCAGGGCATGCAGCTTGGCACTCGGCCGCGCCTTGCCGCCGAGCGCCGCGATGGATTTCAGCAGGCGCGGATCGCAGCAGACCTGACGGAGCTTCAGAAGCGCGTCGATCACCGCGATGGCGTTCTGGCCCAGCCCCTTGCCGCTGGCGGCCAGAGCCGCGCGCACTGTCTCGTTCACCGACAGGCGGATGGTCTCGTAGAGGTCGCGCTGGTCGCGTTCCAGGTCGATGCGCACCACCACCTCGGTCTTCGGCGGCAGTTCCTTCGCCACCGCCTCCTTGGTGCGGCGGAGCAGGAAGGGGCGGATGCGGCGCATCAGCAGGTTGGCGCGGGTGTTGTCGCCGCGCTTCTCGATGGGCACGCGGTAGCGCTTGCCGAACTCCTTGCGGTCGCCCAGAAGGCCCGGCATCAGGAAGGCGAACTGGCTCCACAGCTCGCCCAGATTGTTCTCCACCGGCGTGCCGGAGAGGCAGAGCCGGTGCCGCGCCGGCAGCGCCGCCACCGCGCGGGTCGCCTTGCCGTCGGGATTCTTGATCGCCTGCGCCTCGTCCAGCACGATCATGTGCCAGGTCAGGCGCTTCAGCAGGTCGACGTCGCGCGCCACCACGCCATAGGTGGTCACCACGATGTGGGCGCGGTCGATCTCCGACAGCTTGCCGTGACGGTCGATGCCATGCAGCACGACGACGCGCAGATGCGGGGTGAAGCGTTCCGATTCCGCCACCCAGTTCGGCACGAGGCTGGTCGGCACCACCACCAGGCAGGGCTCGGTCAGCCGGCCCTCATGCTCTTCCATGGCAATGTGGGCCAGCGTCTGGGCGGTCTTGCCGAGCCCCATGTCGTCGGCCAGGATTCCGGCGACGTTGTTGGCGCGCAGGCTCTGCATCCAGGCGAGGCCGCCGCGCTGGTAGTCGCGCAGTTCGCCCTTGAAGCCCGGCGGCGGGGTCATGTCGCCCGGCATCTCGTCGGCGCGCAGGCGCTGGAGATAACCGTCGATCTGCGCCGTCTCGTCGCCGCGCCGGGCGATCAGGTCGTCGATGTCCAGCAGCGAATCGGCCTCGGCCAGCGGCACCTTCAGCCGGTCGCCGCTGCTGCGCCCGCTGTCCAGCATCGCCTCCAGAACGCTGAGCAACCGCTCGATGCGCTCGGCCGGCAGGGCCAGGACGTTGCCGTCGTCGAGAACGATATGGGCGCGGCCGTCGATGATCCGGGTGGTCGACAGGCCGCCCTTCTCCACCAGCCGGGCCAGGATCGGCAGCAGCGGCTGGCGCTCGCCGTCGATCTCGACACCGACATCCAGGTCGAACCAGCCGTCGCCGGCATCGCGCACGGCGACCTCGACCTCGGCCCCCGGCTCGATCACCTTGGTGCCGAAATCGGCGCCGACCTCCATGATCCAGCCGGCCTTGGTCAGGGCGGGGACCTCGTTGGTCAGGAAATGCTGCCAGCGCTCCTCGACGTCCCGCCCGGTCAGCCAATGGACGCGCGAGCCGCGGGCGTTCAAGGCACCCTTGGGCGGCTCGATCCGCGCCTGGGCGAAGCCGAGGCCGGACAGCCGGTCCAGCGCCGCCTGCTCGTCGGCCTTGTCGCGGCGGACGAAGGTGACCTCGTTGAACTCATCCTCGTAGCGGGCGAACTGGCGCTGGTCGTCGGGCTCGATCTCCACCGCATTGCCGGGCTCGCCATAGTCGAAGGACAGGCGCAGCACGTCGACCAGCCCATCGGCCGGCGTCACCACGCGGCCAAGGCGGGCGATGATGCGGGGGGAGCGCTCGACGATGGCCGCGGCATCCGCCGCCCCGCTGCGCACGCCGGGAATGCCGCTGTCGCGGAAACTGGGGGTGGCGATGGAGGGCGGCGGAGCGATGCGCGGCATCGACGGAGCTCCGCTACGCGACGGACCGAACAGGCGCGACGGGGTGGCCTTCGACGGCACCGGCGGCGGTGGCGGAGCGGGCGGCATCGGCTTGGCCTTCGGCACCTCCACCACCTGGAGATCGACCGGGAAGACGGTGCCGGTGGCGCTGTCGACGCACCAATAGGACTGGCCCTTCACCAGCACGCTGCGCTCGGGCAGGCCGGTCGGGCGCAGCTTGCGCGTGGCCGGGTCGCGGAAGGTGCGGACGGTGCGGCCCGGCGCCTCGGCCAACGGGGTGCCGTCGCGCCAGCGTAGGCGGCCGGTGGAGAGCAGACGGCGCAGCAGGCGGTCCACCGCCTCGCCCCGGCTCTTGGCGACGGGGGTGCGCTCGGTGCCGCCGCCGCCGAGCAGCCGGGCGATGGCGCGGTCGGCATCGCCGTCCAGCGAGCGCGGCGCTTTGGCCAGCACGTCGCGCGGCGTGGCGGGGCTGCTGTCGGCCGCCCCCTCGGCCACGAACTCCGCCAGGATGTAGCAGGCGACATCGCCCTGCCCCGGCTCCAGAATCCAGCGCAGGCTGCGCATCGGCTCCGGCTTCGGGGCCGGAGGTGGCGGCGGGGGTGGGGCCACGCTGCGGACCGGCGGCGGAACCGGCGGACGGACCAGGGCGAGCGGCGGTTTGGGAGCAGCCGGCGGCACGGGAGGAGGCGCCGATGGCTGCATGGTGGCGGCCGCGGCCGGCGGGGATGCGATCGGAGCCGGTGGAGGAGGAGGCGGGGCGAGCGGCGCCTTCACGTCGGCCACGTCGAACAGGGAGGCGCGGCGCCACTCCGGACGGCTTTCCAGCGCCAGCATCGCCGCTGCCGCCATGTGGGCGCAGGCGTTGCGGCCACAGGAACAGGTGCGGTCGAGCACCACGCTGCGCTTGCCCTGCACCGGGGTCACGGTCACCGACAGCCGGCGGCCGAGGTCGCTGACCTCCGCCTCGATCCGGTCGCTGCCGGGCGCACCCAGCGTCACCGCACCCGTCATCATCAGCGTGCGGCCGCGCTGCAGCGTCTTGGCATCGAAGACGCGCGTCAGGTCATCCTGACCGAAGGGGACGGCGGCGCCACCCGACGAAGGGCCACGCGGCAAGGCATCGAAGAGCGACATGCGGTGCGGGGTGACCAGGGCAGTTTGGATGGATTGGGTGCGGAAATGGAACGGAACGGAAACGGGGCGTCGGTATAGGATCTTACGCGGAGCAGCGCAAGCCTTTGGCTTAAGCATTGACGTGAACGGCACCGTGTTGCCGGGACCGTGCGCGGCCGTCCGTCATAACACAGGACGCCGCCGGCTTCACCCCGGTTGGTGACTTATCCGCGGCTGCCGGGGAAGGCGCGGCCGGCCAGCTCGCACAGGCCGGCCCCGCTGCCGAGCTGATGGGCGGCCCAACGGATGGTTCCCTCCACGAAGGACGGGTCGCCGGCATGGACCAGCAGGGCGAGCCCGAGCACCATCGCACCCGCCAGCCAGGGAGAGGGACGCAGCCGCGGGGCGCCGTCCTTGCGGCTGCTCCACAGGAACAGCAAGGCCGACAGCCCGCCGATGGTCAGCCCGGCCACCACCTCCGCCCCGGAATGGGCCGAGACGGCAACGCGCGAGGCCCCGATGGCCAGCACCAGCGCCACGGCCGCCAGAGGCAGGCCGATGCGCAGCCAGCGCGAGTCAGCATTGCGCGCGGCCAGCGCCGACACCGACCCGTAGAAGACGGCGGAAAAGGCGGCGTGGCCACTGGGGCTGATGAAGCGGTCGCCGGCGAACAGCGAGGGGAACAGCGGAAAGTCCGGCAGGCCGCAGCCATGCCCGATCAGCTTCAGCACGACCATGGCGCCGAGGCAGAGCGCCAGCGCCAGCAGCCAGCGCAGCGCCAGCGGCGCCGAGTGGTGCCGCCACAGCGCGGTCGCATAGAGGGCGGACAGTGGAACGAGAAGGCTGCTGCTGCCCAGATGGGTGATGGCGCCGCTGGCGGTGGCGAGCATCTGATCCCCAATGATGCCGGTGGAAAGGAACGGATTTGCCACATGGTGCGGCGCAGCAGGGACAGCAAGGGGACGAAAAAGGGGTGCGGACGCCTGGGGCCGCCCCTCAACCCTCCAACTGGTCGGCGCGGGCGTCGGCGATCACGCAGTTGCGGCCCGAACGCTTGGCCTCATACAGCGCCTCGTCGGCCCGGCGGACCAGACCCTCGGCGGTATCGCCCAGCCGGCCGCCGATGGAGATGCCGATCGACACCGTCACGTTGATCTCGCCGCGGTCGGCCGAGACGGCGAAGGGGAAGTCGGCGATGCGCGAGCGCAGGCGCTCGGCGACGATAAGCGCCGCTTCGCCGTCGGTGTCCGGCAGGATGACGATGAATTCCTCGCCGCCCAGCCGGGCGACGAGGTCGAAGGTGCGCAGGTTGCGGCTGGCGCGGGCGGAGACCTCGCGCAGCACCTCGTCGCCGATGGCGTGGCCGTAGGTGTCGTTGACCACCTTGAAGTGATCGATGTCGAACATCAGCACCGACACCGGCTTGTGGCTGTCGATGGCGCGCTCCAGCAGCCGGGGCAGATGGGCGTTGACGTAGCGTCGGTTGAAGACGCCGGTCAGGCTGTCGGTCAGCGCCATCGACAGGCTCTGCTCGTAATTGGAGCGCAGCCGTTCCTGATAGCGCTTGCGCCGGATCTGGGTGCGGGCGCGGGCCAGCAGTTCGTTCCGGTCGACCGGCTTGATGACGTAATCGTTGGCGCCGAGTTCCAGCCCCTTCGCCACCTGCCCAAGGTCGCCGTCGTCGACCATCAGCAGGATCGGCACCTGCCGGGTGCGCTCATGCGAGCGCAGCTGCGAACAGAGCCGCAGCCCGTCCTCGTTCAGCAGGGTCAGGCTGACCACCACCAGGTCGAGCGGGGTGCCCAGCGCACGTTCCAGCGCCTTGGCGCAGGTGTCGGCGGAGGTCACCGTGTTGTGGTCTCGCTCCAGCGTGTCCGTGATCTTTTCGAGGTCGAGCGCGGAATCCTCCAGCACCAGCACGCTTGCGCGCTCGAAGGATTCGCTCAGCATGGTGCCGCTGCGCTCGATGACGCCGAACTGGCCCGACGTGGTTTCGCGCAGGCGCCACTCGTCCATCATCATCTTCAGCCGCACCAGCGAGCGGACGCGTGCGAACAGCGCGATGTCGTTCACCGGCTTGGTCAGGAAATCGTCGGCTCCCGCCTCCAACCCGCGGACGCGGTCGGCGATGTCGGACAGCGCCGTGACCATCACCACCGGGATGTGCATGGTGGCGGGATCGGAGCGGATCTTCTCGCAGACCTCGAACCCGTCCATGCCCGGCATCATGACGTCCAACAGGACGATGTCGGGCGATTCCGTCCGCACCATCTCCAGCGCGTCGGGTCCGTTGAAGGCGGTCAGCACGTTGAAGTATTCGCGCGTCAGCTTTGCCGCGAGCAGCTTCACATTGGGCAGAACGTCATCGACAACTAGGACACGCGCGGACATCGGAAGGGAAATCCTGCAGAATTGGTACAGATGAAAGCGACTTATCCGAGAAACTTTTTAACCGTTTCAAGGAATTTCACGACCGAGATGGGCTTTGCCACATAATCCTCGCAGCCGCCCTGACGGATTTTCTCTTCGTCGCCCTTCATGGCGAAGGCGGTGACTGCGACGACCGGGATGCTCTTCAACTCCGGATCGTCCTTGATCCAGCGGGTGACCTCCAGCCCCGACACTTCGGGCAACTGGATGTCCATCAGGATCAGGTCGGGACGATGCAGGCGCGCCAGACGCATCGCCTCCATGCCTTCGCGGGTCTGCAGCGTGCCATAGCCGTGCGCTTCGAGCAGGTCATGAAAGAGCTTCATGTTCAGCTCGTTGTCCTCGACGATGAGGACGGTCTTGGTCGGCTTACCACCGGTCTCCAATGGTCCGCACGGCTCCGCTGGCATGCATCCTCCCTGGGTGTGACCCCCGCGTTCACGCTGTCCGTTCACGCGGTCCGATGCCGCACCTTGCGCACCATGGACGCGCTTCCCCCGGCCGGCAGGCCGAAGGCGCGGTTGCGGGACCGCAGATCCGGTATACCCCCTTTCTGATTAGGTCGCGACGGTTAAATAGTCGTTAGCGAACCGCTGGCCGGCATCCCTTATCGGACTGCGATCGCCCTGTCGGAAAACGGAAAACCGCCCGCGGCGGACGCGGGCGGTCTCGATTGTCCGGGACGGCAACTGCGGGCGGCGCCGGCCGTCTCAGGCCGCCCGCTTGGCCTTGCGCTTGGCGTCGCGGCGGCGGGCGCCCTTGGCGCCATACATCATGGCGTCGGCGCGGCGCATGACCTCGTCCTCGCCGTCCTCGGCGCCATAGGGCTGGGTGCCGACGGAGAAGCGGACCGGCAGGGTCTGGCCACCCCATTCCACATGGGTGGCGTCGGCGATGGCGGCGAGCTGGCGGGCGCGGGCGAGGCCGTTGGCGGTGTCGGTGTTGGTCAGCAGTACGGCGAACTCGTCGCCGCCCAGCCGGGCGACGACATCCTCCTGCCGGACATTGCCGACGATCATCCGGGCCACCTGCCGCAGATAGGCGTCGCCGGCGACATGGCCGTGGGTGTCGTTGATGGCCTTGAAGCCATCCAGATCGATCATGACCAGCAGCCCGCCGGCGGTGCCGTTGCGCCGGGCCGAGGCCAGTTCGCGCCGGAAGTGGCTGTAGAAGCCGCGCCGGTTCAGAAGGCCGGTCAGTTCGTCCGTCATCGTCAGGCTTTCCAGGTAGGCGACACGCTCCTGCAACTCGGCGATCGTATCCTTTGCTTCGGCAAGCAACGCGATCGTCTCGTCCAGCGCCTGGCGCTCGGTCCCCCGCAGAAGCCCGACGCGTGAGGCCAGCGCGACCGGTGACCAGCCTGCCGGCACGTCGAAACGGTCGGCGGCGTGATGCTTCAGGTCCAGGGCGGCGACGATGGCGTTCATGGGGTCGGCTCCTCGATGAAGGTCGGAACACTTCGCCTTCATCCAAGCAACCCCCGTGCCAACCCGTCGCACCCCGGAGATACCAAGCATTTTATGCATTTCCGGCGGATTGCGCCGGTGGATCATTCGGCAGGAGTGGAGCCTCTTTCCCACCAGACCGGCATCTTCTGCCCACTCCAATCGTTCGGGGCAGGAAATCCCTGCCGGGGATACCAGGCGGACGATGGCAGGGAGTGGAGGGCGGCCGGCAAAAGGCTCCCCCCCCTCCAGTCACACCACCCGGTCCGGCGCCGGCCGGCCGGCCGTCACCGCGTCGACATTGTCCAGCGCCTTGAACCCCATGGCGTTCCGCGTCTCCATCGTAGCGCTGCCCAGATGCGGCAGCAGGAAGGTGTTGGGCAGGTCGCGGTAGCCGGGATGCAGGTTCGGCTCGTTCTCGAACACGTCGAGCCCAGCCGCAGCGAGGCGCCCCCGCTTCAGCGCGTCGATCACCGCGCCGTCGTCCACCACGCTGCCGCGGGCGGTGTTGATCAGGATGGCACCGGGCGGCAGCCGCTCGATCCGGTCGGCGTTCAGCCAATGTCGGGTTTCCGCCGTGGCCGGGAAATGAAGCGACAGGACATCGCACACCGGCAGCATCGCCTCGGGTTCGGCATGATAGGTGGCGCCCAGCTCCAGCTCCGGGGCCAAGCGGCGGCGGTTGCTGTAATGGATCGTCATGCCGAAGGCGCGGGCGCGGGCCGCCACCGCCTGCCCGATGCGGCCCATGCCGACGATGCCCAGCCGCTTGGCCCCGACATGGGTGCCCATCAGCTGGGTCGGGGTCCAACCGGTCCAGGCGTCGGCACGGATCATCCGCTCGCCCTCCGAGGCGCGCCGCGCCGCGCCCAGCAGCAGAAGCAGGGCGATGTCGGCGGTGGCGTCGGTCAGCACGTCAGGCGTGTTGGTGACGGTCAGGCCGCGGGCGCGCGCCGCCTCCAGGTCGATGTGGTCGGTGCCGACCGAGAAGGTCGCCAGCACCCGGACGCCCTGCGGCAGGGCGGCGATGGCGGCGGCGTCCAGCCGGTCGCCGGCACAGCACAGCACGGCATCGGCCCCGACCTCCGCGGCGCGGGCGGCGATCTCCTGTCCGCTGAAGGCGCGGTCCTCCGGGTTGAGCACCGCCCGGTAGTCGCGCGACGCCCGCGCCTCCACCGCGTCGGGAAGGCGGCGGGTCAGCAGCAGCACAGGGCGCCCGGGGGAGCGGGAGACGGGACTGTCCGACTGCGTCACGGGCTGCACCTCGGCAGGGCTTGTCATTCCGGCGGTTCCCTTCCATTGATAGGACATTCGGGTGGCGGGCCTTTCGGACCGCGGCAAAAACACCCATACTCCACCAAGAGCCGTCAATCACCTGTGGATCCCGTCTTGCTCGACCGTCTCTCTGCCCTCCCGGCAACCGTTGGTGCGGTCTTCGCAGCCGCCGTTTCCGCCGGTGCGCTTCTCGCGGCCTCCCCTGTCCTGGCTCAGCCGGCCGCGACCTCGCTGGCGGCGGTGGCGGCCAAGATTCAGCCCCACCGGGCGATCTACGCCATGTCGCTGGGGTCGGCGCGCAACGGCTCCAAGGTCAGCGACGTCCGCGGCCGCATGATGTTCGAGTGGGCCGACGCCTGCGACGGCTGGACGACGGAGCAGCGCTTCCAACTGCGCTTCGTCTACAGCGAGGGCGAGGACATGGCGATGAACACCAACTACACGACGTGGGAGGCGAAGAACGGCCTGCGCTACCGCTTCAACGTCCGCAAGCTGGTGAACGGCGAGGTCGACGAAGAGGTGAGCGGCGAGGCGAACCTGAGCGAAGGCGGCGCCGGCACCGCCCAGTTCACCAAGCCCGATCCGCAGGAGATGGAGTTGCCGGCCGGCACCATGTTCCCGACCGCCCACACGCTGGCGATCCTGGATCATGCCGAACGCAAGGAGCCCTTCTTCACCCGCACCATCTTCGACGGCTCCGACGCGGAGGGCCCGACCGAGGTGTCGACCGTCGTCGGCAAGCCCGGTGCGCCGAAGGATTCGGCCAAGGATCCGCTGCTGAAGGTGGGCAAGGCCTGGCCGGTCCGCATGGCCTTCTTCCCGGTGCAGAGCGATTCGGCCCAGCCGGAATATGAGATGAGCCTGCATCTGCTGGAAAACGGCATCGCCGAGTCCATGCAGATCGATTATGGCGATTTCACCGTCAACGCCGTTCTGGAAAAGATCGAGGCTCTGCCGAAATCGGGCTGCTGATACGCCGGCCGGCCGTGACATTTCACCGTGCGTTTACCGGCCTGTGGGATATTCGACGGTTTCCCTGTTGATCGCGACATGTTGCTGCGCTTAACTGTCGGTTGAGTTTTGCGCAACAGGCCGGCTCCCCCATGGGTGACCGGCCGTCCGAGGGTTTTCCGTCATGAGCAAGAAGCATGTCCAAATCGGGCAGGTTTTCCAACCGGTCGGCAGCGCCGGCGGCCGCGGTTGGCGGGTGACGGCAACGGTCAACCTGCTGGGCATCCCCCACGCCCGCGTCGTCAGCACCGAGGACGAGGGCGTCTCGAAGACCCTGAGCTGTTCGGTCCTCGCCGATACCAGCCATTACCGCCTGATCGCCTCGGCTCCGGCCGATGGGATGGCGGCGTAAAAGCCATTTGATTTCGGGCACATCATTCGCCCTGTCCCGCGCGTCGGCGTAGGACGGGGCGAAAGTGCGTTCCCTATTCCTCTCCCCGCCGCTCGCGCAGCTTGGCCCAATAATCCAGCCGCTTGCGCAGATCGCGTTCAAAACCGCGCTCGACCGGTTGGTAGAACTCGCGCCGCGCCATCCCGTCGGGGAAATAATTCTGGCCGGAGAAGCCGTCCGCCGTGTCGTGGTCGTACTCGTATCCCTTGCCGTAGCCGATGGTCTTCATCAGCTTGGTCGGCGCGTTCAGGATATGCTTGGGCGGCATCAGCGAGCCCGTCTCTTTCGCCGCCCGCACCGACGCCTTGTAGGCGGTATAGCCGGCGTTCGATTTCGGCGCCGTCCCCAGATAGATGACCAGCTGCGCCAGGGCCAGTTCGCCCTCAGGGCTGCCAAGCCGTTCATAGGCCTCCCACGCGGCCACCGCCTGGGTCAGGGCGTTGGGGTCGGCCAGCCCGATATCCTCCACCGCGAAGCGGGTCAGACGCCGGGCGATGTAGCGTGGGTCCTCGCCGCCGTCGAGCATGCGGCTGTACCAATAGAGGGCAGCGTCGGTGTCCGACCCGCGCAGCGACTTGTGCAGCGCGCTGATGAGGTTGTAGTGCCCTTCCTGCGACTTGTCATAGAGCGGGGCGCGGCGCTGGATGGTGGCGGCGAGCGTGTTGGTGTCGAGTATTGTCTCACCCGGCAGCGCGAACAGCTCCTCGCACAGGTTCAGGCAGAAACGGCCGTCGCCATCGGCCATCGCCTTCACCGCGGCACGCGCATCGGCGTCCAGCGGCAGTGGCCGCCCCATCTCCGCCTCGGCCCGCGACAGCAGCTTTTCCAGTGCCGTGTCGTCCAGCCGGTTGAGCACGAACACCTGCGCCCGCGACAGCAAGGCGGCGTTCAGTTCGAAGGACGGATTCTCGGTGGTGGCGCCGACCAGCGTGACGGTGCCGTCCTCGACGAAGGGCAGGAAGCCATCCTGCTGGGACCGGTTGAAGCGGTGGATCTCGTCGATGAACAGCAGCGTCCCCTGCCCCGCCACCCGGCGGGCACGCGCGGCGTCGAAGACCTTGCGCAGGTCGGCGACACCGGAGAACACCGCCGACAACGGCTCGAAATGCAGGTCGGTGCTGTGGGCCAGCAGGCGGGCGATGGTGGTCTTGCCGCAGCCGGGCGGCCCCCACAGGATCATGGAGGCCAGCCGCCGCGCCAAGACCATGCGGCCCAGCGGGCCGTCGGGTTTCAGCAGATGGTCCTGCCCGACGACCTCGTCCAGCGTGCGCGGGCGCAGCCGGTCGGCGAGCGGACGGGGAGCCGCCGCAGAGAACAGCCCGGCATCCCCGCCCGACTCGCCGCGTTTCGCCATGATCGCCGCCTCAGCGCACCGAGGTGCAGCGCTGGTAGCACTGCCTCAGCTGATAGCTGCAATTGTCGGTCGGGCTGAAGGGGGTCGAGTCGGTGCGGTCGATGCCGCCCTGGTTGCGGGCCGCCACCGAGTCCATGCAGGAATTGTGGCTGCGCTCGCACTGGGCCTGGCAGGACGCGCCGGCACCGGTGCCCCCATCGATCCGCAGCGACTGGTCGTCGGCGCCGCCACGCGGGGTGGACGGTCCCGGAACCACGGTAACGGTGGGCGCCGGGCCGGCGGCAGGGCGCGAGGCCGGATCGGCGCAGGCCGACAGACCGAGCAGGGCCACGGCCACGAGCGGGGCAACGAGACGAACCGGACGGAACATAGCCACGACGGCTCCTATTGTTCTTGTTGTGGGAATGGCCTTTGGCATGACGGAATGCCACACCCCTCTGGACCATCCCCCATTCGGTCCCCACTATGCCGATAACCGTAGCAAGAAGGGAATGACTGAAATGACACCGGAATCGGACGGCAGACCGACACGCAACCCGGCGCGCCACCGGTCCTTGCGGCTGCTGCTTGCGCTGCTCGTCCTCGGCCTCGTCATGCTGGCCTCGCGCGTGCTGGCACTGCCCAACATCGGCATGGGCGAGATGATCGTGCCGCTGCTGGGCGGGCTGTTCGTGGCCGTCGCCATCGTGCTGATCGTGCGCCGCGACCGCGCCGACCGCGACGCCCTGCCCCCGTCCCGGCGCGACCGCCAGGACCAGGGCATGCCGGATTGATCGGCCTGGACCGATCTGGAGGGCTTGGTTAGACGAATTTGAAGCTGAGGAGGCCGCCGACCACCACGACCAGCAGGACGGTGGCCACCAGCATCAGGCGCTTTTCGATGATGTGCTGAACTTGCGGGCCGTAGAAGTGCAGCAGGATGGCGATCATGTAGAAGCGGGAAAAGCGTGCGACGATGGAACAGAGGATGAAGACCGTCAGGTCGAGATGGGCGAAGCCGGCGGTGATCGTCAGCAGCTTGTAGGGGATCGGCGTCACCCCCTTCAGGATCAGGAACCAGGGGCCGAACTCGGAGAACATCTCCTGGAAATGCTGGAACGACTCCTGCGCATTGTAGAAGTCGATGATCATCCGCCCGACACTCTCGAACAGATAGAAGCCGAGCGCATAGCCCAGCATTCCGCCCAGCAGCGACGCGAAGGCGCAGATGTTGGTGTAGAACCACAGCCTCTTCGGCTTCTCCAGGCACATCGGCACCAGCATCACGTCCGGCGGCAATGGGAAGAAGGAGCTTTCGGCGAAGGAGATCGCCGACATCCACCAGACGGCATCGTCGCGGGCGGACAGGCGCTGGAGGCGTGTGTAAAGAGAACGCAACATTTGACCGGCCACAAATGAGAAAACCCTTCCTCCGGCGAACCGGAGGAAGGGCCTAATATATCACCGATATCGGCGATCCCGTCCTGTGCGATACGGGCCCCTGGGACCCGATGCCGCACAGGGCGTGAGACCGGCGCGATTGCCGGTCATGTTACTCGGCGGTCTCGCCTTCGGCCTCGGCGACGTCCTGCGTCGGGCCGGAGTTCTGACCCTTGGCCGCAACGTCACGCTCGACCAGCTCGAACACCGCCATGTCGGCAGCGTCGCCGTAGCGGAAGCCGGCCTTCAGGACGCGGCTGTAGCCACCCTGACGGTCCTTGTAGCGGTCGGCCAGGACGGTGAACAGCTTGGTCACCGTCTCGTTGTCGCGCAGCTGGGCGAAAGCCAGACGACGGTTGGCCAGGCCACCCTTCTTGCCGAGCGTGATCAGCTTGTCGACGATCGGACGCAGGTCCTTCGCCTTCGGCAGGGTGGTGGTGATCTGCTCGTGCTTGATCACCGCGTTCGCCATGTTCGAGAACATGGCCTTGCGGTGGCTGCTGGTCTTGCTGAACTTACGTCCCGAAACGCCGTGACGCATGGCGGTCCTCCTTCATGGCATGGCCCCCCTCGGGGAGCCGATCGTGAACCCCGCCGCCCAGTCGTAATGCTGGTACGGCAGCCGGGTCGGGCCGTGGCGGCCCTGGGGAATGCGCCCCTCCCACCCGAAGGCGGGCGAGGCGCGGCAAAATGCTGAGATGCTTAGTACGGCTCTTCCAGACGCTTGGCCAGCTCTTCGATGTTCTCCGGCGGCCAGTTCGGGATTTCCATACCGAGGTGCAGGCCCATCTGGGACAGCACTTCCTTGATCTCGTTCAGCGACTTGCGGCCGAAGTTCGGGGTGCGGAGCATTTCCGCCTCCGTCTTCTGCACCAGATCGCCGATGTAAACGATGTTGTCGTTCTTGAGGCAGTTGGCCGAACGGACCGACAGTTCCAGCTCGTCCACCTTGCGGAGCAGGTTCTTGTTGAACGGAACCTCCTCGTGCTTCTCCTCGGAGACGGCGTGCGTCGGCTCCTCGAAGTTGATGAACAGCTGCAGCTGGTCCTGCAGGATGCGGGCGGCGAGAGCCACCGCGTCGTCCGGCTTGACCGAACCGTTGGTCTCCACCGTCATCGACAAGCGGTCATAGTCGGTGACCTGCCCGACGCGGGCATTGTCGACCTTGTAGGACACCTTGCGGACCGGGGAGAACAGGGCGTCGATCGGAATCAGGCCGATGGGCGCGTCTTCCGGACGGTTCTGGCTGGCCGGGACGTAGCCCTTGCCGGTCTCGACCGTCAGTTCCATGTTGAGCCGCGCGCCGTTGTCCAGCGTGCAGATGATCAGTTCCGGATCCATGACCTGGATGTCGGGACCGGTCTCGATCATGCCGGCCTTGACCTCGCCCGGGCCTTCGGCGCGCAGGCGCATGCGCTTCGGGCCGTCGCCGCCCATACGCAGACCCATCGTCTTGATGTTCAGGACGATGTCGGTCACGTCCTCGCGGACGCCGGGGATGGACGAGAACTCGTGCAGCACGCCGTCGATGTGGATCGACGTGACGGCGGCACCCTGCAGCGAGGAGAGCAGGATGCGGCGGAGCGCGTTGCCCAGCGTCAGACCGAAGCCGCGTTCCAGCGGCTCGGCGACCACGGTCGCGAAGCGGTCGGCGTCGTCACCGGGCTGGATGTCCAGCTTGCTCGGCTTAATCAGTTCCTGCCAGTTCTTCTGAAGCACGGATCGACCTCAAGATGCCATCGGGTGAACACGAACCCGCGGGGCCCGAGCCATTCCCATGCTGAGGGGGCCGCGATGGCTGCGGCCCCCTGTCCCGGAATGGCTGGTCCCCGCGGGTGCGGAAACAAAGCTAAATCAGACGCGACGCTTCTTCGGCGGGCGAACGCCGTTGTGCGGGATCGGCGTGACGTCGCGGATCGACGTGATCTGGAAGCCGATCGACTGCAGGGCGCGCAGAGCGGACTCACGCCCCGAACCCGGACCCTTCACTTCGACTTCCAGGGTCTTCATGCCGTGTTCCTGAGCCTTGCGGCCAGCGTCCTCGGCAGCGACCTGGGCGGCGTAGGGCGTCGACTTGCGCGAACCCTTGAAGCCCATGGTGCCCGACGACGACCAGGCAATGGTGTTGCCCTGCGCGTCGGTGATGGTGATCATCGTGTTGTTGAACGAGGCGTTCACGTGAGCGACGCCGGCGGTGATGTTCTTGCGCTCGCGACGACGCAGGCGCTGAGAAGCGGCGGAGGGCTTGGCCATTTTGCGTTCGTCCTCTTACTTCTTCTTGCCGGCGATCGGCTTGGCCGGACCCTTGCGGGTGCGGGCGTTCGTGTGGGTGCGCTGGCCGCGGACCGGCAGGCCCTTGCGGTGACGCAGGCCACGGTAGCAGCCCAGGTCCATCAGACGCTTGATGTTCATGGCGACTTCACGACGAAGATCGCCCTCGACGCGGTAGTCGGCGTCGATGGTCTCGCGGATCTTCAGGACTTCGTCGTCCGTCAGCTCGTTCACGCGACGCTCGGCCGGGATCTCCAGCTTCGCGCAGATTTCCTTGGCCTTGAAGGGGCCGATGCCATGGATGTAGGTCAACCCGATCTCCACGCGCTTCTGCGCGGGGATGTTGACGCCAGCGATACGCGCCACGTTACTCTCCTCAGTCTCGATATCTCAACGGCAGCCCGTCGGGCCGCCTACACACCGAGCAAATCCCGCCCGACACAAGACCGGGACCGGGAACGCACAATGTTACCCGCCACCCACGCAGGGCGGCGAGAGGGTGCGACTATAGGAAAACCCTGGAACTTGTCAAGGCCGATTACCGGCAGCACCCCGGCCGCCGATAATCGGCGGGCGCCGGAACCCGAACGACGATCGGGACAGGTTGCGACAAGGCCAGGACAGCGAACGAAAGACCCGGCATGACCGTTACAGATCGGTTCCCGCCCGGCGATTGCGGATCGCGTCGGCCTGCGCCCGAACCCGCGTCAGATGCGGATTGATCTTCAGCGCCGCATCGAAGGCGCGCAAAGCAGGCTTCTCGTCGCCCAAAGCCAGATACACCAACCCCAACTCCACCAGCGCCCCGAAGTGGCGAGGCTCCAGCGACAGCGCGTGATGCAGGTCCAACACGGCGCCGCGGTAGTCGCCCAGCATGTAATGGGTGGCGGCGCGCTTGTTCCACCCTTCCGCATAGGACGGGTCACGGGCGACCACGGCGTCGAAGGCGTGCAGGGCCGAATCGTAGTCTTCGCCGTTCAGGCTGTTCACCCCGGCGCGCATGTCGCGCACCATCACCGGGTCGGGATGATCGAGCCAGAAGTCCCAGATGTGCTCCTCCACCGATTCGGCATAGGTCGCGTCGGTGGTGGTGTTCAAAGCCTGGAAAAGACTGTCCAGACGCATGTTCCCCTGCCCTGCCCCGGCCGGCACTCCGAGGGTCAGCGTCAAAAGCACAGTCAAGGAAAAGAAGCGTCGAATCGTCATGCTCCAAATTTGGGCACGGATTCGACGAACTGCCAACTATTTTTTGGTTGCAAAACGATAATGAATTGGTCATTGGCCGCTGCCCCGGCGCCTTAGGCCGCCGACCTATGTCCCTTATGCCATCGGTGCAGAGGACGGGTCGGCCTGGAACGGACGGCCTTATGCTCCTGTTTCCATCCCCCGTCCCTTGAAACAGCGAACGGCCGGCGGATCGCTCCGCCGGCCGTCTGCTTTACCGGATGTCTCCCGATTGCCAGCCCCGAAGCGTCGGAGCCAGGGGATCAGGCGGCCTTGTTGCGGCCGGCCACGATTTCGTCGGTGACGTTGCGCGGCACCGGCTCGTAGTGGCTGAACTCCATCGTGTAGGACGCACGACCCGAGGTCATGCCGCGCAGCTGGCCGATGTAGCCGAACATTTCGTTCAGCGGGACATTGGCCTCGACGGCGATGTTCGAACCACGCTCCAGCTGGCCCAGGACGGTGCCGCGACGACGGTTCACGTCGCCAATGACGTCGCCCAGATAATCGTCGGGGGTGACGATCTCGACCTTCATCACCGGCTCGAGCAGGATCGGACCGGCCTTCGGCAGAGCCTCGCGGAAGCAGGCCTTGGCGGCGATTTCGAACGTCAGGGCGTTCGAGTCGACGTCGTGGTACTTGCCGTCCACCAGGCGGGCGCTGAAGTCCACAGTCGGGTAGCCGGCGAGGACGCCGTCTTCCTTCTGCATCTCCAGGCCCTTCTTGACCGACGGAACATATTCGCGCGGAACCGTGCCGCCGACCGTCTCGTCGAGGAACTCGAAGCCCTCGCCCCGCTCGCGCGGCGCGAAGACGATCTTCACCTCGGCGAACTGGCCCGAACCACCGGTCTGCTTCTTGTGGGTGTAGGTGTATTCGACCGGCTTGGTGATCGTCTCGCGGTAGGCGACCTGGGGCTTGCCCATGTTGCCTTCCACGCCGAACTCCGTGCGCATGCGGTCAAGCGTCACTTCGAGGTGCAGCTCGCCCATGCCGCGCAGGATGGTCTGGCCGGTTTCACGGTCGGTCTCCAGGCGGAGCGACGGATCGGCGCGGACCATCTTGCCGAGCGCGATCGAGAACTTCTCCTGCTCGCCCTTGGTCTTCGGCTCGACCGAGACGCTGATGACGGGGTCGGGGAAGCGCATGCGCTCCAGGATCACCGGCGCGGAGGCGTCGCACAGCGTGTCACCGGTCTCGGTCTCCTGCAGGGAGACGAGCGCGATGATGTCGCCGGCGCGGGCTTCCTCGATCGGGTTGGCGTCCTTCGCGTACATCTCGACCATGCGGCCGATCTTCTCGCGCTTGCCACGGGTCGAGTTCAGGATCGACATGCCCTTGGTCAGCACGCCCGAATAGACGCGGACGAAGGTCATCGAGCCGTAGGTGTCGTTCAGCACCTTGAAGGCCAGCGCCGAGAAGGGCGCGTCGTCGGAGCTGAGACGCTCGCCGTTCGGGTTGCCGTCCTCGTCCACCGTCTTGATCGCCTCGACGTCGGTCGGGGCCGGCAGCAGGTCGACGACCGCATCCAGAACCTGGCAGACGCCCTTGTTCTTGTAGGACGAGCCGCAGAGCACGGGCGTGAAGGCGCTGGTGATGGTGCCCTTGCGCAGGCAGGCACGCAGCACGTCGGGCGACGGATCCTCACCCGATTCCAGATAGGCTTCCATCGCCGCGTCGTCCTGCTCAAGCGCGGTGTCGACGAGTTCGGCGCGCAGGGCCGGGATGCTGGCGATGTTGTCCAGGTCTTCCTTGACGGTCAGGTTGAGCTTCTGGGCGAGATCGTCGGTGATCTCCCAGATCTCCCACTTGGCGTCCTTGTCGTCCGAGAACCAGACATAGGCCTTCATCTCGACCAGATCGACCATGCCGCGGAAATTGTCTTCCGAGCCGAGCGGGACCTGGATGCAGACCGGACGCGCGTTCAGGCGGGCCTTGATCATGCTGACGCAACGCTGGAAGTTCGCGCCCGAACGATCCATCTTGTTGACGTAGCAGATGCGCGGCACGTTGTAGTTGTCGGCCAGACGCCAGTTGGTCTCCGACTGCGGCTCCACGCCGGCGACACCGTCGAACACCACGACGGCGCCATCGAGCACACGCAGCGAACGGTTCACCTCGATGGTGAAGTCGACGTGGCCCGGGGTGTCGATGACGTTGATCTTCTTCTCGCGCCAGAAGGTCGAAACGGCGGCCGACTGGATGGTGATGCCGCGCTTCTGCTCCTGCTCCATGTAGTCGGTCGTCGTCGACGTCTTCAGATCCTTCGTCTCGTGGACGTCGATGATCGTGTGCTTGCGACCGGTGTAGTACAGAATGCGCTCGGTGGTCGTCGTCTTGCCCGCGTCGACGTGGGCGATGATGCCGATGTTCCGAATGTCAGACAGTGGCGTTTGGCGCGGCATGTTGCGGTTCCATTGCAGTAACGCGACAACCGAAGCGCGACCGTCAGGGGTCGTCCGCTTCGGCGGCAGAGGTTGGTCGGGGTTTTACGGGCGATCTGTTAAGGCGTCATTAACATTCCGTAAACCGACAAGCAATTTGTCGGAATATTGAAGCGCGCGGCCCTCACAGCGTTCGGGCCACGCCGGCATACCCCAACCGAGGCTGCCGGGTCGCCCCGTTTCCGCCGCCTTATTTAGCAGCGGTGACCTGAATTTCAACGAGATACTGGGGTGCGGCCAGCTTGGCTTCCACCGTGGCGCGGGCCGGCGGATTGGCCGGATCGACCCAGGCGTCCCAGGCCTTGTTCATCGCGCCGAAGCTGGCGATGTCGGCCAGATAGATGGTGGCCGACAGCAGCTTGCTCTTGTCGCTGCCCGCTTCCGCCAGCAGGGCGTCGATCTGGGCCAGGATCTGGATGGTCTGGCGCTCGACGTCGGGCGTCGGCTCGTCGGCGACCTGACCGGCGAGATAGACCGTGTCCTTGTGGACGACCATCTGGCTCATGCGCGGTCCGATGTGGAAGCGCTGGATCGACATGACGGAAAGACTCCGGGTTCCAAGGGCTGAAATAGATGCGGGTACGTCTATGCCATTCGGGGCCGCACGCGAAGAAAAAAATGCGCATCCGCCGCTCAGGGCTGACCCGCGGCGGAATCCTTCGCCAAAAGTGCGGCGAAATGCGCGGACGGGACCGCAAAATTGCGAACGACCGGTGCGTTTCCGGCGGCGACGCCGACTCCGGCGACCGCCCACCCCCCTCCGCTCGCCCTGCCATTAGCCCCGCCGCCGTCCGCCGTCCGCACCAGCAGCGGCCCGCCGCTGGTCCCGCGCGTGGCGTCGCAGTCGTGCACAAGAAGACCGCCGCTTTCCGCCAGCAGATGGCAGGCCCTGTCGGCCATCAGGATCTGCGCCCGGTCCTGGCTGTAGCCGCCGAGCATCAGCGGCGTGCCGGGCCGCAGCGGCGCCACGCTGACGGGGAGCGGCGGCACCTGATCCGGTGCCGGCTCCGCCAGGGTCAGAACCGCCCAGTCGCCGCCGAGCATGGGCGTCGCCGCCGCGGGGTCGTAAGCGGGGTCGGTCTCCACCCGCGCCACCGTGACATGGCGGGTGAAGTCGCCGCGGTCATAGCCGAACAGGACATGCAGCGACGATGCCTGGAGGAAGCGCCGGGTGCGCGGATTGAACAGGCAATGGCCGGCGGTCACCACCGTGCGCCGGCCGACCAGCGCCCCGGTGCAGCGTCCGGCCAGATTGGTCTGCACCCGCACCACGCTGCGCCAGGGATCGGCGGCGGCATCGACCGGCGCCCGCCGGTCGCCCGGACCGACGCCGGGCAGCAGCGGCCGCTCGGCATGGGCCGCGGGCACGCCGGCCAGCATCGTCAGGCCGGTCAAGGCTGCGGCAACGGCGCCGCGCCGAAAGCCATGCCGGCCGCGTGCATGTTCTTGCTCCGTTTCCTTCAATCCCGTATCCTCCGGCGCATGGCGACGCTGATCATCACCGAGAAATCCAGCCAGGCGAAGGACCTGCGCGCGGCCCTGGGCGACCGCTACGGCCGCATCCTGCCGGCCGAGGGCCATCTGCTGCGACTTGCCGAGCCCGACGAGGTCGATCCCGCCTGGAAGCGCTGGTCGCCGACCCTGCTGAAACCGGACGGACTTTATCCGACCCGGCCCGATCAGGGCGGCAACAAGGCGGCGAAGCTGCAGGCGATCACCGCCGCGCTGCGCGGCTGCGACGAGGTGATCCTCGCCACCGACTGCGACCGCGAGGGCCAACTGATCGGCCAGGAAATCCTGGATCATGTCGGCTATCGCGGCAAGGTGCGGCGCGCGCTTTTCACAGCCCAGGACCCCAAGACCCTGCGCGACGCCTTCGCCACGCTGAAGCCAAACGACAGCATGCGGCCGCTCTACGAGGCCGCGGTGGCGCGCCAGCAGGCCGACCAGATCTACAACCTGTCGCTGACCCGCACGGCGACCAAGACCCTTCTGGCCCCCGGCACCCGCGGCGTCATCGGCATCGGCCGGGTGAAGACCCCGACTCTGGCCATCGTCTGCCTGCGCGAGCTGGAGATCCGCAACTTCAAGCCGGAGGATTATTTCGAGGTGGTGGCCACCGCCACCGTGGCGGAGGGAAGCTTCCAGATGCGCCACGCCCCGGCGCCGAAGGACCGCATCAAGGACCGCGCCGCCGCCGAGGCCATCGCCCGTGCCGCCGACAATCACCGCGGCCCGCTGACCGTGACGGTCGAGGAGAAGCGGCAGGCGCCGCCCAAGCTGTATGACCTGCCCTCGCTGCAAAAGACCTGCGGCCAGCGCTGGGGCTGGACCGCCGACCGCACGCTGGCGGTGGCGCAGGAGCTGTATGACGGCGAAGGCAAGAAGCTCATCACCTATCCGCGCGCCGAGGCGCGATACCTGTCGGAGAATCAGATCGCCGATGCGCCGACCATCGTCGGGGCACTGACGCGGCTGCGCGGCTTCGCGCATCTGGACACCCACATGGATGTTCGGCGCCCGGTGATCCGCAAGGGCAAGTCCGGCCATTTCTGCGACAAGGCGCTGGAAGGCGTGTCGCACCATGCGGTGATCCCCAACGTCAATGTGCTGGACGATCTGGAATCGCGGCTCTTCCGGCTGACCGATGACGAGAAGCGGCTGTTTGCCCTGATCTGCCGGTCGTATCTTGCGGCGGTGATGCCGGATTACGAGTATCGCCAGACCGGCGTCACCATGCCGGTCCCGGTGCCGACGCCTGGAGGAACCAAGCCGGTCGCCTTCCGGGCCGTCGGCCGCATCCCGTTGAAGCTGGGCTGGAAGGCCGCCTTCGGCTCGGCTGACTCCGATGGCAAGCCGGAGGAGGAGGCCGAGCAGACCCTGCCACCGCTGACCGACGGCGAACCGGCGACCTTGAGCGATCCCAAGGTGGAGGCCAAGCGCACCCAGGCGCCGCCACGCTACAACGAAGGCACGCTGGTCGATGCCATGCAGAACGCCTGGAGGTTCGTCGAGGACCCGGCCCTGCGCGACCGGCTGAAGGAGGCCAAGGGCATCGGCACCCCGGCCACCCGCGCCGAGGTGATCAAGGGTCTGCGCAAGCAGAACCTGCTGGGGGCGGACGGCAAATGGCTGGTGCCGACCCCGGCCGGCCTGCATCTGTTCGAGACCCTGCGCGCCGCCGCCCCGACCCTGGTCGATCCCGGCACCACCGCACTGTGGGAAATGAAGCTGGACGAGGTGGTGACCGGCCGCGCCGATTTCCGCCGCGTGATCGATGCCATCGCCGGCGAGGCCGACCGGCTGATCGGCGCGCTGGTCGGACAGCGCGGCACTGCGCTTGACCTCGGCCTGCCCGCTGCCAAGGTTCGCTTCACCCGGCGAGGCACGACGACGGCAAGGAGCAAGACAACCCGCAGCGCTCCGGCGGCCCCCGGTGACGCAGCGAAGCCTGTGCGCCGGCGAGCGCGAAAAGCCACGCCATCCACCGACGGGGAGACTGTAACGTCGAAGCCGCGGCGTACCCGCAAGGCGAAGGCCGATGGCGGTACGCCGCCGGTTGCCGCGGTTGCAGACAGTGTCCCGGTTGCCGAGGCGCCCCTCTCCGACGCACGGCGTCGGCGCGAGCCGACCGAGCGCATGGTGGCCTTCGCCCGCAGTCTGGCCGAACGCAAGGGCATCGCCCTGCCTGACCCGTGCCTGCGTGATTTCGACCAATGCCGCAGCTTCCTGGATCAGCACGCCCGCTGACTGCGCTTCAATGGCCGCGCAAGGGGTTGTCAATTCACTTCAATTTGCGCGCTTTTGGCGATTTTTGCTGCTGTCATTGCGCCTTTTTGCCGGCGATCCTCATGGACTGATCAATCATTGATGGGTGCTTCCATGAGGATTTCCAATCGGGCTTCGCGCCCTGTCATAGCCGCCGCGCTGACGCTGGTTGCAGCAGTCCCTGCACTTGCCCAAAGCCTGCCGGGCTATGGCGGCGCCAACGTGACACAATGCATTCCCTTTGCGAATTTCCAGCCGGTGTCCTTCACCGATCCACCGAAGCTCAATTTCAGCATCGCCGGCGACAGCACCATCCACACGGTGACGATGGACACCGGTTCGGTCGGCGTCGCCATGTCGGCCACCAACATCCCGAACTATGAAACGCTGAAGACCGCGCCCGGGGCCATGCCGGGAACGCAGTTCCTGTCGAGCAGCAAGGTCCTGTGGGTTGGCACCTGGGTGCCGATGACGGTGACCCTGTACGATCGCACCAACGCCAAGGTCGCGACGTCAGAGGTTTTCATTCTCGGCGTGGAGAAAGCAGGGACCTGCGACAGCTACCAGCGCGACCAAAAGATCTGCCCCGATCTGCCTGCGCCGGCCAAGCCGGTCCTGTATATGGGCGTTGGCTTCGGCCAGGAGGCGGATTTCCAGCCGCAGGGTACGCCGGACAAGAATGTCCTGCTGAACCTGCGCAGCGTGAATGGGCAGCCCATCGCCGACGGTACGCTGAACGCCGGCTACATCATCGGGCGGCAAGGCATTCAGGTCGGTCTGACCGCCGACACCACGTCGGGCTTCCGCTTCGCCAAGCTGGCCCCTTATGCGCAATATCCCGGCGACTGGATGATGCCGCAAGGCTGTATCACCGTGAATCCTGAGGTGAACCGCGACGCCAACGGCCCGATCTGCACATCCGCCGGCATCCTGGTGGACACCGGCATTCCGCAGAGCTACGTGACGCTGCCGCCGACGATCCAATTCCAGACAGTGGATCAGGCCGATCTGAGCGAGCCGACGAAAACGGTGAAGGTGCTGGCCCCCGGAACCTCCGTGGCCGTCAACATTCCGAATGCCGCCGATCCGGTCGCCATCGACGCCTTCATCATCGGCGCCGGCGCGCCGAACGAACCGGCGCAGATGATTCCCTCCAGCACCGAGCCGTCCCCACCCGCCCCCAAGAAGGCGCCCTTCATCAACACCGGCCGCCATTTCCTGCGGCAGTCCCAGTTCCTTTACGACGCCAAGCAAGGCTATGTCGGTATGAAGGATCAGCCGAACCCCTGCGGCGAGCAGTGACCGGCCGGAGGAGCGTCATGTTGGGCGCTCTCCACCACGGGAGTCTGGTACCCGGTTGCCGCCCGGAAACGGCAAAAGCCCCTCCGAGGGGGCTCTGACACGGCAGCTAAGTCATTGAAAAAATTGGTGGGCGATGAGGGGATCGAACCCCCGACATTCTCGGTGTAAACGAGACGCTCTACCGCTGAGCTAATCGCCCGAACCGGACAAGCCTTCGCACTCAAAGGCGAGCCGGCCGGGTGGGTGCCCGGCCGGCCGCACTATGCCCTGAGCGGGCCAAAAACTTCAAGCGCTGAGAGGCGCTTAGTTCAAGGCGTCCTTCAGAGTCTTGCCGGCCTTAAACTTCGGCTGCTTGGACGCCGGGATATCGATCTTCTCGCCGGTGCGCGGATTGCGGCCTTCGGTCGCGGGACGCTCAGCGACCGCGAAAGTGCCGAAGCCGACCAGACGGACCTCATCACCGTTCTTCAAGGATTCGGCAATGCTGTCGAACACGGCGTCGACGGCCTTCGTGGCGTCGGTCTTGGACAAACCGGACGCTTCGGCAACATGCGCCACGAGATCGTTCTTGTTCACGCAATCCCCCTTCGAAATTCAGCAAATACTGAAAGACAAAAGCCGCCCCAGGACTTTTCGTCCACGACTTTTTGGAAGCAAAGGATAAGCACAGCGCTTGCCGCCCGTCAATTCCCGACGGGCGGCAAAGCGGCTCTTGTCCCAAAAGTCACGCCAACGGGTGGCGGTCACGATCCGATCGCGACCGCCGGTCCCGGATCAGTGACGCAGAGCGTCGCCGTCGGCACCCTTCTCCTGGGCCTTCGCCGCGGCGGCATCGACCTCCGGCTCGGTCCACTCGATGGGCTCCAGCGGACGGACGAGCGCGTTGCGCAGCACCTCGTCCACCGTGCCGACGGGCATGATCTCCAGCCCGCGCTTCACGTTGTCCGGGATGTCGGCAAGGTCCTTCTCATTGTCCTTCGGGATCAGCACATGCTTGATGCCACCACGCAGGGCGGCCAGCAGCTTCTCCTTCAAGCCACCGATCGGCAGCACCCGGCCACGCAGCGTGATTTCACCGGTCATCGCCACGTCCTTGCGCACCGGAATGCCGGTCAGCACCGAGACGATGGAGGTGGCCATGGCGACACCGGCCGACGGGCCGTCCTTCGGCGTGGCGCCTTCGGGAACGTGGACGTGGATGTCCTTCTTCTCGAACAGCGTCGGCTTGATGCCAAAGGCGATGGCGCGCGACTTGACGTAGCTCTCGGCCGCCTGGACCGATTCCTTCATCACGTCGCCCAGCTTGCCGGTGGTGGTGACGCGGCCCTTGCCGGGCAGGCCGACGGCCTCGATCGACAGCAGTTCGCCGCCGACTTCGGTCCAGGCCAGACCGGTGGTGACGCCCACCAGATCCTCCAGCTCCGCCTCGCCATAATGGAAGCGGCGGACGCCGGCATACTTGTCGAGGTTGCGGCGGGTGACCGCGACCTTGGCGTTGCCGCCCGACTTCAGCAGGATCTCCTTCACCGCCTTGCGGCAGAGGTTGGCGATCTCGCGCTCCAGCGAACGGACACCGGCTTCCCGCGTGTAGTAGCGGACCAGATCGCGCAGCGCGTCGTCGGAGATGGTGAACTCGCCCTTCTTCAGGCCGTTCGCCTCGATCTGCTTCTCGATCAGGTGGCGCTTGGAGATCTCGACCTTCTCGTCCTCGGTGTAGCCGGCGACGCGGATGATCTCCATGCGGTCCAGCAGCGGCTGCGGCATGCGCATCGTGTTGGCCGTGCAGACGAACATCACGTCGGACAGGTCGTAATCGACCTCCAGGTAATGGTCGTTGAAGGTGCCGTTCTGCTCCGGATCCAGAACCTCCAGCAGGGCCGACGACGGGTCGCCGCGCCAGTCGGCGCCGAGCTTGTCGATCTCGTCCAGCAGGAAGAGCGGGTTGGAGGACTTGGCCTTCTTCATGCCCTGGATGACCTTGCCGGGCATCGAGCCGATGTAGGTGCGGCGGTGGCCGCGGACCTCGGCCTCGTCACGGACGCCGCCCAGCGACATGCGGACAAAGTTGCGGCCGGTGGCCTTGCCGATCGACTTGCCGAGCGAGGTCTTGCCGACGCCGGGCGGCCCGACGAGGCAGAGGATCGGACCCTTGACCTTGTTCATGCGGTTCTGGACGGCGAGATACTCAAGGATGCGCTCCTTGACCTTCTCCAGACCGTAATGATCGTCGTCCAGCACCTTCTGGGCCAGCTTCAGGTCGCGCTTCACCTTGGTGCGCTTCTTCCACGGAATGGACAGCATCCAATCCAGGTAGTTGCGGACCACGGTGGCCTCGGCCGACATCGGGCTCATCGACCGCAGCTTCTTCAGCTCGGCGAGAGCCTTCTCGCGGGCTTCCTTGGAGAAGCGGGTCTTGTTGATCTTCTCTTCCAGCTCCGCCGATTCGTCGCGGCCGTCCTCGGTCTCGCCGAGTTCCTTCTGGATCGCCTTCAACTGCTCGTTCAGATAGTACTCGCGCTGGGTCTTCTCCATCTGCCGCTTGACGCGGTTGCGGATGCGCTTTTCCACCTGCAGCACGCCGATCTCGCCCTCCATGAAGGCATAGACCCGCTCCAGACGCTCCGACACGGTGGCGCATTCCAGCAGCTGCTGCTTTTCCGGAATCTTCAACGCCAGATGCGACGCGACGGTGTCGGCCAGCTTGCCGGCTTCCTCGATCTGGTTGATCGAGACCAGCACTTCCGGCGGAATCTTCTTGTTAAGCTTGATGTACTGCTCGAACTGGGAGACGACGGCGCGGCTCAGCGCCTCCAGCTCCTGGTTCTCGCCGGTCTTTTCCTCGACCAGCTCGGCCTGGGCCTGGAAGAACTCCTCATTGTCGGCAAACTTGGTGATGGCGGCCCGCTGGCCGCCTTCCACCAGCACCTTGACGGTCCCGTCCGGCAGCTTGAGCAGCTGCAACACGGTGCCGACGGTGCCGACGCTGTAGATGTCGGCCGGAGTCGGATCGTCCTGCGCGGCGTTCTTCTGGGTGACGAGCAGGATCTGCTTGTCATCCTTCATCACGTCTTCCAGCGCGCGCACGGACTTCTCGCGCCCGACGAACAGCGGCACGATCATGTGGGGGAAAACCACGATGTCGCGCAGCGGCAAGACCGGGTAGAGGGCACCACGGGAGAGTTCGATCATGGGCAGGGCCTCAATGAATGGATCGCCGCCAGCCCGGACTGGGCCTGACACAGCCCCCGCCTCGGGTTGAGCGCGGGGATCGCCTACGGCACCAGACTAACGTGGCACACGGCCCTGCGGCCTTCAAGGGGCTGACAACCCCCAAGGGCGGTTTCCAAGCCGCAACCTGGCAGGAAACCGCCGCTTCCCTCCCCGTTTTTGCCGGATCAGGCGGTTTTGAGGCGGTTCACATAGCCATCGACGGTCGTACGCAGGGTTCCGGCCTCATGCGACAGGCCGCGCGACGCGGTCAGCAGCTCTCCGGACGCGACGCGCGTGCTTTCGGCGGTGGAAGCGACCTGTCCGATGCTGCCGGACACCTCCACGGTGCCCTGGGCGGCGGCCTGGATGTTGCGGGCGATCTCGCGGGTGGCGGCATTCTGCTGCTCCACCGCGGCGGCGACGGCCGACGCCGCCTCGCTGATCGCGGCGACGGTGCGGCTGATGGCGTCGATGGCGGTCACGGCACTGCCGCTGACGTCGCGAATCTCCCCGACGCGAAGCTGGATGTCGTCGGTGGCCTTCGCGGTCTGACCGGCCAGATTCTTCACTTCGCTGGCGACGACGGCGAATCCCTTGCCCGCTTCGCCGGCGCGGGCGGCCTCGATGGTGGCGTTCAGCGCCAGAAGATTGGTCTGAGACGCGATGGAGCTGATCATATCGACCACCGAGCCGATGCCGGCGGCACGGTCGGCCAAGGTCGCGACGATCCCGGCCGTGCTGCCGGCCTCGCGCACCGCGTCCTGGGCGATCCGGGACGCGTCGTCGATCCGGCGGCTGATCTCGCCGATGGAGGATTGCAGTTGCTCCGCGGCGGTCGCCACCGTCTGGATGTTGCCGTTGGCCAGTTCCGATGCGGATGCCACGGAGGATGAGAGGGACGAGGCGCTTTCCGCGGCCGACGACAGGCGTTCGGAGTTGCTGCGCACGGAGTTCGCCGTGGCGGACAGATGCCCGACCACCGATTCGAGCTGCGCCACGAAATCCTGCGTCGCCCGTTCCATGGCACGCCGGTTCTCCTCGCGCTGCTCCAGCTCCGTCCGGCGGCGGGCTTCGGCGGCGTCGGCCTCGCGGGCGCTGGTTTGCAGCACGTCGATTGCCGCGGCCATCTCGCCGATTTCATCCGAGCGGTTCCGGTGGAGAACGTCGAGATCACGCCGCCCGCCGGCAATCGCACCGACAATCCGGGCCAGTTCGACAATCGGGCGCGAGGCCCGGCGCGTGATCGCAACCGCCACACCCAGCAACGCGCCGAGCCCGGCGACGATGATTGCGGCCGCCAGCATCAGATGACGCAGAGCCGAGGCATGATGGCTGTCCGCCAGTTCCCGCCCGACGGTGAAGCCGGCATCGCGGATCGCCAGGAGGTCCTGCAGCAGGGGCGAGGCCGAGCGGCGCCATTCCGCACCGTCCAGATCATAGGACTTGCCGGCCCGCGATGCGGTCAGAACGCGGGTCTTGAAACCGCCGAAACCCTGAATATAGCCTTTCCGGGCAGTCTCCAGCGCCGTGCGCAGGGCCGGCTCCATCTCGCCGGTGACGATATCGTCCTCGACCGACTCCCAATTGGCCGAGATCCGTCCCTCCAGCGTCATCGCCTCCGCTTCGGCTTCCGGGGTCATCGGCTTGCCGGTTCCGAGTGCGCGGAGATAGAGGACCGACTGCTGGCCGGCCATCTCCCGCAGTTGGGCGGCGCGAACTGCGATATCGGCCCGGTCGCCGACGGTCGAATCGAGGTCGTTCAAACGATGGCCGAGACGGTTCATCGTCACCCCGACCTGGCTCGTGACCTTGACCATGCCGGCGAAGAACTGCGCCGAGGCATCTGCCGGGCGGCCGGACCGGTCCTTCACCAGCCAGCCGTCGACCTGGGTACGGACGGTCGCCAGACTGTTGCCCAAGGCAGCGGTCTCGTCGGCGGACTTCGGGTCGCCCAGCGCCTTGGCGGCGGCAACGTAGCGGGCGAGCGCGGCGTCGGACTGCGCACGGGCCTTCTTGAGGGAGTCCCGGCCGGCGTCATCGATCGCCGCCCCTGCCGTCAGCGGCAGGTTGACGACGCCGCGCTCGAGAGCCATCGCCTCGTTCACAGCGGTGGCGGCACCGAGGACGTCGACCACGTCCCTGGCTGCTGACGCCCGGCCGGCCGAGTTGATTTCCTGCACTGCAAGCCAAGTGGCCGGGACCGACGCGACCACTCCGACGCACGCCAAGCAAACGTAAAGGAAACTGCGTATTTTCATTTCCCGCCCACCACAATATTCGTACGCAAACAATGGATAGCGGAGATGCCAAGCCTGTAATGAAGGCAGCCCACCCACCCTACCCGATGTCTCGGCACCCAGATTAAGGCTTTATCTTTTTATATTCGTTAAACTTGCTGAATTAATTCGCTATTTCGGCGGTTTACATCAGACGAGCCCAGTGCAGAGAATGGTTTTATTGGGATATGCGGCAGCAATCGGAAAAAGAAAAAGGGACGCCGAAGCGTCCCTTTTTTGATATCCGCACCGGGAAAACCCAGACGGTTATGCACCGGGCGCTTCGCTGCGCCGTTCCGCATGAACGTAGAGCGGCTTGGCACGCCCTTCGACCACTTCCTTGTTGACCAGGATGCTCTCGATGCCGGTCAGGCCCGGCAGATCGAACATCGGGTCGAGCAGGATGGCTTCCATGATCGACCGCAGGCCGCGGGCGCCGGTCTTGCGGGCAATCGCCTTGTGGGCGATGGCGCGCATGGCGTCCTCGGAGAACTCCAGATGGACGTCCTCCATCTCGAACAGGCGCTGGTACTGCTTGACCAGGGCGTTCTTCGGCTTGCTGAGAATCTCGACCAGGGCCGCCTCGTCCAGATCGGACAGGGTGGCCAGAACCGGCAGGCGGCCGATGAACTCGGGGATCAGGCCGAACTTCAGCAGATCCTCGGGCTCGACCTCGTGCAGGATCTCGCCGGTGGCGCGTTCGTCGGCGGAGCGCACATCGGCGCCGAAGCCGATGCTGGTGCCCTTGCCGCGTTGGGCGATGATCTTGTCCAGGCCGGCGAAGGCGCCGCCGCAGATGAACAGGATGTTGCTGGTGTCGACCTGCAGGAATTCCTGCTGCGGATGCTTGCGCCCGCCCTGCGGCGGAACGGAGGCGACGGTGCCCTCCATGATCTTCAGCAGGGCCTGCTGCACGCCCTCGCCCGACACGTCGCGGGTGATCGACGGGTTGTCGGACTTGCGGCTGATCTTGTCGACCTCGTCGATGTAGACGATGCCGCGCTGCGCCCGCTCGACATTGTAGTCGGCGGCCTGGAGCAGCTTGAGGATGATGTTTTCGACGTCCTCGCCGACGTAACCGGCTTCGGTCAGCGTCGTCGCATCGGCCATGGTGAAGGGAACGTCGATGATGCGGGCCAGGGTCTGGGCCAGCAGCGTCTTGCCGCAGCCGGTCGGGCCGATCAGCAGGATGTTCGACTTCGCCAGTTCGACGTCGTTGTGCTTCGTCCCGTGGGCGAGGCGCTTGTAATGATTGTGGACCGCCACCGACAGCACGCGCTTGGCGTAGGACTGTCCGATGACGTAATCGTCGAGCACCGCATGAATGTCGCGCGGAGTCGGAACCCCGTCGCGGGACTTCACGAGGGTCGTCTTGTTCTCCTCGCGAATGATATCCATGCACAGTTCGACGCATTCATCGCAGATGAACACCGTCGGACCGGCAATCAGCTTGCGGACCTCGTGCTGGCTCTTGCCGCAGAAGGAGCAGTAGAGCGTATTCTTCGAATCGCCGCTGCTGGACTTGCTCATCGGTACTCCGTCATCTCGCGGGAGGCGTGGCCCCTGGGGCCATGCCCGTTCGCGGCGCCCCCCGACGCCGGTCCTACTCAGGTTATCGCGGACGGCGTCCGCGACAAGGTCATGCGCCGTTTTGGCGACGCATCACGATCCGCATAGCCGGGTCCCTTGCGAGACTCTCCCCATTCGGGACCGGTTCCTTGTCGGAACCGGTCCATGACCGGATCGTGTCACTGCCATTCAACAACAGCGTCACGACCCGATCAACCCTTTGTTGGGAGGGCCGAGGACCCGCGGCTCACGAATGGTGGTCGACGCCCGGGCGCTTCTCCACCACCTCATCGATCAGACCGAAGGCCTTCGCCTCTTCCGGCGACATGAACTTGTCACGCTCCATGGCGGTCTCGATGGTGTCGAGGTCCTGCCCGGTGTGCTTGACGTAAATGTCGTTCAGACGCGAGCGCAGCTTCAGGATTTCCTGGGCCTGGATTTCGATGTCCGAGGCCTGGCCCTGGGCGCCGCCCGACGGCTGGTGGATCATGATGCGGCTGTTGGGCAGCGAGAAGCGCTTGCCCGGCGCGCCGGCGGCCAGCAGAAGCGAGCCCATCGAGGCGGCCTGACCCATGCAAACCGTCGACACCTGCGGACGGATGTACTGCATGGTGTCGTAGATGGCGAGGCCGGCCGAGACGTAGCCGCCCGGCGAATTGATGTAGATCGCGATGTCCTTGTTCGGGTTCTCCGACTCAAGGAACAGCAGCTGGGAGCAGATCAGGCTGGCGACGGCGTCGTTCACTCCGCCGATCAGGAAGATGATCCGCTCCTTCAGCAGGCGCGAATAGATGTCGTACGCGCGCTCACCCCGGTTGGTCTGTTCGATGACCATCGGGACCAGAGCATTCATCTTCGGCTCGAAGTCGTACATGTGTTCTTCCCTGCCCCCGCAGTTGGCTGAACCGGTGATCGTTGCCGGCACGGAACCACATATAGGAACCTTTGGGGGCGGATGGTAGTCCGCCCCCACTCCTTTTGGGGAGTTAGGCGGCCTCAGCCTCGTCCTCGTCCTTCGTCAGCTCTTCGACGCTGACGGTCTTCTCGGTGACCTTGGCCTGATCCAGGATGTGGTCGACGACCTTGTCCTCGAAGATCGGGGCGCGGAGGTTCTCGAGCGCCTGCTGGTTCTGCTTGAAGAACTCGAACACCTGACGCTCCTGACCGGGGAAGCGGCGGGCTTCGTTGATCAGGGCGCGGTTGACCTCGTCCTGGGTGACCTGGATGTTGTTGCGGCGGCCGACTTCCGACAGCAGCAGACCCAGTCGGACGCGGCGCTCGGCGATCGAGCGGTACTCGGCCTTCAGATCGTCCTCGGACTTGTCGGCGTCCTCGCCGGCCGTGCCGTTCTTCAGCTCTTCCTGCAGGCGGGCCCAGATGCCCTCGAACTCGATGTCGACCATGCCGGCCGGCACCTCGAAGGAATGGGCCTCGGCCAGCTTGTCGAGCAGCTGGCGCTTCACGCGCAGGCGCGACAGGCCGTCATACTCGCCCTTGATGCGGTCGCGGATCGCTTCGCGCATCTTCTCCAGGCTCTCCATGCCGAACTCCTTGGCGAGCTCGTCATTGACCTCGGCCGGGACGTTCTTGCGCAGCTCCTTCACGTCGACCTCGAAGACGGTCGCAGCACCCTTCAGGCGCTCGTGCGGGTAGTCTTCCGGGAAGGTGACGTTGACGGTGCGGTGCTCGCCGGCCTTGACGCCGACCAGCTGCTCCTCGAAGCCCGGAACGAAGCGGCCGGCACCCAGCTCCAGCGGGTAGTCCTTGCCGTCCATGCCTTCCAGCGCCTCGCCGTCGACCGTGCCGGCGAAGTCGATCACGGCGATGTCGCCGGTCTCGGCAGCACGGTCCTCGGTGACCGGGGCCTGGGTGGAATGGGCGGAGGCCAGACGGGTGACCGCCTCGTTGACCGCCTCTTCGCTCACCTCGGCAACCGGCTTCTCCAGCTCCAGGCCGGTGAAGTCGCCCGGCTCGACGTCCGGCAGCAGCTCGACCGCCATCTTGTAGGTGAGGTCGCCGCCGTCCTCGTACTTCTCGACCTCGATCTTCGGCTGCAGGGCGACGCGCAGGCCGCGCTCGCTCAGCGCCTGGCGCGAGCTGTCGGAGATGGCGTCTTCCAGCACCTCGGACAGCACGCCGCCGAAATAGCGCTGCTTGATCACGGTGACCGGCACCTTGCCCGGACGGAAGCCCGGCAGCTGGACCGTACGGCGCAGCTCTTCCAGCTTGCCGTTCACCTTCTCTTCGATGTCCTTGGCGGAAATGACGACCTGAAATTCGCGCTTGAGGCCGTCGGTGCTGGTCTCGGTGATGTTCATCGGAACGAAAGCCTATCTCGTTGGTCCGGCCCGGCGGCGCCCGTCCGGGCGGCCCGAATCCGTGTTGTCCATGCGGTCCAAGGTGTTGCCATGGTGCGGGCGAAGGGACTTGAACCCATACGACCGAAGTCACTGGAACCTAAATCCAGCGCGTCTACCAATTCCGCCACGCCCGCGTTCATGGCAAAGGCAGCCGCGACGGGTGCGCAAACACCCGCCGGACCGCCGGCGAAGTCCGGTCTATAGCACAGCGCGGCGGAAGCAAACAGGCAAATTGGACCCGTCCGAGAGAGTGAGGCCCGGTCTTTTCGCGTCAGCCGCCGGCCTTGCCCGCCGCCTTGCTCCCTGCCCTGTCCAGCGACCGGACGGCGGATGATGTGATGATGCGCCCCTCGCCGGTGTAGGCCTCGTGGTTGGCATCGATCTCGCCCAGCCGGTAGCGGTAGTTGATCATCATCCCCAGCGACTGTTTCAGCCCCTTGACCGACCTGTCGGCCAGCCAGTTCAGCCGCTCCATCCGGGCACCGTTGGTCAGGTGGAAATGCGCGACCGGATCCAGCGCGCGGGCGCGGCCATGGCCCTTCGCCTCCTGCACCGTGGTCAGGTAATGGACGCCCAGCCGCATCAGCGGGCCGCGCAGGCGCTTCTGCAACTCCTCGTCCTCCGCCCAGCCGGAACGGGCGAGCGCACGGGCGAGCAGCGGCGATTCGTCGGTCCCGACACTGCCTTCGGTGGAAGCGTCCGCATCGGCCGCCAGGGCAAGTTCACTCAGCCGCTCGGCGATGCGCTCGGCCTCCGTGTTGGTCAGCAGGGCGTCGCCGTCGCGGTCGAGCGCGCGGTCGAACCAGCGCCGGAACCCCGGAATGGGCGACAGGGTGGCGTAGCAGGTGATGTTGGGGAACTCGGTCGCCAGCCCGTCGACCACCCGCTTGATCAGGAAATTGCCGAAGCTGATGCCGGCCAGCCCGACCTGGGCGTTGGAGATCGAGTAGAAGATGGCGCTGTCGGCGCTCTTGGGATCGCAGACCGGGGCGGTCGGGTCGAGCAGCGCCTGCACATTGTCCGACATGCCCTGGACCAGGGCGACCTCGACGAAGATCAGCGGCTCGTGCGGCATGCGCGGGTGGAAGAAGGCGAAGCAGCGCCGGTCCGAATCGAGCCGGTCCTTCAGATCCTGCCAGCCGCTGATCTCGTGCACCGCCTCGTACTTGATCAGCTTTTCCAGCAGCGAGGCCGGGCTGTCCCAGGTGATGCGGTGCATCTCCAGGAAGCCGACGTCGAACCAGGCGCGCAGCAGATTCTTCAGATCGTCTTCCAGCGCCTGCAGCAGCGGTTCGCCGCGCGCCATCTCCATCAGCTCGGCGCGCAGGTCGACCAGGAACTTCACCCCCTCCGGCAGGGCGTTGAACTGGGTCAGCAGCCGCAGGCGCGGCGGCTCCAGCGCGCGGCGCAAGGCCCGTTCCGCATGGCCGCGGGCCACCGGATCGGCCGCCGCCTGGAAGGTCGCCATCGCGTCCATCACCGCGTCGCGGTCGACATCGAAGTCGCGCGCGAGCATCAAAAGGAAATTGCGCCGCCCCTGCGGATCGAGCGCCAGATAGGTCCGGCCGAGCTGGGCGGCGCGGGCGCGGGCGGAAACCTCGCCGCCCCGCGATTCCAGGCAGGCCTCGATCTGCTCCTTCAGGCGCTCGGCGTCCTCCTTGGGCAGATGGGTGCGCGGCGGTGCGCCGACGGCACCGCGGGCCGAGGCCGCGATCTCGCGCCAGCGGGTGCGCAGGTTGTCCAGCGCGCGGTCGAAGAAGTTGGGCTGCGCGGCCTGGGCTGGCGGCACAGGCTCCAGGATGGTGGTGTCGGGTGCGTCGCTCATGACCCGGAGTCTGGCCCTGCCGGCGCTCTACCGCAAGGGGGCGCGCGGACGCCGTCGTCAGGGGTACCGCCAACGTCGCCTCCCGACCGCCCCAAGGTCATCCCTGGCAGGGGTTATCCCTGCGCTTTCAACGCCTTCAAGACGCCGGGCAGCGCTCCTGCCAGATCGTCGGAGATCAGGCCGGGACCGAGCGCGCGACCGGCCTCGCCATGCAGCCAGACCGCGGTGCAGGCGGCCTCGAACCCGTCCATCCCCTGCGCCAGCAGCCCCAGAACGATGCCGGCCAGCACGTCGCCGGTCCCGGCGGTGGCGAGATCGGGCGGCGCGTTGACATTGACCACCGCACGTCCATCCGGGGCGGCGACCACGGTATCGGCCCCCTTCAGCACGACGACCGCACCAGAGCGCGCAGCGGCGGCGCGCACACGCGACAGCTTGTCGCCGTCCATGCCCACCGAATCGCCGAACAGCCGGGCGAATTCCCCCTCATGCGGGGTGAGGACACAGCGCTGGTCGAGCCGGTCGAGCAACTCGTCTGCCGACTCGGCAAAGCTGGTCAGCGCGTCGGCATCCAGCACGCAGGCGCGGCGGGCATCCAGTGCGGCCATCACCGCGGCGCGGGTCTGCGCACCCCGGCCAGCCCCCGGCCCGACCAGCACCGCATTCCTGCGCGGATCCTGCAACAGCCGGGCGAAGGCGCCGGCATCCTCCAGCGGATCGACGATCACGCTGGCGCAGCCGGCGGCATAGACCGGGAAGGCCTCCGGCGGGCAGGCGATGGTGACCAGCCCCGCCCCGGCGCGGAGAGCGGCGACCGAAGCCAGCCGCGCCGCGCCCGTCATCCGCGCACCGCCCAGCACCACCGCATGGCCGCGCGCATATTTGTGGCCGTCCAGCGCCGGCCAGGGGAAGCGGTGGCTCCACAGCGACGGCTCGTTGACCGCGGTCTGCGGCGCGATGCCGTCGAGCACCCGGTCCGGAATGCCGATGTCGGCGACCACCACCTCGCCGCACAGGGTGCGTCCGGGCAGCAGCACATGGCCGGGCTTGCGGCGGAAGAAGGTGACGGTCAGCGCCGCCTGCGGCGCGGCGCCGAGCACCCGCCCGCTGTCGCCATGCAGGCCGCTCGGCACATCGACGGCGACGACGGTGCGGCCCTCCATCGCCTCGACGATGGCGCGGGCGAGGCCGTCGAGCGGCCGGGTGAGGCCGGCACCGAACAGCGCGTCGATGACCAGGGGATTGCCCTTCAGGATATAGGGATCGGCCGCCTCGATCGGGCCGGGCCAGCGTTCCGCCGCCACAGCGGCATCGCCGGTCAGGGCCGAGCGGGTGCCGAGCAGCGCCAGCCGCACCGGCCAACCGGCCTCCAGCAGCAGCCGGGCGATGACGAAGCCGTCGCCGCCATTGTTGCCGGGGCCGCAGAGCACGGCGGTCGGATGCGGCGCCCAGCGCTCGCACACCGCCCGGACCACGGCGGCGCCGGCGGCCTCCATCAGGGCCGGGCCGGGCACTCCGGCGGCAATCGTCAGCTGGTCGGCCCGATACATCTCCGCGACGGACAGAAGCTCATCCATCCCCCACTCTCCCCCACCCCTGGCCGACCCTGGCTTGCCTCGCCGTTTCCTGGGCGGGCGAAGATGCGCACGCCCGCTCTACCCGTAGGCGATGTCTTCACCCGGGGAAAATCCACGCCGACATGCGAAAAACGTCCGCGACGGCGGTTAAGCCGTGCGGACGTTTATAGAACAGAATTTTTCCAAGACGCGAAGAAGATGATGGGGCGATGGATGGGACTCGAACCCACGACCGCTCGGACCACAACCGAGAGCTCTACCAACTGAGCTACCACCGCCGCCGTCAGCGTTTCCGCCGTCGGGAGCCGCGTTATGCTCCACCGCGGCTGGGCGGTCAAGCGGCTTTTTCACGAAAAGCGAAAAAACTTCTTTCGGAGCGGACCAGCACCCCTTTCTCCCGTCCAATGGGGCCTTCGAACGCCGGTTGGCGCGGAGCGCTTGCGCCAGTTGCACAAATATTGTTCACTCCGCCGAATCCTTCGGCAGCACCCTGCTCCATCGGACGGCATCCGACCGTCTTATGACCAGCGTCGATGCCGCCGGACCGGATCGGCCGAATGTGGCACGCTCCATGCTTACCGTCGTCGCTGTCGGCAGTGCCGTGGACGGTGCCTGCCGGCGTTGGCACCTCGTACACGAGAGACCCATGAAGAAGATCGAAGCCATCATCAAGCCGTTCAAACTCGACGAGGTGAAGGAAGCCCTTCACGAAGTCGGGATCAAGGGGATCACCGTCACCGAAGCCAAGGGCTTCGGCCGCCAGAAGGGCCACACGGAGCTTTACCGCGGCGCGGAATATGTCGTGGACTTCCTGCCGAAGGTGAAGATCGAGGTGGTGATGGAAGATTCCCTGGTGGAACGGGCGATCGAGGCGATCCAGCAGGCCGCGCATACCGGCCGCATCGGCGACGGCAAGATCTTCGTCACGCCCGTGGAGGAAGTTGTCCGCATCCGCACCGGTGAGAAGGGCGCCGACGCGATCTGATCGCGCGACGTCCTCGCCTCGACCGTTCCGACCGGCTTTCCTCCGACCAGCATCCGCCAACATGCGCCGATTTCCCCTCCCCCTCACGCCGGCCCCTGCCGCACCCCCCGCCGAACGGCCGAAGGCCGCCTATGGCGAACGTGCGACTTTTTGGGTTGGCGCGTTGTGCGGGGAAGAAAGGCGTGAGATAACGTCCGCCGCGAGCGCCGCCCTCCGCCGCCAAAGCCCCGTAGGGGCTTCGACAGCGGCTTGACGCAGCGGGATCCAACCCTCTTAAAGCGTGGAAAAAGAGACATGTCCGACATCAGCAAGGTCTTCGACCTGATCAAGGAACACGACGTCAAGTACGTGGACCTGCGCTTCACCGACCCGCGCGGCAAGCTGCACCACACCGCTCAGCACGTCTCCACCATCGACGAGGACGTGTTCGAAGACGGCATCATGTTCGACGGTTCCTCGATCGCCGGCTGGAAGGGCATCGAAGAGTCGGACATGATCCTGAAGCTGGACCCGACGACGGCCGTCATGGATCCGTTCGCCGCCCAGCCGACGCTGAACATCCTCTGCGACGTGTACGATCCGGGCACCGGCGGTTCCTATGCCCGCTGCCCGCGCGGCATCGCCAAGGCCGCCGAGCGCTACACCGCTTCGGCCGGCATCGGCGACACCGTCTTCTTCGGTCCGGAAGCCGAATTCTTCGTGTTCGACGACGTGAAGTACTCCGTCGACATGAACAAGGTGTCGTACGAGTTCGCTTCGGACGAGGGTTCCTACTCGTCGGGCAAGGACTATGAGGACGGCAACCTGGGCCACCGCCCGGGCACCAAGGGCGGCTACTTCCCGGTCGCTCCGGTCGACAGCTGCAACGACCTGCGCGCCGAGATGCTGAGCGTCCTGGCCGAGATGGGCGTTCCGGTCGAGAAGCACCACCACGAGGTGGCCGCCGCCCAGCACGAGCTGGGCATCAAGTTCGACACGCTGGTCCGCACCGGCGACAACATGCAGTACTACAAGTACGTGGTGCACAACGTCGCCCACGCCTACGGCAAGTCGGCCACCTTCATGCCGAAGCCGGTGTTCGGCGACAACGGTTCGGGCATGCACTGCCACCAGTCGATCTGGAAGGACGGCCAGCCGCTGTTCGCCGGCAACCAGTATGCCGACCTGTCGGAGCTGGCGCTGTACTACATCGGCGGCATCATCAAGCACGCCAAGTCGCTGAACGCCTTCACCAACCCGTCGACCAACAGCTACAAGCGCCTGGTCCCGGGCTATGAGGCTCCGGTCCTGCTGGCCTACTCGGCCCGCAACCGTTCGGCCTCCTGCCGCATCCCGTACGTCGCCTCGCCGAAGGGCAAGCGCGTCGAGGTCCGCTTCCCGGATCCGTCGGCCAACCCGTACCTGGCCTTCGCCGCCATGCTGATGGCCGGCCTGGACGGCATCCAGAACAAGATCCACCCCGGCGACGCGATGGACAAGAACCTGTACGACCTGCCGCCGGACGAGCTGGCCAAGGTTCCGACGGTTTGCGGCTCGCTGCGCGAAGCGCTGACCGCGCTGCGCGAGGACAACGAGTACCTGCGCAAGGGCGATGTCTTCTCGGCCGACATGATCGAAGGCTACATCGACCTCCGCACGGAAGAGATGATGGCCTTCGAGACCATGCCGCACCCGATCGAGTACAAAATGTACTACTCGGTCTGATGTTGCCTCGCGGCGTCCGGCAACGGGCGCCGCGGTTGGTCACGCATCATTCGAAAGCCGCTCCTGGTTCGCGCCGGGGGCGGTTTTCTTTTTTGGCCTCTTCGATCCAGACGCCGACATCCGGCTGTGCGCATCCCCTGCGCTCCGCGCAGTCCGCCTTTGCGCAATTGCAGGCGGGGAACTGGCAGCCGTCGCCGTTCAGGTCGGTTGCCCGTACCGCAAGGTCATAGCGCACGCCGCGCATGATGGCCGGGCCGGCGGTGCTATAGCGCTCGTAATGCTCCACGACATGGCGGACGCGGGTGAGCAGTTCGCGCCGTTGATCGTGTCCCGGATCCATGCTTACGCCCCCAATCGCCATGATTGCCGACATCTACAGGGACGCAGGAAAGCCCTCTCCTGTTCCACCATCCAAGCGCAGTACGGCGCATGGACGAGGATAGGGGGCGGGAATGATGCACCGGCCCGGCAGTTGCCACAGCAGTGATCAAGTTGGGTGACCAAGACGGGAGAGCATGATGGACCGCGATAAGCTGCGCCGCGTTGCTGAGGCGCTGGGTGACGTCCGCCTTTACGAAAAGCATCACACCGGCGAACTCATCACCATGCGCCTGCGCGACTCCCTGGCCGACAACCCCGGCTATGACGCGGAAGAGGTGGACAAGACACTACTGGAACTGGCGCGGGTGGCGCTGGAGGCTGCGGAATAGCGGGGCCGGGGGTGACGATGCGTCGGATGGCCTGTTGGTGGGGATGAACGGAGCCAACAAGGGAGCAAGCCGCCATGGCCGACGAGAAGACGTCCGATATGCCGCAGAATGACCGGTCCGCCAGCGACCGTCCGGCGAGCAGGCCGATCCCGGTGACGCCGGCGGTCGAACCGATGAGCGACAAGGACGAAGCGCCGCCGGGCACGCCGGGGACGGGCGAGAACATCGATCCGAAGACCGGCGAGACCTATGTTCAGGGCATCGGCGGAGCGTAAGGGAGGCCACCCCCATTCCAAACGAAAAGGGCCGGCTCGCAGGAGCCGGCCCTTTCGCTGTCAAGACGCCCGCGTCACGCCACGAAGGGCGGAACAGCGGTGAAGTTGGCGGCCTTCTCGACGACCTGACCGACGCGCAGCAGCGTCTCCTCGTCGAACGGGCGGCCGATCAACTGGAGGCCGAGCGGCAGACCGTCGGCACCGAGACCGGCCGGGACCGACATCGCCGGCAGGCCGGCGAGGTTGATCGGAACGGTGAAGACGTCGTTCAGGTACATCTGCACCGGATCGTCCATCTTCTCGCCGATGGCGAAGGGCGTGCTGGGAGCAGTCGGCGTCAGGATGACGTCGCAGCTCTTGAACGCCTCGTCGAAGTCCCACTTGATGCGCGTGCGCACCTGACGGGCCTTGTTGTAGTAGGCGTCGTAATAGCCGGCCGACAGCACATAGGTGCCGATCAGGATGCGGCGTTGCACTTCCTTGCCGAAGCCGGCGCCACGGGTGTTCTCGTACATTTCCTTGAGGTTGCCGCCCTCGACCCGCAGGCCGTAGCGCACGCCGTCATAGCGCGCGAGGTTGGACGACGCCTCGGCCGGCGCGATGATGTAATAGGCGGCCAGCGCGTATTTGGTGTGCGGCAGGCTGACCTCGACCGGCTCGGCACCGGCCTCCTTCAGCCAGGCGATGCCCTGCTCCCACAGCGCGGCGATCTCGGCCGACAGGCCCTCGACACGGTATTCCTTGGGAATGCCGACGCGCAGGCCGCGGATGTCGCCGGTCAGGGCGGCGCGGAAGTCCGGCACCGGCATATCGACCGAGGTGGAGTCCTTCGGATCGAACCCGCACATGGAGCGCAACATGATCGCCGCATCCTCGACCGTGCGGGTCATCGGCCCGGCCTGATCCAGCGAGGAGGCGTAGGCGACGATGCCCCAGCGCGAGCAGCGGCCGTAGGTCGGCTTGATGCCGACGGTGCCGGTGTAGCCGGCCGGCTGGCGGATCGAGCCGCCGGTGTCGGTGCCGGTGGCGCCCAGCGCGGCGCGCGCGGCAATCACCGCGGCGGACCCGCCCGACGAGCCGCCGGCGACGATCTTCTTTTCCCAGGCGCCCGGCGCGCCGGGGCTCCACGGGCTGACCGTCTCGCCCTGGTGGGCGGTGATGGTGGCCGAGCCCATGGCGAACTCGTCCAGGTTCACCTTGCCCAGCATGACGGCGCCGTCGCGCCACAGCTGGGAGGTCACCGTGGACTCATATTCCGGCTTGAAGCCGTCCAGGATGTGGCTGCCGGCGGTGGTGGCGACGCCCTTGGTGCAGAACAGGTCCTTCACCGCGATGGGCAGGCCGTCCATCGGACCGGCGGTCCCCTGCGCGCGGCGCTCGTCGCTGGCCTTCGCCATCGACAGGGCGGCGTCGGGGGTCTCGGTGATGAAGATGTTGAAGGGGCGCACGGCCTCGACCGCGCGCACATGCGCCTCGGTCAGCTCGACCGCGGTGAACTCCTTCGAAGCGAGGCCGTCCAGGGCCTCGGCCATCGTCAGATGCGTGAGCGCCGTCATCACTCGACCACCTTGGGCACGACAAAGAAGCCTTCGGCCGTTTCCGGACCGTTCGACAGGACCTGCGCGGCGTAGCCACCGTCGGTGACCTCGTCCTTGCGGCGGCGCAGCTTCTGCGCGGCGACGCTGGTCATCGGCGGCACGTCCTTCGTGTCGACCTCGTTGAGCTGTTCCACGAAGGTCAGAATCTGGCTCAGTTCCCCAGCCAGGGATTCCAGTTCCTCGTCCGGCACCTTGATGCGGGCCAGATGCGCGATCTTGGCCACCGTGGCCTTGTCGAGCGACATGCCTCTACTCTCTTCCAAAACATTGGAAATCGGCCGCGAAGCTAGCACCCGCCGGCTTCATCCGCAACGATTGCGGCCATTCTGCCGCTCAGAAGGCGCCGGCATCGCCTTTCGCAAGCCCGGCGGCCAGCGCCAGCGGGCATCCGCAGGACGGGCATTGGGTGCGCTGCAACGCCTCCACCACCCGCACATCTGGAAGAAGGACGCCCAGAGTCGTCTCCACCGCGGCGATCTGGCGCTTGTGGTCGGCGCTGGCGCCGCAGGCGGCATCCAGCATGGCGCCGTAATCCGAACTGGACTGCGCGGTGATCGCCTTCGCCCCACCGGCGGCAAACAGCCCGGCACCGCCGGCGACAAGTCCGGCCAGCACCGCACGCCGGTTCGCATCCGCGCCCAATTTGCTCATCCGTCCGCTCCGTCGATGGTTCGGGCCGTCCGTCCGATGAGGCAGCCGCGTCCACAGGCGACCGACTATACGCCTCGTGCCCCGCCCCGCCAGCGGCCCAATCATTAAATATTCGGAAGGTCAGGCGGCGATGGGAGCGGCCGAACACCAGCTCGCATGGTCCACGCTCAGCTTGAACAGCGCGACCGGCTGGCCCCAGGGCGTCACCCGCGTCTCCAGCGCGATGGGCGCCATGCCCAGCTTGGCATAGAGCAGCAGGGCCGGCGTGTTGGTGTTGAAGCAGTAGAGCGTCAGTTCGGGCAGGCGGTGATGGTCGAAGGCGCGGTCGATCATCGTCCGAACCAGATATTCGGCGATGCCGCGCCGGCGCAGGGTCGGATCGACGCTGACATTGCCGATGCTGGCGGTGCGGCCATCCTCGAAGGTGGCGTAGTTGGCATAGCCGACCACACGCTCCCGCCCGTTCTCCGCCAGGGTGACGACGGTGGGATCGCGGCGGATGCCCAATGTCGCCCTGACCTGATCCGGGGTCAGCGGCCAGACCGCGCGCGGGAACAGGAAATACAGCTCTTCGGCCGTGCGGGGGAAACCGCAGATCGTGGGGATGTCGGCGTCGGCGAGTGGCCGGTGCGACAGGAAGGCATGGGAGAGGGGACTGCTCATACTTAGAAGAGTAAGTATCTTTGAGATCAACTCAAGCGATCTTGCGGTGACAAGGCTGCGGCCTTATGGTCGGGCGATGATCCACACCCTCTCCGAACTCGCGGCCCGGCTGGGCAAAAACCAACGATTGCTTGGCCTTGACGTCGGCACCAAGACCGTCGGGCTGGCGGTGGCCGATCCCGGACTGATCGTCGCATCGCCAATCGGCACGCTGAAGCGCACCAAATTCACCCAGGACGCACGCGAGCTGGGCAAGACCATCCGCGATTACGGCATCGGCGGGCTGGTGGTCGGATTGCCGCTGAACATGGACGGGACGGAGGGGCCGCGCGCCGAGTCGGTGCGCGCCTTCGCAAACAATCTTCTGGAGCGCTCCGACCTGCTGGGCTGGGAGGCGGAGATCGCCTTCTGGGACGAGCGGCTGTCGACCTCCGCCGTCGAGCGCTTCATGATCGGCGAGGCCGATATGACCCGCAAGCGCCGGGACGAGGTGGTCGACAAGATGGCCGCCGCCTACATCCTCCAGGGCGCGCTCGACATGCTGGCCAACCAGCGCCGCCTCGCCGCCGAAGCGGACGAGGACGAGCGGGACGAGGACTACGACGACCGCGACTGACAGCGGCCCCGGCGGCAGTTCGGTCAGGCCGGGCGTTCGGGCTGGAGCAGTGCTGCACGGCACAGCAGCTTGGACGGGTCGACCCCCTGCACCAACATCAGGGCGCTTGCCTTGACGAGAGCGGCCGGCATGCCAGGGGTCAGTGCCAGCGCGCGACAGTAACAGCCCTCCGCCAGATCGGCGTGGCCGGCAGCGGCCAGCGTCTCCGCCGCCGCCAGCAGGCCGTCCATCGCCATGGCGAGATCGCCGTCGAGGTTCAGCGCCCCGGCGAAGGCCTGCACCGCACCCGGCAGATCGCCCTGGCTTTCCAGCACCAGCCCATAGGTGGCCCACCAGACGGCGACGCCGGGACGGGCGGTGATGGCCTGGGCGATCAGTTCCTGCGCCTCGGCCCAGCGGCCGGCCTGCGCGGCGATCAGGCCTTGGCGATAGATGCTTTCGGCCTGATCCGGCGTCATCGTCCTGGCTCCCCTCTTACGACTCGCTGCGGCCGAGCTGGTCCATCAGCTCGCGCCATTCGCGCTTGGACAGGCCGCTGGCCTCCTGGGTCACCGGCTCGCCGGCCAGCAGACGCTTCACCACGTCCAGGCCGGTGCGCGACAGGTGGGCGCCGCCCATGCGGTATTCGGTGAAAGACTCGAAGACCGCCGGGACCCAGCGCTTCACCACGTCCAGCATCGCGTCGGCATAGACGCGGATCTCATACTGGGCATGGGCATCGGCACGCAGCGACAGGAAGTGCAGGAGGTTGTGGAGATCGACCTTCCAGTACCACTGCGTGTAATAGTTCAGCGACAGGTTCATCCGCGCCAGTTCGCGCGCCAGCCCCTGGCGGGTGGGATCGATGACCGAACCGTCCTCGCGGTGGTTCAGCATCTCTTCATAGTGGCCATAGGCGCGTTCGGAATCCTCGCGCAGCAGCCGCATGACGTTGGCGGCCTCCTCGCCTTCCAGCACGTCGCCGCGGCCCTGGCGGTTGACCACGGCCTGGGCGCCCAGCTGTTCCGGCGCCGGCACGTAGAACTCGCGGTCGAGGATGGAATAGCGCGCCGAATATTCGTTCACGTTCGCCGTGCGGTGGCGAATCCACTGGCGAGCGACGAAGATCGGCAGCTTCACATGGAACTTGATCTCGCACATCTCGAACGGGGTCGAGTGGCGGTGGCGCATCAGATACTTGATAAGGCCGGAATCCTCGCTGACCTTCTTGGTGCCCTTGCCATAGGACACGCGCGCCGCCTGCACGACCGCAGCATCGTCGCCCATATAGTCGATGACGCGGACGAAGCCGTGGTCCAGCACCTCCAGCGGCTGATAGAGGATATCCTCCAGGGCCGGGACGGTGGCGCGGCGGGTGGTGGCGGTGACGGCGCGCAGGCGATCGATTTCGTCGCGCTGCTCGGGCGTGATCGGCATGGTGACTCCGGGGTTACGAAGCCGGCACTCTTACCAGACGGCGCGCGGCACGGGAACGGGACAATCCGTCCTCATGCGGGGGAAGCCCTGCGGAAGTGCACGATAACCACGCATTTGGCGATCACGTCACACAAGCCCTTCCCTTGCCGGGCCGGAGTGCCTATATTCGCGACGTCGGTTCGCCGACTATGGCGATAAACGCCTTGTGGAATAAGCGTTGTGGACCCGGGGGCGGTACCCGGCGCCTCCACCAACCATACACCGGACTCGTTGACCGGGGTCGTTGGGGGCGAAACAGGATCGACACGCGTAGTAAAGGCATGGTTTTCGCTCGGCATGGTTCCGCCGTTATCGGGCCGTTGCAATAGTTGCCAACGACAACGTTGCTCAGGCTCGCCTCGCTGCCTAACGGCGGCTGGTAGCCTAAACCTAATCCCCGAGGGTTAGCGCCTAAGGGTGGGGCCGTGGGCCGCCTAGCAACAGAAGGCCCACACCTCTTCCCAGCGTTTCGTGCCGGCCCTTGGCCAAGACGGGACGCAAGACCGATCGCGTTACCAGGGACCCGCCCAAGCATGCCGAAAGAGCAGCTCCGCTATGACCGGATGGTCGAGACCGCGTTGCGCGGCGTTGTCCGCGACGCGCTGACCGAGGTTGCCGAGCGCGGCTTGCCGGGCAATCACCATTTCTACCTGACCTTCCGCACCGGCTTCCCCGGTGTCGAGATCCCGGATTACCTGTCCTCGCAGTATCCGAACGAGATGACCATCGTCCTCCAGTTCCAGTATTACGGGCTGGACGTGACCGACGATCATTTCGAGGTCACGCTGAGCTTCAACAACGTGCATGAGCGGCTGGTGATTCCGTTCGCCGCCATCACCACCTTCGCCGACCCGTCGGTGAACTTCGCCCTCCAGTTCCAGCCGCTGGCCGCCGCCGAATCGGCGGAGGTCGCGACCATGCCGCCCCGCGCCGCCGAGCGTGCGGAGGAGAAGGCAGAGGAAAGCGCCCCGGCCGAAGAGCCGAAGCGTGGCGAGGTCGTGGCCCTGGACGCCTTCCGCAAGAAGTAACCGTCCGAACAGATGCCCGCCCAGCCGCCCAGCGAGTATGTCGCGACACTCTGCGAGATGCTGGCGCCGCTGGGCGACGTGCGTGTGCGCCGCATGTTCGGCGGCTATGGCCTGTCGATCGACGGGCTGACCTTCGCGCTGATCGCCGACGAAATTCTCTATTTCAAGGCGGATGACGTGAACCGCGCATCCTTCGCGGAGCTGGGCCTGGAGCCCTTCCGGCCGATGCCGGACAAACCCACCACCCTGTCCTACTACCCGCCTCCCGATTCGGCATTCGACGACCGCGACGAACTGCTGCCCTGGGCCCGGTCGGGGTTCGAGGCGGCGCTGCGGGCCGCGGCGAAGAAGGCCGCCAAGGCGAAACGGACGTAAAGTGCCCTCCCCCGCCTCGGGAGAGGGCACACGCCTCTCAGATATTCTCTGCCATATGGACCGTCGCGTTGCTCGCCTGGGCGCTGGTGGTGCGCTGGCGCATCTGGCGGGCGAAACGCAGCGGGTTGGGGATGAGGTTCAGCATCGAGCCGAGCTTGCCGACCGACGAGGTCGCCTTGCCCACCGCCATCACGTCGGCCAGCCGGCGGTCGATGAAGGCGCGGGTTTCGGCATGGTCGTCCGACTTGTCGTCCAGCCAATAGAAGGTGGAGGAGCTGACCACCGCCGCCAGCAGCGCCCGCTTGGTGTAATGGTTGTAGTCGGTGGAGCTGTCGCCGGCGGCGAACCACATGGCATCGACCGTGCGGTAAAGCAGCCGCAGGCCGAGCGCCACATTCTGCGGCATGGCCAGATAGGACAGTTGCCGGCGCTTGGCCTCGCGGTACGGCTCCAGCACCTCGAAATAGGTACGGACGGCGAGCGAGATGCGCTCGCGCACCTTCATCTCGGCCAGCGGCTGCGCCTCCAGCCGGTCCAGCATCTGGCGGTCGGCCCAGTCGGCGAAATGCTCCACCGCATCGGTGACGCCGCCGGGGAAGGCGCGCAGCAGCGCCGACGGCTCGTGCCCCGCCATCTGGGTGCCGTCGCGCAGGGACTGCAGGCTCCAGCCGTCGAAAACGACATTGGGCAGGCTCGCCACCAGGATCTCGTCGCGAAGCGTGTCGATGCTCATAGCCAACTCTCCCTGCGCCGGCCCTCAGGTCCGGGACGGCGCGTCGGTGTCACGAGTCGCCGCTGCCAGCGCGGCGTTGAGGTGATGCATCTCCTCGGTGCAGACCAGGAGCTGCAGATCGTCCATGCGATCAAGATAGAGCACACCGTCCAGGTGGTCGACCTCGTGCTGGACCACGCGGGCATGGAAACCCGACGCCTCGCGCTCGATCCGGGCGCCGTCGAGGCCATAGCCGCGGTAGCGGATGTGCTTGTAGCGCGGCACCAGCCCGCGCAGGCCCGGAATCGACAGGCAGCCTTCCCAGCCCAGAACCTTTTCGTCGGTCTGCGGCTCGATCACCGGATTGACCAGGACGGTGTTGGCCACCTCCTCCCCCTCGCCGCGGTCGGCGGGGACGCGGAAGACAACGATCCGGCGCAGCTCGGAGATCTGCGGGGCGGCAAGGCCGACTCCGGGCGCGTCCAGCATGGTGGCGATCATGTCGGCCGCCAGCCGGGCGACTGCCGGATCGGTCGGGTCGGCGATGGGCTCCGCGATCTTGCGGAGTACGGGATTGCCCATCCGGGCGATTGGAAGCACTGGCATGCCGCTATATCTGGAGTGTGGACACGGCCGGGGCAACCGTTTCCTGTGGTTCCCGACGGGGCTTATGGCCGGGCTTATGCCGGTGAACCGAAGACTCCCCTTCACAAAGACGATGGAGCATGCTACACACTGCGCCCACACAAGGGGTGCGCCCGCCGCGCATGCCTATTTGTTGCCTTTGCGCAACATGCTTCACTTGGAAGGGTGACGGTTAACGTGCAAGTTCTGGTCCGAGATAACAACGTCGATCAGGCCCTCCGCGCGCTCAAGAAGAAGATGCAGCGCGAGGGCATTTTCCGTGAAATGAAGCTCCGCCGTAACTACGAGAAGCCCTCGGAGAAGCGTGCGCGTGAGAAGGCCGAAGCGGTGCGTCGCACCCGGAAGCTGCTCCGCAAGCGGATGGAACGCGAGGGCTACTAATCGCCAGTCGCGCTTAGCGACTGCGAAGGGCGCGTGTGATGCGCGCCCAAGACCCCTTGTGTCTTGCACCCGACCGTCCCGCGAACCTCGCGTGGGCGGTTTTGGTGTATCTGCGCCATTTTTCTTGGTTCGACTGTGCGTCGACCAAGCGTATTGACTGGTCAGCGAGCTGAACCGCCCCCCCTTCGGCCCGTTGCATCCAGCCTTGGAAAGGCCCGATCATGAGCGCTTCCAACCTTACCGCCCGCCATTCGGTCCCGGCGCTGCGCGCCCGCAAGGGGGGCGAGCCCATTGTCTGCCTGACTGCCTACACCGCCCCGGTGGCCCGGCTGCTCGACCCGCATGTCGACATTCTGCTGGTCGGCGATTCGCTGGGCATGGTGGTCTATGGGCTGGACAGCACGCTTCCGGTGACGCTGGACACGATGATCGCCCACGGCGCCGCCGTGGTGCGCGCATCGGAGCGCGCCTGCGTGGTGGTCGACCTGCCCTTCGGCAGCTATCAGGAAAGCAAGGAGGCGGCCTTCCGCGCCTCCGCGCGCGTAATGGCCGAGACCGGCGCCCAGGCGATCAAGCTGGAAGGCGGCATCGAGATGGCCGAGACGGTCGCCTTCCTGACCGCCCGCGGCATCCCGGTGATGGGCCATGTCGGGCTGACGCCACAATCCGTGAACACGCTGGGCGGCTACAAGGCTGTCGGCCGCGACGCCGAGGCGGCGGAGCGGATCGTCGCCGACGCCCGCGCGATTTCCGAGGCCGGCGCCTTCACCCTGGTGATCGAAGGCACGATGGAGGCGCTGGCCCGCCGCATCACCGAGGAGGTGGCGATTCCCACCATCGGCATCGGCGGCTCGCCGGCCTGTGACGGTCAGGTCCTGGTCACCGACGACATGCTGGGGCTGTTCGGCGCTTTCCAGCCGAAATTCGTCAAGCGCTACGCCAATCTGGGCGAGACGGTCAGCGAGGCCGCCGCGACCTACGCCGCCGAAGTGCGGACCCGCGCCTTCCCGGGACCGGAGCATTGCTTCGGCATGAAGAAGGCGGCGGCGGTCTAACCACCCCCACTTCGTTCTTTCTACGTTCCAGGCGTTCCGGTACAGTCCGGCCGCCATGGATGCATCCCCTCCTGCCTTGATCCCGCCCAACGTCGCCGCGTGGTTCCGGTCGCGCGGCTGGGCACCCCATCCGCATCAGGTCGCGATGGTGGAGGCAGCCGAACGGGGCGAAAGCGCGCTGCTGATCGCGCCGACCGGCGGCGGCAAGACGCTGGCCGGCTTCCTGCCCTCGCTGATCGAGCTGGCGGAACGGCCGCGCGAGGGGCTGCACACCCTCTATATCTCGCCGCTGAAGGCTCTGGCGGTCGACATCCAGCGCAATCTGGAACAGCCGATCGCCGAGATGCGGCTGCCGATCCGGGCGGAGAACCGCACAGGCGACACGCCGGAGGCCAAGCGCCGCCGCCAGCGCACCCATCCGCCGCACATGCTGATGACGACGCCGGAAAGCCTGGCGCTGCTGCTGTCCTATACCGACGCCGACAAGCTGTTCCGCAATCTCCGCTGCGTCATCATCGACGAACTGCATGCGCTCGCCGGCACCAAGCGCGGCGACCTGCTGGCGCTCGGGCTGGCCCGGCTGTCGCGGCTCGCCCCCGCCGCCCGCCGCGTCGGTCTGTCCGCCACGGTGGCGGAACCGGAGCGGCTGCTGGCCTGGCTGTCGCGCCGCGGCCGGCATGACGGAAGCGGCTCCGACGACGTGCGCCTCGTGCTGGGCCGCAGCGGCGCCCAGGCGGAGGTCGAGATCCTGACCTCGCAGGAACGGGTGCCGTGGGCCGGCCACATGGCGATGCACGCCATGAAGGAAATCTACGAGCGCGTCCGCCGCCAGCGCACCACCCTGCTGTTCGTCAACACCCGTGCCCAGGCCGAGCTGGTGTTCCAGGCGCTGTGGCGGGTCAACGACGACAATCTCCCCATCGCGCTGCACCACGGCTCGCTGGCGGTGGAGCAGCGCCGCAAGGTCGAGGGCGCCATGGCGCGCGGCGAGTTGCGGGCGGTGGTCGCGACCTCCTCGCTCGATCTCGGCATCGACTGGGCGGCGGTCGATCTGGTGGTGCAGATCGGCGCGCCGAAGGGGTCGAGCCGGCTGGTCCAGCGCATCGGCCGCGCCAACCACCGGCTGGACGAGCCGAGCCGCGCCCTGCTGGTCCCCGCCAACCGTTTCGAGGTGCTGGAGTGCCGCGCCGCGCTGGAGGCGGTGCACGACCACACGCTGGACGGCGAAGCGCCGCGGCCGGGCGGGCTCGACGTGCTGTCCCAGCATCTGCTCGGCATGGCCTGCGCCGCCCCCTTCCTGCCCGACCAGCTGTATGAGGAAGTGGTCTCCGCCGCCCCCTATGCCGCGATGACGCGCGACGAGTTCGACGACGTGCTGGATTTCGTCACCACCGGCGGCTACGCGCTCGGCGCCTATGACCGGTTCCAGCGTTTGAAGCTGCGCGAGGACGGCCGGATGGCGGTGGCCGGCCCGGCGGTGGCGCGCCAGTACCGCATGAATGTCGGCACCATCACCCAGGAGGCGCTGCTGCGCGTCCGCCTCAACCGCGGTCCGGTGCTGGGCGAGGTGGAGGAGTATTTCATCCAGGGCCTGACGCCCGGCGACACCTTCCTGTTCGCCGGCCAACTGCTGAAATTCCTCGGCGTGCGCGAGATGGAGGCGCAGGTCGCCAAGGGCGGCACCGGCGATCCGAAGGTGCCCGCCTATGCCGGCGGGCGGCTGCCGCTGTCCACCCATCTGGCCGAGCGCGTGCGCGCCATGCTGGCCGATCCGCGCCAGTGGGACGGCTTGCCGGAGGATGTGCAGGAATGGCTGCGGCTTCAGCGCCACCGCTCGGTCCTGCCCAACCGCGACGGTCTGCTGGTCGAAACCTTCCCCAAGGCCGGAAAGCAGTTCCTCGTCGCCTACGCCTTCGAGGGACGCAATGCCCACCAGACGCTGGGCATGCTGCTGACCCGGCGGATGGAACGGTTCGGTCTGGGTCCGCTGGGCTTCGTCGCCACCGATTACGTGCTGGCGGTGTGGTCGCTGCGCTCGCCCACGGATATGGACGCGCTGTTCGACCAGGACATGCTGGGCGACGATCTGGAAGCCTGGATGGACGAATCGTCGATGCTGCGGCGGACCTTCCGCAATGTGGCGCTGATCGCCGGGGTGATCGACCGCCGACATCCGGGACAGGAGAAGACCGGGCGGCAGGTCACCTTCTCCTCCGACCTGATCTATGACGTGCTGCGCAAGCACGACCCCGGCCATGTGCTGCTGCGGGCGACGCGGGCCGATGCCGCCGGCGGGCTGACCGACATCCGCCGCCTGTCCGATTTCCTGGCGCGGGTGCGCGGGCGCATCACCCACAAGGTTCTCGACCGCATCTCGCCGCTGGCGGTGCCGGTGATCCTGGAGATCGGCCGCGAGCGGGTGGACGGCAGCGCCACCGATGAACTGCTCGCCGCCGCCGAGGCCGAACTGCTGGCCGAGGCGATGCCGGAACTGGCTCCGCCGCGACCCGCGAAAACGAAAGCGGGGCGCCCGCAGCAGGGACGCCCCCAGCAGGGACGGTTGTCGTTGTGACACCGCCCCATGCCGATCGCAGGTTACTTGCGCAGTTCCGGCTCCACGCCCGGTTCGCCGCTGAACTCGACCAGAATGGTCTCGTCACGGACGATGAACTGGCAGGCCAGACGGTAGGGCGGCGGACGGTGGGCGTTCTCCGCCGCCTCCAACAGGTCCCGGTTCAGCTTGCCATTGACGGACAGGGTGACCTTCTCCTTTTCGGTCAGATCGATGGCCATCGGGGTCTTCCCGTCCAGATAGGTCACCTTGACGAGGCAGGATCCGCACTCGCCGTCCTGGCACTGGAACGGGATCGGGATATCGTGCTTCTTCGCCAGCGCCAGCAGAGTGCCGGTATCGCCGGCGACCGCGTAGACGGTCATGTCCTTGGGCATGTTCAGACCGGTGAACGTCACTGTGGCCATGGGTATCCTCCGGGTATGATTGTGATCCGCCATGCCTCCACGGCGGCGCCCCATCCGGCTGCAAACATCATGCCCACAAAAATTTCATGGATATTGGCCATTTCCGATGATCGCCGGTAAACGAACGTTGTCAGCTTCCTCCCAAGCTCCCGGCCCTGCCTGTCAGGGCGATGACACCCGCGTCGCCCTGACACTCCGCGGTGCCAACCTGCTGGCCGATCCATCGGGCGCTCTGCTGTGGCCGGATGAGAGCATCCTCGCCGTCGCCGACCTGCATCTGGAAAAAGGCTCCGCCTTTGCCGCACGCGGCCGGATGCTGCCGCCCTACGACACGCGGGCGACGCTGGACCGGCTGGCCGGGCTGATCGCACGGGAGAGGCCGGCGCGCGTGCTGTGCCTGGGCGACAGCTTCCACGACCGCCGGGCGGCGGAGCGGATGGACCCGGCGGATGTCGGGCGGCTGCGCGCCCTGACCGATGCTGTCGCCGACTGGGTGTGGATCACCGGCAACCACGACCCCGAACCGCCGCAGGGCTTCGGCGGCCGGGTGGTGGAAGAGCTGACCATCGGCCCGCTGACCTTCCGTCACGAGGCCGAGCCGGGGGCCGTCGGCGAGCTGTCGGGCCACCTGCATCCGGCCGCCGCGGTGGCGCTGGCCGGGCGGCGGGTGCGCGAACGCTGCTTCGCCCATGACGGGGCCAAGCTGATCCTGCCGGCCTTCGGCAGCTTCACCGGCGGGCTGAATGTGCTGGACGTGGCCTTCGACGGGCTTTTGGCACCGGGGTTCGAGGTGCTGATGACGGCCCGCGGCCGGGTCTACCGCTTCCCCTGCGCCCGTTTGTCGCCGGACCGCGCGCGCTGACTCTGCCGAATGCTCTGGCCGAAGCGTGAGCGCAGCCTATATCGGGTGGTCCGGAGACGTCCAACCGAGCGCCGTGCATGTCCGCCTCTCCCATCATCGTCTGGTTCCGCAACGACCTGCGCCTTGCCGACAACCCGGCGCTGACCGCAGCCGCCCAGGCTTCCGCCGAACGCGGCGCGCCGGTCATCCCGCTCTACATCCTGGAAGAGGAGACCGGCGATCCCTGGCCCCTGGGCGGGGCACAGCGCTGGTGGCTGCATGGCAGCCTGGAGCGGCTCGCCACCTGCTGCGCCCGCCATGGTTCGCCATTGCTGCTGCGCCGGGGCGAGCCGGGGGCGGTGCTGGAGACACTGATCGCGGAAACCGGAGCGGACTGCGTGCTTTGGAACCGCCGCTATGCCCCCGCCCAGACCGCCCGCGACGCGGCGATCAAGGAACGGCTGAAGGCACGCGGCATCGATGCCCGCAGCTTCAACGCCAGCCTGCTGGCGGAACCCTGGACCGTCAAGAACAAGAGTGGCGGTCCGTTCAAGGTCTTCACCCCCTTCTGGCGGCACCTGTGGGCCACGCTGGACCCGCCGCTGCCGACCCGCGCCCCGGCCGCGCTGAAGGCGCCGGCCCCCGCGCCGGCCAGCGACGCGCTCGAAAGCTGGGACCTCTTGCCGACCAAACCCGATTGGGCCGCCGGCCTGCGCAAGCGCTGGGTTCCGGGGGAAACGGCCGCGCGGTCGCGCCTCGCCGATTTCCTCGACGGTCCGGTCGGGGTCTATGGGACGGAGCGCGACCGGCCGGACCATCCCGGCACGTCCGCCCTGTCGCCCTATCTGGCCTTCGGAGAGATCGGGCCGCGGCAGATCTGGCACGCCGCCCGCCATGCCGCCGACGCCCGGCCGGAACTGGCGCCCGGCGTCGAGGTCTTCCTGCGCGAAATCGGCTGGCGCGAGTTCCAGCATCACCTGCTTCACCATGCGCCGGAGCTTCCCGACAGCCCGCTCGACCGCCGCTTCGCCGACTTCCCCTGGCGCCAGGACGCGGCCGGCCTGCAGGCCTGGCAGCGCGGACGCACCGGCTATCCCATCGTCGATGCCGGCATGCGCCAGCTGTGGGAAACCGGCTGGATGCACAACCGGGTGAGGATGATCGTCGCCTCCTTCCTGATCAAGGACCTGCTTCTGCCCTGGCAGGAGGGGGAGCGCTGGTTCTGGGACACGTTGGTCGACGGCGATCTCGCCCAGAATGCCGGCAACTGGCAGTGGGTGGCCGGCTGCGGCACCGACGCCGCTCCCTTCTTCCGCGTCTTCAATCCCGTCCTGCAGGGCGAAAAGTTCGACCCCCAGGGCGATTACGTCCGCCGCTATGTGCCCGAACTGGACCGGCTGCCGCCGCGCTGGATCCACCAGCCCTGGGCAGCCCCCACCGAGGTTCTGCGGCAGGCCGGCGTCAGGCTGGGCGACGATTACCCGCGCCCGATCCTCGACCATGCCGTTGCGCGCGACCGGGCGCTGGCCCTCTACAACGAGCGCAAGGGGAAGGCGGAGACGGCGGACTGACGGCCAAACTTCATCGAACGGTCACCGGCCCGCCCGCAAACGGTCATGCCGGCCCGCTATCGTACCCAACAGCGGCCCGGTGCGGTCGCCCTGCCCGTCCCAAATGGGTCAGCGAGAAGGATGGCGACCCCTGCCCCGCGGTCGCGTCACGTCCCGGCTCTTGAAAAAGACGGCCCCAAGAAAAACAATCGCCACTCGGCAAGGCGGTCCCTCCCCCGGGGCCGCCTTTTCCCTTGGCCGGGTTGCAACGGCCGACAGAGTGTTATAAAGTAACACCTATGTCCGCGCTTCACGACCACACCCACTGCATCGCCGATGCCCTGACCCGTGCCGACGCGCTTTGCGCCGAACGGGGGGCGCGGCTGACCGCGCTGCGCCGCCGCGTGCTGGAGCTGGTGTGGTCCAGCCACCGGCCGCGCGGCGCCTATGCGATCCTGGAGGATCTCAGCCAGCAGGAAGGCAAGGCGGCGGCACCCCTGACCGTCTACCGCGCGCTGGAGTTCCTGGTCGAACAGGGGCTGGTCCACCGCATCGAATCGCTGAACGCCTATGTCGGCTGTGCCGCGCCGGGGGATGTCCATTCCGGGCAGTTCCTGGTGTGCGAGGCCTGCGGCGACGCCGCCGAGATCGACGATCCGGGTGTCGGCGCCGCCATCGACGCCGCGGCGGCCGGGCGCGGCTTCCGTGTCCAGCGCCCCACCGTCGAGGTGCGCGGCCTGTGCAAATCCTGTCAGGAGAATCCCCGTTGAGCGCTCCCGCCGCCCCTCCCGCCCGTCTTCCCGTCTCGGTGCTGACCGGCTTCCTCGGCAGCGGCAAGACCACGCTGCTCCAGGCGTTGCTGCGCAACCCGGCCATGGCCCGCACCGCCATCGTCATCAACGAGTTCGGCGAGGTCGGGCTCGACCATCTGCTGGTCGCCAAGGCGTCGGAGAACATGGTGCTGATGGACAGCGGCTGCCTGTGCTGCACCATCCGCGGCGATCTGGTCGACACACTGCGCGACCTGTTCCTGAAGCGGGTGAAGGGCGAGATCCCCGATTTCGACCGGGTGGTGGTGGAGACGACCGGCCTCGCCGACCCGGCCCCGATCATCCACACCCTGATGTCGGACCCACTGCTGGCCGCCCGCTTCCGCCTGGACGGCGTCATCGCCACGGTCGATGCGGCGCACGGCTCGCTCCAGCTCGACCGCCAGCCGGAAAGCGTGAAGCAGGCGGCCGTCGCCGACCGCATCGTGCTGACCAAGACCGACGTCGCCACCCCAGCGGCGACCGTCGCCCTGATGCAGCGCCTCGCCGCCATCAACCCGGCCGCCCCGGTCATTCCCGCCGCCCATGGCGACATCGATCCGGCCAGGCTGTTCGATGCCGGCCTCTACAATCCGGAGACCAAGAGCCCCGACGTCGCCCGCTGGCTGCGCGAGGAGGCCTATCGCGACGAGCAGGCCAAGGCGCATGAGCATCACGACCATGATCACGATGGACATGACCATCATGGGCATGATCACGATCATAACCACGATCACGACCATGGCGACCATTGTGGCCCCGACTGCGGCCATGAGCATCATCACCACGACGCCAACCGCCATGACGACCACATCCGCGCCTTCTGCATGGTGATCGACCGTCCGATTCCCTGGAACGGCTTCGTCGATTTCATGGAGGCGCTGATCGCCCAGGCCGGCGAGAACCTGCTGCGGGTGAAGGGGCTGCTGAACGTCCAGGAAAGCGAGCTGCCCGTTGTCGTCCACGGCGTCCAGCACATGTTCCACCCGCCGGTCCGGCTGGAGGACTGGCCCAGCGACGACCACCGCACCAAGCTGGTCTTCATCACCCGCGACGTCGGCCAGCCGGTGATCGAGCCGCTGTTCAACGGGCTGGTCTGGGGCGAAGGGAAAGAGGGGTAAGGCCGGAGGCGGGGCGCCACACCCGCCGCCTGTGTGGCGCCCGCTTCCTCCTCTACCGCCCCACCACCCGGCGCAGCGGGCTGTCACCGACGGCCCACACGCCGCGGTCCACCGCATTGGCTCCCTCGAACACCAGCCAGCTTTGCCGTCCGTAATGCGGCAGCGGCCGGAAGAGAGCGCGCAGGGCTTCGGCATCGACGCCCGACACCACCAGGGCCGTCCGCCCGTCCGCCGCACGCGACACCCACACCCTGGCGCTGCCGCGCCCGGCCAGTTCCGCCGGCACCGGCGACAGACTGCGCCGCGCCAGTTCCCGTGCCACCGCCGCGTCGGTCCCCACCAGCAGCACCGGCGCCGCCTTGTCGCCGCCCTCTCTCCCGGCACCGTCGATCAGCCGGCCGGCCAGCGTCCGTGCCGCGTCCGCCGCGTCACCATCCGCAGCGATCACCCGCTCGGCACCCGGCCGCAGGGTGACGTCGCGCAGGATCGGCGGCGCCTCGCCCGGCGCCAGACGGCGGAACAGGTCGAAATCGGGGTCGACCGACACCGCCCGCACCGCCGCCCCGGCGGACAGCCGCAGCGTCGCCTGCCGGCCGTCGAGGCGGACGATGCGGTCCTCCACCCCGGCCGCCGTCTCCAACCGAACCGGCACCGCCAGGGCATAGGGTGCGTCGGCCTCCTGCCGCAGGGTCAGCAGCACGCCGTCCCCGTCGGCGCGGGCATCCGCCAGGGTCAGCATCGGCGCACCCCGGCGCTCCACCCATTGGCCGAACAGCCCGCCGAGATCGCGGTCGGATGCCGCCTCGAAGGATCGGCGCAGGTCCGTCCAGCCGGCAGTGCGGAAGGCGAAACCACTCCAGAATTTCCGGATGCCGGCGTCGAAGGCGTCGCGGCCGATCTCCGCCTCCAGCATGTGGAACAGCATCGCCGCCTTGCCATAACCGACGATCTGCGAAGCATCGTGCGTCTTGGACAGGAAACCGGTCAGCGGCCGGTCGCGCTCGGCCGGCAGGGCGGCATAGTCGCGCAGCCAGTCCAGCCGCATCGCTCGCGCCGCGTCGCCGCCGCGCGCCTGGGCCGCCGCATAGTCGGCCATGTAGGTGGTCAGCCCTTCCGCCCAATTGCCGCCCTCGCCCACCCGGACACCGTTGCCCCACCAGTTGTGCATGATCTCGTGGGTCAGCGACTGGCTGCGGATGAAGGGCAGCGGCAGCACTGCCCGGCCGATGGCGGTCAGGCCGGGAAAGCCCAGCCCGACCGGCGGCGGAACCGAGACAATGCTGAAGCCGTCGAAGGGATAGGCACCGATGCGCGCGGCCCCCGCCGCGATCGCCTGCTCCGACAGGCCGAGATAGCCGTCGGCCAGCCCGGCCTGCTCCGGATGGCGGTAGAGCCGCAGGCGCAAGGGCCCCGCCGGCCGCTCCTCCACCGTCCAGGCCCCGGCGAAGACGGAAGGCTCCTCGACGCTGCGATCCTCCGCGAACACCGCGCGGTAGCCGCCGGCCTCATTCCCCTCCTCCACCAGCCGGCCGGTGGCGACCGCGACATAGGGGGCCGGCACCCTCACCGACAGGCGCCAGCTCGGCGGCTCGTCGGCAGCGGAGGCCGGGTCGGGCAGCCAGCCGCCCAGCCCCGGGAGGAACGCGCCCTCGCCATCCAGTGCCAAGCCGGTGCCGGCGGCGAATCCGGGCAGCCGCCCACCATAGCGGATGGTCACCGCGTCCGCCCCCTCCGGCACCACCAGCCGCAGGCGGTCGCCGCGCCGCTCCACCGGAACCGGCCTGTCGCCGGCCCGGACCTCCTGCACCGTCAGCGCCGGGTCCAGCCGCAGCGATTGGGCACCGGCCGGCAGGGTCAGCCGGTCCACCGCCTCCATCCGTCCGGCGGCCGGATCGAGCGTCAGCTCGATGTCGTGATGCAGCGGTGCGGCGCCGGCCGGGGCGACCACGCCCAGGGCAAGTGCCGCTCCCGCGAAGGCCAGAGCCGGGATGCGCAGGATCGTCATGCCCATGAAGATGGTCGCCCCGACACCGGAGCGCCAGCGCGGCGTCACGCCGCGCCGATGCTGTCCAGGATGCCGTCCGCCGTCCTGAACGACTGCCGGATCACCCCGGAACGCCGCGCACCCGGTCATACAGCTTCGACAGCCGGGCGTCGCAGATGCCGAGCTCCTTCAAATGCTCGACCGTGTTGGCGAGGTAGTCGATGTTGGGGCCGCGCTGGCCGCAGCAGTCGGCGATGCGGCAGACGACCGACGCCTCGTCCAGTCCGCGGCAATATTGCGGATGGCTGCGGTCGACGATGAAGCAGCAGGCGCTGACCGCCTCCCCCCCTTCAGCAGCCCTGCCGTCGCGCAGGCGCACCCGCAGCATCCTCGGCAGATAGACGCGGTTGTCCATCTCCCGCTCCCACAGGTAATCCAGCGTCGCGGGCACGTCCGCCGCCGCCACCCGGAAGACGATGCCGCGGCAGGACCCGCCGCGGTCCAGCCCCAGCACCAGCCCCGGCCGTTCCGGCGTCCCGCGGTAGCGGTGGGAGGCGACGCAGAAGCTGCGGTGGTATCCCGGCAGGGTCGCCGCGTGCCGCTCCACAAAGGGGAAACCGGGATTCCACATCAGCGAGCCATAGCCGAAGACCCACAGGTCGGCGCCGGGTTCGACGGCGATGTCGTGCGTCCAGGCGGGATGCGGAAGCGATGAGTCGGGGGCCATTGAGGGTCGCTGAGGAAGATCGCTGGGAAAATTCGCAGGGGAAAACGGAACCGAATCGGCAGCCACCGAGCCTAGCATGCGGGTTCCGGGGTCGCTATAACGGTACGGAGATGGAACGGACATGCCACCGATGCAACCCAACGCCCTTTCTTCCACGCCGCGCCGCCTGCTGACCGGCCGCCGGATCGCGACCATCCTCGTGCTGATGATGGTGCTGCTGCCGGCCGTGGCCTATTCGCTGTGGTGGTGGCAGGCGGCCCGCACCGTGCGCGGCGGGCTGGAGAGCTGGGTCGCCGACCAGCGCGCCAACGGCGCGGTGGTGGAGCATGGCGGACTGACCGTCCATGGTTTCCCCTTCACCCTGCGGGCGGAACTGGACAAGCCCCATCTGGCCACGCGCGGCGCCGAGTGGCAGGGCGCGCGTCTGGTGGCGGAGGCCGCCCCCTGGAACCCCACCCGCATCGCGCTGACCTTTCCCGGCGACCATCGCCTGTCCGTCGTCCAGCCCGGCCAGCCGCCGATCGACATCCTGGCCCCGAATGGCGGAAACGGCGACCTGACCATGCGGATGTCGGGCACGCTGGAACGGCTCGCCCTGCGCTTCACCGGCCTGACCGCACAGGTGGCGGGCCAGACGGTGCCGGTCGCAGCACTGGACGTCGGCGCCGCCCAGCCGGAACAGCCGCCGGCCGAACGCGGGACCGCCGGCCTGACCCTGACGCTGACCGCCGACGGGCTGACCCTGCCCGACGGCATGCCGCCGAACCTGGGCCGCGAGGTGAAGCGGACCGAGCTGACCCTGCGCGTCATGGGAACCCCGCCGCGGCCGGAGCCGGCCAGCCTGTCGGCCTGGAGCCGCGACGGCGGCACGGTCGAGGTAGACCGGCTGGCGCTGGACTGGGGGCCGCTGGGGGCGGTGCTGTCGGGCACGCTGGCGCTGGACGCCCAGTTGCAGCCGCAGGCGGCGCTGACCGCGGAAATCCGCGGCGCCCCCGCGGTTCTCGATGCGGTGAAGCCGATGATGCGCCCGAACGAGGCGGCCATCGCCAGGACCGTGCTGGCCATGCTGGCCCGTCCGACCGGCCCCAATGGCGAGCCGGTGGTCACCGCCCCGGTCACCGTGCAGGACCGGTCCCTGTTCGTCGGACCGCTGCGCGTCGCCGCCCTGCCCAAGCTCGTGTGGTGACAAAAACGGGGCAGATCCTGTCCGAACGGCGGAAATGCAACACCTGCCGGGGCGCATGACGATTTCGTGACCGGCGCATCTTGTTTCACACGGCGCATCGGGTCAAATTGACGCAGTCCTTGTCGCGGCTGCCATGGTGCGTCGGTCGATGTGTCGGTTTCTTGCCTATTGCGGCGAGCCTGTGTTCTTGGAAACGCTGGTCTGCACGCCCTGTCATTCCCTGATCGAACAGTCGATGCACGCCGCGGAGGCGAAGACCGAGACCAACGGCGACGGCTTCGGCGTCGGCTGGTACAGCGAACGGACCGAGCCCGGCCGCTATTGCGAGATCCGCCCGGCCTGGTCGGACGAGAATCTGCAGTCGATCTGCAGCCATGTCCGTTCCCACCTGTTCTTCGCCCATGTGCGGGCGGCGACCGGCACCGCGGTCAGCCGGGCCAACTGCCATCCCTTCAAGGCCGGGCGTTTCCTGTTCATGCACAACGGGCAGGTCGGCGACTGGCCGCGCCTGCGCCGCCGGGTCGAGGCGATGATCCCGGACGAGCTGTACAGCACCCGCACCGGCACCACCGACAGCGAGGCGATCTTCCTCGCCGCCCTCGGCGAAGGGTTGGAGCGCGATTCGGTCGGCGCCTTCCAGCGCGTGCTGCACGCCATCCGCGACGAGATGCGGGCGCTGGACATCACCGCTCCCCTGCGCTTCACCGCCACCTGGACCGACGGCGACCGGGTGTGGGCGGTGCGCTGGGCGTCCGACGACAAGCCGCCGAGCCTGTATTGGCGCCGCGGCGAGAATGGCTTGGTCGTGGTGTCGGAACCGGTCGATTCCCAGCGCGACCAGTGGCGTCCGGTGCCGCCCAGCGGCGGGCTGGTGGCGCGCGTCGGCGCCGCGCCGGAGATGTTCACTTTTCATTGAGCAGGCAGGATCGGGGAGGGAGCGTCCGGCGCCCGCCCCTGTCCTTACAGCAGCCGGTCCTTCGGCAGCAGGATCGTCACCGCCGTCCCGCGGCCCGACACGCTGTCCAGCTCCACCCCGCCGCCATGGAGTTCGGCGAAGCGCCGCACGATGGGCAGGCCCAGCCCGACCCCTTCATGCTGGCGCACCAGCGAGCGTTCGGCCTGGGTGAAGGGGTTGAAGATACGTCCCATCAGTTCGGTCGGAATGCCCGGCCCGTCGTCGCGCACCGTCAGCCCGACGAACTCGCCGCGATCCTCCACCGTCAGCGCGACATGGCCGCCGGACTGGGTGAACTTCACCGCGTTGTCCAGCAGGTTCAGCACCATCTCGCGCAGCCGCCGTCGGTCGATGCGCATGCGGAAGGATGGACAGGGCTGGACGGTCAGCGACAGCTGCTTGCCCACAGCCTTCGGCGCCAGCATGTCGGCGCAGCCGGCCAGCAGCTGCGGGATGTTGACGTCGCTTTCCTGAATCTCGATGGAGCCGGTGGAGCCGCGCGTGTAGTCGAGGATGTTGTTGACCATGGTCAGCAGCGACCGGCCGCTTTCCTCGATCAGCTTCACATATTCCAGGTAATCGGGATGGCCCAGCTTGCCCATCCCCTCGGCCGCCAGCACGTCGGCGAAGCCGATGATGGAGTTGAGCGGGGTGCGCAGCTCGTGGCTCATCACCGCCAGGAAGTCCAGCTTGGCGCGGTCGGCCTTGCGCGCCGCCTCCAGCGCGTCCGACAGCTCGGCGGTGCGTTCCGTCACCCGGTGTTCAAGCTCGCGGTTCTGCTCGGCGGCGCGGCGGTAGAGCTTGCGGATCTCCACCATGTTGCGGACACGGTGCAGCAGTTCCCAGGCGATGAAGGGTTTGGTCAGGAAATCGTTGGCGCCCAGTTCCAGCGACTTGCGGCGGGTTTCCTGATCGGTCTGGGCGGTCAGCACCAGGATCGGCACGTAATCGTCGCCGAAGACCGGCTTCAGCCGCTCCATCAGGTCGAAGCCGCTCATGTGCGGCATGCGGATGTCGATCAGCAGCAGGTCGAACGGCTCTGCCGCACAAAGGTCGGGCACCTTGCGCGGGTCGGTCTCGCCGCGGACCCGGCTGTACCCGTCATGGCTAAGGATTTCCCGCAGGAGTTCGACGTTGGACGGGTTGTCGTCCACGATCAGGATGCTCGCGTCCTTGACCTGCTGGGCGAGCGCCGGGTCGATCTGGCTCCTGTTCATCGGAGCATGCACCTTTGAACCGTCCGCATAGGCAATCAATTTTGCCTCTGAACGGATCGAATGCAATGGAAATGAACGGACGCCGTCAAAGGCCGCGGCTCAGGCACGCTTTTCCCAACCGCCGCGGTCGGTCTGCTGCCAATAGGTCAGGCTGTGGCCGGCTGCCTTGCAGGCCTTCCAGCGCTGGCGGGCGGCCAGCACCGCCTCCTCGTCGTTGCCGTCGAACAGGTCGCAGACGAGGTCGTACCCATCCATCCGGTCGCTGACGCAGCCGTCCACCGTGATCAGCACGGTGGCGCTGTTCGGGTTCTCGTCACTGTCGGTCAGCCACACCGGCTGGCGCTCGGCAAAGCCGTCGCGCGCAGCCCCGTGCGGCAGGAAGGAGCCGGGATCGTAGGTCCACAGATGCTGGTTCAGCATGTCCACCCGCTCGGCCGAGCCGGCCAGCACGACGGCACGCCAGTTCCGCTCAAGAACCTTCTCCAGGATCTTGGGCAGCGCCTGTTCCATCGTGCGCCGTTGCAGGTGATAGAAGCGGACTTCGGTCATGGCCCCTTCACGCAACGCCATCAGGCCTCGTGGAAGTCGGCCACGAAGCGGTCGAGCAGCCGCACGCCGAAGGCCGACGCCCCCTTCGGGACCGTGGCGCCGTCCTTCTTCGCCCAGGCGACACCGGCGATGTCGATGTGCGCCCACGGCGTGTCGTTGACGAAGCGCTTCAGGAACTGCGCGCCGACGATGCTGCCGGCGCCGCCGCCCGAACCGGTGTTCTTCATGTCGGCGGCCGGCGATTCGATCTCCTTGTCATAGGCGTCGTTCATCGGCATGCGCCACACAGGCTGGCCCACCTTCAGGCCGGCGGCCGTCAGGTTCATGGCGAGATCGTCGTCGTTGCAGAACAGGCCGGCATGCTCGTGGCCGAGCGCCACGATGATGGCGCCGGTCAGGGTGGCGAGGTCGACCATCAGCTTGGGCTTGTAGACGTCCTGCGCGTACCACAGGCAGTCGGCCAGCACCAGGCGGCCTTCGGCGTCGGTGTTGATGACCTCGATGGTCTGGCCCGACGCCGAGGTGACGATGTCGCCCGGACGCTGGGCGGTGCCGGACGGCATGTTCTCCACCAGCCCGACGATGCCGACGGCATTGACCTTCGCCTTGCGGGCGGCCAGCGCGTACATGGTGCCGATCACGGTGGCCGAGCCGCCCATGTCCCACTTCATGTCTTCCATGCCGGCCGCACCCTTGATCGAGATGCCGCCGCTGTCGAAGGTCACGCCCTTGCCGATGAAGGCGACCGGACGCTTGTCGTCGGCCTCCGGGTTGCCGTTCCAGCGCATGACGACGACGCGCGGCTCGCAGGCGCTGCCCTGGGCGACGCCCAGCAGGGCGCCCATGCCGAGCTTGCGCAGCTTCTTCTGGTCGAGAATCTCGACCTCGACGCCGAACTGTTCCAGTTCCTTCGTCTTGTCGGCGAGGCTTTCCGGATAGATGACGTTAGCCGGCTCCGACACCAGATCGCGGGTGAAGCGGATGGCGTCGGCCAGCGTGTCCAGCTTCTTGAAGGTCGACTTGGCCGCTCCGTCGTCCTCGACCAGCAGCGTCAGCTTGCGCAGGCTGGGCTTCGGCTCCTTCTTGTCGGACTTCTTGTCGTTGGTGCGGTACTTGTCGAACTTGTAGGAGCGCAGCTGCGCGCCGAAGGCGATCTCGGCCGCGGCGGATGCCGGCGACAGGGTGGTCCCCTCCGGCAGTTCGACCAGCAGCGCGGCCTCGTCGGCGGCCTTATCCAGCTGCACGGCGATGGCGCCGCCGGCGGACTGGAGAACCAGATCGGTCAGGTCGGCGCCCTTGCCGATGCCGACCAGCAGGATGCGGTCGAGCTCGGTCCCGGCCGGGGCGAGCAGCGTCAGCGTCTCGTCCTTCTTGCCATTGAAGCGGGCGGCGGCCATGGCGCGGGCCAGCGCCCCGCCGGTCTTCTGATCCAGCTCGCGCCCGATCGGGCCGAGACTGCGGTCGGCGGCGACGGTCACGGCGAGCACGCCGGAGGCCGGCAGGGACAGCTTGGCGAAGGAGAACTTCATCTGGTCCTCTTGAGGGGTTGGGCGAACACGCCCGGATGGTCTCAACGGCGGAAAGCCTACTCCACCGATAAGGAGCGCGCCACCCCGGCTGTCAAGGGTGGGGAGGGGGAGAGACCCCCTCCCCCTCGCTCACGCATCGATCGCCTTGCCCAGCTCGACGGGATCGACCTCGCCCTGCTCGATGCCGACCTCGGAAACGCTCTCCTCCGACACCGTCTCTTCGGCGCGACGCTCCAGCACGGCGGCGAAGAAGCCGTCGGTGTCGTGCTTGGCCGGCGTCAGGCGCAGGTACGGACCGTCGACCGGCGGCGGCGCGCCGGCCTCCTCCTCCGCCCAGACCTCGGCGATCGGCTTCACGATGAAGTCGTGATGGGTCTGCAGGAAGGCTTCGACCTGCGCCTCGTTCTCGTCATGCAGCATGGAGCAGGTGGCATAGACCAGCCGCCCGCCCGGCTTCACCAGACGCGCCGCGCTGTCGAGGATGTTGGCCTGAAGCGGCAGCAGCTGCTCCAGCCCCGGACCCAGCTGGCGCCAGCGGGCGTCGGGGTTGCGGCGCCAGGTGCCGGTGCCGGAGCACGGCGCATCGACCAGCACGCGGTCGAACTTGCGCTTGTGGCGCTTCACCCAGGGATCGCGCTCGCTGGTCAGCGGATGCGCCTCGATGTTGTGCAGGCCGGCGCGGCGGAAGCGCTCGGCTGCGCGCTTCAGGCGCTTGTCCAGCACGTCGCAGGCGACGACGCGGCCCTTGTTCTTCATCAGCGCCGCCACGGCCAGCGTCTTGCCGCCGGCCCCGGCGCAGAAATCCACCACCTGATGACCGGGCTTCGGCGCCACCGCCAGCGCGACCAGCTGCGAACCCTCGTCCTGGATCTCGACCAGGCCGTCCTTGAAGGCGTCGACACTGCCGAGCGGCGGACGGCCCTTCACCCGCAGGCCCAGCGGCGACCATTGCGTGGTCTCCGCCGTGATCTGCGCCTTGGCCAGCGCCTTGATCGCGCTCTGCTGGTTGGCCTTCAGCGGGTTGATGCGCAGGTCGAGCGGAGCCGCCTCCAGCAGCTTCTCCATCTCCACCCCGAAACGGTCGCCCAGCGAGGCGCGCATCGGTCCTTCCGCCCACTCCGGACATTCCACCCGCACCGTTTCCGGCATGTCGGGATGCTCCATCGTGTGGCTTTCCAGCTTGCCGACCATCGCCAGCTCGTCGTCGGTCAGGCGGGCCGGGGCGAACTTGCCGCCGCTGAACATCTCCAGCACCACGCCGGCGTTGCGGTTCTCCTCCAGCAGGAGATAGGCCAGGACGCGGGCGCGCGGGGTAGCGCGCTCGTAGCCGCCGCGCTCGATCCACCAGCCGAGCCGGGCATGGCGGCGCAGGATCGCGTAGGCCATCTGGGCGACGGCGGTGCGGTCCTTCGAGCCGATGTAGCGGCGGTTGCGGAAATAGGCGCTCATCACCGCGTCGGCGGGGCGAGGGGTCTCGTCGATCTCGGTCAGCAGATCGATGACCGCCTGGAGGCGGGCGGCGGGTGTCATGGCGTCTTGTCCCTCGGGAGTCTCACGGCGACGAACAGGACCGGCCGCCCGCATCGTCCCCCCGTAGGATCCGGGGGCGAGATGCGTTTTCGAACGGTCCTTCGCGTATGGGCTGTCGATACCGCGTTTGTCGCCTCCTGTCACGCCTTGCCGCCGCGCGTCTGCCCCGCTCGCCCCTTGGCTAGTCCTCCCGCCTCCACTCCCCGTGACAAGCGGACGCGACCTATCCGAAAGTGCAGGTTGGGGATTGACGACTCGGGGTAACCACCGGCACAAACAATCGGGTGATGTGACCTTGTCGTGACCGGACCGCAAAGGGCGGGAGACCGGTCGGGGGTCTTCGACGGACATATCGGATGCTGGTGGCGGAGTGCGCGATGGCGGCTGCGGCTGGGGTGGCGTGTGCGCGTGAGGTAAGGAAAGCCGCAGGCCGCGGCCTGCGGATGGCGCTGATCGGCGGGCTGCTGGCGACGCTGGCGGCCTGCGCCGGCACCGCCCCGACGGTGGATGGGCAGCGGCGGACCGCCCAGCGCCCGAGCTGGGATCAGGTCTCGCCCGATTTCCGCCACCTCGCCGGCTGGATCGACGACGACCATGCCCAGGCGGTGCCGGCGGTGCAGCGGACCTGCGGCTGGGTGAAGAACCAGCCGCCGGGCAAGTCGCTGGGGCAACTGCGTGCCGCCGGCACCACCGACGACTGGCGCGCCATCTGCGCCGCCGCCCGCGACCTGCCCCCCGGCGACAGCGAGGCGGCCCGCCGCTTCTTCGAGACCTTCTTCACCCCGCGCGACGTCAGCAACGGCGAGAGCGGCCTCTTCACCGGCTATTACGAGATCGAGCTGCACGGCAGCTGGACCCGGACCGAGCGCTACAACGTCCCGCTCTACCGCATGCCGTCGCGCGGCAAGAACGGCCTGCCCAGCCGCGCCCGCATCGAAAACGGCGCCTTGAAGGGCAAGGGTCTGGAATTGATGTGGGTGGACGACCCGGTCGACGCCTTCTTCCTCGAAATCCAGGGTTCCGGCCGGGCGATCATGGCCGACGGCTCGGTGGTCGGCATCCATTACGCCGGCCAGAACGGTCACAGCTATTACCCGATCGGCCGCCATATCATCGACATCGGCGACGCCACGCCGGAACAGATGTCCTTGCAGACGATCCGGCGCTGGCTGAAGGACCATCCGGCCGAGGCCCAGCTGGTGATGAACCTCAACCCCTCCTACGTCTTCTTCAAGGTGAAGCCCGAGGTCGGCGCCCGCGGCGCCCGCAACATGGAGCTGACCCCCGGCCGCAGCCTTGCGGTGGATGCCGAGCATATCCCGCTGGGCGTCCCGCTTTGGCTGGAGGTGCGCGACGCCCCGGTTCCGGGCGGCGCCATCAACCGGCTGGTGATGGCGCAGGACACCGGCGGCGCCATCAAGGGGCCCGTGCGCGGCGACCTGTTCTGGGGCCACGGCCCGCAGGCGGAGGAAGGGGCCGGCGTGATGAAGGCGCGCGGTCGCTACACCCTGCTGGCGCCGCGTACCCTGTCGGTCGAGACCGCCCAGCGGAAATGACCGCAGGGGACCGCATCCGGCTGGAACGGCTGACCGCCCTGCCCGACCGCGGGGCGGCGCTGGCGGCATTGGAGGAGATCTTCTTTGCCTCCACCACCCGGACGGAGTTCGCGTCCGCTGCCGAGCGCGCCGCCTTCCTCGCCACCTGGACCGGCTGGTTCGTGGACGAGGCAGCGCGGGACATCTGGATGGCGGTGGCGGCCGACGGACAGGTCGTCGGCTACCTCACCGGCTGCAAGGACAGCGCCGGCGCGGTCGAACTGGCCCGGCGCGTCCCGAAATACGAACTCTTCGCCGATCATTTCGCCGCCTACCCCGCCCATTTCCACGTCAATGTCCGGCCGGGCTGGCGGGAGCATGGGCTGGGTAGGCGGCTGGTCGACCGGTTTGCCGAGGATTGCCGGGAGGACGGCCTGCCCGGCGTGCATCTGGTCACCGCCGTCTTCGCCCGCAATGTCGAGTTCTACCAGCGCGCCGGCTTCACCGACGCCTGCCAGCGCGGCCCCCTGCTGTTCCTCGGCCGCCGCCTCAACACCTGACTTCCGCGGCGCTGCTGTGCTAGGCAGGGGCATCTCCCTGCCGGAAAGCCAGTTGCCATGACCCGCCCGCCCCTGCTGATCGAAAGCCCGCAGAACCCGCAGTTCAAGCTGTGGGAATCGGCGCTGGAAAGCCGTGGGCTGAAGAAGAACGGCAAGTTCCTGCTGGCCGGCCTGAAGACCGTTCCGGAAGCGCTGCGCCACCATCCGGAGCGGTTCGAGCGGTTGCTGTTCACCGACCCGGCGCAAATCGTCGGCTGGCGCCTGCCGCCGGGGGTGGAGCCGGTGCAGCTGGCCCCGGCGCTGTTCCGGATGCTGGACGTGTCGGGCACCGGCTTTCCGCTGCTGGTCGGCGCCGTGCCGAAGATGCCGGCCATCGATTTGTCGCAGCCGCCGCAGGGGCTGGAACTGCTGTGCGCGCTGGGAGATCCCAGCAACCTCGGCGCCCTGCTGCGCAGTGCCGCCGCCTTCGGCGTGTCGCGGATCGTCCTGCTGGAGGGAGCGGCGCATCCCTTCCACCCCAAATGCCTGCGCGCGGCGTCGAACGCCCAATTCACGCTGACCCTGCTGCGCGGACCGCGCTGGATGGCGGTGAACGAGGCGGCGGGGCCGCTCTACGCCCTGGACGGCGGCGGAGAGGATCTGACCCGCTTCGACTGGCCGGCGGACATGCGGCTGATCCTGGGCGAGGAAGGCCAGGGCGTGCCGGCCGACTGCCCGGCAACGCGGCTGTCGGTGCCGACCACCGGGGCGGTGGAGTCGCTGAACGCCACCGTGGCGGTCAGCGTGGCCCTGTTCGCACGGTATGCGGCGGTCAAGGGGTAAGGCGGCGGAGTTTAGGCGATGGTGGCCAGGCGACCGACGCCCTACCTCATCACCGACGCCAGCATATGCGCCACCTGATCCGACCCATACGGCTTCTTCAGCACCGGCACATCGGCGAACCGCTCAGGTACCGCGGCGCTCTCGCCATAGCCGGTCGCAAACACGAAGGGGATGCCCAGCTCCCGCAGCCGTTCGGCCACCGCGACCGATGTCTCGTTGCCCAGATTGACATCCAGCACGCCGACCACCGGCGGATCCTCGTCGATCAGGCGCAGGGCGTGGCGGACGCCGGCGGCGGTGTTGACGCGGCTGGCGTTGAAGCTGAGCAGCACGTCCTCCGTCGCCATGGCGATGATCATGTTGTCTTCCAGAAGCAGCACCGGGCCGCCGATGGAGAAATCGGCCGCCGGCACCGACAGGCTTTGCCGGTTCCCGCTGGGCAGTCTTTCGGCGATGGTGACGAACCGCGCCGGGATCATGAAGCGGGCGCGCAGGCCGGACAGGGCATAGGTCACCTCCGCCTCGCCCTGCAGGTCGTGGGGAACCGACCGCTCGATCACCGTGGTGCCGAAGCCGGTGCGCGACGGCGCCCGCACCGGCGGGCCGCCATTCTCCTGCCAGTCGATCAGCAACCGCCCACCCTCGTCGATGGACCAGTCGGCCTCGACCCAGCCGCTGCTGTCGCTGAGCGCGCCGTATTTGGCCGAATTGGTGGTCAGCTCATGCACCACCAGCGCGAAGACGGAGAAAGCCTGCGGCGCCAGCAGCACCTCCGGCCCGGTCAGCCGCACCCGCTCGCTCCTGGCCGACAGATAGGCGCCGATCTCCGCCACGACCAGGGCCCGCAGCGAGGCCGGCCCCCAATTGTCGGCGGTGATCTGGTCATGGGCGCGGGCCAGCGCCTCGATGCGGCCGGCGACGATGGCGGCGAACTGCTGCACCGTTTCCGCCCCGGACTCGCTCTGCCGCACCAGGGCGCGGACGAGGCTGAGGATGTTGCGGACGCGGTGGTTCAATTCGGCGATCAGCAGCTCCTGCCGCTCGGCCGCCTCCTTGCGGGTGCGGCCGGCGACGTCGGCCAGCCGCAGCACTACCTCCAGCAGGGTCACCCGCAGGGATTCGGCATTGCGCTCGTCAAGCTCGGTCCAGGGCTTGGAGCGGCCATGCACCGTCTCCTTCCAGGCCTCGAAGCTCTTGCGCGGGGTCAGGCGCGGACCGTTGGGGCCGTACTGCGCCGGCTTGGTCGGATCGCCGCCCCAGGTGACGGTGCGGACCAGCTCCTTGCGGAAGAAGACCAGATAATCGCGCGGCATCCGCGACACCGGGATCGCCAGCAGGCCGCAGGCCCGTTCGCTGAAGTCGCGGGCCGGCGGATGCACCGCGCCAAGCTGGTCGGTCAGATAAATCTTGCTGGGCGGTGTCCGGTGCAGGAACCGCATGACGCCCAGCGTCTCCTCCCGCGTCGGCGTCTCGCCTTCCATATGCAGCTGGCCGTCGATGCAGCAGGCGAAGCCGTCGCAGTCGATCAGCGCCCGCAGTTCCGTCGCGAAGGTGACCAGACTGTCCAGCGGCGATTCGCTGTCGGCCAGCATCGACATGATGCGGACATGGGCGCGGCGGGCCTGCGCCTCCTGCTGGCTTTCCTGCTCGCGCTCCCGCCCCTCCAGCAGCAGCGAGACCATCTGGCCGAACAGCTCGGCGGTGGTCCGGCGCTCGAAGGAGAGCGAGCGGGCATGGCGGTGGTGACAGGCGAACAGGCCCCACAGCTTGCCGTGCCGCAGGATCGACACCGACAGCGAGGCGTTCACCCCCATGTTGCGCAGATACTCGACATGGATCAGCGAGACGCTGCGCAGCAGGCTGAGCGACAGGTCCAGCGGCTGGCCCATCGGATCGACCGTCGGCACGATCGGCGTCGGCGGCGCGTTCACGTCGGAAATGCAGCGCAGCCAGCTCCGCTCATACAGGCGCCGGGCCTGCTGCGGGATGTCGGACGCAGGGTATCGCTGGCCGAGGAAGCTGCCAATGCCATGCACCGCCGATTCCGCGATCACCTCTCCCGCCCCGTCGTCGGCGAAGCGGTAGACCATCACCCGGTCGAATCCAGTGAGCGCCCGCATCTGGCGCGCCGCCTCGCGGCAGAAGCCGTCGAAGCCGCGGCTGTTCTGGACCCGCGCGATCATCGAGCGCAGCAGCGACCCCGAATCCTGCGGCCCCTCGCCCTCGCTCGGTTCCGCCTCGATGACGATGGTGGAGCCGGACAGATGGACCGCCACGTCGCAGACCGGGGCGATGTTGGACAGATGGACGCTGAAGGCGCGCTCGACGCTGCCGTTGATGTGGGCGACCTGCAACCGGCCGCGGATGGTGTGCAACGCCTCGCCCACGATGAAGGCGGCCAGCGGACGCCCCAGCAGATCGTCGGGTTCGACCCCCAGCCAGCGTCCGATGTTGGCGGAGACATGGACGACGATCCAATCGGCCGTGACGGCGATCAGGAAACCGGTCGGTTGGATAAGGCCCAGCTGGTGGATGGGCTCCCGGTCGCAATCGGTGAGGTCGACAGACCCCGCAGGAACCGGGCCACTCATCGAACGAAGACTTCAGACAAACGCGACCTCTAGCGGAAGCTGGACCGGCGTCGTTTGTCACGCGCAGCCAAGGGTATCTGAAAACAATTTAGCCAACACACCGGAACGTCGCAAGGCTCCAAAAAGGCTATTCCTAGCCTCTGCCTAAGATTTTTTAACTTAACATAGGATAAGATTTTGACCGTTTCTGCGTATGAAGATGAGTGTCATGCTTTGGTTAAAAGAGGAACGCAATCGCTTGCCCAGAACCTTTCTTCAACTGCGAATAGGTGATTCTGCCGACGGTCAATGTCACCCACAAAATTCCGCAAGGCGCCCTTTCATCTTCGGCGGGCTGCCCGAAAGCCGGTCATGACGCAGGGTAACGGCCGTTCCATGACCATCGGGCTGCGCCATGACAATCCTTTTTCCTGCCGACGATTCCATTGCCTCGGACGAGCGCATCCGCATCCGCGACGTCACGCTGCTGTCCGACGACTGGTATGTTCTGAAGAAAACCACCTTCGACTATCGGCGGAGTGACGGCAGCTGGCAGACCCTCAGCCGGGAGACCTATGACCGTGGCAATGGGGCGGCCCTGCTGCTCTACGATCCGACCCGCAGCACCGTGCTGCTGACCCGGCAGTTCCGCTTCCCGGCTTACGTCAACGGCCATCCGGAACCGCTGCTGGAGGTGTGCGCCGGCCTGCTCGACGACCGCAGCCCGGAGGAGGCGATCCGCGCCGAGGCGGCCGAGGAGCTGGGCGTGACCGTCCAGGCGCCGCGCCGGGTGTTCGACGCCTTCATGAGCCCCGGCTCGGTGACCGAACGGCTGGCCTTCTTCGTCGCCGAATACCGCGCCGCCGACCGCAGCGAGGGGGGCGGCCTCGCCGAGGAGGGCGAGGACATCGAGGTGGTCGAGTTGACCTTCGCCGATGCCCTTGCCATGGTCGGCAGCGGCGCGATCCTGGACGGCAAGACCATCATGCTGTTGCAGTATGCCGCCCTTCACGGCCTGCTGCCGCGGTGACGGCCTCCGCCCGCCCCGCCGGACCGGGCGATTCGGACGGAGACTGGATGATCGACGACGCGGGTTTGGGCAGCGGGCATTTGGACTGGGAGGACATCCGCGCCTTCCTGGCCACGGCACGGTGCGGCAGCCTGACCGGCGCGGCCCAGCGGCTGAGATTGAGCCCGCCGACCCTGGGCCGTCGGCTGAAACGGCTGGAGGACGCGGTGGGCGGTCCGCTGTTCGACCGGCTGCCCAACCGGCTGGAGCTGACGCCGCTCGGCCGCTCCGTGCTGGAGAGCGCCGCGGCCATGGGCGATGCCGCCGCGGCCTTCGCCCGCAACGCCGACCGGCTGGCCGCGGCGGTACAGCCGGTGCGGGTGACGGCGACGACCTCCGTCTCCGCCTTCCTCACCCTGCATCTGGCCGACCTCCTGGCCGAAACCGGCGCCGACCTGACCATCCTCAGCACCCGCAGCGCCCTGAATCTGGCCCAGCGCGAGGCCGACATCGCGTTGCGCATGGACCGGGTGCCGGCCGAAGGCGATCTGATCACCCGCCGGCTGGGAGGCTTCGGCTTCACCCTCTATGCGATGCGGGGGCTGCGCGACGACTGGTCCGGACGCTGGGACGGCACACCCGTGGTCGGGTTGCCGGAAACACGGCGGCGGCCATCGCAATCGGGATGGCTGGACGATACGGTCCGCGACCGCGGCGCCCGCATCGTCGCCCGGCTCAGCGAACTGCCGATGCGGCTCGACGCCGCCCGGCGCGGGATGGGGCTGACGCTGCTTCCCTGCGTGCTGGGCGATGCCGAGCCGGCGCTGGTCCGCGTCGTCGATCCCCCGGCCGCGCTCAGCGAGGATGTCCATCTGCTGGTCCACCGCGACCGGCGCGATGCGCCGGCGGTGGCCGCAGTGGTGGATGCCCTCGTCCGGCTGTTCCGCCGCCACGCCGAGGCGCTGGCGGGACGATAACAGTCAGCCGCGGCCGGCGATCAGGCTGTCGGCCGCCGCGCGGGCCTCGGCGGTGACGGTGGCGCCGGACAGCATGCGGGCAATCTCCTCGCGCCGCTCGTCACCGTCCAGTTCGGCGACGCCGGTGGTGACCTGCTCGCCCTTCTGCGACTTCTGCACCTTCAGATGGACGGCACCGCGCGCCGCGACCTGCGGGCTGTGGGTGACGACCAGCACCTGCAGGCCATGGCCCAGCGTTTCCAGCCGCTCGCCCACCGCGGCGGCGACGGCCCCGCCGATGCCGGTGTCCACCTCGTCGAACACCAGCGTGCCGACGGTGGAGGTCTGGGCCAGCACCACCTTCAGCGCCAGCATGAAGCGCGCCAGTTCACCGCCCGACGCGATCTTGTTGAGCGCGCCCGGCGGCGAGCCGGGGTTGGTCGCGACCTGGAAGGCGACGCGGTCGATGCCCGACGCGCTCCATTCCGACTCGTCGACCGGCTCGACCAGCGTGCGGAACTTCGCCTTCTCCATCTTCAGCGGCGCCAGTTCGCCGGCGACCGCCACGTCCAGCCGGCCGGCGGCCTCGCGGCGGGCGGCGCCCAGCGCTTCGGCGGCCTTGTGGAAGACGGCGCGGGCCTGTTCGGCTTCCTTCGCCAGCTTGGCCAGCAGGTCGCCCTGATCCTCGATCAGCAGCAGGCGGCCGGCCATCTCCTCGCGCAAGCCGGCAAGCGCATCGACATCGACGCCATGCTTGCGGGCGGCGGCGCGCAGTGCGAACAGCCGCTCCTCCAGCTTCTCCAGCGCCCGCGGGTCCATGTCGACACTGCTGGACACCGCCTGGAGTGAGGCAATCGCCTCCCCCGCCTCGGTCGCCGCGCGGTCGAGGGCGGCGATCACCGGATCCAGCGTGCCGCCGGCCCGGTCGGCGATGCGGCTGAGCGTGCGGATGGCCGAGGACAGGGCGCGCTCGACGCCGCGGTCGCCCGACAGTTCGGCATAGGCGGCGTTCATGCCGTCGACCAGCTTCTCGCGATGCATCAGCACAGCGCGGGTCTCCGACAGTTCCTCCTCCTCGCCGGTCTTGGGGGCCAGGGCGTCCAGCTCGGCCACGGCGTGGCGGAGATATTCCTCTTCGGAGCGGGCGCGGGCGATGTCGGCGGCGGCGGAATGGCGCGCATCCTCCACCTGCCTCCAGGCGCGGTGGGACGCGGCAACCTGCGCCGCCTGGGCCGACAGACCGGCATAGGCGTCGAGCACGCCACGGTGGGTCTGCGGATTCAGCAGCCCGTGGGTATCGAACTGCCCATGCACCTCGACCAGTTCGGCGCCCAGCATCTTCAACAGGCCGACGCCGACCGGCTGGTCGTTCACCCAGGCGCGGCTGCGCCCATCGGTGTTGACGGTGCGGCGGATCACCAGTGCACCATCGCCGGAGTCGGGGTCGAGACCCTGTTCCTTGAGGATGGCGAAGGCCGGGTGGTCGCCCGAAAGCTCGAACTCCGCGGTGACCGAAGCCTGATCGGCGCCGTGGCGCACCAAGCCTGAATCCGCACGCGCGCCGAGGGCAAGCCCCAGCGCGTCGAGCAGGATCGACTTGCCGGCGCCGGTCTCGCCGGTCAGGGCGCACAGGCCCTTGCGGAAGGACAGGCTCAGCCGCTCGATCAGGACGACGTCCCGGATCGTCAGCGACACGAGCATGGAGCGTCCTAGAACAGGGAGTTCCAGGCTCGATTGAGCCACGACTTCTCGTTTCGCTCGGGACGCAGATTGGCGTCCACCAGCAGTGCGTAGCTGTCCGTGTACCATTCGCTGCCGGGGAAGTTGTGGCCGAGCACGGCCGCGGCGGCCTTCGCCTCGTCGGTCACGCCCAGCGCCAGATAGCACTCCACCAGGCGGTGCAGCGCCTCAGGCACATGGGACGTGGTCTGGTAGTTTTCAACGACGGCGCGGAACCGGTTGATCGCGGCGGTATACTGATGCTGACGCAGGTAGAAGCGCCCGACCTCCATCTCCTTGCCGGCAAGGTGATCGTTGGTCAGGTCGATCTTCAGCTTCGCGTCGCGGGCATATTTGCTGTCGGGGAAGCGGCGGACCACCTCCTGCAAGGCGTCGAGCGACCGGCGCGTCATCCGCTGGTCGCGGCGCACGTCGGTGATCTGCTCGTAATAGCACAGCGCCCGCATGTAATAGGCGTAATCGACATCCGGGCTGCCCGGATGAAGCTGGATGAAGCGGTCGAGCGCCAGGATGGCGTCGTCGTACTTCAAGTCCTGGTATTGGGCGTAGGCGGCAAGAAGCTGCGCCTTGCTGGCCGCATCCGCATAGGGATGCTGACGCTCCACCTCGTCGTAGAGCTTCGCGGCCTTCTTGTAGGATTCCTCGCGCATCGCCGCGTCGGCTTCCGACATCAGCTGGTCGGCCGGACGCTCGACATACGCGTCCTCCTTGGTGGAGGAACAGGCGGAGAGGGCGGCGGACAGGAGGAGGGCCGTCAGCGGCAGGCGGTACGGGCGAGGAAGCATCGTCGTCTTGGGCGCTTTCGAAGTTGCCCCTGTATAGCACGCCGGGGTAAGGGCGCCGCAAGCGGTAACGCGGGGGTGGGCGATATGCCCCTCCCCGCCCGCGGCGGAAACTGGATCGGAAGCGCCTTAGCCGAACAGCGCGTCGATGTCGGCCTGGCTGATGTTGCCGCTGTCGGGCGTCGCCTCGGCCGGACCGTGCAGGTCCAGGTTCTCGTCCTTCTTGGTGACGGACGGCGGCAGCGGCATCGCCTCGAACTCACGCCTGTTCCACAGGCCCATCATCGCGTCGACCCGCTCCTCGATGAAGGACATGGCGCGGACCACCTTGGTGATGCGCTGGCCGGTCAGATCCTGGAAGTTGCAGGCCTCATAGATGCGGACGATCACGTCGACCATGTCGTTGACGCGGTCGTTGTGATACCCCTCCGGCAGCGACGACTTCAGTTCCGACACCACCTCTTCCAGCTCTTCGGCGCAGGCCATGATGGTGTTGGTCGCGGCCTCCGTCGCGGAAACGACGGCGCTCAGTTCCTGGCTGGCCTGCTGGAACTTGTCGTCGCCGGCCAGCGGATGGCGGATGGCGGCCATCTCCACCTTGGTCGCCTTGATCCGGCCGGAAATGTCGGCGATTTCCACCTGGATCTGATCGATCTGCGCCGCATCCATGGTCAGGAAGCGGTCGAGCTTGGCGCCGAGATCGCCGATGGCCCGCAGCACCTCGGTGTTGTCGGCCTGAACCACCTGGGTCGGCGCCGGAAGGGCCGCAGCGGCGGCGCCATCTTCGATCAGTGACTGGAACGGGTGCCCGGATTTGCGGGCTTTCTGAAGCTCGGCCATGAAGGGCTTGGTCATCTGCTTCATCCTCGGTCCCGCCTCTCGGAAACGGCCGCCTTGTGGCCTGTGGTGATGGATGTCTGGTTGCGCGTCGGTTCTGCGTTCTGATCGGCTGACCCGTGCCCCATCCGGCCATCGGCGGGCTGGGGCGGTCAATCCGGGAAACCCATGAGGTTCTGTCGGCTCGGCTTTGTCGGCTCAGCTGTCGGTTCGGATCCGCCGGCTTGGCGCCGGCCCCTACCCGAACAGGGCGTCGATGGCCGCCTGATCCAGCGGGGGCGGCGGTTCCGCCGCTGCGGGCGGCGGCGGCGGTGCGGGCTTGGCGGCGGCCTTGGCCTTCGGGGCGGCGCCCGGCGGCTTCGGAACCGGCTTCTTCGCGGGGGCGGGCGCATCGAACATGCTGTCGATGTCGGACTGGCTTGCCACCGCGGGGGCGGCTGCCGGTGCCGGGGCATCGAACATGCTGTCGATATCCGCCTGGCTGGCCTTGACCGGAGCCGCCGCGGGGGCCGCAGCGGGCATCGGCGCGTCGAACATGCTGTCGATGTCGGCCTGGCTCGACTGCACCAGCGGCGGCGGCGGCGGAGCGGCAGGGGCGGCCGGAGCCGGACTGTCGAACATGCTGTCGACATCGGCTTGGCTGACGCCATGGCCATCCAGCTGCGGACCGTTCAGCAGATGGGCATCCGGACGGGTGTCCGTCTGCTCTTCCTTGACCATGATGCCGGCCAGCCCGTCCTCGCCCCAGATGCTGATCATGGCCATGACGCGCTGTTCGATGTAGCGGAGCGCGTTGACGACCTTGCTGGTGCGCTGGCCGGTCAGATCCTGGAACGAACAGGCGGTGAAGATGTCGTTGACCTGGGTGTCGATATCGCTGCAGAGCGCCGGATCGGCGCCGCCGGCCCGCAGCTTGCCCGACAGATCCATCAGCCGCTCGGCGGCGTTCAGGATTTCGAAGGACGCGCGTTCGGTGGAGATGACGATGGCGTCCAGCTCGTTGGTCGCCGACAAAATCTTGTCGCCCGACCCGTCGGGGGGACGCAGCGCCGCCACTTCCCGCCTCGCCTGCTCGATCGAGGCGGCCATTTCCATCAGCTCGCGGCGCAGAACGCCGACATGCTTGCCGGCCTCCACCGCTTCGTTCTGCCGGCTCCAGGAGTCGCGGAACTCCTGAAGCATAGCGCGCACTTCCTCCGTCGCGGCCCCGAGGGACCGCCGGTGGAGCCGCCGCAGGAATGCCCTGCCCTTCGCCGATCGGGCAATGGCGTCCTCGATCTGCTCGAACTCTTCATCGGACAGCTGCGGAAGCTGCTCCAAACCGGTCCACTCCCCAAACTGGATCAGCCGGCCGCCCCGCTGACCCGGGCGGCCGAACCGGGCGCCGGACGGCGGGTGCCGTCCTTGCTACCCCCACACATCGCAAGCCCGAAGATCAGCCGCCGATGACGGCCTGGATCTTCTGCTTCAGCGTGTCGGCGTTGAAGGGCTTGACGATGTAGTTGTTCACGCCGGCCTGCTTGGCGGCGATGACGTTCTCGGTCTTGCTCTCGGCGGTGACCATGATGAAGGGCGTCGCCGCCAGCTTCGCGTCCGCGCGGATTTCCTTCAGGAGCTGCAAGCCGGTCATCGGCTCCATGTTCCAGTCGGAGATGATGAGGCCGAACTTGCTCTCACGCAGCTTCGCCAGCGCCGACACGCCGTCGCCGGCCTCGTCGATGTCGGTGTAGCCGATCTGGGTCAACAGGTTCCGCACGATGCGCCGCATGGTGGCGTAATCATCGACGACGAGGATCTTCATCTAGACGTCTCCGCAATATTCCGTTGCCGGTGTCTGACCGGCCGTTACGCCCACCCGGCGCGGGGGCTGCGCCGTAATCCGGGAAGTGATGCCGACTGTAGTGCCCTAACTGCCGCCAAAAGTCATCCCCTTGGGTCACACTGAAGCAGCTGGGTAAAGAACGTGTTACCACGGGCGGCAACATCTTGCGGAATCAGGGGCGCCCCCAGCCTCCGGCCGACAATTGCCACGGCCGCCCGCTCCGCTCACAGGGGTGCGGTCGCCTGCTCCAGCCAGCGGCGGGCCGCATCGTCGAGCAGCGGCGACAGCGACTCGCGCACCCTTGCATGATAAGCGTCGACCCAGGCGGCCTCCGCGTCGCTCAGCAGCGCCCGCTCGATCAGCGCGCGGTCGACCGGCACCAGGGTCAGCGGCTCGAACGCCAGCATCGGGCGCTCGGCCCCGGCCAGCTCACCCGCCAGCTCCTCCACCGGCTGGACGACGATCAGGTTCTCGATGCGGATGCCGTAGGCGCCGGTCTTGTAATAGCCGGGCTCGTTGGACAGAATCATGCCCGGCTGCAAGGCGACGGTGTTGCCGACCTTCGACACCCGCTGCGGCCCCTCATGCACCGACAGGAAGCTGCCGACGCCGTGGCCGGTGCCGTGGTCATAGTCCAGCCCCGCCTGCCACAGCGGCAGACGCGCCAGCACGTCCAGCTGGGAGCCGGTGGTGCCGCGCGGGAAGCGCGCGGTGGACAGGGCGATGTGGCCCTTCAGCACGCGGGTGAAGCGGTCGCGCATCTCCGCCGCCATCGCCGGGTCGGGCTCGCCGACCGCCAGCGTGCGGGTGACGTCGGTGGTGCCGTCCAGATACTGGGCGCCGCTGTCCAGCAGGAACAGGCTGCCCGGCTCCAGCCGGCGGTCGGTCTCCGGCGTCACCCGGTAATGGACGATGGCGCCGTTCGGCCCGGCTCCGGCGATGGTGTCGAAGCTGACGCCGCGGAAGCGTTCGTTCTCCCGCCGGCAGGCCAGCAGCCGCTCCACCACCTCCAGCTCGGTCAGGGTGCCGGTCGGCGCCGCGTCCGAGAACCAGTGCAGGAAGCGGACGAGGGCGGCGCCGTCCCGGACATGGGCGGCACGGGTGCCGTCCAGCTCCGCCGCGTTCTTGCAGGCCTTGGGCAGGGCGCAGGGATCGCCGTCGCGCTCCACCCGGGCGCCGGCCAGATGCAGCCGGTCGACGATCCAGGCCGAGGTGCAGGTCGGGTCGGCCAGCACGCGGGCGGAGCCGCGGGCAACGGCGTCGAGCGCGGCGCCGAACTCCTCGACCGGCCGCACCCGCACCCGATTGCCCAGATGGGCGCGGGTCTGCGGCGCCAGCTTGCGCGGGTCGAGGAACAGCTCCACCGACGCATCGGCGGACAGGATGGCGAAGGACAGCGGCAGCGGCGTGCAGGGTACGTCGGCGCCGCGGATGTTCAGCAGCCAGGCGATGCTGTCCGGCTGGGTCAGCACCGCGGCGGCGATGCCCTTCTGCCCCAGCTCGTCGGCCAGCCGGGCCCGCTTGTCGGCGGAGCTTTCGCCGGCGAAGACCTCGTCCTGCGGCACCACCGGGGTGAGCGGGGCCGGCGGCTGGCCCTGCCACACCGAATCGAGCGGATTGTCCTCGCACGCCACCAGCAGGATGCCGGCGCGCTCCAGGGCGGCGCGGGTCTTCTCCACCCAGCCGATGGTGTGCAGCCAGGGGTCGAAGCCGAAGCGTCCGCCTTCGGGCAGCGCCGCGACGATCCAGTCGGCCAGAGGGTCCTCGATCAGATGCCTGTACTCGTACAGCTCGGCCGGCACCTCGCTGCGGACCTGGAGGGTGTAGCGGCCATCGACGAAGATCGCGGCACGGTCGGTTGTCACCACCGCATTGCCGGCCGAGCCGGTGAAGCCGGTCAGCCAGCCGAGCCGCTGGGCGCGCGGCGGGACATATTCGCCCTGATGCTCGTCCCCGCGCGGCACGATGAAGCCGTCGAGGTCGCGGCGCTTCAGCGCGGCGCGCAGATCGTCCAGCCGCTGCGCCGGACCGGGATTGGCCGTCGGCGCCTCGGCGGCGAGCTGCGCCTTCAGCGCCTGGAGCTGGTCGGCCAGGGCCGGCGGAAGGCTTTCGCCAACCAGGACGGTCCAGGCGGCGGGCTCCTCCCCCTCCGGCGCCGCCAGCACGCCAGCAAGCAGCGCGCGGACATCGGCGGGAGACCGGCCGGTCCCGGCCTCGGTCAGCAGGGTCGCAAGGGCGTCGTCGCCACGATAGGCAGCGGAGGGAATCGCGCTGGGCACGGAACCTGTTCCTCGGAAGAGTGAATCCTGTGGACACAGGCTAGGCACCCCGCCGGCCCTGCGCAAGCGGCGGGGTGGTGGCTATGCCGGTTGGGGTGGGGCCGGTTGGGGTGGGGCCGGTTGGGGTGGGGCGGTCGTCCCCACCCGATCCGTCACACCGGCAGCCCGGCGTCGTCCGGCAGCCCCAGACGCGCCAGCACGCGCTTGCGGGCCTCGCCGCGCTCGACGTCGGAGATGTGCAGCAGGCCGCCGATCCGCCGCAGCAGGCTCGATTCCAGATCGTTCAGCACGCCGTCGGCGTAGGCCACCTCCCACAGCATCTCGATGATCCAGAGGCGGTGGCCGGGCGGGCAGCGGTCCATGATGACGCTGACGTAGCGGAGATAGGGCGAGACGTCCTCGGTGTCGAACACCGCGGCGGACAGCAGGTCCTGCGCCTCCTCCTCGCTCAATTTGAAGTGGCTGCGGACGACCGACAGGATGCGGTCGCGCTCCGCCTCGGAGATGGTGTCGTCGGTGCGCGCGGCCTCGACCATCAGGGCGGCGGCGGCGGCCTGCAGGGCGTCCTCGCCCGGCTCGACGCCGTCGTCGCCCGTGAACAAGGACCGGATGCGGTTCAGCATGGTGGCTCCCCAGCAAGATTTCGGAACATCGTCCCTAGGGGAAGTCGCGAGCCGGCCCTTTTGTTTCAACGGCCCCCGAATTAACGCCTCACTGACTTGACGCCCCCTGGATCAGCGCTTCACCACGAGTGTGGTCCATTCCCCGACCGGGATGCGCGCGACCAGACGCAGGCCCTGGTTGCGGTGGGCCTGGATGACGTGGCGTTCCTGCCGGTTCAGCAGGCCGGCCAGCACGGCATAGCCGCCCTTCTTCAGGTGGCGGCGCAGTTGCGGCGCCATGCGCGACAGCGGGCGGGCCAGGATGTTGGCGGTGATCAGGGTGTAGGGCTTGTGCCGGCCGACGATGCGGGTGTGATAGCCGTCGCCGCCCTGGGCGCGGATCATGCCCTTCTGCCCGTTCAGCGCCGCGTTGATGCGGGTGACGCGCACCGCCTCCGGGTCGATGTCGACCGCCGTCACCGGCACGCGCCAGCGCTTGGCCACCGCCAGCGCCAGGATGCCAGACCCACAGCCCATGTCGAGCGCGCCGCGCCGGCCGCCGCGCGGCAGCTTCAGATGGCGCGACAGCCGGTCGAGCGCCTGGAGGCAGCCGTTGGTCGAGCCATGCTCGCCGGTGCCGAAGGCGGTGGCGGCGTCGACCAACAGCGGGATGCTGCCGGCCGGCACGATGCCCTCATGATGGGAGCCGTGGACGAAGAAGCGCCCGGCGCGAATCGGCGGGAAGCCCTGGTAGCTGTGAGACACCCAGTCGATCGGCGGCAGGTTCTCCACCGCCAGCCTCGGCTCCTCGATGCCCAGCGCCTTGGCCAGCACGGCGACGCGGGACTGGAGACGCGGCTCGTCCGGGGCGCCGTACAGGGTCGCCTCCACCAGCCAGTCGCCGCCCTCCTCCAGTTCGAAGGTCGACACCGCATCGGCATGGTCCCCCACCGCCTCGGCGAAGGCCGGCACATGGGCTTCGGGAACGACCAGCGCGATGCGCCAGAGCGGGGTTTGCGACATGACAGGGGCTTTCCGACGACGACGCGAGAACGACAAGCGGCGTTTTTAGCATCAAGCCCGAAAGAGACCAAGGATTCCGGAGACCGTCCCGTTTCGATGAAAACCCTTACCGGCCGTCCTCCTAACGACCTGCCAGCCGGTCGGCGATGTCGTGCATGCCCTGGGCGCGCAGGACCGACTGGCGATGGCGCAGCAGACGGCGCTCCAGCGCCTTTTCCATGGCCGTTCCGCCGAGCGTCGCACCGTCCGCCCCCTTCAACCGGGCGGCAAGGTCATGGGTCAGCACCGCTTCCACCTTGGCGTCGCGGCGGTCGAGCGGCTGGTCGCCGGCGATGCTCTGGCGCAGGCGCTCCACCAGGACGGCCCGGCTCTGCGGCAGGCGGCCTTCCAGGGCAAGCCGGCAGACCCGGCGCAGCGAGGGGGCCATCGGCGCCGGCGCCGGCACCAACGCCGGGTCGGGATCGCGGTCGAACAGGGCGTCGGCAAGGGCGCCAAGTCCAGCATGCAGGCTCGGCTGGGCGCCCAGCAACTCCTTCACCGTGTCGGCGGATCCCATGATGTCGGCGATCACGCCGTCGAGCAGGACCAGATGCCGCGGCTCGACATCGTCGCCCGTCAGCGCCAGCAGCATGTCCAGCTTCCCGGCGAGCGGTCCGCCCGCCTCCAGATGCTGGGACAGCAGCATGAGGAACAGCGCGTCATGGCCCTCATGCCCGACCGCTCCGTCGATGGCGCGGCTGGTGCCCGGCAGGTCGGCGGCATCGAAGTGCGGCAGCCGGCGCCGCTCGGCCAGGGCGTCGCGGGCGGCCCCGCTGACCGCCTCCACCAGCTGGCGCAACTCGCGGGCGCGGGCGGCGTGGGAAACGCCGTGGACATCGGCATGGTGGCGGGCGGCGGCATGGATGGCGGCACCCAGCAGCGCCCCCTGCTCCTCCAGCCGGCGGAACAGCGGCCAGGAATGCAGCAGTTCGGTCGGGGTGATGCGCTGGGCATCCAGATAGGGGCGCAGCAGCCGGCCGATCACCACCCGGCTTTCGAACCCGCGCAGGTCGTCCGGGGTGCGGCAGAAAGGCGCACCCTCGGCAGTGCCGCCCAGGGTCAGGCCCTTGCGCTGGGTCTGGGGCACCGTCTTGTGCAGGATCACCGTTTCCAGCGACAGGCCGGCGACGGTGCGGAACTTCACCACCTTCGCCTCTTCCACGCCCTTCGCCGCCAGTTGCGAGCGGGCGGCCGACAGCGCAGCCTCCTGGTCGGTATAGGCCCCCTCGATGCGCCAACGGCCTTCGCGGCGGCTCTGAACCTCGTAACTGACGCTGCCCGTTCCGAACACGGTGGTTGGCCTCCGGCTCCGTTGCACCGCTGCGATCTTGGGCGGCTGCGGTGACCGCGGCTGTGACGGCCGTCACAGTGCGGCAAGCCGTCCAGTGCCGCGTTCCGGCATAACGCACCTTGCCGGCGGGCGCAGCTTAGGATCAGCCCGCCTTGTCGGCGGGAATGACGAAGCTGTCCATCACCTTCTTGCTGCCGGAATGGTCAAAGTCGATCTCCAGCTTGTCCTCCGACACGCCGACCACGGTGCCGTAGCCGAATTTCTGGTGGAAGACACGCGCGCCCTTGGCGAAGGGCGAATCCGGCCGGGGCCGCGGCGCCACCGCATAGGCGCCCTGGTCCAGCGTGATCGTCTTGGGCGTCGGCGCCTGACGGGTGGAGCCGCGGAACTGGAAGCCGCCGCCGAAACCGCCCGCCGACCCGCCGGCCCCGTAAGCCCCTGCCCCGCCACCGAAACCGCCGCGCCCGCCGCTGCCGGCGAACAGGCCGTTGGCCGCCTCGGCCTCCACATTGTCCTGCGGGATCTCCTCGACGAAGCGGGACGGGACGGCGCTGACCCAGTTGCCGTACAGCCGGCGGTTGGCGGCATGGCTGACATAGGCGCGGCGGCGCGCACGGGTCAGGCCGACATAGGCCAGCCGCCGCTCCTCCTCCAGTCCGGCGATGCCGGTCTCGTCCAGCGCGCGCTGGTTGGGGAACACGCCCTCCTCCCAGCCCGGCAGGAAGACATGGTCGAACTCCAGCCCCTTGGCGCCGTGCAGGGTCATCACCGTGACCTGCTCGATGCCGGCGGCCTCGGCATTCTCCATCACCAGCGCGACATGTTCCAGGAAGCCCGGCAGGTTCTCGAACTCCGCCATGGCGGTGATCAGTTCCTTCAGGTTCTCCAGCCGGCCGGGAGCCTCCGGCGTCTTGTCCTCCTGCCACATGCGGGTGTAGCCGGACTCGTCCAGGACGGTGCGGGCAAGCTCGGTGTGCGGCACCGTCGCCATCAGCGTCCGCCAGCGGAAGAAATCCTGCAACAGCCCACGCAGGGTGGCGCGCAGCTTCGGCTTCAGCTCGTCCGTCTCGGTCAGCGCCCAGCCGGCCTCGGTCAGCGACAGCCCGCGGGCGCGGGCGGCGGTGTAGAGGCTCTGCATCGCCGCCGGACCGACGCCGCGCTTGGGCAGATTGACGATCCGTTCGAAGGCCAGATCGTCGTCGCCGGAATTGACGACGCGGAAATAGGCCAGCGCATCGCGGATTTCCTGCCGCTCGTAGAAGCGCGGACCGCCCAGCACCTTGTAGGGCAGGCCGAGCGTGATGAAGCGTTCTTCGAACTCGCGGGTCTGGAAGCCGGCGCGGACCAGCACGGCGATCTGCGCCAGGGAGGTGCCCTTGCGCTGGAGAGTCTCGATCTCCTCGCCGACCCAGCGCGCCTCCTCCTCGCCGTCCCAGACCGCCTTGACCTTGATCGGCTCGCCGCCGTCGGCCTCGGTCCACAGCGTCTTGCCGAGACGGCCCTGGTTGTTGGCGATCAGACCGGAGGCCGCCGCCAGGATATGGCCGGTGGAGCGGTAGTTCTGCTCCAGCTTGACGATGGTGGCGCCGGGGAAGTCGGTCTCGAAGCGCAGGATGTTGCCGATCTCGGCACCACGCCAGGCGTAGATCGAGTTGTGGGTAAAGACACCGTCGGCGGAGAAATTATGGGTCGACTCGATATCCAGATCGTGGACCGTCCCTTCATGGAACTCACGCTCCACCGAGGCGACGATGTCGTAACTGCCGTCCTCGGCAAACATCGCCATCCCCGGAAGAACCGAAGCCGCCGGCGTGAAGGGAAGAGAGTTCGCTTCCGTCACGTCGCCCAGGTTGGTCCCAAGCCGCGCCATACGGATCAGGTTCGCCGATCCGAACGCGCTGCGGACCCGTTCCGCCTCGCCGATCAGCTGCCCATAATCCTTGTTCGCCGTTTCCACGCGCCAGCTGTCGGATCCTGATTTCGCGGCACGCACGCTGAAGCCGAGCTCCCTCAGTGCCGCACTTCCCGGCTCGTCGTTGCCGACGATGGAAATCCGATGCATCGGCGTCGGGCCGCGCCGATCGCCACACAGCGTGAGCACGACGTTCCGCCGGCTGGCATTGCGCGAGCGTGGACGGTGGTGTGGGTGATCCATCGGCAGCCCGCGGTCGGCGAGAAGCCGCGCGGCGCCCGCATCGGTGTCGAAGGATGAGAACACCTTCGACAGATAGGCGGCATCCTGAACCAGCCCATTCTCCGACCTGCCCCTGCGCGGGACAAACGGCAAGGTCGGAATCTGGTATCGCAGGGAGGCGATGTATTCGTCGGCCCGCGCGTCGTTCTCGCTGCTGTGCGTTCCGACGATCCACAAGGCGTCGGCCCGTTCCTGCAACAGACGCTGCATGAAACCGACCATCGGCTTGACCTGTCCGGCCGTGTAGACCTGCGACGTGCCAAGTCGCCAGCCGGTCCCTTCCTTGTGCATCAGATAGGTGAAATAGGTCTGGGGCGTCAGTCCAAGGCGATAGCCGGCGAAGTGGACGTGCTCCGGCGTGCTGACGATCCGGCGCCCGGCACTGGTCCGGATGACCACCGCCTCTCCGCGGTATGGCTTCGCGTGGGTCCGTGCGACGATGGCCGGCCGCAGGTCGCCGCTGCCATAGTTGGACAGAACGGCGTCGCCGGCGCCGATGTCCTCGATGGCCCGCCGGCTGCCGTCGGCCATGGTGACCGGGGTGCCGGCGATCAGGCACTGATCTTCATCGCCAACGCAACAAATATTCTTATGTGCCTGCGACAGTATCCTAAGCCACAGATACTGAGCGACGTTGGTGTCCTGATACTCGTCGACCAGAAGATATTTGAACTTGCGGTGATATTCCGCCAGCACGTCCGGATGGTTCTGGAAGATGGCGAGGTTGTGCAGCAGCAGGTCGCCGAAATCGCAGGCGTTCAGGGTGCGCAGGCGCTCCTGATAGGCGCGGTAGATCGCCACCACCCGGCCGCCCGCCACGTCGCCGCCGTCGGCGTCGCCGAGCCGGTCGGGGGTCAGGCCGCGGTCCTTCCAGCGCTCGATGGCGCCCAGCACCTGACGGGGCGGCCACTTCTTGGAATCGATGTTCTCGGCCTGCAGCAGCTGCTTGATCAGGCGGACCTGGTCGTCGGTGTCGAGGATGGTGAAGTTCGACTTCAGCCCGACCAGCTCGGCATGGCGACGCAGGATGCGGGCGGCCAGCGCATGGAAGGTGCCGAGCCACCAGCCCTCAGGCTCGATCCCCATCAGATGGCCGACACGCTCGCGCATCTCGCGGGCGGCCTTGTTGGTGAAGGTCACCGCCAGGATCTGGAAGGCGGCGGCGCGCCGCGTCATCAGCAGATGGGCCAGCCGGGCGGTCAGCACCCGCGTCTTGCCGGTTCCGGCGCCGGCCAGCACCAGGACCGGCCCGTCCAGAGCCTCGACCGCCGCCCGTTGTGTCGGGTTGAGCCCGTCCAGATAGGCGAAGCGCTGCGCTGCGGCCGGGAATCCCGAAGCGGGACCGGCGGCGGGAGCGGCGTGGCTCAACGGATCATCATCATAAGCGTCTGACATGGCGTCCCGGCCTGGGGATGGACGAAAGGGAATGGACGGAAAAATCGGCGGAAGCGTGCGAATGCTCTGTCGCGGCTGGAACGTATACAGCACAGAACGCCCCGGCACGACCCCCGTCGATGGCGGCATACCCCGCCCGGTGACGCAGAGCGGCACGGCCACGCTTATGCCTAATGGCAAATTTCCGGGATATAGGACTCCAACCATCGGGCGATGACGTAGTTCTGCCCGGCAGAGGACCTTCGTCGTGAAAGTCACCCGACACTATCGTTCAGTGTCCTTACGAAGTCACGGCACGACCGTTAACGATTTCCCCTTTTCTGTCACAGACAGTTATTCCAGCTGACCAGGGCAAGCTGCATTATGTCCTCATCTTGTCTTATCCAGGCTTAGGGCATATGCCCATTGCTCGACGCGAAATTTACCTAAGCGAAATTTTGCGCGGCGCAAATCGGGGGTATCTATGGATCACAAGGAGGCACCCCCGAACCCTGAGGGGGAGCGGACCGGACGCAGGAGCGGAAGGTCGGGGATGCCTCCGAAGCGCCACCCGGCGCGACTTTGATCGGAACGGAACAAAAGGCGGGCTTGGACCATGGATGCCATCAACGTTTTCCTCATCGATGCCAACAAGCTTTTCCGTGAGGGCATGAAGCGTCTGTTCGAAGGCACCCCCTTCAACGTCGTCGGCGAGGCCGGCAGCCTGCGCGAGGGCCTGTCGACGCTCGGCACCGGCCAGAACCCGGACCTGATCCTCATCGACCTGCCGAGCGGCGCCGACGAGGAAGTCGAAGCGATGCGCAGCCTGCGCGAAGAACACCCGTCGATCCGTATCGTCATTCTGACCAACGATCTGGAAACCCGCCGCCTGTCGGCCGCCCTCGGTGCCGGTGCCGGCGGCTACCTGCTGAAGGACATCGCCTGCGAGGCGCTGATGCAGTCGCTGAAGCTGGTGATGATGGGCGAGAAGGTGTTCCCGACCCACCTCGCCGCGCTGCTGGTCAGCGGCCGCACCGAGGACATGGGCGCCGAACTGCCGACCCGCCGCAAGGGCCTGTCGCAGCGTGAGGTGCAGATCCTGCGCTGCCTGCTGAACGGCAACAGCAACAAGATGATCGCCAATCACCTGAGCATCACGGAAGCCACCGTGAAGGTTCACCTGAAGAGCCTGCTGCGCAAGATCAACGCCTCCAACCGCACCCAGGCCGCCATCTGGGCGCTGAACAACGGCATCGGCGATCAGGCCGCCGAAACCGGCGTCGCCGCCACCGTCTGATTGCCGCCCGATCCGACGGATCGGCATACCGCTCTGCCGAATGGCCCCGCCCGCCTTCCGTCCCGGCCGTCCGCCCCTTCCATCCGGGGCAGGCGGCCGGCGGAGCGGGACGTTGCCTTTTGCGGCGCTCTTCCGTTTCCGCAGGCCGTCCGGGCAGCCCGTGGCAAAGCTCCGCCAGTCCCATGGCCGGTAAGGGCGGCAGGCATAGAGGAAGCGGTCTAAGACCAAAAGCGAACTACAGCGTGAGAATGGACGTGCTTATGTGAACTGCGGGCCGATGACGCCATCCCGGCGTGAGATCGCCGCAACCTTCTGGAAATGCCCGCGATGAACGTGCTGATCGCCGACGATCACCTGCTGTTCCGAGACGGTCTGCGCCGACTCCTGGCGCAATTCGACGCCGACATGACGTTTTTCGAGGCGAGCACCTATGACGAGGTGCGGGCGCTGTGCGATGGCACCAGACCGTTCGACCTGATCCTGCTCGATCTGGGGATGCCCGGCTGGACTGGCTTCTCGGCTCTCGGCGACATTCATGCCAACTTGCCGAAGGCGCTTCTGGTGGTGGTGTCGGGATCGGAAAAGCGGTCCGACCTGCTGGCCGCCCTGGAAAACGGCGCTGCCGGCTACATCCCGAAATCCTCCAGCGCCAAGGTCCTGCTGGGCGCCTTGCAGCTGGTGCTCGCCGGCGGAATCTATCTTCCCGAACAGGCCATCCGCGGCGCCGACCGTGTCGAACAGACGCATGGCGGCTATGGCGGGCACGGTTCCGGCGAGGCGGTGGACGACAATGCCGGGATGGCCAATGCCAACGGCGACCAGTTGACCCCGCGTCAGCGCGACGTCCTCGCCCGGCTGCGCGACGGCAAATCGAACAAGCAGATCGCCCATGAGCTGGGGCTGACGGAAGGCACGGTGAAGGTCCATGTCACCGCCATCCTGCGGCACCTCGGCGTCCGCAACCGCACCCAGGCGGCACTGACCGCCCAGCAGAGCCTGTAAGGGTTCGGGACAGCCTCCCCCGCAATCGCCTTCCCCACAGGAAACCCGTCTTTCCTACCGCTGCGCCCGCTCCACGGCGGAGACCAGCGCCAGCAGGGCGCCGCGCAGTTCGGTCGCATGGGTGCGCGGGCGGATGGCGGCGGCGTCGGACATGGCGACGACCGTCAGGGTGCGGCACCCGGTCAGCCCGCTTTCGAGCCGCATGAACAGCCCGGCCGGGTCGCTGCCCTGAATCAGGGTCACCGGCACCCGCACCGCCGGCAGTTCGGATTCAAGGTCCCCGAGATCGCCCGTCGGCATCGCCGGCAACGGCCGGCCGAAGCAGGCGGCCAGTGCGTTCCAGCGCCGGCGCATCGGCGAGTCGGCACCGACATCGTCGACGATCATCACGCCGCCGACCTGTTCCGGAAAATCCAGCGCCGCGGCGATGGCGAGCGGCGCCGTCACCGCACCGGCGACCAGAACCGGCCGGCGCCCGCCACGCTCCACCAGCAGCGGGGACAACATCGCCGCTCCGGCGGCGGCCGGCACGGTCAGCCATTCCTGGCCCGCCGGAACATGGTCCAGCAGGCGCCACCACGCCCCCTTGCCGGGATGAAGGAAGATCACCCGCCGACCGGACGGATCGCCGGCACGGTCGGCCGTGCGGTCTCCCGCCCAGGCAGCACCCACCCCGTCCGCGGTCAGACCGTTCACCGGACAGCGGGCGGTGTCTGCCCGTCCGGCGCGGACGGTGGAAGGCTGGGTGTGAAAGAACACGGTCGGGTCCCCGATGGTGGCGTTCCGCGATGGGACCGTCCCACCGCCGAACCCAACCGTAACGAAGCCGAACCGAAGTCGTCCCGTTCGATAAATCGGGCAAAACCCTGAAAAGGGGCTAAAACCCCACCCTGCCCGCAAAAGGTTTCAGCCACCGTCGAAACACGACAAAAGCAAAGCAAATTCCATGACTTGCCGGCCGGCTCCCGGCCGCTTTCGATCACAGGCGGTCAGCCTGCCGATCACCGGCCCAGTCGCCGGCCGGGACAACGGCCATGGCGACCGGTCAATGCAGCGTCACCTCCTCCCCTTCGGGGTCGGGGGCGACCGCCAGGGGGCGGCGAAGTTCGCCGGCCAGGCTGCGCCATTCCGGCGCTCCCCCCAGCTGTTGCAGCAACTGTGCGGTGAAGGCGAAGACCGCGGTTTCGAGCGGCCCGTTGTCTTCCGCATGGGCGTTGACGGTCAGGCAGGATTCCGCGGCGCTCTCGAAGATGGCGGCGGCGGCGCTGGCGCCCGGTCCGGGATCCGGCAGCGGGACGGCCTGTGGCTTCTCCCCGCTGACGCGCAGGCGCGACAGGTTGTCGGCCAGCAGGCGGGTGCGGATGGCGTTGTCGACGGCGGCGGCCATGGTGTAGCCGGCCTCTTCCTCGACGGTGGCGCGCAGGATGCGCAGACCCGCGATCAGTCCGCGGACCACGTCGCCATTCCCGCTGCGCTTGGCCGCAGCCGCGACGGCGGTGCCGAGGATGGCGGCGACCACCGGCGAGAGCGATTCGCCCTCGCCCGGCATGTTCGGCGCGTCGGCGCCGGCGTCGGTGTTCAAAGCCTCGTTCATGCGGCCTCCGATCCGTGTGATCCGGAAGGCGGCCCGCCGGCGGTGCTGCCGGCAAAGGGCCCGTCCGGATGCGTCGTCATGATGCCTGATTCGGATCTGTGGGCCGCACGGATCCGGTTCAAGGCATGGATGGCATGAGGCTCCCCCTCTTTCGCGCCGCCGGACGGGGTGCCCCATCTTCGCATTTGCCGATATCTGTCCGGCCCACCTCTAGGCGCGCCGTATGAGCGTCCCCACATCTGCGGCGAAAGGGAGGGTTACGTGTCATGCCTCTGCTCAGTCTTCTCCTCAATCTGCTCTGGCTGGTCACGGGCGGCATCTGGATGGCGCTCGGCTGGCTGCTGGCCGCGGTCCTGATGGCCGTGTCCATCATCGGCCTGCCCTGGGCCCGCTCCGCCCTGACCATCGCCCATTACACCCTGCTCCCCTTTGGACAAACCGCCGTGCGCCGGGATGAGTTCCGCGGGCGCGAAGACATGGGCACCGGCGCGCTCGGCTTCATCGGCAACATCGTGTGGTTCGTGCTGGCCGGCTGGTGGCTTGCGCTCGGCCATCTGATCTCGGCGGTGGGGCTCGCCATCACCATCATCGGCCTGCCCTTCGCCTGGGCGCATCTGAAGCTTGCGCTGCTGGCGCTGTGGCCGGTCGGAACCGAGATCGTGCCGTCGGATGGCGTCGGACGGCGGGTGCCCGGCCGCATCTGATCCCCGCCTGCGGCATTTCCGACAATTTTATCGAAACGGCCGGCAACCCGCTTTCCAACGCGCAGGAGTCGCATGTCTCCGACGTACTGCCTCTTGTGAGGCTATCCGTTGGAGAGTGCCATGTCGGTATCCATGGTGAGTGCGTCGGCCGTCGGCCAGACCTATCAGCGGCCGCAAGGGCCGGGTAAAGAGATCCGCGAGGGCGTCGACAGCCTGAAGAAGGCGGTGGAATCCGGCGACATGACCGCCGTCCAGTCCGCCTACGACTCCCTGTCGAAGCTGCAGTCCGACAAGCAGGGCAGCAGCAGCGGGACGAGCAGCGGGTCAAGCACCAGCGCCAGCACCGGTAAGGACCCGCTGTCGAAGCTGCTGTCCAGCGTGGGAGAGGCGCTGAAGAGCGGTGACATCGGCCAGGTCCAGCAGGCGATGTCCAAGAACGGCCCGCCCAGCGGCGGTCCGGGCGGAGCCGGTGGCTCCGGTGGTCCTGGCGGAGCCGGCGGCCCGCCGCCGAACGGCCCGCCGCCGGGCGAAGGCGGCGGGTCGGACGAGCTGCGCAGCACCGTCGGCAGCCTCGCCCAGTCCTTGCAGTCCGGCGACGTGTCGGGCGCGCAGGACTCGCTGTCGGCCCTGTCGGATATGCTGAAGAGCGCCGCCGACAGCGACAGCGGAGACGACAGCGGCTCCACCGACTTCCTGGGCACCCTCAAGAAGAACCTGAGCAGCCTGAGCAGTTCGCTCAGCTCCGGCGACCTCTCCGGCGCGCAGAGCCTGTTCGCCAGCCTGACGCCGCGCGGCTCGCAGGGCGTCGACATCACCGCCTGACCGGCTGGATCACGACAGGGCGGCGGCGAGCTCCGGTTCCGTCGCCTGCCCTGCCTTTTCCCGCGCCTTCATCGCCTTCAGCATGACAGAGGCGCGCCAGAACCCCAGCCCGGCCCCATCGACGAAATGCACATGGCGGTCGGCCGTCACGTCGCCGACCAGACAGGTGACGGTGGTCGCATCGGCCCGCGCGGTGCCGTAGCGGATCGAACCGGCCTGCGCCGCCTGGGCCAGCAGCGCCTCGATGGCGTCGGCCTCCCCCTCCGTCACGTCCAGCACCAGCCGCGGCCCGCCGGCCGATTTGCGGAAATCGGTACGCTCCGCCATGCGGCGTCGGTAGCGCTGCGGGTCGAAATTGCCGAGCGACAGGCCCAGCCTCAACAGCACGACCAGCAGTCCCGACCCGGCCAGCGCCTTGCCCACCCGGCCGATGCGCGTGCCCAGACCGTCGCCATCCCGGCCGCCGCGCGCCTCCATCAGCAGGGAGCGCCAGTCCGGCGGCCAGCGCGCTTCCAGCCGTTCCCCCGCCCCCAGCGGGGCGGCGCCGGCGGTGGGCACGATGGCCTCGATGGCGCGCTGGACGCGGGCAAGCTCCAGCAGCCCCGCGGCCCCCGGATCGACCGCATCGACGATCACGCACAGCACGGTTCCGCGCCGCGGCGGCACCGGGTTCCAACGGCAGGAGACCGACTCCAGCCCGGGCAGCGGCCCCTGCTGCGGCGGCAGGCGCCAGCGCGCATCCTCCTTCACCCAGGCATCGGCCGCCACCACCCCGGCACCGAGGAACAGGCCGAAGCTGTTGCCGTTGCCGACATCGTGCAGTGCCGCCATCACCTCCAGCCCCTGGTCGAGCAGAGCCTGCACCGGCACCAGCCCGACGCGCAGCGGCACGTCCATCACCTCCGCCGACCAGTGGGCAAGTGCGGACAGCGCCGCCCGCGCTCCGTCCTCCCTCCCCGGCGGCACCGCGGCGATGGCACCGTCACCGCCGAACTGGCAGGCGGCAGGCTCCTGCCCGATGCGCACCGCGTTGGACAGCACCGCGACCACCCCGGCGGCGACGAAATTCACGTCGCGATGGCGTCCCTGCGTGGCAAGCTGTGTGCTGCCGGTGACGTCGGCAACCGCCAGCGACCAGCCGCCGTCGAGCGCGGCATAGCGCCGGGGATCCGACGCCTCCGCGGCGAAATCGCGGATCACCGGCAACAGAGGCATGGCGGTTCCCCCAACGGACTGCAACGGGCGGGTGGCAACGGGACGAGGTCGAAGCCTAGCATGACCGCAACTGCAGCGGCAGGGAGGAGGAACCCCGAAAATCACGGCCCCGTCAGCGAGGCCGGCAGTGTCAATGCAGGGCCCGGGCACGAAAATTACCGGGCCGTAACGAATGCTTACGTCATTAACCGTTGTTAAACGATGTGCCCCCAAAACTGTCTGAATATGTCGGTATGGTTTCAGGGTTTCGGAACAAGAGGACGTCGCTCTTCATGTCTTGGCTGTCGAAATTCTCTGGAGGCAACAAGGAGCCGGGCGGCGCGAAGTCCGCAGCCGAGCCGCGCAAGGAGCGCCCCTCCACCCCGCCGAAGATCGTCATCGACCATCACGAATATGTGCCGGAGGAGTTCGTCATCGGCTCCTTCCGCATCCGCCCCTATGACGGCGACCTGATCGCCAAGCAGAAGTTCGATTTCCGCCTGCAGTTCGACATCGGCGGCGACCCGGTGGACGTTTCCTGCATGGGCCTCGTGGTGAAGCTGACCGAGGAGGCCGGCCTCGTCGCCCGCTACCAGCCGCCGCAGCCCTTCTACGAACGCAAGCTGGTCGATTACATGAAGGCCCTGAAGGGTCTGTAAGCGCGAATAGCTGCCCGAAGATGGTGGTGTCGGCCAACGGTCGGCACTATATCTATGGGCATGCCGATCCGTCTGCTCCCAGAAACACTGGTCAACCGCATCGCCGCCGGCGAGGTGGTCGAACGTCCCGCCGCCGCCGTGAAGGAACTGGTGGAGAACGCCATCGACGCCGGCGCCACCCGCATCGACGTGGTGGCGCGCGATGGCGGCAAGTCGCTGATCGCCGTCACCGACGACGGCTGCGGCATGACGCCGGACGAGCTTGTGCTGGCGGTCGAACGCCACGCCACCTCCAAGCTGCCGGGCGACGACCTGCTCGACATCCGGTCTCTCGGCTTCCGCGGGGAAGCGCTGCCCTCCATCGGCGCCGTCAGCTGCCTGACCATCACCAGCCGCGCCCGCGATGCCGACAGCGCCTGGAGCCTGACGGTGGATGCCGGCGCCAAGGGCCAGCCGCAGCCGGCGGCGCTGGCCCAGGGCACGCGGATCGAGGTGCGCGACCTGTTCGCCGCCGTGCCGGCCCGGCTGAAATTCCTGAAAGCCTCGCGCACCGAATACGACCACATCGCCGATTGCCTGGAGCGGCTGGCGATGGCCCATCCCGGCGTCGCCTTCACGCTCAGTGACGGCGGGCGCGGCGGGCTGCGGCTGAGCGCGGCGCAGGGCGACCTTCTGGACGCCCGGCTGACCCGGCTGGGTGCCTTGATGGGCCGCGATTTCCAGGAGAATGCCGTCCCGGTGACTGCGGTGCGCGAGGGCGCGTCGCTGGCCGGCTGGATCGGCCTGCCGACCCTGCACCGTCCGACCGCCAAGCACCAGCATTTGTTCGTCAACGGCCGGCCGGTGCGCGACAAGCTGATGGTGGGCGCGGTGCGCGCCGCCTACGCCGATTTCCTGCCGCGCGACCGCCACCCGATGCTGGCGCTGTTCCTCGACATCGACCCGCAGGAGGTCGACGTGAACGTCCACCCGGCCAAGGCCGAGGTGCGCTTCCGCGACCAGGGTCTGGTGCGCGGCCTGATCGTCGGCTCGCTGAAGCACGCGCTGGCCGAGGCCGGCCACCGCGCGTCGACCACCGTCGGCCTAGCCACGCTGGGCGCCCTGCGGCCGGAACCTGCCGGCGACACCGACAGCGGCTTCACCCCCTCCCCCCTGCCCTACGGCCGCTCCGGCGGTGGATCGGGCGGCGGGACAGGGAGCGGTTGGGCCGGTTCCTACACGCCCACATCCGTCCCGCGCGGTCTTGCCGAGCGCTCCGCCGCTTTCCAGGCGCCGACCCAGTCTGAACTGCCGCCGCTGCAAGGCCGGCTCAGCGGCTTCGGCAACGGCTTCGCCCCGGCGGCCCGCCCGCCGGAATACCGCGCCCCCGATCCTTCCGCGCACAAGCCCGAGCCGCCGCCCGACAGCCACCCGCTGGGCGCGGCGCGGGCGCAGGTCCACACCACCTACATCGTGGCGCAGACCCGCGAAGGGATCGTCATCGTCGACCAGCACGCCGCCCATGAACGGCTGGTCTACGAGCGGATGAAGACCGCCCTGCTGGAAGGCGGGGTGAAGCGCCAGGCGCTGCTGATCCCCGAACTGATCGAGCTGGACGAACCGTCCGCCAACCGCCTGCTGGGCCGCAGCGCCGAACTGGCAGAACTCGGTCTGGTGATCGAGGGCTTCGGCCACGGCTGCGTCATGGTGCGCGAGGTGCCCGCCCTTCTCGGCCAGTCGGATGTGAAGAACCTGATCCGCGACCTTGCCGAGGAGCTGTCCGAACTGGGCGACGCCCTGTCGCTGAAGGAGCGGCTGGAGGAGGTCTGCGCGACCATGGCCTGTCACGGCAGCGTCCGCGCCGGCCGCAGCTTGAGCGTCGACGAGATGAACGCCCTGCTGCGCCAGATGGAGGCGACCCCGCACAGCGGCCAGTGCAACCACGGCCGGCCGACTTATGTGGAGCTGAAGCTGGCGGATATCGAGCGGCTGTTCGGACGGCGGTAGACCGGCAGTTCCGCTGCCGGCCCTGGTTGCCGGGCCTCACCCCCTCAGGATCATCGCGATCATGATGGCGGCGAAGCTGACGATGGCGACCGAGCCGACGATGATGCTGGCGAGCATCTGCGCCGAGATGTAGGAGCCGGCGACAGTCCCGGCGATCCGCGCCATCCCGTCGCGGCCACCCCTCGGTACATTCGCCCCAGGGTGTCCGCAGGATGGGCAGGACGGAGCTTCGGTGGAGATCGTGTGGCCGCAGGCGGCGCAGGGGATCAGAGCCATTCCGTTCCTTCCCATGTCTGTCATGCCGGGCTTGATCTGCCCTTGCCGAAGACATGGGAGGGGAAACGAGCGATTGCAGCCCCCTGCTCCGGACAACCTACCGGAGAGATACCCCGGCCGCGCTCAGTACCCCACCGTGAAGCGCTTGCGCTCGTGCTTCGGCGTCTCGATCTCGTCGACCAGCGCCACGGCGAAGTCCTCGTAGGAAATCCAGCTGCGGCCGGTCTCGTCCGCCAGCAGCCCATCGGAGCCAAGGCGGAACTTGCCCGTCCGTTCGCCCAGCACGAACTCGGCCGAGGGCGACAGGAAGGTCCAGTTCAGCGCCGGCTCGGCCTTCAGGCGGTCGAGGAGCTCGGCGCCCTTGGTGGCCTCGGCCTTGTAGATTTCGGGGAATTCCGGCAGGTCGAGCACGCGCACGCCCGGCGCGACTTCCAGGCTGCCGGCGCCGCCGACCACCAGATAGCGCGGCACGCCGGCACGCTTCGCCGCACCGATCAGCGTCTCGGCATCGCTCATCAGGAACATGACGGCGCTGACCACCGCGTCATGGCCGGCCAGCAGCGGAGCCAGCGTCTCGCCGTCGTTGGCGTCGCCGGCCTTCACCGTCAGGCCGGGGGCGGCAGCCACCTTGGAGGGATCTCGGACGATGGCGGTGACGCTGTGGCCGCGGCGGAGCAGTTCGGCCTGGATGCGGCTGCCGGCGCGGCCGGCGGCACCGATGATGGCGACGTTCATGGCGGGTGTCCTCGAACTAGGTTTCCAATGGTGACTTGATGCCGCTTTGGAAATCTGGTGTAAAGAAGGCACCTTTTCGTGACATGGTCACCCGCGCGTAACCGCCGGGTCGCCGGCCTGGATGACTGAACTGGGAGTGGATGCGGATGGACAGGACCCTGCTGGGGCTGGGCGGCAAGCGTCCGTCGGAGGTGGATCAACTGCCCGACGCCTATGCCTCCGCCTGTCCGACCCGGCAGGCGCTGGACCGGATCGCCGACAAATGGACGGTGCTGATCCTGGGATTGCTGGAAAGCGGGCCGATGCGCTTCAACCAGCTGCGCCGCGAGATCGAGGGCATTTCGCAGAAGATGCTGTCGCAAACCCTCAAAAGCCTGGAGCGCGATGGGCTGGTCAGCCGCAAGGCCTTCGCCACCGTGCCGGTCACCGTCGAATATTCCATCACGCCGCTGGGCGCCACGCTGGCCGAAACGCTGGTGCCGCTGCGGATGTGGGCCGAGACCCACATCGCGCAGATGCTGGAGGCCCGCGCCGCCTATGACCGGGACGACGAGGATGCCCCGGTGCGGCTGGACGTCGCCTGAACCTCCTCACCGGGCTTCCCGTCCGACTCCGTCCGCCGCAGCAGATAGTCCAGCCCGCCGACCCGGAACCAGCGATAGCCGTAGGCCTCCATCACCAGATGGTGGCGGCCCTTGGCATCGGGTTCGCTGTGGTCCTCCGACAGCAGGTTAACCAGCCGGCAACCCTCGCCATGGCCGTCCACGTCCAGCACGATCTCGCAGGGCTTGTCCGACAGGTTGTGCAGGACGACCACCCCGTTGTTGCGCCAGTCGTAGCGCAGGGCCAGCACCTCCGGCCGGCCGGTCTTCAGGATTTGGAAATCGCCCCAGCCGATTTCGGGACACTCCTTGCGCATGCGGATGATGCGCTCGGTCCAGTTCAGCAGCGATTGCGGGTCGCGGCGCTGGATGGCGGCGTTGATCCGCTCATAGCCGAAGACGCCGCCGCTGATCGCCGGGGTCTCCGGCTCGTCGGACTTGGTGAAGCCGCCATGCGGCTCGTCCGACCATTGCATCGGCGTGCGGGCGCAGTTGCGTTCGGGCAGCGACAGGTCGTCGCCCATGCCGATCTCGTCGCCATAGCGGATGACCGGTGTCCCCGGCAGGGTGAACATCAGGCTGTAGGCCAGCTCGATCCGCCGCCGGTCGGCGTTCAGCATCGGCGCCAGCCGCCGGCGGATGCCGCGGTCATAAAGCTGCATCGATTTGTCCGGCCCGAAGGCGGCGAACACCGCCTGCCGCTGCTCCTCGGTCAGCCGGCCCAGATCCAGCTCGTCATGATTGCGCAGGAAGGTGCCCCATTGGGCGGTGGCCGGACGCGGCTTCGTCACCTCCAGCGCCTTGGCGAGCGGCGCGGTGTCGGCGGTTGCCAGAGCATAGAACAGATGCTGGTTGACCTGGAAATTGAACATCATGTGGCAGCGGTCGCCGTCGCTGCCGAAATAATGCAGGTCGTCTTCCGGCAGGATGTTGGCCTCCGCCAGCAGCATGGCGTCGCCGCGCCGCCACTGCACGAATTCGCGGAAGCTGCGCAGCATGCCGAACTGCTCCTTCGGCTTGGTGACGTCCGCCCCCTTCTCCGCGATGATAAAGGGCACGGCGTCCATGCGGAAACCGGCGACGCCCAGCTGGATCCAGAAGCCCATGATCTTCAGCAGCTCGGCATGCACCTCTGGATGGGCGGTGTTCAGGTCGGGCTGGAATTTGTAGAAGCGGTGGAAATACCAGGCCTTGGCTTCGCGGTCATAGGTCCAGGTCGATTTCTGCACGCCGGGAAAGACCATGCCCTGGTCGGCATTCTCCGGCTTCCTGTCGGACCAGACATACCAGTCGCGATATTTGCTGTCGGGATCGCTGCGGGCCTCCTTGAACCAGGGATGCTGGTCGGAGGTGTGGTTGATCACCAGATCGATGATTACCCGGATGCCGCGCTGTTCGCAGGCATGGGTGAACTCGACGAAATCGCCCAGCGTGCCGTACCGCGGATCGACAGTGTAATAGTCGGCGACGTCATAGCCGTCGTCCTTCATCGGCGAGGTCTGGAACGGCCCCAGCCACAGGCAGGTCACCCCCAGCCCGTGCAGATAGTCCAGCCGGCGCAGCAGCCCCTGGAAATCGCCGACGCCGTCGCCGTTGGCGTCCATGAAGGTCGACAGCGACAGATTGTAGATCACCGCATTCTTGTACCAGAGGTCCCGGATCATGGCCGCTCCATCGCGATGCCCTACCCCCGGCCCGATGCGGGGAGGACAGGCGGGGAACAGCGGCAAGGCCACTTTGGTTGCGGAACAAACCGCTCTTCGGCGGTAGGAGCCAGCCAGTTGGCCCTGCGGCAAAGTTGCAGGTCAGGCATCCGGCATCTGGTATGCAAAACTTTTTGCGGTAGCATGCCGGACTGCTTATGTTGCAGCACAGCATGACTGGACCGTCACCGTGGGCAGCCGCTGTCCGTGGCGGATGCCGTTCGGCCTCATGCACTGTTGTTCCTGTTGCCTTTGTTCCTGTCCCCTCTGTTCCTGTCGATGCCCCCTCCCCTCCCGATAAGGACGTTACCGCCATGATCGAGACCCAGGCCCTTCTGTTCCTCGCGCTGACCGGCATGATCGGCCACGCCGTCTACATGGCCAGCGGACGCGGCGGCTTCACCGTGATCGAACCGGAGAAGGACGAGACGGAAGAGGAGCCGGGCATCCTGTTCTCCTCCGACCGCTTCCAGCAGGCGGCCCAAGCCGAAAACAATTCCGACGGCAAGCCCGGCAAGGCGAAGGACCGTCCCTTCTGGATCGAATGAACGATGCGGACCGGGGCGCTCTCGCGCATCCCGGCCCGCATCCGTCAGTCAGTCTTCCGAGCGAAGCCCCCCGACTGCGCCTTACCCGTTGGCGGTGCCGGCGGCGGCCCCGACCGGGACGGCGCGGGTTGCATCGCCATGTTCGGCGCGGCGTGCCAACTCCTCGTTCCGGGCGTGGTGGCGGGCCAGCATCGGCTTCAGGACCAGCAGCGCACAGGCCGCGGCGGTCAGATCCATGGTGGCGGTGACGTACAGCACGGTCGCCCAGGTGCCGGTGGCTTCCATCAGCAGGTTGCCCAGCGGGACCAGCAGGGCGGCGACACCCTTGGCGCAGTACAGGACGCCGTAGATCTTGCCGGCATGCTTGGTGCCGAAGGTGTCGGCCGAGGTGGCGCTGAACAGGCTGTACACTTCGCCCCAGGCCAGGAAGACCATGCCGCTGAGGATCAGGAACATCATCGGGTCGTGGCCGAAGCGGCTCAGCATGATGATGCCGACGCCTTCCAGGGTGAAGGCGACGAACATGGTCGCCTCACGGCCGATGTGGTCGGAGATGAAGCCGAACAGCGGACGCGAGATGCCGTTCATCACGCGGTCGAGCATCAGGGCGAAGGGCAGAGCCGCCATCGTCAGGCCGAAGACGCTGACCGGTGCTTCCTTCACGCCCAGGTCGTGGGCGATGACGCCCAGCTGGGCCACAGCCATCAGGCCGCCGGTGACGGTGCCGATGAACATCGCCCACATGACCCAGAACACCGGGGTGCGGACCGCTTCGCCGAGCGTGTAGTCGCGGCGGGTCTGCGCGACCTTGGTGGAGGCCTTGACCTGCTCCTTCTGCGGCATGCGCAGGAACAGCGCGGCGCAGATGATGATGGCGCCCTGCACCAGGCCGAACCAGAAGAAGGCCGACTGATAGCCGCTGCTGTGGATCATCGCCGAGATCGGCAGGATGGTCAGGGCCGAACCGGCGCCGTAGCCGCCCGCCGTCAGGCCGACCGCCAGACCGCGCTTTTCCGGGAACCACTTCAGCGCGTTGTTGACGCAGGTGGCGTAGACGCAGCCGACGCCGATGCCGCCGATGGCCGAACCGACATACAGCATGGCGAGCGTGCCGGCATAGCTGTCGACGATCCAGGACAGGCCGGTGAAGAAGCCGCCGGCGGCGACGATCACCTTAGGACCGTACTTGTCGATGAAGTAACCCTCGATCGGCGTCAGCCAGGTCTGCACGACGACGAAGATGGTGAAGGCGGTCTGGATCGATGCGCGCGTCCAGCCATGGGTCGCCTGGATTTCCGGGACGAACAGCGTCCAGGCATACTGGATGTTGGCCGCCGCCACCATGCAGACGATACCGACGACGATCTGCGTCCAGCGCACCGCGTCGGTCACCGGCGCCGCGGATTCCGCCGCCGGTTGTGAATTCATATGAGCCATCGTGCCTCCCTTAAACTTGCCTGAGCCGGCGGCACGGCCCCTCTCCCGGGGACCGGCACGCCAATCACGATTGCGGAATGACCCGGACGGACCGCTCTTGCTGACGGTGCCGATCCGGAACTCGGCGCGGATGCCGACAATCGCTCGGAGTTCGATTGTCCCGATTTAGGAATGCCAGATATGTAATCTGGTATGCCAAAACCGGGGACAAAAAGACACCGACGGTCGGATCGACGCCGTAGGCATACAGTCTGATCAAGTAAAACTTACCTTACACACCACATCCGGCGAGCGGTCCACACCGGTTCTATTATCGGATCACCCGATCAGTCGCGTGTTCTGTAAAAAGAAGCCGTGCCGGTACCTGCACGGCCCCCTCAAACGAGGGTGTGCAGTCTTAGGAGATAGATAGATGCCGCCGTTTCCATAGAGGAACCGCATCGGCGACACATAATGTTTTGCTCGGATTGTTTTGGAACTCAACAATCTGTTTCGTCTTTCCGCATGATGGAAAAACACGAGCGCCAGCCTTGGAACGCCAGGGATGCGTCCCCATCGGCGGGTGGGCGGGGCCGGTAAAAAATGGAACTCAGGGGGATCTAAGGGACTGACCCGCAACGCCAAGGGGGGCGCAAGCGGGAACCGCCCATGCGGTCAGGCCAGGTGGCGGACCGTCAGGAAGGCGACGCGGGTGTCGCCATAGAGGCGCTCGTCGAGCGCCGAAAAACCATCGGGAAGAGGCAGCGGGTCGCGGTCGGCGACCTCAACCACGGCGAGCGCGCCGTCGGCCAGCCAGCCGGCGCGCAGCAGACCCTCCAGCGCGCGCGGCGCCAGCCCCTGGCCATAGGGTGGGTCGAGGAAGGCCAGCATGCACGCACGGGGGGCCGGCGGCGGCTTTGCCGCATCGGCACGCAGAATCTGGGCGTTCGCCGTCTCGCGCAGAGACTCGACATTGGCGCGCACGGCGTCGAGCGCCGGCCGGCCCATGTCGAGGAAGCCGCACCAGGACGCACCGCGCGACAGGGCTTCCAGCCCCAGCGCACCGGTGCCGCAAAAGGCATCGACGACCGCGGCGCCCTCGAACTCGGGCGCCCAGTCGGCATGGGCCAGGATGTTGAAAATGGCTTGCCGGGTGCGGTCGGTGGTGGGGCGGGTATCGCGCCCGCCCGGTGCCACCAGACTGCGGCCGCGGTGCTTACCGCCGACGATCCGCACGCGGGCGCTCCGTCCGTCCGCCAGCCCCGCCGCCAGGACGGTCGCCGGACCTCTCGCCACCGGCCTTCGGCCCGCCCCGCGGCGCCGGACCGGCACCCTTCGGACCAGCCCCCTTCGGACCGGTCGGCTTGGAGCCGCCCGGCTTGAAACCGGGAGCCTTGCCGTCCCGCGGCCGGTCTTCACGCGGCCTATCGTCACGAGCCCTATCATCGCGAGAGCGTGCGCCCTCGGACCGCGGGGCGTCGGACCGGGCGCCCTCAGGCTTGCCGGAACGGCCCGGCTTCGCCGAGCCGCCGCCGAGCGACAGGGTGCCGCGGGTCGCCCCGCCGCGCCGCGCCGGCTTGGCCTCTTCGGTGCGGGCGGCTTCGGCCTCGTGCCGCTTGGTGGCGGACCGCGGCGCGCGTTTCGGCGCCGCCTTGGCATCGGCTGCCGCCGCCCCGCCTTTCGAGGGTGCGGCCTTCGGACCGGACTTCCCCGCCGCTTCGGCACGGGCCTTGGCGCGCTGCTTGGTGCCGGACTCGGTCGACTCCGCCCCTTCGGGCGTGCCGAAGAAGGGAGCGATCTGTTCGCGGACGACGCGCTTCGGCACCTCCTCCACAGCCCCCTCCTCCAGCTTGCCGAGCTGGAAGGGGCCATAGGCGACGCGGATCAGCCGGTTGACCTGGAGCCCCAGCGACTCCATCACCTTGCGGATCTCGCGGTTCTTGCCTTCCTTCAGGCTGACGGTCAGCCAGGCGTTGCGGCCCTGGATGCGGTCGAGCGCGGCCTCGATCGGGCCGTACTTCACGCCTTCGATGGTCGGCCCCTTCTCCAGCGCCGCCAGTTGCCTCTCGTCGACCTCGCCGAAGACGCGCACGCGGTAGCGACGGGTCCAGCCGGTGGCCGGCAGTTCCAGGAAGCGGGCCAGTTCGCCGTCGTTGGTCAGCAGCAGCAGTCCCTCGGTCGTCAGGTCGAGACGGCCGATGGAGACCACGCGCGGAAGTTCGGGCGGCAGGCGGTCGAAGACGGTCTCGCGACCCTTCTCGTCACGGGCGGTGGTGACCAGCCCCGACGGCTTGTGATAGCGCCACAGGCGGGCCGGCTCCGGCTCCGGAATGACCTTGCCGTCGACCTGCACGATGTCGCCGGGGCGCACCACGCAGGCGGGGCTGTCCAGCACGCGGCTGTTGACCGCGACGCGGCCCTCGGCGATCCAGCGTTCGGCGTCGCGGCGCGAGCATAGGCCGGCGCGCGCCAGTCGCTTGGCGATGCGTTCACCGCCATCATTGGCGGAATCGGATTTCTTGACAGTATCGGAGCGGTCCATGGCCGGACCATAGGGCCTGGACGCGCCGCCCGCAACACTGGTCCAGCGCCCTGGCACCGGAATCCGGTTGACGGGCTCGGCGGCCGGTTGGCACCCTGCCCGGCCATGCCCTCTCCCTCCTATATGGACCTCGCCTTCGCCGCCGCCGAGGCCGCCGCCGCGCGCGGCGAGGTGCCGGTCGGCGCCGTCGTCGTCGATCCCGCAACGGGTGCGGTGCTCGCCGCCGCCGGCAACCGGACGGAGGAGCTGTGCGACCCGTCCGCCCATGCCGAACTGCTGGCGATCCGCACCGCCTGTGCCGGGCGCGGCCAGCCCCGCCTTCCCGGCTGCGACCTGTATGTGACGCTGGAGCCCTGCGCGCTCTGCGCCGCGGCGATCAGCTTCGCTCGCATCCGGCGGGTCTATTACGGCGCCTACGATCCCAAGGGCGGCGCCGTCGACCACGGCCCGCGCTTCTTCACCCAACCGACCTGCCACCACGCGCCGGAAATCTACAGCGGTATCGGCGAGACAAGGGCCGGGACGCTGCTGCGGGACTTCTTCAGGGAGCGCCGGTAGGCCTTCGCCGACGGTTTGGCCCTTGGTGTGCGCATTATTGTTATCGGCGCATCGGAACAGAATTTCTTAACAGCAAACGCATGCAAACAAATTCACCCCACAGAGAATCCGGACGAAACTCCTCAGGCCGCAGCAACCGGCGCATATTATAAGTATAAACAAGGTATGATCTGTTAAGTGTTTGTTTAGCGAATATATGCCCATGATGCGTCTGTCGCCTTCAGCCATCGGGAGTTAAAAAGAATGCTGTCGTTCCGCAAGCCCCAGGACAATCAAGCAGCCGAAGAGCTGGCTCTGCTGGGACGCCATGCGGGTGTCGGGTTGTGGGACGCCGTGATTCACAATGGCGATCCGATGCATGCGCAGAGCCGCTGGCACTGGTCGCCGGAATTCCGCCGCCTCGTCGGCTTTGGCCACGACGACACGGCCGGCTTCCCCGACAAGGTGGGGTCCTGGGCAGACCGGCTGCACCCCGACGATGCCAAGCCGACCTTCGACAGCTTCATGGCCTGCCTGAACGACCGCAGCGGCCGCACCGGCTATGACGTGAATTACCGGCTGAAGGTGAAGGACGGCAGCTATCGCTGGTTCCGCGCCATCGGCGGCGTCGCCCGCGACAGCAGCGGCCTTGCGCTCCGCGCCTGCGGGTCGCTGATCGACATCGATGCCGAGCGCAACGAGTTGGAGCGGGCCAAGCTGCTCGACCGCCATGCCGGCGTCGGGCTTTGGGATGCGGTGTTCCACAACGCCGACCCGATGCATGCGCAGAGCCGCTGGCACTGGTCGCCGGAATTCCGCCGCCTCGCCGGGTTCGACCGTGACGACAAGATCGGTTTCCCCGACGGCGTCAATTCCTGGGCCGACAGGCTGCACCCGGACGACGCCAAGCCGACCTTCGACGGCTTCATGGCCTGCCTGAACGACCGCAGCGGCCGCACCGGCTACGACGTCGATTACCGGCTGAAGCTGAAGGACGGCACCTATCGCTGGTTCCGCGCCATCGGCGGTGTCGCCCGCGACGGCAACGGCCTGGCCTTGCGCGCCTGCGGGTCGCTGATCGACATCCACGGCCAGAAGATGGCCGAACTGCGGCAGGCGGAACTGGACGGCGAACGCCGCAGCAGCATCGCCACCCTCGCCGAGTCTCTGGACCGCGAGGTCGGCACCGCCGCCGACCGCGCCACCGCCAACGCCCAGACCGTCGCCGCCGCAACGGAGGAGCTGTCGGCCTCGATCTCCGACATCAGCAACCGCGCCAACGAGGCGTCGGGCGCCTCGCTGAAGGCATCGGAGGAGGCGACCCGCACCAACGCCGCGGTGGAGGCTCTGGTCACCTCGGCCGAGCGCATCGGCGCCATCACCAAGCTGATCAACAGCATCGCCTCGCAGACCAACCTGCTGGCGCTCAATGCCACCATCGAAGCCGCCCGCGCCGGCGAGGCGGGCCGCGGCTTCGCCGTTGTGGCGAACGAGGTGAAGTCGCTGGCCCAGCAGAGCGGCAGTGCTGCCGACGACATCGCGGCACAGATCGCATCGGTCCAGCAGGAGGCTCTGCACGCGGTCGACGCCATCCGCCGCATCGGCGCCATCGTCACCGACGTTCAGCAAATCTCGACCACCATCGCCGCTGCCGTGTCGCAGCAGGAATCGGCGACCAAGGAGATCGCCCACAGCGTCACCCGCGTGGTCCGCGACATCGAAGTGGTGTCGCAGAACATCGCCTCCACGTCGGAACGGCTGCGGGCGTAAAGGGAAAAGACCCTGAGGGAAAAGAAAAGGGGGCGCATCGCTGCGCCCCCTGATTTCCTGTCCGATAGCAGAGCTTACCGCCCCACCGCCCGCCAGCCGATGTCGCGGCGGCAGAAGCCGCCCGGCCAGTCCAGCGCGTCCACCGCCTTGTAGGCCGCCGTCTGCGCCTCCGCCACCGTCGGCGCCAGCGCAGTCACGCCCAGCACCCGGCCGCCGACCGACAGCACCCGGCCATCCTCGGCCCGCTTGGTGCCGGCATGGAACACGGTTACGCCGTCCACGGCACCAGCCTTGTCCAGCCCGCGGATCTCGGTGTTCCTGGCGTAATCGCCGGGATAGCCGTTGGCCGCCATCACCACGCACAGCGCGGTGCGGTCGTGCCAGCGCAGGTCGATGCTGTCCAGCACCCCGTCGGCCGCCGCCACCAGCGCCGCCAGCGCGTCGGACTTCAGCCGCATCATCAGCGTCTGGCATTCCGGGTCGCCGAAGCGGACGTTGAACTCCAGCGTCTTCGGCACCGGGCCGTCCGGCGTCTGCATGATCATCAGGCCGGCGAACAGCACGCCCTTGAAGGGCTTGCCTTCCGCCGCCATGCCCTTGACCGTCGGCAGGATGATCTCGCGCATCACGCGATCCTGCAAATCGGCGGTCAGCACCGGGGCCGGGGAATAGGCGCCCATGCCGCCGGTGTTGGGGCCGGTGTCGCCGTCGCCGACCGCCTTGTGGTCCTGGGCGGAGGCCAGCGGCAGCGCGTTCTCGCCGTCGCACAGCGCGAAGAAGCTGACCTCCTCGCCGTCCAGGAACTCCTCCACCACCACCTCGGCACCGGCGGCGCCGAAACGGCCGCCGACCAGCGCGTCGTCGATGGCCTCGAACGCCTCCTGCTCGGTGCGGGCGACGGTGACGCCCTTGCCGGCGGCCAGCCCGTCGGCCTTCACCACGATGGGGGCGCCATGCTTGCGGACATAGGCCTTGGCGGCTTCGGGATCCTTGAAGCGCTCGTAGAAGGCGGTGGGCACCCCGTATTTCGCCAGGATGTCCTTCATGAAGCCCTTGGAGCCTTCAAGCTCCGCCGCCGCCGCACTCGGCCCGAAGGCCTTGACGCCCAGCGCGGTCAGCCTGTCCACCAGACCCAGCACCAGCGGGCCTTCCGGACCGACGACGACGAAGTCGATGGCGTTGTCCTGGACGAAGCGCACCAGCGCGTCGACATCTTCCGACCCGATGGGCACCAGCGTGGCGACGTCGGCGATGCCGGCATTGCCCGGCGCGCAATAGAGCGCATCGCACAGCGGCGAGTTGGAAATGGCCCAGCAGAGCGCGTGCTCACGACCGCCCGATCCGACGACGAGGACTTTCATGGGGGGGCGCTCCTTCCGCCTTGTTGCGATCTGCGCGCCTTGTATCATGGCGGCGCCCCAACTCAAGAGCGCCATGACGTCCGAAAACGCACCCCAAACCTCCACGCCGCTGATTGCCCCGGAACCGCGCCCCGGCTCCAACCTTCCGGAATTCACCGTCGGCGACCTCGCCCGCCGGCTGAAGCGCAGCATCGAGGAGGAGTTCGGCTTCGTCCGCGTCCGCGGCGAGATCAGCCAGCCGAAGAAGCACAGCTCCGGCCACTGCTACATGCGCCTGAAGGACGACACCGCGGTGATCGAGGCGGTGTGCTGGCGCGGCACCATGGCGAAGCTGGCCGTCCGGCCGGAGGAAGGGCTGGAGGTCATCGTCACCGGGCGGATGACGACCTACCCCGGTCGCTCGCAGTACCAGCTGATCGTCGAGTCGATGGAGCTGGCCGGCGAAGGCGCGCTCCTGAAGATGCTGGAGGAGCGCAAGCGCCGGCTGGCGGCGGAGGGGCTGTTCGATCCCGCCCGCAAGAAGCGGATCCCCTTCCTGCCCGACGTGATCGGCGTCGTCACCTCCCCCACCGGGGCGGTCATCCGCGACATCCTGCACCGGCTGAACGACCGCTTCCCCCGCCATGTCCTGCTGTGGCCGGTCGCGGTGCAGGGCGAGCGCGCGGCGGCCGAGGTGACGGCGGCCATCGAGGGTTTCAACCGCATTCAGCCGGGTGGACGCGTCCCTCGCCCCGACCTGATCATCGTCGCGCGCGGCGGCGGCTCGCTGGAGGACCTGATGGCCTTCAACGAGGAGAATGTCGTCCGGGCCGCCGCGGCCAGCGCCATCCCGCTGATCTCCGCCGTCGGGCACGAGACCGACACCACGCTGATCGACTTCGCGTCGGACCTGCGGGCCCCCACCCCGACCGCCGCCGCCGAGATGGCGGTGCCGGTGCGCGGCGAGTTGCTGGCCCAGATCCTCGACGACGAGCGCCGGCTGCTCGCCTGCGCCTCCCGCGCGGTGGAGGACCGCCGCAACCGGGTGGAGGGGCTGGCCCGCGGCCTCGGCGATCCCCGCGCCCTGCTGGAGGGCCATGCCCAGCGGCTGGACGACCGGGCGGAGCGGCTGAACCTTGCAGCGATGGCCCTGCTGGAGCGCCGCCGCACCCGCGTCGGCGAGTTGGCCGCAAAGCTGCGCCATCCGCGCGAGAAGCTGGCCCAGGCCGAGCAGAAGCTGGCGTCGGAAAGCCGCGCCCTCGATTCAGGCCTGCGCCATGCGGTGACCACCGCCGGCGGGCGGTTCGACCGGGTTGCCGGCCGGCTGTCGCTGACCCCGGCGCGGGTGAAGCTGGCCGACGGCGAACGCCGCATCGCCGACCTGACGCCGCGCCTCGACCGCAGCCATGCCAAGGGGGTTGCCGACAAGGCGGCATCTCTGGCGTCCCTTGGACAGCTGCTGGAGAGTTACAGCTACAAGGGTGTGCTGGCCCGCGGCTTCGCCCTGGTCGAGGACCGCGACGGCCGCCCGGTGACCCGCGCCGATCAGGCGACGCCGGGTCTGGCCGTCAACATCGTCTTCGCCAACGATGCCAAGGTTGCAGCAACCGTCGATGGCGGCGCGCCCAAGGTGGAGATCAAGCCCGAGGCGCAGGCGGACCCCAAGCCGGAGAAAAAGGCGGCACCGCGCAAGCCTCGGCCGGTGCCGGTACAGGGCAGCCTGTTCTGAGACTGCGTGGCCTGGGTCGGACAGGAGTGGAGCGGAGCCGGCTATCCGCCGGCCAGTTCGTCGAGCCGTTGCCGTGCAAGCCGAAGCGGCACGCTCCAGTCCTTCGGCGCCTGTTGGCGGCATAGTGTGACGGACGGATACCAGGGGGTGTCCGTCCGGTCACGCAGCCAGCGCCATTCGGCGGCATGGGGCAGCAATGCACAGGTCGGGCGCCCCAGCGCCCCGGCCAGATGCACGGTGACATTGTCGATGCAGACCACAAGGTCGAGGGCGGCAACCGCCGCGGCCAGCCCGTCGAGGTCGCCCCAGGGATCGAGACCGGGCAGTCCGCCGATGTCGATGCCCTCCGCCGTCAAGGCGGCGATCTCCTGAGTCCAGTCGCCATATTGCAGCACCACGAGGCGGACGCCGGGCCGGTGGAGCGCATGCGCCAGCACGCGCAACGGAATGTTGCGACTGCACCCATGCTTGGGATTGGTGGTGTGCCAAGCGATTCCGACCGCCAGCGTGCCGGCCGGAATCGCCGCGCGAAAACCCGAAGCCCTGGCCGGATCGGCCAACAGATAGGGCGCGGCGGAGCGCGGGGCGCCCCCGGCGTCCCCCAGCAGGCGCGGCAGGCTGCCCGCCGGGATTTGCGCGGCGATCGGGGCGCGGACCGGGTCGGCCGCCTCGGTCCGCGTCAGGCTTGGATCGGGGGGCCAGCCACGCGCGACCACCTCCACCTCCGGCAGTGAGCGTGCGAACAGCGGAACCAGCCGCGGCTCGCATTCCAACACACAGCCGACACCGGCCCGGACCAGCAGCGGCAGCAGGCTGGCGAACTGGATTTCGTCGCCGATCCCCTGCTCGCCCCAGATCAGCAGACGGTTCCCGCCAAGCGGCTGACCCGTCCAGGCCGGTTGCGGGAACCGGCCGGCGGCGAACAGCCAGGGCGGCACGGTCCAGCGGTCTTCCCAGGCCGCCCACCCCTCTTCGAAGCAGCCAAGGGTCAGCAGGGCCAGGGCACGGAGCAGCCGGGATTCCCCCAGCTCGGGAGCGAGCGCCAGCACCGCCTGCGTGTTCGCCAACGCTTCCTCCGGATGGCCCGCGAGCAGCAGCGCGTCACCCAGATTGCTGCGGATGCCGACCTCGTCCGGCCGCAACGCCGCCGCCCGGCGCTGGCCGGTCAGCGCGGCGTCCAGCTCATCCAACCCCTTCAGGACATTCGAGCGGTTGTTCCACAGCTCCGCCGCCGCCGGGTCGACCGCAAGGCCGGACTCATAGGCCCGGCGCGCCTGCGTCAATCGTCCGGCCTCCTTGTGCAGCCTGCCCAGCCCGTTCCAGATGCCGTGATGCAGCGGGTCGAGGATCAGGGCACGCCGGAGCGTCCGTGCCGCCGCGCCGTCGGGAGCCTGCCGGCCCAACGGCAGGAGATACTCCCCCAGCAGCCGCAGCATCTCGGCGGCATCGGGGGCCAGCAGCAGGGCAATGCGGCGCTCCGCTGCCGCCGCCGCCCCCTGCCTATTCGTGGCCAGCGCCACCGCGAGGTTGCAGCGCAGCTCGATGGAAAGCGGTTGCAGGCCGACCGCAGCACGGAGCGCCTGCGCGGCCTCGCCGGGGCGGCCCGCCTTCAAGGACCGCATCGCAAAATCGTTGAGCTGGACGATCCGGGTGGGATCGAGGGTGGCGGCGCGGACCATCGGGTCAAAGGCCTCGCCGGACCGTCCCAGCGCCTCCAGCAGGCCGGCGAGATTGGTATGGAAATCCGGCTGCGTCCCATCGCCGGCGATTGCCTGCCGGATCAGGGCGCAGCCCTCCTCCAGCCTGCCGCTCTGCCCCAGCAGGATGCCGCGCAGGTGGAGCGTCATGACATGGTCGGGAACCGCGTCCAGAATCTGGCGATAGATGGCATCCGCCTCGTCGAGGCGCCGCTCCTGGTGCAGGTCGAAGGCGATGAGCAGAGCTTCCTGGATCGTCGCCATGACCGTTCCGTCCTTCCCTTATCCGCGCCCTTTTCCGCGAAACCGGTCCGCAGACCGTCACACCGCGCCGGCGAAGCTCCAGCGCAGGGTCTCGCCGCTGCGGAAGGGCAGCACGGCGTCGCCCTCGCTGACCAGGATCAGGTCGGGGGCGACCGACGGACGGCGCTCCAGCGCCACCCGCTCCTCGCTGACCGGCAGGTTGTAGAAACGCGGGCCGTTCAGGCTGGCGAATGCCTCCAGCCTGTCGAGCGCGCCGGCCTCGTCGAACGCCTCGGCATAGAGTTCCAGCGCGTTGGCCGCGGTGAAGCAGCCGGCGCAGCCGCAGGCGGCCTCCTTGGCGGTCACCGTGTGCGGCGCGGTGTCGGTGCCGAGGAAGAACGGCCCCTCGCCGCTCGTCGCCGCCTCGACCAGGGCCACCCGGTGCGTCTCGCGCTTGGCGATCGGCAGGCAGTAGAGGTGCGGGCGGATGCCGCCCTGGAAGATGTGGCTGCGGTTGATCAGCAGATGGTGCGCAGTGATGGTGGCGGCGATCCGGCCGCTGGCGGCATGGGCCCGCACGAACTGCACGGCGTCGGCCGTCGTCACATGCTCCAGCACGACGCGCAGGCGGGGGTGACGCTCCAGCAGCGGGGCCAGGATGCTGTCGATGAACACCGCCTCGCGGTCGAAGATGTCGACCGACTGGTCGGTCACCTCGCCATGGATCAGCAGCGGCATGCCGATGTCCGCCATGCGCTCCAGCACCGGGGCGATGCGGGCGATGTCGGTGACGCCATGGGCGCTGTTGGTGGTGGCGTTGGCGGGATAGAGCTTGGCGGCGGCGAAGACCCCGTCCTTGAAGCCCTGCGCCAGATCGTCGGCATCGGTGCCGTCGGTCAGGTAGGCGGTCATCAGCGGGGTGAAGGCGACGCCGTCCGGCAGGGCTGCCAGGATGCGCTCGCGGTAGGCCACGGCATCGGCGGCCGTCGCCACCGGCGGCTTCAGGTTCGGCATGACGATGGCGCGGCCGAACTGGCGGGCGGTGAAGGGCAGAACCGCCTTCAGCATGGCGCCGTCGCGCAGGTGGACATGCCAGTCGTCGGGACGGCGGATGACAAGACGGTCGTTCGGCATGGATCGGGTCCCGGCGCTGGTGTCGAGGGGCGGTGAGCTTGGACGACGTTCTATCGCCATCGCCGCGGCATCTCAACAGAGGCGGTCCCCAAACCGGAAACGGAGACTGGAAGCACAGGGTGAAGCCGGCAGCCCCCCGCCGGCCGGCGTTGGCGGGGGGCTGGCCGTCCTGGCCGAAAGCTTACTGGCCGAAACCTTACTGGATGGTGGTCGAGGTCTTCAGGCCGAGGATGCCGTCGATCTTCGCGGCCTGCTCCGCGGTCACCGGCTTGCCGCCGATGCCGGCGAGCTGCTGCCGGGCGTCGGCAACCGCCTTGTCGCGGGCGGCGCTGTCCTTCAGCGCATGGGCGGCCAGCATCTGCTCGTGGTACTTGCCGAGCTGGACGGGCAGCTGGTCGGTCGGCTTGGCGCCCAGTTCCTTGGCGACGGCGTCGGCCTGGGTCTTGGTCACCTCGGCCTTCGGGGTGGCCGCGACCTGCTCATGCTTGGTCTTGCCCGCCTCGGTCTTGCCGGCATCCGCCTTGGTGGCGTCGGCCTTGGTGGCGTCGGCCTTCGGGGCCTCGCTCTTGGTGGCTTCGGTCTTGGTGGCCTCGCTCTTGGTGACAGCCTTCTGATCGGCCTTCTGGTCGAGCTTCGGAGCCGTCGTGGTGGAGTCGGTCGTCACGGCGGGGGCCGGCGTTGCCGGAGCGGCCGGCGCGACCGTTGCCGCACCCGCGCTCAGCACGGGGGCCGTCGCCATCAGGGCGACGAACGCAAAGGTCGAAACGGACGAGCGGATACGCGACCCAAAGACGGTGCCGGACATTTGGTTTCTCCATTTCGGTGAGCGATCCTCGTTGCGGGATCGTGCTTAGATGAACGCGGCCCCGCTGCCGTTCATTCCACGCCCTTCCAAAAAATTTTCGAGGAGCCTGAAAATTTTTCCGCCGCCTTTTTTGGCCGCAGGTGACGGGGCCGGCGAAAGGGGCTAGAAAACCCACGCTTTTCCTATCCAAGCGCGGACCTTCTCCGATGAGCCTGATCACGCCCCGCACCCCGCCCGGAACGATGGAGCTGCTGCCGCGCCAGCAGGTGGCCTTCCAGCGCATGCTGGACACCATCCGCCGCGGCTATGAGCGGTTCGGCTTCGTCCCCGTCGAAACCCCGGTGTTCGAGACGGTCGACACGCTGCTGACCAAGTCGGGCGGCGAGACGGAGAAGCAGGTCTATTTCGTCCAGTCGACCGGCGCCATCCAGCAGGGCAACAAGCCGGAGCTGGCTCTGCGCTTCGACCTGACCGTGCCGCTCGCCCGCTATGTGGCGGAGCATGAGCGCGACCTCGCGTTCCCGTTCCGCCGCTACCAGATCCAGCGGGTCTACCGCGGCGAGCGGGCGCAGCGCGGGCGCTTCCGCGAATTCTACCAGTGCGACATCGACGTGATCGGCAAGGACAGCCTGTCCGCCCATTACGACGCCGAGATCCCGGCGGTGATCCACCATGTCTTCACCGAGCTGAACTTCGGCGGCTTCACCATCAACGTGAACAACCGCAAGATCCTGCTGGGCCTGCTCGACGGTCTGGGCGTCGCCGACGCCGACACCCGCGTGCTGGTGCTGCGCGAGATCGACAAGCTCGACAAGATCGGCCAGGATAAGGTGCGCGCCAGCCTGCTGGGCCTCGGCGTGACCGAGCATGCCGCCGACACCATCCTGTCGCTGATCGCCATGAAGGGCACCAACGCCGAGACGCTGGCGGCGCTGGGCGCGCTCGACATCGAGACCGATCTCTTCCGCGAAGGCGTGGGCGAGCTGACCACCGTCATCGAGGGGCTGAAGGCCTTCCAGGTGCCGGAGGGCACGGTGCGCATCAACCTCGCCATCGCGCGCGGCCTCGATTACTACACCGGCACCGTCTACGAGACCTTCCTGAACGACCATCCCGGCATCGGCTCGGTCTGCTCCGGCGGTCGCTACGAGAATCTCGCCAGCCACTACACCAAGTCGAAGCTGCCGGGCGTCGGCATCTCCATCGGCGCCACCCGCCTGTTCTACCAGCTGATGGAGGCCGGCATCATCAAGGACGCCACCCCCACCGCCCAGGTGCTGGTGACGCAGATGGACCCGGCCCTGTCCGCCGATTATTTCCGCATGGCCAGCGAGCTGCGCGCCGCCGGCATCAACACGGAAATCCAGCTGGACGGCGGCAAGATCGCCAAGCAGATGAAGTATGCCGACCGCGCCGGCATCCCCGTCGTCCTGCTGATGGGCTCCGACGAGCAGGCCCGCGGCACCGCGACCCTGAAGCATCTGGTCAAGGGCGAGCAGGTCGAGGTCCCGCTGACGGAGCTGGCCGCCCGCGCCAGGGCGCTGCTGGAGGGGTAAGAGGCACCCCCTTAAACCCCCGTTAACCATAATTCGCCTATCGTTCCGACCGACACCGGCCGTGTGGGTCGGGCGGCAGGGGGTGCGCATCCGATATGGCCAAGCGGTGGATGCAGGTTGGACGCTGGGCACGGCGGGCGGCGGTCGCGGCAGCGCTGGCGACCACCGTGGCCGCTGCCGGCTATGCCGGCTGGCAGGAGATGCAGACCTCGCGCCTCCAGGCCCGTCTGCTCTCCGGCGTCGCCCAGTCGATGACCGTCACCCTGCGGGAAGGTCCCAATCCGCAGGCGCGCCATCCCAAGCATGGGCCGTACAACGAACGGCTGGGATACACCGCCCTGCCCGGCCAGCTCGACGCGCTGACCCATGACGTCTACGCAATCGAGCAGCAGGCGGTGCTGTCGCCGGCGCTCGACCGCTTCATGGCCGGCGGCGGCTTTCCGATCTACCGTGAGAAGACGCAGGCCGGACTGACCCTGCTCGACCGCAACGGCGCGGTCATGTACTCGGCGCGCTATCCCGAGCGGGTGTTCGACGGCTTCGGCGATGTGCCGAAGCTGGTCGCCGACACGCTGCTGTTCATCGAGAATCGCGAACTTCTGGACGAGGACCAGCCGCGCCGCAACCCGGCGGTGGAATGGGACCGCTTCGGCGCCGCCGTCGCCATGCTGCCGCTCCAGATGATCCGGCCGGGCCAGCGCTCCCCCGGCGGCTCGACGCTCGCCACCCAGATCGAGAAATACCGCCATTCGCCCGACGGCCAGACCGTCGGCAGCGTGGAGAAGCTGCGCCAGATGACCTCGGCCAGCGTCCGCGCCTACAGCGACGGCGAGGACACCACCCAGGCCCGCCGCCGCATCCTGGTCGATTACCTGAACTCCACCCCGCTGACCGCGCGCTCGGGCTTCGGCGAGGTGAACGGGCTGGGCGACGGGCTGTGGGCCTGGTTCGGCACCGACCTCGCCATCGCCAAGCGTGTCCTCGGCGACCCCGCAGGCGACCCGCGCACCCTGAAGCTGAAGGCGCTGGCCTACAAGCAGGTGCTGGCCCTGCTGCTGGCCCAGCGCCGGCCCTCCCATTACCTGATCCAGGACCGCGTCGCCCTCGACCGGCTGGCCGACGCCCATCTGCGCGCCCTGGCCCAGGCCGGCGTGATCGACCCCGCCCTGCGCGATGCGGCACTCGCCACCCCGCTTGTCTTCCGCGAGGAGGCGCCGACCAGCCCCGCCACCTCCTATGTCGAGCAGAAGGCGACCAACGCCATCCGCGCCCGGCTGCTCGGCATGCTCGGCGTTTCCAACCTCTACGCGCTCGACCGCCTCGACCTGACCGCGCAATCCACCCTGGACGCCGAAACCCAGGCCCGCGTGGTGGAGGTGCTGGGCAGGCTGAACGAGCCCGACTATGCCCGCTCGCTCGGGCTGACCGGCGAACGTCTGCTCGACGCCCGCAACAACGACCTGTCCAAGCTGGTCTATTCGATCACCCTCTACGAGCGCGGGCCCGAGGCCAACTACCTGCGCGTCCAGGCCGACAACCTCGACCAGCCGCTGGACATCAACGACGGGGCGAAGCTGGACCTCGGCTCCACCGCCAAGCTGCGCACGCTGGCGACATATCTGCAGATCGTCGCCGAACTGCACAGCCGCTACGCCCATCTGCCGAAGGAGCTGCTGGGCGATGTCGAGGACGAGGCGTCGGACAACCTGACCCGCTGGGCGACCTCCTGGCTGGCCGCGGCGCCCGACCGCCGGCTGCCCGCCATGCTGGATGCGGCGATGGAGCGGCGCTATTCCGCCAGCCCTGGCGAGGTCTTCTTCACCGGCGGCGGCCAGCACAGCTTCGTCAACTTCAACAAGGACGACAACGGCCGCATCCTGACCGTGCAGGAGGCGCTGCGGAACAGCGTCAACCTGCCCTTCATCCGGCTGATGCGCGACGTCGTCCAGTTCTACATGGACGAGGGGGCGGACGACGGCGCCGACATCCTGCGCACCCCCGACCATCCGGCCCGTCAGGCCTATCTCGCCCGCTTCGCCGACCGCGAGGGCACGGACTTCCTCAACCGCTTCTACAACGACTACCGCAAGCGCACGCCGGACGAGGCGCTGGCCCGGCTGGCGACCCGCTCGCGCCCGGTGCCGCACCGGCTGGCGGTGATCTTCCGCAGCGTGCGGCCCAAGGCCGGGCTGGCGGAATTCTCCAGCTTCCTGCGCGGCCGGCTGCCGGGGAAGGCGCTGTCCGACACCGAGCTGTCGGCGCTCTATTCCAAATACGGGCCGGACCGCTTCCCGTTGAACGATCTGGGATATCTCGCCCGCGTCCATCCGCTGGAGCTGTGGCTGGTCGCCTGGCTCCAGCAGCATCCCGACGCCAAGCGGGCGGAGGTGCTGGCCGCCAGCGCCGACGAACGCCAGGAGAGCTATCGCTGGCTGTTCAAGAAGGGCATGGCCGCCCAGAACACCCGCATCCGCATCGGGCTGGAGGAGGAGGCGTTCCAGCGCATCACCGCCCAATGGCGCAGCGTCGGCTATCCGTTCGAAACGCTGGTGCCGTCGCTGGCGACCGCCATCGGCAGCTCGGCCGACCGTCCGGCGGCGCTGGCCGAGCTGATGGGGCTGATCCTGAACGACGGGGTGCGCCAGCCGACGGTGAAGATCCGTTCGCTGCATTTCGCCGCCGGCACGCCCTATGAGGCGAAGCTCGGGCTGGGGCCCTTGCAGGGCGAGCGCGTTCTGCGGCCGGAGGTCTGCGCCACCCTGCGCCGCGCCCTGATGGACGTGGCGCAGAACGGCACCGCCAAGCGCGTCTGGGGCTCCTTCAAGGATCCGGCGGGCGCGCCGATCCCGATGGGCGGCAAGACCGGCACCGGCGACCACCGGCTCGACCGCTGGGGGCCGGGCGGCGTGCTGATCGAATCGAAGGCGGTCAACCGCACCGCCACCTTCGTCTTCTACATCGGCGACCGCTTCTTCGGCACCATGACCGCCTTCGTCCATGGGCCGGAGGCCGACAATTACCGCTTCACCAGCGCCCTGCCCGCCCAGCTGCTGAAAAGCCTCGCCCCGGCGCTCCAGCCGCTGATCGACCAGGGCACCACAAGGACCGCCGACACGCGCCCGACCCCGACGGGGCTGTGAGGCCGGGACCGTCGCGAACGGTTGCAATCCGGAAAGTATCTTCCGTAAAAGTATAGGCAGTCCGCGAACAACAGTCTTTCGCATGCATCGCGGTGGGACCTGCGCTTTTCCGCAGAGGTCCTCCCCGTCCGGCTGGCCGGAATGCGGTCTGTGGTTCGGATCCCGCTTACGGAGGCCCCCGCCGATGGCGCCACGGTTACCGCTGCACGCCCACCATATGGGCCTGGCCCCGGTCGAGGCCGCCGATCTGTCCGCCGCGCGCAGCCTTCCCGGCAACCCCGGCGCTCCGATGGACCATCGGCTCCAGCTTCGCATCCTCAACCGCGATTCCCATGCCCGCCGCCATGCCCGTTCCGCGCAGGACCCCGCGCAGGACCAAGTGGCCGCAGCACCGGCAGCGGCCGAAGAGGTGCCGGTCATCGCCCGCGTCACCTCGCCGGACGGCTGGGCCGCCCTGCCGGGCGTCAAATCCGCCAGCACCATCGGCAAGGCGGCCGACGGGTCGTGGATCGTCACCGGCCGCCTGCATGCCGATCAGGTCGAGGCGGTTCACGCCCATGCCGTGGTGCTCAGCCTGAAGGCGGCGCAGCCGACCCATTCCGCGCTGAACGCCACCGTTTCCGAGATGGGGCTGGGCACCCTCGCAATGCCGGGGCTGCCCGATCCCACGGTGCCGGGCCTGCTGCCGCCCTGGGTCCAGCATGCGCACCGGGATGGCGAGGGCGTCATCGTCGGGGTGGTCGATTTCGGCTGCGACTACATGCACCGGAACTTCCGGCAGGCCGACGGGCGCACGCGTCTGCTGGCGGTGTGGAACCAGTCCGGCACGCCCAATTCGCCCTTCCCCTACGGCGCGCTCTATACGCCCGAGCAGATCGATGCGGCGCTCGCCAGCGACGATCCTTACGACGCCCTCGGCTACGCTCCGGCCAAGGACGATCCCGGCAAGCCGCAGGAGAACGGCACCCACGGCACCCATGTCATGGACATCGCCGCGGGCAACGGGCTGGGATCGAAGCAGCGGGGCGTGGCGCCGAAGGCGTCGCTGATCTTCGTCGATGCCAAGCTCCCCACGCCGGTCAACTCGCCCGACCAGCTGAACCACACGCTGGGCAGCACCGTCCAACTGCTGGAAGCGGTCAACTACATCTTCAACGCCGCCGGCAACCGGCCTTGCGTGGTCAATCTCAGCCTGGGCACCAATGGCGGTCCGCATGACGGCACCTCCCTGGTGGAACAGGGGCTGGACGCCATGGTCAACGCGGCCCCCTACCGGGCCGTGGTGATCGCCGCCGGCAATTCCCAACAGAGCGGAATCCACACCAGCGGCACCGTCCCGGCGAGCGGCGCGTGTTCCATCGGCCTGGGCATCCCCACGCTCGGCATCGCCGGCTACGAGACCACCTCTGCCGGCTGCGAGGTGGAGCTGTGGTATCCCGGCCGGCGGCGCCTGTCGGTGACGCTGGTCGCCCCCGACGGCACCGAGATCGGCCCGGTCGAGCCGAACGGATCGCTGCCCTACGGCCTTCCGGGCAAGCCGCCGGCCGTCTTCATCGTCAACCGGCTGGACGACCCCAACAACCACGACAACGTGATCGGCATCTGGGTCGCCATGGGGGCGCCGACGGGGGAATGGACCATCCGGCTCCGGGCGCTGGACGACGGCCCCGTCGACTATCATGCCTGGATCGAGCGGCTCGATGCCGGCCAGGCGCAGTTCCTCCAGCCCGTCGCCTCCCACATGCTGGGCTCGATCTCCACCGGCCATTCGACGATCATCGTCGGGTCGCACGATGCCCACTCCGACGGCACGCCGATCTCCTTCTTCTCCAGCGCCGGCCCGACCCGCGACGGGCGGCAGAAGCCGGACCTCTCCGCCCCCGGACACCGCGTCAAGGCGGCGTGGTCGCGGACGGTGACCGGCGTGGTCGAGAAGTATGGAACCAGCATGGCCGCCCCGGCGGTGACCGGCCTGATCGCGCTGATCTATGCCCGGTCGATCCGCAAGGGTCTGCCGATGGACAATGCGACGCTGCGCGAGCGCCTGATCCGCATGGTCCGCCGCGATCCGCCCGACGGAGCGGACTGGGATCCGCAGCACGGCCACGGCCGGGCGTCGGCCGCGTCCATCCTGGAGGAACTCGACCACGACTCCGCCCGCAACCCGGACTTCGACGAGTGGCAGGCAGCCCAGGGCCAAGGCCAGGGCTGAACTGGCAAGGTGAGCCGGCAAGCCGCACTCGCGGCGCTCTTGCCCTGACGGGGTGTGGGGCTCATCATCACCGGGACGCGGAGGGCGGTTCCGCTCCCGTCCCCCTCCGCTCTCTTCCTATGGATGGCCGGCATGCCGATTGACCTCGCCTCGCTCAGGAAGCTGGAAAGCCCCTCGCCGTCGATGCTGGCCCAGCCGCTGGACGATGCCGAGCGCGTCGCGGTGATCGTCCGTCTGCATGCGGGCACCGCTGCGCCCGACTGCCTCTCCTGCGGCAGGTCGATCGCTCCGGGCATCGTCACCGCCGAAATCGCCGCGGCCGACCTCGCCGGGCTGGAGGCCGATCCGGCCGTGCGCTCCATCGCCCTGTCGCGCCCGCTCCAGTCTTCTTGACGCCAGCCTTCTTGACGATAATTTCACCCGCTCCGCCCCGCCGTGGCAGACTGGCGGCGACGAATGGGCAGGGCGTGGAGATGGAACGTTGAACAGCCGGCGGCGCGATGTTTCAAATGTTCCATTCCGCGCGGAGCTTGACGTGCTCCGCCATTTGCCGTATGCACGCCGCGCACGCGTCGGCACCCCTGGAGGCCGGCGCCCTTTTCGTTTTGGAGCATCGTCATGACCAAGATCATTCCGCTCGGCGCTCAGACGCGCGAACGGGCCGGCAAGGGGACCGCCCGCCAGACCCGCCGTGACGGCCGTATTCCGGCCGTCATCTACGGTGGTAAGCAGGCTCCTGTCACCATTTCGCTCGAGAAGTTCGAGTTCACCCGCGTCCTGCATCAGCCGGGCTTCTTCACGCACCTGTTCGACGTCACCGTCGACGGCACTGCCCACCGCGTCCTGCCGCGCGACGTGCAGTTCCACCCGGTGACCGACGTCCCGCTGCATGTCGACTTCCTGCGCGTTTCGTCCGACACCCGCATCAACGTGCAGGTTCCGGTCGAATTCGCCGACCAGGACAAGTCGGCCGGCCTGAAGCGCGGCGGTGTGCTGAACATCGTCCGTCACGAGCTGGAGCTGAGCTGCCCGGCCGACAGCATCCCCGAGCACATCACCATCTCGTGCGAAGGCTTCGATGTCGGCGACTCGATCCACATCTCCGCGGTCAAGCTGCCGGAGGGTGTGACCTCGACGATCACCGACCGCGATTTCACCATCGCGACCATCGTTGCGCCGTCGGGCCTGAAGTCGGAAGAGGGCGCCGCTGCCTGATCGGGAGCGTCCGTTCTTCGAAGATGGTTACGGTGGGGGGCTTCGGCCCCCCACTTCGTTTGTGGAGCCTGGTTTCCGGATAAAGGGTGAGGGACATGTTGCTTCTGGTCGGATTGGGCAACCCCGGCAACGAGTATGCCCGCAACCGCCACAACATCGGCTTCATGGCGGTGGAGACCATCGCCCAGCGCCACCGTTTCACCCCGTGGAAGAAGCGGTTCCAGGGCCAGACCGCCGAGGGCACCGTCGCCGGCGACAAGGTGCTGGCGCTGGAGCCCGCCACCTTCATGAACCTGTCCGGCCAGTCGGTGGTGGCCGCCCTCCAGTTCTACAAGCTGAAGCCCGAGAACGTCGTCGTCATCCATGACGAGCTGGACCTGCCCCCTGGCAAGATCCGGGTGAAGAAGGGCGGCGGCCATGGCGGCCACAACGGCCTGCGCTCCATCGATGCGCATATCGGCAAGGACTACTGGCGCGTCCGGCTCGGCATCGGCCATCCCGGCAACAAGGATCTGGTCAGCGGCTATGTGCTGCACGACTTCGCCAAGGCCGACCAGAGTTGGATCGACCCGCTGCTGGACGCCGTCTCCGACAACCTCCCCCTGATCGTGGACGGCCAGCCGGAGCTGTTCATGAACAAGGTGACGGTGGCGACCCAAGGCAAATAAGCCCCTGCCGGGCCTTGCCGGTTCCGGCATTCCCCCACTTCGCGTTTGCTCTTTGCGCGCCCACGTAGGATAAAGCGCCTCAATTCCAGCATTTCCGACGGCGAGCACCCAACCATGGGCTTCAATTGCGGCATCGTCGGCCTGCCGAACGTCGGCAAGTCGACCCTTTTCAACGCCCTGACCGCCACCCAGGCAGCCGAGGCAGCGAATTTCCCCTTCTGCACCAAGGAGCCGAACGTCGGCCGCGTCAGCGTGCCCGACCCGCGGCAGGACAAGCTGGCGGAGATCGCCAAGTCGCAGAAGGTCGTCCCGACCCAGCTGGAGTTCGTGGACATCGCCGGCCTGATCCGCGGGGCGTCGAAGGGTGAAGGGCTGGGCAACCAGTTCCTCGCCAACATCCGCGAGGTGGACGCCATCGTCCATGTGCTGCGCTGCTTCGAGGACGACGACATCACCCATGTCGAGGGCAACGTCGATCCGCTGCGCGATGCCGAGGTGGTCGAGACCGAGCTGATGCTCGCCGACATGGAAAGCCTTGAGCGCCAGCTGACCAGCCTGCAGAAGAAGGCCAAGGGCGGCGACAAGGACAGCAAGATCAAGGCCGACCTGATGGAGCGCGCCCTGAAGGTGCTGCAGGACGGCAAGCCCGCCCGCGTGGTCGAGGTGTCGGACGACGAGCGGTCGGTGTTCAAGCAGTTCATGCTGCTGACCGACAAGCCGGTCCTCTATGTCTGCAACGTCGAAGAGGCGTCGGCCGCCACCGGCAACAGCTTCTCGGCCAAGGTCGCCGAGAAGGCCAAGGCCGAGAATGCCGAGGTCGTCGTGATCTCCGCCGCCATCGAGTCCGAGGTCGCCCAGCTGTCCGACCCGGCCGAGAAGGCCGAGTTCCTGGAATCGATGGGGCTGGAGGAAACCGGCCTCAACAAGCTGATCCGCGCCGGCTTCAAGCTGCTGGACCTGATCACCTTCTTCACAGTCGGCCCGAAGGAGACGCGGGCCTGGACCGTGCGCCGCAACGCCAAGGCGCCCGAGGCCGCCGGCGTCATCCACACCGACTTCGAGCGCGGCTTCATCCGCGCCGAGACCATCGACTACACCAGCTTCGTCACGCTGGGTGGCGAGCAGGGGGCGAAGGACGCCGGCAAGATGCGCCAGGAAGGCAAGGAATATGTCGTCCAGGACGGCGACATCTTCCACTTCCGCTTCAACGTCTGAGTCATGCCGACCGGGGGGAACGGGGGCTTCATGGCCCCCTTCCCCCTACGCTGTCACCCAACTGTCATATTGTCGTAACAATCCGCGCGCCCTACCCTTCAGTTAGGGGTGCCGCCTGACCGCATCCCCGATCCGACAGAGGGGGTGCGATGCAGGCGACACGGGTGCTGCTGGAACTCGCCGGAAACGTCGTGCTGCTCCTGTGGGGGCTGCACATGGTGCAGAGCGGGCTGACCCGCGCGCTGGGCGGCGACCTGCGCCGCATCCTGGGAGCCGGGCTGCGCAACCGCTGGACCGCCTTCCTGTCCGGCATGGGCATCACCATGCTGCTGCAAAGCAGCACCGCCACCGGCCTGATGGCGACCGGCTTCACCGCCACCGGACTGGTGTCGCTGATGCCGGCGCTGGCGGTGATGCTGGGAGCCAATGTCGGCTCCACCCTGATCGTCCAGATCCTCGCCTTCGACGTCGCCCATGTGGCGCCGGTCCTGCTGCTCGGCGGCTTCATCGCCTTCCGCCGCGGCGCGCGGACGCGCAGCCGCGATCTGGGACGGGTCGCCATCGGTCTGGGCCTGATGCTGCTGTCGCTGCACCTGCTGCTGGCGACCATCGCCCCGGCGGAGAACGCACCGATGCTGCGGCGGATGCTGGCGATGTTGACCGCCGATCCGGTGGTGGCGGTAGTGCTGGCGGCACTGCTGTCCTGGGCTGCCCATTCCAGCGTTGCCGCCATCCTGCTGATCGCCTCGCTGGCCGGCGGCGGGGTGATCGGGCCCGAGGCTGCAATCGCCATGGTCGCCGGCGCCAATCTGGGCAGCGCCGTCAACCCGGTGATCGAGGGGCCGGGCGGCGACGGCCGCAACCCGGCGGCCCGTCGGCTGCCGGTCGGCAACCTGATCAACCGCCTCGTCGGCTGCCTGATCGTCGTGCCGCTGCTGGGGCCGATCACTGCCGGCCTGCAAGCGGTGTCGCCGGACGCCACGCGGCTGGCTGCCAACTTCCACCTCGCCTTCAACCTGGCGATGGCCGGGTTGTTCATCGGCCCGCTGCCCTGGTTCGCGCGAGCACTGACCCGGATGTTCCCGGAGCGGGTGGCGGTCGCCGACCCGGCGATGCCGCTCTATCTCGACCGCAGCGCGCTGCGCATTCCCCACCTCGCCATCGCCAACGCCTCGCGCGAGGCGCTGCGCATGGCCGACACGGTGGACGGCATGCTGCGTGGCGCCTTGGACGTGCTCCAGACCGACGACCGCAAGCGGGTTCAGGAAATCCGCCGGATGGACGATGTGCTGGACCGGCTGCACGAGGCGATCAAAGGCTACCTCACCCAGATCAATGTCGAGGATCTGGACGAAAGCGACGCCAGCCGGATGTCGGACGTGCTGACCTTCACCATCAACCTCGAACATGTCGGCGACATCGTCGATTGCAATCTGATGGAGACTGCCTCGAAGAAAATCCGGCGCAAGCTGCGCTTCTCCACCGAGGGGGCCGGCGAGATCGCCGGCATGCTGGAACGGCTGAGCGAAACCCAGCGGCTGGCCGCCGCCGTCTTCGTGTCGCGCGACGTCCGCTCCGCCCGCGCTCTGATCCATGAAAAGGAGGTGATCCGCGATCTGGAGACCAGCGCCACCGAAGCACATTTCGCCCGGCTGCGCGCCGGCCGCAAGGAAAGCGTGGAGACCAGCGCCCTCCACCTCGACATCCTGCGCGACCTGCGCCGGATCAACGCCCATCTGGTTGCCGCCGCCTATCCAGTCCTCGATCAATCGGGTGAGCTGCTGCCCAGTCGTCTCAAACGGGGAGCAGCTCGGGCGTAAGTGTTCACGTCCCATCGGGCAGCTGCGCCGCTTCGGCTTCGACCTTTTCTTGTCACCGGCGCAGCAACGTTAACACTTTCGTAACCATATAAAATTCGTCAAGCTCTTTCGCGACATGGTTAACAAACCCCTCCTGTGGTTGTTATGGCAGCGAACCCCAAGGGGGTTTTGAAGAGCCAAGGAATGGTTGTCGAGAGGGAGCGGACGGTGGCGAACACGCACGCGACGTCGAACGGACCCGCGAACGGACCCGGCACACAGGGGATATCCGACGCCGGATTCGCCGCGCGGGTGCGCGACGCCATCGACCGGCAGGAGCTGTCCCTGGTCTTCCAGCCCCAGGCCGATGTCGTGACCAACCGCCTGACCGGGTTCGAGGCGCTGTCGCGTTGGCGCCTGTCCGACGGCACCATGCTGCCCCCCGATGTCTTCGTGCCGATGGCCGAGCAGGGGGAGGCGATCCACCTGCTGGGCGATTGGACCCTGCGGACGGCCTGTGTCGCGGCGACCGGCTGGCTGCGCGCCGGCTATCCCGACATTCCGGTGTCGGTCAACCTGTCGGCGCGGCAGCTCGACGATCCGGGGCTGGTGCTGAAGGTGCTGGGCATTCTGGCGGAGACCGGCCTGCCCGCTGCCAACCTGAAGCTGGAGCTGACCGAAACCAGCATGTTCAGCCAGACTGCCGAGGCGCGTGAGGCGCTGCTGCGGTTGCGGGGAGCCGGGATCAGGCTGGTGCTGGACGATTTCGGCACCGGCTGGTCCTCGCTGGCGACGCTGCGGCGGGTGCCGGTGGAGGCGTTGAAGATCGACAAGCAGTTCGTCCAGGCGATGGTGGAGGACCGTGACGCCGCCGCCATCGTCCAGGCGGTGGTGGCGCTGGCCCACGCGCTGGAGCTGGGCGTGGTGGCGGAGGGGGTGGAGACGCCGGAACAGCGGCTCTACCTGCAAGCCTACCGCTGCGATGTCTTGCAGGGCTATTGGCTGTCGCGCCCGCTGACCGCCGACGGGGTGGACGATTTCCTTGCCGAGCGCAGCGCGATCCTGCCGCCTATCGGGTTGGGCGGCTCTGCCGCTGGGCCGCAGACATCAGGATGACCCGGCGGGTCTCGTCCCACTCCGTCAGTTCGCCGGCCTCATCGGCGGTCGCCCAGCAGGCCTCCAGCGCATCGTCGGCGCAGAGCGGCTCGCCCTCCGCACTCTCCGCCGCCACCTCGACCAGCGTATAGTGGTAGTGGACGCGCCCCTCGGCGTCGGGGGTGATGGCATCCACCACGGTGACGATCCCGGTCGGCACCACCTCCAGCCCGGTCTCCTCCCGCACCTCGCGCACTGCGGTCTCGAACACCGTCTCGCCGACCGACTGGGCTCCGCCCGGCAGGCTCCACTGCCCCATCCGCGGCGCCTTGCCCCGCCGGATCAGCAACACCTTGTCGCCGCGCCAGACGACGGCCCCGACGCCAACCCAGGGGCGGTCGGGATATTCGCGGCTGGACCGGTCGGGCGGAGTGGCGGACATGAGCGGCTCCCTATCGATGTCTTGACCCAAAGGTAGCGCGGTCCGACACTGGTACACCAGACGCGAAGATGCAGTGCCGCGTCCTGCCGGTGTACACCCCACCCGACCTTATGGCCGCCCCATGAAGCTCAACGAGATTCGCACCTTCATCGCCGTTGCCGATGCGCAGTCGGTGCAGGAGGCCGGCAACCGGCTGGGGCTGACGCAGTCTGCCGTGTCGCGGCTGATCCAGCGGCTGGAGGCGGAGCTTGGCGTCGTGCTGTTCGACCGGCAGACCAAACCGCTGGCCTTGACCCGCGACGGCGAACTGGCGCTGGCCCATGCAAGGCGCATCCTGGCGGCGGCCAGCGACTTCGCCGACGCGTTCGCCGGGTCGGCCGAACCGCGCGGGCTGCTGCGGCTCGGGATGGCCCATGTGCTGACCGCTCTGGCCACCGGACGCCCGCTGGACGAGCTGCGCGCCGGATTTCCCGGCCTGACCCTGCGGCTGCATTCGGATTGGAGCAACCCGCTGATCGAGCAGGTCCGCGCCGGCACGCTGGACGGCGCGGTGATCCTGCTGTGCGAGGGGCAGATGCCGCCCGACGACCTGCCGGTCCGCCGGATCGGCACCGAACCGGTCAACATCATCGCCTCTCCCAATGACGCATCCAGCGATCTCGCCGCCATGAACCGGCGCGGCTGGGTGCTGCAGCCGAACGGCTGCCGCTACCGCGAGGCGTTGCAGCAGGCGTTGGCGCCGCTCGGCTTGCAGCCGAACGTGACGGTGGAGGCCTACGACCAGAGCCTGCTGGTCTCGCTGGTGACCCGCGGCGTCGGCTTCGGCCTGGCGCCGATGGGGCTGATCGCGCCGATCCCCGATGCGACGGCGGTGCGCCCGCTCGACCTTCCCAACTTCCGGATGTCGGTGACGATCTGGCTGATCCAGTCGCGGACGGCCGGACGCATCGCCTCGGTCTTCGACCGGCTGGAGGAGGCGCTTCGGCGTGAACTGGCGGCCGGACGCCTGCCCGAGTGCACAGCAGCCAAGCATGCGATGGACGAACATCCCTTCCTGCATTCCGCTGCGGAATGACCTGATTGCCGATTATGAATTTGCCGAACTGTTGAGGCCCGCCTATCGTCGCAGGCAGAGCAGTTCCATAACACCGGCGCGCAGCGGCACCCCGCAGCGGCGCCCGGATCCGGGAGGATGCCTTGACCACCGTTACCCCTGCACCGGCGCCCTCCTGGAGGACGCCCGCACTCGTCGTCGTCTGCGGCTGCCTGATCTCGATGCTGGCCTTCGGACCGCGGTCCAGCATGGGCCTGTTCATCGGCCCGCTTTCGGAAACCCGCGGCTGGGGCCGCGACGTCTTCGCACTGGCGATGGCGATCCAGAACATCCTGTGGGGCGCCGGCGGCCCCTTCGCCGGGGCGCTGACCGACCGCTACGGTCCGGCCCCCGTGCTGGCCGGTGGCGGGATCCTCTATGCCGCCGGGCTGGCGCTGATGCCCTATGCCACCACCAGCGTCGAGCTGTACCTGACCGCCGGCGTGCTGATCGGGCTCGGCCTGTCCGGCGCCTCCTTCGGCATCATCATCGCCGGTTTCACCCGGCTGCTGCCGCCGGAACAGCGCAGTTGGTCGGTCGGCATCGCAACCGCCGCCGGGTCGATGGGCCAGTTCCTGTTCGCGCCGATGGGTCAGGCCTTCATCGCCGGCTTCGGCTGGCAGACCGCGCTGTTGCTGCTGGCCGCCTCGATGATCGCGGTGCCGCTGCTGGCGGGTGTCTTCCCCGGCCCGAAGGGCATGACGGCGAGCGGCACCCCGGCGGTGACCGGCGCCAACATCGGCTACGTCGCCGCGGTGCGGCAGGCCTTCCAGCACCGCAGCTATGTGCTGCTGGTCGCCGGCTTCTTCGTCTGCGGCTTCCAGCTGGCCTTCATCACCACCCACCTGCCGCCCTACCTGACCGCCGCCGGCATCAGCCCGACGCTGGCCGCCTGGGCGCTGGCGCTGATCGGCCTGTTCAACGTTATCGGCTCTTACGCCTCCGGCATCCTGGCGGGCAAGGTCAGCAAACGCTACCTGCTGTGCGCCAACTATTTCTCGCGCGGCATCGCGACGGCCATCTTCATCCTGCTGCCGATCTCGTCGGTGACGGTGATCGCCTATGCCGCAGTGATGGGCCTGCTGTGGCTGTCCACCGTACCGCCGACCTCCGGCCTCGTCGCGCTGATGTTCGGCACCCGCTACATGGGCACGCTCTACGGCTTCGCCTTCTTCAGCCATCAGGTCGGCGGCTTCCTGGGCGTCTGGCTCGGCGGCGTGCTGTATGAGCGGACGGGGTCCTACGACGTCGTCTGGTGGCTGGGCGTGGCGCTGGCGATGTTCGCGACCATCGTCCACTGGCCGATCGCCGAGAAGCCCGCCCCGTCGCTGGCGGCGGCCGAGGCAAAGGCGTAAGATATACACCCATGAGCGACAGCCCCGCCCCCTCCGCCGCATTTCCCATCGGCCACGGCCTTGCCGCGGCGCTGCTGGGCGGCATCCTGCTGGTCTGGGCCGGGCTGATGGGGCTGTCGCTGCAACGCGCAGCACTGCCCGACACGACCGACGGCCTGATGCTGGCGGTCTTCTCCCCCGGCACCAGCGATGCCGAGGCGATGGCGGCGATGGTGCGGGCCGGGGGGGAGCCGGTGCGGTCCACCTGGCTCGGATTCGCCTGGGTCGCCCGTGGGGTGGATCCCGGATTCGTCGGCCGGCTGAAGGCGGAGGGTGCGCTGGCAGCCTTCGGCGAGCTTCCGGTCGGTCCAACGTTGGGCGGCTGCACAGCCACCCCGGTCGATACGGCCAAGATCGCCGCGACCCGCCTGCAATAGCTCCCCTCTTTCCACCCTGTGGGCAGCTTGGGCCTCACCAACGGTGGACGCGCGGGCCTTGCGGTGTCATAGTGCGGCCCGCATTCGACCAGCCCCGTTTCCGCGGGGCCAGACTCCGGAATTCGTGAGCGACGATGAGCGAGCCGATCTCCCTGTTCACCAAACTGGCGAACATTCACATCCGTTACGTCACGTGGCGTCGGGGCGCCAAGGTCGGCAGCGACCGCTTCGGCAACGTCTATTACCGCAACAAGGACACCAAGCCCGGCACGCGCGAGCGCCGCTGGGTCCTGTATGCCGGTGAGCCCGACGCCTCCAAGATCCCGCCGGAATGGCACGGGTGGCTGCACCACACCACCAAGGAGCCGCTGCCCGAGGGGTCGAGCGCCTATCACAAGCCGTGGCAGAAGGAACATCTGCCCAACATGTCGGGCTCGGTCCAGGCCTACCGTCCGCCCGGCCATGTGCTGGCCGGCGGGCAGCGCGTGCCGGCCACCGGCGATTACGAGCCCTGGACTCCGAGCTGATCCAAACCGGAACCGGCCATCGGGCCGGAACGGAAAGCGGAGCGGAAAGCCCGGCCCCCATGCGGGCCGGGTTTCGATTCGGGAATTCGCAGCAGGATAGCTCTATGCGCCGGAATGTGATTGAGACCGTGCTTGGCGGCGTCGTGCTCGCCGTGGCAGCCGTGTTCCTTGCCTTCGCCTACAAAAGTGCGGACCTGCGCAAGGTGCAGGGCTATGACGTCACCGCCAACTTCAACAGCATCACCGGCCTGCAAAGCGGCGCCGACGTGCGGATCAGCGGCGTGAAGGTCGGCACGGTCACCGGGCTGACGCTCGACCCCACCACCTATCAGGCGGTGGTCCACCTGTCGGTCGGCAATTCGGTGAAGCTGCCGAAGGACACCGCGGCGGTCATCGCCTCGGAAAGCCTGCTGGGCGGCAAGTTCCTGTCGCTGGAGCCGGGCGGCGATCCCGACGCCATCAAGCCGAACGGCAAGATCGAGTTCACCCAGAGCACGCCGGGCCTGGAACAGCTGCTGGGTCAGGTCATCTTCTCGCTGCAGAGCATGAGTAAGTCGGGCGACCAGGCCAACGGCCAGCAGGGCCAGCCCCCCGGACAGGCCCCGGCCCAGCCGCCGAAGCTGTGATGTCCAACGAGCTGTGATTTCCAACCAGCTGTGATTTCCAACCCTGGGCGTGGCCGGAACCGACGGCCGCGCCCAAGCGTTCCTTCTCCAGTCCGGATGGACCTTGCCGCCGGATCACGAAGCAGGAGGAACGCGATGCGTCTGTTCCATTTGGCCGCCCTCGGCCTGGCTCTGGCGACCGCCGCCTGCGGCGCCGACATGGAAGAGAAGTCGGCCACCGGCGGACTTGGCGGTGCTGCGGCCGGTGCCGTGGTTGGCGGGCCGGTGGGCGCCGTGGTCGGAGCGGCGGCTGGTGCCGGCGCCGGTGCGGCGACCCAGAAGATCGAAGACCGCAACGCCACGCCGCAGAGCGGGTCCGGCGCCACCTACAGCGCGCCGGCGTCGCGCAGCACCGTGACGCGCTGACCCGCAAATTCCGCACGACGCACCCCGGCGTCCCCGCCACTAGACGCTGACCCCGCTTCCGGGATAGAAGGCGGAGCGCCCCGGCAGAGTTCCCGCAGACAGGCTGAGTCTTGCCATGGGGTGCCGTCCGCAACTACGGAAGCGATGCGACGTGACGAGACTTTCCAATTTTCTCTGGCCCAACCTTCTCCGGCCGGCCGCCGGCCTGCTGGGTGCCGCGGCGCTGCTGGCGTCCGTGGCCGTCCAGGCCGCTCCGGTGCCGAGCCAGATGATCGAACGGCCGGCGGCCAAGCTGCAATGGCTGGACAAGGTGACCGCCCGCACCTCCACCTTCACCATGAAGGTCGGGGAGACCAAGGCTATGAGCAGCCTGCGCATCACACTGCGCGCCTGCCGCGAGAACCCGCCGATCGAGACGCCGGAATCCGCCGCCTTCCTGGAAGTGACGGAGATCAAGCCCGGCGAGCAGGCGGAACAGGTCTTCAGTGGTTGGATGTTCGCCTCCAGCCCCGCCCTGTCGGCGATGGAGAACCCGATCTACGACGTGTGGGTCCTGGGCTGCGAACAATGAGGGGATGGGGAGGTCCGGGGCGATTGCCCCCTCCCCCGCTTTCCCTTGCTTGATCCTGCTTACTCGGCCACCGCCGCGATGGGATTGCCCAGCGCCTTGTCCAGATAATCGTCCACCTGGATCGCCAGATCGTCGGTGCGGTTGACGAAGAAGTGGCTGGCGCCTGGAACGACGCGGTGGTCGATCCGGATGTCCTTCTGATGCGACAGCTTGGTCACCAGCTTGGTCACAGCGGCCTGGGGCACCACCTCGTCCTTGTCGCCATTGATGATCAGGCCCGAGGACGGGCACGGCGCCAGGAACGAGAAGTCGAACAGGTTGGCAGGCGGCGAAACCGACACGAAGCCGTCGATCTCAGGACGGCGCATCAGCAGCTGCATACCAATCCAGGCGCCGAACGACACGCCGCCGATCCAGCAGACCGGAGCGTTGGGGTTGTAGGTCTGCAACCAATCCAGCGCCGCCGCCGCGTCGGCCAGCTCGCCCTCCCCCTTGTCGTAGGTGCCCTGGCTGCGCCCGACGCCGCGGAAGTTGAAGCGGAGCGCCGAATAGCCGCGCTTGGTAAACGACTGGAACAGGGTGAAGACCACCTTGTTGTTCATCGTCCCATTGTGCTGCGGGTGCGGGTGCAACAGCAGCGCGACCGGGGCGTTCGGCTGCTTGCCGTGGGTGTAACGGCCTTCCAGGCGACCGGCGGGACCGTTGAAGAGCACTTCAGGCATGGGAACGACGTTCCTGACGCGGACAAAGGGTTGTTGGAACCGCCGCGACGACCGGCCGGACTTTCATCCGGCAAACCGCCCCGGCGCACGGGCCGTCCGGCCCGTCACGGATTTTCCCGTCTTGGAGTGGGGTTTTCCGCACACAATTCTTGACCGTTTTGCTTGGTCATCATATATGCGTCTTAACGTCCTCCGGGACAACCCGCCTGACCCGCCCGATCGGCTCCAGCGCTAGCCGGACCCATCGATAAGTCCGGGTCCCTACCGGTCGGAGCCGTCGAGGTTCCGGACCGGAAGGTCCTGAACCGCAAGGGTCCGACAGGCCGAAACCGGGCACGGGCGGCCGATGAGAGCGGCGGACTATACCACGGCGGGTGATGGCGTGTTCAAGCATCTTCGCGAAGAGATCGATGGGATCATGGCGCGCGATCCCGCCGCGCGGTCCCGGCTCGAGGTCGCGCTCTGCTACCCCGGCTTGCACGCGATCATTCTCCACCGCATCGCCCGGCGCGCCCGCGACGCCGGATTGCACACCACCGCCCGCCTGGTCTCGCAGATCGCCCGGTCGCTGACCGGCATCGAAATCCATCCCGGCGCCACCATCGGCCGCCGCTTCTTCATCGACCACGGCATGGGTGTCGTGATCGGCGAGACGGCGGAGATCGGCGACGACGTCATGCTCTATCATGGGGTGACGCTGGGCGGCACCTCACTCAATCCCGGCAAGCGCCATCCGACGCTGGGCGACGGCGTCATCGTCGGCGCCGGCGCCAAGATCCTGGGCGCCATCACCATCGGCCGTGGGGCGCGCATCGGCGCCAATGCGGTGGTGGTGGCCGACGTCCCGGCCGACACCGCGGTGGTCGGCATCCCGGCCAAGCCGGTGGTGGCGCGCGACCGCGCCGAAACCCGCAAATTCATGCCCTACGGCACACCCTGCGGCGACATCCCCGACCCGGTGGCCCGCGCGCTGACCGGCCTGCTCGACCAGATGACGGCGCTGCAGGCCCGTGTCGGCGAGTTGGAGGCGGATCGTCCGCCCGCTGCCCTCCCCCGTTCAACACCCACACCGCCAGAGACGGTGGCGTCCCGCGCAAATGGGATGCACGAAGCGCAAGGAGAATCGCGATGAGACTCAGCACCAAGGGACGCTATGCCGTGATGGCGATGGTCGATCTGGCCGCCACCAGCCAGGGCAGCCCGGTCGCGCTGGCCGACATCGCGGAGCGGCAGGAGATTTCCCTGTCCTATCTGGAGCAGCTGTTCGCCAAGCTGCGTAAGGGTGGTCTGGTCAAGAGCGTGCGCGGCCCCGGCGGCGGCTATCTGCTTGCCCATCCGGCCGATGCGACCCGGGTGTCCGACATCATCCTGGCGGTGGACGAGCCGATCCGCACCACCCGCTGCGCCAACGGCACGCCGCAGGGCTGCCGCACCAACCGCTCGCGCTGCCTGACCCACGATTTGTGGGAAGAGCTGGGCAACCAGATCCATATGTATCTCAGCTCGGTCACCGTCGCCGATGTGGTGGAACGGCGGATCATCGGCACCAGCGGCCTGAACCTGCTGCGCCCGACCCCGGCCGCCGACAGCGCCGCCGTCGCCGCTGCCGAGTGATCCGGCAGAGCGAGATTGGCCTTCCACCTTGAGCGTGCCTGAAAAGTGACTTCACCGCCCGTTGCCCCGTCTGTTGCCCCGTTCCGGCGGACCGGCGTCTATCTCGATCACAACGCCACCGCTCCGCTGAAGCCGGAGGTCAGGGCGGCGATGGGTCAGGCGATGGATCTGGTCGGCAACCCGTCCTCCGTCCACGCCTTCGGCCGCAGCGCCCGCCGGGCGGTGGAGGAGGCGCGTGCCGCCGTGGCGGCGCTGGTGGGCGTAAAGCCGGCCCAGGTGCTGTTCACCGGCAGCGGGACGGAGGCGAACAACTTTGCGCTCCGCGGCTTCCCCGGCCGCCGCACGCTGACCTCCGCCATCGAACATGAGTCGGTGCTGGCCGCCCAGCCCGGGGCGGGGCGCTTTGGCGTGGACCGCGATGGCGTCGCCGACCTGGACGAGCTGGAGCGCCGGCTGGCCGCGGCGGCCCATCAGGCGCTCGTTTCCCTGATGCTGGTCAACAACGAGACCGGTGTGATCCAGCCGGTGGCCGACGCCGCCCGGATCGCCCACGCCCATGGCGCGCTGATCCACTGCGACGCGGTGCAGGCGGCCGGACGGATGCCGCTGTCCCTGCGCGATCTCGGCGTCGACCTGATGACGCTATCGGCCCACAAGCTGGGCGGACCGACCGGCGTCGGCGCCCTGATCCTGGCGGAGGGGCTCGAACCCGACGCGCTGATCCGCGGCGGCGGGCAGGAACGGCGCAAGCGGGCCGGCACCGAGAACCTGCTGGGCATCGTCGGCTTCGGCGCCGCAGCCCGGCTGGCGCTGGACGGGCTGGCGGAGGCCACCGACCTCGCATCCCTGCGCGACCGGCTGGAGCGGGAGGCGCTGGCTGCCATCCCGCGCGCCCGGGCGATGGGGGCCGGTGCGGCGCGGGTCGCCAACACCAGCTGCCTGATGCTGGCCGGCCTGCCCGGCGAAACCCAGGTGATGACGCTGGACCTCGCCGGCGTGGCGGTCAGCGCCGGATCGGCCTGCTCCAGCGGCAAGGTGAAGCCATCCCATGTGTTGGCGGCGATGGGCGAGGACGACCGGTCCGCCGCCAGCGCCATCCGGGTCAGCCTGGGCTGGACCAGCGACGACGAAACGGTTGACCGCTTCCTGACGGCCTGGACCGCGATGGCGCGACGAAGCGCGCCCGCGGATGGCTGATCCCGCCTGTTACCCGCCATGGCTGCGCGACGATCTGTCCTCGGCCCGGAAAGCCCGCATTCGCGCATTGCGCCGGATGCGGCTTATCGGTATGACCGCCGCGGAAGGCGGCCTTCGTGACAGCGGCCTTCGTGACGACAGGGGCCTCATGTCGGGTAAACCATCCCATCGGCCGAGCCTCTCGGCGTTTTGACGGACTGCGCGCATGACCAGCTCCAAATCCGGCCCGCCCAAATCCGGTCCGCCCGGCAACAGCAGCGGCGGCATTTCCGGAACCATCGCCGGCGATCTGGAGCCCTGCGGCATCTGTGGCCGCTCGGTGGCGCCACGCGCCCTGTTCTGCCATGCCTGCGGCGCGGTACAGCCGCCGCGGCCGCTCGACCCCTTCACCCGGCTGGGGCTGGAGCGCCGCTTCGACATCGATCTGGAGCAGCTGTCGAAGCAGCATGCCGGCTTCACCCGCGCCATGGCCCCGGAGCGCTTCGCCGCCCGCGGCCCGCGCCAACAGGCCAACGCCAAGGCCCAGGTCGAGGCGTTGCGCGACGCCTATGAGGTGCTGCGCGACCCCATCCGCCGCGCCCATGCGCTGCTGGAGCTGATCGGCGGCACACCGGCCGATGGCGACGAGGACGGCGACGAGGAGATCGCCGACCTCGCGGCCCGGCTGGCCCGTGCCAACGACGTGCTGGAGCTGGACCGCATCGGGCTGGACCTCAACCAGCGGGTCGAGGCCTGCATCAAGTATCTCGCTCCCGCCTTCCGTAAGGCGCAGGCGGCGTCGACACCCGACAGCCCGCCGGCCGCCGACGGTGCGTCCCGCATCCTGGCCAGGCTGGAACGGCTGGAGGCGCTGGCCGCCGAGGTGCGCGACCGCCGTGCCGCGCGGACGACCCCGCGGCGGTGATTCACAGTTTTCTTACAATCGCCCTTTAAATCGCTAGGCAACCGTAAAAGAACGAGGACCCCATGCCCAAGATGACCTTCATCGAGACCGACGGCACCCGCCGCGAGGTGGAAGCCCCGCTCGGCCTGTCCGTGCTGGAGATCGCGCACAAGAACAGCCTGGATCTGGAAGGCGCCTGCGAGGGCTCGCTGGCCTGCTCCACCTGCCATGTCGTGATCGAGCCGGAGTGGTTCGACGTCCTGCCGGATGCGCAGGAGGATGAGGAGGACATGCTGGACCTCGCCTTCGGCCTGACCAAGACCTCGCGCCTGGGCTGCCAGATCATCATGACCGAAGAGCTGGACGGCCTTGTCGTCCGCCTGCCGGGCGGCAGCAACAACGCGATGAAGTAAGCGTTCGGGGGAACCCTGTTCCGGCCGCCGGGACGGCGCCGCGCGCTGCGGCACCCGGCGGCCGCTTGTATTTACTCTGCTGCGCATTCCTGCCTTTTCCGGGCGCCTGCCCGCCTTATATAGGGCGCCATGAACTCCCTCGGTCTTTCCAAGCGCCCCCAGGACACCCGCGTCGTCGTCGCGATGTCCGGTGGGGTGGATTCCTCCGTCACCGCGGCCGTGCTGCGAGAGGAGGGCTATGACGTCGTCGGCATCACGCTGCAGCTTTACGACCACGGCCTCGCCCTGCAGAAGCCGGGCGCCTGCTGTGCCGGCCAGGACATCTACGACGCCCGTCAGGTCGCCGACCGCATCGGCATCCCGCATTACGTCCTGGATTACGAGGGCCGCTTCAGCCAGGACGTGATGGATGATTTCGCCGACAGCTATCTGCGCGGCGAAACGCCGATCCCCTGCGTGCGCTGCAACCAGCGCGTCAAGTTCCGCGACCTGCTGAACACCGCCCGCGACCTGGGCGCCGACGCGCTCGCCACCGGCCATTATGTCCGCCGCATCGCCGGCCCGCAGGGCGCCGAACTGCACCGCGCCGTCGACCCCGCCAAGGACCAGAGCTATTTCCTGTTCGCCACCACGCGCGTGCAGTTGGAGTTCCTGCGCTTCCCGCTGGGCGGCCTGACCAAGCCGGAAACCCGCGCGCTGGCCGAACGCCACGGTCTGGAGGTGGCGGCCAAGCCCGACAGCCAGGACATCTGCTTCGTTCCCAACGGCAATTATGCCGAGGTGGTGGCGAAGCTGCGCCCCGGCTCCGTCGAGCCCGGCGACATCGTCCATGTCGATGGCCGCGTTCTTGGCCGTCACAAGGGGGTCGTCCACTACACGGTCGGTCAGCGCAAGGGGCTGGGTATCGGCGGCATCCGCGGCCAGGAGGAGGAGGCGCTCTACGTCGTCCGCCTGGAGCCGGCCCGCCGCCGCGTCGTCGTCGGCCCTCGCCGCGACCTCGCCCGCTCGCTGGTGATGGTGCGCGACGTGAACTGGCTGGGCCCCGATATGGCCCCAAATATGGCCGATGGCACCGGGATCGAGGTGTCGGTGAAGCTCCGCTCCGCCCAGCCGGCCGCCCCTGCCCTGTGGCGCGCCGGCCCGGACGGCACTGCGCAGGTCGAACTGCTGGAACCCCAGCACGGCATCGCCCCGGGCCAGGCCTGCGTCGTCTACCAGGGCGACCGCGTGCTGGGCGGCGGCTGGATTTCCGCCACCGCCGGCGGCGTGGGCGAGGATGCGGCCAAGCTTGTGGGAGCGGGGGAAACGGTGGCCTGAATCAGGGGGTTATGCGACTTTCCGCCGGTCGGCCAAAAAAAATCGCACCCCCCGAAAATTCCACGTTGACAGGCCAAGTCGCCCTATCCTATATAGCGGCTCCCGGCGGCAACGACGGGACACGATGGTAGCCACGGCGGCGGAAACGCCAACAACGGCGAACACGATGGCAGCGTAGCTCAGTGGTAGAGCAGGGGAATCATAATCCCTTGGTCGGGGGTTCAAATCCCTCCGCTGCTACCATCATAGAGAACCCCCTGGTTTTCGGAAGGAAGCCAGGGGGTTTTTCTTTGCGGACTCTCAGCTTGACGCAGCGTGGACTGCGGATCGGCAACTTCGGGGAACCGGTGGCTTCCCCTACCCCTGCATCGACCTCGGCAGTGCGATCTGCGGTTCGACCTCCACACGGTTGCGGCCGGCGTTCTTGGCGCGGTAGAGGGCGGCGTCGGCACGGGCCAGCAGGGGTTCGACACCGGTGTCGCTGCCGGTCAGCCAGCTAAGCCCCAGGCTGACGGTCAGGAACAGCTCTCCGCCGTCCTCCCGCTTCACCGGCTGGGCGGCGATCGCCTGGCGCAGGCGCTGGGCGGCGGCGAAGGCGTTCACGGGCGGGGTTTCCGGCATCACCACGGCGAACTCCTCGCCACCCAGCCGGCCGATCAGATCGCAGGCGCGCAAGCTGTCCTTGCAGGCGCGCACCGTGCTGCGGATCGCCTCGTCACCGGTGGCGTGGCCATAGCTGTCGTTGACCCGCTTGAAATGGTCGATGTCCAGCATCACCACCGACAGCGGGCGCTCGTATCGTCGCGAGCGGGTAAACTCTTCAGCCCCCCTCTCCAGGAAGCGGCGGCGGTTCATGGCGCCGGTCAGGGCATCGGTGGTCGCCAGCCGCTCCAGGTCGCGCTGCATCGCCACGACGCGCGAGGCCGCCAGCAGGCGCGCCGCCGTCCATTTCCAGTCCAAAGGTTTTCGCAGGAACTCGTCGGCGCCGGCCTCCACCAGTTCGTGGAACTGGTCGGTCATGCTGCCGGGGATCATCAGGATCAGGTAGAGGTGACGGAGCCCCTGGGCCGTGCGCAGGTGCCAGCACAGCTCCAGCCCCGTCATGTCGTCCAGACGGATGTCGGCCATCACCACATCGAACCGCTCGTTCGCCACCGCCTCGATGGCGGCGGCGCCGTTGTTGACCACGCTGGTGGCGTAGCCGAGCTTGTTCAGCTCGTACACCATCATGGTCAGGTGGCGCGGTGAATCGTCGACGATCAGAATCCGCAAATCGAAAGCCCCCGGCGATCCCTGCCCGTTTATGGAGCATGCGACCTTACTTGTGCAAATGTCCTTAACGTCATGCCATGGCAGGATAACCAAAAGCAGAGGTCATACGCCGGCATGCCAAGGCAATGGGCGGCGGCCAGCCGGTGGAACGGTCTGATGCTTTTGCACATGTTGCCTATCGGGCCGGCCGGTTGATATTGTCCGTCCCAATATGTTCGCGGAACAAACGGACGATTGAGTGCGGGAGGCACGACCATGGACAGCGCGCGCGCGGCCCACATCGATGAACTCGTCCGTGTCTCCACCGGCCGTATCTCTGCTGGCTTGCGGTCCGCGCGCGATCCGATCATCGAAAACTCGTGGCGGCGTTGCGTCGCCGACCACAAGCTGGACCCCACCGTCGGGCGGGAGCCGCACATCCTGCCGCAGGAACGGCTGCGCGAGCATCGCGACGCGATGGACGAGTTCCTGCGCATGGCCCGCTTCGGGCTGGAGGCGCTGTACCGGCAGGTCGCCGGCATGGGCTATGTCCTGCTGCTGACCGACAGCAACGGCGTCACGGTGGACTTCATCGGCGACCCGACCTTCGACAACCATCTGCGCCGGGCCGGGCTGTATCTCGGGTCGGACTGGAACGAGGGGCATGCCGGCACCTGCGCGGTCGGCACCTGCATCGCCACCGCCCAGGCGCTGACCGTGCACCAGACCGACCATTTCGACTCCACCCACATCCCGCTGACCTGCACCGCGGCCCCCGTCTTCGACAGCGGAGGCGAATTGGCCGCCGTGCTGGACATCTCCGCCCTGCACTCGCCGGAGCCGAAGATCAGCCAGTATCTGGCGCTGCAGATGGTGCGCGCCTATGTCCACAAGATCGAAACCGCCAATCTCTACAACAACTTCCGCCGCGACTGGGTGCTGAAACTGTCGGCATCGCAGGAGTTCGCGGAGGTCGACCCCGACTTCGTCCTGGCGCTGGACGCCGGCGGGCGTGTGGTCGGCTTCAACCACAAGGCCCACGATTTGCTGGCAGAGGACGGGGCATCACCGCTCGGCCGCTCCTTCGCCGAACTGTTCGACTGCGAGGTGGACGATCTGGTCCATTTCGTCCGCTCGCTGCCGACCGAGCAGCGCACGCTGCGCCTGCGCCGCACCGGACTGCCGCTGTTCGCCCAGGCGATGCCGCCCCCCGCGGTGTCGCTGCCGCGCAGCCACACGCCGGACCATGGCGGCGACCCGCTGCCGGAGTCGCTGCGCGTTGTGTCCGGCGGCGATCCGGCACTGAAGGCGGTGCTGACACGGGCGGCCAAGCTGGTCAACACCCGCATGAGCCTGCTGATCCACGGCGAGACGGGCACCGGCAAGGAGCATCTCGCCAAGGCCCTGCACAAGGCCAGCATCCGCCGCAACAAGCCCTTCGTCGCCGTCAATTGCGCAGCCCTGCCGGAGAACCTGATCGAAAGCGAGCTGTTCGGCTACGAGCCCGGCTCCTTCACCGGAGCGACGGCGCGCGGCAAGAAGGGGCTGATCCTGGAAGCCGACGGCGGCACCCTGTTCCTGGACGAGATCGGCGACATGCCGCTGTCGTCGCAGACCCGGCTGCTGCGCGTGCTGGCCGAGCGCGAGGTGACGCCGATCGGCCGGACCAAGGCGGTGTCGGTGGATGTCCGCGTCATCGGCGCCACCCACCGCGATCTGGTGGAACTGGTCAAGGCCGGACAGTTCCGCGACGATTTGTACTTTCGTCTCAACGGCGCGGTGTTCACCGTGCCGCCCCTGCGCCAGCGCGGCGACCTGGACTGGCTGATCGAACGGCTGCTGGCCGAGCGGGCGGAGCGCGACGGCATCGGCTACCGCCTGACCCCGGCGGCGCTGGCGGCCCTGCGCGGCCATGGCTGGCCGGGCAATGTGCGGGAACTGGTGAATGCGCTGGACTATGCCTGCGCGGTCGGCGACGGCGGGCTGATCGACCTCGGCGACATTCCGGAGCCGGTGCAGCACAGCGGCCTGTTCCGGGCCTGGCCCGAGGAAGAAGCGCGGACGGTGGCGACGGACGAGGACCCGGCCGCCCGGCTGCGCGAGACGCTGCGGCGCCACCATTGGAACATATCGGCGACGGCGCGCGCGATGGGGGTCGACCGCTCGACCGTCCATCGGCAGATGCACCGCTTCGGCATCGTGGCGCCGCACCGGGCGGAGTGAAGGGGCGCGGCGAGGACCTGTCTCGGCCGCCCCCAACTTTTCCCTTTACCCCGCGGCCCCGTACCCGCCGCCGCCCGGCGTTTCCACCACCAGGGCGTCGCCCGGCCGCATTGCGGCGCTGTCCTGGGAGGCCAGTTCCTGCACGCTGCCGTCGGTGCGCTGGACCCAGGTCCGGCCGACGGCACCGTCGGCACCGCCCTTCAGGCCGAAGGGGGCGATCTTGCGGTGGTTGGCGAGGATGGCGGCGGTCATCGGCTCCAGGAAGCGCAGGCGGCGGATCACGCCGTCGCCGCCGCGCCAGCGCCCTGCCCCACCAGAGCCGCGACGGATGCGGAAGCTCTCCACCAGCACCGGGAAGCGCCATTCCAGCACCTCCGGATCGGTCAGGCGCGAGTTGGTCATGTGGGTCTGCACGGCGTCGGTGCCGTTGAAGCCGTTGCCGGCGCCCGACCCGCCGCAGACCGTCTCGTAATACTGATGCCACTCGTTGCCGAAGGTGGTGTTGTTCATCGTGCCCTGGGCCGACGCCATCACCCCCAGCGCGCCGAACAGGGCGTCGACGATGCATTGGCTGGTCTCGACATTGCCGGCGACCACCGCGGCGGGCGGATTGGGCGACAGCATCGAGCCCGGCGGAATGACGATCTCGATGGGGCGCAGGCAACCCTCGTTCATCGGGATTTCGTCGTCCACCAGACAGCGGAAGACATAGAGCACCGCCGCCCGGCAGACCGCCGACGGGGCGTTGAAATTGTTGGTCAGCTGGGTGCTGGTGCCGGAGAAATCGACGATGGCCGAGCGCGCGCCATGGTCGATCGACACCCGCAGCTTGATGACCGCGCCATTGTCCAGCGTCACCGCGAAGTCGCCGTCGCTCAGCACGCCGATGGCGCGGCGGACCTGCTCCTCGGCATTGTCCTGGACGTGGCGCATGTAGGCGATGACGGTGGACAGGCCGTGCAGGCGGACGACGCGGTGCAGTTCGCGGGTGCCCTGCTCGTTCGCGGCGACCTGCGCCTTGAGGTCGCCGATGTTCTGCGCCGGGTTGCGCGCCGGATGCGGGCCGGAGCGCAGAAGCTCTACCATCTCCTGCTCGCGGAACTGGCCGTTCTCGACCAGCGGCACGCAGTCCAGCAGCACGCCCTCGTCGGCGATGGTCCTGCTGTCCGGCGGCATCGAGCCGGGGGTGATGCCGCCGACGTCGGCATGGTGCCCGCGGGAAGCGACGAAGAACAGCAGCTCCTTGCCCGCCTCGTCGAACACCGGCGAGACGACGGTGATGTCCGGCAGATGAGTTCCACCGTGATAGGGGTCGTTCAGCGCGAAGCTCTCGCCGGCGGTGAAGGTGCCGCCGCGGCGCTGGATGACGGCCCGCACGCTCTCGCCCATCGATCCCAGATGGACCGGCATGTGCGGGGCGTTGGCGATCAGGCCGCCGTCGCGGTCGAACAGGGCGCAGGAGAAGTCCAGACGCTCCTTGATGTTCACCGACCGGGCGGTCTTCTCCAGCGTCACGCCCATCCGCTCGGCGATGGACATGAACAGGTTGTTGAAGACCTCCAGCGTTACCGGATCGACCTTCGCCCCGCCCTTGACCCCGGCAGCCTGACGCTGGGCCGCCGGCTCCAGCCGGCTCAGCACCAGATGGTTCTTGCGGGTGACCTCCGCCATCCAGCCGGGCTCGACCACGGTGGTGGAGACCGCTTCGGCCAGGATCGCCGGACCGACGACGCGGTTGCCGGGCTGAAGCTGACGGCGGTCGTAGAGCGGCGCCTCGCGGCGCTGGCCCGCGCTGTGAATGGCGACGGTGGCGAGCCGGCGCGGCAGCACCGCGGTGGTGGCGGGAAGCTCCGGATCCTCCAGCACGTCGGTCAGGCCGACCGCCTCCAGCGTCACCGACTCCACCTCCAGCGCGGTGCCGGGGGTGAGGAAGCCGTAGCGGCGACGGTGCGCCTCCTCGAAGGACTTGGTCATCGCCACCTTCGACCCGAAGGCGACGGTCAGGGTGGTGTCGGAGCCGGTGGCCTTCAGATGGACGCGGCGGTTGATCGCCTGCCGCCCGGCATCGACACCCTGGCGGGTCAGCTCCGCCCGCCCTTCGGTTTCCAGATCGGTGAACAGCATGGTCAGACGGTCGACCACGGCGTCGCTCAGCGGGCCTTCGACCGCGCGTTCGCGGATGGCGACGGTGTCGGCCAGCCCGATGCCGTAGGCGGAGAGCACGCCGGCCTGCGGGTGCAGGAACACCCGCGTCATGCCCAGCGCGTCGGCGACGGCGCAGACATGCTGACCCGCCGCCCCGCCGAAGCCGTTCAGCGTATAGCCGGTGACGTCATAGCCGCGCTCGACCGAGATCTTCTTGATGGCGTTCGCGATGTTGTCGACGGCGATGCGCAGGAAGCCCTCGGCGACCTCCTGCGGGGTCATCGCCGTGCCGAGCTTGGCATTGACGGTGGCGGCCAGTTCGGTGAAGCGGGCCTTCACCACCTCGGCATCCAGCGGCTGGTCGCCGTTGGGGCCGAAGACATTGGGGAAGAAGCGCGGCTGGATCTTGCCGACCATCACGTTGCAGTCGGTGACGGTCAGCGGCCCGCCGCGGCGGTAACAGGCAGGGCCGGGGTTGGCACCGGCGCTGTCCGGCCCGACGCGGAACCGGGTGCCGTCGAAGACGCAAAGCGAACCGCCGCCGGCCGCCACCGTGTGGATGTGCATCATCGGTGCGCGCACCCGTACGCCGGCCACCACCGCGTCGAAGGCGCGCTCATACTCGCCGGCATAATGCGACACGTCGGTCGAGGTGCCGCCCATGTCGAAGCCGATGACCCGGTCGAATCCGGCCATGCCGGCGGTGCGCACCGCGCCCACCACGCCGCCGGCCGGACCGGACAGGATGGCGTCCTTGCCCTGGAAGCGGCGGGCGTCGGTCAGGCCGCCGTTGGACTGCATGAACATCAGCGGCACCGGCGCGCCATCGACGCTGAGGTCGTTGGCGACCCGGTCGACGTAGCGGCGCAGCACGGGGGAGAGGTAGGCGTCGGCCACCGTGGTGTCGCCGCGGCCGACCAGCTTCATCAGCGGGCTGACCAGATGGCTGACCGACACCTGGGTGAAGCCGACCGCACGGGCCAGCGAGGCGACCTGACGCTCATGCTCCGGATAGCGGTAGCCATGCATCAGCGCGATGGCGGCGGCGCGGAAGCCCCGGCGATAGGCCTCCTCCAGTCCGCGGCGCACGGCATGCAGATCGACCGGCTTCAGCACGCGGCCATCGGCCATCACCCGTTCCGGCACCTCCACCACATGGGAATAGAGCTGGTCGGGCAGATCGATGCGGCGGGCGAAGATCTTCGGGCGGGCCTGATGCCCGATGCGCAGCTGGTCGGCCAGACCTTCGGTGATCAGCAGGACGGACGGCTCGCCCTTGCGTTCCAGCAGGGCGTTGGTGGCGACGGTGGTGCCCATCTTGACCACCTCCACCGTGTCCGGCGGGATCGGCTGGCCCGGCTTCAGCCCCAGAAGCTCTCGGATGCCCTGGACGGCGGCGTCGGCATAGCGCTCCGGATTTTCCGACAGCAGCTTGTGGGTCACGACCGACCCGTCCGGCCGGCGGCCGACGATGTCGGTGAAGGTGCCGCCGCGGTCCACCCAGAACTGCCACCGGGCCGGCGTGGTCTCCGCCGCACCGGTCACCGTCCCGTTCTTCGTCTCACCCATTGTCGCACCCGCCGAATTCCATGCGCGGCAACCGCACCGCGCGTGGGCCGGAGTTTCGCGATCCGGCAGCGAATTTCAACCGCCTGAGTGGCCCGCCCCCATCAGGAAGGACGGACGCGGCGGAAAGAACACAGGATCACAGACGACCGGCCGGCGGATATCGCCGTCAGGCAGCCATCCGCTCCCGCGGCGGGCGGGTGAACAGACGGGACTGAATGGCGTTGCCCGCCAGGATGCTGTTGAAGGCGCCGCTGCCGTCCTCCAGCGCTTCCAGGGCGATGGAGAACTGGTTGGGCGCCGGCAGCTCGAACATCGAGGTGATCTCGCCGCCATCGAGCGCCAGCCGTCCGCCGAACCGGCGGGCCAGGGCGCGCATGCGGGAGTTTTCCGCCAGACACACCATATGGACATGGCGGATGCCGCGGTTGCGGGCGACGGTCAGGATGCGGCGGACCAGCGTGCTGCCGACACCCTTGCCCTGCAATTCCGACTCGATGCTGATGCCGAATTCAGCCTGTTCGGGCCAGAGGAGGCGGTCGCCGCACAGTTCGATGGCGCCGCGCAGCACGCCGTCCTCGAACGCGCCGAGAATCACCGTCCGTCCCCAGTCGATGGCGGTGCAATGCCGCTCCACCGCCTCGTCCGACAGGGTGCCGGCGAAGCGGGCATAACGGTCCGTGCGGTCGAGGCGGAGAAGATGCGCCCGGTACTGGGGCAGCTCGGTCGGCATGATCTTGCGGATGACAGGCATGGCTCTGCTCACGGTTCTCGAAATCCGAAAACGCATTCGTGCAGAACGTTTTCCCCAGGCTCCGGCACCGCCGTCGGCAGGCACCGTCTTATCGCGAGCAGCGCTCTCTCCGGCGCCTTTTGTTGCATTGCAACATGGCGTGGCCGGCGGGATTCGCAAGCGCTTATTAGAAATTCGCGATACCAACAATGCTGGCCTGTTGCAGGGAAGCCACAGTTGGCCTGCCCTTTCCCGGCCGCTATGCTGTGCTCAAGGGGTGGGGTGGCCTGTGCACAAAAGGGCATGACATGAGCATCTGGGGCAAGATCCTGGGCGGCGCGGCCGGCCTGTTCACCGGCGGGCCGCTCGGCGCCCTGCTGGGCGGTCTGGCCGGGCATGCGGTCGATCTTTGGTCGCCCTGCGGCCCGGACGAGCAGCCGCGCCGCGGCATGAGCGATGCCGAAGCCGAAGCGGCCAAGCAGACAGTCGCCTTCACCATCGGCGTGATCGCGCTGGCCGCCAAGATGGCCCGGGCCGACGGCGTGGTGAAGCGGGTGGAGGTCGACACCTTCAAGCGGCTTTTCCGCGTCCCGCCGGAGGAGTTGGACAATGTCGGCCGGGTCTTCGACCTCGCCCGCCGCGACACCCGCGGGTTCGAGGAATACGCCCGCCAGATCGCCAAGCTGTTCGAGGACAAGCACGCGGTGCTGGAGGAGTTGCTCGACAGCCTGCTGATGATCGCCGAGGCCGATGACGAGCTGCACGAGACGGAGGTCGAGTATCTGCGCGCCGTCGCCATGATCTTCGGCTTCGACGAGGCCGATTTCCGCCGCATCGTCGCCGGTCACCATCTGGCCGGCACCCCGACGGAAACCGACCCCTATGCCGTGCTCGGCGTGGCGCGTCTGGCCGGCGACAATGCGGTCAAGGCCGCGCACCGGGCGCTGGTCCGGGAACACCATCCGGACCGGCTGATCGCCCAGGGCATGCCACAGGAATTCATCGATCTGGCGACGCAGAAACTCGCGCTGATCAACGCCGCCTACGACCGCATTCGCCGTGAACGGGAGGGTGCGGCGGCCCTGTCCTGACCCGTCGCGGGGCGTAGTCGGCCGAGTTCATTTGAAATTGTTTTCCAATGGTCTTTATCCCGTTTTCTGACGTATCGTCCCCGGCGGGGCGGGCCGCCGGTTGCCCGCGGGCTTTGGGGATGACACGACGATGCGACGCACGATCATCCGGACGGTCTTCGCCGCTATATTGGGAACGACGATTGCGACAGGGGGCATCGCCCAGGCGCAGATGGCGGCCCCGGCGATGCCCCCCGCAACAGCCGGCGATGCCACGGTGGTGCTGGGCCAGCCGCTGACGCTGAACCTGGGAACGCCGCCTGCCGGCACCGACTGCGCCACGCAGGCGGCAACGCTGAACGCGCAAGCGCTGGTCCTGGTCGCCAACGGCCAGACCATTCCCGGCGCCCGCGCCAGCTTCGCCTGCTCAGCCAAGGGCGACCTGATGGGCATCGCCTCCACCTCCATCGCCGGCAACGGCGACGACGCGGCGAAGCGGCGGGCATCCTGGCAGACCGCCTTCAGCGGCTTCTTCAGCCTCGCCGGGGCCAAGACCCTGCCGGTCGCCTTCGGCCCGGCCACCGGCGGCATGACGACCGCGCCGCAGATGGTGTCCATCCAGGGCGCCAGCAACCGCGACCTCGGGCTGGCGGCGGTGTGGTTCGCCCTGGTGGCGGCGGTGTTCCTGTTCGCCTTCTTCCGCCATTTCGGACGCACCGATGCCATCACCCCGATCGCCGGCGTGCCGATGCCGGCCAACTACCGGGCACCCTACAGCCTCGCCCGCTTCCAGCTTCTGTGGTGGAGCGGGATCGTCACCGCCTCCTACGCCGCCATCCTGACCATCACCGGATCGATGGACACCATCACCACCGGCACCATGGCGCTGATGGGGATCGTCGGCGGCACCTCGGTCCTGGCCGCCTTCCAGGACCGCCGGCCAAGCGACGACCAGACCCGGCGCCAGCAGCATGCCGCTCTCTACATCGCCGCCGCCGCGGCCACCCCGCCCGACCGGACGGCCATGGCCGCCAGCCTGGAGCAGGTCTATCCGCCCACCCAGGGGCTGCTGCCCGATCTGCTGAGCGACGCCGCCGGCTACAACATCCATCGCCTGCAATTGCTGGCCTGGACCGGGGTGCTGGGCATAACCTTCCTCTACGAGGTCACCCGCACGCTGGGCATGCCGGAACTGTCGGCCAACCTGCTGGCCCTGACCGGCATCAGCAACGGCACCTATTTCGGCTTCAAGATGCAGGAACAGCAGGTGCCGGCGCCGACCGGCATCGCCCAACTGCCGGCCTGATCCCGGCCCGACAGCGGGGGCGGTTCCACCGGGCGCAACCCGCCCAACCGTTTTTCCGGGTCGCGGTGGAGGGGGACGGCGCGCTATAACCCATCCCCTTCCCTCGATTTTCCGGCGCACGAACGGTCCATGGCTCCTCCCGCACCCATCACGGCGCTCCAGGGCGTCTCCGTCACCTTCGGCGGCCGTCCGCTGTTCGACGGCATCGACCTGTCCATCGGCCGCGGCGACCGCGCCTGTCTGGTCGGACGCAACGGGTCGGGCAAGTCGACGCTGATGAAGGTGCTGGCCGGGATGATCCAACCCGACGGCGGCACCGTGTTCGTCCAGCCGGGCGCCCGCCTCGCCTATCTGCCGCAGGAGCCGGACTTCACCGGCTGCGCCACCGTCCAGGACTATGTCGTGCAGGGACTGCCCGCCGACGAGCAGGACGAGGCGCACCGCGTCGACGCCGTGCTCGACCGGCTCCAGGTCGACGGCAACCTCGACCCGCGCACCCTGTCGGGCGGCGAATCGCGCCGCACCGCGCTGGCCCGCACGCTGGTCGGCAACCCCGACGTCATGCTGCTGGACGAGCCGACCAACCACCTCGACCTCCCCACCATCGAGTGGCTGGAAGAGGAACTGCTGTCCTTCCGCGGCGGTCTGCTGCTGATCAGCCACGACCGCGCCTTCCTGAACCGGCTCGCCAAGCGCACGCTGTGGCTCGACCGCGGTACGGTGCGCGCCACCGACCGCGGCTTCGCCGAGTTCGAGACCTGGCAGGCCGAGGTGTTCGAGTCGGAAGAGGCGGCGGCCCATAAGCTGGACCGCAAGATCGAAAGCGAGATGAAGTGGCTGCGCGAGGGCATCTCCGCCCGGCGCACCCGCAACATGGGGCGCGTCCGCAACCTGCTCGACCTGCGGGCCGGGCGTGCGGAGCAGATCAAGGGCGGCCAGCAGGCCAAGCTCGCCATCGCCGAGGCCGAGCGCGGCGGCCGGCTGGTGATCGAGGCAACCGCCGTCTCCAAGAGCTTCGATACGCCCGACGGCCGCAAGACCATCGTGAAGGACTTCTCCACCCGCATCCTGCGCGGCGACCGGGTCGGTCTGATCGGGCCGAACGGCGCCGGCAAGTCCACCCTGCTGAAGATGCTGACCGGCCAGCTCGATCCCGACGAGGGCACGGTGAAGCTGGGCACCAACCTCGACACCGCCTATTTCGACCAGCGGCGCGAGGGGCTGAACCCGGAGGACACCATCCGCAAGGTGCTCTGCCCCTTCGGCGGCGATGCGGTGGTGGTCAACGGCGTGTCGCGCCATGTCGCCGGCTACATGAAGGATTTCCTGTTCGACACCCGGCAGCTGGACAGCCCGGTCAAGGCGCTGTCGGGCGGCGAGCGCAACCGGCTGCTGCTGGCCCGGCTGTTCGCCAAGCCCAGCAACATGATGATCCTCGACGAGCCGACCAACGACCTCGACATGGACACGCTGGACCTGCTGGAGGACGTGCTGGGCGACTACCAGGGCACGCTGCTGCTGGTCAGCCACGACCGTGACTTCCTCGACCGGCTGGTGACCGCCACCATCGCGCTGGAGGGCGACGGCACCGCCACCGAATATGCCGGCGGCTATTCCGACTATCTGGTGCAGCGTCCGGCCAAGGTGGCGCCCGCCGCAGCATCCGCCACCAAGCCGAAGCCCGCCGCCCAGGCACCGGCCGCGGCGGCCAAGCCGCGCGGCAAGCTGAGCTACAAGGACCAGCGCGAGCTGGACGAGCTGCCCACCCGCATGGACAGCCTGGGGGGCGAGATCGCCAAGCTGGAGAAGGCGCTGGCCGACCCCGACCTGTTCACCCGCGACCCCGCCAAGTTCCAGAAGACCAGCGAGCAGCTGCATGCCAAGCAGGCGGCGCTGGCCACGGCGGAGGAGCGCTGGCTGGAGCTTGAGGCGATGCGCGAGGAGTTGGAAGGCGGGCGGGCATGAGTTTTGCCCACACGCTCCAGGCGCTGGTGGTGATGGCGCTGTGGGGGCTGAACTTCGTGGTGGCGAAATGGGCGCTGGCCGAATTTCCGCCGCTGTTCGTGATGGTCCTGCGCTTCGCCCTGGTGGCGGTTCTGATCATCCCCTTCTTCCGCGTGCCGCGCGACAAGCTGTGGAAGATCGCGCTGCTGTCGGTGACGCTGGGCAGCATCCATTTCCCGATGATGTTCAGCGGGCTCAACGGGATCGACGCCGCCACCGCCTCGCTGGCGGCACAGGTGCAGGTGCCCTTCTCCTCCCTGCTGGCGGCACTGGTGTTCAAGGACAAGCTGGGCTGGCGCCGCGGCATCGGCATGGCCGCCGCCTTCGCCGGCGTGGCGGTGATCGCCGGCGAGCCGCGGCTGGGCGAGTCGCTCTATTCGCTGCTGCTGATCCTGGCCGCGAGCTTCGCCTTTGCGGTGGCGAGCGTGCAGATGAAGCTGATCGGGGCGGTGAACGGTTTCGCCGTCAACGGCTGGATGGCGCTGTTCGCCATGCCGCAGCTGCTGGTCCTGTCGCTGCTGCTGGAGCATGGACAGATGGCGGCGCTGGCGAACTCGACCTGGGTCGGCTGGGCATCCATCGCTTACATGGCCGTCGCCGTCACCATCATCGCCTACGGGCTGTGGTATCCGTTGCTGGGACGCTATTCCGTCAACCAGACCATGCCCTATCTTCTGACCGTGCCGGTCTTCGGCGTCGCCAGCGGCGTGCTGCTGATGGGCGACCCGGTGACGATCAACCTCGCCATCGGCGGACTGTTGACCATCGGCGGCGTCGCGGTGATCGTGAAGCGCCGTCCGCGCACCGTCAGCGAGACCGTCACCAACCCGACCTGATGCCGACATGAGCCGCTTCCGCCGGATCGATCTCCCCTCCCCCAACCACGGCCCGCGGGCGGAGGGCACGCGGGTGGAACTGCTGATCCTGCACTACACCGGCATGCCCACCGCCGCCCATGCGCTGGAGCGGCTGTGCGACCCGGCGTCCCAGGTCAGTGCCCATTACACGGTGGACGAGGACGGCACCGTCTATGCCCATGTGCCGGAGGACCGGCGCGCCTGGCACGCCGGCCGGTCGAGCTGGCGCGGGACGGAGGACGTCAACAGCCGCTCCATCGGGGTTGAGATCGTCAATCCCGGTCACGAGTTCGGCTACCGGCCCTTCCCGCCGGTGCAGATGGCCGCGGTCGCCGAGCTTTGCCTGGGCATCGTCGCACGGCACGGCATCGCCGCCGCCGACGTGCTGGGCCACAGCGACGTGGCCCCCGCCCGCAAGGAGGATCCGGGCGAGCTGTTCGATTGGCCGGGCCTTGCCGTCCGGGGACTCGGGCTCTGGCCCACACCGTCCCGGTCAGACGACGGCCCTGCCGACACAGTGGAGATCGCCGCACTGCTGGGACGCTATGGGTACGACCCGGCCGAGCCGAGGGCGCTGCTGGCCTTCCAGCGCCACTTCCATCCCGATTGCCTGACCGGCCTTCCCGACCCCGAGACGGTACGGCGCCTGCGCGCGCTGCTGCGGTTGACGGGACGGTAACGGTCGGCATCCGCGATTTGGGGTTTGCCCCCACGGCCGCTTCCCTATATGAACGACCGCGCCAGATGGCCGGATGGCCGCCTTCGGTTTCGACCGGGGGAGGAAAGTCCGGGCTCCACGGAAACACGGTGCCGGCTAACGGCCGGCGGGGGCAACCCTAGGGAAAGTGCCACAGAAAGCAAACCGCCGGCGTTTCGACGCAGGTAAGGGTGAAAGGGTGCGGTAAGAGCGCACCGCGGACCCGGCAACGGGGACGGCACGGTAAACCCCACCGGGAGCAAGACCGAATAGGAGCGGCCCGACCACTGTCCCCGCAACGGGACGGGCGTGGGTCAAGCGCGTTTCCGCGCCGTCGCTCGGGTTGGTCGCGCGAGGCGTCCGGGCAACCGGCGTCCCAGACGAATGGCCATCGCCTGCCCCTCGGGGCGGGATACAGAACCCGGCTTACAGGCCATCTGGCACTTTCCTCTCTCTTTTGCCCAGCCCGTCCCAAATCGGCTCCCCCATCGGGGCTGCCGATCCCATGGCGCCCCATGGCGGCACCCGTTTGCTCTCGCCCCGCCCCTTTCAACGGGCGGGCATGGGACGGCGTGGGCTGGAGACAGATGGCAAAGGAGCGGTTTCCGATGTCATCCACAGGGCGGATGCGACCGCCACTCCCCCGGCACCCCGCAGTCCGCCGGGCTTTTCCGCCGCCATCCCCAGGATGTGCACGGCCCCATCCACATTTTCCCCAGACTAATCCACAGCCGGTGGATAACTGTGGGGCGATTTCCCATGCTGTCCCATGCCGGACCGGGGTTTCCCACCCAAGGTCCTATGCCGTCCGAAGGGGTCGATTCGACAGTCCGACAAACCATGCGTATGCAGCATTTTCTTAAAATTTTGGAACGTTCGAAGAACGTATGTGGATAACTTTATCCACACAGCGAGAGTCCAGCGGAATACTGCGAAGATTCTGAGATTTCGTACACCAACTTGCCCGGATGCCACAGCATGACCCAAAAGTCTTGACACCCCCGTCTGAATACTCGGGGGAGCGTTGACGCCCATGCCGTCCCATGCTATCCCAAGAATGCCCATTTAAGGGGGGCTCTTACCCATTCTGGTTAACACCGGGTGCGGGAGCTGAATGGGCCAAGCGGGGCTAGCGCGGAGCACCCGACCGCGCACGGGGGATAGCAGGGGGGATCGCCGGGCCTATGGCCGTTTTCCTGTCCACATACGTCAACAAAGTTGACAGGAAAGGGCGTGTGTCCATCCCGGCACAGTTCAGGCAGTCGCTTGCCAAGACGTCGGCTCCCAGCACCGTCTATCTCTGGCCCTCGCTGAACCACCAGGCGCTGGAAGGCGCCGACCAGGACTATCTCGACGTCCTCTCCGAAAGCCTCGAATCCCCCGACCTCGATGCCGACGAGCGCGACATGATCGAGACCTTCATCTTCGGAAAGCTGATCCCCGTCTCCTCCGACGCCGAAGGCCGCATCGTCCTGCCCAAGGAGCTGGCGGAATTCGCCGGCATCACCGAAGAGGCCGCCTTCATCGGCCGCCGCAAAACCTTCCAAATCTGGGAACCCAACGCCTTGAAAGCCCACGAGGCGGCACTGCGCGAGCAGGTCGTGCGCAAAGACATCTCCCTCAGCCAGATCGTCGCCAAGGCGTCGCGCGGCGCCGCCAGCCGGAGCGGGGAAGGCGCCTGATGCCCGACACCCGCATTCACATTCCCGTCCTGCTGGACGAGGTGGTCGCCGCGCTGTCCCCGCGCGACGGCGGCCTCTATGTGGACGGCACCTTCGGCGCCGGCGGCTACAGCCGCGCCCTGCTGCAATCGGCCTCCTGCCGCGTGATCGGCATCGACCGCGACCCCGCCGCGATCGAGCGCGGCCGTGCGCTGGCCCAGGAGTTCCCCGGACGGCTGGAGGTCATCGAGGGCCGATTCGGCGATATGGACCGGCTGCTCGCCGACCATGGCGTCGGAACGGTCGACGGCGTGGCGCTCGACGTCGGCGTCTCCTCCCCCCAGATCGACGAGCCGGAGCGCGGGTTCTCCTTCCGCTTCGACGGTCCGCTCGACATGCGGATGGGACGGGACGGGCCGACCGCCGCCGATGTGGTCAACACCGCCGACGAATCGGATCTGGCCGACATCGTCTACCACCTGGGCGAGGAGCGGATGGCGCGCCGCGTCGCCCGCGCCATCGTCACCGCCCGCCGCGAGGCGCCGATCGAGCGCACGGGACGGCTGGCCGAGATCATCCGGTCGGTGGTGCCGAAGGGGAAGGGCGACGGGATCGACCCGGCAACCCGCACCTTCCAGGCGCTGCGCATCCATGTGAACGACGAATTGGGCGAACTGCGGCGCGGCCTGTCCGCCGCCGAGTCGCTGCTGGCGCCCGGCGGGCGTCTGGCCGTCGTCTCCTTCCATTCGCTGGAGGACCGCGAGGTCAAGGCGTTCCTGCGGGAACGCTCCTCGCCGCCGCCCTCCCCGTCCCGCCACACGCCCGTGACCGCGGTCGCGGCGCATACCCCATCCTTCCGCCTGCTCTCCCGGAAACCCGTGGACCCGAGCGAGGCCGAAGCCCGTAACAATCCCCGCGCCCGGTCCGCCCGGCTGCGCGCGGCTGAACGTACCGAGGCGCCCGCGTTCCCGGCGTCCGGCAAGGAGGCAGCATGAAAGGCAAGACCTGGCTGTTCTGGGGTGGCCTGATCGCGGCCGCCGGTGGCGTGCTGTTCCAGACCAGCTACGACGTCCAGGATCTTGAGGAGAAGCTCGCCGGGCTGAACCGCAAGATCATTCTGGAACAGGAGTCGATCCAGGTCCTGAAGGCCGAGTGGAGCTACCTGAACGACCCCACCAAGCTGGAGCAGATGGCCCAAGCCTATCTGACGCTGCAGCCGACCGAGCCGCGCCAGTACCTCGCGATGGACCTGATCCCGATGCGCCCGGCCGATGCGGTCCCGCCGTCGGCCCAGGCCCTGCCCGGCAAGGCCATGCCCGGCGCTCCGCTGCCGCCGATGGTCCGCGCGCCCGGCACCGGCAATTCCCAGCTGGCCGCCGCCCGCGTGCCTGCCGCCCCCAACAACACCGCCGCTGCCGGAATCGTTCCAGTCAGCGCGCCGGTCGGGCTGGCGAAGCCGCTGCCGATGGAAAAGGCGCTGGAACGCGCGCCTGTCGTCGTGCCGGCGTCCCTGCCCTCCGGTGGCGCCCTTGCCGATCCGTCCCGCGCCAACCGGATCAAGCCGGCCGCCCTGGTGCCCGGCGCCGCCCGTGCGCCTACGGAGAAGTCCGCCGCGCCGGCTGCCGCCGGCAAGCTGGCGCCCAACGCCCCGACCGCGCGCCCGACCGAACTGGCCTCCCGCCCGATCCCGGCGCCAGCGCCCGCAGCTAAGGTTGCCGCCGCGGCCCCCGCCGCGCAGCAGCCCTATCAGCCCAAGCCGACCGACAGCCTCGGGCTGCTCGTTGCGCGCCTGGGGGCCAATCGATGATCGGTCACGACCACGGCGGCCCGGCCGGCTACGGCCAGCCTGGCGCCAGCACCGGCAGCACCTATGTGCCGCCGCCGGCGCCCTCGCCCTTTCCCCAGCCGGCCCCCCAGCCGTCCGCCAAGCCGCGGACCTCGCTGGCGGTCGCGCTGGAGCAGAGCCGTTACCGCCTGATGGTGACGGCTGCCGTGGTCACGACCGTCTTCACCGCCATCAGCGTCAAGCTGGCGATGGCCACGCTGCTCGCAGGCGGCGGCGAGCCGCGCCAGCATGTGGCGCTGGAGGTGGGCGACACCACCACCAACCGCGCCGACATCACCGACCGCAACGGCAACCTGCTGGCGACCTCGCTCGTCACCCAGTCGCTCTACGCCGATCCCAAGCTGGTCTCGCGCCCGGAAGAGGCCGCGCAGAAGCTGGTCAGCGCCCTGCCCGACCTGGATTACAAGGACGTGCTGGGCAAGCTGAGCGGCGACCGCCGCTTCGTCTGGCTGAAGCGCAACCTGACGCCGAAGCAGCAGGCCGCCGTCCACCGTCTGGGCATCCCCGGCGTCGCATTCGAACGGGAAGAGCGCCGCTTCTATCCGGCCGGCCCGCTGACTTCGCACATCGTCGGCTTCACCGGCATCGACAACAACGGCCTTGCCGGCATGGAGCAGGGCTTCAACAAGCGGCTGACCGAGGAGCCGGGCACGCCGCTCCAACTGTCCATCGACCTGCGGCTGCAACACGTCCTCAAGAAGGAGCTGGCCGCCACGGTGCAGGAATTCAGCGCCATCGGCGCCGCCGGCATCGTCTTCGACGTGCGCACTGGCGAAGTCCTGTCGATGGTCTCGCTGCCCGATTTCGACCCGCAGGACCCGACCGGCCTGAACCCCGACACTCTGTTCAACCGGGCGACGCTCGGCGTGTACGAGATGGGCTCCACCTTCAAGATTTTCAACTCTGCATTGGCCTTCGACACCGGCAAGATCCGGGTGTCGGACATGTTCGACGCCGCACACCCGGTCAAGATCGGCCGCTTCACCATCAACGACTACCACAACCTGCACCGCGCCCTGACGGTGGCGGAAGTGTTCCAGCACTCCTCCAACCTCGGTTCCGTGCGCATGGTGCAGCAGGTGGGCGTGGCGGCGCAGAAGGCCTTCATGACCAAGATGGGTTTCACCAAGCCCACCGGGCTGGAGCTGCCGGAAAGCGGCTGGCCGCTGGTGCCCAACCCGTGGCGCGAGGTCAACAGCTACACCATCTCCTTCGGCCATGGCATCTCGGTCAGCCCGATGCACACGGTGGCCGCCGCCGCGTCCGTCATCAACGGCGGCCTCTTCCACAAGCCGACGCTCCTGAAGCGCCAGCCCGACGGCGAGGTTCCGACCGAACAGGTGGTGTCGCGCCAGACCTCCGACATGATGCGGCGCATGTTCCGCTTTGTGGTCACCGAGGGCACCGGCAAGTCGGCGGAAGTGAAGGGCTATGTCGTCGGCGGAAAAACCGGCACGGCAGACAAGCAAAAGGGCAAGCATTACCAGAAGAACTCGCGCATGTCGTCGTTCCTGGGCGCCTTCCCGATGAACGATCCGCGCTACATCGTCTATGTGCTGGTCGACGAACCGCAGGCGACGGCCAAGACCTACGGCTACGCCACCGGCGGCTGGGTCGCCGCCCCGGCGGTGGGCCGCATCGTCAAGCAGATCGGCCCGCTGCTGAACGTGCCGGTGGTTGACGAGAACACGCCGGAGATCCTGAACTCCACCTACCTGAACGCCGCCGGTTCCACCAACTGGCAGCAGTCGCTGCCGCCCGTCACCGCTCCACCCCCCGCGAAGGGAAGCACCGTTGCGTCTTTCCCAACTCAGACCAAGCCGCGCTGACGCCACCCGCGGCGTTGCCGACCCCGACATCGCCGGGCTGACCGCCGACAGCCGGGCGGTCAGGCCCGGCTTTGTCTTTGCCGCCCTGCCCGGCGTGAAGGCCGACGGCCGCGCCTTCATCGCCGACGCACTTGCCAGGGGCGCCGTCGCCGTGCTGGCACCCGAGGGCACCGAACTGCCCGCCGGCTCCACCGCCATCCTGTTGACCGACCGGCAGCCCCGCCTCGCCTTCGCGCTCATGGCCGCCGCCTTCCATGGCGGGCGCCAGCCGGAGACGGTGGTGGCGGTGACCGGCACCAACGGCAAAACCTCCACCGTCCAGTTCGCCGCCCAGATCTGGACGCGCCTCGGCCTGCCCGCCGGCAGCCTGGGCACGCTGGGCCTGCTCGGCCCCGGCCTGCACGGCTATGGCGGGATGACGACGCCCGATCCGGTGTCACTTCACCGCGATCTCGCTGCGGCCAAGGACGCCGGCATCGACCATCTGGCGATGGAGGCGTCGAGCCATGGGCTGGAGCAGTTCCGGCTGGACGGTGTCGCGATCAAGGCCGCCGGCTTCACCAACCTGACGCTGGACCATCTCGACTATCACGGCACGATGGAGGCGTACCGCGACGCCAAGGCGATGCTGTTCGACCGGGTGCTGCCGCCGGGCGCCGTGGCGGTGCTGAACGCCGACTCTCCGGAATTTCAACATTTTGCCACCATTTGTAACGACCGCGGCCACCGGGTCCTGTCCTATGGTCTGGCCGGCACCGAGCTTCGGGTGACCGGGGTGGAGGCGCTGGCCCATGGCCAGCGCCTCTCCCTGTCCATGCTCGGCCGCGACGTGACGGTGGACCTGCCGCTGGCGGGTCGGTTCCAGGCCTGGAACGTGCTTTGCGCGCTGGGGCTGGTCATCGGATCCGGCGGTGACGCCGGGCGGGCGCTGGACAGCCTTTCCTCGCTGGAAGGCGTGCCGGGCCGGTTGCAGCATGTCGCGACCCATCCCAATGGGGCGACGGTCTATGTCGATTTCGCCCACACGCCGGATGCGCTGGAAACGGTGCTTCTGGCGCTGAGGTCGCATGCCGCGCGCCATCTGGTGACGGTGTTCGGCTGCGGCGGCGACCGCGACCGCAGCAAGCGGCCGGTGATGGGGGCGCTGGCGGCCAGACTGGCCGACCGCGCCATCGTCACCGACGACAACCCGCGGACCGAGGATCCCGCTTTCGTGCGGGGGCAGGTGCTGGCCGGGGCCACCGGAGAACTGGCCGGCAGGCTGGAGGAGATCGGCGACCGGGCCGAGGCGATCCGCACCGCGGTGCGGCAGCTTCAGCCCGGCGACGTGCTGGTCATCGCCGGCAAGGGCCACGAACAGGGACAAACGATCGGCACCGAGGTGCGTCCGTTCGACGACGCGGACGAGGCCCGGAAAGCCGTAGCGGAGGTTGGAGCATGAGCGGGGACAAGACGGTCCTTTGGACAGCGGATGAGGCGGCGGCCGCGACCGGCGGGCGTCTCTCCGGTCCATCCGCCTGGACCGCGACCGGCGTCGCCATCGACAGCCGCAAGGTGGCGACGGGCGACCTGTTCGTCGCCATCCGCGGACCGAATTTCGACGGGCATGCCTTCATCGGCGCCGCGCTGGCCGCCGGGGCCGCGGCGGCGATGGTCGACCATCTGCCGGACGGCCTCCCGGAAGGCGCGCCGCTGCTGATCGCCCCGTCCGACACGCTGGAGTCGATGGCGGCGCTGGGCGTGGTGGCACGGGCGCGCTGCGGCGCGCGCTTCGTCGGCGTCACCGGCTCGGTCGGCAAGACCGGGACCAAGGAGACCCTGCGCCACGTCCTCTCGGCGCAAGGAGCGACCTATGCCAATGAAGGCAGCCTGAACAACCATTGGGGCGTGCCGCTGTCGCTCGCCCGCCTGCCGGCGGACAGCCGCTATGGCGTGTTCGAGCTGGGGATGAACCACGCCGGCGAACTCGGCCCGCTGTCGCGGCAGGTCAGGCCGCATGTCGCCGTCATCACCACCATCGAGGCGGTGCATCTGGAGTTCTTCTCCGGCGTCGAGGCCATCGCCGATGCCAAGGCCGAGATCTTCGAGGGGATGGATGCCGGCGGCATCGCCGTGCTGAACCGCGACAACGGGCAGTATGCCCGGCTGGCCGCTGCCGCCCGCCGTCAGGGGCTGACCGACATCTGGAGCTTCGGCGCCCATGAGGAGGCCGACGCCCGGCTGGTCGACTGCTCGCTGCATGCCACTTGCAGCGCGGTGACGGCACTGATCCGCGGCGAACGGGTGCAATATTGCCTGTCGCAGCCGGGCCGGCACTGGGTGATGAACAGTCTCGCGGTGTTGCTGGCAGTGAAGGCGCTGGGCGCCGATGTCGCCGCCGCCGCAAGATCGCTGTCCAGCCTGCCGCCGGTGAAGGGGCGCGGCACCCGCAAGCGCATCCATCTGCCGCAAGGCGCCTTCACGCTGATCGACGAGAGCTACAACGCCAGCCCGGCCGCCATGGCCGCAACGCTGGAGGTGCTGGGCAAGATCGACCCCGGCGCCGGCGGCCGGCGCATTGCCGTGCTGGGCGACATGCGGGAACTGGGCGAGCGCGCCGACGCGCTGCACATCGGGTTGGCCGAGCCGCTGCGCGCCGCTCATGTCGATGCCGTCTATGCCTGCGGGCCGCACATGAAGACGCTGTTCGACCGCCTGCCGGCGGCGATGCGCGGCGCCTGGACCGAGACCAGCGTGGAACTGGCCCCCCTCGTGACCGGGACCGTAAAGGGCGGCGACGTCATCATGGTCAAGGGGTCCCTGGGCAGTCGTACAGGTCTGATCGTCGATGCGCTCGCGGCACTCGACAGCGGGCGCGAAAGCGAGGACAAAGCCGCCTCCCGAACCACCAACCAGCCGCAGGAGGCCGCGCAATCCGCGCAGGCCCCGCGAGGCTGACGGACCCAAATGCTCTACAACCTCCTCTTCGGTCTGGCCGACGTCTTTTCGCCGTTCAACCTGTTCCGGTACCTGACCTTCCGGACCGGCGGCGCCGTGATCACGTCGCTGGTCATCAGCTTCGTCTTCTTTCCGCGCCTGATCGCCTGGCTGAAGCGCAAGCAGGGCGAAGGCCAGCCCATCCGCGCCGACGGCCCCGAGAGCCATTTCAAGAAGAAGGGCACGCCCACCATGGGCGGCCTGATGATCCTGATCGCCATGACGGTCAGCACCCTGCTGTGGGCCGACCTGACCAACGCCTACATCTGGATCGTCCTGCTGGTGACCATCGGCTACGGCCTGATCGGTTTCGGCGACGATTACCTGAAGCTGACCAAGCGCAACACCAAGGGCCTGTCCGGCCGCTTCCGCCTGGGCTGGGAGATCGCCATCGGGCTGGTCGCCTCGGCACTGATCATGTGGGTGTCGGCCCCGCCGCTGTCGGGCGGCGTGGCGGTCCCCTTCGTCAAGGACTTCCTGGTCCAGCTGTCCTGGTTCTTCGTGCCCTTCGGCGCCTTCATCATGGTCGGCGCCTCCAACTCGGTGAACCTGACCGACGGGCTGGACGGGCTGGCCATCGTGCCGACGATGATCGCCGCCGGCTGCTTCGGCCTGATCTCCTACCTGTCGGGCAACGCCATCTTCGCCAACTATCTCCAAATCCACCATGTGCCGGGCTCCGGCGAACTGGCGGTGTTCTGCGGCGCGCTGGTCGGCGCCGGTCTGGGCTTCCTGTGGTACAACGCCCCGCCGGCCATGGTCTTCATGGGCGACACCGGGTCGCTGTCGCTGGGCGGCGCGCTGGGTGCGGTCAGCGTGGTGACCAAGCATGAGATCGTGCTGGCCATCATCGGCGGCCTGTTCGTGCTGGAGACGGTGTCGGTGATCGTGCAGGTCGCGTCCTTCAAGCTGACCGGCAAGCGCGTGTTCCGCATGGCGCCGCTGCACCATCACTTCGAGAAGAAGGGCTGGGCCGAACCGACGGTGGTGATCCGCTTCTGGATCATCGCCTCGATCCTGGCGCTGGTCGGCCTGTCCACGCTGAAGCTGCGCTGAGGGGGCATCGGCGATGATCGACCTGTTCTACATGCAGGAACTGCCGGTCGCGGTGATGGGGCTGGGCAAGTCCGGCCTCGCCACCGCCCGCGCGCTCGGCGACAGCGGGGCCGAGGTGCGGGTGTGGGACGACAACCCCGCCTCCCGCGCCGCGGCGGAGGCCGAGGGCTTCGCCGTGGTCGATCTCGCCAGTGCCGACCTGTCGGACCTGACCACCATCGTCTGGTCGCCCGGCATCCCCCACACCCACCCCAAGCCGCATCCGGTGGCCGAGCGCGCCCGCGCGCTGGGGATCGAACTGATCTGCGACATCGAGCTGCTGGGCCGGGCGGAGCGCGACTGCGCCTTCATCGGCATCACCGGCACCAACGGCAAGTCGACCACCACCACCCTGATCGGCCACATCCTGGCCGCCGCCGGCCGCAAGGCCGCGGTGGGCGGCAACCTGGGCACGCCGGTGCTGACCTTCGATCCGATCGGGTCGGGCGGCACCTGCGTGCTGGAGATGTCGAGCTATCAGCTGGAGCTGACCCACTCCATCACCTTCGACATCGCGGTCCTGCTGAACATCACGCCCGACCATCTCGCCCGCCATGGCGGGATGGAGGGCTACATCGCCGCCAAGAAACTGATCTTCCACCGCCAGACCTGGCCGCGCACCGCGGTGATCGGGGTCGACGACGAGCATTGCCGCAAGATCCACGCCGACCTCGTCGCCGCCGGCGACCAGCGCATCTGGCCGATCTCCGCCCAGGGGCCGGTGGCGGGCGGCGTCTATGCCGCCGACGGCTGGCTGGTCGACGATACCGACGGCGAGGCGGTTCGGGTTGTGGAACTGTCCGGCCTGCCCAGCCTGCTGGGCAGGCACAACTGGCAGAACGCCGCCGCCGCCTTCGCCGCCTGCAAGGCCGCCGGACTGCCGGTGCCAGCCATCGTCGCGGCCATGGCGACCTTCCCCGGCCTCGCCCACCGGCAGCAGCTGGTCGGCACCCTGGACGGGGTGCGCTTCGTCAACGACAGCAAGGCGACCAACGCCGACGCCACCGAAAAGGCGCTGGCGACCTTCGACCCGATCTACTGGATCCTCGGCGGACAGGCCAAGGATACCGGGCTGAACGGCCTGGAGGGTTATATGGGCCGCGTCCGCCACGCTTTCCTGATCGGCGAGGCTCAGGAACAATTCGCCGCATGGCTCGACACACACGGTGTTGCTTATACACGCTGTGGAACGCTGGATGTTGCGACTGCGAAGGCGGCCGGACTGGCCCTGGCGGAACGGCCGGAGGGCGCTTGCGTGTTGTTGTCCCCAGCTTGTGCGTCATGGGACCAGTTCGCCAATTTCGAGAAGCGCGGCGAAGCCTTCGCCGCCTATGTCGCGAACATCGTCGCGGCGCATGAGAGCACCGGGGACGGCACCAGCGGGGGCGTTGCATGATCACCTTCGACCGTACCGACCAATCGATCTTCGGCCGCTGGTGGTGGACCGTCGACCGCTGGCAGCTGGGCGCCGTCGCCCTGCTGATGTTCCTCGGCACCGTCCTGATCACCGCGGCCAGCCCGCCGGTGGCAGAGCGCATCGGAATCCAGGACACCTTCTATTTTGTCGAACGCCATGTGATGATGCTGATCCCCGCGATCGTCATCATGGTCGGCGTTTCCCTGCTCAGCCCGCGCGGCGTGCGGCGGGTGGCGCTGGGGGTGTTCCTGATCTCGGTGGCGCTGGTCTATGCCACGCTGGTGGTGGGCGTCGAGATCAAGGGTGCCCGCCGCTGGATACACATCCCCGGCCTGTCGATCCAGCCGTCGGAGTTCGTCAAGCCGGCCTTTGCCGTGGTCGCCGCCTGGCTGTTCTCGCTGTCGCGCACCAACCCGGGCTTCCCCGGCGCGCTGGTGTCGATGGCGCTTTACGGCGTCACCATGGCCGGCCTGATCCTTCAGCCCGACCTGGGCATGACCTTCGTCGTCTCCGCCGTCTGGTTCACCCAGTTCTTCCTGGCCGGCCTGAACCTCGTGCTGGTGATGGGGCTCGGCGGGCTGGGCGTGGTCGGGCTGGTCGGCGCCTATTACACGCTGCCGCACGTCACCAGCCGCATCAACCGCTTCCTCGATCCGCATGCCGGCGACAACTATCAGGTCAACCGCTCGCTGGAGGCCTTCGCCAACGGCGGGCTGATGGGCACCGGCCCCGGCCAGGGCACGGTGAAGTTCTATCTGCCCGACAGCCATGCCGACTTCATCTTCGCGGTCGCAGGCGAAGAGCTGGGCCTTATCTTCTGCTTAGGCTTGGTGGTTCTGTTCGCCTTCGTCGTCCTGCGCGGGTTCGCTCGTGTCTTCAACGACAACAATTATTTCGTCTTGCTGGCCGCCGCCGGTCTTCTGATCCAGTTCGGTCTTCAGGCGGCGATCAACATGGGTTCGTCCTTGCATCTTATGCCGACGAAGGGCATGACCCTGCCGTTCATCTCCTACGGCGGCTCCTCGCTGCTCGCTCTCGGGTTCGGCATGGGTATGGTTCTGGCACTGACACGCAAACGCTTCGGCCCCGCGGAATGAGGAGGCCGACTGACTTGAGCGCAACAGGCTTCACTGCGGGCTCCAATGCTGGCTCCCCTGCGGGATTCGACGACGCCGCCAACAAGGTGATCGTGCTGGCCGCCGGCGGCACCGGCGGGCACATGTTCCCGGCCGAGGCGCTGGCGCGCGAGCTGCTGGCCCGTGGCCGGGCGGTGACGCTGGTCACCGACAAGCGCGGCCATGCCTTCGGCGAGAACCTGCCGGAGGTGCCGGTCCACCGCATCCGCGCCGCCTCCCCCGGCGCCGGCATCGTCGGCAAGCTGAAGGCAGCCCTGCAGATGGGGCTGGGCCTGCTGGAGGCGCGGGCGCTGATGCGCCGGCTCGATCCCGCCGCCGTGGTCGGCTTCGGCGGCTACCCGTCGGTCCCAACCGTCTATGCCGCCATCCAGTCGAAGCTGCCGGCCCTGCTGCACGAGCAGAACGCCGTGCTGGGCCGCGCCAACCGGATGCTGATCGCCGGGGCCAGCCGCATCGCCGTCGCCTTCTCCGACATCGAAAAGCTGGGCGAGGCGCAGCGCGCCAAGATCGTCCGCACCGGCAACCCGGTCCGCCCGGCCATCGCCGCCCGCCGCCTGTCCCCCTACGAGGCGCCCGGTGCCGCCGGCCCCGTCCGCCTACTGGTGATGGGCGGCAGCCAGGGCGCCCGAATCTTCTCAGAGGTGATCCCCGCGGCGCTGGCCCTGCTGCCCGAGGAGACGCGCGCCCGCATCCATCTGGCGCAGCAATGCCGCCCGGAAGATCTTGAGGCCGCCCGCGACGCGCTGGAGCCGCTGGGCCTCGCCCGGCTGGAGTTGCAAGCCTTCTTCCGCGACGTGCCGGAGCGGCTGGCCGCCTGCCACCTCGCCGTCACCCGCGCCGGAGCCTCCACCATCGCCGAGCTGACCTGCGTCGGCCGTCCGGCGATCTTGGTGCCCTACCCGCACGCCACCGACGATCACCAGACCGCCAACGCCCGCCATCTGGCGGAAGCCGGCGCCGCCTGGCTGGTGCCGCAGCCCTCCTTCACCGCCCAGACCCTGGCCGAGCGGCTGTCCGCCCTGCTGGCGGATCCGCAGGCGCTTGCCGCCGCGGCCCGCGCCGCCCATGGCTGGGGCACCGCCGACGCCGCCACCGCGCTGGCCGACGCCGTGCTGGCGATGCTGGACGGCGGCCCCGCCGCTCACGATCACGCCCACTCCGACCACGACCGATCCCAACACGCCCGGCGCTCATCCGCCGGTGCCAGCGCCAAGGGGGCCGCGGAATGATGAAACCCATGCGGAATCTGACCCGGCCGACGCCGCGGCCGCTGCAGGACTGGCCGGCGGACATGACTCGGACCGAGGGCGGCTGGTACAACCGTCCGGGCTGCCCGCTGGTGCCGCGCTTCCTCGCCGAAGGCGGCTTCCTGCGCGACCGCCTGTCGATGATCCACGGATCGCAGCCCCTCCCCAACGACCTGTCCGACGGGGCGGTCGACGCCACCCTTCGCCTGATGCTTCGCCGCGGAAAGTAAGCCTGACATGCGCGCCCTCCCCCTCTCGATCGGCACCATTCACTTCGTCGGCATCGGCGGCATCGGCATGAGCGGCATCGCCGAGGTGCTGCGGAACCTGGGCTACACCGTCCAGGGCTCCGACCTCGCCGAGAACGCCAACGTCAAGCGCCTGCGCGAGCTGGGCATCAAGGTGTTCGTCGGCCATCGCGGCGAGAACATCGCCGGGGCCGCCGTCGTCGTCGTCTCCTCCGCCGTCAAGCGCGACAATCCGGAGGTCGTTGCCGCCCGCGCCGCCTTGGTGCCGGTGGTCCGCCGCGCCGAGATGCTGGGCGAGCTGATGCGCCTGAAATGGGCCATCGCCATCGGCGGCACCCATGGCAAGACCACGACCACCTCGATGGTCGGCCATATGCTGGAGCATGCCAACCTCGACCCCACCGTCATCAACGGCGGCATCATCAACGCCTACGGCTCCAACACCCGGCTCGGCACCGGCGACTGGATGGTGGTGGAGGCGGACGAGAGCGACGGCACTTTCGTGAAGCTGCCGGCCTGCATCGCCGTCGTCACCAACATGGACCCGGAGCATCTGGACTTCTACGGCACCTTCGACAACGCGCGGGCCGCCTTCGACAGCTTCGTCCAGAACATCCCCTTCTACGGCTTCGCGGCGCTCTGCATCGACCATCCCGAGGTGCAGGCGATGATCCCCCGCGTGTCGGACCGCCGCATCGTCACCTACGGCTTCTCGCCGCAGGCCGACATCCGTGCGGTGAACGTCGAGCTGGGCCCCGACGGCGCCAAGTACGACGTGCTGATCTACGACCGCCACACCGGCGAGAGCCGCGCCATCGCCGGCGTGCGCCTGCCGATGTACGGACCGCACAACGTCCAGAACTCGCTGGCCTGCTTCGCCGTCGGCAACGAGATGGGCCTGCCCGACGTGGTAATGCGCGACAGCATGGCCAAGTTCCAGGGTGTGAAGCGCCGCTTCACCAAGACCGGCGAGACCAACGGCATCACCGTCATCGACGATTACGGCCACCACCCGGTGGAGATCGCCGCCGTGCTGAAGGCCGCGCGCACCGCCGGCACCGGCCGCACCATCGCCGTCGTCCAGCCGCACCGCTATTCCCGCCTCGCCGCCCTGTTCGAAGAGTTCTGCACCTGCTTCAACGACGCCGACGCCGTGATCGTCGCCGACGTCTATGCCGCCGGCGAGGCCCCCATCGAGGGCGTCAGCCGCGACAGCCTGGTGGAGGGCCTGCGGATGCACGGCCACCGCCATGTCGTGGCATTGCACGGCCAGCAGGAGCTGGCTCAGGTGGTGCGCGAGATGGCCAAGCCCGGCGACTTCGTCGTCTGCCTGGGCGCCGGCAACATCACCCAGTGGGCGAACGCCCTGCCGGGTGAGCTGGCCTCCCTCTACGGCGTGACGCGATGACGGCAGCGCCCAGCATGAACGCCCCCGACGGCCACTTGATCGAACGGATGCCCGCCGTGCGCGGCCGGCTGACCGCCGATGCCACGCTGGCGCCGGTGACATGGTTCCGCGTCGGCGGGCCGGCTGAGGTGATGTTCCGTCCGGCCGATGCCGACGACCTCGCCGACTTCCTGGCCGCCCTGCCGGCCGAGGTGCCGGTGACGGTGATCGGCGTCGCCTCCAACCTGCTGGTTCGCGACGGCGGCGTGCCGGGCGTCACCATCCGGCTCGGCCGCGGCTTCACCGACATCGCCGCGGACGGGATGACCGTGACCGCCGGAGCAGCGGCGCTCGACCTGAATGTCGCGATGGTCGCCCGCGACGCCGGCATCGCCGGGCTGGAGTTTCTTTCCGGCATCCCCGGCACCATCGGCGGTGCGCTCCGCATGAACGGCGGCGCCTATGGCCGCGAGCTGGCCGACGTGCTGGTCTCCGCCACCGCCGTGGCGCGCGACGGCCGCCGGCTGGAGTTCAGCCATGCCGGCATGGGCTTCACCTACCGCCACAGCGCGGCGCCGGAAGACTGCATCTTCACCGGTGCCGCCCTGCGCGGCGAGCCCGGCAACCCGCTGGAGATCGCGCGCCGCATGGCCGAGATCTCCGACAAGCGCGCCGACAGCCAGCCGGTCCGCTCCCGCACCGGCGGCTCGACCTTCAAAAACCCTGAAGGCCATAAGGCCTGGGAACTGATCGACAAGGCCGGCTGCCGCGGCCTGTCCATCGGCGACGCCCAGGTGTCGGAAAAGCACTGCAACTTCCTGATCAACAACGGCACGGCCACCGCCGCCCAGCTGGAAGCGCTGGGCGAGGAGGTTCGCCGCCGCGTATTCGAGACCAGCGGCGTCACGCTGGACTGGGAAATCAAGCGCATCGGCATCCCCGCCGAAGGAAGCACCACCCAATGACCGAAGCCCTTCTCCACGCCCACAAGAAGCATGTCGCCGTCCTGATGGGCGGCTGGTCGGCCGAGCGCGAGGTGTCGCTGATCAGCGGGGCCGGCGTCGCCAAGGCGCTGGAGGAGGAAGGCTACCGCGTCACCGCCATCGACGTGCAGCGCGACCTGGGCGGGCTGATGCACGCCCTGTCGAACCCGCGCCCCGACGTGGTGTTCAACGCCCTGCACGGCCGCGGCGGCGAGGACGGAACGATCCAGGGCGTGCTAGAGTTCCTGGGTCTGCCCTACACCCATTCGGGCGTCCAGGCCGCCGCCATCTCCATGGACAAGGCGATGACCAAGCGCGTGCTGGACACCGTCGGCGTCCGCTCGCCCAAGGGCATGGTGCTGTCGCGTGGGGAGATCACCGGCGGCAGCCACCCCATGCCTGTGCCCTATATCGTCAAGCCTGTGGACGAAGGCTCGACCGTTGGCGTAACCCTGGTCCGCGAGGGGCAGAACAGCCCGGTCGGCGACGATGGTTCGTTCGGGGGGACCTTTGGCGAACGCGTGCTGGTCGAGGAGTTCATCCCCGGTCGCGAACTGACCGTGGGCGTCATGGGTGACCGTGCTTTGGCGGTGACCGAGATCGTCTTCCAGGCTCAGCTCTACGACTACACCGCGAAATACAGCGCCGGACACGCCGTCCACACCGTCCCCGCCGCGATCCCCGAGGTCGTTGCGGAGGAGGCGAAGCGGCTGGCGGTGCTGGCGCACAACACCCTGGGCTGCCGGGGCGTGTCGCGCAGCGACTTCCGCTGGGATGACAGCCGGCCGGGAACGGACGGTCTGTATTTCCTGGAGATCAACAACCAGCCGGGCATGACGCCCCTGTCGCTGGTGCCCGAACAGGCCGCGCATGTGGGGATCACCTACGGCGCGCTGGTCGGCTGGCTCGTGGAGAACGCCGCATGTCAGCTCGCCTGATGGCCGACCCGGACTTCCGCGCCGCCGCCGGCGCGCGTGCCCGGGACGAGATGCCGACCCCGCCGCGCGCCATGGCCGCGTCGGCGGAAAAAGGCAAGCGGCGCCGCGCCTGGCCGCGCTGGACCCGCTCCGCCGTCAAGGCGGCGCTGCTGCTGGTGCCGGTGCTGGGGCTGGCCGGTGCCGCCGGCTCCACTTGGAAGCGCGGCAATCTGGCCGAGACGATGGAGGCGGCGCAGGAAAGCGTCATCCGCCTGACCGGCGACATGGGCTTCCGCCTGTCCGAGATCCTGGTGGTCGGCCGCAGCGAGACCGAGCGCGACGTCGTGCTCGACGCGCTGGGCGTGCGCCGTGGCGAGCCGATCCTGTCCATCGACCTTGCCGATGCCAAGCAGCGGCTGGAGGAGTTGCCCTGGGTGTCGTCCGCCTCCATCGAGCGGCGCCTGCCCGGCTTCCTCTACATCCGCCTGTCCGAGCGCCAGCCGATGGCGATCTGGCAGCATGAGCGCCAGTTCACCGTCATCGACCGCGCCGGCCGTCCGCTGGCCGACGCGGCGGAGCTGGCGCGCCGCGGCAACCAGCGGATCGAGACTCTGCCGCAGGTGATCGGCGCCAATGCTCCGCAGCAGGTCCACACCCTGCTGTCGGCGCTGGACGGCGCGCCGACCATCGCGCCGATGCTGTCGTCCGCCAGCTGGATCAGCGACCGCCGCTGGAACCTGCAGCTCAGCAACGGCGTGACGGTGAAGCTGCCGGAAGGCAATGCCGAGATGCGCCGCGCGCTGCGCCAGCTGGAGCAGATGCACACGGCCAGCCATGTGCTGGACCGCGACATCGTCGCCATCGACCTGCGCCTGCCCGACAAGGCCGCGATCCAGACCTCCGCCACCGCCCAGCTTCCGGGCTGGGAGGACGACACGAAGAAGAAGAACGGCAAGAAATCGTAGGTTTCGGTGGCGTCCGGCGCTTGTGGGGAAGCGCCCGTCGCCGGCGGACAGGAGTCGAGGGAAAGTCTTGGGGGGCATGTTCGGGATGGGATTCAACGGTGCCAAGAAGCCGAAGCGGCCGGCCCGTGGCGGGATCGTCACGGCGCTGGACGTCGGCTCGACGAAGGTGTGCTGCGTCATCGCGCGGATGGAGGAGCCCGGCTCCCTCCGCGTGATCGGCGTCGGCCACCAGATCGCCACGGGCATCCGCGCCGGAACCATCATCGACATGGAGGCGGCGGAAACCTCGATCGGCGCCGCCGTGCATGCCGCCGAACAGATGGCCGGCGAGACGGTGCATGACGTCGTCGTCAACCTGTCGATGGGCCATCCGCGCTCCCACGCCTTCACCGCCACCGTCCCGGTCTCCGGCCAGGAGGTGACGGAGGGCGACATCCGGCGCGCCATGGCCCATGCCCGCACGTTGCAGGCCGGTCCCGATCAGGCGCTGATCCACACCATCCCGCTTGGCTTCACCCTGGACGGCAGCCGCGGCATCCGCGACCCCAAGGGGATGAGCGGCCACACGCTGGGCGCCCAGCTGCATGTCGTCACCGCCGCGGCCGGCGCCATCCGCACGCTGCACGCCTGCATCGCCCGCTGCCACCTGAACATCGAGTCCATCGTCGTCAGCCCCTTCGCCTCCGGCCTCGCCTGCCTGGTCGAGGACGAGATGGAGATGGGGGCGGCCTGCGTCGACATCGGCGGCGGCGGCACCACCATCTCGATCTTCGCCGAGGGCAATCTGGTGTGGACCGGCTTCGTCCCCCTGGGCGGCCGGCACGTCACCAACGACATCGCGCACGGGCTGGCGACTCCGCTGGTCCATGCCGAGCGGCTGAAGGTGCTCTACGGCAGCGCCCGGGTGAATCCGGCCGACGAGCGCGAAATGATCGAGGTGCCGCAGATCGGCGAGGATGAGCGCAGCGGCAGCGGCACCGCCAGCCACCCGCGCTCCTTCCTGGTCAGCATCATCCAGGCGCGGATGGAAGAGATCTTCGAAGAGGTGCGCAGCGCCATCGAGCAGTCCGGCCACTCCCAGCTGGTCGGCCGCCGCGTCGTCCTGACCGGCGGCGCCAGCCAGCTGCCCAACACGCGCGAGATGGCCGCCCCCATCCTCGACAAGCAGGTCCGCATCGCCCGCCCCACCCGGATCGCCGGCCTCAACGAGGCGCATGGCGGACCGGCCTTCTCGACGGTGGCCGGCCTTCTCCTACATGCCGTCCGCAATCCGACGGAGCTGATGGTGACCGGCCAAGAGGCGGTCGCGTCAACCGGGCTCCTCGGCCGTGTCGGCCTGTGGCTGCGGGAGAATCTGTAATGATCCTTTCCGCAGCCGCCACTCACCGATTCCCGAACGGACAGACACCGGACACAACCGGGCGCCGGTCGCGGCATATCAAACATCAAACCCAACGAAAACAGGTTGTGGAGGCCTGAATAGAATGATCAACGTGACCATCCCCCAGATCGAGCCCGAACTGAAGCCGCGCATCACCGTCTTCGGCGTCGGCGGGGCCGGCGGCAACGCCGTCAACAACATGATCAAGTCGAACCTGGAAGGCGTGGACTTCGTCGTCGGCAACACCGACGCGCAGGCGCTGAAGGGTTCCTTGTGCGAGAAGCGCATCCAGCTGGGCACCGGCACGACCCGCGGCCTGGGCGCCGGCTCCAAGCCGGATGTCGGCCGTGCCTCGGCCGAGGAGCAGATCGACGAGATCGTCCAGTATCTCGAAGGCTCCAACATGGTCTTCATCACCGCCGGCATGGGCGGTGGCACCGGCACCGGTGCGGCCCCGGTCATCGCGCGCGCTGCCCGCGAGCGCGGCATCCTGACCGTCGGCGTCGTCACCAAGCCCTTCCATTTCGAAGGCGGTCACCGCATGCGGCTGGCGGAAGGCGGCATCGCCGAGCTGCAGCAGTATGTCGACACCCTCATCATCATCCCGAACCAGAACCTGTTCCGCATCGCCAACGAGAAGACGACCTTCGCGGACGCCTTCAAGATGGCCGACGACGTTCTGCATTCGGGCGTGCGCGGCGTCACCGACCTGATGGTGATGCCCGGCCTGATCAACCTGGATTTCGCCGACATCCGGTCCGTGATGACCGAGATGGGCAAGGCGATGATGGGCACCGGCGAGGCCGGCGGCGAACGCCGCGCCATCGAAGCCGCCGAGGCCGCCATCTCCAACCCGCTGCTGGACGACGTGTCGATGAAGGGTGCCCGCGGCGTCCTAATCAACATCACCGGCGGCTACGACATGACCCTGTTCGAGGTCGACGAGGCGGCCAACCGCGTCCGTGACGAGGTCGATCCCGACGCCAACATCATCTTCGGCTCGACCTTCGACAGCTCGCTGGACGGCGTGATGCGCGTGTCGGTCGTCGCCACCGGCATCGACGCCGCGGCGATGAGCAACCCGCGCACCCTGCATCCGGTCAACCTGTCGCTAGTCGGCGACCGCGCCAAGAAGCCGGCCGCTCCCGGCAACCTGACCGGCGCCCCGGCGCCGGCCGCCGCCCAGGGCTCGGCCATTCCCAGCGCCGCCGCCGGCCTGCGCACGCCGCAGCCGGTCACCGCCGGTGCCGCCGCCATCCAGCACGACCCGGCCCAGCAGCAGCCGGCCCAGCAATATGGCCAGCAGCCTGTCGAGGCTCCGAAGCCGGCCGCCGGTCCGCTGCATGGCGAGAACCAGGGCGGCCACTTCTTCGCGCCGAAGCCGGCCGACGCCGGTCCGCGCCAGCCGGTGACCGTCGGCGCCGCGCCGCTGTCGACCCCGCAGCAGCCGACCCACCAGCAGCACGCCCCGCAGGCGCCGCAGATGCAGGGCCACCAGCAGCCGCAGCACCAGCCGCAGCCGGCTCCGATGGCGCCGCAGCATCACCACGCCGCCCCGCAGGGCCATCAGCAGCACCCCGGCCAGCAGCATCCGGGCGGCCTGTCCGTCGGTCCGGCCCCGGCGCCCGCGCCGGAACCCGCGCCGGCCCGCAAGGGCAACTTCCTGTTCGGTCTGGTGACCGGCCTGGGGCGCAAGTCCGAACCGGCGCCGCAGCCGGTGCAGCAGCAGCCCGCGCCGCAGGCCTATCAGCCGCAGCCGGCCCCGCAGCAGTACCAGCCGGCCCCCCAGGGCTATCCGCAGCAGCCCGCCTACCCGCAGCAGCAGCCGCAGGCTCCCCACCAGGGCTATCCGGCGGGCCAGCAGTATCCGGCGCCGCAGCAGCAGCCGGTCTATCCGCCGCAGCAGTCCGCTCCGCAGCAGCATGCGCCGGGCTATCCCGCCGCTCCGCAGGCGCAGGCTCCGGCCCCGCGGGCCGACGGCAAGCCGGGCGAGCAGGAGGAACTGGACATCCCGGCCTTCCTGCGCCGTCAAGCCAACTGAGCCGCCTGAGTCCGGACGTAAACCGATCTTGGCCGCCTTCCCCGACGACATGTCGGGTTTGGCGGCCGGCCGATCCCGGCGAAAGCCGGAGATAACCGCCGTCGCCGCAGCCTCCTAATCGCGGCGCCGGCGGCTCCACAACCTGACCGAACCTTTCGGACCCCGGTGATGCCGTCGTGCGTCGCCGGGGATTTTTTATTTCACGCTACTTTCCCCAAACAACTGATTGCTTGTCTTGCGCACTACTTTTGCCCTGCAACAAACGGTAACAATGAGTGATTTGCCGATTTCCGATCCCCGGTGTTACCTATCAGCATGGTCGAAAGCGAAAGCCGCCGACGCGATGATCTCCCAAGATCAAGCGGCGCGGATCGCCGGAAACCTCTCCTTCACGACCAAGATGGAAAAGACATCGTGGCCAACAATCGCAGCAACGTGGACGGCATGTTCCAGCAGACCCTGAAGAAGTCGGTGACCATCGCTGGCGTCGGGCTGCATTCGGGCGTCATCGTCACGCTGACGATTTCGCCGGCCGATGCGAATTCCGGGATTACCTTCCTGCGCACCGACTTTCGTGGTGCGGCCGCTGTAATTCCGGCGCGCTGGGACACGGTTGTCGACACCCGCCTGTGCACCGTGATCGGCAACGACCACGGCACCACCGTCGGCACGATCGAGCATCTGATGTCGGCGCTGGCCGGCTGCGGTATCGACAACGCCGTGGTTTCGCTGGATGGCATCGAGGTGCCGATCATGGACGGCAGCGCCGCTCCCTTCGTCGCCGCCATCGAGCAGGCCGGCATAGCCGTGCAGAAGTCGCCCCGCCGCTTCATCCGCATCCTGAAGCCGGTCGCCATCGGCGATGGCGTCAAGAGCGCGTCCTTCACCCCGGACGACGCGACCAGTTACAGCTTCGAGATCGACTTCGACAGCGCCGCCATCTCCCGTCAGGCCCGTGCCCTGGAGATCGATCCGGACAGCTTCAAGGACGAGATCAGCCGCGCCCGCACCTTCGGCTTTCTGCATGAGGTCGAGGGGCTGCGCAAGCTGGGCCTCGCCCGCGGCGGCTCGCTGGACAACGCGGTGGTCATCTCCGGCGACACGGTGATGAACGCCGAGGGTCTGCGCTTCAAGGACGAGTTCGTGCGCCACAAGATCCTGGACGCCGTCGGCGACCTGTATCTGGCCGGTGCGCCGATCGTCGGCCACTTCCACGGCGTGCGCTCCGGCCATGCCCTGAACAACCAGCTGCTGCGTGCGCTGTTCGCCGACCGCAGCGCCTGGCGTTACGAGACGGCGGTGTCGCTGCCTGTCGCGCGCCGCGGCTTGGAGCAACTGGCGGTTGCCTGATCGCCATCGTCGGTCCGGGATGGTCGTTTTCGAGAAGTCTGCCCTGCCCTCCCCCACCGGGGAGGGCTTTTTCTTTGGCGCACTCCCCTCCCCTACTGCCGCAATCCACGCAAAGGAAAAGCGCCCTCCCCTCTCGGAGCGGGCGCTTTGCGCAATTTGGTGGAATTTCCCGATTTCCGATTTATTTCAGTATTTTAGATAATTTTCTTAATGCGAAATCTGCGCGGGTGCCGAGAGCCCCCCTCTCGCGACAGCAAAGGCGCTCCCTACCCCGCCGCCGCCATCTCCGCCCCAGTACCGGCATATTCGCCGAAGCGGGTGTCTTCCTTCAGGATGTGCTTGCCCAGCCAGTCGGAGCAGAACAGGAACACCTCTTCGCCGCTGATCCGGCTGCCACCCGCGCGGAATTCATCGCGGTAGCTTTCGACCTGCCGGGTCAGCCGGTCGTGCAGGGCCTTGTGGGCGGCGAAGGTCGGATAGTTCAACTGCTCCATCTGTGCCTCCTCCTCCGCGAAGTGATGGCGGGTGTAGGCGATCAGCTCGTCCAGGATGGCTTCGATCAGGGCCGGGTCCTGGCGGTTCGTGTCGTCATACAGCTTGTTGACGATGGCGATCAGGACGCGGTGATCCTCGTCCAGTGCGTCGTTGCCCACGCTCATCCAGCGCGACCACTGAATTGGCTCCATGGCGTTTCCTTCATCCCCTTCGTTGGCTGCCGGACAGGCGGGTGCGGGCGTTGACCGCCCGTCGGCGCCGTACCGTTTTCCGGGCGGTCCAGCTGTCCGGCATCGTTGCGCTTCTGACTATAAGCGTTTTCTGATCTCACTCCCCCAATCCCCGTCCGTCAATCCGGTCGAACGGGGATGCGACATTTTGGCGAAGGCCGGATGTAGCGCCGGTCAGCCGCCGATCCGGGCAAGCCACTCGTCCTCGGTCAGGATCTCGACGCCCAGCTCCTTGGCCTTGGCCGCCTTGCTGCCGGCGTCCGCCCCGGCGACCAGATAGTCGGTCTTGCCGGACACGGAGCCCGCCACCTTGGCGCCGAGCGATTCGGCGCGGGCCTTCGCCTCCGACCGGGTCATCCGCTCCAGCGTTCCGGTGAAGACCACCGTCTTGCCGGCGATGGGGGAGTTGCTGGCCTTCGGCAGTTCGGCCTCCAGCACGGTCAGCCGCTCCATCAGGCCGCGGACGATGACGAGGTTGCGCTCCTCCGCGAAGAAGCCGGCCAGTTCCTCGGCCGCCACCTCACCGACATCGGGGGTCGCGACCAGATCGAGCCACGCCTGACCCGGCGCCTGCGCCACCGCACGTTCCATCGCCGCCCGCCAGTCGGACAGGGTGCCATAGCGGGTCGCCAGCGCCTGGGCGGCGCGGGTGTTCAGCCGCTTGATGCCGAGCGAACCGATGATGGTCTCCAGCCGCAGCGCATCGTTGCCGGCATAGAAGTCGAGCTTGGACGCGCTCTCGGGATCGGCGAACCAGACGAGAATGGTGTCGGCGGTGACCGGACCGACTCCGCTCAAAGCGTGAAGGTCCCGCCATTCCTGGCCGGGCATCGCCTGCTCCGCCGCCAGCATACCGTCGACCCAACCCGGCATGGTCTTGTAATGGCGGGCCAGCGACTTGGCCGTCACCTCGCCGACATGGCGGATGCCGAGCGCGTAGATCACCCGGTGCAGGTCGATGCCGCTGCGTCGCTGCTGGATGGCCTTGAACAGGTTCTGGACCGACTTCTCCTTCCAGCCCGGCCGGCCGGTCAGCTCGACGCGGCCTTCAAGGGTGAAGATGTCGACCGGCGACTTGATGAAGCCCTCGTCCCAGAATTCCTCGATGATCTTCTCGCCCAGCCCTTCGATGTCGAAGGCATCGCGGGAAACGAAATGGCGCAGCCGCTCCTTCGCCTGGGCGGCGCAGATCAGCCCGCCGGTGCAGCGCCGCACCACCTCGCCCGCCTCGCGGATGGCGAGGCTGCCGCAGACCGGGCAGGTCTCCGGCGCCACATAGGGGCTCGAGTCGGCCGGGCGCTGCGACAGCACCACCTCCACCACCTGCGGAATGACGTCGCCGGCGCGCTGAACCACCACGAGATCGCCGACGCGGATGTCCTTGCGGGCGATCTCGTCCTCATTGTGCAGGGTGGCACGGCTGACGACGACGCCGCCGACGGTGATGTCATCCAACTCCGCCACCGGGGTCAGGGCACCGGTGCGGCCGACCTGGATGGTGATGTCCTTCAGCCGGGTCTGCGCCTGTTCGGCCGGGAACTTGTGGGCAATGGCCCAGCGCGGCGCCCGACTGACGAAGCCCAGACGCTGCTGTAGCTCCAGACTGTCGACCTTGTAGACGACGCCGTCGATGTCGAAGGGCAAACCGGCGCGACGCCGACCGATGCCCTCATAGTAGGCCAGCAGCTTGTCCTTGCCGTCGCACAGCTCGGCCGGGCGGTTCAACTGGAAGCCCCAGCCCTTCAGCCGCTCGCGGATGCCCCACTGGGTCTCGGCAATCGGCTCCGACACCTCGCCCAGCGCATAGCCGAAGAAGCAGAGCGGCCGGGACGCGGTGATGGAGGGATCGAGCTGGCGCAGGCTGCCGGCCGCCGCATTGCGCGGGTTGGCGAACAGCTGCTCGCCCTTTTCCGTACGGGCGGCATTCATCGCCAGGAAATCGTCGCGGCTCATATAGACCTCACCGCGGACCTCCAGCACCTCGGGGAAAGGCGCCGGCAAGCGGTGCGGCACGTCGCGGATGGTGCGGACGTTGGCGGTGACGTTCTCGCCCTCCGCGCCGTCGCCGCGGGTGGCGGCCAGCACCAGTTCGCCGCGCTCGTAGCGGAGCGAGCAGGACAGGCCGTCGATCTTCGGTTCGGCGACGAAGGTCAGCGGGGCGTCGTCGGACAGGCCGAGGAAGCGGCGGACGCGGGCATCGAACTCCGCCACATCCTCGGGTGCGAAGGCATTGCCCAGCGACAGCATCGGGATGGCGTGACGGACCTTGCCAAAGCCGGCGGCCGGGGCGGCGCCGACGCGCAGGCTGGGCGAATCGGCCCGGCGCAGCTCGGGGTACCGGGCCTCGATGGCGAAATTTCGGCGGACCAGCCCATCATAATCGGCGTCGGAGAGTTCGGGCCGGTCCTGCTGGTGATAGAGCCGGTCATGGTGGGCGATCTCGGCGGCCAGCGCCGCCAGTTCCGCCGCCGCCAGGTCCGGCGTCAGGGCATCGACGGCGATGCTGCGGGGATTGGGCGGCGTGTCGAACAGGTCCTGCATGGCGCGTCTCGTGACGAATCGGGGTCTTCCGGAGAAGGGCCGCGCAGGATAGCGCCTGGGAACCGGTTTCGGGAGTCTGTCGGGGGGCGGACCTCACCAGGGCGACCTCATCGGGGCGACGCCCGGCGTAAGTCCCTATATACTATGGGCACACCCTTCGGAGTCCCTTGGCCTGATGAGCAAAGCCACTGCACCGGACCTGCGCATCGACGACCGCATGATCGTCGCCGCCGCGCTGGACCGCATCCTCTACGACGACCCCGACCATTTCGCGGCGGACGACGCGCGTGCGGTGCGCCGGCTGATCCCGCACAGCCGCTCGGCCTGGCTGCGGCTGGGGTTCCGCGCCGAACGGCAAGGTCCGTCGATGAAGGGCGAGGCCGCCGGGATCGGCGACGTGCGGATGGAAGGCGACAAGAAGGTGGTCGAAGGCAGCGTCGGCGAAGCGGCGACTTGGCGCTGCGGCCAGTACAAGATCACCAACCACGGCAGCGACCTGGAAATCTGGCAGGTGATGAGCGACGAATACGCGCCCGAGCCGAAAGGCGCCCGGCTGGAGTTCGACGACCGGGGCGAACCGGAACGGCTGACCTTTTTCCAGCCGCGGGACATCGAACTGCGGATCCCCTTCACCAGCCTCGCGGTCGGCGTGCGGCTGGGTGGGTGGCAGCCCTGGAAGATGGTGGCGGAGGGGAGCGTCGCCGCCGGGTGACTGCCGGCGGCAACGCTCCCGAAGTCATCGTCAGCCCTGCCGGTAGTTCGGCGACTCGTTGGTGATGGTGATGTCGTGGACGTGGCTTTCGCGCAGGCCCGCATTGGTGATGCGGACGAACTGGCACTTCTCGCGCATCTCGGCGATGGAGGCGCTGCCGGTATAGCCCATGGCCGCGCGCAGGCCGCCGACCAGCTGGTGGATGACCGCCGACACCGGGCCCTTGTAGGGGACGCGGCCCTCGACGCCTTCCGGCACCAGCTTCATGGTCGAAACCTCCTGCTGGAAGTAACGGTCCGCCGAACCGCGCGCCATGGCGCCGACCGAGCCCATGCCGCGATAGCTCTTGTAGGAGCGGCCCTGGAACAGGATGACCTCGCCCGGGCTTTCATCGGTGCCGGCGAACAGGCTGCCCAGCATGGCGACGCTGGCGCCGCCTGCAATCGCCTTGGCCAGATCGCCCGAATACTTGATGCCGCCGTCGGCGATCACCGGAATGCCGTGCTTCTCGCACTCCTCCACCACATCCATGACCGCGGTCAGCTGCGGCACGCCGACGCCGGCGATGATGCGGGTGGTGCAGATGGAGCCAGGACCGATGCCGACCTTGACGGCATCCACACCGGCGTCGATCAGCGCCTTGGCCGCTTCGGCGGTGGCGACGTTGCCGGCGATGACCTGGGTGTAGCTGGACAGGGCGCGGGCGGCGCGGACCTGATCGAGCACCTTCAGCGAATGGCCGTGAGCGGTATCGACCACCAGCACGTCGACGCCGGCGTCGAACAGGGCCTCCGCACGGGCCAGACCGTCGCTGCCGGTGCCGGTGGCGGCGGCGACGCGCAGCCGGCCCTTGCTGTCCTTGCAGGCATTCGGATAGGCCTGCGCCTTCTCGATGTCCTTGACGGTGAGGAGGCCGATGCAGCGGTAATCCTCGTCCACCACCAGCAGCTTCTCGATGCGGTGCTGGTGGAGCAGGCGCTTGCCTTCCTCCTGGCTGACGCCCTCGCGGACGGTCACCAGATCCTTGGTCATCAGTTCGCTGACCGGCTGCTTGGGATCGGTGGCGAAGCGGACGTCGCGGTTGGTCAGCATGCCGACCAGCTTGCCGCTGCCGAGCTGATCACGGCTCTCGACCACCGGGATGCCGGAGATCTTGTGGTAGGACATCAGCTCCAGCGCGTCGGCCAGCGTCGCGTTCGGCGTGATGGTGATCGGGTTCACGACCATGCCCGATTCGAAGCGCTTGACCTTGCGGACCTCTTCGGCCTGCTGCTCGATGGTCAGGTTGCGATGGACGACGCCGATGCCGCCGGCCTGGGCCATGGCGATGGCGAGACGGCTCTCGGTCACCGTGTCCATCGCCGAGGACATCAGGGGGATGCCCAGCTCGATGGTCTTCGTCAATCTTGTCCGGGTGTCCACGTCGTTCGGCAGCACCGAGCTTTCGGCCGGAACCAGCAGGACGTCGTCGAAGGTCAGGGCTTCGCGGATTTTGGTGTCGCGCGCCATGTGTCTAATCTCCCGGAAGATAAACGTGGCGCACTTATACACAAGACCATGGGCTTGTGAACCCGTGCGCACACAGCATCTGTTATGCAAGTGCGAAAAACGGCCTATTCGTCGTTCACGTTGCCGCCACGGAAGCCGGTGGCGACGACATAGGTCTCCGACGATTCCGCGCGGCTGGCCGGCGGCTTGGCATGTTTGACGACGGCAAAGTCGCGCCGCAGCCGGTCGAGCAGGGAGCGCTCGGCCCCGCCCTGGAACAGCTTGGCGACGAAGGCGCCGCCGGGGGCCAGCACCTCCTCCGCGAAATCATAGGCAGCCTCGGCGAGACCCATGATGCGCAGATGGTCGGTCTGCTGGTGGCCGGTGGTGGGGGCGGCCATGTCGCTCAGCACCAGATCGGCCGGGCCGCCCAGCGCGTCCTTCAACTTCTCGGCGGCTCCCTCTTCCAGGAAGTCGGCCTGCATGGTGGTGGCGCCGGGGACGGGGTCCATCGGCAGGATGTCCAGCCCGACGACCTTCCAACCGTCCTTGGCGGCCTGCACCCTCTCCACCGCGATCTGGGTCCAGCCGCCGGGGGCGGCGCCGAGATCGACCACGCGCTTGCCGGGGGCGAGCAGGCGGAACTTCTCGTCCAGCTGCAACAGCTTGAACGCCGCGCGCGAGCGGTAGCCGCGCTTGGTCGCCTCGGCCACATAGGGGTCGTTCAGGTGGCGCTCCAGCCAGCGCTTGGAGGATTCCGTGCGCTTGCCGGCGGTCTTCACACGGACCGTGGCACGGCGTCCGCCCGGACGCGTCGACGGAGTCTTTTCGGTCATGATCGCTGCTGTTCCTCGGTCATCCGGCGCAGGCGGGAATCCTTCCCCACCTGCCCGATCGTACATCCGGTGTCGTTACCGGTTCATTCGCCGGCGGCCCCGATCAGGTCCACCAGAATTCCTTCGCGCAAGCCGCGGTCGGCGATGCGCAGCCGTTCCACCGGCCAGACGTCGCACAGCGCATCCAGAACGGCGCAGCCGGCGACCACCAGATCGGCACGGTCCTGGCCGATGCAGGGATGGCGGGCGCGGCCGTCGAAATCCTGCGCGACCAGATGGTCGATCACCGCGCGGGCGTGGTCCACCCGCAGATAGCTGCCGTCCACCGCCCGGCGGTCGTAACGGCACAGTCCCAGATGCACACCGGCCAGCGTCGTCACCGTGCCCGAAGTGCCGAGCATCTGCACCTTGCCGGCGGCGACGCGGCTCTGGATGCGGTTGCGCGCCTCGAACGGGGCGATGGCGTCGGCGACCGCCTCCACCATCTGGATATAATTGGCGCGGGTGACGTTGGGGCCGCCATATTCCTCGGTCAGGCCGATGACGCCGCAGCGGATGGAGGTCTGGTCGAGCAGGCGCGGCGCCCTGCCCTTTTCCACCTGCAACCACATCAGTTCGGTAGAGCCGCCGCCGATGTCGAAGACGATGGCATAGGGATGGGTCGGCTCCAGCAGGGCGGCACAGCCGGCCAGCGCCAGCCGTCCCTCCTCCTGGCTGGAGATGATTTCCAGGGGAATGCCGGTCTCACGCTCCACCGTCTCGACGAAGGCGGCGGTGTTGCTGGCGCGGCGGCAGGCTTCGGTCCCGACGGCGCGGACGGCGGTGCAGCCGCGGCGCTCGATCTTGGAGCCGCAAACGCGCAGAGCCGCGATGGTGCGTTCCATCGCGGGCTCCGACAGATGATCGTTGCGGCTCAGCCCCTCGCCCAGGCGGACGATGCGGGAAAAGGCGTCGATGACGCGGAAGCCGCCCGGCGCAGACTTGGCGATCAGCAGGCGGCAATTATTGGTGCCGAGGTCCAGCGCGGCGAAGACCGGGCGCACCAGCGCCGACGAACGCAACCGTCCGGTCTCGTTCTGCCGCTCGCTTTGCACCTGTAGATCCACGTACCGTCCCCGCAGCACCTAAAGAGCGGAGTGTAACCCGGATCGCAGTCCGGCGGGAACCCCTCTCGACTCGGATTCCGCCGGCGGCGACCCGCAGGTCACCTCTGCGCCAGTCACTGGGCTTTCACGAAGGGACAGCTGCTGGTTTCGATCGGGAGGAAGGCTTCCGCCGCCGGAATGCTGCGGACCTGCTTGTAATAGTCCCAGGGCGCCTTGCTCTCCGCCGGGCTCTTCACCTGGTACAGATCAAGATCGTACAGCACGCGGCCGTCCTTGCGGATGCTGCCGGGGGTGCCGAAATAATCGGTCGGCATCGCCTTCATCGCGGCGGTGACCGCCTCGGACTCGGTGGTGCCCGCCGCCTTCACACCCTTCAGCCAGTGCAGGGTGGCGAGATAGGTGTTGGCCTGCTCCTTGGTCGGCATCTTGCCGTGGCGCTCGAAGAAGCGCTTGGACCATGCCCGGGTCCGGTCGTTGCGGTCCCAATAGAAGCCGCTGGTGACATAGAGACCCTTGGCGAGGTCGAGACCGAGCGAGTGGATGTCGGTGATGAAGACGATATAGCCGACCAGCCGCTGGCCGGACTCGGTCAGGCCGAACTCACCGGCCTGCTTGATGGTGCCGATGGTTTCCGCCCCCACATTGGCGAGCGCCACCACCTTGGCGCCGCTGCCCTGGGCGCTCAGCAGGTAGGATCCGAAATCGCTGGTGCCCATCGGGTGGCGCACGCCGCCGACCACGGTGCCGCCGGCCTGTTTGATCGCGTCGGTCGCCGCCTTCTCCATCGCCGTGCCGAAAGCGAAGTCGGCGGTGATGAAGTACCAGCTGGTGCCGCCCGACTGCACGACCGCCTTGGTGGTGCCGACCGCCAGCGACGCGGTGTCGTCGGCCCAATGGATGCTGTAGGGCGAGCATTGGGAGTTGGTCAGCTCGGTCGTCGTCGCGGCGCTGATCATCAGCACCTTCTTCTTCTCGCGCGCGACCGCCTGCACCGCCAGCGCGACCGAGGAGACCGGAATGTCGGTCACCATGTCGACACCGTCGATGTCGAACCAGCTGCGGACGATGTTGGAGGCCACGTCCGGCTTGTTCTGCATGTCAGCCGACAGCACCTCGACCGGCCGGCCGAGCACAGTGCCGCCGAAATCCTCCACCGCCATGCGGGTGGCGAGCACGGCGCCCTTGCCGCCGATGTCGGACGCGAACCCAGCCTCGTCCGCCAGCACGCCGATTCGCACCGGCTTGGCGGTCTGGGCTTGAGCCGACACTGCGGCAGCGGACAACGCCGCCGTCGCGAGCAGCGCCGCCAGCGCGAAAGGCTTCAGCAACCGACCCATGCGATCCTCCCCATCCTCTTTTCGTGTGACGGGTGCGCACGCCGACCTGCGGCGTCCTGCCGCACCGTTCGGTTCCGTGGATAGCGGGATTTGATTTCATATGCAAACAGTATCGTTTGAAACGTATTGCCGGAGGCTTTGTCCTTTCCAGGCTGGGGATAAGGGTAACGCTCCGGGCAAAACAAAAGCCCTCGCTCCGATGTGAAGCGAGGGCTTTCGCAGCGGGCATCTACGGCCCGGATGAAGTCGCCAATCAGGCGAAAGAATTCGGAACTGAAACCTCAGTCATATCGGCCGAACAGATCGGCATAATCAGGTAAGCGCCGGTGGAGTCATGATCTTACTCACCCTCCCTGGTATCGGTCTCTACTGTTCCGCTCAAGCTAACCGCTTGGGCGGTAAGGCGTTTCCGATGTTCGCTCACTTCACCTCGGTGTTGATTACTGTAAGACGAAGCCTGCGCTCCTTTCACAGAGCTGTCAAGAAAATCGCATGCTGCGCCGCAGCACCTTTCGGAGGCAGTCCATCGGCGGTCTCCGAACGGGCGGGGCTGGCCTTTTGCCGGAGGCGAACCCACCTTGTGGGCATGCCGGAACACGATGAGAACACATGGGGCGGACGGGTCGCGCGGTATGCGCGGGTCGGCACCGCCGTTGGCGGGCTGGCCGCGCGGTTGGCGGGTGAGCGCGTGCTGGGAATCCGCGTGGAGCGGGAGCGCCACGCGGCGGAACTGCGGGCCGCACTCGGCGGGCTGAAAGGGCCGCTGATGAAGGTGGCGCAGATCCTCTCGACCATCCCCGATGCCCTGCCGAAGGAATACACCCAGGAACTGGCGCAGTTGCAGGCCGACGCACCGTCGATGGGCTGGCCCTTCGTCAAGCGGCGGATGGCGAGCGAGCTTGGCCCCAGCTGGCAATCGCGATTCCAGAGCTTCGAGCACACCGCCGCCGCCGCCGCCTCGCTTGGTCAGGTCCATAAGGCCATCGGGCCGGACGGGCGGGAGCTTGCCTGCAAGCTGCAATATCCCGACATGGCCTCGGCCGTCGAGGCGGACCTGCGGCAGCTCGGCCTGATCTTCGCGATCTTCGAGCGCACCGACAGCGCCATCTCCACCCGCCAGATCCAGAAGGAGATCGGCGCCCGCCTGCGCGAGGAGCTGGATTACGAGCGCGAGGCGAAACACACCCGCCTTTACCAGTCCATTCTGGCCGGCACGCCCGGCGTCCATGTGCCGGACGTGGTGCCGGAGCTGTCGAGCAAGCGGCTGCTGACCATGGGATGGGTGCATGGCCGCAAGATCCTGGACTTCGTCGCCGAACATCCCGAGGCGCGCGACGAGCTGGCGATGAACATGTTCCGGGCCTGGTACGTGCCCTTCTACAATTACGGCGTCATCCACGGCGACCCGCATCTGGGCAACTACACGGTCCGGCCCGACCGCTCGATCAACCTGCTCGATTTCGGCTGCATCCGCGTCTTCAAGCCCAGCTTCGTCAAGGGCGTGATCGACCTCTACAACGCGCTGCGCACCGACAACCGCGAGCAGGCGGTGGAGGCCTACCGCACCTGGGGCTTCGTCAACCCGTCGAACGAGCTGGTCGACGTGCTGAACATCTGGGCGCGCTTCGTCTATGCCCCGATCATGGAGGACCGCCAGCGCAAGATCGAGGAGACCAACGGCGGCCATTACGGCCGCGAGACGGCGGGCAAGGTCCATGCCGAACTGCGCCGCGTCGGCGGCGTGGAAATCCCGCGGGAGTTCGTCTTCATGGACCGCGCCGCGGTTGGGCTGGGCTCGGTCTTCCTGCATCTGAAGGCGGAGCTGAACTGGTACCAGATGTTCCAGGGGCTGATCCGCGACTTCGACGTGAATGCGCTGGCGGCGCGGCAGGCGGAAGGGCTGACGGCCCAAGGATTGCCCCCAGCGGACTGAGAATAAATCGCAATCGCTCCCGGCCGCTCGCTCAATGACCGACCAATCAATATAAAGACCAAATCATCGGGAAATCTTTCTGAACCCAGCCCGGATTTTTATGGCTTTTTGTTTGAACGCGAACGGAACCGCTCGACAGCATCGTTATTGATCACTTATTCAAAAACAGGATGCCTGACAGCGGGTCCGTCGACCCTCCGCTTCGTCCGGCCTGATCCGAATCAGCGGATTTGAGCGAGGGAAACATGGGAATGTCCATCAAGCGCAGACTGTCGATCGCAATGGCCCTGATTGCGGCCACCCTGCTGTTCTCGATGGCGGCGACCTGGATGACGGTAAGCGAGGAGCACGACTCGCTCAACACCATGGAAAGCTCGTCCGACCGCGTGACCGAAAACGGTCTGGAACTGGTCAAGTCAATCAAGGAAATCCAGATCCACGTCATTCAGGTTCAGCAATGGCTGACCGATGTGTCCGCCACCCGCGGGCTCGACGGGCTGGATGACGGTCCGGCCAAGGCGGCCGAGCATGCCGAAGGGTTCAGGGCCGAGATCGCGCGTGCCGCGGCACTCGCCTCCACGCTCGGCCTGACCGACATTCAGGAGGCGCTGCGCGAGACGGCAGGTGCATTCGCCCCTTATTACGACACCGGCAAGCGGATGGCCGAGGCGTTCATCGCCGACGGCCCGGCCGCCGGCAACCGTCTGATGGGCGAGTTCGACAAGACGGCGGAAGCCATCACCGACAGCCTGGAAGCGCTGGTCAGCAAGACCGATACGGCCACCGCCGCGGAGATCGCCAAGCTGAACCGGTCGATCGACACTGTGCGGGCCGATGTCGATTCGCTGAAGCTGGTGGTGATTGCCGGCGGCCTGATCGGGCTGGTCGCCTGTCTGAGCACCGCCATCATGATGACGCGCGGCGTCACCCGGCCGCTGTCCTCCATGACCGACGCGATGCATCGTCTGGCCGATGGCGATACCGCCGTGATCGTGCCGGCTGAAGGTCGCACGGACGAAATCGGAGCCATGGCATCGGCGCTCGTCGTCTTCAAAGGCAATGCCATCGAAAAACGCCGGCTGGAGGAGGAGCAGCGCAACGCCGGCCTGCGGGTCGAGGAAGAGCGCATCCAGGCAATGCGGCAGCTGGCCGACCGGCTGGAGCAGAGAATTGGCGGCATCCTGCGCACGGTCGCCGATGAGGCGCGGGTGCTGCACCAGGCGGCGAAGATGATGACCGACACGGCGGACCAGACCAATCTCCGGTCGGAAGCGGTCGCCGCAGCAACCCAGCAGACCTCCGCCAGCGTCGAGACGGTCGCCGCCGCGGCGGAGGAACTGTCGGCATCGGTCGGGGAGATCGGTCGCCAGGTCTCGCAATCGACGGGCATCGCCGAGGAGGCGGTGGAACGCGCACGGCATGCCAACGCCAAGGTCGATGGCTTGGCCGCCGCGGCCCGGCAAGTCGGCGACGTGGTCCAGCTGATCAACTCCATCGCCTCGCAGACCAACCTGCTGGCGCTGAATGCCACCATCGAAGCCGCGCGGGCGGGAGAGGCCGGCAAGGGATTCGCCGTGGTGGCGAGCGAGGTGAAGAATCTCGCCAACCAGACCGCCAAGGCGACGGAGGAGATTTCCGCCCAGATCACCGCCATCCAGGCCGCCACCGGCGAGGCCGTCTCCGACATCCAGGGCATCACGCGTGTCATCGAATCGATGAACGAGATCGCCACCGGCATTGCCGGAGCGGTGTCGCAGCAGGCCGCCGCCACCGGGGAGATCGCCCGCAACGCACAGCAGGCCTCCACCGGCACCCGCGACGTGAACCACAACATCACCGGCGTGTCGGCTGCCGCGGGGGAAACCGGCACCGCCGCCAAGAATGTGCTGAACGCCTCCACCACCCTGTCGCAGGAGGCGGTGGCGATGGAACGCCAGCTTGCCGAGTTCCTGTCGCAGCTGCGCGCGGCTTGAGAAGACTGCGGATCGGGACAGGACCGGTCCGGCAGGACTGTGTCCCGTTCCTGTCCCTTCACAACGGGGGCCGGTTCGGTCTATAGCTTGCGCCTCCCATGAAGACCGCCGATTTCGACTTCGACCTGCCGCCCGACCGGATCGCCGAGCATCCCGTCCGGCCGCGTGACGCCGCCCGCCTGCTGGAGGTGGGTTCCACCTTGCGCGACTTCATCGTGCGGGACCTGCCGACGCTGGTGCAGCCGGGCGACCTGATGGTCGTCAACGACACCCGCGTCATTCCGGCCCGGCTCGACGGCCGGCGCGGCGAGGTCGCGGTGGAGATCACGCTGCACAAGCGGCTGGGCGAGCGGGAATGGGCGACCTTCTCCAAGCCCGGCAAGCGGCTGAAGCCCGGCGACACCATCGTCATCGCCGATGACTTCAGCGCCGAGGTGATCGCCAAGGACGGCATGGAGGTGCGGCTGCGCTTCTCCGCCGGCGGGGCGGAGCTCATGGAGGCGCTGCACCGCCATGGCCGGATGCCGCTGCCGCCCTATATCCGCCGCAAGGCCGACGAGGGCGACAACGCCGATTACCAGACCGTCTTCGCCGCTCGCGAGGGCGCCGTCGCCGCCCCAACCGCCGGGCTGCACTTCACGCCCGAGCTGCTTGCGGCGCTGGACGAGCGCGGCGTGCGGCGGGCACCGGTGACGCTGCATGTCGGGGCCGGCACCTTCCTGCCGGTGAAGGTCGACGACATCGCCGACCACAAGATGCACAGCGAGTGGGGCGAGATCTCAGCCGAGACCGCCGCTGCGGTGAACGAGACGCGCAAGGCCGGCGGCCGGATCGTCTCGGTCGGCACCACGGCTCTGCGCATCCTGGAGACGGCGGGCCGGCCGGACGGGACGCTGGTCCCGTTCAGCGGCGATACCGACATCTTCATCACCCCCGGCTACCGCTTCCGCATCGTCGATCTCTTGTGGACCAACTTCCACCTGCCGAAATCGACCCTGTTCATGCTGGTCTGCGCCTTCGCCGGCTATGACCGCATGCGCGCGGCCTATCGGCACGCCATCGACACCGACTATCGCTTCTTCAGCTACGGCGACGCCTCGCTGCTGCACAGGACGGACCCAACATGACCGGCATCGGCTTTGACTTTCTGGCGACCGACGGGCGGGCGCGGCGCGGCCGCCTGACCACCGCCCACGGCACCATCGAGACGCCGGCCTTCATGCCGGTCGGCACCGCGGCGACGGTGAAGGCGATGACCACCGACGCGGTGGCCTCGACGGGTGCGGAAATCCTGCTGGGCAACACTTATCACCTGATGCTGCGCCCGACGGCGGAGCGGGTGGCCCAGTTGGGCGGCCTGCACCGCTTCATGAACTGGGACAAGCCGATCCTGACCGACAGCGGCGGCTTCCAGGTGATGAGCCTGTCCGACCTGCGCACCATGTCGGAGGAAGGCGTCACCTTCAAATCGCATCTGGACGGCAGCCGCCACCACCTGACGCCGGAGCGCTCGATCCAGATCCAGCATATGCTGGACAGCAACATCACCATGTGCCTGGACGAATGCACGCCCTTCCCGGCGACGGAAGCGCAGGCGGAGGCCTCCATGCGCCTGTCGATGCGCTGGGCGCGGCGCAGCAAGGATGCCTTCGTCGAGCGGCCCGGCTACGGCCTGTTCGGCATCGTCCAGGGCAGCGTCTATCCGGAGCAGCGGGCGGAGAGCGTCGCCGCCCTGACCGACATCGGCTTCGACGGCTACGCCATCGGCGGGCTGGCGGTCGGCGAAGGCCAGGAGACGATGTTCCGCGTGCTCGACTTCACCGAGCCGCTGATGGTCAAGGACCGCCCGCGCTACCTGATGGGTGTCGGCCGGCCGAGCGACCTGATCGGCGCGGTGCGGCGCGGCGTCGACATGTTCGACTGCGTGATGCCGACCCGCTCGGGCCGCACCGGACAGGCCTTCGTCCGGCGCGGCACCATCAACATCCGCAACGCCCGCCATGCCCATGACGAGCGGCCGCTCGATGCCGAGTGCGGCTGCCCGACTTGCCGAAGCTACAGCCGGGGCTATCTGCATCATCTGTTCAAGGCGGACGAGATGCTGGGGCCGATGCTGCTGACCTGGCACAACCTGCATTACTACCAGGACGTGATGCGGACGATGCGGCAGGCCATTGCGGACGGCACTTTCGAGGAGGTCGCCGGCGCCATGGAAGCCCGCATGAACGAGGGCGACATCGAGGCGACCGTGGACCCCATCGCCAAGCCCGGCAAGCCGCCGAAGCAGGGCCGCCCGCCGAAGGCGGGTAAAGACAGTGCTCCGCCGAAGGCGGGGGAAGACAGTGCTCCGCCGAAGGCGGACAAGGACAGCGCCCCGCCGGAAGCCGAGCGGGTGGCGGAGGAAAAGACCGATGAGTGAGAACATCTATGCCGGCCTGACCCAGCTCGGCGGCTCCACAATCCAGCCCAGGACGCCGGAAGAGGCGGTGCTGGAGCGGGTGCCGAACCCGAACCCGGGCACGCCCTATTGCGTGCGCTTCACCGCACCCGAGTTCACTTCGCTCTGCCCGATCACCGGCCAGCCGGACTTCGCCCATCTTGTCATCGACTATGTGCCCGGCGACTGGCTGGTCGAATCGAAGTCGCTGAAGCTGTTCCTGACCAGCTTCCGCAACCATGGCGCCTTCCACGAGGCCTGCACGGTCGGCATCGGCAAGCGGCTGGTGGACGAACTGTCGCCGGTCTGGCTGCGCATCGGCGGCTACTGGTATCCGCGCGGCGGCATTCCCATCGACGTGTTCTTCCAAACTGGCGAGCCGCCGAAGGGCGTCTGGATCCCGTCGCAGGACGTGCCGACCTACCGTGGCCGCGGCTAAGCCCGCGCCACTGTCTTCCGCCGGCCCGGCGCGGCTGCGGGACGCCATCCGCGACCGCGCGCTGGCGGCGGGGTTCGACGCGGTGGGCTTCGCCCCGGCGGCACTGGGGCCGGAGGCGCGCGAGCGTCTTGCCCAGTTCGTTGCCGAGGGCCGGCACGGTGACATGGGCTGGATGGCCGAGCGCAGCGACCAGCGCAGCCATCCGCAGTCGCTGTGGGACGAGGCGCGCACCGTCATCGCGCTGGGCACCAGCTACGCCCCGCACGACGACCCGCGCCGTCTGGCCGAGCATCCCGACCGCGGCATCGTCTCGGTCTATGCCCGCAACCGCGATTACCACGACCTGATCAAGGGCCGGTTGAAGACGCTGGCGCAATGGCTGGCGCACCAGACCAAGGCCGGCGTGAAGGTGTTCGTCGACACCGCCCCGGTGATGGAAAAGCCGCTGGCGGCGCAGGCCGGGCTGGGCTGGCAGGGCAAGCACACCAATCTGGTGTCGCGCGACCATGGCTCCTGGCTGTTCCTGGGCGAGATCTACACGACGCTCGACCTGCCGCCCGATCCGCCGGCCCGTGACCGCTGCGGCTCCTGCGACCGCTGTCAGGTCGCCTGCCCGACCGCCGCCTTCCCGGCGCCTTACCAGATCGACGCCCGGCGCTGCATCAGCTACCTGACCATCGAGCACAAGGGGCCGATTCCCGACGACCTCAAGCCGCTGATGGGCAACCGCATCTATGGCTGCGACGATTGTCTGGCCGCCTGCCCCTGGAACAAGTTCGCCCGCGCGACCCGCGAACCCGCCTTCCTGCCGCGGGCCGAACTGACCGCGCCGCGGCTGGCCGATCTGGCGCAACTGGACGATGCCGGCTTCCGGCAGGTGTTCAGCGGCTCCCCCATCAAGCGCATCGGCCGCGACCGCTTCGTCCGCAATGTCCTGATCGCCATCGGCAACAGCGGCGATCCGTCCCTGAGACCGGTGGCCGAGGCCCTGGCACAGGACGTCAGCGATGTGGTGCGCGAGGCGGCCGGGTGGGCAGCAGCGAGATTGAGCGGCGCGACGAGCCCGGACGCCTGAGCGGCATTGCCTCTACGCGCGTTCCTGTCCTCCGCTCACCCTGTTGCCAGCAACGCAGTTTCGTTGTCAGATGACCGGATCCGCATCCTTGCTGCACGAAGCCCGCGCCACGGCCCCCGCCGGCCGCTGAACGAGTGGAGGCCGGTCGTCACCCTCATCGCTCACCATCATGAGTACGGGCCGGCCCAGCCGGAGGAGCTGAGCACCGTCGCCCGGTTGGCGCGGCTCGGCTTCGGGCTGTCGCGTGACCTGTTCGACCGCTACGCCAGCCTGTTCGGCATGGACAGCATCCGCGTCCTGCGTGTTCCACGGTCCACCGGCACCGCATTGGCCGCCTGTGCCGCCTTTTGGACGATGAACCAGTGGTTCGGCGGCAGGCCGGTTCCGGTGCAGGCCATCGCCATGGTGGCGGTTGACCCGGCCCTGCGCGGCGCCGGCCATGGCAGTGCGCTGATGCAGTCCCTGCTGATCGAGGGGCGGCAGGCCGGGGCTGCGTTGGCGGTGCTCTGCCCGGCAACCCGTCCCTTCTACCATCGGCTCGGCTTTGGCCGCGGCGGCGTCACCTGCCGCTGGAGCGCACCGCCGTCGGCCTTCGCGCAGTCCGGGGCTGCCGCAAGCGACTTGCGGCCGGCGGATCCGCTTGACGCCGTGCCGTTGGCAATGCTTCGCCACCCCCTGCTGAAAGAGCAGAACGGCCTGCCGGAAAGGACCGAGGCGCTGTGGACTCTCGCCCTCTGCCCGGAGGGCGAGCCATCGGAGCTTTACCGCAACCAGGATGGCTACATCGCGGTGACGCCGCCCCAGGATCGGCGCCTCGACGTCGCCGATCTCTGCCTGCCCTCCGCAAGGTCGCTGAAACCGGCCATGACCATGCTGGCCGGTTTCAGGGCTCAAGTGGACCGGGTGACATGGCGCGGCGGTCCGGATGACCCACTGGCGCTGCTTGCCGGCGATGGCGTGGCGCTGGAATGCCGTGAGGAGTGGCTGGTCCGCCCCCTCGATATCGACAAGGCCCTGGAGGCGAGGGGTTACCCCGCCGACATACGAGAGTATGCTATTTTTGAGATAAATGACGGCTTAATTTTCGGCAATTGCGGGCGCCACCACCTTGAGGTTGTCAGTTCTGCTGGAAATATCTCGAAAACAGCGCAAGTCCTTGACCCGCCGGCTCGGATCGGCACCGCCGCTTTCGCCAGTCTGTTCACGGGGCACGCAAGCGCTCGCGCACTTTGGAGAACTGGTTTGCTTCATGGTGAAGAAAAGATGATCGACCGTTTGCACCGCGTATTTTGCGGCGCACCCAGCTGGATGCCCGACCGCTTCTGAAATAAGTGGGATTCCTGACTTGAATCAAACCGGACATAAAGCGTCCTGTGGTTCAATCGCTCCAATGATCGGGGAGAAGCATCGCCACTTGCGATGCCATCGGGGAGTCCATAATCCATGACGATCGGAACGCGGATCGCGCTTGGCTTTGCCGCCGTGCTGCTCCTGACGGTTGGCGTGGCGTTCGTCGGCTGGAACAGCCTGAGCACCTACGCCGAACGGGTCGGTCTGGAAGCCCATACCGCCGACCTCGACACGAGGCTGAAGTCGGTGCGGCTGGAGGAGGCGCGTTTTGTCACCGAACGCGACGCCAAGGCCGCGACCAACGTTCCGGGCATGCTGGACGCCCTCCAGGCCGAGGCGCAGCAGACGCGCGCCGCCCTGACCGACGGCGAAGGACGCCGGCTGCTGGACGAGGTGCTGTCCGGCATCGACGGCTACCGCGCCGCCTTCAACAATTTCGTCGCCCAGGACGGTGAGGCGCACGCGCGCACCGCCAGCATGGAAATGCGCGCCCGCGCCCTGCGCGAGATCGCCGAGAAGATCGGCACGCAGCAATCGGAGCGCTATGACCTGAATATGGCCAGCAAGCGCGACGCCGACACCGAGCTGCGCCACAGCATGGACACGGCGGAGCGGGCGAACCGCGTCATCGAACGGGTGCTGGAGGTCCGGCGCCAGCAGAGCGATCTGCGCCGCAACGCCGATCAGGCCCTGGCCAACCGCATCGTTGCGGCGCTGGACGAGCTGGTGCAGATCACCGACACCGTCGCCAAGGACCTCGTCGGCACCAATGACGAGGAATCCGCCGCCCGGATCGCCGGCGACGCCCGTGCCTACCACGACACCGTGCGCGCCCTGCACGGCAAGGGCGTCGCCGCGCTGACCGAGGTCGGTGTGGCCGCCGGGCTGGACGAGGCGGCCCGCGGCGTGCAGGAGCGCGCGATGGAGCTTCAGAAGAACCAGGCCATGGTGACCGAGGCGCTGACCGAAGCCTCGAAATACGCCCAGAGCGAGGTGAACGAGGCGGTCATGCTGCGCGGTCTGGCGATGCGGCTGGTGCAGGACGCCCAATCGGCGATGCTGGCCCAGCGCGATTTCCTGCTGACCGGCTCGGCGGACGCCAAAGTCGCGGCTGGCGCCGCTGTGAAGGAGATCCTGGCGATTGCCGGACAGGCCGGTGCCGTCCTGGTCGATCGGGAAGGGCGGGCCCTGATCGCCGCCATCACCGAGGCCGCCCGCGCTTTCGAGTCGGAATTCACTGCGCTGTCCTCCGCCGTCGCCAAGCAGCACGATGCGTCGGTGGCGATGGCCAAGGCATCGGCCGCGGTCAGCGGTCAGGTCGGACGGCTGGTCACCCTGCAGCGCGAGGATCGCGAGGCCGGCCGCGCCAGCGCCGGCATGGTGATCGCCATCGGTGCGGCGGTGGCGCTGCTGCTGGGCGCACTGATGGCCTGGATCATCGACCGCGCCATCACCCACCCGCTGCACGCCATGACCGGCGCCATGGGCCGGCTCGCCGAAGGCGACCTGAGCGTCGACATTCCCGGTGGCGACCGCAAGGACGAGCTGCGCAACATGGCCGCCGCCATGACCATCTTCAAGGACAACGCCCTGGAGATGCGGCGGATGGAGCGCGAGCGGGAGGAGATGCGCATCCAGATCGACGCCGACCGCCGCCGGACGATGAACGAATTCGCCAACGGCTTCGAACAGGCGGTATCGGGCGTGGTGACCTCGCTGACCGAATCGGCCGGCTCGCTGGGCCGCGATGCGCAGGAGATGTCGTCGGACGCGGCGCTGACCACCGCGAAATCCACCGCCGTCGCCACCGCCTCGCAGCAGGCGACCGCGAATGTGCAGACCGTCGCCGCGGCGGCGGAACAGCTGTCGGCCTCCATCGCCGAAATCTCGCGCCAGCTGAATGCCAGTTCCGCCACCGCGTCGGGGGCCGCAGACAAGGCGGTGCAGACCAACAGCATCGTCGAGGGTCTGTCGATGGCTGCCGAGCGCATCGGTCAGGTGGTCGGCCTGATCGGCGAGATCGCCGAGCAGACCAACCTCCTGGCGCTCAACGCCACCATCGAAGCGGCCCGCGCCGGCGAGGCAGGCAAGGGCTTTGCCGTGGTGGCGACCGAGGTTAAGAACCTCGCCGGCCAGACCGCCAAGGCGACCGAGGAGATTTCCGCCCAGGTCGCCGAGATGCAGACCGCCACCACCAGCGCAGTGGAGGCCATCCGCACCATCTCCGACGCGGTGACCGCGATCAGCGGCACGGTAACGGACATCGCGCTCGAAATGGAACAGCAGGGCAGCGCCACGCGCGAGATCGCCCAGAATGTCCAGCAGGCGGCAGAAGGCACCCAGCAGGTGATGCGCAACATCGCCGAGGTGACCACCGCCGCCACCAAGACCGGCGGCGCCGCCGATGCGGTTCTGGACGCCAGCCGCACCCTCGCGACCCAGGCCGACCGCCTGCGCGGCGAGGTTCAGGGATTCCTGAACAAGGTGCGGACGGCCTGACCCCCTGCCTGCCCCCCTCTGCGCTGGCTCATCGCCGCTCGGGTCGCGCCCACACGCGACCCTTCAAGCGGCGGCGGCGGACCAGCGCCGGATCGGCGCACGGGAAAGGGCGGAGTTGCCGTAGGCACGCAACGTGGTGACCTCCGCGCCGATCCAGTCCGGCAGCGGCACCGTCTGGTCCGGAGTCTCCAACTCGACCTCCGCAATGACGAGGCCGGAATTCTCGCCGTCAAAGACGTCGATCTCCCAGCACAGGCCGTCCTGGCAATGGCGGTAGCGGGTCTTTTCGATCACCCGGCCTTCGCAGCCGTGAAGAAGAAGCTGACGGGCGAAATCGAGATCCAGGGGGTGTTCCACCTCGTCCCGGCAAGCCCCGCGCTTCAGCGATTTGATGGTCAGGGTCGCCCGGTCCTCCGCGATGCGGACGCGGACCGTGCTGACGCCGTCGGACGGCAGGTATCCCTGGACCATTCGGACGCCATTCCGGCAGAGATGCCGGACATCCTTGCGGACGAGAAAGCGCCGCTCGATTTCCAGTGCCATGGCTAGGCCCTTCGGACGATCTCGTCGACGACCCTAGCCGAAAGTCCCCACCGGCTTCAACCTCGTTGCCCTGTTTGCAGCGCAACCGAGGCTGCATGCATCCGCATTATGCCGTGACGATCGGTCGCAACATCTTGGAGATCGATGCTATCGTCGGAGGATGAATGCCGATCTTACCGCCATGATTCCCTGGTCCGCGATCCCCTGGCTGATCCTGTTCGCCTTATACGGGCTGCCACTGCTGCATGTGGCCTTGTCGCGCCGGGGTGGCGGGTGGCGGCCGCCGGCCGGATCGCGCTGCCCGTTCGGACCGCGCGCCGGGTGGCTGGTGATGGTGCTGATGCTGGGGCCGGTCGGATGGCTGATGTTCGCGCTCCGCCGGCCCCGCCGCCCATCGGGCAGATAGCATCAGGCCGACAGGTTGCGGATCAGATCCGGCCCATCAGCAGCAGAACGATCAGGACGATCAGCAGCACGCCGAGGATGCCGCTGGGACCGTAGCCCCAGCCGCGGCTGTGCGGCCAGGCCGGAACGGCGCCGAGAAGCATCAGAATGAGGATGATGAGCAGAATCGTGCCGAGCATGGCCTTCTCCCTTATGATGGAGCATTTGTGACGGACAAGCGGAACCTCAACGGGATCCTCTGGACTTTGTTCCTGTCCGGCTCGAACGTGACGGTTCTCCACCACCAAGGGGGGATATCGCCCCACCGGCGCTCCCCGAACGCGACACTGCCGATCTTTCGGCGAGTTCGCCCCTGTTGACGGACGGCGCGTGGCCGCTTAGGCTCCTATCCCATGAACGTGCATCGCATCGACAGCATTCTGCGAATTAGCGGCCCGGTTCTCCTTTGAGAGCCGGGGATTTCGCTCGTCCAGTCCGCAGAACCGTCTGAAGGCCCGATCACGCCATGTCCAGCACCGTGAACACCAATTCCCTGAACGCCAATTCTTCGAATGCCGCCCCCGTGTCCGCTTCGGACGCGCGCGCCATCTCACCCGGCCGCCGGGTCCTCTTCTCCCTGGTCGCCGACGCCGATCCCGGCACCCTGCCCCGCGTTCTGGAATATGTCGCCAAGCGTGGATTGGTCCCGCTGGCCCTGCACAGCCGGCTGAGCGGCGACATGCTCGACATCGCCATGGAAATCGGCGATCTGCCCCAGGCGGAAACCGACCATGTCGGCCGTTGCCTGGGGCAAATCCCGATGGTGGCGCGCGTCACCGTGACCGAACTGGCTGCCGAAGTCGCTGCCGCCGAGCGTTTCGCGGAATTGGTCGCGGCGGAATAAGAAAAGGGGAAGCCGGTCAGCCCGGCTTCCGTGCCTCGTCCTCGGGTATCGCTGCTTCCGGAGCCTGCGATCCGGCTTCCTGCGTCTCGGGCAGCGGTTCGCCGATCTCCGTGCGCATCAGTTCCGCAGCCCGTTGCAGCTTGCGGAACTGGGCGATGGAGAATGGCAGGCTGACCATATAGGCGATGCCGACGATGGAAAGCGTCCACCAGGGCTGGCTGACCATCATCGCCGCCAGCAGCCCGACGCCGGCCAGAGCCGGCACCACCCAATGGGCCGGGACCCGGGCACCCTTGAAGGAGAAGGTCGGCAGGATGCTGACCATCAGCCCGCCGATCAGCAGGGTCCACGGCACGATGACGGCCGGATGGCCGGGCAACTCCGGACCGATCTCGAATCCCAGGATCATCGGCAGCAGGACGAGGCCGGCCCCGGCCGGCGCCGGCACGCCGGTGAAGTAGTTGTAGGCCCAGGGCGGCAGGTCGACCACGCCGAGCCGCGAGTTGAAGCGCGCCAGCCGCAAGGCGCAACACACGGCATAGGCCATGGCGGCGATCCAGCCCAGGCTGCCCGCGCCGTTCAGCCCCCACAGATACATCATGAAGGCGGGGGCGACGCCGAAGCTGATGGCGTCGGACAGGCTGTCCAGCTCCGCCCCGAACTTGCTCTGCCCGTTCAGCAGGCGGGCGATCCGGCCGTCCAGCGCATCCAGGATGGCGGCGATGACGATGGCGATGACCGCCGGCTCCCACCGCTCCTGCATGGCGAATCGGATCGCGGTCAGGCCGGAGCAGAGCGCCAGCACCGTCAGAACGTTCGGCAACAGGTGGTTGATCGACAGCCCTTTCAGCCGCGGATGCGGCCGGCCGGGACGGCGCGCCCGGTGCGGGCGGAAGATCTGCTGGCGGAAGACGGGCGGTCGTTTCATCGCCGCACATCCCCCTGCCGCTGCGCTTCGGTCCCGTGCAGGTCGGCCAGGATCGTCTCGCCGCCGATGGCGGTCTGGCCGACGCAGACCAGCGGGGCGACGCCGTCGGGCAGATAGATGTCGGTGCGGCTGCCGAATCGGATCAGGCCGAAGCGCTCGCCCGCCTTCACCTGCTGCCCGGCCTTGACCCACCACAGGATGCGGCGCGCCACCAGACCGGCGATCTGGACATAGGCGATCTCGCGCCCGTCCGGCAGGCGGTGGCGGAAGGCCATCCGCTCGTTCTCGTCGCTCGCCTTGTCCAGCGCGGCGTTGACGAAAGTGCCCTTGTGGTATTCGGCGGCCACGATGGTGCCGTCTGCCGGCACGCGGTTGACGTGGACGTTGAAGACGTTGAGGAACACGCTGATCCGGGTCAGCGCCTTGTCCCCCATGCCGAGTTCCTTCGGCGGAACCGCCTGGACGATCATGGTGACGCGCCCGTCTGCCGGGCTGACCAGCAGGCCGGGCCGCGTCGGCGTGACCCGGTCGGGATCGCGGAAGAAGTAGGCGCACCACAGGGTGAGCACCAGGCCGATCCAGCCGAGCGGCGCCCATACGGCGAGACCCAGGATCAGGGAGACCACCGCGAAACCGGCGATGAAGGGCCAGCCGGCACGGTGGATGGGGACGACGACGGTATCGATGGCGGACATCGCCTGCTTTCTTCGTATTTTCAGACCACAGCGAACAGCCATTCTAGCTGTGCGTTGCAAGCCTTTACAGAATTTTAGCGGCCGGAGCCCATGCTGTCGTCTCCATTGCCCCTGAAGCCGAGCGTGCCGCCTTGTCCGTTCCCGATCTGAAGACCATTCAATCGCTGGCCGAAGTGCCGGACGGCGCCCTGCCCATCAATCCCGGCTCTATCGAGATGACGCCCGAGGGCGTTCTCGGCATCGCCAGACCGCCCCGCCCCTGCAAGCTGACCTTCATGGCCGACGGGCTGCCCTTCAACGTCGCCGTCCGGCACGAAGGGCCGGAGGACGGCGGCGGCTCGATCTGCCAGATCTGGGCGGATGTCGGCCACGTGCCCTACACCGCTCAGGCTCCCGAGCGCCGCCGCGCCCTGCTGGCGGTCCTGCGCGGGATCGAAGGGCTGCCGCATGTCCGCTTCATCGTGCAGGGCGGACAGAAGATCATCCTGTTCTCGGAAATCCGGCTGGAACACCACGCCTCGCCCGAGGACCTGTTCCACCAGACCATCCTGGTCCTGCAGGAAGCGCGGCCGTTCCTGCGCCTGCTGGGCGAGTATCTGTAGGATAGGCGTTGCTGAGGACCGGAGGTTTCCACCCCCGGTCCTCAGCACCATGCGGTGCTTACTTCGGAACCTTGCCCTGCACGCCTTCGACGTACCAGTCCATCTTCAGGATCTGCTCGTCGGTGGCGGTCTTGCCTTCCGGAATCACGACCTTGCCGGACTGGTCCTTGACCGGGCCCTGGAAGGAGTGGCGCTTGCCGGACACGATGTCGGCCTTGATCTGGTCGGCCATCTTCACGACGTCGGCCGGGATCGCCGGGTTGTAGGGGGCCAGCTCGACCATGCCGGTGCTGATGCCGCCCCAGGTGTCGATCGGCTTCCAGCTGCCGTCGAGAACCGCCTTCACGCGGTCGACATAGTAGCCGTTCCAATCCTCGACGATCGCGGTCAGGTGCGACTTCGGACCGAAGCGGGTCATGTCCGACGACTGGCCGACCGACCACAGGCCGCGCTCCTGCGCGGTCTGGATCGGGGCCGGGCTGTCGGTGTGCTGGACGATGATGTCGGCACCCTGGTCGATCAGCGCCTTGGCCGCCTCGGCTTCCTTGCCGGGATCGTACCAGCTGTTGACCCAGACCACGCGGACCTCGGCCTTCGGGTTCTGCTCGCGCAACGCGATGGTGAAGGCGTTGATGCCGCCGACCACCTCGGGAATCGGGTAGGAGCCGATGTAGCCGATGATGTTCGACTTGGTCATCTTGCCGGCGATGGCGCCCACCACCGTGCGGCCCTCATAGAAGCGGCCGGAATAGGTCGCGACATTCTCGGCGCGCTTGTAGCCGGTGGCGTGCTCGAACTTCACGTCGGGATGGCGCTTGGCCACCTTCAGCGTCGGGTTCATGAAGCCGAAGGAGGTGGTGAAGATCAGCTTGTGGCCGCTGGCCGCCAGCTGTTCGATCACGCGCTCGGCGTCGGCGCCTTCCGGCACGTTCTCGACGAAGGTGGTGGTGACCTTGTCGCCCAGCGCCTTCTCGACGGCCAGACGGCCCTGGTCGTGCTGATAGCTGTAGCCATGGTCGCTGACCGGGCCGACATAGACGAAGCCGACCTTCAGCTTCTCCTGCGCGAAGGCGGAGCCCATGCCCGCGCCCAGCCCCACGCTCAGCGCGATCGCGGCACCGGCCAGACCCAGCACCGTCTTGCCCATCGTCCTTCTGTTCACGTCGACGCTCCTTCTTGATGTCGTGAGAGTTCTTGATGTCGTGAGATATGGGCTTTGTTTCGTTTTCAAAACGACGCGTCAAGCATCGGGATGAAACAGTTTTCCCAGACAGGCCGGCGCGTTCAGGCGGATGCGGGCGACGTCCCGCGAAATCAGCACCAGGACCAGAACGGTAGCCAGATACGGCAGCATCGACAAGAGCTGCGACGGCACGTCGATGCCCAGCCCCTGGACATGCAGCTGCAGGATGGTGACGCCGCCGAACAGCCAGGCGCCGAGCATGGCGCGCACCGGCTTCCAGGTGGCGAAGACCACCAGCGCCAGCGCGATCCAGCCGCGGCCCGAGGTCATGTTCTCCGCCCACATCGGCGTGTAGTCCATCGACAGGAAGGCGCCGCCCAAACCGGCCATGGCGCCGCCGAACAGGATGGCGAAGAAGCGGATGCGCAGGACCTTGTAGCCCAGCGCATGGGCGGCCGTGTGGTTCTCTCCCACCGCGCGCAGGACGAGGCCGGCGCGGCTGCGGTAGAGGAACAGATGGACCAGCGGGACGGCGGCAATCGCCAGATAGACCATGATGTCCTGGCCGAACAGCGCCTGCCCCACCACCGGCAGGTCGGTCAGGCCGGGGATGTGGAGCTTCGGCAGGCCCTCCAGCGGGATGCCGACGAAACCCTGGCCGATCAGCGCCGACAGGCCGACGCCGAACAGGGTCAGTGCGAGACCGGTCGCCACCTGGTTGGCGAGCAGGAACAGGGTCAGCACGGCGAACAGCGAGGCGGTGGCGGCACCGGCGAGGGCAGCGACGAGGAAACCGGTGACGGCGCTGCCGGTCTGCACGGTCACGGCGAAGCCGCAGACGGCGCCGACCAGCATCATGCCCTCGACACCCAGGTTGAGGACACCCGACTTCTCGACCACCAGCTCGCCCAAGGCGGCGAACAGCAGCGGCGTCGCCGCCGCGAACATGGCGGCCAGGATCGGGCCGATCAGGGCAAGGTCGCTCATGCCGCGGCCCTCCGCGCACCGAAGCGGACCCGGTAGCGGATCAGCACGTCGCTTGCCAGCAGGAAGAAAAGAAGCATGCCCTGGAACACTCCGGTGATGGCCTTGGGCAGGCCCATGGCGATCTGCGCCGCCTCGCCGCCGATGAAGGACAGCGCCATCAGCAGCGCCGCCAGCAGGATGCCGACCGGGTGCAGCCGGCCCAGGAAGGCGACGATGATGGCGGTATAGCCGTAGCCGGGCGAAATGCTGGCGGTGATCTGGCCGATGGGGCCGGCGACCTCGCCCATGCCGGCGATGCCGGCCAGGGCACCCGACAGCAGCAGGGTCAGCCAGACGATCCGCTTCTGGTCGAAGCCGGCATAGCCGGCGGCGGCCGGCGTCAGGCCGATCACCTTGATCTGGAAGCCGATGAAGGTCCGCGCGATCAGCAGCCAGCCACCCGCCAACGCCAGCAGGGCCAACAGCGCACCCAGATGGACGCGGGTCCCGGCCCACAGGATCGGCAGTGTGGCATCGGCCTCGAACAGCCGCGATTCGGGGAAGGCGAAGCCGTCGGGATCGCGGAAGGGGCCATGGACCACATAGTTCAGCAGCAGCAGCGCCACATAGTTCAGCATCAGGCTGGTCAGGATCTCGCTGGCGTTGAAGCGGAGCCGCAGAAAGGCCGGCACCGCCGCCCAGACCGCCCCGCCGATGGCCCCGCCGATCACCATCATCGGCAGCAGCCACCAGCCGCCTTCGCCATAGAAGGCCAGCGCCAGCCCGCCGCCGGTGATGGCGCCCAGCGTCAGCTGCCCTTCGGCACCGATGTTCCAGACATTGGCGCGGAAACCGATGGCGAGCCCGACGGCGCACAGCACCAGCGGCGTCGCCTTCACCACCAGTTCGCCGACGCCGCGGACCGAAGTCACCGGCGCGACGAAGAAGGAATAGAGCGCCTTCAACGGGTCGAAGCCCATTGCCAGGAACAGGATGAAGCCGCTGAGCAGGGTCAGCGCCACCGCCAGCAGCGGCGTGACGTAGACCATGGTCTTCGACGCCTGCCCGCGCGGTTCAAGACGGATGAAGCTCATGCGGCGTCTCCGGTGCTCAAAAAACCATCAGACCGCACGCGTGATCTCCCCGTCTTCGTCCGGCGGCGTGCCGAACAGGCCGCCCATCAGCAGGCCGATGCGTTCCACACTCGTCTCGTGCGTCGGCCGGCTGTCGGACAGGCGGCCGTGGAACAGCACGGAAATCCGGTCGCTCAGCACGAACAGCTCGTCCAGATCCTGGCTGATGACCAGCACCGCCGCACCCGACCGTGCCAGATCGATCAGCGCCTTGTGGATCGCGGCGGCAGCGCCGGCATCGACCCCCCAGGTCGGCTGGCCGACCACCAGAAGCTTGGGCTTCTGCAGGATTTCGCGGCCGATGATGAATTTCTGCAGATTGCCGCCCGACAGCGATCGCGCCTCCGCCCGATGACCATGCGCCACGACGTTGAAGCCGCGGATGATCGTCTCGGCATAGGCGCGGGCGCGGGCGAAATGGACCATGCCGCCGCGCACCAGCGGCTCGCGGGCATAGCCGGACAGCAGCGCGTTCTCCGACAGGCTCAGTTCCGGCACCGCACCGCGGCCCAGCCGCTCCTCCGGCACGAAGGCAAGGCCGAGCGTCCTGCGGGCCCGTGGCCCGAGGTGCCCGGCCGACGTGCCCTCGATCACCACGGCTTCGGCGTCGGCAAGCAGAACCTCGCCGCTCAAGGCCGCCATCAGCTCCGCCTGCCCGTTTCCGGCGACACCGGCGATGCCGAGGATCTCGCCCGCCCGCACCTCGAAATTGACGTCCTTCAGGTTGGTGGCGAAGGGATTGTCGGAGGTGGTGGACAGGTGGTGAACCGTCAGGCGGGCAACGCCGGCCACACCCTGCGGCGGCCGTTCGGGGGTGGACAGCTCCGCCCCCATCATCATCTCGGCAAGGCTGCGCGCAGTCTCCCGCCGCGGATCGGCGGCGCCCACCACCTTGCCGGCGCGCAGCACGGTGGCGCGGCTGCACAGGGCGCGGATTTCCTCCAGCTTGTGCGAGATGTAGAGGATCGTGCAGCCCTCCGCCGCCAGGACGCGCAGCGTCTCGAACAGCTTGGCCGCCTCCTGCGGCGTCAGGACGGAGGTCGGCTCGTCCATGATCAGCAGCTTCGGATCCTGCAACAGACAGCGCACGATCTCGACCCGCTGGCGCTCGCCCACCGACAGGTGGAAGACGTGGCGGCCGGGGTCCAGCGCCAGACCGTAGCGTTCCGACACCTCGCGGATGCGGCCGGCGAGCTGGTCCATCGGCCCGGCATTGTCGAGGCCGAGCGCGATGTTCTCGGTCACCGTCAGCGTGTCGAACAGCGAGAAATGCTGGAACACCATGCCGATGCCGAGACGGCGCGCGCCGGCCGGGTCGGGAACAACCGTTTCCGCCCCCTGCCACAGCATGGTTCCGGAATCGGGGTGCAACACCCCGTAGATCATCTTGACCAGGGTGGACTTGCCGGCCCCGTTCTCACCCAGCAGCGCATGGATCTCACCCGGTTGCAGGACGAGATCGACATGGTCGTTGGCCAGACAGCCGGGGAATCGCTTGGTGATGCCGCGCAGCTCCAAACGGGGCAGCGGAGCGTCCGGGGGGTAGGTCTCGGCGTGCGAAGGCAAGGAGGAGCAATCCGGAATAAGGTCAAACCTGTATGGCATTGCCAAAGCCGTGCCACCGCTACCAACAGAGTAATCCGGCGGCACCACCGGCCGTCAACAACCGATCCTCTGCCCAACGGTGATGCATCTGCCGCTTTGGTCATCATGCCACAGTCGGCTTCCGCAACCCAGCCCTTCGCCCAGCTCATTGCCGGGTACATTGCAGTGCGGCAGGCCCTTGCCAGCCGGGCCGTTCCGCCCAACACTTCAGTCGATTGGATGATGTGGAGGCGGGGATGTCGGCGGGTTACGCAGTTCTGGGCCAGCGGAGCGTGGTGGCGGTTACGGGCGAGGACCGCAAGGCGTTCCTGCAAGGGCTGGTGTCCAACGACGTGCTGCGGGTCACGCCGGACCGTGCCGCCTATGCCCTGTTCCTGACGCCGCAGGGCAAGTTCCTTCATGATTTCAACCTGGTCGAGTCGGGAGCAGAATCGGATGCCGCGCTGCTGCTGGACCCGGAGACGGACCGCCGCGCCGACCTGCTGCGCCGGCTGAAGATGTACAAGCTGCGTTCGAAAATCGCGCTCGAGGACCGGACGGAGCAGCTTCGCGTGGTCGTCGCCTTCGGGGACGGCGCGCTGGAGGCGCTGGGCCTGCCGGCCGAACCGGGTGCGGCACGGGCTTTCGCCGGCGGCGTCGCCTTCACCGACCCGCGGCTGCCGGCGCTGGGGGCCCGCCTCTTCCTGCCGGCGGACGGGCTTGCGGCATTGGAGGCGGCCGGTCTGGCGCCGCGCGAGGTCGCGGACTACGACCGGCTTCGGCTGTCGCTCGGCATCCCCGACGGCACGCTGGACCTGATCCCGGAGAAATCAATCCCGCTGGAAAGCCGGATGGATGCGCTGAACGCGATTTCCTGGGACAAGGGTTGCTACATGGGGCAGGAGCTGACCGCCCGCACCAAGTACCGCGCCCTCATCAAGAAAAAGCTGTTCCCGGTCACCGTCGATGGACCGGCGCCGGACACCGGCACCCCGGTGACGCTGGACGGCAAGGAAGTCGGCGAGATGCGCAGCGGCCGCGACGGCGCCGCACTCGCTTTGCTGCGGCTGGAGGATGTGCAGCGCGCGGCAGAGAATGGGCTGACCTTCCAGGCAGGGCCGGCGGTTCTGACGCCGCGCGAACCCGGATGGGACCATACCACGAAGGGTTAGCCCCACACCGAAAGAGTTCCCGGAAGGAGTGATCAAACGGGCTTCGCTTCTGTTGTTGTGGTGTCTTCAGACACAACGACAAAGGAGCCACCCCATGCGTCGCACCCTGATCGTCACCGCCGCCTCGCTGGCTCTCATGACGGGCGTCGCCGTCGCGCAGACCTCGTCGCCGACCGTGGGCAACCCGTCCTCGTCCACGTCCAGCATGTCGAACACCGCAACGCCGGACAGCGCCACCGGCAGCGGCATGACCAAGTCCAGCCCGACGGGCGGCCAGCTCGCCAGCGCCGACGAACTGATCGGCAAGAACGTCTATGGCCGAGATAACAACAAGATCGGTGAGGTCGACGACGTCATCCTCGACGGCACCGGCCAGGCCAAGCAGCTGGTCATCAGCTCCGGCGGCTTCCTCGGCATCGGCGAGAAGCAGGTCGCGGTCGACTACAGTGCCGCCAACTGGGATTCGCAGAACAACCGCCTGAACCTCGCCGGCATGAGCCGCGACGACGTCAAGGCGATGCCGGACTTCAAGTACGACGACACCATGACGTCGCTGTACAAGAACCGCAAGCCGGCGGAGAAGGAAACGGTCGCCCCGGGCGCCGCCCCGACGACCGGCGCCACCACGGCGAAGTAAGAGCTGCCTGAGTTGTGAGGTGGGGGCATCCGCCCCCGCCCGTCATCCCCGCAGCAAATCCGCGAAACGCCGACAGGCCACGATCTCCGCGCGAACGTTCGCGCGGCGTTTCGTGGCCTCCGCGTCTTCGCCCCACTGCTCAATCTGGTAGGTTTCGTCCAGTTGCGAGACCTCGAACGCCTCTTCGGCGCTGAGACGGCCCTCCAGCAAAGCCAGCGCCACGATGATCGACCCGCACACGCCGGTCGCGGTCTGAAGCGCGGACAGATGCCAGTCGTCCGTCCGCTCCACCACCCGGCGCAGGGCGGCCAGAGCCTCCTCGGGCTGCGGCCTCGGCATCAGCCCGGCGCAGACACGCAGCGGGGCGTCGTAGGTCAGCGCCGCCCAATCCAGCAGAGGCTGCCAGAGCTGCGCCTGCCGCTCCACCAGCGGCTGGGGATGTTCGGCGCGGTAGCACAGCAGGTCGGTTTCGGCATAGGCGCTGATGGCGGGGACGATCTCCGGCCGCTTGGCCGGGATCAGGTCGACCGCAGTGCTCGACAACTGCATCAGCGGCATCGCATGGGCGTCGATCCGGTCGCCCTGCGCCGCCCATTCGTCGGCCACGCCCTGGGCCAGCGGCAGGCTGGGGAAGACCAGCGGCGCCTTGGCCGGGCTGCGCACCGGACGACCGTCCAGTTCGACCCGGAAACCGCCCTCGGTCTCGCCGACGCCCGCCGCCTTGTAGAAACGCTTCATCGCTTACCCTTCCAAAAGCTCCAGCACCGCGGTGGCGACGTCGCGCCCGCGGTGGACGATGCGGTCGGCCCCGGCCCGCTCCAGCTCCGGCACCGCGTGGTAACCCCAGGAGACGCCGACCGACCGCACACGCGCGTTGCGGGCCATCTGGATGTCGTAGGTCGTGTCGCCGATCACGACAGTCGCGGCCTCTTCCGCACCGGTCTCCGCCAGCGCACGCTGCACCATGTGCGGGTTGGGCTTGCCGGGACCGACATCGGCGGTCTGCAAGGTGATGAAACGCCCGGTCAACCCATGGCCCTTCAACACCGCATCCAGCCCCCGGCGCGATTTGCCGGTGGCCACACCCAGCAGCACCCCGGCTTCCTCCAGCGCCGCCAGCGTGTCGAGGATGCCGGGGAACAGCGGTTCGTCCACCTCGCCGCGGCTGCGGGCGCTGGAGAAGGCGCGCTTGTAGCTTTCCGCCACCGCGACATGCAGGTCGGCATCCCGCTGCGGCAGCAGCAGGGCCACCGCCTCCACCAGCGACAGCCCGACCATGCGGCGGACATCGGCCGGATCGGGCTCGCCAAGCCCATGTTCGGCCCAGGCCCGGGTCATGGCGTCGATGATGGCGAACTGGCTGTCGACCAGCGTGCCGTCGCAGTCGAAGAGGGCGAGGCGCAGCGGCGATTTCCCCGGCGGGACCATCATTCGAAATCCTCGAACGGGTCATCGCGCAGGTTGGGGCTGAAGCCGAAATATTTCCAGGTCGCCTGCATGTGGTCGGGCAGCGGCGCCATCACGTCGATGGTCTTGCCGCCGCGCGGATGCGGCAGGATCAGCCGGCGGGCGTGCAGGTGCAGTTTCTTCGCAACCTCCGCCCCGCCGGCCAGAAAGGCGCCCTGCCCCGCATATTTTCCATCACCCAGGATCGGCGTGCCGACGGCGGCCATGTGGACGCGCAGCTGGTGGGTGCGCCCGGTCAGCGGCCACATGGCGACGAAGGCAGCCTGCTTGCCGACATTCTCCTGCACCGAATAGACGGTGACGGCGCGCTTGCCCTCTTCCTTGTTCTCCGCCACCCGCTCGCCATGCGGGCCGCCTTCCTTGGCCAGCGCCAGATCGATCTTGCCCTGGTAGGGCGTCGGCACGCCGACGGTGACGGCCCAGTAGATCTTGCGCACCGCACTGCCGCGGAACAGCTCGGTCAGCTTGCTGGCGGCGAAGGTGGTGCGGGCCAGCAGCAGGACGCCGGAGGTGTCCTTGTCCAGCCGGTGGACCAGCTTCGGCCGTTCGTTGCCGTCGAAGCGCAGGGCGTCGAGCATGGCGTCGAGATGCTTGGAGGTGCCGGTGCCGCCCTGCACCGCCAGACCGGGCGGCTTGTTGATGGCGATCACTTCGGCGTCGCGATAGAGCACCAGCGCCTGCAACTCGGCGATCTGCTTGTCCGACATGCCCTTGGGCTTGCTGCTCCCCTGACCCGGTCCCCTGACCGGTGCGGCCCAGGCGGCCAGCGGCGGGATGCGCACGCCCTGCTTGGCCACCAGCCGCGTCGAGGTCTCCGCCCGCTTGCCGTCGACGCGGACCTGACCGGTGCGCAGCAGCTTTTGCAGGTAGCTGTGGTTCACGTCGGGGAAATGCCGCTTGAACCAGCGGTCGAGCCGCATGTCGGCCTCGTCGGCCGTGACGATGCGGGTTTCGACCTTGCTGTCGCTTTTCGCTTCGGTCGACGCGGTATCGGCGTGATCGGCAGTGGGCTTGGGAGAGTCAGTCATCAGAGGGACACCGAAACAAGAGAACGCACGGCCCACAGGCCGGCAAAGAAGCCCACCACGCTGAACAGCGTCGAGGCGAGGAAGTATCCCGCCGCCGCGGCGATCTCGTCACGGGCGACGAGGACACCGATGTCCAGCGTGAAGGAAGAGAAAGTGGTGAAGCCGCCCAGGATGCCCACCAGAAGGAAGGCGCGCAGCTCGGGCGACGGCGACCATGTCAGCGCCGCCAGTTCCGACAGCACCCCCATCACCGTGCAGCCGATCACATTGACGACGATCGTCCCCGCCGGAAAGCGGGTGCCGACCCATTGTGCGATCACGAGCAACATCAGGTAACGCGCCACCGAACCGGCGGCACCGCCGGCGGCGACGGCGAGCAAGGACAGGGGGGATGCGAGCACGGCGCCTCCGAACGAGCGCTGGGATAGGGAAACGGGGGTGGAGCGCCGGATTAGAGCCAGAAACCGCCGGACTTGTCACGCGATGGACAATCGCGGCAGGATCGCAGTCATGGAAAAGCTTCTCTTCAACGCCGCTTTGCTGGTCATCGACCTGCAAAAGGCCATCGACGACCCGCGCTGGGCCCTGGTCGGCCCGCGCAATAACCCGCAGGCGGAGGCCAACGTCGCGGCGCTGCTGGCCGCATGGCGGCGGGACGCCCGGCCCATCGTCCATATCCGCCACGATTCGGTGGAGCCGCACTCCAGCTACCGCCCCGGCGGTCCCGGCCATCCCTTCAAGGAGGAGGCAAGGCCGCTGCCCGGCGAGACCGTGATCGGCAAGCGGGTGAACAGCGCCTTCATCGGCACCGGGCTCGACGAGTGGCTGCGCGGCCGCGGAATCGCCACGCTGGTGGTGGCCGGCGTGATCACCAACAACAGCGTCGAGGCGACGGTGCGGATGGCCGGCAACCTCGGCTACGACGTGCGTCTGGTGGCCGACGCCTGCTTCACCTTCGCCAGGAAAGACCGGTCGGGGAGGCTGCGGACGGCCGACGAGGTCCACGACTTGTCGCTCGCCAACATGGACGGCGAATATGCGACGGTCGTGGATACGGCGGCCGTGCTGGGCTGAACGCCCCTTACGCCAGCTTCGCCTTCAGGAACTCCACCGTCCGCTTCCAGGCCAGATCGGCGGCCTCCTTGTTGTAGCGCTCCGCCGACGTGTCGTTGTGGAAGGCGTGGTTGACGCCGTCATAGACGTGGATCTGGTGTTCGACATGCGCCTTCTTCAGCGCCTCGTCGTACGCCGGGATGCCGGCGTTGATGCGCTGGTCCAGCCCGGCATAATGCAGCAGCAGCGGCGACTTGACCGTGGCGACCAGCGCCGGGTCAGGGGTCGGGCCGTAGAAGGCGACGCCGGCCTTCAGGTCGGGCGCCTTGATCGCCAGCCGGTTGACCATGCCGCCGCCCCAGCAGAAGCCGACCGCCCCGACCTTCGCCGAGGAATATCGATAGGCCATCAGGTAGCTCATCGCCGCGATCAGGTTGTTGACCGTCTTGTCGGTGTCGAGCTGGCCGATCATGTCGCGCGCCTTGTCGGGATCCTGCGGCGTGCCGCCCAGCGGCGACAGCAGATCCGGGGCAAACGCCACGAAGCCTTCGGTGGCGAGGCGGCGGGTGACGTCCTCGACATAGGCGTTCAGGCCGCGGTTCTCGTGAATGACGACCACCGCCGGAGCCTTGTCCGCCAGCTTCGGCCGGGCGATATAGCCGGACACGTCGCCGGTCGCCCCCTGGAAGGACACCTTTTCCGCCGCCAGACGGGTGTCGTCCTCGCCGACCACGGCGGCGCGGGCGTAGTTCGGCTCAATCGCCGACAGGATCGCGGGAATCGCTGCCGCACTGCCGGCCAGCGCGGCCAGCCGCTCCAGGAAGACCCGGCGCGGCAGCGGCGCGTGGGTGTATTCGTCGTAAAGATCGATGATCCGCTGGTCCATCCCCGATGCCCCTGTTTTGCCTCGTGCCGCAGCTCAGCCGGTGCGGTCGCGCATGAGAGTGGTGGCGATGCACCGGCTTGGCAACCGGGAGACGGATCCGCTTTCGGCCTATGACGCCGCTTATCGGGCTTCCGACGCCACCTCGCTCAGCGGCACCAGTTCCGACGGCTGGTATTCCACCAGAAGGCCGTCGCGCATCTCCAGCACCCGGTCCATGCGGCGGGCAAGGTCGAGATTGTGGGTGGCGACCAGGGCGCCGACCTTGGCCTGCCGGACGATGGCCGACAGCATGGTGAAGACATGCTCCGCCGTGTGCGGGTCGAGGTTGCCGGTCGGCTCGTCGGCGATCAGCAGCGACGGGGCGTTCGCCAGCGCGCGGGCGATGGCGACGCGCTGCTGCTCGCCGCCCGACAGGCGGGCCGGGCGGTGGGTGCCGCGCTGCTCCAGCCCGACCATGCGCAGAAGCTCGTCGGCGCGCTGGCGGGCGACCGACTTCGACACGCCGGCGATCATCTGCGGCAGGACGATGTTCTCCCGCGCCGAGAATTCCGGCAGCAGATGGTGGAACTGGTAGACGAAGCCGATGGAGCGGCGCCGCACCTCGGTCCGCTTGCCGTCGTCCAGATTGGACACATCGGAGCCGGCGATGCGCACCGTGCCGCCGGTCGGCCGTTCCAGCAGGCCGGCGATGTGCAGCAGCGTCGATTTGCCGGCACCCGACGGGCCGACCAGCGCCACCAGTTCGCCGCCGCCGACCGTCAGGTCGACGCCGCGCAGCACCTCCAGCGTCTCGCCCGCCTGTTCGAAGCGGCGGACGATCCCCTTCAGCTCCAGCATCGGCTGCATGACGGCGTCACTCATAGCGCAGGGCCTCCACCGGGTCGAGCCGGGCGGCGCGCCAGGACGGGTAGATGGTGGCGGCGAAGGACAGGCCGAGCGCCATCAGCGTCACCTGGGTCACCTCGCTCCAGTCGATCTTGGCCGGCAGGTGGGACAGGAAATAGATTTCGGCATTGAACAGGTTGGTGCCGGTCAGACCCTGGATGACCTGCCGGATGCTCTCGATGTTCAGCGCGAAGGACACGCCGAGTGCGAGACCCAGCAGGGTCCCGGTCACGCCGACGCTGGCGCCGGACAGGAAGAAGATGCGCATGATCATGCCGCGCGTCGCCCCCATGGTGCGCAGGATCGCAATGTCGCGCCCCTTGTCCTTCACCAGCATGATCAGGCTGGAGATGATGTTGAAGGCCGCCACCATGATGATCAGCGACAGGATCAGGAACATCACGTTGCGTTCGACCTGGAGTGCGGTGAAGAAGCTGGCGTTCGACTGCTGCCAGTCGACCACCCTGCCCTCTCCCGCCACCACCGACTGGACGGCGGACCGGGCCGCGGCGATCTGCATCGGGTCGCTGACGAAGACCTCGAGCGAGGTCACGGCGTCGCCGGTGCGGAAGAAGGCCTGCGCCTCCTCCAGCGGCAGGAAGATGAAGCTGTTGTCGTATTCGAACATGCCGACGTCGAAGATCGCGCCGATGGGATAGCTGCGCATCCGCGGCACGGTGCCGAAGGCGGTGACGTTGCCCTGGGGTGCGATCAGCGTGATCTGGTCGCCGACCGACAGGCCCAGGCGCTGGGCCATGCGCACGCCGATGGCGACGCGGTCCTCCCCGAACTCGTCGACCGAGCCGCGGATGACGTTGTTGGCCAACGTCGGCCGCACCTTGAAGTCTTCCGCCCGCACGCCGCGGATGACGGCGCCGGAGGCGACGCCACGCACCGACACCAGCGCCTGCCCCTCCACCGTCGGGGTGACGTTGACGACGCCCGGCGTGTTGCGCAGCTTGCCGGCCAGGATGTCGAAATCCGGCAGCGGTCCGCCGCGCGAGCTGTAGACGTTGAGATGTCCGTTCAGACCAAGCACCCGGCCCAGCAGCTCCGCCCGGAAGCCGTTCATCACCGCCATCACGATGATGAGGGTCGCCACGCCGAGCGCGATGCCCACCAGCGAGAACCCCGCGATGACCGAGATGAACCCTTCCTGGCGGCGTGCCCGGAGGTAACGCATCGCGACCATGCGTTCGAAGGCGTTGAAGATCATGAGGCGGGGGTCCTGTGGCGGGGGCCTGTAGATAGGCGGAAGCGATGCCCTACATAAGAACGTGAGCGTGGCGGGAAAAGGGCAAAGCCCGGATCGCCGGCAGGGCGAAGCCCGGATCGCCGATGGTCATGGCGATCCGGGCTTCCTCTTCGAGCTGAGCCGATCAGCCCAGCAGCTTCGCCAGCGCCGCCTCGACCGGCAGCTCTTCCTTCTCGCCGGTGGCGCGGCGCTTCAGCTCGACGACGCCGTTCTTCAGGCCGCGCGGGCCGACGACCAGCTGCCAGGGAACGCCGATCAGGTCCATGTCGGCGAACTTGGCGCCGGGGCGCTCGTCGCGGTCGTCATAGGCGACCTCCAGACCAGCCGATTCGAGCTTCGCATACAGCTCGGCGCAGACGCGGTCGGTCTCGGCGTCGCCGGACTTCAGGTTGATCAGGCCGACGTTGAAGGGCGCCACGGCGTCCGGCCAGATGATGCCGTTGTCGTCGTGGCTGGCCTCGATGATCGCACCCATCAGGCGCGACACGCCGATGCCGTAGCTGCCCATCTCCACCGGGATCGACTCGCCGTTCGGGCCGGCGACCACCGCGTTCATCGGCTTGGAGTATTTGGTGCCGAAATTGAAGATGTGGCCGACCTCGATGCCGCGGGCGGAGACCAGATCGGCCTCCGGAACCGGGCTGTTGGCCGGGTCGTGCTTCTCGTCGGTCGCCGCATAGATCGAGGTGATGCGGTCGAAGAAGGGCTGCAGGTCGTCCTCCATGCCGGGGGCGTCCTTCAGCACATCCAGGTTCATCCAGTCCTTGTGGCAGAAGACGCCGCTCTCGCCGGTCTCGGCCAGGATGATGAACTCGTGGCTGAGGTCGCCGCCGATGGGGCCGGTGTCGGCGCGCATCGGGATCGCCTTCAACCCGATGCGGGCGAAGGTGCGCAGGTAGGCCAGAAACATCTTCTGGTAGGAGCGCCGGGCGCCAGCCGCGTCGATGTCAAAGGAATAGGCGTCCTTCATCAGGAATTCACGGCCGCGCATCACGCCGAAGCGCGGGCGGATCTCGTCACGGAACTTCCACTGGATGTGGTAGAGGTTCAGCGGCAACTGGCGGTAGCTCTTGACGAAGGACCGGAAGATGTCGGTGATCATCTCCTCGTTCGTCGGACCGAACAGCATCTCGCGGTCGTGACGGTCGGTGATGCGCAGCATCTCCTTGCCGTAATCGTCGTAACGGCCGCTCTCGCGCCACAGATCGGCCGACTGGATGGTCGGCATCAGCAGTTCCTGCGCGCCGGCGGCGTCCTGCTCCTCGCGGACGATCTGCTCGATCTTGCGCAGAACCCGATAGCCCAGCGGCAGCCAGGCATAGATGCCGGCGCTGGTCTGGCGGATCATCCCGGCCCGCAGCATCAGGCGGTGCGAGACGATCTGCGCCTCGGTCGGGGTCTCCTTGAGGGTCGGCATGAAGAAGCTGGACAGCCGCATGGCTCTGTTCTCGTGTGCGAGGTGTTCGACAAGGCCGACGTGCCCACTGCTTCGCAACGAAAGAGCGGACACGACGGCGGATGAGCGACTTTAGGAAGGTCGCCCTCACTTGTCCACTGTAAGCCCCCCGCCGGCAGTCCCGCCTGCCCCTCTCCCTACCGGGTGCGGCAATAGGCGTAGAGGCGCTCCTCGGCGCCCGGATCGATCGGCTGGCCGTTCAGGTAGAGCCGGTCGCCGACGACGCTGAGCCAGACCGCTGTGATGTCGTTCGGCAGATGGGGAACCGACGGCAGGGCGACGCCCATCCGCCGGGCAAGATCGACCGACAGCGGCAGGTCGATGGGAATCGGCGGCTGCGTACCGGCAGTGCCCGGCAGATCGGCCGGCGCCACCGCCCGGCCATTGACATCGACGCCCGGCCGATACTCGACATCGGCGGCCGGCAAGTGGCGGGTCAGGCGCTGGCACAGCGACAGGTCGATCACAGGCCGGTCGCCGGCCGGACTGCTGCGGGCCGCATCGGGTGTCAGCGGGATCGGACCGGGAAGCGGCTGCGGCGACTGCGCCGGGGCCGGAACCGGGGCCAGGGAAAGCACCAGGGCCGCCAGCCCGGCGCGCACGGACCGGCGCACAGGGGCTTCGCGCGGGGTCACAGCGTGTGCCGTTCGGCCACCGGGGCCGGATTGCGCATGGCCTTCCAGTAGATCGACAGGTAGGGCATTCCTTTTTCCGCCTCCTCCTGGGTCCGCGCCGACTGGCGGATGTATTTGCCGATGAAGGGCTTGTTCACATGCTCCAGGTCGACCGCCGCCTTCAGCACCAGGAACTCGCCGATCTTGTCCGGCAGATTGTAATGCCATTTCTGCAGGCAGTCGGAGGTCACACCCGGCTTCGCCTGTTCGGGCTCGGGCAGATAAAACTCCTGATGGTGGTACTGCGAGATTTCCTTCCACGCCTGCGCCACCCGGCCCGGCTTCAGGCGCGGCAGCGCCTTCAGGATGCGGACATCGTCATGGAACAGCGGCAGGAAGCCGCGCTTTTCCGCCAGTTCGGTCAGCATCGTGTGAAGCCCGGCCATCACGCCGCCCTCACCACCGCCGCCGCCGTCGCTGCCCGTCTTTTCCTCCCGCCTTCGGCCGAACAGGGCGCTGAAGAAGCCCTTCTTCGGCTTGGACTGGCTGCTGTTGCCGCCGTCCTGACCGATCTTGCGCTCGTCCCACAGCGAGTCCCAGGCAAATTCCCAGGCCGTGAAGATGGCGTTGGAGCGGTCGTCGAGAACGGTCAGCAGATACTCCCGCCCTTCCCGCGCCCAGTCGACGTCACCGACGATGGCGCGCACCGGACGGCGGCTGAGCACGACCGGCAGAATGCCGACGCGCACCAGTTCCTGATAGAACTCGACGAAGGACGGAGTCTGGATGAAGGGCAGGACCGAGCATGGCTGTTGCTCAGGCGCCAGCAGCTCCATGCTTTTCTTGGTACGCTCCAACAGTTCGGCCGCCACAACCGCCGCGAACTGATTGAACCGTTCGTTTTCATTCGCGGCCATCGGCGCCTCGACTGTCGTCCCTTTCCTGCCGCCCGCCGGAGCGGGCAAAGGTCCAGCTGGATACGCGAGCAAAGCGGAAAGCCCCCGGACGGCATGGCCCCCCCGGTGGCGATCTGAAAACCCGGCTGAACGCCCGCACTGGGGAAACCCCACCACAGGAACTAAGCCGAGCAACGCTACCAAGTAAACCGTTAACGTTTTCTGGACCATCGGCGGAAATTTCCTGTCCCCGCCGCACCGCCCGATACCGACCCGCATCGGATGGAAAAGAAAAGGCCGCGCGGCGAATGCGGCGCGGCCTATCGAGTTTAGGGAGGAATCGCCACCAGGCGTCGGAAAGGGGGGAAGATCCCCCCTCGTCACCAGAAAAGAGTGGACCCGAGCCGTGGTCATAGCAAGCCTAAAACAGAGGCAGAGCCACCTCATGCACAAAATACTTGCATTTTTGCCCAGCCTTTCAGCGTTTGCCGCGGTTCTGGGCGGGCTTTTGCTTATTCCTTAGGCTGATACCCGCGATAACCGGCATCCATTGCGGCTTTCCACGGCGGATTTAGCCCCAGCACCACCGCTTGGACCGGACAGTCGGACTGATGGGCACCCGGCAGGTAACCCAGGCTCATCAGGAATTCGCCGACGATCTCGCCGCCGGTGAAGCGGAAAGTGCGGCCGAACAGCTTCACCCATTCCGCCTTGGACAGCGGATGGTGGGCACGCAGCCAGCCGTCGAAGGAACCGTGGGTTTCCCGCAGCGCGACGATGCGGCGGGCATTCTCGATCACCGCATCCACCTTCAGGCGGTTGCGGATGATGCCGGCATCGGCCAGCAGCCGCGCCCGCTCGGCCTCGCCATAGGCGGCAACCCGGTCGATGTCGAAGCTGTCGAAAGCGGCACGGAAAGCATCCCGCTTCTTCAGGATGGTCAGCCAGGACAGGCCGGCCTGGTTGATCTCCAGCACGAGACGCTCGAACAGCACCCGGTCATCGCTGCTGGAAAAGCCGTATTCGCCCTCGTGGTAGGGACCGTGATGGGGATGGCCGGGTGCGGCCGCGCAATAGGTCAGGCTCACCCGCCCTGCTCCTCTGTGTCGTCAGAACATGTCCCGCGCCATGTCGCGGAAGGAAACGAGGCCGGACCGCTCGATGCCGAAAATCACCAGCCACACCAGCAGGGCGACCAGCGACGTGATGATGAATTTGCGCAGAATGCGCGGCTCGACCGGTGCGGAGGAGGCCATGCCGGGTTCCGGCGTCTCCGGGGTCCTGACGCCCCAGGGCAGCACCGCGAACAGCACCACCCACCACACGACGATGTAGACGAAGGCCGCAGTCACCCAGTTGTCCATCGCCTTCTCCGCATTTCAGTCGATCGGACCCGCAGCAGGCCCGTGGCCGTTCACGATCAGGCCTGTTCCAGTTCCACCAGCGTCCCGCAGAAATCCTTCGGATGCAGGAACAGCACCGGCTTGTCATGGGCGCCGATCTTCGGCTCGCCGTCGCCCAGCACGCGGGCCCCCTGCTCCTTCATCCGGTCGCGGGCGGCCAGGATGTCCTCCACCTCGTAGCAGATGTGGTGGATGCCGCCGGATGGATTCTTTTCAAGGAATCCGGCAATCGGCGACTTCTCCCCGAAGGGATGCAGCAGTTCGATCTTGGTGTTGGGCAGCGTGACGAAGACGACGGTGACGCCATGCGGCGGCAGGTCCACCGGCTGCGACACCGCGGCGCCCAGAGTGTCGCGGTAGAGCGCGGTCGCCGCCGGCAGGTCCGGAACGACGATGGCGACGTGGTTGAGCTTCCCGATCATGCGTGTCCTCTCGATGGCTGTCCCTGGCCCGTTAGGGGGCTCTGATAAGCCTGTTATACAGTGTTTAACTCAGATGCGGACCAGATGGACCTCCGTCACCGGCTTCTTGCCGTGGGACGCATTGAAGCAGCGGCGCACGGCGATCCGTGCCGCCTCCTTCACCTGGGCGTCGTCGGCCCGTGCCGATTTGGGCAGCATCGCCACCGACTCGCGTACCGCATCGACCACGTCCAGCAGCAGGTCGCGGTCGGTCGCTTCGTCGACCAGCCCCATCACCGCCACCTGCGGCGCGGTCATCAGCTCGCCCGTCGCGCTCATCACCAGTGTCACCACGGCGGCACCGTTGTTCACCATCCGGTTGCGCGCCCGCATCATGCCGGTGTCGAGCGGCACCAGACGCTTGCCGTCCACCGCCATGCGCCCGGCCCGGACATGGGCGACCACACGGGCGCCCTCCGACCCGTCGAGGCGGAGGACCTCGCCGTTGGCGGGCACGATGCTGTAGGGGATCTGGCAATCCTCCGCCAGGGCGGCGTGGGCCTGTTGGTGGCGCTGCTCGCCATGGACCGGCACGGCGATGCGCGGGCGCACCCACTGGTACATGCGCACCAGTTCGTCGCGCGCCGGATGGCCGGACACATGGACCGACGCCTCGTCGGCCGTCACCAGCTCGACGCCCTGGGTGACGAGCTGGTTCTGCATGCGGCCGATGGCGCGCTCGTTGCCCGGAATCTCGCGGGAGGAGAAGATCACCACGTCGCCGCGCGACAGCGTCACCTGCGGATGGTCGTTGGCGGCGATGCGGGCAAGGGCGGAGCGCGGCTCGCCCTGGCTGCCGGTGCAGATCAGCACCAGCTTTTCCCGCGGCAGATAGCTGGCGTCATGCTCCGACAGGAATTTCGGCACGTCGGCCAGATAGCCGGTTGCCCGCGCCGCCTCGTTGATGCGCCACAGCGACCGGCCGACCAGCGCCACATGGCGGTCATGCGCGGCGGCGGCGGCGGCGATGCTCTCCAGCCGCGCCACGTTGGTGGCGAAGCAGCTGACAGCGATGCGGCGGTCGCGGTAGCGGCCGAACAGCTCCATCAGCGCGTCACGGACGGTCGCCTCCGACCCGGACGCACCGGGCACCAGCGCGTTGGTGCTGTCGCCGACCAGCGCCAGCACCCCCTCGTCGCCGATGGTACGCAGCCGTTCCTCATCCGCGGTCTGGCCGACCAGCGGATCGGGGTCGAGCTTCCAGTCGCCGGTGTGCAGGATGGTTCCGGCCGAGGTGCGGATGGCGAGCGCGTTCGGTTCCGGAATCGAATGCGTCATGGTGACATATTCGACGGAGAAGGGACCGACTTCCACCGTGCCGCCCAGCGGAATCTCGTGGATCGGCACCGTGCTGCTCAGGCCCTTCTCATGCAGCTTGGCGCGCAGGAAGGCCGCGGTGAAGGGCGTGCAATAGACGGGGCAGCGCAACTCAGGCCACAGATACTGGACGGCGCCCAGATGGTCCTCATGCGCGTGGGTCAGCACGAGCCCGACCAGATCGTTGCGCCGCGCCGCGATGAAGGCCGGATCGGGCATGATGACGTCGAGCCCGGGCATGGTGTCGTCGGCGAAGGAGATGCCGAGATCCACCATCAGCCATTTGCCCTGATGGCAGTAGAGGTTGAGGTTCATCCCGATCTCGCCGGAACCGCCGAGCGGGAGGAAATACAATGCGCCATCCTCCGGAACGAAGGTGTCCGCCGGGGCTTCGGACAGTCCGGCGGCGGTCTTGGAGGATTGTGTCATTGGACCGTGTTGCGCTTGTGGATCAGGAGGAGACCGCGGAGCGTCAGCTCGTTGTCGGTGTGTTCGATGACATGGGTGGCCTTGGCGAAAAGAACAGCCAATCCACCGGTGGCAACCACCCGCATCGGCTCGCCGTACTCCGCCCGGATGCGGGAGACCAGCCCTTCGATCAGGCCGACATAGCCCCAGAAGATGCCCGACTGCATGCAGGCGATGGTGTTCCTGCCGATCACCTCGGCCGGCGGCTGGATTTCCACGCGCGGCAGCTTGGAGGCCGCCATCTGCAGCGCTTCCAGCGACAGGTTCAGCCCCGGCGCGATCACGCCGCCGCGGTAATTGCCCTCGGCATCCACCACGTCGAAGGTGGTCGCCGTGCCGAAATCGATGACGATCAGCGGCGTCTTGTAGGTCGCAGCGGCCGCAACCGTGTTGACCAGCCGGTCGGCACCGACCTCCTCCGGACGGTCGACCAAGGCCTTGGCCCCCAGATCGACGCCGGGCTGGCCGACGATCACCGGCTCGCAGCCGAAATGGTCCTTGCACAGCCGCTTCAGATTGAAGGTGGCGCCGGGCACCACGCTGGCGATGATCGCGCCGTGGATGTCGACCGGCTTCAGACCCTTCAGCGCCATCAGGTGGGTCAGCCAAACCATGTATTCGTCGGAGGTGCGCTTTGGATCGGTCGCCGTGCGCCAGATGCCGCGCTGGCGGTCACCGTCATAGATGGCGAACACCACATTCGTGTTTCCGGCGTCGATCGCGAGCAGCATGGCAAAGTCCTGAAGGCGGTGAGCGTTTGAAATCGGCGGCGGGGGCTCAAGAGTCCGATGGTCGGGGGTCTGTGGGTGGCGGCGCGAAGAACACGTCGCCGGCAGCGATCCGCTGACGCGGTCCGCCGTCCGTTGGATCAAGCAACAGAACGCCGTCGCTGTCCAGATCGGCGAAGGTGCCGGGGATCGTCCGATCGGCCAGCCTGATCAGGATCGGGCCGCCCAACCCCTTGGCCCGCGACATCCACGCATCGCGCACGGGACCGAAACCATGGGCGCGCCAGCGTCCATACCAAGCCGCCAGATGCCCCGCATAGACCTCCAGCAGCGAGCCGGGGCCCATCGGCGGAGCGCCCTCGGCGATCAGGGAGGTGGCACCGTAATCGGCGGTCGGGGGAAAATGCCGCAGGTTGATGCCGACGCCCAGCACGACCCAGGCGACCTTGCCATCGGGCGCCGGTTCCGACTCGAGGAGGATGCCGGACAGCTTGCGGTCGTGCACCAGCACGTCGTTCGGCCATTTGCAGCGCACGCCGCCTGGATCGGGCAGCACCGATTCGGCAGTTTCGGCAATGGCGAGCGCGGCCACGAACGAGACCTGGGCGGCTTCCGCGGGAGGCAGGCCGGGCCGCAGGATGGTCGTGCTGTAAAGGTTGCCTTCCGGGGAGGTCCAGGCCCGGCCCCGGCGGCCCCGGCCGCTTTCCTGCCGGCGCGCCCAGACGATGGTGCCTTCCGGTGCCCCGGAACGCGACAAGGCCTTCGCCTCGTCGTTCGTGCTGCCGACGGAGTCGAAGGCCTTGATCTGGAAGCCCGGAGGCAGGCGCAGACGCGCCGCCTCCGCTTCGAGCGATGACGTCATCGGTCGGATATCACCCGGCGAACAGAGCCGCAGCCGCCGCAGCCGCACCGTTCAGGATCGGCGCCGGAGCGACGAAGAACAGCAGGGTGAACAGGCTGGTCAGCACCAGGACGCCGGTCATGCCATCGTCATCGACCTTGTCGACCACCACAGCGGGCTCATCGAAATACATGATCTTGATGATGCGCAGGTAGTAGAAGGCGCCCACGACGCTGGTCAGCACACCGATAACGGCCAGCGTGTATTCCTGGGCGGCGACGGCGGCCAGGAAGACGTAGAGCTTGCCGAAGAAGCCCGCCATCGGCGGGATGCCGGCCATGGAGAACATGAAGATCGCCATGGTCGCGGCCAGCATCGGGTTGGTCTTGGACAGGCCGGAGAAATCCTTGATCTCCTCCAGCATCTGGCCCTTGGCCTTCATGCTGAGGATGACGGCGAAGGCGCCGATGTTCATGGCGATGTAGAGCGCCATGTAGATCAGCACGCCGCGCACGCCGTCCTGCGTGCCGGTGGTCAGGCCCACCAGCGCGTAGCCGACATGGCCGATGGAACTGTAAGCCATCAGGCGCTTGATGTTGGTCTGCATGATGGCGACGAAGGAGCCGATCACCATCGACAGGATGGCGGTCGCCACCAGAACCTGATGCCACTGGGCGGCGAGATGGCCGAACGGCTCCATCACCACGCGGGTCAGCAGGGCGATGGCCGCCACCTTCGGCGCCGCCGCGAAGAAGGCGGTCACCGGAGTCGGCGCACCTTCATACACGTCCGGCGTCCACATGTGGAACGGAGCGGCCGAGACCTTGAAAGCCAGACCGGCCATAACGAACACCAGACCGATCACCAGACCCGGCGAGACATGGGCGCCGCCGGCGAACAGGGCGGCCACCTTGTCGAACGAGGTCGTGCCGGCGAAGCCGTAGACCAGAGAAGCCCCGTACAGCAGCATGCCCGAGGAGAGCGAACCGAGGACGAAGTACTTCAGGCCGGCTTCCGACGACTTGGCACTGTCGCGGCGGAAGGCAGCAATGACGTAGAGCGCGAGGCTCTGCGTCTCCAGCCCGACATACAGCGAGATGAAGTCGTTGGCCGAGATCATCATCAGCATGCCGAGCGTGGCGAAGATCATCAGCACCGGGAACTCGAAGCGGGCCATCTGCTCCCGCTCGTTGAAGCCGAGGCCAAGGATCACCGCGAAGGCCGCCGAGACCAGCACCAGCACCTTCATGAAGACGCCGAAGGCATCCATCACGAACATGCCGTTGAAGGTGACGACACGGCCGCTGCCGTAACCCATCGCCAGGATGGCGGCGAGCAGCATGCAGACGATCGACAGGTAGGAGACGGGACGGGTGAAGCCGTCGCCGCGGAACACGCCCAGCATCAGCAGGGCAACGCCCGAGAGCGCCAGAAAGATCTCCGGCAGGGCCGGCCAGATGTCGGGAAACACTGCGGTCATGTCGAAGAACCCCTTACCGAGCGGCGACCGAGACACCGGACGCGGCGTGCGCCGCGGCCAGCTTGGTCTGGTAGGTCTGGATCAGCTGCTCGACCGATGCCGAGGTGACGTTCAGGAAGCTGCTGGGATAGATGCCCATCCACAGGACGACGGCGATCAGCGGCACGAACACCGCGATCTCGCGCGGGGTCATGTCGAACATCGCCTTGACGTCCGGCTTGGTCAGCTTGCCGTAGACGACGCGGCGGTACAGCCACAGCGCATAGGCGGCACCGAGAACCATGCCGGTGGCGGCGAGGGCGGCAACCCAGGTGTTGTCGCGGAAGACGCCCATCAGCACCAGGAACTCGCCGACGAAGCCGGCAGTGCCCGGCAGGCCGACCGAGGCCATGGTCATGAACAGGAAGACCACCGCATATTTCGGCATGTTCTTCACGAGGCCGCCGTAGCGGGCGATCTCGCGGGTGTGCAACCGGTCATAGACGACGCCGACGCACAGGAACAGCGCACCCGACACGACGCCGTGCGACAGCATCTGGAACACCGAGCCTTCGATGCCCTGCTGGTTCAGCGCGAACATGCCGATGGTGACGAAGCCCATGTGGGCGACCGACGAGTAGGCGATCAGCTTCTTCATGTCCTCCTGGGCGAGGGCGACCAGCGAGGTATAGATCACGGCGACGACCGACAGGGTGTAGATCAGCGGCGCGAAATACTCGGTGGCTTCCGGCAGGATCGGAATGTTGAAGCGCAGGAAGCCGTAGCCGCCCATCTTCAGCAGCACGCCGGCCAGGATGACCGAACCGGCTGTCGGCGCCTCGACGTGGGCGTCCGGCAGCCAGGTGTGGACCGGCCACATCGGCACCTTCACCGCGAAGGAGGCGAAGAAGGCCAGCCACAGCCACAGCTGCATGTTGCGCGGGAACTGGGTGGCGGTGATGGTCGGGATGTCGGTGGTGCCGGCCACATAGTACATGGCCAGGATCGCCAGCAGCATCAGGACCGAGCCGAGCAGCGTGTAGAGGAAGAACTTGAAGGCGGCATAGACGCGACGCGGGCCGCCCCAGATGCCGATGATCAGGAACATCGGGATCAGGACGCCTTCGAAGAACATATAGAACAGAACGAAGTCCAGCGCGCAGAACATCCCGATCATCAGGGTTTCCAGCGCGAGGAACGCGATCATGTATTCCTTGAGACGGACCTGCACCGACTCCCAGCTCGCCAGGATGCACAGCGGCATCAGGAAGCCGGCCAGGACGACGAACAGCACCGAGATGCCATCGACGCCCATGTGGTAGTTGATGCCGAACTCGGGGATCCAGCCCGCCTTCTCGACCATCTGGTAGCCGGGATTGCGCGGGTCGAAGTTGGCCCAGACCAGCAGGGTCAGGACGAAGGTGACGAGGGTCGTCCACAGCGCGATGTACCGCACGTTCCGCTGAACGTCCGGGGTGTTGCCCCGGCAGAACAGCAGGATCAGCGCGACGCCCACGAGCGGCAGGAAGGTCGCGAACGACAGGATCGGCCAGCTAGCCATTGTTGTTGTTCTCCTTCGAAACCGCTCAGCCGAAGACCGACAGCCAGGCGACGAACAGGACGACCCCGATCACCATGGCAAAGGCGTAGTGATAGACGTACCCCGACTGCAGCCGGCTGGTGCGTGCCGCGATGTCGCGGGTGGCCGCGGCGACGCCGTCCGGACCCACGCCGTCGATCACCGCCCCGTCGCCCGACTTCCACAGGCCGTAGCCCAGGGCCTTGGCCGGACGGGTGAACAGCGCGTCATACAGCTCGTCGAAATACCACTTGTTGTAGAGGAACTTGTGGATGCCGCTGAAGGTGCTGGCGATCCGGCCCGGCAGGCGCGGCATCATCACATAGCCGATATAGGCCATGGCGATACCGATCAGGCCGACGACCAGCGGAGCGATCGCGACCCAGCCCGGAGTGTGGTGGTGCGCAGCCTCGATGGCATCGTGGCCGTGCAAGGTCATGATCGCCTTGCCCCAGAACTCCGCACGGTCGTGGCCGATGAAATACTCGTGGAAGCCCACACCGGCGAACAGCGCGCCCAGCGTCAGGACCGCCAGAGGAACCAGCATGACGACCGGCGACTCATGCGCGTGGTCGTACACTTCCTTGTCCATCCGCGGCGTGCCGTGGAAGGTCATGAACAGCAGGCGCCAGGAGTAGAAGGCGGTCAGCAGAGCCGCCGCAATGCCGAGCGCGAAGGCGAAGCGCCCCACGCCGCTGCCCGAGGCGAAGGCCGCCTCCAGGATCATGTCCTTGGAATAGTAGCCGGCGAAGAAGGGCAGGCCGGCGAGCGCCAGATTGCCGATCCACATCACCGCGTAGGTGAAGGGAATCTTCCGCCAGACGCCGCCCATCTTGCGCATGTCCTGCTCATGATGCAGGGCATGGATGACCGAGCCGGCGCCAAGGAACAGCAGGGCCTTGAAGAAGGCGTGCGTGAACAGGTGGAACATGGCGGCGCCGTAAGCGGAGACGCCGGCGGCGAAGAACATGTAGCCGAGCTGCGACATCGTCGAATAGGCGATGACACGCTTGATGTCGAACTGGGTGAAACCGATGGTCGCCGCGACGAATGCGGTCAGGCCACCGACCACCGTCACCACTTCGAGCGCCGTCGGGGCGTATTCGAAGACCGGGGACAGGCGGCAGACCATGAAGACACCGGCGGTGACCATGGTGGCGGCGTGGATGAGCGCCGACACCGGGGTCGGGCCTTCCATCGCGTCCGGCAGCCAGGTGTGCAGGCCGAGCTGAGCCGACTTGCCCATCGCGCCCATGAACAGCAGCAGGCAGGCGATGGTCAGGCCGTTGAAGTCCCAGCTGAGGAAATGCAGCGTCTGGCCGGTCAGCGTCGGGGCCTTGGCGAAGATCGCGTCGAACTGGACCGAGCCGGTCAGCACGAAGATCGCGAAGATGCCGAGCGCGAAGCCGAAGTCGCCGACGCGGTTGACCAGGAAGGCCTTCATCGCGGCGGCGTTGGCCGAGGGCTTCTCGTACCAGAAGTTGATCAGCAGGTAGGAGGCCAGGCCGACGCCCTCCCAGCCGAAGAACAGCTGGACCAGGTTGTCCGCCGTCACCAGCATCAGCATGGCGAAGGTGAACAGCGACAGGTAGCCCATGAAGCGCGGCTTCTGCGGATCCTCGGCCATGTAGCCGATGGAATAGACGTGCACGCAGGCCGAGACGGTGTTGACGACGATCAGCATCACCGCGGTGAGCTGGTCGACGCGCAGCGCCCACTTCACGTCGAGCGTGCCGCTCTGGATCCAGGTCATCAGCTCGATCGTGCGCGGATGGCCGTGCACGGCGACGTCGTAGAACAGGGTCCAGGACAGGATCGCCGAGACGATGACGGCGCCCGCGGTCACGAACTGCGCGACGCGGTCGCCCACGCTCGGCGGGCCGGCGACGACATGGTGGTCGTCGTGGGCATCGTCGTGCGCGTGGTTCAGCTCGTCGTGCGAGATGTGGTGGGCATGATCGTCATGGGCATGGGCGATCTGGGCGTGCCCGTGATCGTCATGGCCATGACCGTGGCTTCCGTGACCCGCGGCCGCCGGCTCGGCCTTCGGCCCGCCGAACAGCGCGATCGATCCGGCGACGAGGAACGCCAGGAGCGGAAGGAATACGACTAGCACTTCCATGGCGCCGCCTCAGCCCTTCATCATGTTGATGTCTTCGACTCGGATCGAGCCGCGGTTGCGGAAGTAGACCACCAGGATGGCGAGGCCGATGGCCGCCTCGGCGGCGGCAACGGTCAGGATGATCATGGCGAAGATCTGGCCGACCAGATCGTGCAGGAAGGTCGAGAAGGCGACGAGGTTCAGGTTCACCGCCAGCAGCATCATCTCGATCGACATCAGGATGATGATGACGTTCTTCCGGTTCAGGAAGATGCCCAGCACACCCAGCGTGAAGATGATGGCCGAGACCGTCAGGTAATGTCCGAGACCGATCTCCATGATCACACGCCCTCCCCGGTCGAGACCTTGCGGATGGCGACCACGTCTTCCCGGCGACGGGCGATCTGGGCGCCGACATTCTGTTTGCGTACGCCCGGACGGTGCCGCAGCGTCAGCACGATGGCGCCGATCATGGCGATCAGCAGGACGATGCCCGACGCCTGGAACAGGTAGACGTACTGGGTGTACATCAGCCGGCCCAGCGCCTGGGTGTTCGACACCTGATCGATCGACGGCGTCGGCGCACCGGCGATGGCGGCGACGTTCGGAGCGACGATCCAGCCGCCGAGCACCGCGGCCAGTTCGGCCAGCAGGATCAGCCCGACCAGCGCGCCCAGCGGCAGCGCTTCCATCGCACCCTTGCGCAGCTCGCGGAAGTTGATGTCGAGCATCATGACCACGAACAGGAACAGCACGGCTACGGCGCCGACATAGACGATGATCAGGATCATCGCGATGAACTCCGCCCCCATCAGGAGGCAGAGACCGGCAGCCTGGAAGAAGGCGAGGATCAGGAAAAGGACTGAGTGAACGGGATTCCGCGCCGAGATGACCATCACACCGGAGGCCACCAGCAGCGCGGCGAACACGTAGAAGGCGATGCCTTGGAGTATCATCGTTTTTCTCGCTTCCGCTTACCGGTAAGGAGCCTCGGCCGCGAGGTTCTGGGCGATTTCCGCCTCCCAGCGGTCGCCGTTCGCCAGCAGCTTCTGCTTGTTGTAGAAGAGCTCTTCCCGGGATTCGGTGGAGAACTCGAAGTTCGGCCCCATGACCACCGCATCGACCGGGCAGGCTTCCTGGCACAGGCCGCAGTAGATGCACTTGGTCATGTCGATGTCGTAGCGCGTGGTGCGGCGGCTGCCGTCGTCACGCGGTTCGGCCTCGATGGTGATGGCGAGAGCCGGGCACACCGCTTCGCACAGCTTGCAGGCGATGCAGCGCTCCTCGCCGCTCGCATAGCGGCGGAGCACATGCTCGCCGCGGAAGCGCGAGCTGATGGGGCCCTTCTCATAGGGATAGTTCAGCGTGACCTTGGGCTTGAACATGTAGCGCAATGTCAGCGCCATGCCGCCCAGCAGCTCGGTCAGGAACAGGCTGCGCGCCGCGCGGTCGAGGAACGCCATGGCCTCTTCGTCTCCTTCCTCGCCGGCGGCCGCCCGTTTGATGGGTTGGCTCGCCGGCACTCAAATCGACACGTCAATGGTGGGTTCGGTGCTGGCTGGCTTTGCGGCGATGCCGCTTACTTCGGCAGCCAGCCGAAGGTCACCAGGACGCCGGCGGTCAGCACGACCCAGAACAGCGACAGGGGCAGGAAGACCTTCCAACCCAGCCGCATCAGCTGGTCGTAGCGGTAGCGCGGCACGGTGGCACGAACCCAGACGTAGGTGAACAGGCAGAACGCGATCTTCAGCGCGAACCACACGATGCCCGGCACCCAGGTGAAGGGCGCGAAGGGCAGCGGGGGCAGCCAGCCGCCGAGGAACAGGATGCTCGTCATCGCGCTCATCAGGATCATGTTGGCGTATTCGCCAAGGAAGAAGAGCGCGAAAGGGGCCGAGCTGTACTCCACCATGAAGCCGGCGACCAGTTCCGACTCGCCTTCTGGCAGGTCGAAGGGGGCGCGGTTGGTTTCCGCGAGCGCCGAGATGAAGAACATCACGAACATCGGCAGCAGCGGAATGCAGAACCAGACCTTCTCCTGGGCCCGAACGATGTCGGTCAGGTTCAGCGAGCCGACGCACAGCAGCACGGAGATGATGATGAGGCCCATCGAGACCTCGTAGGACACCATCTGCGCTGCGGAGCGGAGCGCGCCGAGGAAGGCGTAGCGCGAGTTCGAGGCCCAGCCGGCCATCACGATGCCGTAGACGCCCAGCGAGGAGATCGCGAACAGGTACAGCACGCCGACGTTGATGTTGGACAGAACCACCCCGTAGTCGAACGGGATGACCGCCCAGGCGATCAGCGCCAGGAAGAAGGTCAGCATCGGCGCAACGTAGAACACGACGCGGTTGGCGCCTTCCGGCAGGATCTGCTCCTTGGCGAACAGCTTCAGGCCGTCGGCGAAGGGCTGCATCAGGCCGAAGGGACCGACGATGCTCGGACCCTGGCGCATCTGCATCGCGCCCATGATCTTGCGCTCGGCATAGGTCATGAAGGCGACGGCGACCAGCAGCGGCACGGTGATCGCCAGGATCTGCAGGACCATAATGATCAGCGGCAGGAGAAAGCCGCTCCAGAACTCAGCCATGGGTGCCAGTCCTCTCCTGAGCAGGGCCCACCAGCGCTTCCGTGCAGTTGGCCATCGTCACCGACGCCCGGCTGATCGGGTCGGTCATGTAGAAGTTGGTGATCGGCGTCACGAAGGGGGCGGCGTCCACCGGACCCTGCGCGCCGAACGGCGCCCAGCTGGCCGGGGTCATCTCGCCGACCGCGCCGAAGATCGGGTTCGCCGCCATCAGCCGCTGGCGCAGCTGCCCGTGGGTGTCGAAGGGCAGCGTGGTGCCCAGGACTTCCGACAGGGCGCGGACGATCTTCCAGTCCTCGCGCGCTTCGCCCGGCGGGAAGACCGCGAGGCGGGCGAGCTGCGGACGGCCTTCGGTGTTGACGTAGACCGCGTTCTTCTCGGTGTACGCGGCACCCGGCAGGATGACGTCGGCGCGGTGGGCGCCGGCATCGCCATGGTGGCCCTGGTAGACGACGAAAGCGTTGCCCAGCTTCGCGGTATCGATCTCGTCGGCACCCAGCAGGTAGACGAAGTCGATCTCGCCCTTCGACGCACCGTCGAGAATGCCGTGAACGTCGCGGCCGCCCTCGCCCGGCAGGAAGCCGGCTTCGATGCCGCCGACCCGCGCCGCGGCGGTGTGCAGCACGTTGAAGCCGCTCCAGTCGTCGCGGAACATGCCGTAGGCCTCGCCGACCAGACGGGCGGCGGCCTGCACCGCGAGACCGTCGGCGCGCTGGAAGGCGCCCATGCCGACGATGATCATCGGGTTCTTGGCGGCGCGCAGCGTCTCGGAGAACGGGTGGCTGCCGTCGACCAGCTGCTGCAGCGTCTCCGGACCGGAGCCGATCACGCTGTAGGGGTAGGTCAGGTCGCGCTGCTCGCCGATGGAGGCGATGGTGACGCCGCCAGCCATATAGCGCTTGCGGATGCGGGCGTTGACCAGCGTGCCTTCCCAGCGCGGGTTGGTGCCGACCAGCAGGATGAGGTCGGCCTTCTCGATGCCGGCGATGCCCGAGTTGAACAGATAGCCGGCCCGCACCGAAGTGTCGAACCGCGCACCGTCCTGGCGGCAGTCGAGGCTGGTCGAACCCAGACGCGACAGCAGCTCCTTGAGCGCGAACTGCGCCTCGACATCGACCAGATCACCGGCGATGGCGGCGATGCGGTTGCCGGACAGGCCCTTCAGACGCGCCGCAATGGCGGTGAAGGCCTCAGCCCAGCTGGCCGGGACCAGCTTGCCGTTCTGGCGGATGTAGGGGCGGTCAAGACGCTGGCGCTTCAGCCCGTCATAGGAGTAGCGGCTCTTGTCGTTCAGCCACTCCTCATTGATGTCGTCGTTGACGCGCGGCAGGACGCGCATCACCTCGGGCCCACGGGCATCGACGCGGATGTTCGAGCCGACGGCGTCGAGGACGTCGATGGTCTCGGTCTTGCGGAGCTCCCACGGGCGCGCCGTGAAGGCGTAGGGCTTGTGGGTCAGCGCGCCGACCGGGCAGACGTCGGCAAGGTTGCCCGACAGCTCGGAGCCGATGGCCTTCTCGACGAAGGTGGTGATCTCCATGTGCTCGCCGCGATAGACGGCGCCGACATCGGGAACACCGGCCACTTCGTTGATGAAGCGGATGCAGCGGGTGCAATGGATGCAACGGGTCATGATGGTCTTGATGACCGGACCCATATACTTGTCCTTGACCGCCCGCTTGTTCTCGCCGTAGCGGCCGCGGTCGAAGCCATAGGCCATCGCCTGGTCCTGCAGATCGCACTCGCCGCCCTGATCGCAGATCGGGCAATCCAGCGGGTGGTTGATCAGCAGGAACTCCATGACGCCCTTGCGGGCCTTCAGGACGGTCTCGCTGTTGGTGCGGACGACCATTCCGTCGCCGCAGGGCATGGCGCAGGACGCGACCGGCTTGGGCGCGCGCTCCATCTCCACGAGGCACATGCGGCAGTTGGCCGGCACGCTCAGACGCTCATGGTAGCAGAAGCGCGGAATCTCGATCCCCAGCTGCTCGCAAGCCTGGAGGATCGAGGTGCCCGGCTCGACCTCGATCTCGATCCCGTCGATAGTCAGTTTCGGCATGGGAACGGGAACTCCTTACTCGGCCGCCAGCGGGGCGCTGTTGCGGTAGGCCTGGATGCGCCGCTCCACTTCCGGGCGGAAGTGGCGGAACAGGCCCTGGATCGGCCAGGCGGCAGCGTCGCCGAGCGCGCAGATGGTGTGGCCTTCGACCTGCTTGGTGACCTGCAGCAGCATGTCGATCTCTTCCATGCGCGCGTTGCCGGTGACCATGCGCTGCATGACGCGGCTCATCCAGCCGGTGCCTTCGCGGCAGGGCGTGCACTGGCCGCAGGACTCATGGGCATAGAAGGACGACAGGCGGGCGATGGCCTTCACGATGTCGGTGGACTTGTCCATCACGATCACCGCGGCGGTGCCGAGGCCCGATTGCACTTCGCGCAAGCTGTCGAAGTCCATCAGGACGGTGTCACAGATCGACTTGGGCAGGACCGGGACCGACGAGCCGCCGGGGATGATGCCCAGCAGGTTGTCCCAGCCGCCGCGCACGCCACCGGCGTGGCGTTCGATCAGCTCCTTCAACGGGATGCCCATCTCCTCTTCCACGTTGCACGGCTTGTTGACGTGCCCGGAGATGCAGAAGAGCTTGGTGCCCGAGTTCTTCGGACGGCCGAGGCCGGCGAACCAGGAGGCGCCGCGGCGCAGGATGGTCGGAACGACCGCGATGGATTCGACGTTGTTCACCGTGGTCGGGCAGGAATAGAGACCGGCCTGGGCGGGGAACGGCGGCTTGTTGCGCGGCTGGCCCTTCTTGCCCTCGATCGACTCGATGAGCGCGGTTTCCTCGCCGCAGATGTAGGCGCCCGCACCGCGGTGGATGTAGACGTCGTAATCGTAGCCGGTGCCGCAGGCGTTCTTGCCGATCAGCCCCGCCGCATACGCCTCGTCGATGGCGCGCTGGACGTTGGAGCCCTCGTTGTAGAACTCGCCACGGATGTAGATGTAGCAGGCGCTGGCACCGATGGCGAAACCAGCGATCAGGCAGCCTTCGATCAGCTTGTGCGGATCGTGGCGCAGGATGTCGCGGTCCTTGCAGGTGCCGGGTTCGCCCTCGTCGGCGTTGATGACGAGGTAGACGGGCTTGTCGGTCACGTTCTTCGGCATGAAGGACCACTTCATGCCGGTCGAGAAGCCGGCGCCGCCACGGCCGCGCAGCCCCGATTCCTTCACCTGCTCGATGATCCAGTCCCGGCCATTGGCCAGGAAGGATGCCGTGTTGTCCCAGTCACCGCGCTTGCGGGCCCCGTCAAGACCGAAGTCCTGGTAGCCGTAGAGGTTGGTGAAGATGCGGTCCTCATCGCGAAGCATCGCTGTCCCCTCCCCCTCAATCTTCCGCTTGCGCGGTGGTGGCGTCCGCTTGCGCGGCGGTAAAGGCCTTCAGCGTCGTCGGGCCGCCGACCGGCTCCGAGGACTGACGGCCGCTCTGCGAACCGGGCTTCGGCGTCTCGCCGCGCGCCAGCGCGTCGAGGATGCGCTCCATATGCTCCGGGGCCACGTCTTCGTAGTAATCGTCACCGATCTGCACAACCGGCGCGTTGACGCAGGCGCCCGAGCACTCGACCTCGCCCAGCGTGAACTGGCCGTCGGCCGTGGTCTCGCCCACGTCGATGCCGAGCTTCTTCTTGCAGGTGTGGACGATGTCGTCCGACCCGCGCAGCCAGCAGGGGGTGGTGGTGCAGACCTGGATGTGATGCCGGCCGACCGGGTTCTTGTTGTACATCGTGTAGAAGGTCGCGACCTCGTACACGCGGATGCGCGGCATGCCGAGCAGGTCGGCCACGGCGTCCATGGCGACGCGCGGCAGCCAGCCGCCGTTCTGGCGCTGGGCCACGTCCAGCAGCGGCATGCAGGCGCTGGCCTGCTTGCCTTGCGGGTACTTGGCGATGATGCGCTTCGCCAGCTCCAGGTTTTCCTGGGTGAAGGTGAAGCTGGTCGGCTCGGCGTGGCCGTGATCGGAAGCGGGCGCGCTCATCGATCGATTTCTCCGAAAACGATGTCCATCGAGGCGATGTTGGCGACGGCGTCGGCCAGCATGTGACCCTTCGACATGAAGTCCAGGCCCTGAAGATGGGCGAAGCCCGGCGCGCGGATCTTGCAGCGGTAGGGCTTGTTGGTGCCGTCGGACACCAGATACACGCCGAACTCGCCCTTGGGCGCCTCGATGGCGGTGTAGGTCTCGCCGGCGGGAACGTGGAAGCCCTCGGTGAAGAGCTTGAAGTGGTGGATCAGCGCTTCCATTGAGCGCTTCATCTCGCCGCGCGGCGGCGGGGAGACCTTGCGGTCCTCGATCTTGTACGGACCGGCCGGCATCTCCTTGCAGCACTGGCGGATGATGCGCAGCGACTGCTTCATCTCCTCCATGCGGACCAGATAGCGCGCCCAGCAGTCGCCGGTCAGGCCGACCGGGACGTCGAACTCCATGCGGTCGTAGACCTCATAGGGCTGCGACTTGCGCAGATCCCAGGCGACGCCGGAGCCGCGCAGCATCGGACCGGTGAAGGCCCAGTCGAGCGCCTGCTCCTTGGTCACGATGCCGATGTCGACCGTGCGCTGCTTGAAGATGCGGTTCTCGGTCAGCAGGCTTTCGAGGTCGTCCATGAACTTCGGAAAACGCTCGGTGAAGGCCCAGATGTCGTCAAGCAGACCGTCCGGAATGTCCCAGGCGACGCCGCCCGGCCGGAAATAGTTGGCGTGCAGGCGGGCACCCGACACACGTTCGTAGAACTCCATGAGGATTTCGCGTTCCTCGAAGCCCCACAGCGCCGGGGTGATCGCGCCGACGTCCAGCGCACCGGTCGTGATCGACAGGATGTGGTTCAGGATGCGCGTGATTTCCGAGAACAGCACGCGGATGTACTGGGCGCGCAACGGCGCCTTGATCTGCAGCAGGTTCTCGATGCCGAGCACATAGGCGTGCTCCATGCACATCGGGCTGACATAGTCCAGGCGGTCGAAATAAGGCACGGCCTGGATGTAGGTCTTGTACTCGATCAGCTTCTCGGTGCCGCGGTGCAGCAGGCCGATGTGCGGATCGCAACGCTCCACCACCTCGCCGTTCAGCTCCATCACCAGACGGAGCACGCCGTGGGCGGCCGGATGCTGCGGCCCGAAATTCATCGTGTAGGGCTTGATCTGCGTCTTGGTCTCCGGACCGGAGGCGCTGATCGCCCCGTTCGGACCCGTCGAGACGACGCCGGTCGCCGAGTCGGTCGAAACGGTCATGCTCACGGCTTCTTGCTCCCGTCCTGGAGGGCCGCCTTTTCATCGCCGGGCAACATGACGTTGGTCATGCCTTCCCACGGGCTGAGGAAGTCGAAGGCGCGGAAATCCTGGGTCAGACGGACCGGCTCGTAGATCACGCGCTTCTGGTCCTCGTCGTAGCGGGCTTCGACGTAGCCGGTCAGCGGGAAGTCCTTGCGGAAGGGGTGCCCCTCGAACCCGTAGTCGGTGAGGATGCGGCGCAGGTCCGGATGGTTCTCGAAGAAGACGCCGAACAGATCCCACGCCTCGCGCTCGAACCAGTTCGCTGCGCTGAAGACGGAAACGGCCGACGGGACGGGCGTGTCCTCGTCGGTGGCCAGCTTCACGCGCATGCGCCGGTTGTGGGTGTAGCTGAGCAGCTGGTAGACGACCTCGAACCGCTCCGCGCGGTCGGGGTAATCGACCGCGGTGATGTCGGTCAGCTGCTCGAACCGGGTGGCCGGGTCGTCGCGCAGCGCGGTCAGCACCGCCAGGATGGCCGGCCGTTTGACCGTCACCATCAGTTCGCCGAGCTTCACCTCGACCTTGAGGACGTCGCCGCCGATCTTGGCGGCGATGACGTCCCCGAGTTCCTTCAACGCCTGTTCGGACATGGGTGGGACCCTGCCTTCCTACTTGTCTTCAGCGCGCTTGTCGTTCGTCCCGCCTCCGGCGGCCGGAAGCGGGACGGTACGCCGTGGTCAGCGGGCGATGCGATTGCCGCGCCTGATCTTCTTCTGGAGCTGGAGGATGCCGTAGATCAGCGCCTCCGCCGTCGGCGGGCAGCCGGGCACATAGATGTCCACCGGCACGATCCGGTCGCAGCCACGCACCACCGCGTAGGAATAGTGGTAGTAGCCGCCGCCGTTGGCGCAGGACCCCATCGAGATGACCCAGCGCGGCTCCGGCATCTGGTCGTAGACCTTGCGGAGCGCCGGGGCCATCTTGTTGGTCAGGGTGCCGGCGACGATCATGCAGTCGGACTGGCGCGGGCTGGGACGCGGAATGACGCCGAAGCGGTCCAGGTCGTACCGGCTCATATAGGCGTGGATCATCTCCACCGCGCAGCAGGCCAGACCGAAGGTCATCGGCCACAGCGAACCGGTCCGGGCCCAGGCCAGCAGATCCTCGTACTTCGCCAGCACGAAGCCCTTGTCCTGGATCTCGTCGGAGACCGCGCGGATGTAGGCGTCCTGTTCCGGTCCGGGCGGAATCGGTGCCAGCGTCTTGGCGACCTCTACTCCCATTCCAGAGCTCCTTTCTTCCACTCATAAATGAAGCCGATGGTCAGGATGCCCAGGAACAGCATCATCGACCAGAAGCCGAACAGCCCGATGTCACCGAGGGCGACCGCCCACGGGAACAGGAAGGCGACTTCCAGGTCGAAGATGATGAACAGGATCGAGACCAGGTAGAACCGCACGTCGAACTTGGTGCGCGCGTCCTCGAACGGCTCGAAGCCGCATTCGTAGGGGGAGACCTTCTCGGCGTCCGGGTTCTTCGGGCTGATGACGTAGGATGCCCCCACCATCACCGCGGCCAGCGCGATGCCGATCAGCAGAAACACCAGGATCGGAAGATACTCAATGATCAGCGGAGTCGACACCGCGTTCCTCCCATAAGCCCACGACCACGGGCGCCGTTCCGGCCGGGAAATCGGCGGAAGCGCAAAGCCGTGGCAGCCATGCCTTGGATTAGCCCATCAGACGGGCCGGAATATATGCCGAGACCGTGGGCAAGGAAAGCGCTTTGAATCGCTTTTCACCACGCGGAAGGACAAGCCAGCCCCCGCGCTAGACCCTGGTAATACCACGTTTTTAAAATAGGGAAAAGAGAAGACAATATGCATGCGAAAAAGGACCCGCAATTTGCGAGTCCTTGGATCATACTGGCGCTTGACGCCGAATTTGAAAGAGGAAGTGGCGCGAGTGACGGGACTTGAACCCGCGGCCTCCGGCGTGACAGGCCGGCGCTCTAACCAACTGAGCTACACCCGCGCAGAGCGACTTGTTCGAAACACCTGATCGTTACGGAGCCAAAGGCTTGTTTCGCTTGGTGTTTTTCACCGGAGCCCTTGAGGCCCCCGTCGTTCGGTGGGCGGTTTGTAGTCGCCTGGGCCGCTGCCTGTCAATCACCAAATTGCAAAAAAATCCTCTCCGGCGAAGCCTGCCGTTCGCGGCCGTTTCACCGGCGCCCTCAGGGCAGGCGATGCGCGGCGCGGCGCAGTTCATCGAGCCGGTCGAAGGCCTGCAGCATACCGGCCGAGAGTTCACGGTGGTCGACGGCATCGGGTCCACCGAAACGGGTCAACGTTTCCTCCAACGCGCGGGCCAGATGTTCAGCGACGTCGAGATGCTCCTGCTCCAGCGCCAGTTCCAGCGCGACGAGAATGCGGTCGCCCAGCCGCCGATCGTTCGAAGTCATGCGTTCCCCCCTGGTGCTGAACCGCGCGGCAAGGCGCCGCCCCGGTCACGTTGCCCCGACCATACCAGCTTGGACCCGGCTGCGCGGAGTGATTCGCGTCGCTGCGACATTTCGGAGGCAGCCCTTCCGGAGCGCCCTACCCCGTGCGATAGTCGCGCAATGCCGATCCACAGCTCGCCCCGTCTTCGACTGACCGTCCTGCTGCCGTCCCTCGTGCTGTTCGCCGCGGGACCGGCGATGGCCGCCGCGAATGTCTCCGCCGCCCAGTCGGAGGCCAAGGAGATCGCCAAATCGATGGGCAACTGCACGCCAGCGAAGGTGGAGGTGCTGCGCTACACCGTGGGACGGGAGGGAGCGACCACCTTCAAGGTCGGCTGCACGGAGGACAAGGATGCCTTCGTCGTCGTGCAATGCCGCTCGCGCATCTGCACCCTGTTGCGCTGAGGCCCGCCCCAGCGGTGAATTCACCGCTTGTTAACCGCGTTCGCGTGCACTGTGCGGGAGGTCGCGGCACATGCGTAGCGATGGGAACTGCTGGATGGTGGGCACGGGCATGGTCGCAGGGTTGGGCGCGACGCGAATTGGCCGGATGCGGGGTTGGATCGCCGTTTCCCTTGCGATTCCGGCACTGGCTCTTGCCGGCTGCACCTCCCCGCTCGGGCTTGCGGCGGCTGGTGCGGATGTCGTGACGCTGAACGCCACCAAGAAGACCATCGGCGACCATATCGTGTCGGCCGCCACGGGACGCGACTGCTCGATCCTGAGTTTTGAGAAGACCGGCGACTATTGTCCGGACAAGGTCGAGGTCGACCGGTCCCGCGTCTATTGCTACCGCACGCTGGCCGACGTCGAGTGCCATCACATCCCCGACCCCTACCGCAACGGCAACACCGCGCTCGCCAGCCCGCCGCCGGACATCCGCACCCTGCCGCGCAAGAAGGGCTGGTTCGACGATGCGACGCCCTACGCCCCCAACAGCGGTTTGTAAGGACCTCGCCTCAGCGCACCTTCTTCGCAACGAAGGCCTTGGCGATCGCCATCATCGCCTTTTCATGATTCGGCCCGCCCGCCGGGGCATCGTGGATCGTGGCACCCTTCGCAGCGCCCGGCCCGGCGGACTTGCCGGCAGGGGCGATCCGTTGCGGGGCCTGCTGCTCGTCCGGTTCGCGGCCCAGCTGGTTCAGCAAATTCTCAAGCGCGTCACGGCTGAGACCGGAAGCGGACGGCCGCCCTCCCCCCGCACCGCCCGCGGCAGCCAGGCGCGCGGCCGGCCTGCTGCTGGCCGGACGGCCTGCGCGTTCGATGGCAGCAGCGGCGATGGCCTTCAGGAAGGGTTGGGCAATGCCGCGCAACAGGTCGGGATCCTCGACGGCCCAGGCCATCAGGAGCTTCTGCGCATTCATCCGGCTGCCCTTGGCCGCCAGGATCGCTTCGCGCACCTTGCCGTCGACGTAGGAATTGCTCATCGGGAATCGCCCATCGGAATATGTCCGCCGGCCGCAGAATGACGGGCGGAGCCACCCCGGACTGTCGGACCAACTCGGTTAACAAACGGTTGCGGGCCGGGAGGGGCCGACGATGGCGGGACGGCATGGAAGAAGCGGTTGCCCGATCCGGGGCACGCGCCGATAGTGGGGGGATGCTGATCGAAACCTTCGCCGACCTGATCTGCCCCTGGTGCTACATCGGCAAGCGCCGGCTCGACCGGGCGCTGATGCAGCGGCCCAACCTGCGCCCGGAACTGCGCTGGCAGCCCTTCCAGTTGAACCCGGACATGCCGCGCGGCGGGATGTCGCGCGAAGACTATCTCGCCGCCAAGTTCGGCGGATCGGAACGGGCGCGGCAAATCCATCGGGTCGTCGAGGACACGGCGGCACGCGACGGGCTGCCGCTGGCGCTCGACCGCATCCAGCGCACGCCCAACAGCTTCGACGCCCACAGGCTGGTCCGCATCGCCGGACGCCAGGGGCTGGGCAATGCCATGGCCGACGCGCTGTTCGCCGCCTATTTCGTCGAGGGCGTCGACATCGGCGACCCGGATGCGCTGGCCAGCGTCGCCGCCGGGCTGGGACTGGATTTCGTCGAGACGCGGCGCCAGCTGTCGAGCGACGCCGAATCGTCCGCGGTGCTCGCCGCCGACGCCCTGGCCCGCCAGATGGGATTGCAGGCGGTGCCCTGCTACATCTTCAACCGCCGCTACGCCCTGTCCGGCGCGCAGGAACCGGCGAGCTTCCTGCCGCTGCTCGATCTCGGCAGCGAGGAACCGGAAAACCTGTCGGTCGTCGCCGGCTGATCCGGCAAGCGGAACGAAACCGTCGGAACGGAAAAAGGCGGCCCGGAGGCCGCCCCGTCCCTGTTCCGCGTATCAGGCAGGCGTATTAGGCCGGCGTGCTGCTGGTCTTGGCGTAGCCCAGCGTCTTCAGCGCATCGGCGATCTCCGGCAGGATGCCCGGATCGTCGATGGTCGCCGGCATCTTGTAGTCCTGGCTGTCGGCGATCTTCTGCATGGTGCCGCGCAGGATCTTGCCCGACCGCGTCTTCGGCAAACGGTCGACCACCAGGGCGCGCTTGAAATCGGCGACCGGGCCGATCTGCTCGCGCACCAGCTGGACCACCTCCTTGACGATCTCCTCATGCGGTCGGGTGACGCCGGCCTTGAGGCAGACGAAGCCCAGCGGCACCTGCCCCTTCAGGTCGTCGGCCACGCCGATCACCGCGCATTCGGCGACGTCCTTGTGGCTCGACAGCACCTCCTCCATGGCGCCGGTGGAGAGACGGTGGCCGGCGACGTTGATGATGTCGTCGGTGCGGGCCATGACATAGACATAGCCGTCATCGTCGACGAAGCCGGCATCGCCGGTCTGATAAAAGCCCGGGTAGTCGGCGAGGTAGGACTTCTTGAAGCGCTCGTCGGCATTCCACAGCGTCGGCAGCGTGCCTGGAGGCAGCGGCAGCTTGACGCAGATGGCGCCGATGTCGCCGCGCGGAACCTCCTTCAGCTCGGCATTCAGCACGCGCACGTCCCAGCCCGGCATCGGGCGGGTGGCGGAACCGTACTTGATCGGGAACAGGTGGACGCCCAGCGGGTTGCCGGAAATCGCCCAGCCGGTCTCTGTCTGCCACCAGTGATCGATCACCGGAACGTTCAGATTGTCCTCGGCCCAGTGCAGCGTGTCGGGGTCCGACCGCTCGCCGGCCAGGAACAGGGCGCGGAAGTGCGACAGGTCGTACTTCTTCAAGTAGTTGGCGTCCGGGTCCTCGCGCTTGATGGCGCGGAAGGCGGTGGGGGCGGTGAACAGCGTGCCGACCTTGTGCTGCTCGATCACGCGCCAGAAGGTGCCCGGATCGGGGGTGCCGACCGGCTTGCCTTCGAAGACCACGGTGGTGCAGCCGGTCAGCAGCGGCGCATAGACGATGTAGGAGTGGCCGACGACCCAGCCCACGTCCGATGCCGCCCAATACACCTCGCCGGGCTTGACGTTGTAGATGTTGGTCATGGTCCAGCGCAGCGCCACCGCATGGCCGCCATTGTCGCGCACCACGCCCTTGGGCTGGCCGGTCGTGCCGGAGGTGTAGAGGATATAGAGCGGATCGGTCGCCTTCACGGCCACGCACTCCGCCGGCTCGGCCGTCGCCACCGCTTCGGCCCAATCGACGTCGCGGCCGGCGATCAGCGCCGCCGTCTCCTGCGGGCGCTGCCAGACGATGACGCTGGACGGCTTGTGGGCCGACTGCTCGATGGCGGCGTCCAGCATCGGCTTGTACTTGACGATGCGGTTCGGCTCGATGCCGCAGGAGGCCGAGACGATGGCCTTCGGCTTGGCATCGTCGATTCGGGTCGCCAGCTCGTGGGGGGCGAAGCCGCCGAACACCACGGAATGGACCGCACCCAGACGGGCGCAGGCCAGCATGGCGACCAGCGACTGCGGGATCATCGGCATGTAGAGGAGGACGCGGTCGCCCTTCTCCACGCCCTGGGCGCGAAGAACCCCGGCGAAGCGGGCGACCCGATCCAGCAGCTCGGCATAGGTGATGGTCTGGACGGTCTGGGTGACCGGGCTGTCATAGATGATCGCCGCCTGATCTCCGCGCCCGCCTTCGACATGGCGGTCCACCGCATTGTAGCAGGTGTTCAGCTCCCCGCCGGTGAACCAGCGGTAGAAGGGCGCGTTGCTGTCGTCCAGCACCTTGTCCCACGGCTTGAACCAGGAGATGTCCTTCGCCGCCTCGCCCCAGAACCCGGCGGGGTCCGACAGGGAGCGGGCGTGCATCTGGTCGAAAAGCTCGGCAGTCGTGGTGCTGGCGGTCGGGGTCATGGCAGGGCGTCCCTCGTTCTATTTTGGTACTATTCGGTGCGCATTTCCTCTCGGCCACGAAACGATCCGTTTCGCGACCTCCACAATCTGCGACAAAAGCATAAGTGCAGGCAAATGTCAGAAGGTCGGGGGTGCGGCGAGCTGTCGCATTCCGGATCGGTGAAATGCTGTTCCGAAACCTGGAATTCAAAAGGAAACGCAGACCGGGCGAACGACGAGCGCGACCGATTGCTGGTGGAAGCGCCCCTTGTACAGATCGACGATTTCGCGGATCAGGCCCAGCGTCGCCGGATCGCCGTCGGCCAGCAGCGTGAGGATTTTGCTGGGCTCGCGCACCAGTCGCCCGGTCTCGATGTCGCGCCAGTGCCCCGACCCGTCGGTGACGGTCAGGCCGTTGGGAAAGCGCGGCGTCACCTCGCCGTTCAGGAAATCGGTCCAGTCGCGCTCGCTGACGCCGATCTCGTTGCCGATGTTCCGACCAAAGAACAATTGCGCCTCGATCATCGCACCGGCCGCATAGGCATCACAAACGAGCGCCGTCGCCGGTGCCGTCATCGGTGGGGCGGGTGCCAGCTGGGCCGCGGCGGGACCGGCCAGCAGAAACAGCGAAAGCATGGCGGAGGAGAGGCTCGGGACAATCCGCGTGACGGGCCAGGTGACAGGCATGGGGACGGGGCGCATCGGCGTTTCTCCATTCGGGCGGGAGAGGGTGCGTGCGGCAGTGCGGTCAGCGACGCTCTGGTCAGGACGCCCGCGGATCGTTATGCATGGATCATGGCCGTCGATCCACCCATCACCGGAATCCGTCCGATCCTGACCGTCGTTCACGGCAACGGCGAACGGCTGATCGTGGCCCGTCTCACCAACCTGGGCGGCGGCAGCCAGTCCAACCGCTTCGTCCTGCGCCGAGCCGACTTCCGCCCGCCCTGGGAGCAGCCGGAGAAGGGCTATTTCGGCTACGCCGAGGTCGCCCGCGCCCTCGACGCCAACGGTTGGCGCGGCTGCGCCATCGAAGCGATGGCGACCGCCGACCTGGAAGAGCGCCGCGCCCGCCTGCTCGCCCGCAAGAAACTGCACCTGCAATGCGTCGAGGCGGCGATCCGGCGGGCACAGGAAGGGGAAACGACCAAGCTGGGCTAACCTCCGCGCTCAGTTTTTCCCCAAGGCCTTCATGCGCCGATCGAAGTCGGCCGCAAGATCGGCGAGCGTCACCTGGCCGAGATGGCGGACGAGCACCGCCTCCGCCTCGCGCAGCGCCCCATCGAGGGCGGCATTGACGGCCTGCTCCACCAAGCAGCTCGGCTCGTCCGCCGTGGGACCGATGGCGAAGATTCCCGGCTCCCCCAATGCGCGGTGGATGTCCAGCAGGGTGATCCCGTCGAGCGGCCGAGCCAGCCGCCAGCCGCCGCCGTGGCCCTTTTCCGACCGCACATGGCCGGCCTCGCGCAGCCCCGCCATGGTCCGGCGGATGACCACCGGATTGGTGCTCAGCATCCCGGCAATCGCCTCCGACGTCAGCGCACCGTCATGCCGGTCCATGTGGATCAGCACATGCAGCATGCGGGAAAGGCGGCTGTCCTGTCTCATCGGTGATCGGTCCCTTTGGGTGCAACGCCGGGCGGCCAGCTCCAACCGCCTCAATTCAGGTCACCTCATAAGTTACATGGCACATTGACCGCTCCCTTTCATGTAACTTATCTTGTGTCGTGATTGGGCGCGTCTGACGCGTCCGCTCCATCCGCGGAAAGGCACAGGCATGAACGGAAACGACACGACGACCTATGACGCCATCATCGTCGGCGGCAGCTACGCCGGCCTCGCCGCCGCGCTGCAGCTGGCCCGCGCCCGCCGCCGGGTGCTGGTGATGGATGAAGGGCTGAGGCGCAACCGGTTCGCCAGCCACTCCCATGGCTTTCTCGGGCAGGATGGCCGTCCGCCAGGAGACATCGCCGCTGAAGCCCACGCCCAGTTGATGCGCTATCCAACCGTCACCTGGATGACAGGACGGGCCGAAAAAGCCGCCAGGACGAGCAGGGGCTTCGAGATCACCGATTCGGATGGCATCGGCCACCGTGCGCGCCGGCTGCTGATTGCCGTCGGTGTGGTTGACGAACTGCCGGCGATTCCCGGTCTGGCCGAACGTTGGGGTCGCTCCGTCTTCCATTGCCCCTACTGCCATGGCTATGAACTGATGCAAGGCCGTATCGGCGTCGTCGCCGTGTCCGGGCACTCCATGCACCATGCGCTGATGCTGCCGGATTGGGGATCGACGACGCTGCTGCTGAACGGGGCCTTTGAACCGGATGCCGACCAGTCGGCCCATTTGGCGCAGCGTGGCGTCGCCGTCGAAACCGCCCTCATCAGCGGGATCGACAGCGACCCGCCGGAGGTCGCGCTTGCCGACGGGCGCAGAGTGCCCTTTGCCGGACTGTTCGTGCTGCCGCGAAGCCGTGTTGCCAGCCCTCTGGCCGCACAGCTTGGATGCGCCAGCGAGGATGGACCGCTTGGCACCCATATCCGCGTCGATGCGATGCAGGAAGCCAGCGTCCCAGGCGTCTTCGCCTGCGGCGACGCCGCACGGGCGGCAGGATCGGTGGCGCTGGCCGTCGGCGCCGGAACGATGGCCGGAACGGCGTTGCACCGATCGCTGCTGTTCTGCGAGGACGACGCCCTGTTCGCCCGCGCCTAGCCGATCAGCAGACCGACCGCAATCGCCCACATCACCAGGGCGATGCCCCCATCCATCACCCTCCAGGCGGTTGGCCGGGCGAACAGCGGGCGCAACAGCCGGGCGCCATAGCCGAGCGCGAAGAAGAACAGGAAGGATGCCGTCATCGCCCCCAGGGCGAAGGCGCCCCGCGCCTCGGCGAAGCGGGCGGAGACGGAGCCGACCAGCACCACCGTGTCCAGATAGACGTGCGGATTGAGCCAGGTCAGCGCCAGGCAGGTCAGCAGCGCCGGCAGCAGCCCGCCCGGCTCCCGGTCCGCCGGGTTCAGCCCGCTGCCGCCCTGCCAGGCTGAGCGGGCGCTGCGCAGGCCATAGACCAGCAGGAAGGCGGCACCGGCATAGCGCATCAATGGCTCCAGCCACGTCCAGCGCGCGCCGGCGCTGGCGAATCCGCTGACCCCGACCAGGATCAGCACGGCATCCGACAGGGCGCAGGTGGCGCAGATCGCCAGAACATGCTCGTTGCGCAAGCCCTGGCGCAGCACGAAGGCGTTCTGCGCCCCGATGGCGACGATCAGGCTGAAGCCGAGGAACAGGCCCGGCAGGAAGGCGGGAAGCAGGACAGCGGTGGAAAGCTCGGTCATCGTGGCGGTTCCGGAGTCAGTGGATGCCAATCCGCTACCACCGGCCCCTCATTTACCGTACTTAATCCTCCTTGCTCCGATGAAGCAGAGCTAATCCATGCTGGACTATCCGCTGCTGGCGGCCCTGGCGGCTGTCATCCGCACCGGCAGTTTCGAGCGCGCCGCGCGGCAGTTGCACGTCACTCCCTCCGCGGTGTCGCAGCGGGTGAAGCTGCTGGAGGAGCGGCTGGGCACCGTGCTGGTGGTGCGCGGCCAGCCCTGCACCGGCACCGCCGCCGGCCAGCGCCTGTGCCAGCACGTGGAACAGGTGGCCCTGCTGGAAAACGAGCTGCGCGGCGCCCTGCCCGGCCTCAGCCCGGCGGACGGGCCGGTCACCCTGCGGATCGCGGTGAATGCCGACAGCCTCGCCACATGGTTCGTCGCGGCGATGGCGGAACTGCCCGGCTGCCTGTTCGATCTGGTGCTGGACGACCAGGACCACAGCGCCGAGTGGCTGCGCAAGGGCGAGGTGCTGGCCGCCGTAACCGCCAGCGCGGCGCCGGTCCCCGGCTGCAACAGCCATCCGCTGGGCGCGTTGCGCTACCGTGCCACCGCCAGTCCGGACTATCTGCGTCGCCATTTCCCCGATGGGGTAACGGCCGAAAGCCTCGCCACCGCACCCTGCCTGACCTTCAACCGCAAGGACCGGCTGCAGGCGCAGTGGCTGCGTCTGGTGCTGGGCGATCGCGACCCGGGGCCGGTGCCCACCCCGCCGACCCATTGGCTGCCCTCCACCCATGCCTTCGTCGACGGCGCGCTGGCCGGGCTGGGATGGGGTATGAACCCCGACCCGCTGGTCGCCGACCATCTGGCTGCCGGCCGTCTGGTCGAGCTGGTGCCCGGCCGGCCGCTCGACGTGCCGCTGCATTGGCAGCAGAGCCGCATCGCCGGCACCGCGCTGGCCGAGCTGTCGCGCGCGGTCCTGCGTTCCGGGCGGCAGGCGCTGCACCCAATCGTCGAAAGCATGGGAAGCCCGCCCGCCGCATGAGGACTTTGCCCACGCCGCGTGCGCGCTTATATGGATTCGACAAATCTCTGGAGGGATTCGATGACCAGCAGCGCCGCCATGGCCGCAAACGACACCCCCGATCTGGGTGCGCTTCCCACCTGGGACCTGAGCGACCTTTACCCCGGCACCGAGTCGCCTGAACTGAAGGCCGACCTCGACCGTATGGAACGCGAATGCAAGGCATTCCGCGAGCGCTATGCCGGCAAGCTGGTGGCGCTGAGCGGCGACGATCTGGCCGCGGCGATCCACCAGTATGAGGACATCGACGAGACGCTATCGCGCGTCATGTCGTATGCCGGGCTGGTCTACAACGGCAACATGATCGATCCGACCGTCGCCAAATTCTACCAGTCGGCGCAGGAGCGGGTGAACGACATCTCCGCCCACCTGATCTTCTTCACGCTGGAGATCAACCGGCTGGACGAGAACGATCTGGCGGCGAAGCAGAAGGCGTCGGCGCCGCTGCGCCATTACGAACCGTGGCTGCGCGACGTCCGCCTCTACCGCGACCACCAGCTGTCCGACGAGATCGAGCGGCTGCTGCACGAAAAGCATGTGGTCGGCCGCGCCGCCTGGAACCGCCTGTTCGACGAGACCATCGCCAGCCTGCGCTTCCCGATGGGCGGCCCAAATGGCGTCAGGGAGCTGACCTGTGCAGAGGCGCTGAACCGCCTGTCCGACCGCAACCCCGCCGTCCGCCGCGAGGCCGGCGAGGTGGTGGGCAAGGTGCTGGGCGAGAATGCGCGGCTGTTCGCGCTGGTCACCAACACGCTGGCCAAGGACAAGGAGATCGAGGACGAGTGGCGCAACTATCCGACGCCGACCTCCGCCCGCAACCTGTCCAACCGGGTCGAGGATGAGGTGGTCGACGCGCTGGTCTCCGCCGTCAAGGGCGCCTACCCGGACCTGTCGCACCGCTATTACACGATGAAGGCCAAGTGGTTCGGGCAGGACCATCTGGATTATTGGGACCGCAACGCCCCCCTGCCGGAGGATGCCGACCGCAGCATTCCCTGGACCGAGGCGCGCGACATCGTTCTGGGCGCCTATGGCCGCTTCTCCCCAGATCTCGCCAGCCTGGGCAAGCGCTTCTTCGACAACCCCTGGATCGACGCGCCGGTCCGTCCCGGCAAGGCGCCGGGCGCCTTCGCCCATCCGACCGTGCCCAGCGTCCACCCCTATCTGCTGGTCAACTACCAGGGCAAGACGCGCGACGTGATGACGCTGGCCCATGAGCTGGGGCATGGCGTCCACCAGATCCTGGCCGGCAAACAGGGCCATTTCCTGTCCGATACCCCGCTGACGCTGGCGGAAACCGCGTCGGTGTTCGGCGAGATGCTGACCTTCCGCGCCCTGCTGGCGGCGGAGACCGACCCGAAGCGCCGCCGCATCATGCTGGCCGGCAAGGTCGAGGATATGCTGAACACGGTGGTCCGACAGATCGCCTTCTTCGACTTCGAACGCCGCGTCCACACCGAACGGCGCGAGGGGGAACTGACCTCGGACCGCATCGGCGAGATCTGGATGGCGGTGCAGACCGAAAGCCTGGGTCCGGCGCTGCGCTTCGACGAGGGCTACCGCCATTTCTGGTCCTACATCCCCCACTTCATCCACTCGCCCTTCTATGTCTACGCCTACGCCTTCGGCGACTGCCTGGTGAACTCGCTCTACGCCGTCTATCAGGACGCCGAGCAGGGCTTCGCCGAGAAGTATCTGGCCATGCTGTCGGCCGGCGGCACACTGCGTCACAAGGAGTTGCTGGCCCCGTTCGGCCTCGATGCCTCCGACCCGGCCTTCTGGCAGAAGGGCCTCGGCGTCATCCGCGGCTTCATCGACGAACTGGAGGCGAGCGAGGCGAAGGCCTGACGATCCGGGTGGCTTGACCACCGTCAAGAGACCATGACGGCTGTGCGGGTATGGTGGCCTTCGGAGCGTCGTCTCCGAAGGCCATCTTTTTTGGAAGCGAACATCATGCTTGCGACCACCACACCCGCTGCCACCGCCACACCTGCGGCCGCCAGCACTGTCCCCATGCTCGGCTATGCGGTCATGGACTGCGACCACGTCGATTCGGTAGCGCTGCTGCAGGCGGCCTGCGAGGCGCCGGCCGGCGAACTCCGGGCGCCCTTCGCCGCCTTCGCCAAGCATCTGCGCGAGCATTTCGCCCGCGAAAACGCGCTGATGATCCAGCACGGCTTTTTCGCCCTGCATTGCCACAAGGAGGAGCACGCCCGCGTCCTGACCGTGGTCGCGACGATGGAGGCCGATCTGGCGGAGGGGAAAGAGAATCGTGCCCGGCTCTATGTGACCGAGCATTTCCCCGACTGGTTCCACACCCATCTGGCGACGATGGACCGGGTGACCGCGGATTTTCTGGCACAGGCGGAAGGGTGAGGATCCGGGGGAGGCATTACGGCAGCCGCCTCTCCCACACCGAACCAAACTCCGGAAATGGAAAGGGGCCGGAACCTGCTCGGTTCCAGCCCCTTATGGATGGTGGGCGCACAAGGACTCGAACCTTGGACCCGCTGATTAAGAGTCAGCTGCTCTACCAACTGAGCTATGCGCCCATCCGTAGGAAATATTCAAGAGATGGTGGGCGCACAAGGACTCGAACCTTGGACCCGCTGATTAAGAGTCAGCTGCTCTACCAACTGAGCTATGCGCCCATCTCTTGATGCGGTGAACCTGACTGATGTCTTTGCAGAAACCAGCCGACTGTTCATCGCGCCGGCCAAGCCGTTGTCCCGGCCGGTGTGGCGCGGTTTATAACGAAGGGCTTTTGACCTGTCGATAGCAAAATCACACCCCATGTGAATTTTTTGGCGCGCGCTTTTCGGTGGCCGGACTCCGCCCCCGGCGGCTACACCGGCGCTGTCGAAACGGGGCATCGCAACGGGGGATCGGGGATGGGCGGCTGGACCGAAGGCTATGTCGGCGGCATCGACTATATCCGCGCCGTCTATCGCGACTGGTCGCCGGCCATGCTCTGCTTCGCCCTGACCCTGCGCGGCCGGCGCCCGCCAGCGGCGTTGCGCTGCGGCAGCTTCACCATGGCGGAGCCCGGCTGCGGCCATGGCCTGACCAGCGCCCTGCTGGCCGGCGCCCACCCGGCGGCGCGGTTCGAGGCGATGGATTTCAACCCCTCCCACATCGCCGGTGTCCGCCGGCTGGCCGCCGATGCCGGGCTGGCCAATGCCGAGTTCCTCGAAGAGAGCTTCGCCGAGTACGCCCGGCGCGACGGGCCGATGCTGGATGCCGTCGCGCTGCACGGCGTCTGGTCCTGGGTGAGCGCCGGGAATCGGGCGATCCTGCTGGAGGTGCTGCGCCGCCGGCTGGCGCCGGGTGGCGTCGTCTTCGTCAGCTATAACGCCCTGCCCGGCACGCTGGCCCACATGCCCCTGCGCCGCCTGCTGGTGGAGCGCTGCGCCGAAGGTGATGGCCCCCTGCCCGACCGCATCGCCGCCGCGGTGGAGTTCGCGGCACGGATGGCGGCGCAGGGCGGCGGTTGGTTCGCCAACACCGACGGCGTGGTGGAGCGGATCGAACAGCTTCGCCACAAATCGCCGAACTACATCGCCCACGAATATCTGAACGGCGACTGGACCGCCTTCTACCATGCCGACGTGACGCGCGAGCTTGCGGCCGCCAAGCTGGAGTTCGCCGGTGCCGCCGTCCCGATGGAGCAGTTGGACGATCTCACCCTCTCTCCCGCCCAGCAGGCGCTGGCGGGCGAGGCGCACGACGCCGCCCAGGCCGAAACCCTGCGCGACGTGATGACCAACCGCAGCTTCCGCCGCGACCTGTTCGTGAAGGGCGGCGAGCGCCTGGGCCGGGCCGAGCGGCGCGCCCTGCTGGGGCAGACCCGTTTCGCGCTTCTGGTCGCCGCCGACGACCTGCCGGAAAGCGCCTCCACCCCCGTCGGCCGCCTGTCCTTCTCCCGGGCGCTTTACCAGCCGCTGGGCGAGGCGCTGGCGGAAGGACCGCAAAGCCTGGACGCACTGCTCGCCCGCCCGGCTCTGGAGAAACAGGGAGAGGAGGCGGTGCTGCGGGCGCTGATCCTGCTGACCAGCCTGTCGCTGGCGGCACCGGCAATGCCCGAGGACGGCGACGCCGAACGGACAGTTTCCTGTGGCCGGTTCAACGCCGCGGTTCTGGAGCGCCATCGCTTCGGCGACACGCCGGGTCAACTCGCCTCGCCGCTGCTGGGCGCTGGTGTGCCGGTGTCGCGGATCGAGACGCTGTTCCTGCTTGCCGCCCGTCTGGGCGAGGATCCCGCCGCCTTCGTTTGGCGTCACCTGTCGGCCGACGGCATCGTGCTGGGCCGCGACGGCGAACGCTGCGAGGGAGATGAGGCCAACCGCGCGGAACTGGCGCGACGGCATGCGGCCTTCATGCAGCGGCGGTTGCCGGTGCTGGACAGGCTTGGGGTGGCTTGACGGGCAGGCGGTCTGACGGCAGGGGTGCCGAATACGAGGCCCTCAGCGCTCCGGCGCCGTCTTCGGCAGCTTCTCGGCGATCCCGTAGAGCGCCTCGCGCCGGCGGATCTCTGCGAACACGTCGTCGGGATGGATGTTCAGCGTCGCCCACAGGACCGAAAGATTGTAGAGCAGGTCGGCGCTTTCGTTGATGACGCCCTGTCGGTCCTCGTTCATGGCGTCCAGAGCCACTTCGACCGCCTCCTCGCCCACTTTCTTGGCGATCTTCTTCGGCCCGGCGGCGATCAGCCGCGCAGTCTTGGAATGCGCCGGGTCCATCTGCTGGCGGTCGAGGATGGCGGCATAGAGGCGGAGCAGGTCGTCGGTCATCAGGCGGGTATTGTCTCGTGTGCGGACGACGGAAGCATCGTTCTGCTAACGTGATCACTCCGCAACGGAATTACCATCCCCCATAGGCGCGGTGGAGCGCCGCACAACGGCCTTATGCCATGCGGCGCACCGCCGTCAGCCCACCGGATCGTAGGAATGATCGGCCTTGGGACGCTCTTCGAGCAGGGTCTGGCCGGTGCTGACGAAATAGACGACCTCGGCGATGTTGGTGGCGTGGTCGCCGATGCGCTCAAGGTTCTTGGCGATCATCATCAGGTGCATGTGCGCCGTGAACTGGTCCTGAGCCGCCAGGGCCGACCGTTCCACTTCCGCAACGAGGCTGGTGTAGAGCGCATCTACCTCATCGTCGGTGCGCCAGATCCGCAGGGCGGCCTCGCCGTCATTGTCGACATAGGCGTCGATCACCGCGCTGAGCCGTTCGCGCACCAGCCGGCCGAGCTGCGGCAGACCCGCCATCGATCCGGAGTCGGGCAGGCTGAAGATGGCAACGGCGCGCTTGGCGGTGTTGGCGGCATGGTCGCCGATGCGCTCAAGGTTGCCGGCGATCTTCAAGGCCGCGATCACCTCGCGCAGATCGTCGGCGACCGGCTGGCGCAGGGCCAGCAGGCGCATGCAGTGAGCTTCGATGTCGTGTTCGAAGGAGTCGAGTCGGGCATCCGACTCCACGATCTCCCGCGCAAGCTCGGGGTTGCGCTGGGCCAGGCAGATCAGAGCCTGGTCGATCTGCGTCTCCGCAGCGCCGGCCATCTGCACGATGGCGGATTTCAGCCGCTTCAGCGCGTCCTCGAACGCGGACACGATGTGCGGAGCGGAGGTCTTCATGGTCGCCAAACCCTTCCCGGCGGTCTCGTTCCAAGCCGCCACCATAGCGCCGGGACGTTACGGTACGATGACAGCGCCTATGACCAATGGCGGCTCATCCGCACTTCGCGCATGCGGGAGAAACTGTCCGATTGATTTTGCGGCGCAGCATTGCGACACATGGCCCTTATCCCCCTCCCCAACGACATGCCGAACCCGCCATGATCGAACGCCGCTTTGAACAGATCATCTTCGCCAGCCGCTGGCTGCTCGCGCCCTTCTATCTCGGGCTGGTGATTTCGCTGGCCGCGCTGCTGGTGAAGTTCACGCAGGAGATCCTGCATATGATCCCGCAGGTGCTGGAGATGAGCGAAAAGGACGTGCTTCTGGGCGTGCTGACGCTCATCGACCTCTCCTTCGCCGGCAATCTTCTGCTGATGGTGATCTTCGCAGGGTATGAGAACTTCGTTTCCAAAATCGACGTCGCCAATCACGAAGACCGGCCGGACTGGATGGGCAAGGTCGATTTCGGCGGGCTGAAGCTGAAACTGATCGCCTCCATCGTCGCCATCTCGGGCATCCATCTGCTGAAAGCCTTCATGAACCTGGCGCAGACCTCGCGCGACGAGCTGATGTGGCTGGTCATCATCCACATGACCTTCGTGATTTCCGGCGTTCTGCTGGCCTGCATGGACCGGCTCGAAGGTCATCACGGCTATGCCGCCAAGCCTGCGGAGAAAGCCGGGGCGAAATCCGCGCTCGATCATCACTGATAAGTCAGGGTGTTCCTTCGTCTCGTCTGTCAAATGTCTATTGCGGCACAGCAACGACAGGGATAGACACTGCACCGTCACGCAGGCCAGCAGGGTTTTCAGCGGATCGGAACGGGCTTTGCCGCAGGGCTTGGGCCCGTTGACGGATTATTAACCCTAAACCGCCACTGTGCCCATCACCAGACGCCATGCCGCGGCGGTCGCCGGTTCGCCGGAGACCCTGTCCAAAGCAGGCATCAGGGCTGCCGGGCGCACTCTCCGCTTGAGCGTGCAGGCGCATTCGACTATGGAACCGTTGGCGGGCATGCTATGCCAGTCCGCCGGCTCGGCCGTCTCAACCGCTTTGATAGAGTTCGTCAGCTCCATGCTCTCCAAACTGCTCGGCGTGCTGTCCGCCGACATGGCGATCGATCTGGGGACGGCCAACACCCTGGTCTATGTCAAGGGCCGCGGCATCGTCCTGAACGAACCGTCCGTCGTCGCCATCGCCAACGTGCGCGGCAAAAAGCAGGTTCTCGCCGTCGGTGACGAGGCGAAGATGATGCTTGGCCGCACCCCCGGCAACATCCAGGCCATCCGGCCGCTTCGCGACGGCGTCATCGCCGATTTCGAAGTCGCGGAAGAAATGATCAAACATTTCATCCGCAAGGTTCACAACCGCCGCAGCTTCGCCAGCCCGCAGGTCATCATCTGCGTGCCGTCGGGCTCGACCGCGGTGGAACGCCGGGCGATCCAGGAATCGGCGGAGGCCGCAGGCGCCCGCCGCGTCTTCCTGATCGAGGAGCCGATGGCAGCCGCAATCGGCGCCGGGCTGCCGGTGACCGAACCGACGGGCTCGATGGTCGTCGACATCGGCGGCGGCACCACCGAGGTTGCCGTGCTGTCGCTGGGCGGCATCGTCTATTCGCGGTCGGTGCGCGTCGGCGGCGACAAGATGGACGAGGCCATCATCGGCTACATCCGCCGCAGCCACAATCTGCTGGTCGGCGAAGGCTCCGCCGAGCGGATCAAGAAGGAAATCGGCTCTGCCTGTCCGCCAGAGGACGGCGAAGGCCGCATCCTGGAGATCAAGGGCCGCGACCTGATGAACGGCGTGCCGAAGGAGCTGATCATCTCCGAGCGCCAGATTGCCGAGTCGCTGGCAGAGCCCGTCTCCGCCATCGTCGAGGCGGTGAAGGTGGCGCTGGAGCACACCGCTCCGGAACTGGCCGCCGACATCGTCGACAAGGGCATCGTGCTGACCGGCGGCGGCGCTCTGCTGGGCAACTTGGACTTCGTCCTGCGCCACGCCACCGGCCTGCCGGTGTCGATCGCGGACGATCCCCTCTCCTGCGTGGCGCTCGGCACCGGCCGCGCGCTGGAGGAGATGAAGACGCTGCGAAACGTCTTGGTCAGCGCCTACTGATTGGTGTATCCCTGGTTGGAAGGCCTCCGGTCCCCTGCCCACCCCTGGCGGTGAGGACCGGAGACGGACCGCGTATCTGGACGGGAATTTCCTGTGAAGCCACGCTCATCCGGCTCCGTCATCCGCCTTGCCGCCCCCTTGCGGGCTCTCGCGCAGCGATTCTCCTTCCTTCTGCTGGTGCTGGCCTCCATCGCGCTGATGATGGTCGGCAAGATCGAGTCCGTCTCGGTGGACAGCGCACGCGCACGCGTGACCGATGCCTTCGCCCCCATCCTGGACGCCATCTCCCGCCCCGCCGCCACGGCGGCGCGCGTGGTCGAATCCGCGGTGGAGCTTGAGAACGCCTTCGACGAGAACCAGCGGCTGAAGGCCGAGAACGCCCGGCTTCTGCAATGGAGGCAGGCCGCGCTGCGGCTGGAGGCGGAAAACAACAGCCTGCGCAGCCTGCTGCGGGTCCGTCCAGAACCGTCGGTCAACTACATCGCCGCCCGCGTCATCGCCACCCCCGGCAGCTCCTTCGTCCGCACGCTGGTGGTCACCGCCGGCAAGCGCGACGGTGTACGCAAGGGTCAGGCGGCGCTCGCCGGCGCCGGTCTGGTCGGCCGGGTGATCGAGGTCGGCGAATGGTCGTCCCGCGTGCTGCTGTTGACCGACATCAACGCCCGCATTCCGGTGATCCTGTCGAACACGCGCCAGCGCTCGATCCTTGCCGGCGACAACTCCGATCAGGCCAAGCTTCTCTATCTGCCGCCGGACTCGCCGATCCAGGTGGGCGAGCGGGTGGTGACCTCCGGCGACGGCGGCCTCTTCCCGCCCGGCCTGCCGGTGGGCGTGGTGACTGCGGTCAGCGAACGCGGCATCCGTGTCCTGCCCAGCGCCGACTTGTCGCGCGTCGAGCATCTGCGTCTGGTGGATTTCGGCCTGCCGAGCACCGATCTGGACCCGTCGCCAGATTCGAAGTGAAGTGGATGTGGAAGTGAGCTGGTTTTGGACGTGAGCCGGACGGACGGTCCGCCGACCGGGGGATTGCCGTCATGACGGCGACCTTCTGGCAGAAGGTGGACAAGACCGGGCGCAATCTGGCGCCCTTCGCCGTCACGGTGATGATGGTGCTGGTCGGGATGATCCCGCTGCCGGTCCCCGGCTATGCCGCGGTCGCACCGAACCTGACGCTGGTCTCGGTCTATTACTGGACGATCCACAGGCCTGACCTGATGCGTCCGGGGGTGGCCTTTCTCATCGGACTGCTTCAGGATTTCCTGATCGGCGGACCTCTGGGCGTCAATGCCCTGCTGCTGGTCGTCGCCCAATGGGCGGTCCTGAACCAGCGCCGGGTGTTCCTGGCCAGCACCTTCGCCCTGCTGTGGGTCGGCTTCACGCTGGTGATGGCGGGTGCCGTCCTGCTGCAATGGCTGGCTTTTTCGGTGCTCGACGCCGTCACGCTGTCGATCCTGCCGGCCCTGTTCCAGGGTCTGCTGACGGTGGCGGTGTTTCCTGCGGTGGGTTGGCTGCTGATCCGCGTCCATCGCGCGTTCCTGAACGGGTAAAGGGTCGACGGGTCTCATGAGTTCGATCGATCGCGACACCGACCGTTCCCGCCTGCTGGCGCGCCGCGCCCTGGTGCTGGGCGGTATCAAGCTGGCCGGCCTGTCCGCGCTGGTCGGTCGGCTCTATTACCTGCAGGTGGTCGAGTCGGCGCGCTACACCATGCTGGCGGAAGAGAACCGCATCAGCCTGCGGCTGATCGCCCCGTCCCGCGGCAACATCGTCGACCGCTTCGGCGTGCCGCTGGCGGTCAACCAGCAGAACTACCGCGTCGTCGTCGTGTCGGAGCGCACCCACAACATCCAGGAGACGCTCGACAAGATCTCCCGCATCGTGCCGCTGACCGATGGCGACCGCCGCCGCGTGCTGCGCGAACTGCACCGCAAGCGCCGCTTCGTTCCCGTCACCGTGCGCGAGAACCTGACCTGGGAACAGGTGGCGACGCTGGAGACCAACACCCCCGACCTGCCCGGCGTGTCGATCGAGGTGGGCGAGCTGCGCTATTACCCGCAGGCGGACTGGACCGCCCATATCCTGGGCTATGTCGGCGCCGTGTCGGAGTCGGAGCTGAGCGGCAACAGCGATCCCGTGCTTTCCCTGCCCGGCTTCCGCATCGGCAAGGCCGGCATCGAGAAATTCCATGAAAAGGTGCTGCGCGGCACCGCCGGCACCAGCCAGCTGGAGGTCAACGCGGTCGGCCGCGTCATCCGCGAGCTGTCGCGCGACGAGGGCCAATCAGGCCGCGAGGTGCAGCTGACCATCGACATGGCCCTGCAACGCTTCGTGCAGGAGCGGCTGTCGCAGGAAGTCAGCGCCTCGGCCGTGGTGATGGACGTCCACACCGGCGGCATCTATGCCCTGTGCTCGCACCCCAGCTACGACCCCAACCAGTTCACCATGGGCATCAGCGCCGAACTGTGGGAGGAGCTGCTGTCCAACCAGGCGACGCCGCTCAACAACAAGGCGGTGGTCGGGCAATATCCGCCGGGTTCGACCTTCAAGATGATGGCGGCGCTGGCGGCACTCGAATCGGGGGTGGTCAGCAACCGGCACACGGTGTTCTGCCCCGGCCATCTGGAGCTGGGCGACCACCGCTTCCACTGCTGGAAGCGCGGCGGGCACGGCACCATCGATTTCGTCGGCGCGTTGCGCCATTCCTGCGACGTGTTCTTCTACGACGTGTCGCGCCGCATCGGCATCGACCGCATCGCCGAGATGTCCAACCGGTTCGGCCTGGGCAGCCGCACCGGCATCGACCTGCCGCACGAACGCGCCGGCCTGATCCCGTCCATCGCCTGGAAGAAGGCGACGCTGGGCAAGAACTGGGACATGGGCGAGACGCTTGTCGCCTCCATCGGCCAGGGCTATGTGCTGACGACGCCGCTGCAGCTGGCGGTGATGACCTGCCGGCTGGCCAATGGCGGCTATGCGGTCAAGCCGCATCTGACCAAGCAGATCAAGACCGTCAGCGGCGAGCAGACCGCCTGGCCCAGCATCGGTGTGAAAAAGGAGAACCTCGACATCGTGCTGCGCGGCATGACCGAGGTGACCAACGCTCCCAACGGCACCGCTTTCAAGTCGCGCATCACCGAGGTCGGCTATGAGATGGCCGGCAAGACCGGCTCCGCCCAGGTCCGCCGCATCACCATGGCCGAGCGCAACAACGGCGTGAAGAAGAACGAGGATTTACCCTGGCGCGAGCGCGACCACGCGCTGTTCGTCGCCTTCGCGCCGATCCAGGCGCCGCGCTACGCCTGCGCGGTTTTCGTCGAGCATGGCGGCGGCGGCTCCACCGCGGCGGCCCCGATTGCCCGCGACATCCTGCTGGAAACCCAGAAGCGCGACCCCGGCCGCGCCGCCGTCGCCGAAACCCCGCCGACCGGCTTCGGAGAACCGCGGGGCTGAGAAGCGGATCGGATCAGGACCGGGAGCGGGCCGGGATGGTCATCGCCGCCACCCCCAGCACGACCGCGGCACAGCCGGCAAGCATGGTCGGCTCCAGCGTCTCGCCCAGCATCAGCACGCCGATTCCCACTCCGATCGGCACCCGCAGATAGGCTTGCGCGGTCGTCGGAACCGATCCGATGGTGTGGACGAGCCGGAAATAGAGGACAAAGGCCAGCGCGGTCGAGAAGACCGAAAGGCCGGCAAGCGCCAGCAGCGAGTCCGGCGACGGCGACAGGGTCCAGGGACGGTCGACCGCCAGACTGACCGGCAGCAACAGCGCCGTTCCGCACAGCAGCGACCCGGCGGCCGGCATGATCGGATCCAGTCCCTTGAAAACGCGGCCGAAAATGGCTGCTCCGGCATAGCAGACGGTGGCGAGGACGATGGCTCCTTGCGCCAGCAGATCGCGGCCGATGCCGTCGACCGCCCCCGTCCCGATGATCAGCACCGTTCCACCGAGACCGGCGAGCACGCCGGCCGCTTTGCGCCATCCCACGGCTTCGTGCCGGGTCAGCAGAAGGGTGATGAGGAAGGCGAAGATCGGCGTCGTCGCGTTGAGAATCGCTGCGGACCCGGCATCGACTGTCTGTTCGGCCCAGGCGATCAGGGTAAAGGGGAGAACGCTGTTCAAACAGGCTTGTAGGAGAAACCGCTTCCACACGGCCCCGTCCCGCGGCAGGGACAGGCCGCGCCAGCGGATGACCGCCAGCAGAATGCTCCCGGCGATCAGAGTCCGGCTGGCGATGAAGGTCAGCGGCGGGATCGTCTCGACGCCGATCCGGATGAAGCTGTAGGACGCACCCCACAAGGTCGCGAGGACCAGCAGCAAGGCAAGCTCGACACGCAGATCGGGCCGCGAAGCGCGTGCATCGGGGGTTGGAAGGCTGGTCATGATGGCTCCGTCGGTCTTGCAAGGCGGCCCACCATGACAGCCGAGCCCTTGAAAGACCGCCGCGAACGCTTCGGCCGCGGACGAAACGTCGGCGGCTGACGGAGCCGGCGAAGGGGCCTAAACTGATGGGCATGACCAACCCGCCCTTCCCCCTCGCCTCCGCCAACGGCATCGCCACCATCGCCGCGCTGATCGGCGATCCGGCACGGGCGAACATCCTCTCCGCCCTGATGGGCGGGCAGGCGCTGACCGCCGGTGAATTGTCCTGGCATGCCGGTGTCGGAGCGGCGACCACCAGCGGTCACCTTGCCAAAATGAGCGAGGCGGGATTGCTGGCGATGGAACGCCAGGGCCGGCATCGCTATTACCGGCTGGCCTCCCCCGATATCGCCCAGGCGATGGAAAGCCTGATGGCGGTGGCGGCCGCCGGCCCACGGCGGCACCGTCCGCCCGGACCGAAGGACGAGGCGCTGCGGACCGCCCGCACCTGCTACGACCATCTCGCCGGACGGCTCGGCACAAAACTGGCCGACAGGCTGAACGAGCGCGGGTTCGTGATCCTCGATGACGGCGGCGCCCTGGTGACGGACGACGGCCGCGATTTCCTGGGCAGTCTGGGCCTCGCAATTCCCGACACCGGCGGGGACCGCAGGCCTCTCTGCCGGGTCTGCCTGGATTGGAGCGAGCGGCGGCACCATCTGGCCGGGCGGCTGGGCGCGACCCTGCTGGCCTGCTCGCTGGAGCGCGGCTGGATAGCCCGCAATCCCGACAGCCGCGCCGTGACGATCACCGAGGCCGGCAGCAAGGAGTTCGCCACGATCTTCGGCATCACGCTGGAGCATCTGGCCGCCAAATAAAAAAGCGCGCCCCCGAAGGGACGCGCTTCTCATCGAACCGACAGGCTTTCGCCGGATCAGTTCTTCGACTTGTCGACCAGACGGCGCTCGGCGATCCACGGCATCATGGCGCGCAGCTTCTCGCCGACCTTCTCGATCTCGTGCTCGGCGTTGCGGCGGCGGATCGCCTTGAAGGACGGCTGGCCGGCCTTGCATTCCAGCATCCAGTCGCGAACGAAGCGGCCTTCCTGGATGTCGGTCAGGACGCGCTTCATCTCGGCCTTGGTCTCCGGCGTGATGATGCGCGGGCCGGTGCGGTAGTCACCGTATTCGGCCGTGTTGGAGATCGAGTAGCGCATGTTGGCCATGCCGCCCTCGTACATCAGGTCGACGATCAGCTTCACTTCGTGCAGGCACTCGAAGTAGGCCATCTCGGGGGCGTAGCCCGCCTCGACCAGCGTCTCGTAGCCGGCGCGGATCAGCTCGGTCAGGCCGCCGCAGAGCACGGCCTGCTCACCGAACAGGTCGGTCTCGCACTCTTCCTTGAAGGTCGTCTCGATGATGCCGGCGCGGCCGCCGCCATTGGCCGAGGCGTAGGACAGGGCGATGTCCAGCGCGTTGCCCGAGGCGTTCTGGTGAACGGCGACCAGCGACGGCACGCCGCCGCCACGCTGGTATTCGCTGCGCACGGTGTGGCCGGGGCCCTTCGGCGCAATCATGAACACGTCGAGGTCGGCGCGGGCCTCGATCAGATTGAAGTGGATGTTCAGGCCGTGCGCGAAGGCCAGGGCGGCGCCCTGCTTCATGTTCGGGGCCAGATCGTCCTTATACAGGTCGGCCTGCAGCTCGTCCGGGGTCAGAACCATCACGACATCGGCCCAGGCGGCGGCTTCGGCCGGGGTCATCACGGTGAAGCCGGCGGTCTCGGCCTTCTTGATGGTGGCCGAACCCGGGCGGAGCGCGATCCGCACGTCCTTCACGCCGCTGTCACGCAGGTTGTGGGCGTGGGCGTGGCCCTGGCTGCCGTAGCCGACGATGACGACCTTCTTGCCCTTGATCAGGTTGACGTCGGCATCACGATCGTAATAGACGCGCATGGAGATGATTCCTTGAATTCGCAACGAACGAAGACAGAGTGCGTTTCCTGCGGCGGATTACTCCATTGAGCAAAGCCGCGCGTCAAGAGAAACAATCGCTCGATGGAACGGCAAAATGCAAAGCTTCCTTGCGTTTTTGCCGCCCCAATCTTTCGCAGAATGCTGTTCTGCGGGGAAGGGCGCCTTAAAAGGCCGCCGGCCCCTTCGACATGGCGACCACGCCGGTGCGGCTGGCCTCCACGAGTCCGAGCTGGCCCATCAGACCGACGAAATCGTCGACCTGTTCGGTGGTGCCGGTCAACTCGAAGACGAAGCTGGTGAGCGTGGCGTCCACCACCTTGGCCTTGAAGATGTCGGCGAGGCGCAGCGCCTCGATCCGCTTGTCGCCGGTGCCGGCCACCTTGACCAGCGCCAGCTCGCGCTCCACCGCCGGCCCCTCGTCGGTCAGGTCATGGACGCGGTGGACCGGAACCAGCCGGCTCAACTGCGCCTTGATCTGCTCGATGATCATCCGGGTGCCGGAGGTGACGAGCGTGATGCGCGACAGGTGGTCGGCGTTGTTCACCTCGGCCACCGTCAGGCTTTCGATGTTGTAGCCGCGGCCGGAGAACAGCCCGATGACGCGGGCGAGAACGCCCGGCTCGTTGTCCACCAGCACGGCGATGGTGTGCTTTTCGATCGCGTTTTCCATGAGACCCGTCCCTCCTGTTCGTTCGTCGTCAGCCGATCAGACCAGCACCATGCCGTCTTCCGGCGTGGCGTCGGACGGGCTGTCGTCCGGACCGAACAGGATCTCGTTGTGGGCCTTGCCGCCCGGGATCATCGGGAAGCAGTTCTCCTTCGGATCGACGGCGATGTCGATGATGCAGGGACGGTCGGTGACCGCCAGCATCTTCTCGATCACCTGATCGACCTCGGCCACCGTGGTGGCGCGCAGGCCGACGCAACCCCAGGATTCCGCCAGCTTCACGAAGTCCGGCAGGGCTTCGGAGTAGCTCTGGGAATAGCGCGAGCCGTGCAGCAGTTCCTGCCACTGGCGCACCATGCCCATATACTGGTTGTTCAGGATGAAGATCTTGACCGGCGCGCGGTACTGCACGGCGGTGCCGATCTCCTGCATGTTCATCAGGAAGCTGGCCTCGCCCGACACGTCGACGACGATGGCGTCGGGGTGGGCCAGCTGGGCGCCGATGGCGGCCGGCAGGCCGTAGCCCATGGTGCCGAGCCCGCCCGAGGTCATCCAGCGGTTCGGCTGGTCGAAGGGCAGGAACTGGGCGGCCCACATCTGGTGCTGGCCGACTTCCGTCGTGATGTAGTGGTCCTTGCCGCGCAGGGCCTCGCGCAGGCGCTCCAGCGCGTACTGCGGCTTGATGACCGATTCGGTGCGGTTGTAGTTCAGGCAGTTGCGGGCACGCCAGCCCTCGATCTTGCCCCACCACTCCTTCAGCGCGGCCTTGTCCGGCGACTTGGCGCGCGCCTTCCAGATGCGCAGCATGTCTTCCAGAACGGCGCCGCAGTCACCGACAATCGGAATGTCGACCGCGACGTTCTTGTTGATCGAGCTGGGGTCGATGTCGACGTGGATCTTCTTGGAACCCGGCGAGAAGGCCGACAGCTTGCCGGTCACGCGGTCGTCGAAGCGGGCGCCGATGTTGATCATGACGTCGCATTCGTACATGGCGAGATTCGCCTCGTACGTGCCGTGCATGCCGAGCATGCCCAACCACTGGCTTTCGGACGCCGGGAAGGCGCCCAGCCCCATCAGGGTGGAGGTGATCGGGAAACCGGTGGTCTTGACGAACTGGGTCAGCAGCTTGGCCGCGAAGGGGCCGGCGTTGATCACGCCGCCGCCGGTGTAGAAGACCGGCCGCTTGGCGTTGGCGATCAGTTCAATCGCCTCTTCGATGCGGGCGATCTCCGGCTTCACCTGCGGCCGGTAGGTCTTGTGCTTGACCTCAGTCGGCGGGACGTAGGTGCCGTCGGCGAACTGCACGTCCTTCGGGATGTCGACCAGCACCGGGCCGGGACGGCCGCTGCGCGCGACATAGAAGGCCTCGTGCAGGGTGCGGGCCAGATTGTCGACGTCCTTCACCAGGTAATTATGCTTGGTGCAGGGACGGGTGATGCCGGTGGTGTCGGCTTCCTGGAAGGCATCGTTGCCGATCAGATGCGTCGGCACCTGGCCCGACAGGCAGACCAGCGGGATGCTGTCGCACAGCGCGTCCAGCAGGCCGGTCACCGCGTTGGTGGCGCCGGGACCGGAGGTCACCAGCACGCAGCCGACCTTGCCGGTCGAGCGCGCGTAGCCCTCCGCCGCATGAACCGCGGCCTGCTCGTGGCGTACAAGGACATGTTTCAGGTCGTTCTGCTGGAACAGCGCGTCGTAGATGGGAAGTACGGCGCCGCCGGGATAGCCGAAGATGATGTCAACGCCCTGATCCTTCAGGGCCTTGATGACGATCTGGGCGCCGGTCAGCTTCTGTTCGGACATCGCTCACGACCTTCTCATGTGGGCGCCTCCTCTAAGGCACCCGGTTCCTTGGACTTGTCACCGGCCGAGGCCGCTGGGCTATGCCGCCGGAACAACGGCTTAGCCCCGATGGCGAGGGCCGGGAGCGGCAAATTAGTCAAAAGCCCGGTCGCAGGTCAACCCATTTTGCGAATGTTCGCAAAGTTTTTTTGCCGCAGTTTTTCCAAATGTTGCGCATTGGCTTTGCAACATCGGCTCTGCGCCGCTTCGCTCCCACCGGATACGGAAACGGCGGCCGCACCGAAGCGCGGCCGCCGTTCCGAAGAGTCGACGATGAAAAGCCGAAGCCGTCAGGCGGCGGTCTTCAACAATCCGCACAGACGGCGGATGCCCTCGCGGATCTGGGCCGGCTTGGTGACGGAGAAGGCCAGCCGCAGCGTGTTCTTGCCTGACCGGTCGGCGTGGAAGGCCGAACCAGGGACGAAGGCGACGTTGGCTTCCTTGATGGCGCGGGCCAGCAGTTCGGTGCCGTCGACACCCTCGGGCGCCTCGATCCAGACGAACAGGCCGCCTTCCGGCTTGGTCCAGGTGACGCCCGGCGGGGCGTATTCCTCCAGCGCCGCCAGCATGGCGTCACGGCGCTCCTTGTACTGGGTGCGCAGCAGCTTGAGGTGGCTGTCGAAGATCTGCGAGACGACGTCGTGCATGACGATCTGGTTGATCGTGCTGGCATGCAGGTCGGCGGCCTGCTTCATCAGCACCAGCCGGTTCACCACCTCGGGCGCCGCATTGACCCAGCCGACGCGCATCGCCGGAACCATCGTCTTGGAGAAGGTGCCGCCGAAGATGACGTTGGTCAGCTTGCCGCCGTTGCGCTCGCAATCCAGCGCCGCCAGCAGCGGCAGATGCTCGCCGTCATAGCGCAGTTCGCAATAGGCGGTGTCCTCGATCACCGGCACGCCGGCCGCCTCGCAGGCGTCGAGGATGGCGTGGCGGCGGGCCAGCGTCACCGTGGTGCCGTTGGGGTTCTGGAAATCGGGGACGAGGTAGAAGAACTTCGGCTTCTGCGCCAGCGCCTCGGTCAGCGCCGTCATCTCCGGACCTTCCTCGTCCATCGGGATCGAGAGATAGGTCGGCTCGTAGGGCGAGAAGGCCTGGAGCGCGCCGAGATAGGTCGGGCGGGTCACGACGATCTTGTCGCCGGGGCCGATCAGCAGCTTGCCGACGAACTCCAGCACCTGCTGCGAGCCGTTGGTGATGAGAACGCCGTCCAGCCCGATGTTGACGCCCTTGCCGCCCATATAGTCGCAGATCCACTCCCGCAGCGGCGTATAGCCCTCGGTGATGGAGTATTGCAGGGCGGCGCCGGCGCCGGAATTGGACTGGAAGATCTTCTCATAGGCGCGGGCGATGGCCGAGCTGGGGAACAGGTCCGGATCGGGGATGCCACCGGCGAAGGAGATGATCTCCGGACGATCGATCAGCTTCAGCAGTTCCCGGATTTCGGACGCCGTCATGCCGCCCACGCGGCCCGCGAACACATGACCCCAATCAACCGACACGGTGCTTCTCCTTCGGATCAGTAATTTAGTATCGTTCTCAGGCGGTCGAGCATTGCATTTCGTACCGCGAGCGAACAAGGCAGATCGATGGTATGGCAGCTATGCTGTCCTGTATGACTTACCAGCATATCGGGTGATTTGCCAACAATCTGATGTCGGAACCACGTGACCTGCCGTTTGGCATAGCGGCGGGTCGATTGCTGGGCCAGCGCAATGGCCTCGTCGAGCGGGATTTCGCCGTGCAGAACGCGGCGCAGTTCAGGCACTCCCAGCGCTTTCAGCACCGGCAGGTCGGGGGCGAGGGCCTGTTCACGGGCGAGAGCGTCCAATCGCCGCACCTCCTCCAACGCCCCCTGCTCCATCATCAGGTCGAAGCGCCTGTCGCACTGGGCATAGAGGTCGGCCCGCGGCGGATCGAGCACAAGGATGGTGAAGCGCAGATCGGCCGGCGCTCCCTGGGCGGTCCGGCTCTGCCAATGGGACAGCGGATGGCCGGTGGCCTCCAGCACCTCCCAGGCGCGGGTCAGGCGGGTGGTGTCGCCGGGGTTCAGCTTGGCCGACGCCGGATCGCGGGCGACCAGTTCGCCGCGGAAGGCCTCGCCGCCGATGGCGGCCAGCCGGGCATGGGCTGCGGCACGCACCTCGTCGGGGATGGGCGGCACTTCGCTCAGCCCCTGCATCAGCGCGCGCAGATAGAGACCGGTGCCGCCGACCACCACCGGCAGCCGGCCCTCGGCCCTGGCGGCGGCGATCTCCGCCAGCGCCATCTCGCGCCAGCGCGCCGCTGATCCGCGTTCCGCCGCCGGCAGCACGCCATAGAGCCGGTGGGGCGCCCGCGCCAGGTCCTCGGCCGGCGGCCGGGCGGTCAGCACATCCAGGTCGGCGTAGAGCTGCATGCTGTCGGCATTGACGACGATGCCGCCGAACGCCTCGGCAATGGCGAGCGCCAGCCCCGACTTGCCCGACGCGGTGGGACCGCCGATGACGATGACGTTGGTCAAGGGGTTGGCCAGAGGGGTGGTAATGTCGCTCATCGACCTTGCATGGCGTTCCGGCGCCCGCTTTGCAACACCCAACCGCATGCCGACGCCGAAGCTTCGTTGGACCCGGCCCCCTTGGCTGTGGTAGGCAGCGCGCAAAGGCCCTCTTTTCCTCGGGATACCCGCCGATGAACGCCGTCGCCACGCTGATCGCCCCCCGGACCGCCACGCTCGACGAGGCCGCCGTCCAGACCGCCAAGGCGGCGCTGGTCGGGCTGGGCGCCGATGCCGGCGCACCGAACTGGCTGGCGCCGGGCACCGCCTGCGACCTGCCCTTCGGCAATCTGGCGCCCGAACAGGCGGAGGCGGCGATCCGCCATGCCCTGACGGCGAATAGGACCGGCGTGGCGCTGGACATCGTCGCCCAGCCGGCGGCGACGCGGCGCAAGCGGCTGCTGGTCGCCGACATGGAATCGACGATCATCGAGCAGGAGATGCTGGACGAGCTTGGCGATTATGTCGGGCTGAAGGACCACATCGCCGACATCACCGCCCGCGCCATGAACGGCGAGATCGACTTCAAGGACGCGGTACGCGAGCGGGTCGCCCTGCTGAAGGGCCTGAACGAGACGGTGATCGACGAGGTGTGGCAGCGCGCCACGCTGATGCCGGGTGCCGCCCAGCTGGTCGGCACCATGCGCGCCAACGGCGCCGTCTGCGTTCTGGTGTCGGGCGGCTTCCGCTGCTTCACCGGTCGGGTGCGCAGCTGGATCGGCTTCGACGACGACCGCGGCAACGAGCTAGAGGTCGTCGACGGCGTGATGACCGGCAAGGTGATCGAGCCGATCCTGGACAAGGACAGCAAGCTCCAGGCGCTGATGGCCTATGCCGGCGAGCATCGCGTGCCGGTGGCGGAAACCATGGCCGTCGGCGACGGCGCCAACGACCTGCCGATGCTGCTGGCCGCCGGGCTGGGCGTCGCCTTCCACGCCAAGGCGGTGGTCGCCGCCGAGGCACGCGCCCGCGTCGACCACGGCGACCTCACCGCCCTGCTCTACGCCCAGGGCTACCGGGCGGCGGAGTTCGTGGGGTAAGGAGCCTCCTCTCCCCCCTTACGCCCACACGCCGCGCACATAGGGCGTCAGCTGCGTGTCCATCAGGATGATGTGGCGGACCAGCCAATCGGCGGTGAATTTGTAGAGCTGCTCCGCATTCTCGTGGGTAGGGTCGATCGAAAAGCGGTTGGACAGCTCGCTGACCATCTTCACCGCGGCACGGTGCATGGCCACGTGCTCCTCGAATTTCGGGTAATGCACGATCTGCATGATCCGCTCTTCGCGGGCGAAATGCTCCTTGGTGTATTCCAGCAGCTTGACCAGGATCTTGGCAACGCGGACCGGCTGGAACCGCTGGGCGGCCAGTGCTGCGTCGAGTTCGTTCAGATACTCGATCAGATGCTTGTGATCGTCGTCGATGGACGGTTGGCCGACGCTCAACTGCCGTCGCCATGTTATGGCGCCCATGACCCTGCCGCCTCCCCCCTTGCCGGCACCCCGTTAGCCCGGATTATGGCTGGTGTTACCATTGCGCCAAAACAGCCGGCGGCGTCACACGGCAATATGACGCACCCGCCAGAGACAGGCGGAGGAGGAAGCCCGGAACGGAACAGGGCGGATGCGTTGCCGCACCCGCCCCATTCCGCACTCATGTCCCGCCGCTATCGGGCGGGGATCGGGACCCGTCGTCAGCCGACGATCGAATAGCCGCAGTCGACATAGGTGGTGTCGCCGGTGATGCCCTTGGCGCCATCGGTGGCGAGGAAGGCGGTGGTGTAGCCGACCTCTTCGATGGTGACCAGACGGCCTTCCGGTGCGCGCTCGGCGGCCTTGTTCATCAGCTCGTCGAAATGGGCGATGCCGGAGGCGGCGCGGGTCTTGATCGGACCGGGGGAGATGGCGTGGACGCGGATGCCCTTCGGGCCCAGCTCGGCCGCCAGATAGCGCACGCTGGCTTCCAGCGCGGCCTTGACCGGACCCATGACGCCGTAATTGTCGATGACGCGGTTGGCGCCGAAATAGGACATGGTGAACAGCGACCCACCGTCCTTCATCAGCGGCTCGGCATACCTGGCCATGCGGATGAAGGAATGGCAGGAGACGTCCATCGCCTGCTGGAAGCCCTCGCGTGAGCAATCGACGACGCGGCCGTGCAGATCCTCCTTCGGGGCGAAGGCGATGCTGTGCAGCGCGAAGTCGAGCTTGCCCCACTTCTCGCCGATCTTGTCGAAGATGGCCTTCAGTTCGCCTTCGCCGGTGACGTCCACCGGTTCGAAGATCTCGGCCTCGAGCTGCTGGGCCAGCGGCTCGACGAACTTCTTGGCCTTGTCGTTCAGATAGCTGACCGCGAGGTCGGCACCCATCGCGCGGAAGGCGCGGGCGCAGCCCCAGGCGATCGACTGGTCGTTGGCGATGCCAAGAACGAGCCCCTTCTTGCCTTCGAGCGTGGCGGCGGCGGGAATGATCGTGGTCATGCGGACTGTCCTGCGGTCGATGTGACGGGAGGAGCGGCCGCAACCATGGCGGCCTTTCGCCGGGTGTACGAACGCGGCGTTCCTTGTGCAGTGCACCATAAACGAACCGCCGCGGGTCCGCAACGTGCAATGGACGCGAACCGCACATGCGCTTCAATCATTGCGCAGCATTGCCTCAGGCACGATCAGTAAAAGCCGAAGTTGCCAAAATTCTGTCTTTCATTGATCCATATCAAAAACGGCCCGCCAGCGTGTGACTGGCAGACCGTTTCTTGATGACATTTCTGTTATCGCATCAGGCCGCTTGGCTGATTGCCCGCTTACCGCGCAACACCCGGGCTGAAGGAGGGCGGATCGCTCGCCGGGAAGGATTCCTGGGAAGCCTCGTCGACGATCTCCTCCTCGCAGCTCTCCTGATAGATGTCGCCGGGATGGCGGGAATAGGGGTCGATGCCATGTTCGACATCCTGTGCCGGAAAGGCCGCCCGGTCGTTGTGCGACCAGTCGGCCAGCATCGCCTTGCCGGGGCAATAGCCGGTCAGGCCCCGCGCGACCAGGGCGCCGCCGGCCAGCGCCATGGCGGCGCCGGTCCAGTTGGGCCGGCGCAGGCCCAGCACCGCCAGCACCACGCCGCCGGCCAGCGATGCCAGCCGTTCGTTGTGGCCGACATTGATGCCGTAGCTGCCGGTGGGGCCGGGCAAGCGGTCGGCCATGTGGTCCGCTATGCCGCGCAGGTTGCGCTGGGCCTTATCGGTGATCGAAGAGAGTTCCATGTCGGTCCTCCTGAATGCGGGTCCCGGTCAGGCGGTCCCCGATCGGGGACCGTCCGCCATCGGATCGTTATCGCGTCACTGTTGGGAAACCGGCGGCTGGGGGTTGCCGTTCCCGGACGGCGTCGGCGCAGCGGCATCCGGCGCCGCCTGGGGCGCACCGCCCTGCCCCATTCCTGCGCCGGGCGTCGCCCCGCTGGACCCGGCGGCGCCGCGCGCCTGCTGCAATTCGCTGTTCAGCCGCGCCACCTCCTGCGACAGGCGCTGCACCTCCTGGCGCAACGGCGCCGCCGAGACGTCGCCGTTTTTGCCGGCAGCGCCGGCGATGGCGGCCAGCGTCGCCGAATCGCGCATCCAGTAGGGGGCGACGCCGTAGTAGGTGTGAACCGCCATCGCCCACTGGCGGTCGTTCATGTTCGGGCGGTTCTTGTCGTCGAAACGCGGCGCGTTGGTCAGCTTGTCCTTCGGCACATTCAGGACATAGCCCTCGCCCGACGGGGTGAACAGCGCCCACGGAACCGCGAAGTCGGCCTCGCCGATGCCGAGGAAGCCGCCCAGTTCGACCACCGCATAGGCAACACGCCCGGTGCCGGGATCGATGATCAGTTCGGAGATGCTGCCGAGATCCTTGCCGTCCGGGCTGCGCAGCTTGGCGTTCTCAAGGTCGTCGGCGGCGATGGCGCGCGGGTGGGCGATGGACTCCTGAAGCGCCGTCGCCTCGCCCAGGATGGCCTGGCAGGCGGGGGCGTTGCCCTTCTGTGCGGCGGCCTGCGCCGCCTGCTGGAGGGCGCGTAGCTGTGCGGTTTCCTGCGGGGTCACCGGAGCGGCAGAGCCGGGGCCGGCAGCCTCGAGAGCCGCCGCCTGCTGTCCCAACCGGTCAAGCCCGGCCGCGCAGTCGTCGGCCGCCAGCACGGGCCCGGCGAAGGACAGGGTTCCCAGCGCGACCAGCAGCAGGGCCGTTGCAGGGGTGGGGCGCGTCATCAGGGCATCCTCCGGCTGGAATCGTCTCATGCTGCATGAACAGCATGGTCAAGCCGGAGGTTCCCGAAGGCTCGTGCCAGTTGTCAGCCCGGAAGGGGCAATCCACCGCGCTGGACGATGAAGGACTGGATGGCATCGACCCCCTCGCCCGCCTTGACGTTGGCGAAGACGAAGGGACGGTCGCCGCGCATCTTGCGGGCGTCGCGGTCCATCACCTCCAGGCTGGCGCCGACCATCGGGGCAAGGTCGGTCTTGTTGATGACCAGCAGGTCCGACCGGGTGATACCCGGCCCGCCCTTGCGCGGGATCTTGTCGCCGGCCGACACGTCGATGACGTAGATGGTGATGTCCGCCAGCTCCGGCGAGAAGGTCGCCGCGAGGTTGTCGCCGCCCGATTCGATGAAGATCAGGTCGAGGTTGGGGAACTTCGCGTTCATCTGGTCGACGGCGGCGAGGTTGATCGAGGCGTCCTCGCGGATCGCGGTGTGCGGGCAGCCGCCGGTCTCCACCCCCATGATCCGTTCCGGCTTCAGGGCGCCGGACCGGGTGAGGAACTCCGCATCCTCCTTGGTGTAGATGTCGTTGGTGATCGCCGCGACCTCCCAATCCTCGCGCATGCGCTTGCACAGCGCGTCGGTCAGCGCGGTCTTGCCGGAGCCGACGGGACCGCCGATGCCGACGCGAAGCGGACCGGCGTGGCTCTTTTCGATAGCGGGGAGAGCGCTCATGAGCGGAACAGCCTCGTATATTGGGTTTCGTGGATCATCGAGGTCCAGTCGACGGCCATCGCGCGGCCGCCGAGATCGTCGAGCGGGGCCGCCAACGCCGCATCGGCCGCCCGGTGGGTGATGGGGTCGAGCGCGGCCAGCGCGCGCTGCCCGTCGGTCTGGCCGAGCGGCACCAGACGCACGCCGGCCGACACCAGATTGGCGGCGAAGGCATGGAGGTAGGCGGTCAGCGCCGGCCCCTCGGCCACGCCGATCAGCGCCGACACCAGCGCCACCGCCACCGCATAGGCGACCGGCCGTCCGGTGCCGGCGATCACCGCATCCCAGCGCGCCAGCCCGTCGAGCGGCCAGGCGGCGCGGATCGCCAGCAGGAAGGCCTGCCCCTGCGCCCGCGATTCCAGCCCCATCTCGGCCGACGCACGCAGGATGTCGGCCCGCTCCACCGCCCAGGCGAAACCGGCCTCGTCACCGGCCAGCACGGCCCGGTGGGCGGCGGCGAACAGCATGCCGTCGGTCCGCCCGGCGCCATGGCGCAGGATGCCGTCGAGCCAGACGATCATCGTCGCCCGGTCGCGCACCAGCCCCTGCTCCACCGCCGCCTCGATGCCATGGCTGTAGGAGAAGCCGCCGACCGGAAAGCTGGGCGACAGCCACGCCAGCAGGCGCGTCAGGGCGTGGGTGGAGACGCCATCCAAGTCAGTGCGAGTGCCCATGCCCGCCGCCATGCGAATGACCGCCATAGGCGCCGCCTTCCGGCATGAAGGGTGCCGACACGTCGCGCACGTCGGCGCCCAGCCCGCGCAGCATGTCCTCGATCACATGGTCGCGGCGCAGCCGGATGGTGTCGCCGACGATCTGCACCGGCAGGTGGCGGTTGCCGAGATGCCAGGCGACGCGTGCGAAGGCCTCGACCGGGCCGGGCACGCGGACCTCCATCAGCTCCTCGGGCGCGGCGACCACGCGCAGGAAGCTGCCGTCGCCCAGTTCCAGCCCGTCGCCGTCGTCCAGAGCCACCGCCCGCGGCAGGTCGAGCAGGAAGGCGCCGCCGGCATCGTCGGTCATCGCCATGCGGCGGCGGAAGCGGTCGTCGAAGGCGAGCGTCACGGTGCCGGCCGCCTGCTCGACCGGCCAATGGCCGCGGGCGTGGACTCGGGTGGCACGGCGGGCGGGGTCGGTCATCAGGTAAGCCGTTCGAAGGGGGTCGGGTGGCCGAAGAAGCGGCCGGCCAGTTCGCTGACCAGCGCCGCCTCCCCGGTGGTGAAGAAGTGCAGGCCGTGCTCGGCCGGGTCAGGACGATATTCGGGGTGACGGTCGAAATACTGGTCGAGCGAGCGTGCGGTCAGCGTCGGCTGGGACAGAATCTCCACCCCCGGCGGCAGCGCACGGGCGAACAGATGGCGGACCAGCGGGTAATGGGTGCAGCCCAGCACCACCGTGTCCAGCGGCTGGCCGCCCATCTTGTCCAGCAGGACACGGACATAGCCGTTCACCGCCGGCTCGATCTCGTCGTCCGACGCGCCGCGCTCGATCAGCGGCACGAGGTCGGGACAGGCCTGCTGCACGACGCGGACGGACGGGGCGCGCTTGCCGATCTCCCGCGGGAAGGAGCCGGAATTGACCGTCGCCGCGGTGGCGAAGATGCCGACGCTGCGCGGTTCGGCGAGATGGTCGGGCGGAACGGTGTCGATCATCCACGGCACGCGGGTGATCGCCTCCACCATCGGGACCAGCACCCCCAGCACGTTGCGGCCGGGATGGGCCGACGGCAGCCATTCCTGCTGGAGCCGGCGCAGCGCGACGGCCGCGGCGGTGTTGCAGGCGATGACGATCAGCCGGCAGCCCTGGTCGAACAGACGGTCCATCCCGGCGATGGTCAGCCGGTAGATGTCGTCCTCGCTGCGCGGACCGTAGGGAGCGGCGGCGTGGTCGCCGAGATAGACGAATGGCCGGCCGGGCGCCGCATCCACCAGGGCGCGCAGCACCGTCAATCCGCCATGTCCTGAATCGAATACACCGATCAACGTATCTGAGCCTTCGCAACCATTACCCTCTCCCGCCCCGGGAGAGGGAGGGACCCGCCGCAGGCGGGAGGGTGAGGGTGTTCCGGACATGGATTTCTGATCCTTGCCTTACCCCTCACCCTTCCCAAGCTTCGCTTGGGCCCCTTCCCTCTCCCGAGGCGGGAGAGGGAGCGTATCATCAGAACAGGAAATAGCGCTGGGCCATCGGCAGGATTTCCGCCGGTTCACAGGTCAGCAGCTGTCCGTCCGCCCGCACCTCGTAGGTCTCCGGGTCCACCTCGATGTGCGGGGTGGCGTCGTTGTGGATCATGTCCTTCTTGCCGACGGTGCGGGTGCCCTTGACGGCGATCAGCTCGCGGTGCAGGCCAAGCTGGCGGCCGACCTCCAGTTCCAGCGCCTTGGCGCTGACGAAGGTCACGCTGCTGGCCTGCATCGCCCGGCCGAAGGCACCGAACATCGGGCGGTAATGCACCGGCTGCGGCGTCGGGATCGAGGCGTTGGGATCGCCCATCAGCGCGGCGGCGATGGTGCCGCACTTGATCACCATATCCGGCTTCACGCCGAAGAAGGCCGGCGACCACACCACCAGATCGGCCAGCTTGCCGACCTCGACCGAACCGACGACATGGGCGATGCCGTGCGACAGCGCCGGGTTGATGGTGTATTTGGCGATGTAGCGCTTGACCCGGAAATTGTCGTTGTCACCGGTCTCCTGCGGCAGCCGGCCGCGCTGGAGCTTCATCTTGTGGGCGGTCTGCCAGGTGCGGATCACCACCTCGCCCAGCCGGCCCATCGCCTGGCTGTCCGACGAGATCATGGAGAAAACGCCCAGATCGTGCAGGATGTCTTCCGCCGCGATGGTCTCGCGCCGGATGCGGCTTTCGGCGAAGGCGACGTCCTCCGGGATGCGCGGGCTGAGGTGGTGGCACACCATCAGCATGTCGAGATGCTCGTCCACCGTGTTGATGGTGAAGGGCCGCGTCGGGTTGGTCGAGCTCGGCAGCACATTGGCGAGGCTGGCCACCCGGATGATGTCCGGCGCATGGCCGCCGCCCGCCCCTTCGGTGTGGAAGGTATGGATGGTGCGGCCCTTGAACGCCGCGATGGTGTCCTCGACGAAGCCCGATTCGTTCAGCGTGTCGGTGTGGATCGCCACCTGGACGTCCAGCTGGTCGGCCACCGTCAGGCAGGTGTCGATGGAGTCGGGCGTGGTGCCCCAATCCTCGTGCAGCTTCAGGCCGCAGGCGCCGGCGGCGATCTGCTCCAGCAGAGCGTCGGGACGGCTGGTGTTGCCCTTGCCGAAGAAGCCGAGGTTGATCGGCAGCCCTTCGGCGGCCTGGAGCATCCGCTCCATGTGCCACGGCCCCGGCGTGCAGGTGGTGGCCGAGGTGCCGGCGGCCGGACCGGTGCCGCCGCCCAGCATGGTGGTGACGCCGCTGTTCAGCGCCTCGTCCACCTGCTGCGGGCAGATGAAATGGATGTGGGCGTCGATGCCGCCGGCGGTGACGATCTTGCCCTCGCCGGCGATCACCTCGGTGCCCGGACCGATGATGATGTCGACGCCGGGCTGGATGTCGGGGTTGCCGGCCTTGCCGATGGCGGCGATGCGCCCCCCGGTGATGCCGATGTCGGCCTTGACGATGCCCCAATGGTCGATGATCAGGGCGTTGGTGATGACGGTGTCGACGGCCCCCTGGTGGCGCGAGCGCTGGGATTGCCCCATGCCGTCGCGGATCACCTTGCCGCCGCCGAACTTCACCTCTTCGCCATAGACGGTGTGGTCGCGTTCGACCTCGACGATCAGGTCGGTGTCGGCCAGCCGGATGCGGTCGCCGGTGGTCGGGCCGTAGAGGGCCGCATACTCGGCCCGGTCGATGCGGTGCGCCATTGTCGTTCGCCCTTCCTGTCGGCCCGTCAGAGGGCGCCGTTGACCTTGCGGTTGAAGCCGATCACCACCCGGTCGCCGCCATAGGCGACGAGCGTCACGCGCCGCGTCTGGCCGGGCTCGAAGCGCACCGCCGTGCCGGCCGGAATGTCGAGCCGAAAGCCGCGCGCCTGCTCGCGGTCGAAGGTCAGCGCGCTGTTGGTCTCGTAGAAATGGTAGTGCGAGCCGACCTGGATCGGCCGATCGCCGGCGTTGGCGACGTCGAGTTCGACAGTGGCACGGCCGTCGTTCAGCACGATCTCGCCGGCCGCCGGGAAGATTTCACCGGGTTTCATGGGCTGCCCCTCAACGGATCGGCTGGTGGACGGTGACGAGCTTGGTGCCGTCGGGGAAGGTCGCCTCGACCTGGATGTCGTGGATCATCTCGGGGATGCCCTCCATCACCTGATCGCGGGTCAGCACGGTGGCGCCGTCGCGCATCAACTCGGCCACCGTGCGGCCGTCGCGCGCCCCCTCCACCACGTAATCGGTGATCAGGGCCACCGCCTCCGGATGGTTCAGCTTGACCCCACGCTCCAGCCGCCGCCGCGCCACCATCGCCGCCATCGCGACGAGCAGCTTGTCCTTCTCGCGCCCTGTCAGGTTCATCGGGGGATTGCCCTTTCGCCACCCTGTTCGTTGCCGGCGATTATGCCACGATGACGCGGCGCGCCAAGTGCGTCGTATGACGTAGGGGCTTGAAAGTGCTGGCGGGACGGCTGTGGCGCTTTCTTTAGACCTCCCACAGCCGCGGCAGGCGGGTGGGCAGCCCCGCGGCTTCGGCGCGCAGGCCCGACCACAGCGCGGCATAGGCGCGCCGCACGGCACGGGCATCGCCGCCGAGGATGCGGACGATCAGCAGGCCGTCCAGCGCGGTGGCGCCGATGCGGGCGCCCTCGATCGGCTCGGCCAGCGCCCGGACCGCATCGAGGTGGCGGGCAGCGTCGGGAGCGGCATGGAGAAGGGTGGCGCAGGCGGCGGCACCGCCGAAGCCGGCAGGATGGGCCAGCACCTCGGCGATGTCGTCATCCAGATGCAGGGCGTCGGCCCAGATCAGGCGGCCGTCGCGGGCGACCTCCCAGGCGTCGCGGATCAGGCCGCGGGTGACCGTCTCGCCGAAGGCGGCGCGGCCGAAGACCAGCATCTCGCCGGCGATGGCGCCGGCATCGCCCGACAGGTCGATCCGGGTCAGGCGGCGCAGGCGGGAGCCTTCGAAGACGATGGCCTCCTGCGGCATCCATTCCAGCCAGCCGCCGTCCTCCACCGACAGGGCGGTGTCGATGCGGCAGTCCGCGCCGGTGGAGCGATAGACCTTCTCCGCCGCCTGGGTGGTGATCAGCGCCTTGGCGCCAGCCCCGACGGACAGGGCGATGTCCATGCGGTCGCCGCCGACCATGCCGCCCGAGGTTGTGGCGAGCACCGCGATGGGAAGGTCGTCCCGGCGCGGCGTCGGCATCAGCACCCGCAACGGATCATGGTGGTAAAGCGTCGCCAGGCGGGTCTGGCCGTGGCGATGTTCGAACCGGACGGTGGCGGCGCCATGGACGGCGACCTTCTTTTCCTCGCGCGCCTTTTCCCCGCCCGCCTTTTCTTCGCCCGCCTTTTCTTCGCCCGCCGACTCTTCCGGCCTGCCGGCCACCGCCACCTGAACCAAGCGCCCGCTCCTCACTGGATCATAGGGGCGCCAGTCTGCCGGAAGCGGGGCCGTTCAGGCAATGCGGACTCTTCAGCCCTCTCCGGTGAAGCAACCGTTGCGGGCGGCGACCACCGCCACCTGCGTGCGGTTGCGCACGCCAAGCTTCTGCATGATGGCGCGCACATGCACCTTCACCGTGCCTTCCAGCACGCCAAGGCCGCGGGCGATCTCCTTGTTGGAGTGGCCGGCCAGCAGAAGCTCGAACACGTCGCGCTGACGGTCGGTCAGCCGGTCCAGGATGTCGTCGTTGCCGCGCGGCCCCTCGGCCAGCGCTCCGTTCAGCACGGCACGCGGCAGCGGCAGGAAGATGTCGCCGCTGAGCGCCAGCGAGATGGCATGCTCCAGCACCTCCGGCGGGCTGGTCTTCAGCACATAGCCGCGGGCGCCCATGCGGACGCTGTCGACGATGTCGGCCACCTCGTCCGAGTTGGTCAGGATCAGGACAGGCACCTCGCCCAGAGCCTCTTTCAGGCGGCGCAGCCCGGCGACGGCGCCGCCGCCCGCGTCATCCTCATCCACGCGCGGCGGGCCGGGGTCGTACAGGACAAGGGCCAGCTCGGGCGTCTGGCGGCCGACGTTCAGCGCTTCATCCAACGACCCGGCCTCCAGCACGCGCGTCCCAGGGCAGATCTCGCCGATGGACAGCGCGAAGCCATGGCGGACCATCGGCTGCTCGTCGACCACCAGAAAAATCCGCGTGGGATTGCCCGCGCTACGCGAACCACCGCGCGCTTGAAGCTCGAACTCCATCGTGTCCCCTTATTCTCAGCGGACCGCTCCTCAGTCAGGGCCAAGAACACCAAAAAGCCCCAATGGGAAAGCGGTTCATTCGCGCCGCTCCTTGGCGCAGCTACCCCTAAATATCGAATGAATGGATCCACGATCATTTTCACCGCAAATCCGATCTATTGGCTGTGACTTTCCTGTTCTCACCTTGCGCTGTTGGTTAATGAACCGTATAAATCATCCCGGCATGAAGCGTAAAGCCCGCTGTTCCGAACAATATTGTTCTAATTTTCTATGTTCGGAGTCCGTGCGGACCGGCCCAACCGGTCCGGTCCTTTTCCTGGACCTTCAGGCACGGAACAAAAGGGGGATCGCCGCCGCCCGGAAAAAGGGTGGCTCAGCGGAGGATGATCGATGACGACATGGACTGTGATGCTGGTTGACCATGACCGGCTGTTTTCTGCGGCACTGGCAACGCTGATCGGCGCCGGCCCCTTCCGGGTCAGCACCCATGCGGCCAGCGCCGACGACGCGCTCGACCTGATTGCCGACGGCGAGGAGCCCGACCTGATCGTGCTGGCGCTGCAGGATGGCATGCCGGAGGAGATAGCCGGCATCCGGAGGTTGCGCGACGGCACCTCCGCCCGGATTGCCGTGCTTGCAGACACCATCGCCGACCGCAGCCTGTCGCAGTCGCTGAAGGCCGGTGCCGACGCCTATCTGAACAAGAGCATGTCGAGCGAGAGCCTGCTGCGCTCCCTGCGGCTGGTGATGCTGGGCGAGGTGGTCTATCCCACCCATGTCGCCGGCCTGCTGATGGCCGCCGCCAACGAACGCCCGCAGCACCACAACCCCACCCCGATTGCCATGCCGCCCAGCGGCGACCTGTCGAAGCGTGAGGTTCAGATTCTGCGCTGCCTGCTGGCCGGCCAGTCGAACAAGGCCATCGCGCGCAACCTGCACATCACCGAATCGACGGTGAAGATGCATTTCAAGAACGTGATGCGGAAGATCAACGCGCAGAACCGGACCCAGGCCGCGGTGTGGGCCATCCAGAACGGCTTGTCGCCGCTGGTGACGGCCTAGGAGCTGCCGGACGAGGCGCCCTCTTCCCATAAATTCCATATCCCCCTTCCCTCCCCCGCTTTCGCGGGAGAGGGATAGGCAGGGAGCAAATCTGCGCCTTTACTCCGCTGCGTGGCGGTGGCCGGCGTGGCGGCCTTCGCAGAACTCTTCGATCATCTTGCGGCAGAAGGCCGGAATGTCGTCCGGTTTGCGCGACGTGACCAGCCCATGGTCGGTCACCACCTGCTCGTCCACCCAGCTGGCGCCTGCGTTGCGCAGGTCGGTCTGCAAGGACGGCCAGGAGGTCATGCGCTTGCCGCGCACGCCGCCGGCATCGATCAGCGTCCAGGGGCCGTGGCAGATCGCGGCGATGGGGCGGTCGGACTCCACGAAGCTCTTCACGAACGCGATCGCCTTCGGCTCCAGCCGCAGCGAATCCGGATTCATCACCCCGCCGGGCAGCAGCAGCGCGTCGTAGCGTCCGGCATCGGCCTGGTCGAGCGTCACGTCGACATCGACCATGTCGCCGCGGTCATGGTGGTTCCAGCCCTGAATCTGCCCACCCTTGGGGGCGACCACATGCACGGTGGCGCCGGCATCGCGTAGCGCCTTCACCGGTTCGGTCAGTTCCACCTGTTCGAAGCCGTCGGTGGCGAGCACGGCAACGGTCTTTCCATCGAGTTTCTGAGCCATCGAGGCACGTCCTTCACTGAGGGTCATGCCGTAGAAACCGGATTACCCCTGGATGGTTCCCTGGGAACTGTCCCGCAATTCCCATGTTGATTGTGACATACGAGACACACATCAGCGATGGGAGCCGAAATCATGAGGTTCCAGACCCTGTTGGCCGGCCTTGCGCTGGCGGCAACCCTGCCATTCGCCCACATCGAGTCGGTCCAGGCCGCGGATCCGCGCGGCGACGACGATCTTGTCGGGCTCGAAGTGAACGGCCTGCTCGGCGAAGAGCTGGGCCAGATCGTTTCCGTTTCGCCCAGCGCCGACGGCAAGGACGTCAGCATCCTGGTCGAGGCCAGCGGCATGCTGGATGTTGGCCACCGCTTCTTCACCGTCCGCCGCTCGCAACTGTCGCCGGGCGAGGACGAGGACACGGTGACCTACAAGAAGACCGCGCAGGACGTGATCCGCCGCCTGCACACCGATACCCAGGTCGCGGAGCGCTGATCGCCAGCGCTCCTGACCCGTCTCGAAGCGGTCAGGCCGGTTCGTCTGGGTGGCAGGGCTTGCAGCCGGTGGGCCAGGGCTCGCCCAGATCCTCCACCATCACGCGCCAGGACGGTGCATCGAGGCGGACGCAGCCGCCGCCGGCGAAATGCAGGGCGACCCCGCCCTCCACCGTCTCCATCGACAGCAGCTCCATGATGCGGCCGCGTTCCTTCAGGTCGAAGCCGCGCAGCTTGGCACCGGTGACCCCCTCCACCCGCAGGCCGCAATGGACCCGCTCGTAGGGGGACAGATCGTCGTCGTCGGCGGACGGGCCGGGGCGCGGACCGTCGGCGGCCTCCCAGCGGAAGCGGTTGACGACCATGACGAACCGCTTCTCGTCGGGCTGGAAGCACATGTCGCCGACCGGCAGGATGGCGTCCTGCAGGCAGGCGGAGACGACCTTCAGATCCTCCTCGTCTTCGGCGCGCAGGCGGATCGGGGTCATGGCTGGGGCCGTCATGTTCGGGGGCACCTCTCGGGAAAGGCCAACCTCAGGGGATGGCGGGAGGGGCACCCCCGCCGTTTACTCGTCGCCGCCGTGGATGCGTTCGATCTCCGCACCGCAGGCAGCCAGCTTCTCCTCCACCCGCTCATAGCCGCGGTCGAGGTGGTAGACACGGTTGACCGTCGTCTCCCCCTCCGCCGCCAGCCCGGCGAGCACCAGCGACACCGAAGCGCGCAGGTCCGTCGCCATCACGGGCGCGCCGGTCAGCCGCTCCACGCCGCGCACCAGGGCCGACGAGCCGTGGACCGTGATCCGCGCGCCCATGCGGGTCAACTCCGGCGCGTGCATGAACCGGTTCTCGAAGATCGTTTCCGTGATCATCGCGGCACCCGTCGCCGTGCACATCAGGGCCATCATCTGGGCCTGAAGGTCGGTGGGGAAGCCGGGGAACGGCTCGGTCATCACATCGACGCCGTGCAGTTCGCCGTTCGCGCGCGACACGCGGATCCCGTTCTCGATCTCCTCGAAGGCGACGCCGGCCGGAGCCAGCGCCTTGACCGCCGCTTTGATCAAATCGAGACGGGTGTTCATGATGTCAAGACGGCCACCGGTGATGGCGGCGGCCATGGCGTAGGTGCCGGTCTCGATACGGTCGGCCACCACCATGTGGCGGGCGGCATGCAGCCGGTCGACACCCTCGATCACCAGCCGGTCGGTGCCGATGCCGGTGATCTTCGCGCCCATCTTGACCAGGCATTCGGCAAGGTCGGTCACCTCCGGCTCGCGCGCGGCATTGACCAGGATGGTGGTGCCCTTGGCCAGCGTGGCCGCCATCAGCAGGTTCTCGGTGGCACCCACCGACACCTTGGGGAAGACATATTCCGCACCGCGCAGACCGCCCGCCGGAGCCTTGGCGACGATGTAGCCGGCATCGATCCGGATGTCGGCGCCCATCGCCTCCAGACCCTTGATGTGCAGGTCCACCGGACGCGCACCGATGGCGCAGCCGCCGGGCAGCGACACCTTGGCCTCGCCGCAGCGGGCCAGCAGCGGCCCAAGCACCAGCACGCTGGCGCGCATCTTGCGCACCAGATCGTAGGGGGCGGTGGTGTTGGTGATGTCGCGCGCGGTGAAGTCCACGGCGCGGCCGGCGCAATCGCCGCCCGCCCCGGCCATGTGGATCGCCACGCCGTGCTGCAACAGAAGATTGCATAGCGTGTTGATGTCGGCCAGGATCGGCAGGTTGGTCAGCGTCAGCGTCTCGTCGGTGAGAAGAGACGCCGTCATCAGCGGCAGGGCGGCGTTCTTGGCGCCACCAACGGTGATGGAGCCGTTCAGCGGGCGGCCGCCGCGGATGCGGATCTTGTCCATGGACCTGTTTCTTTCGCGGATACGCTTTTGAAGGCGTTCAGAGAGGAGCGCTCAGAGCCGGGGCAGCGTGACGCCCTTCTGCCCCATGTATTTGCCGGACTTGTCGGCGTAGGACACGTCGCACACGCTGTCGCCCTTCAGGAACAGGAACTGGCACAGCCCCTCGTTCGCATAGACCTTGGCGGGCAGCGGGGTGGTGTTGGAGATCTCCAGCGTGACGTGGCCTTCCCACTCCGGCTCCAGCGGGGTGACGTTCACGATCAGGCCGCAGCGGGCATAGGTGCTCTTGCCCAGGCAGATGACCAGAACGTCGCGCGGGATGCGGAAATACTCGACCGTGCGGGCCAGCGCGAAGCTGTTCGGCGGGATGATGCAGACGTCGGTCTTGCGGTCGACGAAGCTCGAATCGTCAAAACGCTTCGGGTCGACGATGGCGTTGTCGACGTTGGTGAAGATCTTGAACTCGTCGGCGACCCGGGCGTCGTAGCCGTAGGACGACACGCCGTAGGAAATCACGCCTTCGCGCTTCTGGGTCTCGACGAAGGGCTCGATCATGCCCTTGGTCTCGGCCATCTCGCGGATCCAGCTGTCCGGCATGATGCCCATCGCGGGGGTACTCCTTGGCGTATCGATTGGATGGAGGGGTCGTGAAGGCTGGTTTGTAGCCGAGCACGCGGCGGCGCTCAAGGAAAGGTGGACCGCTTGGCGCGCATGGACGGTTCTTTATCACGGCGCTGGTCTTCGCCGCCGCGACCTCTAAGCTCGGCGTCCATGAGCCAGAACTTCATCCTGTCCGTGACGGACACCCCCGCCCCGGCCGACCTCGCCGGAATCTACGAGGGCCTGCGGGCCTACAACGAGGCGTCGCTCGGCCGCGCCTACGACCGCCGCGACCTGGTGGTTGCCGCCCGCGATGCGGACGGCTCGCTGAAGGGCGGACTTGTCGGCTACACCAACTGGGAATGGCTGTATGTCGACCTGCTGTGGGTGGACGACTCCACGCGCGGCAGCGGTCTCGGCGGCCGGTTGCTGGCCGCGGCGGAGGCGGAGGCCAAGACCCGCGGCTGCCGCTGGTCGCGGCTCTACACCTACGACTTCCAGGCGCCCGGCTTTTACCCCAAGCAGGGCTATGAGGTGTGGGCGGAGATGGAGGGCTACCCGCCGGGGCACAGGCAGATCTGGTTCCGGAAGGAACTGGCCTAAAGCGGTTTTGCGTGAGCGGAAGCGCCCTCTCCCGATTCCGGGAGAGGGACTATTCCCCCCGCTGCCGCGCCTGTTCCTTGCGCTTGCGCAGGTTCTCGCGCAGGCGGGCGGCAAGCCGTTCGTCACGGCCCGATGCCGCCGGCTTCGGCTTCACCGGGGCCGGCGGCGGGGTCGAGGTGTCGGCGGTGTCGTCCATCGGCGCGGCTCCGCCCCGGATGTCAGTGGTCGGAATGGTGCAGGATCTGGTCGCGCAGCCCGGTGTCGTACTCGACGCCGGTCGCCGTCAGGATCGCGGCGGCGGGCGTGCGCTTCACGATTCCCTTGCGCTCCAGGATGGTCCAGACGGCATCGTTCTGCAGGCCGGTGGCGTCCTTGGCGGCGACCACGGCGTGGCCGAGATGGAAATGGTTGCCATGGGCATGCGGCAGGCCGGTGATCAGGAAACCACCCTCCTCGTCCTCGGCCGGCTTGTTCTCCAGGCGGGCGATCTCCTGCAGCAGGGTCAGGGTGCGCAGCTGCAGCGGGTTCAGGTTCAGCGGATTCTTCTTCGGGGGCATCGATCGTCCCATCGGTCCTGATGTGTCGCGGTCGCGCAGTAGACCGGCAGGGCGGATCGGCTGTCAAGCGTGCGAACCGGTCGATGGATGCTCGTGGAAGGAGGCTGGCGCCCCAACCGCCGCTGGGGCATAAGACCGGCGGACCATCGTCACATAGGGTGTCGGACCATGACCATCCTCGTCACCGGGGCCGCCGGCTTCATCGGATCGCATGTCGCGGCTGCGCTGCTGGACCGCGGGGAAAGCGTTCTCGGCATCGACAACCTGAACGACTATTACGCCGTGACGCTGAAGGAGGCGCGGCTGGCCCGGCTGACCGGCCGGCCCGGCTTCCGCTTCATCAAGGCCGACATCTCCGACCGCGCGACGGTGGAGGGTTTGTGGCCGCAGCTCAATGATGTGACCGGCGTCGTCCATCTGGCGGCGCAGCCGGGCGTGCGCTACTCCATCGAGAACCCCTATGCCTACGTCGACGCCAACGTCACCGGTCAGGTGACGCTGCTGGAGGCGGCGCGGCGCATGCCGGGCCTGCGGCATTTCGTCTATGCGTCGACCTCGTCGGTCTATGGCGCCAACCGCAAGATGCCCTTCTCGGTGGAGGACAGGGTGGACAGCCCAGTGTCGGTCTATGCCGCCACCAAGAAGGCGGCGGAGATGCTGGCCTTCACCTACAGCCATCTCTACCGGATGCCGATGACCGGCCTGCGCTTCTTCACGGTCTACGGCCCGTGGAGCCGCCCGGACATGGCGACATGGCTGTTCGCCGACGCCATCACCGCCGGCCGGCCGATCCGCGTCTTCAACGACGGCAAGATGAAGCGCGACTTCACCTATATCGACGACATCGTCGCCGGCGTGCTGGCCGCCCTCGACCGTCCCGCCCCAGTGGATGAGGAGACCGGCGCCCCGCACCGGGTCTTCAACCTCGGCAACAACCGCTGCGAGGAGCTGATGCGCTTCATCGGCGTGCTGGAACAGGCCCTGGGCCGCGAGGCGGTGAAGGTGATGGAGCCGATGCAGGCCGGCGACGTGCATGAGACCGCCGCCGACATCGACCTCAGCCGCCAATTGCTGGGCTTCGAACCGAAGACCCCCATCGAGATCGGCCTGCCCCGCTTCGTGGAGTGGTACAAGGGCTATCACAAGCTCTGACCTGCTCTTTTCTCTTCACCATCCGGGCCGCCATGACCTCCACCGCCTATTCGACCGCGCTGATCGGTGTCTTCCTGCTGTGTCTGGCCGTCGGCTGGTACCTGTCGACGCGGGTGCTGCGCTATCTCCTCGCCAGCAGCATCATGGACATCCCGAACGAGCGGTCGAGCCATCAGGCCCCCACCCCGCGCGGCGGCGGCTGGGCGGTGATGCTGACGGTGGTGCCGGTCTTCGCCATCGCCGGACTTGTCCTGGGCCGGACGTTGGAAACCGGAGCGGTGCTGCTGGGCACGCTGGCGCTGATGGGGGTGTCGTGGATGGACGACCGGCGCACCCTGTCGCCGCTGCTGCGGCTGGCGGTGCAGGCGCTGGCGGTGGCGTTCGGACTGCTGGCGCTGCCTGCCGACCAGCTGGTCTGGCAAGGCTGGCTGCCCTGGGGCCTGGATCGGGCGGCGACGGCCTTCCTGTGGCTGTGGTTCGTCAACCTCTACAATTTCATGGACGGCATCGACGGGCTGGCCGGCAGCGAGACCATCCTGATCGGCGGCGGCGTGGCGCTGGTGTCGCTGGTCATGGGCGATTTCGGCCTGACCGGGGTCGCCGGGGCGGCGCTGGCCGGAGCCGCGGCGGGCTTCCTGACCCACAACTGGCGGCCGGCGCGCATGTTCATGGGCGATGTCGGCAGCATTCCGCTCGGCCATATCCTGGCCTTCCTGCTGGCCTCGCTGGCGGCCCGCGGCGATTGGGCGGCGGCGCTGATCCTGCCCGCCTATTACCTGACCGACGCCACCGTCACGCTGCTGCGCCGCCTGCTGCGCGGCGAGAAGATCTGGCAGGCCCACCGCGAGCATTTCTACCAGAAGGCCGCCAAGGGCGTCGGCCGGCACGACCGTGTGGTGCTGACGATCATTGCCTACAGCCTCGTCCTGGTCGCCGCGGCGCTGGCCGCCGGCAGTTTCGGCGCCTGGACGCTGGCGCCGGGGGCAATCGCCGTCGCACTGCTGCTGGCGACGCTGACCCGCATGGCGAAGGCCTGATCCGATGACCACTGCTTTCCTCGACCTGTCCGTCGTCCTGTACCATCCCGATCCGGAGCTGCTTGCCCGCTCGCTCGACACCATCGGTGCCGCCGCCGACCGGCTGGCGGCGGGAGCCGGTGTTCAGACCCGGCTATGGATCGTCGACAATGGCGCTCCGAAGGGTAGTGACGCGGCGACCAACCCGTTCCAGGCTCTGCTCGACCGCTACGCGGAGACCGGCCGGCCGCCGGTGACGCTGATCGCCGGGCAGGGCAATGTCGGGTACGGCGCCGGGCACAATCTGGCGATCCGGCAGGGCGACGCGCCTTACCACCTGATCCTGAATTACGACATCCTGCTGGAACCGGACGCGCTGCTGGCCGGATGGCGCTACATAGAGGCGCATCCGCGCACCGTGCTGCTGACGCCCAAGGTGTTCGGCCCGTCGGGTGAGCAGGAGTTCCTGTGCAAGCGTCGGCCGACCGTGCTGGATCTGGGGCTGCGCGCCTTCGCGCCCGGATCCGTGAAGCGGATGTTCGCCAGGCGGCTCGACCGCTATGAGATGCGCGACGTCACCCGCGACGCCGTCGTGACCGGGCTGGAGCAGGTCAGCGGCGCCTTCATGCTGTTCCGGCGCGACGCGCTGACCCGGCTGGGCGGCTTCGACGACGGCTATTTCCTGTATTTCGAGGATTTCGACCTGTCGCGCCGGGCGATGGCGCTGGGCGAGATCGCCTATGTGCCGGATGTCCGCATGGTGCATTTCGGCGGCAAGGCGGCGCGCAAGGGCGGCGCGCACATCCGGATGTTCGCCCGCTCTGCCCTACGCTTTTTCAACACCCACGGATGGCGGCTGGTCTGACTGGCGCGAAAGCCGGCATCCCGGCCGGCCACGCGTCTTCAGCAGCAGCGGGTTCCAGGCGATCATGCCGGCGACCTGCCCAAGCGTCGCCTTGCGGTCGTGCTGGATGGCCCGGCGCTTGGCGATCATCCCCGGCAGTCCGCGCAGCGCGTCGCGGATGCCGCGGCCGATGGCGCCGGTGCGCCCGCTGCCCAGGCTGCGGAACACCAGATAAATCACCAGCAGCGAATGGCCGAGGAAGGCCAGCGGCAGCAGCGGCAGCGGCATGTTCTTCACCATCGTCCACACCAGATTGCGGACGCCGTGATACTGGGCGAAGGTGCCGTACTGCTTGGACACGCCACTGCTGACATGCTCCACCACGGCGTCGCCGACCTGCACCGCCGGACCGCCGCTGAGCCGGATGCGGAAGCCGAGGTCGACATCCTCGCAATAGCAGAAGAAATCCTCGTCGAAGCCGCCGACCGCCTCGAAATAGTCGCGCCGGTACATGGCCGCCGCCGCACAGGGCGAGAAGACCGCGCCGCTGTAATAAGGTGGCTTCAGCATGCGGCGGTAGTTGACCCGCCAGGCGAAGCCGAAGATCGAATACTGGTCGCCCTCGCCGTCGATCATCCGGGGATCGTGCGAGAAAAGCTGGGTCGAGCCGAACATCGCCACATCGGGCTGCGCATGGGCGGCGGCTTGCAGCCGTTCCATCCAGTCGCGGCGCGGGAAGGCGTCGGGGTTCAGCGTGACGATCCAGGGGACGGTGGCGCCGGCCGCGCCGACGTTGTTGGCCTTGGCGAATCCGACATTCGTGTCCATCCGCACCATGCGAAAGCGCGGATCGGTGGGCAAGGCGATGCCGTCGACATCCTTGGAGGCATTGTCGACGATCACCACCTCGAAGGCGGGATCGGTCTGATCGAGCAGACAGCCAATGACGCGATTGACGAAGTCTGCGCAATTAAAGCTGACGATGATGATCCGGCTGTGCCGATCATTTGCACCGTCGACGGTATGTGACATGTCTTGGTAGCGTCCTTATTCACGCGTCCCTCTCCAGCTTATAGCCATTCCGACCCCCGACCGAAAGCTGGAAAAGGGTCTTGGGGCTTTGTGCCGTGGCACCACCCGGCCAAACCGGATACTAAGGTATGCTTGACTGCACCAACCGACTCCAGCCCGGACCGTCCTTCCCATGCGCGTTCTCCTGACCGGCGCCACCGGCTTCGTCGGCCGCCACACCATCCCGCTGCTGGCCGCCCACGGGCACACGGTGCGCGCCGCCCTGCGCAACCCGCAGGACGGGCCATGGGAACCGGCTGTCGTCGGCGACATCGGCCCCGGCACCGACTGGACCGCGGCGCTGGCCGGCATCGACGCGGTGATCCATATGGCGGCCCGCGTCCATGTGATGCGCGACAAGGCCGCCGACCCGCTGGCGGAGTTCCGCCGCGTCAACACCGCCGGCACGATCCGGCTGGCGGAGCAGGCGGCGGCGGCCGGGGTAAAACGCTTCGTCTTCCTCAGCAGCATCAAGGCGATGGTGGATGAAAGCCGCCCCGCCCCGCTGGACGAGGCGACGGCGCCCGATCCCCACAGCCCCTACGGCATCTCGAAGCTGGAGGCGGAACGCGGGCTGGCGGCGATCTCCGCCCGCACCGGCATGGAGGTGGCGGTGATCCGGCCGCCGCTCGTCTACGGCCCCGGTGCGGCCGGCAACATGCGGGCCCTGGTGAAGCTGGTGGCGACCGGCCTGCCGCTGCCGCTGGGCGGCATCCACAACCGGCGCAGCCTGATCTATGTCGGCAACCTCGCCGACGCTGTGGTGACGGTGCTGGAGCATCCCGACGCCGCCGGCCGGACCTTCCTGGTCCAGGACGGGGAACCGGTTTCGACCGCCGATCTGGTACGCGCCATCGCCGAAGCGCTCGGCCGGCCGGCACGGCTGGTCCCGGTGCCGCACGGGCTGATGGCGCTGGGAGCGGCGTTGACCGGCACGCGGGCGGTGTTCGACCGGCTGGCCGGCACGCTGACGGTGGACGACACCCCCATCCGCAAAAGGCTCGGCTGGCGACCGCCCCATGACCTTGCGTCCGGGTTGCGCGCCACCGCGGAATGGTTCAAAGCTTCCCGCGGCTGATTTCCGGGCTGGAACAGCCATGGCCGGCTCCAGCCCACCGGTCTCCACGGCCGAACGAATGAACAAGGTTTAGCGGCATGCGCATCCCGTCCGCACGGGCCTCCCTGGTTTTCCTGCACGATCTGGTGATGACCGGGGTCGCGCTGGTCGTCGCCCTCTACCTGCGGGTGGGCGGTTCCGCCTTCGGGCTGTATTTCGACGCCCTGACCATCGCGCTGCCGGTGCTGGTCGGCGTCTCGGCGGCGGTTTTCCTGCTGTTCGGGCTGTACCGCGGCATCTGGCGCTACGCCTCCATTCCCGACCTGATGCAGGTGGTGCGCGCCGTCACGGTGGCGGTCCTGTGCTTCGTGCTGGCGATGTTCCTGCTGACGCGCGCCGAACTGCTGCCGCGCTCGCTGCCGCCGATCCTGTGGCTGGTGCAGATGCTTCTGCTCGGCGGGCCGCGCTTCGCCTACCGCTTCCTGAAGGACCGCCGCTTCAGCTGGGCAGAGGCGGTGGAGGGCGTGCCGCGCATTCCCGTGCTGCTGCTGGGCGTCGGCGATGCGACGGAGCTGTTCATCCGTTCGCTCGACCAGCCGGGCCAGTCGGCCTATCGCGTGGTCGGCATCCTCGACGACAAGGGGCGGCGCGTCGGCCATGCCGTCCGCGGCGTGCCGGTGCTGGGCGGTCCCGACGACCTGGAACAGGTGGTCCAGACGCTGGAGCGCAAGCACGAGCGGCCGCAGCGGCTGATCGTCACCAAGGGCAATGCCGAGCTGAAGGGGTCGACCCTGCGCAGCCTGCTCGACCGGGCGGAGGCGCTGGGGCTGGTCCTGTCGCGCCTGCCCAGCCTGACCGAGTTCAAGTCGGCGCTTGGCGAAGGCAAGGGTATCGAGGTTCGCCCCATCGCGCTGGAGGACCTGCTGGGCCGGCCGCAGGCGGTGCTGGACCGCGGCGCCATTTCCGGACTGGTCGGCGGGCGGCGGGTGATTGTCACCGGCGCCGGCGGCACCATCGGCAGCGAGCTGGTCCGCCAGATCGCGGCGCTGGGGCCGGAACGGCTGATCCTGCTCGATGCCGGGGAGTTCAACCTCTACAGCATCGAGATGGAGGTGCGGGAGAGGTTCCCGGACCTCGACCCGCGTCCGGTGATCGCCGACGTGCGCGACCGCGACCGCATCATGCGCCTGTTCCAGGAGGAGCGCCCTGCCCTGGTCTTCCACGCCGCGGCGTTGAAGCATGTGCCGCTGGTGGAGGCCAACCCGTGCGAGGGCACGCTGACCAACGTCGTCGGCACCCGCAATGTGGCCGATGCGGCCCGCGCCGCCGGCTGCCTCGCCATGGTGCTGATCTCCACCGACAAGGCGATCCGTCCGACCAGCGTGATGGGGGCGGCCAAGCGCTTCGCCGAGACCTATTGCCAGGCGCTGGACGTGCTGCCGCCGCGCGACGGGACGGATCATGCGACCCGCTACATGACCGTGCGCTTCGGCAATGTACTAGGCTCGTCGGGATCGGTGGTGCCGCTGTTCACCCGGCAACTGGCGAAGGGCGGCCCGCTGACCGTCACCCATCCCGACATGCGCCGCTATTTCATGACGGTGCGCGAGGCGGTGGAGCTGGTTTTGCAGGCCTCCGCCCACGGCGCCACGCGGGCGGAGGATCGCGGCAAGATCCTGGTGCTGGACATGGGCGAGCCGGTGAAGATCGCCGACCTCGCCCGCCAGATGATCCGGTTGGCGGGCTACCGCCCCGGCGTCGACATCGAGATCGCCTACACCGGCCTGCGGCCCGGCGAGAAGCTGTTCGAGGAAATCCTGACCGCCGCGGAGACGCCGAGCCGCACCGAGGCCGACGGCGTCTTCCTCGCCTCCCCCCGCCTGATCGACTATGCGCTGATCAACCGTGCCGTGGGGGAGCTGGAGGCGGCTGCACGGGCCGGCGACGGCGAGCGGGTTCTCTCGATCCTCGGCACCGTCGTGCCCGATTTCCGCGCCGAAGCGGTGCTTCCGCCGGCCGCGACGCAGGCCTGATCCGGGCATTCGTTCCGGGCTCGAAAAAAAGTGAGGGACGAGGTGATTTTAAGCGCTTGCATCCCCAAAAGGCCTGTGGCATAACCCGCGCCACTTCGGGGGGCGGTCAAGCCTGAACGCCTCACCCGGACGCATCGCCCCAGCGATGATCGGTTATCGGGGCTGCCGTAGCTCAGTGGTAGAGCACTCCCTTGGTAAGGGAGAGGTCGAGAGTTCAATCCTCTCTGGCAGCACCATTCCTCCGATCTTGTCACAAGGCGCCTGCATCTGGCGCTGCCGTAGCTCAGTGGTAGAGCACTCCCTTGGTAAGGGAGAGGTCGAGAGTTCAATCCTCTCTGGCAGCACCATTCCTCCTTTTAAAAACTCCCCTTAAAAATCAGCGCATCGCTTCCTTGACCTTGCCGCCGAAAGGCCGCAAGAAATCCGCGCAAATAGACGCTACGTCATTTATCGGCGCGGGTTCGTTTCGGGAGGATGTCACCATGGCCGGCAACAGCTTCGGCACGCTTTTCCGCTTCACCACCTGGGGCGAAAGCCACGGCCCGGCCATCGGCGTCGTCGTCGACGGCTGCCCGTCGCTGCTCGACCTCGTGGCGGAAACGGACATCCAGCCCTGGATGGAAAAGCGCCGGCCCGGCCAGTCGCGCTACACGACCCAGCGCCAGGAACCCGATCAGGTGAAGATCCTGTCCGGCGTGTTCGAGGGCAAGACGACCGGCACCCCGATCTCGCTGCTGATCGAGAACACCGACCAGCGTTCTAAGGACTACAGTGACATCGCCGGCAAATTCCGCCCCGGCCATGCCGACTACACCTATTGGCAGAAATACGGCATCCGCGATTACCGCGGCGGCGGCCGCTCCTCGGCGCGGGAAACCGCCTGCCGGGTCGCTGCCGGCGCGGTGGCACGCAAGGTGCTGGGATCCGCCATCCAGGTGCGCGGTGCGCTGGTGCAGATCGGCCCGCACAAGATCGACCACGGCCGCTGGGACTGGGCGGAGATCGACAACAATCCCTTCTTCTGCCCCGACCCGGTCGCCGCCACCCAATGGGCCGAGTATCTCGACGGCATCCGCAAGAGCGGCTCGTCGGTCGGCGCGGTGGTCGAACTGGTGGCCTCCGGCGTGCCGGTGGGGCTGGGCGACCCGCTCTACGACAAGCTCGACAGCGACCTCGCCTGCGCGATGATGACGATCAACGCGGTCAAGGGCGTCGAGATCGGCAATGGCTTCGCCGCCGCCGAACTGACCGGCGAGGACAACGCCGACCAGATGCGCATGGGCGCCGACGGCCAGCCGCAGTTCCTGACCAACAATGCCGGCGGCATCCTGGGCGGCATCTCCACCGGGCAGGACATCGTCGTCCGCTTCGCGGTGAAGCCGACCAGCTCGATCCTGACGCCGCGCCAGACGGTGGACACCGCCGGCAACGACACCGACATCCTGACCAAGGGCCGCCACGACCCCTGCGTCGGCATCCGCGCCGTGCCGGTGGGCGAGGCGATGATGGCCTGCGTCCTGGCCGACCATCTGCTGCGTCGGCGGGCGGAACGGCGGGAGTGACCAGCCCATGCCCGTCCTCCGCCACGGACCGCGCCTGATCCTCGCCCTGGCGATGCTGGTCTTCGCCGCGCCCGCCGCGGCGGAGGATGGCAAGACCTTCCGGGAGTTCGACGAGAGCTTCAAGAGCTGGAAGCTCTACTGCCAGCTCTGGTCCGGCACACGGCAGGTCGAATGCGAGCTGTCCACCCGCGGCGTCAACGACCGCACCGCCCGGCTGGTCTGGCTGCGCTCGACCGAGCGCTGGCGCGAGGGGCTGCGCTTCCGCGTCTCCCCCGAATCGCTGGATTTGGACCGGCTGGTCCGCATTTGGGCCGATCGGGCGGTGTTCAAGCCCGATTCCCCCTGCAAGCCCTTCCGCTTCGAAACCAACACCTGCGCGATGACCGACCCCGGCCTGAACCGCCGGATGGTGGAGAAGATCGCCCCGGCACCGGAAGTTTCCATCGTCGGCCAGTCGCCGGCCGGAGAGAAGACGGAGGTCCGCTTCCCACTGGCGGGATTCCGCGAGGCGCTGGAGCGCAGCGACGCCATCCGGGCGATGGTCGGCACCCCCTGGGCGACAAGCCCCAGTGGCGATTGATCCCTATATAGCCATACCAGCGACAAGAACCGACGGATCCCCCGCCCAGTGACCGACAGCCATTTCCCCAGCAAGGACGCCATCCTCGCCTTCATCCGGTCCAGCACCACCCCCGTCGGCAAGCGCGAGATCGCCCGCGCCTTCAAGCTGTCCGGATCGGCCGACCGGGAGACGCTGAAGGATCTGCTGCGCGAGCTGGAGGCGGACGGGACGGTGGAGCGCGGGCGCAACAAGCGCATGGCCCCGCCGCAGTCCCTGCCCGCCGTTGCCGTGCTGCTGGTCACCGGCGTCGATGCCGATGGCGAGCTTGCCGCCCGGCCGCTGACCTGGACCGGCGAGGGCAACCCGCCGCGCATCTTCCTGCTGCCGGAGAAGAAGTCGCGGGGAGAGGACAAGCCGCTGGCGGTCGGCGACACGCTGCTGGCGAAGCTTGCCCGCATCAACGACCGACTGTACGAGGCCCGCGTCATCCGCCGCATAGACGGGGAGCGCGAGGGCCGCATCCTCGGCGTCTACCGGCCGAGCGCCGATGGCGGGCGCATCCTCCCGACCGACCGCCGCCACAAGACCGAATTCCTGGTGCTGCCGCCCAACCGCGGCGATGCCGAGCCGGGCGACCTCGTCTTCGCCGACATCCTGCCGGCCGGACGCGCCGGCCAGCCGCAGGCACGCGTGATCGAGCGGCTTGGCTCCACCGACGAGCCGCGCGCCTTCAGCCTGATCGCCATCCACGCCCACGGCATTCCCACCGTCTTCCCGCACGCCGCCTTGCGCGAGGCGGAACTGGCGGCGGTGCCGGCGCTGATGCAGCGGGAGGATCTGCGCGACATCCCGCTGGTGACCATCGACGGTGCCGATGCCCGCGATTTCGACGATGCGGTGTGGGCGGAGGCCGACGGCGATCCGGAGAATCCGGACGGCTGGCACCTGATCGTCGCCATCGCCGACGTCTCCTATTACGTGCGCCCCGGATCGGCGCTCGACCGCACCGCCTACGAGCGCGGCAATTCCGTCTATTTTCCCGACCGCGTCGTGCCGATGCTGCCGGAGGCGCTGTCGAACGGCCTGTGTTCGCTGCGGCCGGGGGAGGATCGCGCCTGTCTGGCCTTCCACCTGTGGATCGACCGCAACGGTGTGCTGATCCGCCATCGTCTGGTGCGCGGGCTGATGCGGTCGGCGGCGCGGCTGACCTATGAGCAGGTGCAGGACTGCCAGGATGGCCGGCCGGACGAGGTGACGGGGCCGCTCGCCGACAGCGTGATCGCCGCGCTGTTCGGCGCCCATGCCCGGCTTGCAGCCGCCCGCGCCAAGCGCGGCACTCTGGAGCTGGACCTGCCCGAGCGCCGCGTCCACATCGACGAACGCGGCCGGGTCGCCGAGATCGCCAGACGCGAGCGCCACGACAGCCATAGGCTGATCGAGGAGTTCATGATCGCCGCCAACGTCGCGGCAGCGGAGGTGCTGGAGCGGCGCACCATGCCCGGCCTCTACCGCATCCACGACCGCCCCTCGATGGAGAAGATGGAGGCGCTGCGCGGTTTCCTGGCCGGGATCGGCCACCCACTGACCAAAAGCGCCGACCTGACGCCCGACCACTTCACCCGCATCCTGCGCAAGGTGGAGGGCACATCGCACGCACCGCTGGTCAGCGAGGTGGTCCTGCGCGCCCAGGCCCAGGCCGCCTACAGCCCGGACAACATCGGCCATTTCGGGCTGGCGCTGCATCGCTACGCCCATTTCACCTCGCCGATCCGCCGCTATGCCGACCTGATCGTCCACCGCGCGCTGATCCGCACGCTGGGACTGGGCGTCGGCGGGCTGGACGACGAGACGCTGGGCCGTCTGGCGGAGATCGGGGACCATCTGTCCGGCACCGAACGCCGCGCCGCCACCGCCGAGCGCGACGCGGTGGACCGCTACACCGCCGCCTTCCTGGCCGACCGCATCGGGGACCGTTTCAGCGGCCGAATCTCCGGCGTCAGCCGCTTCGGGCTGTTCGTGCGGCTGGACGAGAGCGGCGCCGACGGGCTGGTTCCGGCCAGCAGCCTGCCCGACGACCGGTACGATCATGACGAGAACGCGCACGCCCTGGTCGGACAGCGTACGGGGCGCACGTACCGCCTCAGCAGCCCGGTCAAGGTGGTGTTGGTGGAGGCCGATCCGGTCAGCGGCAGCACGCTTTTCCGGCTGGCCGACTGAGGCCTGACACGAGGGCCATTCCAGACCCGTTGCAGAATGGCAACGCCTGAGCCGGGAGGCCGGCCGGAAGACGACTCGTGGGCAGGCCACGGTTTCAGAGTACCGCCGCCATACAAGCGTGGCCTTGGCGACACAGGATTGGACAATCCGCAACATTGTGGTGCGGCCCGCAATTTTGTCCCGCCCGCCCTCCTGAACGAAGGTGTATCTATCACCCATCCGGGATCGGGAACATCCTCCTCCGGTCCGGCTGCAGGAAAGGGAGGCCGCGGTTCGCCCCATGGCCCAGTTCGATCACAACGTGTGCGATCACGGCGTGTGCGACCAGAATGCACCGTCCCACGTGCCGTCTTTTCGGATCCCCGCCCTATCGGGCACCCTGATTTCAGGTGTGGCGCGCCGCTTCAGCCGCCCGCTTCGTCATCTGGCCTTCCAGTTTTCCACCGCAGCCCTTCTCGCCACCACCGCTCTCGCCGGAACTCCGCAGGCCGCGAACACCGTGCCGCAGCCGGTGACCGAACAGGTTTTCTCCGTCGGCTTCGCCAAGATCGCCGAGGTCTATCTGGAGCCGGTGTCCTTCAACCGCCTGGGAATGGACGGGCTGAAAGGGCTGACCGCGCTCGACCCGTCGGTGACGGTGGAGCATGCCGGCAGCACCGTACGCCTGTACGTGTCGGGCGCCCTGGCGGCGGAGTACGGCACCGCGGCCGATGGCGACGCCGCCGGCTGGGCGGTTCTGACCACCCGCATCATCGACCGCGCCCGCGTCTACTCCCCGACCTTGGCGAAAGCGACGCCGGAGCGGCTGTATCAGGTGGTGTTCGACGGCGTTACCGCGGACCTCGACGGCTATTCCCGCTACACCGGCGTCCAGCGCGCCAGCAACGAACGCGCCCAGCGCGAGGGGTATGGCGGCGTCGGCCTGTCGCTCGACACCACATCCAATGGTCGCGTCATCGTGCATGACGTGATGCCGCACAGCCCGGCCGAGCGCGTCGGCATCGTCGACGGCGACCAGCTTCTCGCCATCGATGGCGACCTGACGACACGGATGAGCGCGGCGGACATGCGCGAGCGGCTGCGCGGTCCCACCGGCACGCTGGTTACGCTGACCGTCGCCCGCGACAATGGCGCTCCCCGCCGGCTGCCGCTGCGCCGCGAGCGGGTGGTGCCGAACACCGTCACCTATTCGCTGTCCGGCGACGTCGGCATCGTCAAGCTCGACCGCTTCAACGCCACCACGGCCTCCAGCCTGCGGTCGGCGGTGACCTCCATCCGTCAGGCGGCGGGGCCGACGCTGCAAGGCATGGTTCTCGACCTGCGCGGCAATCCGGGCGGGCTGCTGGACCAGGCGGTCGCTGTCGCCGACCTGTTCATCCGCCGCGGCCGGATCATCTCCACCGAGGGACGCAACCCCGAAAGCCGCCAGCGCTTCGACGCCAACCCCGACGACCTGCTCGACGGGCTGCCGCTGGTGGTGCTGGTCGACGGCCGCTCCGCCTCGTCGGCGGAGGTGGTGGCGGCGGCGCTGCAGGACTCGGGCCGCGCGGTGGTGGTCGGTGCCTCCAGCTATGGCAAGGGCAGCGTCCAGACGGTCAACCGCCTTCCCAACGACGGCGAGCTGTTCCTGACCTGGAGCCGCATCTACACCCCGGCCGGCTATACCCTGCACCGCCAGGGCGTCCAGCCCACCGTCTGCACCAGCCGGGCCGGGCAGACCGATCCGGAGGCCCTGCTGTCCGACCTGCGCGAGGGGCGGCTGCGCCCGGCGCAGGTGGCGAGCTGGCGGTCCAAGGCGGCCGACGACGAGCATGCGCTGAGCGCCCTGCGCGAAGCCTGCCCGTGGAAGGAGCACGAGCCGGAACTGGACCTGAAGGTCGCCATGCGCCTGCTGGCCGAGCCGGGGCTGTACCAGCGCGCCGTCGCCACCGCCGTGGTCAACACGGTGGCGGAGCGCTGACGCCTGTTTCGGAGGGCGTCGCTGTGGCAATCGCCGTCGGACGCCAGATTCACCGCCCATAGGGCTTGACATTGCGGCGTCAGACGGTATTTTCCGCCGCTACGACGCCGCCCCCGCCGGGCCGGCGGGGCACGGATTTTTTGTCGGGATCGAGATCATGGCCAAGCAGAACACCGTCCTCATCAAGCTGGTGAGCACGGCTGACACCGGTTTCTTCTACGTGAAGAAGAAGAACCCGAAGAAGACTACCGAGAAGCTGTCGTTCCGCAAGTACGACCCGGTGGCGCGCAAGCACGTCGAGTTCAAGGAAGCCAAGATCAAGTAAGTCTTGTCCGACACTGAGCTGTGCTTCCAGTGAACAAGGCCGCCTTCCGGGCGGCCTTTTCGTTTTTGGCCCCATGCATCGCCGGTGCCTCTTATCGGCCATTGCAGATGCGGCGTCCGGTCGCAGCCGCTATTTGCGGTGAGCGTTCCACCACGGATGCATGCATTCCAAAAGGGGCGTTCCGGGTGGACACTCTCCGAAGAGATCCGGATTTCGGAGGGACCGCCCGTGCCCGACACACATCCCATCCTGAGCGCAGGTCCGACCGCCGCGCAATCCCTCACCGAGCGCCGGCAGTCCCTCGCCACCCGCTTCCAGAAGGCGCGTGCCCGCACCGCCGAACTGGTCGCCACCCTGTCGCCGGAAGACCAGATGGTGCAGACCGTTCCGGACGGCGCGCCGGCAAAATGGCATCTCGCCCACACCAGCTGGCTGTTCGAGGTCGCGGTGCTGATTCCCTTCAGCCCCGGCTATCGGCCGGCAGACCCGGCCTTCCTCGGCCTGTTCGCCGCCAACAGCGATGGCGGCGGCGCGCCCACCCGCGTTCTGTCGCGCCCGACGGCGGCCGAGATCATGCGCCACCGCGACCAGATCAACGCCGCGGTGCTGCATTTGATCGACGGCATCGACGACGGGCTTTGGGAGCCGGCCGAATCGGCGTTGATGATGGCCATCGCCCACGAGCGGCGCCACCAGGAACGCATGCTGCTGCACATCAAGCATGCCCTGTGGAGCAACCCGCTGCATCCGGCCTACGAGCAGGCGCCCGACCACCCGCATCTGGGTGCCCCACCCGACGGATGGCTGGAGCAGCCCGGCGGCCTCGTCGAGGTCGGCCGGCCGATGCCATTGCCCGGATTCGACCATGAGAGCCCACGCCACCGCGTCTGGCTGGAGCCCTACCGGCTGGCCGCCCGCCCGGTGACCTGCGGCGACTACCTCGCCTTCATCAAGGCCGGCGGTTACGGCGACCGCTCTCTCTGGCTGTCCGACGGTTGGGAGATCGCAAAGGCCGAAGGCTGGAGCGCCCCGCTCTACTGGCAGCACGGCACCTCCGAGTCGGGAAGCCGCTGGCAGGTCTTCACCCTCTATGGCATGCAGCCGCTCGACCCCGACGAGCCGGTCTGCCATGTCAGCTGGTACGAGGCCGATGCCTATGCCCGCTGGGCCGGCAAGCGCCTGCCGCGGGAGGCGGAATGGGAAGCGGTCGCCACCGGCTGCGACAGCATGGGCAACCTGTTGGGCACCGGCCACCGCCATCCCCGCGCCGGCACCTGCCATGGCACCGGCCCCTGGCAGATGTGCGGCGACGTGTGGGAATGGACCGCCGACGCCTTCACGACATATCCCGGCTACCTCCGCCCCCACGCCGGGGACAAGACGGCTCTGGACGAGGCGGTGAATGGCCGGCTCGCCAGCAACCGCATGGTGCTGCGCGGCGGCAGTTGCCTCACCCCCTTCGACCATGCCGGCCCGTGGACGCGCCATTACCTGCGCCCGGAGGCCCGGCTGTCGATGAGCGGGTTCAGGCTGGCGGAGGATGTGCCGGCGACAGTTGCGCGTCGCCGCCGGCGATCAACGCCCGCGCCTGCCCCTGGGTGACGACTCCGCGTTCCGTCAGGCGGGAGAGCAGCGCGACGGCAAGCTCGGCCTGGGCCCGCGCCTCGCCCTGGGGACCGTTGCGTGGGTGGCGGGGCAAGGCGAAGGCCTCCGCCAAACGGTCGGGCGATGCACCGGCCAGAACCGGGTCCAACGCTGCCGCCAGCGCACCGAGGTCGAGCGTCGGCGGCAGCGCCGGTTCGGCGATGCCGGCCAGGGCTGCCGACCGCGCCAGCGCCGCGATCGCCGAGTCGATGCCGATCCCGACGGCGATGCAGTTGTGCAGCGCCTCCTGGATCGCCGGCCACACCGCGGCGAAGGGGCGCTCGCCCGCCACCATGGCGGTGCCGATGCCGTGACGGGCCGCCGCCTCGGCCGGTACCGGTTCGATGGGATCGATCAGCAGGGCGAGCGACACGGTCGGAAAGATGCGCGACCCGACCAGCCGGACGGTGCCGACCGCGATCACCGGACCGCCGTCAGCCTCCACCCCCGCCGTCGCCACCCAAAGCGCAACGAACGGCAGGGCGGCCAACGGTTCCTCGTCGCCAAGCGGGGTGGCGGGCTGGGCCGGGCGCAGGCTGAGCGTGCGCTTGCCGCTGAGGCCGGCGGCGTGGGCCATGCCGCGGGCAGGGAAAGACAGCAGAACACCGGCGCTGAGCCCCAGATCGGCCACCCGCGCCGACAGCTCGCCGTCTTCCGTCCGGCGCAGCACGGCGGTGACGGGAGCACCGCCGCCCCGCGCTCGCTCCATGGCACGGGCCAGATCGTCGCGGAGCAGCGACTTGCCGATATCGGCCCCCTCCTCCACCCCCAGCAGGCGGGATGCGGCAGGGTTCAACTGCTCCACCCGCCCCTGCTCGTCGAGAATCAGCAGGGGATCGTCGGACAGGGCCAGAGCCGCCCGCAAGGCCCGGTCGATCCGCCCGCCGCCCAGCAGTCCCTCACCCAAGCCGCGCTCGCCGCCGCGGGCCAGACCGACCGCCTCGGACAAGCGCGCCAGTTCGCCGGACATCGGTTCGAGATCGACCCGGTTGCGGGCGCCCGACAACCTGCCGGACAGGCGATCGAGGTCGCGGAAATGGCGCGACAGCCGCGAGAAGACGAACCACACCGACAAAAGTCCGAGTCCGCAGATCGCCAGACCGCGGGTGAAGGCGGTTCGGTCGTCCGCCGCCAGCTGTGTGATCTCCACGCCCAGAAACACCAGCGCGGCCGCTGTCACCGCCAGCCCCAGCATCACCACGCGCCAAACGCCGCCCTTCATCGGGCCGTCTCCCCATCATTGCGCCAGGAGTCTAGCGGGCAGAGGGGAAACGGAGAAGCCGCACGCGTGTTCAGCGCATCAGGGCGATGGTCCAGGCGCCCTCCACCTCGGCCATCAGGCCGCCCAGCGCACCGCGCACCGCGCCCGACAGGCCAACCAGCAGAAGCGCCACCGCCGCAACAGCCAGCGCATTGTCCAGGAGCGACCGGGTCGGCCAGCGTCCGGTGGAACGGTCACGGGCAAGAGACGGCAATAACGGCATCGGCGGCTCCGGTATGGAAGGGAGTGGGACGTGGGCCAGCCTACCGACGGCGATGACGAAGAAGCCCTTAACGCGGTGCCAGGGAGAACCGCTTGACTCACCTTTGACTCGGCGCAGCTGCGATTCATGGAGGTTTTTAAAGTCGAGACAGCGCTTTCCGCTCCCTGCGGACGGCTCTACCCTTTGCTGCCGCATCCGCGAATTTGGGCTACCGCCTTTGCGTAAAATACATAACAACTTGCGCCGCGATTTTTGCTGTCCTTCACCTGCATTTCTTGGTTTGCCTGCTTGTCGGATGATGCTAAGAGTGATGCATCCAATCAAAACACTCCTTTCCGCATAGGCAATTGCTTGGGAGGCCGGCAATGACTTTGGTCTATCGTCCCCTGCCCTATGGCGGGCACGAAGACCGGCGGACGGGTCGTCACCTGCTTCTGGTGGTCGCCCTGATCCTTGCCATCCCGACCGCATTGGGTGCCGGCTGCACCGTCGATGCTCTGCGCAGCTATGCGGTGGAAGCCCGGCTGTCGCAGGCGGTCGATGCCGCCGCGCTGGCCGGCGGACGCGTGATGTTCGACTCGCAGCGCGACGGACACATCCGCAGCTTCTTCGACAAGGCCTTCCCCAACGGCTTCCTCGGATCGAACCTCTCGCCCCTGACGATTGCCGAGGATGCCGCCGCCGGCACCCTGACGGTCAGCGCCCACGCCACCGTCAACGCCATCTTCCTGCGCCTGTTCGGCAAGAAAGAGGTGACGGTGGAAGCGCAGTCCATCGTCCGCCGCGGCCAGCACGTCCGCAGCAAGCTGCAATAACTCCCCCACTTCCCGAACAAGCCTCATCGCCGATTCGCGACGCTCGCATTCGCGGAATGCAGCCCGGCGATTTCGCAACTGCGGTAGAAGGGACGCACAGCGCCCCTTCCATCGGAGTCCGCGATGCTCGGAACCCTGACGCTCCTGCTGCTCTGCCAACTGGCCGGTGAACTGGCCGCCCGCCTGCTGCACCTGCCGGTTCCCGGCCCTGTGCTGGGCATGCTGCTGCTGTTCGCCGGATTGTTGCTGCGCGGCGGCGTGCCGAACACGGTGCAGGAGACGGCGGGCGGGCTTCTGCGCCACCTGTCGCTGCTCTTCGTGCCGGCCGGTGTCGGGGTGATGGTCCATGTCACCCGCCTGGAGACCGAGGCCCTGCCCATCGTCGCCGCCCTGTTCGGCAGCACCCTGTTCGGCATCGCAGTGACGGCAAAGCTGATGGCCTTCCTGTTGAGCCGCACCGATCCGCGGCTGGAGGAGGAACCGGCGGCAGGAGAGCAGGCCAAGGGAGATCGGGCTAAGGGAGACTGGGCCAAGGGAGACCGGCCATGAGCGCCGATCTTCACCAGATCTGGGTCTATCTGTCCGCCAGCCCGCTGGCCGGGCTGACGCTGACGCTGGTCGCCTATCAGATCGGCCTGTGGGTCTTCGAAAAGCTGGGACGGCGCCCGGTGCTGAACCCGGTGCTGATCGCCGTCGTCCTGATCGCCGGCACGCTCAGCCTGTCCGGCATCGACTACCGCACCTATTTCGACGGCGCGCAGTTCGTCCATTTCCTGCTCGGCCCGGCCACGGTGGCGCTCGCCATCCCGCTCTACAACCAGTTCCAGGAGGTCCGCCGCTCGGCCCTGGCTCTGGTGGTGGCCCTGCTGGTGGGATCCGCAGCCTCGGCGCTGAGCGCCGTGGCGCTGGTCTGGGCGTTTGGCGGCAGCAAGGCGACCATCCTGTCGATGGCGCCGAAATCCGTCACCTCCCCCATTGCCATGGGCGTGTCGGAGCAGATCGGCGGCCTGCCGTCGCTGACCGCGGTGTTCGTCATCATCACCGGCATCGTCGCCGCCAGCCTCGGCACCTGGGTGCTGAACCTTGTGCGGGTGAAGGACTGGCGCGCCCGCGGCTTCGGCATGGGCGTGGCGGCACACGGCATCGGCACCGCCCGCGCCCTGCAGGTCAACGAGGTGGCGGGTGCCTTCGCCGGGTTGGGCATGGGGTTGAACGGGCTGGCGACGGCGTTGCTGCTGCCGACGCTGTACCACCTGATCTGGGGCTGACGCGTGGGAAGGGAAAGGATGGAAGGGGTGGAGATGGTTGGCGCACCCCGCAGTCCGTTTTTCGCCGATCCGGGCTTGACAGCCATGCCGCACCTGCGCACAGTGCGCCCATGAACACCATCGACCTGCAGAACGCCCTTCTTCGACTTCTCGGCCCGGCGCTTTAAGCGTCCGGGTTTGTCGCGTTCGCACACCATTTCCATCGGTCGAAGTGTCTGTTCCATGAGCGATGTTTTCAAAGGCGCCGGTATCGGCGTCGCCCGGCCGGGGCCGGGACTGCGACTTACCGACGGTCGCTGAGCCACATCCGGCGGCTCCGCGGCCGTACCCATCGCCGGTCCCTCCGCCTTTCAAAATCCGATCCGCCGCCCCCGCCCGCACAGACTGCCGGGCCCGGGGCCGCCACTGGAGCCGAACGACGCCATGAGCACCGCGACCCAAACCAACATTCCGGCCCTGCCGAAGTCCCCGTCCAAGTACGCCCCCTTCCCCCAGGTGAAGCTGACCGACCGCCAGTGGCCGTCGCGCACCCTGGACAAGGCACCGATCTGGTGCTCGGTCGACCTGCGCGACGGCAATCAGGCGCTGATCGAGCCGATGGGGCCGGACCGCAAGCGCGCCATGTTCGACCTGCTGCTGCGCATGGGCTTCAAGGAGATCGAGGTCGGCTTCCCCGCCGCGTCGCAGACCGATTTCGACTTCTGCCGCGAGATCATCGACGGCAACAAGATCCCCGACGGCGTTACCATCCAGGTGCTGACCCAGGCGCGCGAGGAGCTGATCCGCCGCACCTTCGAGGGCATCAAGGGGGCCAAGCGCGCCATCGTGCACCTGTACAACTCGACCTCGGAGTTGCAGCGCCGCGTCGTGTTCGGGTTGGACCGCCAGGGCATCGTCGACATCGCCGTCCAGGGTGCCAAGCTGATCAAGCAGCTGGCCGACGAGACCCCGGAAACCGAGATCGTCCTGCAATACTCGCCGGAGAGCTTCACCGGCACCGAACTGGATTTCGCCGTCGAGATCTGCGAAGCGGTGATGGAGGTCTGGCAGCCGACGCCCGAGCGCAGGATCATCCTGAACCTGCCCTCGACGGTCGAGATGTCGATGCCGAACGTCCATGCCGACCAGATCGAGTGGTTCTGCAAGACGATGAAGAACCGCGAGTCGGCGATCATCTCGCTGCACCCGCACAATGACCGCGGCACCGGTGTCGCCGCGGCCGAGCTGGGGCTGCTGGCCGGCGCCGACCGCGTCGAGGGCACCTTGTTCGGCAACGGCGAGCGCACCGGCAACGTCGACGTCGTCACACTGGCGCTGAACATGTTCACCCAGGGCGTCGATCCGGAACTGAACATCGACGACATCAACGAGATCGTCCGCGTTTCCGAATACTGCACGCAGCTGCCGGTCCACCCGCGCCATCCCTATGCCGGCGAGTTGGTGTTCACCGCCTTCTCCGGCTCGCACCAGGACGCGATCAACAAGGGGCTGAAGGCGCTGACCAAGTCCAACACCGGCAAGTGGGAGGTCCCGTACCTGCCCATCGACCCGCAGGACCTGGGCCGCAGCTATGAGGCGGTGATCCGCATCAACAGCCAGTCCGGCAAGGGCGGCATCGCCTATGTGCTGGAGAAGGACTACGGCCTGCAGATCCCGCGCCGCCTGCAGATCGAGTTCTCCAAGGTCGTGCAGCGCGTCGCCGACGAGTCCGGCAAGGAACTGTCGCCCGCCGACATCCACGCCGCCTTCCAGGCCGAGTATCTGGACATCGACAGCCCGCTGGAACTGGTCGAGCATTCGACCGAGCCGCGCGGTCCGAACTCGGGCGCCCGCGCCATGAGCGTGGTGATGCGCCGCAACGGCGAGATCGTCACCACCAAGGGCAAGGGCAACGGCCCCATCGATGCCTTCCTGGACGCCCTGCGCCAGGGTTGCGGCACCGACCTGCACGTCGTCGACTACCGCGAGCACGCCATCGGCTCCGGCGAGGACGCCCAGGCCTGCGCCTATGTCGAGGTGAAGACCGGCGACAAGACTCTGTTCGGCGTGGGCATCGACGCCGACATCGTGACCGCCTCGCTGCGGGCCCTGGTCAGCGCCGCCAACCGCGCGACGCGCTAAGGGCTCATCGCTTGCGGCCCTCTTCCTCCGGCTCTCGCGAGCAGGAGGAAGAGGGCCATTAACTTGCCCCCACCGCCCCAGCCGCCTATAAGTCCCCACGAAACGCTAGAGCAACAGCGGACAGCGCTATGATCGTGGTCACCGGCGGGGCCGGCTTCATCGGGTCCAACCTTGTCGCGGCTCTGGCTGCGCGCGGCATCACCGACGTGGCGGTGATCGACCGCTTCTGCGAGGGCGAGAAGTGGCAGAACCTCGCCAAGCGCGAGGTCGCGGCCCTGGTGCCGCCCGAGCAGACGCTGGCCTTCCTCGACCAGCATGCCGCCGAAATCGACACCGTCTTCCATCTCGGTGCCATCTCCGCCACCACCGAGCGGGACGTCGACAAGATCGTCGCCAACAACGTCGCGCTGACGCTGGATCTGTGGCGCTGGTGTTCCTGGCGCGGCTGCCGGCTGATCTACGCCTCCTCCGCCGCGACCTATGGCGACGGCACCGCCGGTTTCGACGATGACGGCTCCTGCGACGGGCTGGCGCGGCTGCGGCCGCTGAACGCCTATGGCTGGTCCAAGCATCTGGTCGACCGCCGCATCGCCCGCGCCGTCGCCGGCGGCGACCTCGTGCCGCCGCAATGGGCCGGGCTGAAATTCTTCAACGTCTACGGCCCGAACGAAGCCCACAAGGGCGACATGATGAGCGTGATCGCCAAGCTGCATCCGCAGCTGACGGCCGGCCAGCCGGCGCGCCTGTTCAAGTCGCACAAGGACGGCTTCGAGGATGGCGGCCAGCTGCGCGACTTCATCCACGTCGACGATTGCATCGCGGTGATGCTGTGGCTCTACGACCATCCCGACGTCAGCGGCCTTTTCAACGTCGGCACCGGCAAGGCTCGCAGCTTCAAGGATCTGGCGCTGGCGACTTTTGCCGCGTTGGGGCTCCCCCCCCGGATTGAGTACTTCGAGATGCCCGAGCATCTGCGAGGCAAATACCAATATTTCACGCAGGCGACGACGGATCGCCTGCGCGCCGCCGGGTTCGACCAGCCCTTCACCGAGCTGGAAGAGGGTGTCCGGCGCTATGTGCAGGATTTCCTGTCGCAGCCCGACCCGTATCGCTGACCGGAGTTTCCATGCTCGCCACCCTGCCTGTCGTGGCCTTCCCCACCATCGACCCGGTCGCCTTTTCCCTCGGCCCGGTCGTCGTCCGCTGGTATGCGCTGGCCTATCTGGCCGGCTTCGTGCTGGGCTGGCGCTATTGCCTGGGGCTGGCGCGACTCGATCCCGACCGCCGGCCGAACCCGGAGGAGTTCGACGACTTCCTGACCTGGGCGGTGATCGGCACCATCCTGGGCGGGCGTCTCGGTTATGTGCTGTTCTACAACCTGCCCTATTATCTGGAAAACCCGCTGGACGCGGTTCAGGTCTGGCATGGCGGCATGTCCTTCCACGGCGGCATGGTCGGCGTGCTGACCGCGATTGCGCTGTTCTGCTGGCGGCGCGGCATCTCGCCCTTCGTCTTCGGCGACATCATCGCCGCCTGTGCGCCCATCGGGCTGTTCTTCGGCCGCATCGCCAACTTCATCAATGGCGAGCTGTATGGCCGGCCGGCGCCCGATTTCGCCTACGCCATGGTCTTCCCGCGCGACCCGCTGCAGGTGCCGCGCCATCCGAGCCAGCTCTACGAGGCGGCCCTGGAAGGCGTGGTTCTGTTCATCCTGCTGGCGATCGCCATCCGCAGCCCGGCGCTGCGCAACCGGCCGGGCACGATCGGCGGGCTGTTCCTGATCGGCTACGGCCTGTCGCGCATCACGGTCGAGTTCTTCCGCGAACCCGACCCGCAGCTGGGCTTCCTGTTCGCCGGCGCCACGATGGGACAGCTGCTGTCGCTGCCGATGCTGGCAATCGGCCTGTGGCTGGTCCTGCGCGGCCGGCGCCACGCCATCCCGGCCTGACGCCATGGCGGACGAAAGCGCCGGTCAGGAAACGCTGGCCCGCCTGCTGGCCCGCCGCATCGTCATGGACGGCCCGGTCAGCGTTGGCACCTTCATGGCGGAGGCGCTGGGCCATCCGCGCTTCGGCTACTACATGCGCCGGGACCCGTTCGGCACGGGCGGCGATTTCACCACCGCGCCGGAAATCAGCCAGATGTTCGGCGAGCTGGTCGGGCTCTGGTGCGTCGACAGCTGGGCAAGGCTGGGCGGTCCCGGCCCCTTCCATCTGGTGGAGCTTGGGCCCGGCCGCGGCACTCTGATGGCCGACGTGCTGCGGGCGGCAGCGGTTCTGCCGCTGTTCCGCGACAACGCCATCGTCCATCTGGTGGAAACCAGCCCGTCCCTGCGGGAGCGGCAGCGCCAGACATTGCAGCCCATCCTGGGCGACGCGATCCACTGGCATGACCGGCTGGACGATGTGCCGGACGGCCCGACCATCCTGATCGCCAACGAGTTCTTCGACGCCCTGCCGATCCGTCAGGTCCAGAAGACCAACTATGGCTGGTTTGAGCGGCTGGTCGATGTCGAGCCCGCCAGCACCGAGGACGATCCACGCTTCCGCTTCGTGCTGGAGGCCTTCGGCAGTTCCGGCAACCGGCTGGTGCCGGATGCGCTGCGTGAGGCGCCCGACGGCAGCGTCGTCGAGGTCTCCCCCGCCTCGCAGGCGGTGGCGCGGCTGATCGGCACCCGGCTGGCCGCAGCCCCCGGTGCGGCGCTGGCCATCGACTATGGTTACGCCCACGGCCCGGCGGTCGGCGACACGCTGCAGGCGATGCGACGCCATGCCTACGCCCCGGTGCTGGAGGCGCCGGGCGAGGCCGACCTGACGGCCCATGTCGATTTCGCCGCAATCGCCGCCGCGGCGCGGGAGGGCGGCGCCCAATCCTTCGGCGTGGCCGAACAGGGGGAATGGCTGAGCCGGCTGGGCATCCGCCAGCGCGCATCCGCCCTGGCGGCAAAGGCCAGCCCGGCCCAGGCGCAGGACATCCGCGGCGCGCTGGACCGCTTGATCGATCCCGCGCAAATGGGCAGGCTGTTCAAGCTGGTCGCGTTCGCCACGCCCGGAGCCTTCGCCGACTCTCCCCCGGCCGGCTTTTGACCGGCGGACGCAGAAACCGGGTCAGAGACACCGCACCATAACCGCCAGAAACACAATCCGGGCGGACCGTGCATCGCGTCCCCTGCCCTGTCGGGCATGATTGCCGGGCATGGGGGCCACAGAACAGGGAAGGACGGCGTTCGTGATCACACTCGGCGCGCTGAACGACATCACCCATATCAGACACGCCTTTTTCACCCGCACCGGCGGGGTGTCCACCGGGCTCTACGCCTCATTGAACTGCGGGCTGGGGTCCAACGACTCCGCCGCGGCCGTGCATGAGAACCGCGCCCGCGCCGCCGCGCGCATGGAGGTGACGCCCGCCAACCTCATCACCTGCTATCAGGTCCACAGCCCGACCTGCGTCGTGGTGGAAGAGCCCTGGACTCCGGAAACGGCACCGAAGGCGGACGCCATGGCGACCCGGCAGTCGGGCATCGCGCTGGGCATCCTGACCGCCGACTGCGCGCCCGTCCTGTTCGCCGACAGCAAGGCGCGGGTGATCGGCGCTGCTCATGCCGGCTGGAAGGGCGCCAAGGGCGGCGTCATCGAGGCGACCGTCGCCCGCATGGTGGAACTGGGAGCGAAGCCGAACCGGATCGTCGCCTGCATCGGTCCCTGCATCGCCCAGCGCTCCTACGAGGTGGGGCCGGAATTCCCGACCCCGTTCGAGGAGGAGGATGCCCGCAACCGCGATTATTTCGCCCCCGCGCGCAAGCCCGGCCATTTCCTGTTCGATCTGGCGGCCTACGTCACCCGCCGGCTGGGCGACTCCGGCGTCACGGTGATCCAGCGCTGCCCCAACGATACGGTGGCCGAGGAGGATCGCTTCTTCAGCTATCGCCGCTCCTGCCTTCGGGGAGAGGCGGATTACGGCCGCGGCCTCTCGGCCATCGTCCTGCAGAACTGAAACGGCGCGAACGGGTGGGCGGAACGGCCATGGTCATGCCGCCCGCGCAGGGCGGCATTCCCCAATGGGGAAAGTCCCGACCGTCATGGAACGTTTACATGGGGCCGACCCTTTGTTATGGTCCGCCCCGTTTTCAAGGGGCGCCGGCGCGCAAGCGGCGAACGTGCCTTGAGCCGTTTCCCTGCAAAGAGAGCCGACCCCGATGAAGGTGCTTGCCGGCAACAGCAACCGTCCGCTGGCCGAGGCGATCTCCACCTGTCTCGGCGTGCCGCTGACCAAAGCCAGCGTCCGCCGTTTTTCCGACATGGAGGTTTTCGTCGAGATCCTGGAGAACGTGCGCGGCGAGGACGTGTTCGTCGTCCAGTCGACCTCGTTCCCGGCCAACGACAACCTGATGGAACTGCTGGTGACGATCGATGCGCTTCGGCGCGGGTCGGCCCGGCGCATCACGGCGGTCATCCCCTACTACGGCTACGCCCGCCAGGATCGCAAGACCGGCCCGCGCACGCCGATCTCGGCCAAGCTGGTCGCCAACCTGATCACCCAGGCCGGCGCCAACCGCGTGCTGACGATGGATCTGCACGCTGGGCAGATCCAGGGCTTCTTCGACATCCCGACCGACAACCTGATGGCCGCTCCGGTCTTCGAGAAGGACATCCGCCAGTCCTTCGAGAGCATCGATGAGATCACCATCGTGTCGCCGGACGTCGGTGGCGTGGTGCGCGCCCGCGCCCTGGCCAAGCGCCTGGACGCCGATCTGGCGATCATCGACAAGCGGCGTGAGCGCGCCGGCGTGTCGGAGGTGATGAACATCATCGGCGACGCCAACGGCCGCCGCTGCATCCTGATCGACGACATCGTCGACTCGGGCGGCACGCTGTGCAACGCCGCCGTCGCCCTGATGGAAGCCGGTGCCAAGTCGGTCCACGCCTTCTGCACTCACGGCGTCCTGTCCGGCGGTGCGGTCGCCCGCGTCGCCGTGTCGCCGCTGGAGCAGCTGGTCACCACCGACAGCATCCAGGCGACCGAGGCGGTGCGCGTTTCGCGCAACATCCGCCAGTTGACCATCGCCCCCCTGCTCGCCGAAGCCATCATGCGCATCAGCGAGGAGCGGTCGGTGTCGAGCCTGTTCTCGTAAGAGCGGCAGTATTACAGGAGAGGCCCTTTCCCACCGGGAGAGGGCCTTTTTTGTTGCGTGCGTTCCGCTTCGTCACCCTGGCCCCTGCCCGTCACCCAGCCCATGGAAGTCGTTCGCCGTTACCTGTCCGCCGGTGGCTGCGGCGATTCGGGCCATCACGGCGGGACGGGGAACGCGGCGGCCATGGCGGTAACGGTTGACCGTCGCCTGGCTCGTCCCGATCAGGGCGGCAAAGGCCTCTTCCTTGGTTGCGGTCCGGTTGAGCCAATCGTCGAGCGTCATACCGCAATGGTTTAGACCAAGCAGGCTTCTGCGCGCAACTGGATTTATTCCGTTGCGATGGACTTTCCGAAGCCGTTTTGGTATGAACAGCCCATGACCACAATGCGCGAACTGCGGCAGGCCGCCGGGCTGAGCCAGGAAAAGCTGGCCGAGATGGCCGGCACCTCCCAGCCACAGATCAACAAGCTGGAAACCGGCCAGCGCAAGTTGACCGTCGACTGGGCGGTCAAGCTGGCCGGGCCGCTGGGCGTCGAGCCGGCGGTTCTGCTCGGTCTCGACGGGCCGGCCGCCGCGACGGCCCAGACGGCTTCCATGCGCCCGGCCCGCCCGTCGCTTCCGCCGCTCCTCCGCACAGCACCGCTTCCGCAGGCACAGGCTGCGGCCTCGATGCCGGTGCGGGCGGCGGCGCGCGGCGGCGTGGATCAGGAAATGTTTCTGGAAGACGGCCCCATCGACTGGATCGCACGGCCCGATTACCTGAAGAACGCCCGTGATCCCTACGCCATGTATGTGGTCGGCGACTCGATGATGCCGCGTTTCCGCCCGGCGCAACTTCTGCACGTCAACCCGCACAAGCCGCCGGCGGCAGGGTCCGGGGTTGTGGTGGTCAAATGCAACAAGGCGGTGCTGGTGAAGGAGTTCGTACGGCGAGGCCCCGACATGGTGATCCTGCGCGAATACCGGCCTGCCGACCGCGAGTTTCCCGTTCCGATTGAAGAGATCGATACCCTGCATACCGTGGTCGGCTTGCAGGAGCCCTGAACGGCATACCGCAACGGTATCGGCTTTTCCTGGTCCTGATAGTCCAATTTGGACTATTCCTTCGTTCGGCGAAGCGGCGGACATCTCCGGCGCACCACAGTCGATCGAGGAGACAAGGCAATGCCCCAGCTCTATCCGCGCTTCCATCCCGGCCCGTCGGGCGGGCGGCTCGACAGCTTCAGCGAGCGCGGCGCCAAAGAACTGGCCCGCCGCATCCGCACCGCCTGGGCCAACATCGGCTGGGACGTGGAGGTGCGGGTGGAGCGCATCGCCAGCGAGGAATTGGGCGACGGCCGCAGCACCGCCCACTTCACCGTGCGCAGCGACCTGATCAACGGCCTGCCCCAGCGCCGCCTGTCTCAGCGCCGACCGGACGAGGCGGCACGGGCGCTGCCGCGCGCCGCCTGATGCGGCTTACTTCAGCCGCTCGTCCAACTCGACCTGATAGCCGACGGCGAGGCGGTTGGTCTCGTTCGCCATGCCCACCACCGCAATCAGTTCGCCGAACTGCGCGTCGGTCATGCCCAGACGCCGCGCCGCCGCCTCGTGCGAGCGGATGCAATACTGGCAGTTGTTGGTGACGCTGACCGCGACGAAGATCATTTCCTTCACCAGCGGGTCGAGCGCACCGGGCGCCATCACCTCCTTCAGGCTCTCCCAGGTCCGAGCCAGGGTCGGCGGATGGTGGGCAACCGCCTTCCAGAAATTGTTCACGTCGGGGACGTTGCGCGCCGCCTTGATGTCGTCGTAGACGGCGCGGACCTCCGGGGTGGCATCGGCCTGTTCGATCGGGGGAAGCGGCATGGCGGCGGGAACTCCTGTGGGGGACGGTGACTTGCGATAAGGCAGGACATCGTGTCGCAAGGCAACAGCCGGTCCACGTCTTTCCCCCGTCCATCGGCCAAGTTGACCGATGCTTGTCCCGCTGGTAGTAGAGACTTGCAACAGATCGCGCAAACGTTCGGACGAACACTCCGCCCGGAAGCCGCGGCGCTGGAAGAAATCCATAAGACACGAAATCCATTCGTGCAGCGTTCCCATGCGGCCCGGCCCCGGCACATGTCCGATCCGGCCCGAATGCCGGGAGGAACAGCGTGGACAGCACGGTTCTAGAGGCCGCCTTGCCACCCCATCGTCAGGACGGCCATCATGAGGATGGTGCCGGCATCGCAGGTGCCCCCGTTCCCAGCACCCTCGATCTGGCCGCCTCATCCCAGGGCCTGCGTTTCCTCGTCCGCCTGCATGCCGAAGAACCGACCGCCGCCCTGCTGGAGACGGTGCGGCGCGACCCGGTCGGCCGCGGTCCGCTGGCGCTCGACCGCGACGACTCCCAGCAGGCCGCCGCCCTGGTGGACGAGGTGGTGAGCGATCTGCCGGACCGGATCACCCGCCGCAGCCTCGCCCCGCTGGTCGCCGATTTCGCCGACATCTACCTCAACGGCGGGCTGCGGGCCTGTCCGACCGAAGGTCCGTGGCTGGAGGAGAGGTTGCGGGGCGATGCCGCCGCCTCCCTGCTGCGCTGGCGCACCGGCCTGGAGGCGGAACTGCGCCTGCCGCCACTGGACCGGCTGGCGGACGATCACGTCGCCGCGGAACTGGCCGTTCTGGCCGCGCTGCTCGACCGCGGGCGCACGCTCGACGCCGTCCGCTTCCTCGACCGCCACCCGCTGCGCTGGATGCCCGATTTCTGCAGCCGCGTCGCAACCCGTTGCCGCGAACCCTTCTTCGCCGGCATCGCCATCCTCACCAATGCCCATCTCGACGATCTGCGGGACCGGCTGGGCGATCTGTGCGGGCTGCCCCGCCCGGCCGATGACGATTCCGATGTCCGCCGCCGCCGACGCTGGACGGAAGGGCGCTTTCCCCGCGCCTGCACCTGCGATCCGTAAACGCCGAACTGCGATCCGCCATCGCCGCCCTGCCTTAAAGTCAGAGTTGCCCACCCTTCGATGCTTCGGCCATGGTGACCGGAACGGGGTCGACCGGCGGTCTGCCCAGTGGCCTGTCCTGTGCCGCCGATGGCCGGCAAGCTTCCTTTTTCCTGGCAATGGTTGGTGATGCCCGTTCGCAACCTCGACAGTCGGACCGACCGCAGGGGGGCCCTGCGCCTTCTGCGCCTTCTGCTGGCTGTGTCGGTCGCGCTGCCGCTCGTGCTGTTCGCCGGCATCGGCTGGCGCGAGCGGTGGGAGGCTCAGGACGAGGCCGAGCGGAACAGCAGCAAGAACGCCCTGATCCTGCACGAGCATGTGCTGAAGGTGTTCGACACCATGTCCCAGGTGCTGGACCGGGTGGACGAGCGCATCCATGGGCGCAGCTGGCGCGAGATCGCCGAGTCGGAGCCGCTGCACCGCTATCTGAAGACCCTGGAAGGCGAGCTTGAGCAGATCGGCGCCATCGGCCTGACCGATCCCGACGGGTTCGTGCGCAACTCCAGCCTGGTCTTCCCTGCACGCAACAGCTACATCGGCGACCGCGCGGATTTCCGGGAGCAGCGGGAACAGGATTCCGGCCTGCTCATCGCCGGCCCGGTCGTCGACCCCACCAGCGGCAAGCCCAGCTTCGGCATCAGCCGGCGCCGCAGCGGTCCCGGCGGTCCCGACGGCAGTTTCGACGGGATGATCGCCGCCATCGTCGATCCGGACTATTTCGCCAGCTTCTACCGGCGGATCATCGGCACCGAAGGAGAATCCATCGCACTGATCCGCGACGACGGCGCGATGCTGATGCGCTTCCCGACCCTCGACCCGACGCGGCCGAACGCGACCCTGCCGACCCTGCCGGCCGACCGCGGCCTGCGCGCCGAGATCCGCCGCCAGCCGGACGAGGGAATTTTCCACACCGGCAACAGCATTGTGCAGGGTCTGGAGCGCGTGTTCGCCTACAAGCGGGTCGGCGCCTTCCCAATCTACGTTGTCTATGGGCTGGACGGGACGCAGGTCACCCGGTCCTGGTGGCGGAACATGGCGCTCGATGCCGCCTTCGTCGCTCCGGCGACGCTGGCGCTGGCGCTTCTCGCCTGGCTTGCCTACAGCCGCGCCGCCTCCGAAAACGCCGCGGTCCAGCGCTGGGCGGAGGAGGTGCGCAACCGCGAAAGGCTGGAAGAGGCGCTGCGCCAGAGCCAGAAGATGGAGGCGCTGGGCCAGTTGACCGGTGGGGTGGCGCATGACTTCAACAATCTGCTGACCGCGGCGCTCGCCAACCTGCATCTGCTGGCCCGCCATCTGCCGGCCGACGGCCAGCGTTTCCTGGCCGGGGCGCGGACCGCGCTGGAGCGGGCGGAGAAGCTGACACGGCAACTGCTGTCCTTCTCGCGCCAGGATGCCGTCAACCCGACGGTGGTCGATCTGGGCGACAGCCTGCGCCGGATGGCCGACCTGCTGGAACGCTCCGTCCGGGCGGACGTCGTGCTGGAGTGGGACATCGCCCCGGAGCCGATGGCGGTCGCCGTCGATCAGGTTCAGTTGGAAATGGCGGTGCTGAACCTGGTGCTGAACGCCCGCGATGCCATGCCCGGCGGCGGCCGAATCCGCATCGCCGCCGCGCCCATCGGTACGGGCCCCATCGCTGCGGCCCTGAGCCCACAGCCGCGCACCGTCCGCATCGAGGTCTCAGACTCCGGCGCCGGCATGCCGCCCGACGTGATGGCCCGCGCCTTCGACCCCTTCTTCACCACCAAGGGGGTCGGCAAGGGAACGGGGCTCGGCCTGTCGATGGTCTATGGATTCGCCCGCCAGTCCGGCGGCAGCGCCACCATCGACAGCCGGCCCGGCGAGGGCACGCATGTGTGCATCGACCTGCCGCTGACCGACGCCAGGCCGGAGGAGCCGGCCCCTCTCCCGGCGGCCCCGGTCGCTGACATCCGCCCGCTGCGCATCCTGGTGGTGGAGGACAATCCGCTGGTGCTGATGGCGACGGTGGAAGGACTGACCCAGGAAGGCTTCTCGGTCGAGACCGCGGAAGACGGCGTCACGGCGCTGGCTCTGCTGGAGACCGACCGAAACTTCGATCTTGTGGTGTCGGACGTCGTGATGCCGGGCGGCGTTTCCGGGATCGACCTTGCCCGCCACATCCGCGAACACTGGCCGCAGCTGCGGGTCCTGCTGGCCTCCGGCTACAGCCCCGAATCGCTGGCCACTATGGGCGCCGACACCGCATCGGTGCTGGCGAAGCCCTTCACCCCCGACCAGTTGGCAGCGCGAATCCGGTCGCTGACCCGGACCGGACAGGGTGGCGGGGCGGCGGACGGGATCAGGTAAGCGCGCTGACGAACATCGGCGTCCACAGCGCCATGCACCACACCAGGCCAAGGCACAGGCCGCGGGTCAGATCGTCGAAGGTCGGCTGCTCCAGGCGGTTCAGCTTCCACATCGCGTTGACTTCGCCCGGCGTCAGCGGCCGGTCGCCGGGCCTGGTGTCGGGATCGCAAGCGGACTGAACCGTACGGCGGTCGGTCTGCTCACGGCTGGCGGCTGCGCGCCGTTCGGGGTCGCGTGACAGCATGGCTGGGGCCTCGCATCGATAGCGGAATGCCCAACAAGCTTGTGCCCGCCGCTGCCGGCGACCAGCCTTCCTTCCGTCCACGCCGAAACTTTGTCGACATACGAAAAAAGGCCGCCATCCGCTGGACGGATGCGGCCTTTTCGCCAAGCGTCCGGCCGGATCGGCCGGAAAGGATCACTTGCCGGGACGGATCACCGGGGTGAGCTGGTCGCCCCAGTTGCCGGTCTCGTTGTGGTAACGGGCGGTGCGCATCAGCTCGACCGTCACGCCGGCCTCGACCGCCTTGACGACGGCGTCGTTCAGGCGGTGCAGGTTGTTGGCGACGATGCGGATGGCGCTTTCCTGCTCCGGCGTCAGTTCCGACCGGTCATCCGGCGGCGCGTCCTTGAAACCCGACATGCGTTGTTCCTTCCCCTGGATTGGGACCGCCCCGGCGGGACCGGCTGCGGTCCAGAACTTGGTCATGATCTTGACCGGCCTTTCCGGCCGGTTTTCATCATGTACCACATTGTGTGCGCCGCGACAAAGAGCACGACGCGCCAAGCGCTTGCGACCATTGGCCTCTTGCAACCGGCAAATCGACGGCGGGGCGGCGGGGCGATCCTGTGGCGGCCGACGCCCTGACGTTGCGGCGCAATTGCCCGGTCAAAGGCTCCGTCCATGCCGGGCACTCCGCCAAAGGTTGTTTTCTTACAAACAAAAGAAATAATGCTTCAGTGTTGCAACAAACTCTTGGGTTAACTCAATGGTTGACGATCCTCGATTGCGATGCACAGATTTCACCACGATCCAATTTCCCCCCCACGGAGATCATCTTGAAGAACGTTGCTGCCAAGGCCCTGCTCGTTGCGTCCTCGCTGTTTCTGATGCATGGCGCGGCGTTTGCCGGCCAGCAGGACTTCACGATCGTCAACAAGACCGGCTACCCGCTGAAGCACATCTACGTTTCGGAAAACAACAACAACAGCTGGGACGAGGATATCCTCGGCCGCGATGTCCTGAACGACGGCGAGTACTTCGAGGTTGCCTTCGCCAAGGCCGAGAGCACCTGCAAGTGGGACATGAAGGTCGTCTATGACGACGGCGAGTCGGCGGTGTGGCAGGGGCTGAACCTTTGCCAGCTCTCCAAGCTGACGCTGAAGTGGAACAAGAACACCGGCGTCACCTCGGCCCAGACCGAGTAATCCGTCACCGGAAATTGTCGGTGCTGCGGTTCATCAGATGGATGAAGACGTCTTCCAGCGTCGGTTCCGTCGCGGTGATCCGCAGCTCCGGCTGCCCCATCCAGGGGGTGAGCGCACTATCCAGGGCTGAGGCATCGGTTCCGCTGACATGCAGGCGGCTTCCGAAGACCGCCACCATTTCCACTCCCGGCCGCCCCTCCAGCGCCGCGGCGATGCGGTGCAGGCCGTTGCCCGCGACCAGACGGGTGTGCAGGCCCGACCCGGCAATCACCTGATCGACCGTTCCGTGCGTCATCAGCGTGCCGTAGGCGATGTAGGCGATGCGGTGACAGCGTTCCGCCTCGTCCATGTAATGGGTGCTGACCAGAACCGTCAGACCCTCGCCGGCCAGCCGGTGAATCTCATCCCAGAATTCCCGCCGCGCCTTGGGATCGACGCCCGCCGTCGGTTCGTCGAGCAGCAGCAGCTTCGGCTCGTGCAGGATGCAGGCGGCCAGCGCCAGACGCTGCTTCCAGCCGCCGGACAGCTCCCCCGCCAACTGCGTGCGACGGTTGGACAGGCCCAGCCGGTCAAGCGCCTCCACCACCCGCCGCCGCCGGTCGGGCAGGCCATACATGCGGGCGACGAAGTCCAGATTCTCGGCGATGCTCAGATCTTCCCAGAAACTGAACTTCTGGGTCATGTAGCCGACTTGCCGCTTGATCGCCGCACTGTGCCGCCGGATGTCGAGGCCAAGGCAGGTGCCCTCCCCCGCATCGGGGGTCAACAGGCCGCACAGCAGCCGGATCGTGGTGGTCTTGCCCGACCCGTTGGGACCGAGAAAGCCGTAGATCTCGCCGGTTTCCACCCGGATCGACACATCGTCGACCACGGTCTTGCTGCCGAAGCGCTTGACCAGACCGCGCACGTCGATGGCCGGGCCGTCATTGGCCGCCGGGGTGGCCGCCGGGCTGTCCGCCGTCATTGCCCCGTCCCCGCCGGCCGGACAGCCGCCAACCAGACATCGACCGGCAGCCCCGGATTCAGCGGCCGGCCCACTGCCGTCTCCATCCGGGCCTCCACCCGGAAGACCAGCTTCTCCCGGCTGCCGACGCTGTAGATCACCGGCGGGGTATATTCCGCCTGCGAGGCGATCCGTGTCACCCGAGCCGACAGGCCGGGTGGGCAGCCGTCGCAACGCACCGACAGGGCACCGCCCGGCGCCACACCCGCCAAGGCGGTCTCCGGGACGAACAGCACCAGCTTCACCCGATCCGGCGGCAGGAGCGACACCACCGGGGAGCCGGCCGGCACCCACTCGCCGGGATTGTACAGCGTGTCCTCGACCAGGGCCGCCGCCGGGGCGACGGGAGCCAGATCGGCCAGCCGCCGCTCCGCCTGGGCAAGCGCCGCCTCCGCCTGGGTCACCGCCTCGTCGGCAGCCCGCAACTGTTCGGGCCGGGCCGGCAGGGCGGCGACCGCCAATTGGGCATCCGCCTCCGCCAGTTGGCCACGGTCGCGGTCGAAGGCGGCGCGCGCCTGATCGAGCTTGTCCGGGGACGAGACCTTGCGGGCGACCAGTTCCTGCTGGCGGGCCAGTTCGGTGGTGGAATAGCGCAGCGCAGCCTCCGCCCGCGCCTTCTGCGCGGTCAGCACCGCCACCTCCTGCGCCCGCTTGCCGGTGGCGAGGTCGGCACGCTGAGCCCGCGCCTGGGCCAGCGCCGCGGCCAACCGGTCGCGCTCGGCCCTGGCGGTGGCACGGTCGATGGCGAACAGCGGCGCCCCTGCCGCCACCTGTGCCCCGCGGGCGACCGACAGGCTTTCCAGCATGCCGGCGCTGGGGGCGGCGATGCGCAGATACTCCCCCTCGACATAGCCATGGGCGAGCGGCGGCGTCCCGCCGGCCGCGATGGGCAGACCCACCGCCAGGGCGATGGCCACAAGCCCATCCAGGATGCTTCCGAGAAAACCGCTCATGGCGAATCCTCCCCCGCTCCCGCCCACCCTGTTTTCTGCTCCGCATCGCTCAGCAGCACCCGGCGCAGGTTGCCGATGTGCATCTCCACCAGCGCCGCCACGTCCATGGGCGGTTCGCCATCGACTCCGTCGAAGGAGGTTCGCCACACGGCGCTCATAAGCAGCGGTGCGACGATCAGACGCACACTGGGATCGAGCGCCATCGGACGGAACTCGCCGCTCTCCATGCCCCGCCGCAGCAGGCCCCCCAGCACGCCGAATCCGCGGCAAATCACCTCCCGGTGGTAGAAGGCGGCAAGCTCGGGAAAATTGCCGGCTTCGGCGATCACCAGCCGCGGGATCACCGCCATGCGCGTCGTGGCGATCAGCCGCGCCACCATGCGCAGCAGCCGCTCCAGCACCGGAAAGCATGGCCCGCCGGCCGAGGCGACCAGTGCTTCGGCCTGTTGCAGATTCGGCAGGATGGCGGCGCGGATCACCGCCTTGAACAGCTCCTCCTTGCTGGAGAAGTAGAGATAGAGCGTGCCCTTGCTGACCCCGGCGCGGGCCGCCACCTCCTCCAGCCGCGCGGCGGCGAAACCACGGTCGGCAAAGACCTCCATCGCGGCGGCGACGATCTCCTGCGGCCGGGCGTCCTTGCGGCGACGCCAGCGCGGCGGTTCGCCGGACGCAGCCGGATCGGAAGCGAGATCGGGACGGCAATCGGGTGGAGGACCGGATTTGCGGGAGGGCATGGCGCGCCCCTCTTTATAACTGACCAGTCAGTTATTAACATGATCCGGCCGTTCCACCAATGGCTAAGGTCATTGTGCGCCGCAATAGAATCTATGCAAAAAGTCTTGCCTTTCCGCGAGCAGTCACGGACACTTTCCACCGGCTGGCAGCGTACGAACGGAGTCGCGGCCATGCCCGGCCTGGAAGACGGGCTCCAAAACAGGACATGAACGGCATGGCCGGACCAACGGCCGCCGCGGTTTTCGGGGGGTACGGATCAAGGCGCTGACGCCGGGACCCGACGGCTTGCGATGTCTGGACTCTCCCGTCCAACATTGGCCCGGGTCCCCAGCCGAGCGAGGGGATCGAACATGCCGAGTGCTGCCCAGTCCGCGTCATCCTCCAGCCTGGAGCTGCTGACGATCTACGAGGTCAGCAAGATCCTCGGGTCGTCGCTGGATCTGGAACAGACCCTGCGCGAGGTGCTGCGGGCGCTGTCCTACCAGCTGCAGATGCATCGCGGCCGTGTCTATCTTCAGGGCGAGGACGGGGCCCTGCGCCTCGTCGCCGCGCAGGGACTGCCCAAGGATTCGCCGGCGCAGGAGATCGACTACAACCAGGGCGAAGGCATCAGCGGCCGCATCCTGAAGACCGGCATGCCGGCCGTCGTGCCCAACCTTGCCGAGGAGCCGCTGTTCAACAACCGCTCCGGCGGGCGCGACGATCTGGACGAGCAGGTGGCCTCGCTGGTCGGCGTGCCGATCAAGGCGGCCGGTGCCGTCATCGGCGTGCTGACCATCGACCGCATCTCCGACGACGGCCCCAGCGGCCATTTCGGCTCCGATGTCCGTTTCCTGACCATGGTCGCCAACCTGATCGGCCAGACCGTGCGCCTGCACCGCACGGTGGCGGAGGAGCGGCGCTTCATGATGCGCGAGACCTTCCGCGTCCAGAAGGAGCTGCGGCCGGTGGTGGCGCCGGTCAACGACGTGGTCTGCACCAGCCCCAACATGGTCGACGTGCTGGCCCAGGTGCACCGGGTGGCGCCCTTCAAGTCGACCGTGCTGATCCGCGGCGAGAGCGGCACCGGCAAGGAGCTGATCGCGCGCGCCATCCACAATCTGTCGCCGCGCAAGGACGCCCCCTTCATCCGCGTCAACTGCGCAGCATTGCCCGAATCGCTTCTGGAATCGGAGCTGTTCGGCCACGAGAAGGGATCCTTCACCGGGGCGCAGAAGGACCACAAGGGCCGGTTCGAGCTGGCCTCCGGCGGCACGCTGTTCCTCGACGAGATCGGCGACATCTCCTCCAACTTCCAGGCCAAGCTGCTGCGCGTGCTACAGGAGCAGGAGTTCGAGCGGGTCGGCGGGTCGAAGACGATCAAGACCGACGTGCGGCTGATCTGCGCCACCAACCTGAACCTCGAAGAGGCTGTCGGCCACGGCAAGTTCCGCGCCGATCTGTATTTCCGCATCAACGTGGTGACCATCCACCTGCCGCCGCTGCGCGAACGGCGCGGCGACATCGCCATGCTGGCCAAGCATTTCGTCGGCAAGTTCGGCCGCGACAACGGCCTCAACCTGGACATCGCCCAGGACGCGCTGGAGGTGCTGAACCGCTGCACCTGGCCCGGCAACGTGCGCGAACTGGAGAACTGCATCGAGCGCGCGGCGACCCAGTGCCGCAACGGCACCATCCGCGTGCCCGACCTGTCCTGCAGCATGAATCTCTGCAACTCGTCGGTTCTGTTCCAGTACCGCACCATGGGCGCCGCCGTCGGCGGGCTGGCCCCGTCGATGAGCGGAACGCCGACCAACCCGTCGGTCGCGCCTCCCGCGCCGGGGCGTCCGCAGACGCCTGCCATGCCGCCGGCGATGCCGGCTCCCGCCAACGGGGCGGCGCATGGAGCAGCCAACGGAGCACCCAACGGAGCACAGTGGCCGGCCTGCGCATCGGGCTGCGGGGCCGGACCGATGCCGGTCTGCGGCGCCTCGAAACCGCTGCCGCCCTCGGCCATCGTCCCCCTGCCCACCCCCCAGCCGGCGGCGTCCGCCCCGGCCGTCCCCTCCGCCCCGGCTCCGCAACCGGCCTCGGCCGGGCCCGACCTGCCGCTGGACGAGCCGGAGTCGGGCCCGCTGCGCGACCGCCTGATCTGGGCGATGGAACGGACCGGCTGGGTCCAGGCCAAGGCCGCCCGCCTGCTGGGCATGACGACGCGTCAGGTGAGCTACGCGCTGCGCAAGTACAACATCGAGATCAAGCGGTTCTAGAGTGTGATCGGCTCAAGCGGACTCGCTTGAAGCGTGAATGACCTGGGAAACCAAAGACCTGGAGTCTGTCTGGTGCTTCAATAAGCATCAGACGGACTCTCGGTGCGGGAACCGGGGGCCGGACATCTCCGGCGGCCCCCCGTCGCGCACCCGGCGGTTTCGTGTTACCCTGCCAAGCCTTCGGTTCGATGGCATGCACCCCGGTCGAACGGATTTCCGTCTTGCCTTCGCTTGAGAAGCCCCTCGCCCTGCTGTTCGTCGATATCGCCGACAGCACGATGCTGTACGAGCGCGTCGGCAACGTCACCGCCGCGGCGCTGACGCAGCGGGTGCTGGCCCATCTGCGCCGGCTGGTGGATGAGAATCGCGGCGGCGTCATCAAGAGCCTCGGCGACGGTCTGCTCGCCGCCTTCCCGTTGCGCGACGACAGCGCCCGCACCGCCTGCGCGATGATCGGCATCGAGGAGCAGTACGGGCTGCGGCTGCGCATCGGCATCCATTTCGGTTCGGTGATCGAAGGGGTCGGCGACCTCTATGGCGACGCCTGCAACGTCGCCGCACGGGTGCAGCAGATCGCCCGGCCGGGCGAGATCCTGGCGACCCAGGCTCTGGTGGAGGGCTTGTCGCCCGACCTGCGCGGCCGGACCAAGCCGCTGAGCAACGTCGCGATGAAGGGCAAGACCGCCCCGATCCCCGTCCACCAAATCCGCACCGGCGACGATGCCGAGGACGCCATCGACAGCACCACGCTCGGCTTCTCGCTGGTGTCGGAGGTCGGCCGCAGAATGGTGACGCTGCACCTCGCCTATCGCGGACAGGACATCACGCTGAGCCAGTCCTTGCCCCGCGTCACCATCGGGCGGGAGGACAGCAGCGGCCTGCGCATCGCCTCGCGCCAGACCTCGCGCCAGCATGCGGTGGTCGACTTCACCCGCGAAAGCTTCCTGCTGACCGATCATTCCACCAACGGCACCTTCATCCGCAGCGGCGGGTCGCCGCCGCTGGTGCTGCGCCGGGATGCGACCAAGCTGGTCGGCAGCGGCCTGATCGGCTTCGGGGCCGAGGCGCGCGATGAAGGGCAGGACCATGTCGTCGCCTTCCGCGCCGAACTGGCCTGACCGATTTGTCGGCACCCCGACAAAGCCCTCCGCCCGCCCCGCCATTGTCGCAATGACGACAGCGTCCGCACCCCCGACAAATCCAGACAAGTCATTGTAATTTCTACATTTTATCTTTTGGCCCCGAACTTGCTTTTCATTCTTCCGTCCAACGGTGTCGTCCGGCACGGCAGGGAAGGAGTGGATGATGAGCAACGTGGTTTCGCTCGACAGCATCTTCGGGCTGGGGGAACTGGCCCCGCCAGCCGTGATGCCGGCAGCATCCGAGGCGGCGTCCGGCTGTTCGTCGTCGTCCTGCGGATCGTCGGACGGTCCGGCCGACATGGACCCGGCGGTGTGGGAAAAGGTGAAGAACCATCCCTGCTACTCGGAAGAGGCGCATCATTATTTCGCCCGCATGCATGTCGCGGTCGCGCCGGCCTGCAACATCCAGTGCAACTACTGCAACCGCAAATACGATTGCTCGAACGAGAGCCGGCCGGGCGTGGTCTCCGAAAAGCTGACCCCCGATCAGGCGCTCAAGAAGATCCTCGCCGTCGCCCAGGAAATCCCGCAGCTGTCTGTGATCGGCATCGCCGGCCCCGGCGACAGTCTCGCGGCCGCCGGCAAGAACACCTTCGCCACCTTCGAGATGCTGCAGAAGAAGGCGCCGGACCTGAAGCTGTGCCTGTCCACCAACGGTTTGGCCCTGCCCGATCATGTGGACACCATCGCGCAGTACAACATCGACCACGTGACCATCACCATCAACATGGTCGATCCGGAGGTCGGCGCGCAGATCTACCCGTGGATCTTCTACAAGCACAAGCGCTGGACCGGGCTGGACGCCGCCAAGATCCTGCACGAGCAGCAGATGCTTGGGCTGGAGATGCTGACCTCGCGCGGCATCCTGGTGAAGGTGAACTCGGTCATGATCCCCGGGGTCAACGACGAGCATCTGCTGGAGGTGAACAAGGCGGTAAAGAGCCGCGGCGCCTTCCTGCACAACATCATGCCGCTGATCTCCGATCCTGCCCACGGCACGTATTTCGGCTTGAACGGCCAGCGCGGCCCCACCGCGCAGGAACTGAAGGTGGTGCAGGACGCCTGCGAGGGCGGGGCCAAGCTGATGCGCCACTGCCGCCAGTGCCGCGCCGACGCCGTCGGCCTGCTGGGCGAGGACCGCGGCGAGGAATTCACCGCCGACAAGATCGAGGCGATGGGCTTCGTCGACTATGACGACGAAGCCCGCCGCACCTACCGCGAGCATGTCGAGTCCGAGCGCGCCGGCCGCCATGCCTCGAAGGCCGCGGCACAGGCCGATGTGCGCGACAGCGTCGGCACCACGGCCGATCCGATCCTGATCGCCGTTGCCACCAAGGGCGGCGAGCGCATCAACGAGCATTTCGGCCACGCAAAGGAATTCCAGATCTACGAGGTCGGCCCGGCCGGCGCCAAGTTCGTCGGACACCGCCGCGTCGACCAGTATTGCGAAGGCGGATCGGGCGATGTCGACACGCTGGACGGCGTGCTGGCCGCCATCAACGACTGCACCGCGGTGTTCGTCGCCAAGATCGGCGGCTGCCCGTCCAAGTCGCTGGCCGACGCCGGGATCGAACCGGTCGACCGCTTCGCCTTCGACTACATCGAGGAATCGGCGCTGGCCTACTTCAAGGACTACGCCGAGCGGCTCGGCCAGGGCGTCGTCCAGTCCCGTGCCGGCCAGGATGCGGTGATCCGCACCGGGGCGCTGACCGCACGCCGCGCCTGACCCCCTTCCCCCCTCCACAGCCATCCCATCACCCAAGGAGAGAGCCATGGCCTACAAGATCAAGTCCGCCGAATGCACCGTCTGCGGCGCCTGCGAGGCCGAGTGCCCGAACATCGCCATCAGCCTGAAGAAGGGCACCTACGTCATCGACCCGGCCAAGTGCACCGAATGCCAGGGCCAGTTCGACAGCCCGCAATGCGCCGCCGTCTGCCCGGCCGACTGCTGCGTCCCGGCGTGATGAACGGATCCCCTCTCCCGGGACGGGAGAGGGGATCTGAGAAAGCAGGAGCACCGCGCCATGCTGGACGAGGTGGATGAGGACTGGCTCGCCCGCCGCTACTATGGCGGGGATCTTCCGCCCGAGGCGGAACGCTGCCTGCATCTGGCCGCCGCCAGCTATGCCGACAGCGGGGCGGCGCTCGTCCATCTCGCCCGCGCGGCGGAGATCGCCCCCGGCCATCGCCTGGTCGACCTCGGCCATTACAAGTTCCACTTCTACAAGGCCAACCTCGACCAGGCGCTGGTCTATGGCGAGCGCATGCTCGGCCATGCGATGGCGGCACTCGGCGTCAACCATACGGACTGGCGCAGCATCACACCGGCCACCGCCGATTTCCGCGGGCTGGAACCGGCGCCCCGCCTGTTCCTGTTCGCCCTGGTCGCCATCGGCTATCTGCTGCTGCGCACCGGCCGGATGGACGCCGGGCGGGAGGCGCTGGCCAAGGTCCGCGACCTCGACTCCGACGACCGGTTCGGCGCCTCCCGCCTGATCGCCGTCGCCGACCGCCGCGAGCATGAGGACGAGCTTGAGGAGGCCGGCGCATGAGCGACGACATCCTCGAAGCCCTGGACTGGCGCGGCGAACCGATCGACTGCACCGCCTGCACCCACCGCGACCGCCGGCTCGACCCGGAGACCGCCATTGTGCCGCCCGGCGGCAAGCTGCCCGGTCATTGCCTGCCGCTGAAGACCTGCGTCGAGGACCGCTACGCCAAACGCATCCAGCGCTTCTTCGAATGGAACCCGGATCTGTCGGCCGGCCATCTCGACCATCCCTATTTCGAGGTCCGGGCGAATGCCGCGCGCTTCGCCCCGATCTTCCAACTTCCCCGGCTGATGAACGACCCGGACGAAACGGTGCGCTCCGTCCTGGCCCGCCGGCTGCCGCGCCGGCTTCTGCTGAAACTGCGCGACGATCCCGATCGCGAGGTGCGGATCGCCGTCGCCACCCGGCTGGAGGACGCCGACCTCGCCCCGCTGATGCGCGACCCCGACTGTTCGGTCCGGCTGCGGGTGGTGCGGCGGATCCCGGACGGCATGTTGCCGGCGATGATGCATGACGAGGACCCGGAGGTGCGGGTGGAGGTCGCCCGACGCCTGACCATGGACTGGCTGCCCAGCCTCGCCTGGGACGACAGCCCGCGGGTGCGGCTGGTGGTGGCACAGCGGCTGCCGGCGTCGAAACTGCACATCCTGCTGCAGGATGCCGACTGGATGGTCCGCCTCGCCGTCGCCGGGCGGATCGATGCCGGACAGCTGGGATCCCTGCTCGACGACCCGGAGGAGGAGGTGCGGGCCATCGCCCGCCAGCGCGCCGCCGGTCTCGCCGCCGGGCTCACAATCGCCAACGACCTCCCGCCCCTCTAGCGGCCCCTCAACGGACGGAGCACTCGCGCCATGACCGACACCGAAGCAGCCGCCCCATACCGCCGCGAACGCGCCCGCAGTGCCGAGGACGCCAACGAGCTGGTCGGTCCGCCGGTGCTGGAGCAGGGATTCAAGGTCAAGGCCCTGCGCGACGTGCGCAACGACGGCACCTATCCCGGCCGGCCGGTCGGCGACTTCCTGATCCGCGAGGGCGATGTCGGCTATGTCATCTCCATCGGGACCTATCTGCAGATGTATTACATCTATGCCGTTGATTTTTTTGAGAAACAGGTCGTCGTCGGCATGCGCGCGCGCGAGCTTCAGGTGATCGACGCCCATTGCAACGACCCCCAGTGAACCGAGCCCGGAAGCCCCAGGCCAAACCAGCTGGTCCCCACCGATAAGGAGCCTCGCGATGTCCGACGTCGAAGCCGCCGCCAAGCCCGGTTTCATCCCGCCGCGCGAACCGCTGTACGACTGGGGCCTGCGGGTCACGGTGCAGGAGGATCTGTTCAACGACGGCAGCCACCCGCAGGTGCCGGACGGCGCGCTGCTGGCGCCCAGGGGCACCCCCGGCACCATCGTCCGCGTCGGCCGCACCGAGGAAGGCAGCCTGCCGGTCTATCTGGTGGAGTTCCCCGGCGGCACCGTCGTCGGTTGCCTGGAGGAGGAGATCGTCCCGGCCGACGGATCGCGGCGCGGCGTGCCCGGTGTGATGTGATGGGGAGCGATGCGATGACGATCTACCTCGACAACAACGCCACCACCGCCCTGGCTGCGGAGGTGCGCGACGCGATGCTGCCGCACCTGTTCGGCGAGTTCGCCAACCCGTCCAGCCCGCATTCCGCCGGCATGGCCGCCCGACGCGCGGTCAGCGAGGCCAAGGCGCAGGTCGCGGCCCTGATCGGCGCCAGGCCGGCCGATCTGGTGATGACCGGCAGCGCCACCGAGGCGACCCACGCCGCCATCCTCGGCGCGCTGCGCGTGATCGAGGAGACCGACCACCGCCGCGACCACATCGTCACCACCGCGGTGGAGCATCCGGCGACGCTGGCCCTGTTCGACGACCTGCGCCAGCGCGGCTGGCGCGTCACCATCCTGCCGGTGAACCGCGACGGCCTGCCCTCGCTGGTCGATCTCGCCGCCGCGGTGACGGAGGCGACGGCGCTGGTCTCCATGATGTGGGCCAACAACGAGACCGGCGTCCTGATGCCGGTCGAAGGGGCCTCCGCCATCGCCCATGCCCACGGCGCCCTGTTCCACAGCGACGCGGTGCAGGCGACGGGCCGGGTGCCGGTCGATTGCGGCATCGCCGACTACCTCACCCTGTCCGCCCACAAGATGCACGGGCCGAAGGGCGTCGGTGCGCTCTATGTCCGCAAGGGCGCGCCCTTCCACGCGCTGATCCACGGCCATCAGGAGCGCCGCCGTCGCGGCGGGACGGAGAATGTGCCGGGCATCGTCGGCTTTGGCGCCGCCGCGTCGCTGGCCTCGCTTTGGCTGGACGAGACCGACCTGACCGCCTTCCTGCGCGACCGGCTGGAACAGGGCATCCTCGCCCGCTGGCCGGGTGCGGTGGTGAACGGTGCAGGTGCCGCCCGTCTGCCCAACACCAGCAACATCCGTTTCGCCGACGGGCGTGGCCATCCGGTGGATGCCGAAGAACTGCTGATGCGGCTCGACCGCGCCGGCATTGCCGTGTCGATGGGGGCGGCCTGCTCCTCCGGCGGCAACGAGCCGAGCCATGTGCTGGCCGCGATGGGGCTGAACGGCACAGAGGCCGCCGCCAGCCTGCGCTTCTCGCTGAGCCGCTACACCACGGCGGCGGAGGTGGACGCCGTCCTGTCGGAATTGCCGGCCCTGCACGCCCGGCTGGTCGCTGCCTAAAAAACACAAATAAAACAATAGGATGGAGTATTTGCGATGAAGGTGATGATCCGCAAGGCGTCCGAGCAGTACACGATCTACGTCGCCAAGAAGGACCTGGAGGAACCCATCGTCGAGATGGAGAAGCCGGGCCTGTGGGGCGGCTGGGTCAAGGTCGCCAACGGCTGGACGCTCGATCTGCCGGAGATGCCGGCGGAAACCCGCCTGCCGATCACCGTGGAAGCCAAAAAACGCGGCACGGAGTGACGCCCATGGCCCTGTCTCCCGAGCGCATCGACAGCATCGCCACCCTGGCCGGCCGGCTGTTCGCCGGGGGCGGCACGCTCGACGCCGTGGTCCGCAGCGTACGCGAGGCCAACCCGGACCTGAAGACCGTCACCGGCGCCATGGCCGCGGTGATGGCGGAGGATCCCTTCCGGGAAGAGGCGGGCTTCGACCTGCATCTGGTGGACGGCAACAACCACTGCTGGCTCATCACCGACAAGCCGGAGCTTGCCACCGGCGTCGTGATCGCCCAACGGGACGAGGACGAGTGAATGAGCGAAGCCGCCGCAGCATGGGACCCCGCAGCCTCCGACGATGACGGGCTGGACGATTATATCCCGCTGACCGATCCGGACATCTCCGATGCCGAGGTCGAGATGCTCGGCCGCCTGCTGTCCTCCGGGGCCTTGAGCGACGGGCGGATGGTGCGGGCGTTCGAGGACTCCTTCGCCGCCTATGTCGGCCGCGACCATGCGGTGGCGGTGTCCAGCGGCACCATGGCGACGCTGCTGATGCTGAAGGGCTATGGCATCGGCGAGGGGGACGAGGTGCTGTGCAGCCCGTTCGGCTGGCATCAGGTCCAGCACGCGGTGGCGCTGTCCGGCGCCACGCCGGTGCTGGTCGACATCGACTATTGGCAGCACACCATCAATCCGGAGAAGGCGGCGGCGCTGGTGTCGCCGAAGACCCGGGCGATCCTGGCCGCCAACGTCAACGGCCACCCCGCCCATTGGGAGGAGCTGCGTGCGCTGGCCGATGCCAAGGGGCTGATCCTGCTGGAGGATTCGACCGAGGCCATCGGCTCGACCTACAAGGGCCAGATGGTCGGCACCTTCGGCGACGCGGCGGTCTTCGACTTTTCGGAACCCGGCATCCTGCTGGCCGGCGAGGGCGGCATGATCGTCACCGACGACCGCGACCTCGCCCACCGCCTGCGCTACATGCGCCGGCGCGAGACGGAACACCGCAACACGGTGGTCATCACCCGCACCCTGCCCTGGCAGGCGGGGATGAGCGACCTGAACGCGGCACTCGCCCTGGTGCAGTTGAAGCGCCTGCCGGAGATCCTGACCCGCCGCAATCTGGTGATCGCCTATTACGACGCGGCGATGGCGAGCTTCGAGGGGATCAAGCCGCCCTATCGCGGGCCGGGGGCCGAAATGGTCAACCCGATGGTCTATTGCGTCCATCTCGGCACCCGCTTCAGCGCGTCCGGCCGCCGCTCGATCATCGAGGATCTGGACACCCAGGACATCGACGCCAGCGACTACGGCCAGCCGCTGCACACCCAGCAATATTACATCGAAGCGCTGGGCGAGGCCCTGGGCGAACAGCGGGCCGGGCGCGGGGCCTGCCCGGTCTGCACCAAGACGGCCGACCGGGTGCTCGCCCTGCCGCTGCACCGCAAGATCACCAGCGATCAGGTCGCCTTCATCGTGGAAACGCTGAAGGACGCCAGCGTCAACACCGGCGCCGGCGCCGCGATCTATCTGTGAAGCCCCCAAGGGAAGAGGCACCCATGACCGTCACCACGCTTGCAACCGATTCCGACTCCGTCACGGTTCAGGACGCCGCCGCGGCGCTGGCCGACATCGCCGCGGCGCTGGCGGCACGGCAGGTGGTGCCCTATCTCGGCCCCGGCGCCTTCGACCTGCTGCCGCCCGACCAGTGTCCGATCCCGCGCAACTCGGCGGAGCTGGTGCAGCGCCTGAACGCCAAGGTCGCCGCCCCCGGCCGCATCCGCGCCAGCATGACCGCGGTCGCCCAGTTCATCGAGACGCGCAAGCACCGCAAGACGCTGGAGACCATCCTCAACGACATCTTCCGGCAGACGGTGCCGGCCACCCCGGTCCATGCGCTGCTGGCCGCGATCCCGGCCCCGCCGCTGCTGGTCGACGTCTGGTACGACAACGTGCTGGACAGCCTGCTGAGCGCCGCCGCCGACCGCAGCTGGGGCCAGATCCAGGGGGTGTCGCACCCGCAATCAACCGGCGAATGGGTGCGCTACTACGCCCCCGACGGCGCCGAAGCCTCCGCCGACGCGGCGGTTGGCTGGGACACCGTGCTCTACAAGCCGTCGGGGGCGGTGACGCCGGCCGGCAATTACCTGATCTCCGACAGCGACTATGTCGAGATCCTGACGGAGATCGACATCCAGACCCCGATCCCCTCCATTGTCCAGGACCGCCGCGCTGGCCGTCATTTCCTGTATCTGGGCTGCCGCTTCGACCAAGAGATCCAGCGCACCTTCGCCCGCCAGATCGCCAAGCGCTCCTCCGACAGCCACTGGGCGGTCATCCCCGGCGAGCTGTCGAAGAACGAGGCGCGTTTCCTGTCGCTGCACGGGATCAAGCGCATCGACATGACGCTGGAGGACGCGGTGGAGGGATTGCGGACGCGGATGTGAGCATGCGGGGGCATCCTCGACCGAGGCATAGGCCCCCTACCCCCAAAGAGGCCGCACCGCATCGCAACACACATCGCCTCAATCCGTTATCTCGCGAAACGGATGGAGCGTGCCGGAATGGTGACGAAGAGCGGCCCCACTTTGGCCGCAGCATTTGCGACCCTGCTGCTGACCGCGACAGCAGCCATATCGGCGGCGAATGCGCAGGAGACCACGCCTCCCCCCGGCGACGAACCCGCGACCTCCGGCCCGGCAATCGGCTTCTGGATCGACAACGACCTGTTCGGCGGCGGGACCGACCGCTACTACACCAACGGGTTCCAGTTCTATTATTTCTCCGGGGCGCGGCCGACCTACGGCAACATCGACTGGTTGGCCAACATCGTGCCCTGGATCGAACCGGGCGGGGTGCGGCGCTACGGCTTCGCCTTCGGCCAGAACATCTACACGCCGAGCGACCTGACCGCCCGCAACCCGAACCCCAAGGACCGGCCCTATGCCGGCTGGCTCTATGGCCGCGTGTCGGTGCTGAACGAGGCGCCGCGGGCGGTGGACCGCATCGACCTCGATCTCGGCATGGTCGGCCCGGCTTCGCTGGCGGAGCAGACGCAGAAGACGGTCCACAAGATCGTCGACGGCGCCACCTATCCGGAAGGCTGGAACTACCAGCTGCGCGACGAACCGGGTGTCGTGCTGAGTTACGAGCATGTCTGGCGCGACGAGAAACCCAACAGCCTCGGCCCGCTGGAATGGGATTTCAGCCCGCATGTCGCCGGCAGCATCGGCAATGTGCTGACCTTCGCCGCGACGGGAGCCACCGTCCGGCTCGGCGGCAACATGCCGCCGCCGGTCGGCGCGCTGGTGACACGCCCGACCTCCAGCATCCCCTACCAGGACAATCCCTATTCGGAGCGGCCGGGGCGTTTTTCCTGGTACGTCTATGCCAGCGCCGAGGGCCGGGCGGTGGCGCGCAACATCTTCCTGGACGGCAACAGCTTCCGCGAAAGCCGGTCGGTCGCCAAGCATCCGCTGGTCGGCAGCATGCAGGCCGGCCTGACGCTGCGCTATGGCCGCTATGGCCTGACCTACGCCCAGACCTTGCAGACGCCGGAGTTCCAAGGCCAGAAGTCGCTGACCAACTACGGCTCCCTGCGCCTGTCGGCCCAGTTCTAGAGTGTGATCGGTTCAAGCGGAATCGCTTGAAGCGTGAATCACACGGAAAACCAAAAGCTTAGAGTCTGTCTGGTGCTTCAATAAGCATCAGACAAACTCTAAGGGGTCAGAGGAAAGGCAGAGGCAGGATCAGGGTGAAGCCGTCCACCGCCATCAGCACGCCGGCCGCCGCCAGCGCACGGCTGGCCCACAGGATGAAGCCGCGGTTGGTGATGGCGAAGACCGACGCCAGCACGATGGCGAGCTGCAGCATGCCCTCGGCGAAGTCGAAATAGGGGTCCTGGGCCGCGGCATGGTCGCGCCGGACCTCCGCCGCCTTGGCCTTGTTCAGCAGATCCTTGCGGCTGTTCTTGCCGTCGTCGGCCTCCATCCGGTCGGCCGATTGGCGGTATTCGGTGGAGCGCTGCAAAGCCTTGGCCTGGGCCTCCGCCGGCATGCCGGCAGACAGCAGTTCCAGCTCGTCGGCGGCAAGACGCAGGCTGATCTGGCGCTGGGTCTTGGACTGGTAATAGGCGAAGCTGTCCGACGCCTCGATGGCGCTGGCCATCAGCTCCTTGCCGGCATTCGAACCGGCGACGCTGACGATGGCCAGCACCGCCGCCAGGACGGAGATGTAGATGGCGGTGGACATCTTCACCCCATGCCCGCCCTCGTCATTCTCTTCGGCATGGTGATGTCCGGCGGGCCGGCGCTTGGCCCGTTCCCGCTCGTGGGCTTCGTCGATCAGGTCCTTCACCTCGGCGGCTTCCATGGTCCCCTGCCCTTCGTCCGGCCCCCCGCCGTTCGGCGGATGACGAAAGAGTTAGCGAAACACTCGACGCGAGAAAAGCCCCGCTCGCGTTCCGTCGCCGGGGGCTGCGCGATGTCACCGCCATATTTTCCTTTTCATCGGCGGCGGCGCGCTCCCGAATGTCTCGTGCGTCGACATTCGCCCCTTTCATGGGCGACCGGTTCGGGCTATGTCAGGGACCATGAACCAGTTCGCACGCCTGGCGATCGAGGCCGGCCCGCTCGCCGCCTTCTTCGTTGCCAACTCGCAGGCCGGCATCATGACCGGCACCGCGGTCTTCATGGTCGCCATCACCATCGCGCTCGCGGTGTCCTGGCGGCTGGAACGGCGCATCCCGATCATGCCGGTGGTCGGCGCCGGGTTCGTGCTGCTGTTCGGCGGCCTGACGCTGTGGCTTCAGGACGACCTGTTCATCAAGATAAAGCCGACCCTGGTCAACCTGCTGTTCGCCATCGTCCTGTTCGTCGCCCACATGACACGGCGCAACGTGATGAAGCGCCTGCTGGGCACGGTTCTGAGCCTGTCGGACGACGGGTGGCGCACGCTGGGCATCCGCTGGGCGTGGTTCTTCCTGCTGCTGGCCGTGCTCAACGAGGTGGTGTGGCGGAACTTCGCCACCGACATGTGGGTCAACTTCAAGGTGTTCGGCATCATGCCGCTGACCCTGCTGTTCAGCGCCTTCCAGGCACCGCTGATCATGCGCCACCAGTTGCCGGAGGAGCCGGCGGAAAGCGGCCCGGCAGCCTGACGGCACCGCCTTTGTCACGGCTCCCGACCATGCCCCTCTTGTGCGGCGCGGAAGGGGCACTCACATTGGTGGCGACCGCGACGACATCCGTTCCGACCGTTTTTCAGAGGTATTGATCGATGGGCAGTTTCAGCATCTGGCACTGGTTGATCGTTCTGGTCATCGTGCTTCTCCTGTTCGGCGCCGGCAAGCTGCCCAACGTGATGGGCGACATCGCCAAGGGCGTGAAGGCCTTCAAGGCCGGGCTGAAGGACGAGGACGAGGCCCAGACGCCCGCCGCGACCACCACCGCCCAGACGCCGGCCCAGGCTCCTCCGGCCGCGATCAACCCGGCTCCGGCCCCCGCCCCGGCACAGCCGGCTGCTCCTCAGCCGGCGCCGACCGCCGCCACCACGACCACCGCCCAGCCGGTCGACCCGACCCGTCCGCACCAGGGCTGAGGTCCCTTCTTTTGTGCCGCCCGACTGCCGGGCGCGACCGCATGGCGGTTTGAAGGGGCGGCAAAATACGATAAAGAGAAGGGGCTTTCCGCAGCCGGTCCGTGTTCCGCGGCCCCGGCGCGCGGAAGGCCCCTTTTTCTGCTTTCAGCCGGCCCGCCATGACGGGCAAGCGCAGGTCGACCGTGACGCTCAAGCCACCGCACCGGCAGGCTCCCACCCTGACGACACCGACTTTCAAGGACGAGATGAAGGCCAACGGCAAACCTTCCGACACTCCGCCGCCGGAGAACGAGGACATCGCCAAGCTGCTTCGCGCCTTGAACGAAGACCTGCGGGCCGACCCGCAGGACGACGACGTGGAGTATGAGGAGGAGGAGCCGGCAGCCCGCAGCCGCCTGCCGCTGGGCAAGATCGCGCTGGCCCTGGTCGCTGCCGGCGGCATCGCCGTCGGCGTGGTCTATGTCGGCTCGGGCGATCCGGCGCCGGTGACGACGGCCGCCAACAGCGGGGCGCCGATGGTGCCTGCCCCCGCCATCACCCGCGCGCCCGCCAACCCGGCACCCGGCGCCACGGCGCCCGCGACCGGAAGCCTGCCGACCCCGGCAACCACGCCGCCGGCCGCCGCGACGCAGACTCCTCCGGTACAGTCCGCGCCGGCACCGACGGCCCCGTCCGCCGCTCCGCCGCCGCCGGTCGCCGCTTTGCCCGCCAGCCCGCCGCCGGTCCTGAAAGTGCCGGAGCCGCCGTCCGTCCCGGCCACCGCCCCCGCCGCGGCTCCGAAGCCGCGCGCTGCGGCCCCGTCGGAAAACGCCCCCGCGATCCAGAAGCCGGAGTCGCCGAAGCCCGAAGCGGCCAAGCCGGAAGCGCCCAGGCAGGAAGGACCGGCGGACACCGGGTCGTTGCAGGCGATGCTGGCGCCGCCCAAGGAGGCGGCAAAGCGTCCGCCCACCGCCACGCCGGCGGCCCCCGCCACCCCGCCCGCCGCATCCTCCGGCACTGGCGAGCCCAAGCAGGCCGCCAAGGCCGCCGCGCCGTCCACCCCTGCCGCCCAGGCGCCGGCCGGGCGCTACACCGTTCAGGTCGGCAGCTTCTCGGTGACGGGGAACGCCGATTCGCTGGTCCAGCGGCTTCAGGGCAACGGGTTCCAGGCCTACACGGTGGATTGGACCGACAGTGCGAACCGGTCCTGGCGCGCGGTGCGCGTCGGCGGCTACCCCGATGCGGCCGCCGCGAAGCGGGAGGCCGAGCAGTTGAAATCGAAGATGGGGCTCAACCCCGTCGTCGTGACGACGCGCTGACCCCCGGCCGGGCCGGCGACGGACGCCGGCCGGTCCTTGCCCCTGCGACACCGTGTCATCCCAACGAAAGCCCGACGGCGACATTTGGTCGCGGCCGGGCTTTTTCTTTCGGACTTCACCCCCGTTCTTTGGTCGGGGGAGCCGGGAGTGCCGCTTGATCCCCGCTTCTCTTTGCTCGTACCATGGACATTCCAGGGCACGAATGCATTGCCCCGGCCGCAAATTGGGAAGCCGGCACAAGACCGGCGCACCGGAGGACGCCCAGCCATGAAGCCGACCATCCTGGTTGTCGACGACGAGCCCAGCATCGTCCTGTCGCTCCAGGTTCTCATGCAGCGCGCCGGGTTCGACGTGCGCATCGCCCGCGACGGGGACGAAGCGCTGCGCTCGGTGGAGACCTTCACCCCCGACCTGATCCTGCTCGACGCGATGATGCCGAAGCGCGACGGCTTCGACGTCTGCCAGACCCTGCGGACCAACCCGGCCTGGAAGACCCTGCCGATCATCATGCTGACGGCGCGCAGCCGCGACGTCGAGCGGCAGAAGGGGCTGGCGCTGGGCGCCACCGACTACATCACCAAACCCTTCTCCACCCGCGACCTGCTGACCACCGTCCGCCGCCATCTGGGCCTGACCGCGACCGGCAGCGTGGAGCCGGCGCCATGACCGCCCCGGCGCTCGACGGGCCGCGGCCGGACAGGAAGACCGGCGGCGTTCCTCCGCCCGCACGCCTGCCGCGCCGCATGATCCCGCTGGCCTTCCGCGCCGCCGGCATCACGCTGGTGGCGCTGGCGGTCGGACTGGCGGCGGCGGTGCGCGGGTCGGACGCGTCGGACCCGCTGCTGACCTATGCCGTGGTGATGACGGCGGCCTGCGCCGCCGCGGTCTGGGGGCTGTGGCTGGCGGTCGACCGCTATCTGCTGCGCGCCGCGGAAACCCTGAGCCGCGAGGCCGGGCTGATCGCCCACGGCAATGCCGAGGGGGCGGTCGGCGGCCGGGTACCGCTGGCCCGCTATGGCGACCTGCTGCCCATCGCCCGCGCGGTGAACGATCTGTCGGACAAGCTGGCCCAGGTCCGCCGCGACATCGCCCGCACCGTCGCCGACTCCACCGCCAAGGCGGAGGAGCAGAAGACGCAGCTCGCCGCCGTGCTACGCGACCTGCACGAAGGCGTTCTGGTCTGCAACACCCGGCACCAAATCCTGCTCTACAACCAGACCGCCCTCGACATCCTGCACCTGACCGGAGAGCTTGGGCTGGGCCGCTCGCTGCTGCATTTCGTGGTGGCGGAACCGGTGACCCACACGCTGGAGCGGCTGACCCTGCGGGTGCGCGAAGGGCGGCATGTCAATCACGAGCATGGCACCACCGCCCAGTTCGTCGGCGCCACCACCGACGGCCGCATCCTGCTGGAAGGGCGGATGAGCGCCATCCTGCAGGATCCCGACCCGGCGTCGGGCGAACCATCGGTCAACACCAGTCCAGCCATCACCGGCTACGTTCTGACCCTGTCCGACGCCACCAGCGAACTGGCGGCACTGGGCCAGCGCGACTCCCTGCTGCGCGAGGCGACGGAAGGGTTCCGCGCGCCCATCGCCAACCTGCGGGCGGCGGTCGAGACGCTGTACGACGCGCCCGACCTCGGCCCCGGCGACCGCGCCGCCTTCGAAAGCGCGATGCTGGACTCCTGCTCAAGCCTGTCGCAAAGACTGGAGCGGGTGACCAACGCTTACCGCAACGTCGTCACCGGCAGCTGGCCGATGAGCGATATCCATTCCAACAACCTGATCACCCTCGTCGCCCACCGGGTGGGGGCCGAGTCCGCCACCACGGTGACGCTGACCGGCCTGCCGCAATGGGTGCATGGCGACAGCCACAGCCTCGTCCTGCTGTTCGCCTATCTGATCGGGCGGGTGCAGGCGCTGACCGGCGCCACCGCCTTCGATCTGGAGGCGGCCGGCCCGCAGGACGGCGACCGCTGGGTCTATCTCGACCTCGTCTGGCAAGGGCCGGCGGTGTCCAGCGCCACGCTGGATGGCTGGCTGGACCAGACCCTGCCCGACGGTCTGGGCGGCCTCAGCGCCGGCGACGTCCTGCAACACCACCGCAGCACCGCCTGGAGCGAGCCGCTGCCCACCGACGGCGCCACCGATAGCGCCCGCGCCCGGTTGCGCGTGCCGTTGCCGCCGGCTCAGTCGCCGCGCACCGCCCAGCCGCGGCCGAAGGCCGGCGCCCGGCCGGAATTCTTCGATTTCGGGCTGCTGCACCAGCCGCTGGCGACCAGCGAGCTTGGCCGCACACCGCTGGACCGGCTGCATTACGTGGTGTTCGACACCGAGACCACCGGCCTGTCGCCCAGCACCGGCGACGAGATCATCCAGATCGCCGCGGTCCGCGTCGTCGGCGGGCGCATCCTCACCGGCGAGACCTTCAACACTCTGGTCGATCCGAAGCGGCCGATCCCGCCGGAATCGGTGCCCTTCCACGGCATCACAGACGGGATGGTGGTGGGCAAGCCGACCATCGACGCCGTGCTGCCGCAGTTCCGCAGCTTCGTTTCCGGCGCGGTGCTGGTGGCGCACAATGCCGCCTTCGACCTGAAATTCCTGAAGATGAAGGAACGGGCGGCGGGGGTGGCCTTCGACTGTCCGGTTCTCGACACCATGCTGCTGTCGCGCATGCTGCTGGGCAATGACGGCGACCACACGCTGGACGGCATCGCCGAACGGCTGGGCATCGAGGTGGTGGACCGCCACACCGCGCTGGGCGATAGCCTGGTCACCGCCGCGGTGTTCCTGCGGATGATCGAGATGCTGCGCGAACGCGAGGTGCGGACGCTGGACGACGCCATCCGCGGCGCCAACATCCTGGTCGAACTGGCCGCGCGGGAACGCGCCTTTTGAGCGCGCCCGACCCGACACCGGGCCATGAGCCGGGCTCCGGCCGATACCGCGACCGGATGATCGGCTTGTTCCTGCTGGCAGCCGCCCTTTTCAACCCGCCGCTGCTCGGCCTGTTCGGGGTGGGGGGGTCGATTCTGGGGGTGCCGGCGCTCTATGTCTGGGTCTTCGGCATCTGGGCGGCGGTGATCGCGCTGGCGGCAATCGCCGGCCGGGCACGCTAGGAGGACGGCATGCAGACCGGGCTGGATTGGGCCGCCGTCCTGATCGCCGCGCTGGTCTACCTCTCCGCCCTGTTCGCCATCGCCCATTGGGCCGACCGGCGGGAAGCGGCGGGGCGTAGCGTCATCGCCTCGCCCACCGTCTTCGCCCTGTCGCTGGGCGTCTATTGCACAACCTGGACCTTCTACGGGTCGGTCGGTCGGGCGGCGACGCTGGGCATCGGGTTCCTGCCGGTCTATCTCGGCCCCACCCTGCTGATGCTGCTGGCGCCGCTGCTGTTGCGCAAGATCCTGCGCATCGCCAAGGCGCAGCGCATCACCTCCATCGCCGACTTCCTCGCCAGCCGCTACGGCCACAGCCCCTTGCTGGGCGGTCTGGTGGCACTGACCGCCACGCTGGGCGTGACCCCCTACATCGCTTTGCAGCTCAAGGCGGTCGCCGTCAGCTTCGACGCGCTGACCGGTGGTGGGCTGGGCACGACTGCCGGGCCATTCCTCGACCAGGGCTTTCTCATCGCGGCGGTGATGGCGCTGTTCGCCATCGTCTTCGGCGCCCGCCAGATCGACGCGGCGGAACACCACCCCGGCATGGTCGCCGCCATCGCGCTGGAATCGCTGGTGAAGCTGGTCGCCTTCCTGGCGGTCGGCATCTTCGTGGTCTGGGGCCTGCATGGCGGGCTCGACAGCCTGTTCGCCGCGGCCGCCGCCCGCCCGGATCTCGCCCGCCTGATGGGCAGCGAGGCGGCGCTTGGGCATGCCGCGTCCGGCGGCGGTCCATGGGGCGCCTGGGTCGCCACCACCATCCTGTCTGCCGCGGCGATGCTGTGCCTGCCGCGCCAGTTCCAGGTGATGGTCATCGAATCGACGGACGAGCGCCATCTCGACCGGGCAATCTGGCTGTTCCCGCTCTACCTCCTGCTGATCAACCTGTTCGTCCTGCCGGTGACGCTGTCGGGACTGCTGACCTTCGGCGGCGGGCTGGACCCCGACCTGTTCGTGGTCGCCCTGCCCTTGAACGGCGGTGCGGGATGGCTGGCCCTGCTGGCCTTCCTGGGCGGGCTGTCGGCGGCGGCGGGGATGATCGTGGTCGAGACGGTGGCGCTCTCCACCATGCTGTGCAACGACCTGGTGATGCCGATCCTGCTGCGCACCCGGCCGCGGGCGCTGGCACGCTCGGCCGATCTGGCGCCGCTCCTGCTGGCGGTGCGGCGCATCGCCATCGTGGCGATCCTGCTGTTCGGCTACGGCTATTTCCGGCTGGCGGGCTCGGCCTACGCTCTGGTGTCGATCGGGCTGATCTCCTTCGCCGCGGTGGCGCAGTTCGCACCGGCACTGATCGGCGGGCTTTATTGGCGGGGAGCGACCCGGCGCGGCGCCATCGGCGGCGTGACGGCGGGGGCGCTGGTCTGGGCCTATACCCTGCTGCTGCCCAGCTTCGCGCGTTCGGGTTGGCTGCCATCCGGCTTCATCACCGAAGGGCCATGGGGAATCGCGGCCCTGCGGCCCTACGCGCTGTTCGGGCTGGAAGGTTGGGACTCGCTGGCCCATGCGCTGTTCTGGACCGCGCTTGCCAACATCGGCGCCTATGTCGGCCTGTCGCTGTTCGACCGGCAGGGTGCGGCGGAGCGGGTGCAGGCCGCCGCATTCGTCGATGCCTTCCATCCCGTGTCTGACGGCGTGACACCGACGCCAACCGTACAGTCCGACTGGCGCAGTGCAGCCAGCGTCGGCGACCTCACCCGCGTCGTCGCCCGCTTCCTCGGTCCACAGCGTGCCGGGCGTGCCTTCGATGGCGCCGATCCGGACGAGCCGGCCGGACCGGAGCGGCTGCGGCTGGCCGAACGGCTGCTGGCCGGCGCCATCGGCGGAGCGTCCGCCCGCGTCGCGCTGGCCTCCTCCGTCTCGGCGGGCGCCGTGGAGGCAGCGGAGCTTCTGCGGATGCTGGACGAGACCAGCGACGTCATCGCCCACAGCCGCGAACTGGAACGCAAGACGGCGGAGCTGGAACGCGCCACCGACGCGCTGCGCGCCGCCAATGAGCGGCTGACCGAGCTGGACCGGCTGAAGGACGACTTCCTGTCCACCGTCACCCACGAGCTGCGCACGCCACTGACCTCGATCCGGGCGCTGAGCGAGATCCTGCATGACGACCCCGGACTGGACTCCGGGCAGCGGCAGGAGTTCCTGGCCGTCATCATCAAGGAGAGCGAGCGGCTGACCCGCCTGATCAACCAGGTGCTGGACATGGCGAAGATCGAGGCCGGCGCGCTGGACTGGCGGATCGAGACCATCGACGCCGGACAGGCCCTGACGGAGGCGGTTGCCGCGACGGAGGCGCTGTTCCGCGAGCGCGGCATCGCCCTATCGGTCGACATGCCGGAACGGCTGCCGCCGGTGCGCGGCGACGTGGACCGGGTGATCCAGGTCGTCGTCAACCTGCTGTCCAACGCCGCCAAATTCACCCCGCCCGGCGGCCGGACCCGGCTGGTCGCCCGGCTGGGGGACGGTGTCCTGCGGGTGGCGGTGATCGACAGCGGCCCCGGCGTGCCGGCGAGGGACCGCGACCTAGTGTTCGACCGCTTCCGCCAGTCCGGCGACGCGTTGACCGGCAAGCCGGCCGGCACCGGGCTGGGACTGGCCATTGCCAAGCGGATCGTCGAGCATCTGGGCGGCCGGATCGGGGTGGAGGATGCGCCGGCCGGACCCTTCGCCGAGTCGGGCACCGGGGCGTCGTTCTGGTTCACCCTGCCGCTGGCGGTTTCCCCATCCGGCCAGGGCACCGGAGAGCCGCCGGTCATAACCCGAAAGATTGATTAGACTCTAATCGTTTACAATCGTCTGGCCGTGCTGCAATCCCGTGCTATCCTTTCCGGCATGTACGTTCCATATGGATCAGGGGATTTCCGCTTGCGGTCCGGCCCAGCCATGCGCCCAGGGCGGCATACAACCGATGGGGTGCCATACGCCACGGCCCTTCCCGTTCGGGCGATGCGCGCTTATGGTGAGGCCCACGGATCGGCGTATGACGCGGCTCCGACGGAACGGCCCGCCTGTCCGGCGGGTTGGCGGTAGGAAGGCGGGATGGGCAAGATACTGGTTGTCGACGACGAGCGGGACGTCCAAACGCTGATCTTGCAGCGCTTCCGCCGCGCCGTCCGTACCGGCGAACTGGAATTCCTGTTCGCCCATGACGGGCAGGAAGCGCTGGCGACCCTGCGCGCCCGGCCCGACATCGACATGGTGCTGAGCGACATCAACATGCCCGGCATGGACGGGCTGACCCTGCTGGACCATCTGCCGCAGGTGAATTCCGACATCCGCGCCGTCATGGTGTCGGCCTATGGCGATCTGGGCAATGTGCGCGCGGCGATGAACCGCGGCGCCTTCGACTTCATCATCAAGCCCATCGACTTCGCCGACCTGGAAGCCACCATCCACAAGACGCTGGAGGCCTGCCAGTCCGTGCGCCGCCTGCGCGACGCGCTTCAGGAAACCCGCACGGCGGAGGCGGCATCGCGCGCCCAGGCCGCCCGCATGCGCCGGGTCCTGGACGGCAGCCCGATCGGTGTCGCCATCATCACCGAAGCCGGCGATCTGGTTTATTGCAACCAGCGCTGCACCGACCTGTTCGGCGTCCCCGCCGACACGCTCCAGCACCATTGCGCCCCCACCCTGTTCCGCCATGTCCAGGAACGGCTGCCGAACCGGGCGTCCGGGATGGACGCCTTATCGGTGTCGGACGAGATTCATTATGTGCGCGAAGACGGGCGCACGGTGTGGATGGCGATGTCCGTCGACCGCACCAGGTACGAAAACCAGCCGGTCTTCATCGTCTGGCTCTACGACATCACCGAACGCAAGGTTCAGGCCGAAGCGCTGCGCCGGGCCAAGGATTCGGCCGAACAGGCGCTGGCCGACCTGGAGCGCATGCAATCCGACCTGATCCGGGCGGAGAAGATGGCGGTGATCGCCCAGTTGATCGCCGCGGTCGCGCACGAGATCAACACCCCCGTCGGCATCGCCCTGACCGCCGCCACCCATTTGCAGACGGCGTCGGAGGGGATCATCATGACCTTCAACGGCGGCCAGCTGCGCAAGAGCGACTTCCAGGACTATGTCGGCACCGCCAGCGAGGTCTCCACCCTACTGGTCGCCAACATCGAACGCGCCGCCGCCCTGATCCAGAGCCTGAAGCTGGTGACGGAGGGCAAGGCCAGTTCGCCGCGCAGCCGTGTCGGCCTGCGCGACTACCTGTCGGACATCGTGCTGGCGGTGCAGGTGCAGCCGGCCGCCGCCGGGCATGAGCTGGTGCTGGAATGCCCGGACGGGTTGGCGCTCGACACCTATCCCGGTGCGCTGACCGAGGTGCTGCTGGCCCTGCTGACCAATGCCTTCGCCCATGCCTTCGAGGCGGCGCCCGCCCCCGTCGGCTTCGGTATAAGCGAGAGCGATCAGCCGGAGGACAGCATCCGCCGTCCGGGACAGGTCACGGTTTCGGTCCGGATGATGGGTGACGAGCGGGTGGAGCTGCGTGTGTCCGACAACGGCCGGGGCATCCCCGCCGACATCCAGCCGCGGCTGTTCCAGCCCTTCACCACCACCCGCCGCGGCGCCGGCAGCATGGGGTTGGGGCTGTATGCCGTGTTCAATCTCGTGACCGGCAAGCTTGGCGGCGAGATCGACATCGACAGCGAGGTCGGCCGCGGGACCTGCGTGATCCTGCGGCTGCCACTGGACGCCCCCTGACCCTTTCGGATCAGTGACCGAGCCCTGCGGACGACATCTTCGGGACCCACTCATGGACGACAAAGCCGACCTGCTGCGAGCCCTGCCCCCGCTATCGTCCTACTCCCCGGAGGAATCGGTCGCGGCCTCGCTGGACCGGGCGCAGAACTACCACGACCAGCTGGTCGCGGCGATGCCGGGCCTGATCGTCCATCGCGACGGCGTGATCCTTCATTGCAGCGGCACGCTTGCCCGCCTGCTGGGCTACGACTCGGTCGGGGAGGTGATGGCCCTGCCCGACATCATGGCGCTGATTCCGGAAGACGCCCGGCTGGCGGAGCGCAACGCCTATGCCCGCTGCCAGCAGGGCCCGATCCAGCCGCTGGCCCGCCGCATCAAGCGCCATCGGGCCGACACCAGCATCCAGTGGTTCGACCAGCTGCTCGAACCGGTGAACTGGGGCGGCGCGCCCGCGGTGATGGAGATGCTGACCCAGATGCGACCCCAGGCTGCCAATGCCGAGATCCCGCATCAGGGGCAACTGTTGCAGGCGGCCATCGACGCCATGCCCAACGGCGTGCTGATGCTGGATCGCGGCCTGCGGCTGGAGGGTGCCAACAGCGAGTATTTCCGGCTGTGGGACTATCCCCCCGGCATGTTCCCGCCCGGCACCCCGGTGGCGGAAACCCTCCATTACAACCACCGGCGCGGCGATTACGGCGACGTCCCCTGCGAGGAGACCGTGGCGGAGCTATGCACCCGCTTCCTGGTCAAGGGCGTCATCAATTCCGAACGCCAGGTTCCCTCGAACGGCCGCATCCTGGACATCCGCACGGCTCCCCGGGCGGACGGCGGCTATGTCATCACCCACCACGACATCACCGACCGCAAGCGCATCGAGGATGAGCTTCGCCTGGCCAAGGAGCGGGCCGAGGCGATCCTGAAGGAGCTGCGCGAGACCCAGCAGCAGCTGATCGTCCAGGAGAAGATGGCCTCGCTCGGCCAGCTGACCGCCGGCATCGCCCATGAGCTGAAGAACCCGCTGAACTTCGTCAACAACTTCGCCGAACTGTCGGGCGAACTGCTGGACGAGCTGCTGGAGCTGCTGGAACCGCTGAACGACCATCTGGAGGGAGCGACCCGCACCGACGTGGACGATCTGGTCGACAGCCTGCAAAGCAACCTGCGCAAGATCGCCGACCATGGCCGGCGGGCCGACAACATCGTCAAGAGCATGCTGGCCCATTCGCGCGGCGGCGGCGGCGAATGGCAAAGCACCGACCTGAATGCTTTGGTGGAAGAGGCGCTGGCCTTGTCCTACCACGCCGTGCGTGCCCAGGACCGCAGCTTCAACGCGGCTCTGGACCGTCGATTCGACGCGGCGGTGGGCGAGGTGAAGCTGGTTCCACAGGACATCTCGCGTGTGCTGGTTAATTTGTTCACGAACAGCTTTTACGCAGTCCGCAAAAAACAGCTCACCTGCGGCAATCCCGATTACGAACCGGCACTGACGGTCACAACCGAAACGAGAGGACAGGACGTTTCCATAAGAATACGTGACAATGGCATCGGCATGACTACCGCAGTGATCGAAAAGCTTTTCACTCCGTTTTTCACCACGAAGCCTACCGGTGAAGGAACCGGCTTAGGACTTTCACTCAGCTATGACATCGTGGTACATCAACACAGGGGCCGTTTCGACGTATCCAGCATCGAAAACGAGCATGCCGAGTTTACGATCACGCTGCCACGAACCGTGACGGCCATGTCGCTAGGGGAGCGCCGAAAGACATGACCCTGGGAATCCTCGTCGTCGATGACGAACCGGATATCGAGGATCTGTTTCGCCAGCGCTTTCGCGCGGAATTGCGCCGTGGTGAACTGGTGCTTCATTTCGCCGCGTCTGGCGAGGAGGCGCTCAAAAGCTTGAACACCGGCTTGCAACCCGAAGCTGTTCTTGTCCTCAGCGATATCAATATGCCGGGGATGAGCGGGCTCGACTTCCTGCGATGTCTTCGTGCGGAAGCGCCGCATGTGCCGGTGATCATGGTCACCGCCTACGGCGACACCGAAAACCGCCGCCGCGCCCTGGACATCGGTGCGACCGAACTGGTGACCAAGCCCGTCGATTTCGTTGCCCTGAAGAAGCTGGTCCAGAGCGTCATCGTTCAGAAGACGGCGGCTTAACGCCCTGCCCCGCTCCCTGTCGACCTAAGGGGCGGTCCGATTGCGGGACAGGGAATACGCCGCCGCTCTCCATCACCCCGCGCACACCGCCGCGATGTCGCTCAATTCCGGATGCGCCCCGGCCGAACAGGACGGGCAATCGGGATCGACCGGAACCGCGATCTCGTTGAACTCGCCGCGCAGGCCGTCATAGAGCAGCAACCGGCCGGCCAGCGGTTCGCCGAGGCCGAGCAGCAGCTTGATCGTCTCGGCCGCCATGATGGTGCCGATCACCCCGGGCAGCACGCCCAGAACGCCGGCTTCGGCACAGGACGGCGCATATTCGGCCGGCGGCGGCTCCGGGAACAGGCAGCGGTAACAGGGCCGCACGCCCGGTGCCGCCCCGCCGAACACCGACACCTGCCCTTCGAAGCGGAAGATGGCGCCATAGACGTTCGGCACGCCCAGCCGCAGGCAGGCATCGTTGACCAGATAGCGCGTCGGCAGATTGTCGGACCCGTCGACCACCACATCGTGCCCGGCCAGCAGTTCCAGCACATTGGCAGCTTCCAGCCGTGTATCGTGCGACACCACCTCGATGGTCGGGTTGAGGTCGAGCAGGGCGGTGCGGCCGCTCTCCACCTTGCGCTGGCCCAGCCGGCTTTCGACATGCAGGATCTGGCGCTGAAGATTGCTGCGCTCGACCCGGTCGTCGTCGATCAGGGTCAGGCGCCCGACCCCGGCGGCGGCAAGGTACAGCGCGATGGGCGAGCCCAGCCCGCCGGCGCCGATCAAGGCGACACGGCTGCGCAGCAGCCTGTGCTGTCCGGCCTCCCCCACCTCCGGCATGGTCAGGTGGCGGCGGTAGCGCTCGCGCTGGGCGGCGTCGAGCTGCGGCGGCACCTCCACCGGCAGGCCACCGGCCTTCCAGGCGGAAAAGCCGCCGGCGACCGACCGCACGTCCCGATAGCCCAGCCGGAGCAAGTCCTCAGCCGCGAACAGCGACCGGGTGCCGCCGGCACACATCAGCAGCAGGGGACGCGCCGGGTCGGGCGCCTTCTCCTCGATCCGCAACTCCAGGAAGCCGCGCGGCAGGCGCAGCGCACCGGCCGGGCTGCCGGTCGCCGTCTCCTCGTCCTCGCGGACATCGACCAGCAGGGCGCCGTCCCGTTGCAGGGCCAGCGCGTCGGCGGCGGTGACTTCTGCGATGCGGGCGCGCAGTTCGGCGAGGCGCCGGTCCTTCAGGCTCATGACGCGAGGCTCCTCAACCGCCGGCCAGGGCGACCATCAGGGTCAGGGTGGCGCCGGCCGGCAAGGCCGCTTCCAACCCGCCCAGCCGACGGACATCGTCGCGGCCGAGATAGACATTCACGAAACGGCGCAGGTCGCCCTCGGCAGTGAACAGCCGGTCGCGGAAGGCATCCTGCCCGGCAGTCAAGGCCGCCAGCGCCTCACGCACCGTGGCGCCCGGCACCGTCACCTGATCGCGCCCGCCGACGAAGCCGCGCAACGGGGTCGGCACGCGGATGGTCACCTCAGCGTTCGTCACGTCTGCATCTCCTCTTCCGGCATCGCCTCTCCAGCGGGCTCCTGCGGCGCCGCCGGAGCCAACGCCGCTTCCGCCTCCACCGCCAGTTGGCGGAACAGGTCGCGCACCTGCTTGGCCCGCATCAGGTCGATGCGCAGGTCCAGCAGGTCCTTGAAGCCATATTCATAGGACCAGACGTCGGCCGGCGCATCAACCCGGCAGGCGGTGCTGGCGACATGCTCGGCCAGCAGTTGCTCCACCGTTTCCTTGGGCTGGCGGCTGGCGTCGCCGAAATGCAACTCCATCACCCGCTCGACCAGCGCCGCCTCTTCGGCGGTGGATTCGTAGAGTCCGCGCAGGCGCAGTTCGTTCAGCACCGGCTTCGTCGTCCGCGCCAGGAAACGGCGCGGGACCAGCCAGAGCCGCATCGCCCGTTCGATGGCCAGCTCGGTCATCAGCTCGCTGAACTCGTCATCGGTCAGGTCGTTGCGACGGCACCAGTCGGCCAGCGCCTCCGCTCCCACGAGTCCACGCATGGCGCAGAAACGCCGGGTTTCCGTCTGCACCGCCGCCTCGTCCACGGTGACGCCCATCACCTCCGCGAACTGGCGGATCAGCAGGCGGCCGAGTGCGGCATTGTTGATTTCCGCGAAGTCCGGCCGATGCAAGGCGGCGTGGGAGGCGATCTCCGACAGCGGCACGGCGTTGCCGCCATGGCAGACGCGGCGGTCGCGCTCGTACAGGACGTCGAAATAATGGGACGCGTTGAAGTCGAACGGCGCCGGCCGCGGCGGCATGATGAGGCTGCCGAGATGGCTGAGCAGAACCTCCGCGTCGCGGCGCTTCTGGTCGATCCCGCCGCTTTCCAGGAAGCGCTCCAGCCGGTCCGTTTCCTCCGCGCCCAGTCCGGCTTCGGCGAAGATGCGGTCGCGGGTGCGTTCGGTGAAGTACAGCCCCTTGGCGGCGGCGATCACCCGGTCGTGCAGGGCCCGGTCCGCCACCCCGGCGGCCAGCGCCGCCGCCATGCTGGCACGCAGGTTCACCAGCGGCTCCGACAGCGGGAACCAGCCGTCTTCCGGACCGGCATGGGCCAGCGCCACCTCGTCGTCGCCAGTCAGCCGGCCGTCAACATAGCCGCGCGCGACCTCGCCGACCGGCACCATGCCGAAGGGATGGCATTCGGCCGCCCGCAAGGCGCCCATGCTGGACGCGCCATAGACCGCCACGCCCTTGTGCAGGGCATAGAGGATCTCCTTGTGCCAGACCGACAGCGACTGGCCGAACACCCCGTCGATCAGGGCGATCACGTCCGGCCGGTGGATGGTCATGGCGCTAATGATGTCGGCCTGCGCCGCCGGCGGCAGGAACACCGCATCCGGCAGGATCGCGCGGGCATCCTCCACCGGCATGGTGGGGCCCAGGAACACACAGATCTTCATGCGACCGATCCCATTTGCGCGCCCATTTGCGCCTGGGACGCATGCGCCGTCAGAGCATCCGCGAAAGCCAGCGGCCGGGCACCCGGAGTGTAGAAGTCGAACTGGTAGCCTTCCAGCCCCGGCACCAGAATCCGCACCACCGGAATGCCGATCTCCGGCAGGGTCAGGTCGAAGACCAGCGCCTGCTCGATCCTGGCGCGGTGCAGCACGGTCAGCAGGATGGTGATGTCGCCCTCGAACGTCGGGGTGGCATGGTTCCGGTGGCGGCGCCCGTCGGTGTTGATCGGTGTCGCCTCCAGCGCCGCGATCTCGGCATTGCCATCGGCATTCTGGTTGCGGACCAGATCGCGGCGGAAGAAGTCGTCGCGCGAACCGGCGATCAGGACCAGCCGCGACTGCACCGCCTCGGTCAGGGCGCGGCACATGGCGACCGCCGGCTCCAGATGGCTGCCATAGCCGCGGTTCATGCCGGTCTTGCGCATCTCGCGGTCATAGACGATTGCCATGTAGCTCGGCACGCCCAGGTCCGTCGTGACGTCGAACAGCAGGGGACGGATGCCGGCCTGCTCGAACCGGTGCAGCAGGTCGCGCACGGTCGGCGCGTCGATGCTGTCCAGATTGACCCGCGGCGTCGGCCAGTTGAGCCGGTCGCCGGCATAGCGCCAGCAGGCCACGGAGTCGCGCTCGATCACCTCGTAGAGACCGGAGGCGACCGCCTCCAGGATATGATTGCCGCTGGCCAGCCCGTTGGTGCCCATGGCGTAGAAGCTGCGGGCCCCCGGCTTGGTTCCCGGCGGCATGCTGTGCAGCCCGACCGAGGTCCAGGGCGCGGCGACCGGCCGCCCGCTCATCAGGTCCCAGCCCCAGGTCCAGATCTCCGGCCGGTCGGGACGGAAGGAGCCGTGCTTGGTTCCCGGCAAGCGGTCCAGCGGGATGCGTCCATCGGCCGGCAGGTCGTTCCACGCCGCCTCGATATGCGGCAGGCGCAGATGCTCGGCATGGTGGAACTCGATCGCCTCCATCGCGGCGGAGACCGTTGCGGCGGCGAGGCTGAAGCCCTTGCCGGCGCTGCCCGACAGGGTCGGGCTGTTCGGCCGGTGCCCGATGACGGTGTGGATGCCCAGACGGTCCAGCCCGGTCACGTCGGCCAGCCGCGTGATGCCGCAGCGGGCGAAATGGGGCGAGATGCGGGCCAGCGTCTCTTCCGGCGTCGCCGTGCGGTGGGTGCCGATGAAGAAGCGCTTGGCGGCGCGGTGGACGGTGTCGCCCAGGCGGATGCCGGGAAACTCCGGATAGACGGTGTCGGGCGATGCGCTGTCAGCCATGGGATGGATCAGGACTCGCGGTTCCGGCCGGTTCGGAGGGAGATGGATTGTCGCCCCGCGGGACGCGGGACGCATAAGGACAAAGAGGGGCCGGCCGTCTCCCGTGAGGATAGGCCGGCCCCGATGCGATTACGCCTCGGTCTTGGGATCGTCGCCAGCCGCTGCCGGGCCCTGCGATGCGGAAGCAGACGCGCCAGGAGTCGCCGCAGCGGACGTCGCCGAAGCGGAGGTTGCCGATGCCGACATCGCCGACGCCGAATGAGCGGAAGCCGGAGCGGCGACTGCCGAGAAAGCCGGGGCCGGAACAGCAGAGGCCGACTGCGCGGCAGCCGAGAACGCCGACGCCGGAGCGGCAACCGCCGAGAAGGCCGGAGCCGGGACCGCAGACGCAGACTGCGCAGCAGCCGAGAACGCCGATGCCGGAGCGGCAACCGCAGAGAAAGCCGGGGCCGGGACCGCAGACGCAGACTGCGCCGCAGCCGAGAACGCCGACGCCGGAGCGGCGACCGCGGAGAAGGCCGGAGCCGGGACCGCAGACGCCGACTGCGCCGCAGCCGAGAACGCCGACGCCGGAGCAGCAACCGCGGAGAAGGCCGGGGCCGGAACAGCCGACGCAGACTGCGCGGCAGCCGAGAACGCCGACGCCGGAGCGGCGACCGCGGAGAAGGCGGGAGCCGGAACAGCCGACGCAGACTGCGCAGCAGCCGAGAACGCCGATGCCGGAGCGGCAACCGCAGAGAAAGCCGGGGCCGGAACAGCCGACGCAGACTGCGCAGCAGCCGAGAACGCCGACGCCGGAGCGGCGACCGCAGAGAAAGCCGGGGCCGGAACAGCCGACGCAGACTGCGCAGCAGCCGAGAACGCCGACGCCGGAGCGGCGACCGCAGAGAAAGCCGGGGCCGGGACCGCAGACGCAGACTGCGCGGCAGCGGAGAATGCCGATGCCGGAGCGGCGACCGCGGAGAAGGCCGGAGCCGGAACAGCCGACGCAGACTGCGCGGCAGCCGAGAATGCCGAAGCAGGAGCGGCAACCGCCGAAAAGGCCGGGGCAGGAACAGCCGACGCAGACTGCGCAGCAGCAGAGGTCGCCGACGCGGAGGTCGCCGACGCCGAAGCCGCCGAAGCGGAGGCGGACGCCGACTGCGCGGAGGCGGAGAAGGCGGGGCCCGGAGATGCCGACGCGGAGGTGGCGGACGCTGATGTGGCCGAGGCCGAAGTGGCGGAGGCGGAGGCCGCAGACGCCGAAGTGGCGGAAGCCGACGTCGCCGAAGCCGAGGCGGCGGTCGCAATCGACTCGACCGCCGCCGCGCTGTCCAGACCGCTCTCTTTGCCCGTCAGGGAGTTGAAGGCATCGGCAGCGGCGCTGTGGACATGGTCGGGAAGGACGCCGCCGAACCCGCTCTGCGCCAGCAGGGCTTGCTTGCCCTGAATATCGAGGGCGTTCAGCTGATTACGGAATTCGCCGTCGGTGGCGAGGCGCTTAATGAGGGCGAGTGCCTGTTCCTTGGCCATTTACGGGCCCCTCCTGCAATCGGTCAGCCAATAGGATTGCTGCGAATGGAATGCAACGGCTAAACCAATAGCATAGGCAATCCGCAAAAATTCTAGTGAAAATGCACAAGAATCGGCGATTGCCTCGGAAATTTTAAGTCCGGCACTGCCGCTCCTGACCACGGCAAGGTACGTCGCATGGCTTTAGAGCAACACGCCTTCCGCAATACGCCGCCTTGCCCGCCATTCCTCGCGCGTCTGGTGCCAGACATCCGCCTCCGGCGGGTTGACCGGTTCGGGCAGCAAGGTCGTCCCGCGCACCTCCGCCCCCAGTTTGCGCGCCACCGCCTGCGAGGCCGTGTTGCGGGGATGGATGGTGTGAATGACTTCGGTCCAGCCCAGACTGTCGAACACCCAGTCGATGGCTGCGGCAGCGCTCTCGACCGCATAGCCCCGGCCCCAGCAATCCGGCATGATCGCCCAGCCGATTTCCGGCCCCGGCCAGCCATCCGGCACCCACGGCCCGACCCGGCCGACCCAGCGGCCGGCCTCCTTCTCGATGACGGAGAACATGGCGAAGCCCTGGATCGACCAGGCGCCCGCCATCGACAGGAAGCCGCGCCAGGCGACCGGACGCGACTGCACGCCACCGATGAACTCGGTTCCCTCCGGATTGGCCATCATCGCCGCCCAGTCATCGAAATCTTCCGCCCGGGTCGGCCGCAGGATCAGGCGAGCGGTTTCCAGCATCGGTTCATCCCTGGGGACCATCATCGCGCCGCCTCGATCATCAGCAAAAAGCGCAGCCATGCCGCGAGAACCCTCCTACACACCGCCCGAGGGAAAGATCGGGGCGAAAACTTCACAACCGAAGCGTATTTATCGAAACCCGTTCGGCAACGGATGCAAGAAACATCATTCACAAGCATCGAACCTGCGTCCAGAGCGAACTGTCGGCACCACCACTGCACAGCATGACCTTGACCGAACACATTAGGCTTTCTGGGCTAGAGCGACGCCGTGAATCGGATCCCATATAATAGGGCGATGCCCGGCCGTTCCATGCGGCCCGGGCGGACAAAAAGAACAGACACTAGTACGGAGCATAACGATGTCGCGGTTTCGGATGGCGATTCTGGCCCTGGCGGCGGTGAGCGGCGCGACCCTGGCCCTCTCCGGTTTCAGCGGCGGCGCTGCAGCCCAGTCCACGCTGGATTCCTCGGGCAAGCCCGTTTGGGACGAAAGCCACAACCAGCGTCCGACCGCAGCCAGCGACCGCGCGCTGCCGGCCGGCGTGGTGACCCTGCGCACGGCGACCTCCGCCCCCGGCCTGCTCGGCGTCTATGCCGTCAACGGCCTGCCCTTCGACATCGTGCTGAGCCGGGTCGACGCCACCCAGTGCATCAACATCGTGCCGGAGGATTGCGGACTTCTCGGCACCGACATCCGCGTCGCCACCGGGACGGAGGTTCTGGTGCGCAGCGTGCGGCAGGCCGACATGACCCGCACCTATGGCGTCGTCCCGGTCTACAACTGGCGCCCGGCCGTCGTCGCCAAGTAAGCCTGTCGCAATCGCAGGACCGCCGCATGCTCTCGCGGCGGTCCCGCCACCCTCCACTCCCCCGTCTATTTCCTTGACTTCCCGTCACCTGCGGGCTGAATGCCTGGGAGATCAGACGGGTTGCCGGCGATGATGTCCTTGTCCAAGATTATTCTTCTTGCGCTGGTGATCGGCGCGGTCTGGTTCGGCTGGCGCTGGGTCAACCGCGTGCAGGAAATCGGCCGCGCCCGCAACGCCACCCGTCGCCAGGACGCCCCGCCTCAGCACGGACGGCGCGACGGCGCAGCTGGCGGCGCAGCCGCGCGCAGTGCCGGCGCGCCAGCCCCGGCGTTCGAGGCGGAGGACATGGAGAAATGTCCCGAATGCGGCGCCTATGTCGCCCCGCGCTCCGCGGTGTCCTGCGGCCGCCCGGCCTGTCCCTACGGCCGCTGACACGGTCGCCAACGGTGGGAATCGCCCGCCGCCCACCCCCGACACGACGCCGCGGCGGCGCGATCTGCCGCGCTGCGGCTTGATTTGACGGTGGCGCCCGCCTATCGTGCGGCGCGTTTTCAACATTTCTATTGTGGACCGTCCATGGCCTCCCAGATCGGGACTTCCGACGGCGGAAATTCCGCCGACCGCCGCGGCCTGTCGTTCCAGGCCCTGATCCTCAAGCTCCACCAGTTCTGGTCGGAGCAGGGTTGCGTCATCCTGCAGCCCTACGACATGGAGGTCGGCGCCGGCACCTTCCACCCCGCGACTACGCTGCGCGCGCTGGGGCCAGAGGCCTGGAAGGCGGCCTATGTCCAGCCGTCGCGCCGGCCCAAGGACGGCCGCTATGGCGAGAACCCGAACCGCCTGCAGCACTACTACCAGTACCAGGTCATCATGAAGCCCTCGCCGGCCAACGCGCAGGAGCTTTACCTGGACAGCCTGCGCGCCATCGGCATCGACCCGGCGCTGCACGACATCCGCTTCGTCGAGGACGACTGGGAAAGCCCGACGCTGGGCGCCTGGGGCCTGGGCTGGGAAGTGTGGTGCGATGGCATGGAAGTGACGCAGTACACCTATTTCCAGCAGGTCGGCGGCATCGAATGCGACCCGGTCGCGGTCGAGCTGACCTATGGCCTGGAACGCCTCGCCATGTATGTGCAGGGCGTGGAGAATGTCTACGACCTGGACTTCAACGGCCAGGGCGTTAAGTACGGTGACGTCTTCAAGCGTGCCGAGATCGAATACTCGAAGCACAATTTCGAGTTCGCCAACACCGACATGCTGCTCCAGCATTTCAAGGACGCCGAGGCCGAGTGTCAGGCGCTGGTGGCGCAGAACCTTGCGCTGCCCGCCTACGACCAGTGCATCAAGGCGTCGCATCTGTTCAACCTGCTGGACGCCCGCGGCGTGATCAGCGTTGTCGAGCGCGCAGCCTATATCGGCCGCGTGCGCACGCTGGCCAAGGCCTGCTGCGAAGCCTGGACGGGGGCGAAGTAAAGCCATGACCGAACTCCTGATCGAATTCTTCTCCGAAGAAATCCCCGCCCGCATGCAGGCGCGGGCCGCCGACGACCTGAAGCGCCTCGTCACCGACAAGCTGGCGGCGAACGGCCTGACCTTCACGGCCGCCGATGCCCATTCCACCCCGCGCCGTCTGGCGCTGGTGGTCGACGGGCTGCCGGAGCGCACCGCCGACGTGCGCGAGGAGAAGAAGGGTCCGCGCGTCGGCTCGCCGGAGCAGGCGGTCGCCGGCTTCCTGAAGTCGGCCGGGCTCGACAGCCTCGACCAGTGCGAGCAGCGCGACACCGGCAAGGGCGTGTTCTATTTCGCGGTGACCGAGAAGAAGGGCCGCGAGACCGCCGCGGTGCTGGCGGAGATCATCCCCGCCGCCATGGCCGAGCTGCCCTGGCCGAAGTCGATGCGCTGGGGCACCGGCACCGTGCGCTGGGTCCGTCCGCTGCACTCGATCGTCGCCCTGTTCGGCGGACGCGTGCTCGACGGCGGCTATGACATCGGCGGCACCCAGGGCCGCATCGTCTTCGGCAACGGCACTCGCGGCCATCGCTTCCTGGCGCCCGACGCCTTCACGGTGGAGAGCTTCGCCGACTACAAGGAGAAGCTGCGCGCCGCCAAGGTCGTGCTCGGCCGCGAGGAGCGCAAGGCCAAGATCAAGGCCGACGCCGAGACGCTGGCCAAGGCCCAGGGCCTGACCCTGTCGCCCGACGACGCCCTGCTGGAGGAGGTCGCCGGCCTCGTCGAATGGCCGGTCGTGCTGATGGGCAGCATCGACGAGAGCTTCATGGACGTGCCGTCGGAGGTGCTGATCACCTCCATGCGCACCCACCAGAAGTATTTCGCCGTGCTGGACGCCGAGGCCAAGATGGCCCCGCGCTTCATCGTCGTGGCGAACACCGAGACGCTGGACGGCGGCAAGGCCGTGGTCGCCGGCAACGAGCGCGTTCTGCGCGCCCGCCTGTCCGACGCCAAGTTCTTCTGGGACCAGGACCGCAAGACCAAGCTGGAAGCCCGCGTCCCGGCGCTGGAGAAGATCACCTTCCACGCCAAGCTGGGCACGGTGGCCGAAAAGGTCACCCGCGTGCAGCTGCTGGCCGCCGAGATCGCCCGCGCCATCGGTGCCGACAGCGACGCCGCCAGCCGGGCCGCGCTGCTGTGCAAGGCCGATCTGGTGACCGAGGTGGTCGGCGAGTTCCCCGAGGTCCAGGGGATCATGGGCCGCTACTACGCGCTGGGCCAGGGCGAGAGCGCCGACGTCGCCAACGCCATCGCCGACCATTACAAGCCGCTGGGTCCGTCGGACAGCTGCCCGACCGCGCCGGTTTCGGTTTCGGTGGCGCTGGCCGACAAGATCGACACGCTGGTCGGCTTCTTCGCCATCGACGAGAAGCCGACGGGATCGAAGGACCCCTACGCGCTGCGCCGTGCCGCACTGGGCGTGATCCGTCTGGTGCTGGAGAACGGGCTGCGGGTGAAGCTGGGCGACATCTTCGCGGCGGCGCATGGCGCCTACAAGGTCAGCGGCTTCGCCCCGGCCGGCAGCGTCGGCGGCGACCTGATGTCCTTTTTCGCCGACCGCCTGAAGGTGGTGCTGCGCGAGCAGGGCGTCCGTCACGATCTGGTCGATGCCGTGTTCGCCCTCGGCGGCGAGGACGATCTGGTCCGGTTGCTGGCCCGCGTGAAGGCTCTCCAGGCGTTCGTCGGCTCCGACGAGGGTGCCAACCTGTTGGCGGCCTACAAGCGCGCGTCCAACATCGTCCGCATCGAGGAGAAGAAGGACGGTGCGAGTTTCGACCGGCCGGTCGATGCCGCCCTTCTGGCCCAGGACGAGGAAAAGGCGCTGTTCGCGGCGCTGAACGAGGCCTCGGCCACCGCCAAGCCGCAGTTGGATGCCGAGGACTTCACCGGCACCATGGCGGCGCTGGCGAAGCTGCGCGGCCCGGTGGACGCCTTCTTCGAGAAGGTCACGGTGAACGCGGAGGACAAGGACCTGCGCGCCAACCGCCTGCGCCTGCTGACGCAGATCCGCACGACGCTGAACGCGGTGGCCGACTTCTCGAAGATCGAGGGATGATGGAATCGGGGGGCGTTCGCGCCCCCCTTTTTTACAGCCCCGCCAAAGCCCGCCGGATCGCCTCGCGGAAGGCGTCGAGCGACGCGATGTCCAGCAGGAACAGCGCATGACCGCTGGCATCGCCGGCGGCCAGCGCCATGTCGATTCGCACGAACAGCACCGGATCGGTGCCGGACCCGATCACAGCCGCCGGCGCGCCGGCTCCATAGCCCGGAACCGCACCCGACAGCTCGCCGCCGATCAGGTTGGACAGGCTGGCGAGGCAGCCGTTCAGGATGATGTTGCCGATCTCGGTCAGCGCGTCCTGCTCCATCTCGCCCGGCGCCTCGGCGGCGGGATCGACGGGGACGAGGCGGCCGACCAGGGCCAGCGTGCCGCGCTCGGGAAAGATCAGCATCGCTTCGCCGGTGAAGGGACCGGTGAAGGCACCGCGCACCGCGCAGACCGGCTGCTCGCCATCCAGCTCGTCGCCGACCTCGCTGGTGATGCGGGCACGGGTCGAGACTGCGAAGGACGGCACCGACAGATGAACCTCCTCCCCCAGCATGGAACTGAGGCCGGCCGCCGCCTCACCCATGCCGATGTTGAACAGTTCGGCGATGGCGTCGGCCTCGTCGGCGTCGAGACGGAGCGGGTCGTCCGCCGATGGAACCGATCCGGGCTGTCCCATCGCCGTCACTGCCCGGCCGCGGCGAGGAAGTCGCGGATCTTGTCCGAGGTGATCGGCTTGGCGATGAAGCGGACGCCCAGCGCCTCGGCCTTGCGCCTCAGCGTATCCTGGACGTTGGCGGTCAGCAGCCCGATGGGCAGGCCGACGAAACGCTCCTTCAGCCGTTCGGCGAGAGCGAGCCCGTCCATGCCCGGCATGTTGTAATCGACGATGGCGGCGACCGGCGGCACCTCGCCGACGATCTCCAGCCCCTCCTCGCCGCTCGCCGCGGTGACGATGGTCCAGTCGGGCCGCAAGGAGGCGATGACGCTGGAAACCATGTTGCGCGCAAGTCGGCTGTCGTCGACGACGAGGATGCTGGTCATGCCGATACTTCCGTCCTAAAGAGTCCGTTCACACCTTACCGGGTTATTACCGCAAAGCGCTCCTGCCCACAACAGACGCCTCGTATCGGGCCCGACAACTTCAACCGACACAGCCCTGCAATATATCAATGCTCAGTTCCGACAAAGCCGCCTCCGACATGGCTGGCTCCCCCATCCGCTCCCCCGTCCGGGCCGTGCTCGACACCAACATCCTGGTGGCCTATGCGCTGCTGGGAAGCGCTGCTGCCCGGCGCCACGATGCGATCCGCCGGTGCGTGGAGCGGGTGCGTGCCGACCGCGGCCTCGTCGGCAGCAGCGAAACGCTGGCGGAACTGCGGGAGGTGCTGATGCGCCCCACCTTCGACCGCTACGCCGCCGCGGCCGAACGCCGCGCCTTCCTGGAGAGGGTCGGCGAGGAGACGACCTTGGTCGCACCGGCCGCGGTCGGTCGGCTGTGCCGCGATCCGGAGGACGACATGTTCCTGGCCGCCGCCGTCGGCGGCTCGGTTCCCTGGCTGGTGACGGTCGACCGCCAGCTCCTGTCGGTGCGCCAAGCCGGCGCCACACGCGTTCTGCGGCCCGAGCGATTCCTGGAGACGGTGGCCGTCCAGGATGCCCCTCAGGCATAGCCCGACAGAATCCACTCGACAAACCGACCGCGATTTCTAGAATGAAAAGAGAACACATCGCAAACTGCGAGTGAACGGGATTGGCCGCTGCAGCGCTGGCGGCATCGATGGAGCGCAGGGGGCATCTGCAGCGATGAGCGTCCAACGGCTATTGTTCGACGACCTGCCGGAAAGCGAGCCGGTGCGCAAGCCGCGCCGGGCGCGGGCTTCCGCGACGGGCGCCGCCCCCTCGACCATGGCCGCCCAGGTCGCCGTGGACATGGTGCGGGAAGCCGCGCCGCTGCCGCGGGCGGCGGCGATGGCGGCGACCGTCGCGACCCTGCCGCTCGCCCCCCCGGCCCCGCCGCCTCCCCCGCCGGCCTTCGACCCGGCAGCACTGTCCAACGCGGAATTGCGGGCACTGGTGCAGGCGCTGCCCGACCAGCGGCTGGCCCATCTGCTGATCGAGGCGGCGCGCGAACTGAAGCGCCGTGCCGTCCCCGACTCCGGGGATACCGACGGCGAGGACGGAGAGGGTGCTACGGAGCCGAACCCCGCCCTGCTGCGTGCCGCACGTCAGGCGGTGGGAGAGCTTTCGGGCGAGGATTTCTGACACCCCAATCTCACCGCCGGGTGCGTCCCTTCGTCAATAAAGTTTCCGAGACAAACCACACGGCTTTATGTCATGATCGCTTCCAGCCCACGCTTTATATGCCGCATCGCACAATAAAGCGGTATCAAAGCGCCGCCGGGCACGCCGAACCCACATGCGACGTCTCCCGGAGGGAGCTTTGGACTGGATTTCGTGGTTGCAGGAATGGGGGAACGCCTTTTACCCGATGGCCTTTGTCTGGGCCTTTTTTGAAGGTGAAACATTTGTAATCTTCGGCGGGATGGGGGCAAAGCTCGGTATCGTCAATCTTTACTGGCTGGTCGGGTCGGTGTGGGTCGGCAGTTTCCTGGGCGATCAGGTCTGGTTCTGGCTGGGCCGCCGCTGGGGCAAGAAGGCTCTGGCCCGTTTCCCTTCCGCCGATGCCCATGCCTGCCGGGTGCTGGGTTGGCTGGAGAAATACGGCGTCGCCTTCATCCTGGTCTTCCGTTTCCTCTACGGCGTCCGGAACATCGCGTCGGTCGCCATCGGCACCTCTGGGATGCCGTGGTCGCGCTTCCTGTTCTGGAACTTCATCGCCGCCGGCATCTGGGCCTGGAGCTTCGCCGGCGCCGGTTACCTGTTCGGTGAGGCTGCCGCCGCCATCGGCGAGGATGGGCCGAAGATCCTGCTGCTGACCGGCCTTGCCATCGGTGGTCTGTGGCTCGCAATCAAGAGCATCCGCTGGGTCCGCCGCCGCGCGCTTGCCGCGACCAACCCGGCCGAGTAACTCCGCGCCTGAACGGGTTGAGCCTGAGACAGGGCCGGTGCAGGAGGTCATGGACCGCCCGCACCGGCCCTCTTTCGTCAGGCCTCAGGCATCCTGCGTTTCCTGATCCTTCAGCCGCTCCCAGATCTCGCCGAATTCCGCATGGCGGGCGGCGAACAGCGCCAGCAGGCGCGGATCGAAATGAACCTTCGGGTCCAGGCGATCGTCACCGTTCAGCAGGATGTCCACCGTCTTCTCATGGCTGAATGACGGCTTGTAGGGCCGGGCGCTGCGCAGCGCGTCATAGCAGTCGGCAATGGCGACGATGCGGGCGGCGAGGGGAATTTCCTCGCCCTTCATGCCGAACGGATAGCCGGTGCCGGCCCATTGCTCGTGATGGTACAGCGCGATCTCGGCGGCCATCTTCAGCCGGTCCGATGCGACCAGGATGTCGTGGCCATAGACCGGATGGCGCCGCATTTCCGCAAGCTCGCGCTCGTCAAGCCGGCCCCGCTTGTGCAGAACCGCCTGATCGACGCTCATCTTGCCGACATCGTGCAGGGCGGCGGAAAAGCGGATCTCCTGGCAAAAGGCGCGGCTGCAACCGGCCCAGGTCGCCAGCATGTAGGAATATTCGTTGACCCGCAGGATGTGGTTGCCGGTGTCCTCGTCATGCACCTCGGCAGCGCGGGCCAGCAGATTGACCGACACCATGAAGGCCCGCTCCGTCTCCGCCTGGAGTTCGGCGACACGGCGGCGCTCCTTGGTCAGGGCGCGGTTGCGTTCGGTCAGCCGCTCCAGCGTCGCAGCGCGCTCCAGCGCCCGGCCGACGATGTGGTTGACCGGGGCGATCATCTGCTCGTGATCGGGCAGAAAGGCCGGCGGCCCCTCCAGCGGGCGGCGGTTGATCAGCTGCACCACGCCGATGGGCCGGTCACGGAACCCTTTCAACGCGAAGGCCATTATGGACCGGGTGCGGAAGCCGGTGCGCTGGTCGAAGGCGGAGTTGAAGCTGTAAGGCCGGTCGGCCGGAATGGCGTAGGCATCCTCCAGCAGCAGCGTCTCGCCGGTCGCGGCGACATAGCCGACGATGGAGGCCTGGCTGACCGGCACCGAAAACAGGGTCGGCCTGGCGCGGATCACGTCGTTCTGCACACTGACCGCATCGAGATGCCGGTACCGCCCTTGCCCGCGCAGCATGAAGACCGTGCCGGCCTCGGCACCCGTCAGTTCGCGGCACTTGCGCAGCACACGATCGCTGAGCGACCGCAGCGACTGGTTGGGGGCACTTTCGATAAATTCAAGAAATTGGCCGACCAGACCCACAGCGCTCCCCCACCCCGGCGCACGACAATGGCGCTCCGAACAGAGTACCCCATTTGTCGCACCCGGCAGAAGGGGCTTGCAGTTCCGAAAGTCACGCACCGATCACAGGTCACAGCCTGCCCGTCACAGCCCCATCCACCCGCCGGCCCACAGCCAGACCGCCGCAACCGCCATCGACAGCAGCGCCATCGGCACGCCGCAGCGCGCATGCTCGACAAAGCCCAGCTTGACGCCGGCCGCCGCAGCCCGCTCCGCCACGATGATGTTGGCGAGACTGCCCGGCAGCAGCAGGTTTCCGGCCAGGGTCGACAGCAGCGCCAGCCCGTAGAGCGCTCCTTCCGGCGGCGACGGCCAGGCGGCCAGTAGCAGGATCACCGCCGGAACGTTGCCGATGGTGTTGCTGCCTGCCAGCGACAGCGGCAGCATCACCGCCAGCCGGTCGGGAAGCCATCCTGCCGCGCTCAGGTCGTTGACCAGGGCCGTCGGGATGCCGGTCAGCCCTAGCGCATGGTTGATCGCGAAGAGCGCGCCGAACAGCACCAGAAGGTGCCAGTCGACCATGCCCAGCATGTCGCGGCTGGCCATGCGGCGGCTGACCATCATGATGCCGGCGATCAGCAGCACTGCATGTTCCTGCGGGATGTCGCGGGTGAACAGGATCAGCAGGACAAGCGTCGCCGCCACCGCCTTGCCCAACTGCCAGCGGTCGAGCTTCGGCGCCGCCCGCACGGCGTCCCCGTGCCCCTCCTGCGGCATGCCGAAACGGCCGCGCCAGACCAACCAGACGGTCGCATAGGCGATGGCCATGGCCGCCAGCGCCGGGCCGCCGCAGATCGCCAGGAAGCGCCAAAAATCGAGATGCCCGACCTGACCGATCAGGATGTTCTGCGGGTTGCCGATCATCGTCGCCGCCGACCCGGCATTGGCGGCGCCCGCCAGCCCGATCAGGTAGGGCCGCGGGTCCAGCTTGCGCGCCTGGAGGCCCAGGCACAGCATCGGCGTCATGGCGAAGACGACCACATCGTTCGCCAGCACCGCCGACAGCCCGCCGGCGACCAGCACGATCACCGCAAGGAGCCGCGCCGGCGACTTCGCCGCCTGCGCCACCTTCAGCGCGCACCAGTCGTAGAAGCCGCTGCCGGCATATTGCGCCGACAGGATCATCAGACCCAGCAGGATGAAGATCGTCGGGAAATCGATGGCCGACACGGCGGCGGCGGTGTCCAGCGCCCCGGTTGCCAGCAACAGGATCGCTGCGACCAGCGCGATGCCGGTGCGGTCGATGCGCAGGCCGGGAAAGCCACCCAGCGCCATGCCCAGATAGGTGGCGACGAACAGAATCAGGATGGTTGCGGTCATAATGCCCGATGCACAGGGAATGTCAGTCGAGGGAGATGGTGGTTCCCTCGCGCGCGGCAAAGCAATTTGCGAACTCTGCCTTGGCCGCCGCCTCGATCCGTTCCATCGTCGCGTCGTCGTGGTCCGGATCGTGGTGGAACAGGCCCAGCGTCTTCACATGGGCCGCGCGGGCGATCCGCACCGCTTCCATCCAGGTGGAATGGCCCCAGCCGATCCGCTGCCCCCATTCCTCGTCGGTGTAGGTCGAGTCGTAGAGCAGCAGATCCACCCCGTCGACAAGGTTCAGGATGTTGCGGTCGGGGTGGTCGGGCACATGTTCGGTGTCGGTGACGTAGGCGACCGACCGCCCCTGATACTCGATCCGGTAGCCGGTGGCGCCGTCGGGATGGTTCAGCGCCGCGGTGTGGATGCGCACCCCGCCCTCCAGCTTGAAGCTGTGGCCGGGCGGCACCTCAAGGAAGCTCAGGTCACCGCCCATGGTGCGCAGCGGCACCGGGAAGAGTGGCCGTTCCATCTGGCGCGCCATCACCGATTCGATGTCGGGACCGCCGTTGAGATGGCCGGAGATGACGCGAAGAGCGAAGCCCTTGGTGTAGGCCGGCGCGAAGAAGGGAAAGCCGCTGATGTGGTCGAGATGGGTGTGGCTCAGCAACAGCGTGGCGCCGGTCACCCCTTCGGCCAGAAGCTTGCGTCCCAGCATCCGCAGCCCGGTACCGGCGTCGATGATGATCCGCTGCTTGCCGGCCTGCACTTCGACGCAGGAGGTGTTGCCACCGAACCCCAGATGCGAGGCCATTGGGCAGGGAATGGTGCCGCGCACGCCCCAAAAGGTGACTGAAAACCCCATTCCCCGCCTCCAGGCGCGCTCATATGCCGATCCGACCCTTTGGAACGGCGAGTTTAACGCGATTTTCCGGTCTGTACACGACAGAGCATGAACGGCGCAGGGTGCTCGCCGCTCCCCGGCCGGAAAAAGAAACGGGGCCGCCTCGCATGAAGCAGCCCCGTCGACCTCGATCCGTCACCTCGATCAGGCTTGGCCGTTTTCTTTACGACCCGGCCGTCTTACAGCTCGGCGGCCATGTAGGTCGGCAGCCAGCCTTCGTTCGCTTCGCGCAGACGCGTCAGCGAGACGATCTCGCCACCGCGGCCCGACAGCGAGGTGCCGCGGGTTTCGCCCAGCACGGTGACCGGAACCCCGGCGGCCTTGGCCTTCTCCTGCACCGTCGCGGCAACGTCCGGACGGACGGCCAGGACGTAGCGGCCCTGGTCCTCGCCGAACAGCACGCGGACATGCTGGCCGTCGAAGCCGGTCAGGTAAGCGCCGATGCCGCCGGCCAGCGCCATCTCGGCGATGGTGACGATCAGGCCGCCGTCGGCCGCATCGTGGCTCGACACGACCAGACCCTCATGGATCAGGCCGCGGACGAAATCGCCGTTGCGGCGCTCCACCGCCAGATCGACCGGCGGGGGTGCCCCCTCCTCGCGGCCGAGGATCTCGCGCAGGAAGATCGATTGGCCGATGTGGCCCTTCGTCTCGCCCACCGCGAGGATCACGTCGCCCTCGTTCTTGAAGGCGATGCCGACGGCGATCATCGCGTCCGGCATGATGCCGACGCCACCGATGGCCGGGGTCGGCAGGATCGCCTCGCCGTTGGTCTCGTTGTAGAGCGAGACGTTGCCGGACACGACCGGGAAGTCCAGCGCCTTGCAAGCTTCGCCGATGCCCTGAACGGCGCCGACGAACTGGCCCATGATCCGCGGCTTCTCGGGGTTGCCGAAGTTCATGTTGTCGGTGATGGCGAGCGGCAGCGCGCCCACCGCCGACAGGTTGCGCCACGCCTCGGCCACAGCCTGCTTGCCGCCTTCGACCGGGTCGGCGAGGCAGTAGCGCGGGGTGCAGTCGGTGGTGATGGCGACCGCCTTGGTCTGGCCCGGCACACGGACGACCGCGGCGTCGGCCTGACCCGACATGAAGCGGGTGTCGCCGCCGACGAGGCTGTCATACTGCTCCCAGATCCAGCGCTTGGAGGCCAAATCGGGGCAGCCGAACAGCTTGGTCAGCATGTCGCCCAGCTCCTCGGAATAGCCGTCGAACACGCTGTCGGCGACATCCGAAGCCTTCGGCGTCGGCTCCCACGGACGGTTGTACTCGGGTGCGGCGTTGGACACCGGGGCGATCGGCATGTCGCACCAGGTCTCGCCATACATCTTGATGACGAGGTTGCCGGTGTCGGTCAGGTGGCCGATGACGGCGAAGTCCAGCTCCCACTTGTCGAAGATGGCCTTCGCCACCTCCTCGCGGCCGGGCTTCAGGATGATCAGCATGCGCTCCTGGCTTTCGGAGAGCATGATCTCATAGGGCGTCATCGCCTCTTCGCGCATCGGCAGGGTGTCGAGCGTCAGCTCGATGCCCAGACCGCCCTTGCCGGCCATTTCGACCGACGACGAGGTCAGGCCGGCGGCACCCATGTCCTGGATGGCGACGATGGCGTCCGTCTCCATCAGTTCCAGGCAGGCTTCGATCAGCAGCTTCTCGGTGAACGGATCGCCGACCTGCACGGTCGGGCGCTTCTCCTCCGAATCCTCGGTGAACTCGGCCGACGCCATGGTGGCGCCGTGGATGCCGTCGCGGCCGGTCTTGGAGCCGACATAGACGACCGGGTTGCCGATGCCGGCGGCGGCCGAATAGAAGATCCTGTCGGTCTTGGCGACACCCACGGTCATGGCATTGACCAGGATGTTGCCGTTGAAGGCCGGGTGGAAGTTGGTCTCGCCGCCCACGGTCGGCACGCCGACGCAGTTGCCGTAATGGGCGATGCCGGCGACCACGCCCGACACCAGATGGCGGGTCTTGGAATGGTCGGGCGAGCCGAAACGCAGCGCGTTCATGTTGGCGATGGGTCGGGCGCCCATGGTGAACACGTCGCGCAGGATGCCGCCGACGCCCGTCGCCGCGCCCTGGAAGGGCTCGATGTAGGACGGGTGGTTGTGGCTTTCCATCTTGAAGATGACGGCGTCGCCATCGCCGATGTCGACCACGCCGGCATTCTCGCCGGGGCCGCAGATCACCTGCGGGCCGGTGGTCGGCAGCGTCTTCAACCAAACCTTCGACGACTTGTAGGAGCAATGCTCCGACCACATGACCGAAATGATGCCCATCTCGGTGAAGGTCGGGGTGCGGCCCAGGATGTCCAGGGCGTTCTGGTACTCCTCGGCGGACAGGCCGAACTCCTTGGCGAGTTCGACGGTGACCGGACGCTCCTGCGCCTTGGTAGCTTCAGCGCTCACGACAGGGCCTCCACCAGACCTTCGAACATGGGCTTGCCGTCGGTGTTGCCGTGCAGGGCCTCCACCGCGTCCTCGGGGTGCGGCATCAGGCCGAGCACGGTGCGCTTGGCGTTGAAGATGCCGGCGATGTCCGTGACCGAACCGTTGGGATTGCCGCGCGGATCGGCGCGGGCCTCGTCGGCGATGTAGCGGAAGGCCACTTGGCCCTCGCCGTCCAGACGCTTCACCGTTTCGGCGTCGGTCCAATAGTTGCCGTCGCCATGGGCGATCGGGTAACGCACGACCTGACCCTTGGCGTATTTTGCCGTGAAGGGGCTGTCGGTGTTCTCCACACGCAGATGCTGGACGCGGCAAATGAACTTCAGTCCGCCGTTGCGCATCAGCGCGCCGGGCAGCAGACCGGCCTCGGTGATGATCTGAAAGCCGTTGCAGATGCCGAGCACCCGCACGCCCTGATCGGCTCGCGCCTTCACCTCGCGCATGATCGGCGAATGCGCCGCCATGGCGCCGGAGCGCAGGTAATCGCCATAGGAGAAGCCGCCGGGCACGACGATCAGGTCGACCTTGGGCAGTTCGGTGTCGCGGTGCCAGACCAGATGCGGCTTGGTCCCGCTGACGGCCTCCAGCGCGGCGACGGCGTCGCGTTCGCGGTTGGAGCCGGGGAAAACGACGATGGCGGCCTTCATGGGGCGGTCAAAATCCGGCGTCGTGAGGGGGAGGAGTTCGCGCCGGACACTAAAGCCGCCGCCCCGGCAAAGCAAGAGTTGGCCAAAGGGCGGCGGCGTTGTGCGCGGCGCATTACATGCTGGGCGCGTCCTCTTCCGGGTACGCGGTGATGTGATGCAACGACAGGTCGGCGCCCTTGTACTCCTGCTCGGGATCGAGGCGGATGCCGACGGTGACGCGCAGCAGGCCGTAGACCGCCAGGCCCGAGGCCAGACCGAAGCCGGCGCCGCCCAGCGTCCCAACGATCTGGCTTAGGATCGACACGCCGCCCAGGCCGCCCAGCGCCTCCTGCCCGAAGACGCCGGCCAGCAGGCCGCCGGTCAGGCCGCACAGACCGTGCAGCGGCCAGACGCCCAGCACGTCGTCGATCTTCCAGTCGATCTGGCATTTGTTGAAGGCCCAGACGAACAGCAGGCCGGCGATGCCGCCGGTGACCAGCGCGCCCAGCGGATGCATCACGTCGGACCCGGCGCAGACCGCCACCAGACCGGCCAGCGCGCCGTTGTGGACGAAGCCGGGGTCGGTGCGGCTGATGACCAGCGAGGTGACGATGCCGCCGACCATCGCCATCAGCGAGTTCAGCGCCACCAGACCCGTCACGCCGTCCAGCACCTGGGCGCTCATCACGTTGAAGCCGAACCACCCCACGCACAGCACCCAGGCGCCGAGCGCCAGGAAGGGGATGTTCGACGGCGGGATGGCGATCAGCGAACCGTTGGGGCGGTAGCGGCCGCGGCGGTTGCCGAGGTTCAGCACAGCACCCAGCGCCACCCAGCCGCCGAAGGCATGCACCACCACCGATCCGGCGAAGTCATGGAAGGGCTGGCCGAAGGTCGCAGCCATCCAGCCTTGCAGGCCGAAGCGGGTGCCCCACACCGTGCCTTCCAGCAGCGGATAGAACAGCGCGATCAGCGCCAGCGTGGCGCCGGCCTGCGGCCAGAACCTGGCGCGCTCGGCGATGCCGCCCGAGACGATGGCCGGCACCGCGGCGGCGAAGGTCGCCAGGAAGAAGAACTTCACCAGATCGTAGCCATAGGCCGCGAAGCCGCCGCTTCCCTTGCCGACCAGCGTGTGGGCGTCGGCGAAGAAGTCGATGCCGTAGGCCACGGCATAGCCGACGAAGAAATAGGCGATGGTCGACATGGCGAAGTCCGACAGGATCTTCACCAGCGCGTTGACCTGATTCTTGCGCCGGACCGTCCCGACCTCCAGCAGGGCGAAGCCGCAATGCATCGCCAGCACCATCACCGCGCCCATCAGCACGAAAAGGACGTCGCCACCCGTCTTTGCCGCATCCATTTGCACAAACCTTCAGCATTTCGCCCAAAAAAGCGGCAGATTGCTAACAGATCAGGCAGATATGCGCAAGGGCCTAGCTGACGTTTGGACAGGCAGAGTGGCGGAAATGCAGCACAAAAAGCGGGCGAACCCGCGTTGGGTTGCCCGCTGTCTGCGCAAGAACGATGCCAATTGATGAAGAGGTGGGCGGAGATGCCTCCGCCCTAAGCGACGCCTACATGCCGGCGATGGTCATGCCGTCGATGCGCACGGTCGGCGCATCCATGCCGAAGCGCAGTTCCAGGTCGTCGGCCGCCTCCATGTTCAGGAACATGTCCTTGAGGTTGCCGGCAATGGTGATCTCGTTGACGGGATAGGTGATCTGGCCGTTCTCGATCCAGAATCCGCCGGCGCCGCGGCTGTAATCGCCGGTGACGCCATTGACGCCCATGCCCATCAGGTCGGTGACGTAGAAGCCGTCCTTGATCTCCGCCAGCATGTCAGCGCGGCTGCGCTTGCCGGCAGCCATGTAGACGTTGGCGGGAGCCGGGCCGGGCGGGCCGGAGGTGCCGCGGGCGGCGTGGCCGGTGGTCGTCAGGCCGAGCTGCCGGGCGGAGCGCAGGTCGAGCAGCCAGGTGGTCAGCACACCGTCCTCGATCAGCGTGCGCCGCGACACTTCGACGCCCTCGGCATCGAAGGGACGGGAGCGCAGGCCGCGCTTCACATGCGGGTCGTCGACGATGGTGATGGAGGACGCGAAGATCTGCTGCCCCATCCTGTCCTTGAGGAAGCTGGTGCCGCGGGCGATGCTGGGACCGCTGATGGCGCCGGTCAGGTGACCGAGCAGGCCGCGCGACACCCGAGGATCGAAGAACACCGGTACCTTGCAGCTCTTGACCCGGCGCGGGTTCAGGCGGCGGACGGCGCGCTCGCCGGCCTCGCGCCCGATCGCGGCGGGATCGCGCAGGTCGGCGCCATAGACCTTGCTGTCATAATCATAGTCGCGCTCCATCCCGGTGCCGGTGCCGGCCAGGACGGAGGCCGACAAGGACTGCCGCGACACCCCGTAGGTGCCGGCGAAGCCGTTGGAGGCGGCAATCGCGATGGTCGAGCGGCTCCAGCCGGCATCGCCCCCTTCGGAGTTGGTGACGCCCTGGACCGCCAGCGCCGCCTCTTCGGCGATTCGCGCGCGCTCGATCAGCGTTTCCGCCGACGGCTCCTCATCGTCGCAGATGTCGAGGTCGGGCCAGCTGCGGGACAACTGCTCCGGATCGGCGATGCCGGCGAAGCCGTCCTCCGGCACCACGCGGGCCATGGCGATGGCACGCTCGACCAACTCGTCCAGCGCCTTGCCGCTGCGGTCGGTCGAGGAGACGATGGCCTGCCGCTTGCCGACGAACACCCTGAGGCCGAGATCGCCGGATTCGGAGCGCTCAAGCTTCTCGGTCTTGCCCAGCCGGTGGGCGAGGGACACGGACGCGCTGTCGAACAGCACGGCATCGGCGGCATCCGCACCGGCGGCGCGCGCCTTGGCGATCAGGTCGTCCAGCAAATTCAGGACCCCGGAGGACTCCGTCTTGTGCTGGTCGTTCGGCGAAACGGTCATCAGGCTCTCCGGTTGGTCTCCGTCCTGTCTACCAAATGGGACGGCGACGCGGAACGGAGAAGAGGCAAATTGCCCCCTCCCCGCTCCGCACCGCCGTCGAATACCGGTTCTGGTTGCGGATCAGGCCAGTTCGCGACGGTCGGCCGGGGCGCCCAGCGCCGGAACCTTCAGGGCGAAGGCCCCCTCGCCCAGCAGAGACTGCACCACCAGCAGGACCGTCCAGAAGGCCGGGAACTCCCAACCGCCGCCCTGCGCATTGAACACCCAGCCATTGCCGACATGCTGGAGCGTGGCGCCGATCATCAGCGGCAGCAGGGCCAGCGCGATCCAGCGGGTGTAGACACCGGCGATCAGCAGCAGCCCGCCACCGATCTCGCCCAGGATCACGAGATAGGCGAAGAAGCCGGGATAGCCGATGCTCTCGAAATAACCGACGGTGCCGGGAATGGTGAAGGTCAGCACCTTCAGCACAAGGCCGTGCGCCAGGAAAAGCAGGCCGAGGCCGACGCGCAGAAGGAAGGCGGCATAGGGAGCGGTGCGGTTGTCGATCATGGTCAGGGTCTCCTCGATCAGGTGGGCCAGATGGGCCGCGTTTTGTCTGAGGAGGAGATTAGGCCGGATCGGCGTGCGGGATAATCCGCAGAGTTGGCGAAGGTTTGTTGTGCCTCAGGGGACAATGCTGGCGGGCCGCCCTTTCCCTCATTGGGAAAGGGCGGATCGACTGTTTACCCCCGCTTCCAGCTCGTACCCTGCGGACCGTCTTCGAGGATGATGCCCTTGTCGGCCAGCTCCTTGCGGATGCGGTCAGCCTCGGCAAAGTTCTTGGCGGCGCGAGCGGACTTGCGGTCGACGATCAGCTGCTCGACCTCGGCGTCGGTCAACCCTTCGGCCCCACCGGTCGGCGCCCAGCGGAACCATGCTTCCGGATCCTGCTGCAACAGGCCGAGCTGTTGTCCGGCCGCCAGCAGCGCGCCCTTGGCCGCAGCCTTCTCGGCATCGCTCTTGGCCTTGTTCACCGCGGTCGCCAGCTCGTGCAGATGAGCGATGGCGAGCGGGCTGTTCAGGTCGTCCTCCAGCGCCGCCAGCACGTCGAAGGGCAGCTCGGCCGGAATCGCCGCCGGCTCGCCGCGCAGGGCCTGGTACCAGCGGTCGAGCGCACCCTTGGCCTGCCGGATGCCCTCGCGGGTGAAGTCCAGCGGCTGGCGGTAATGGGCACCGAGCAGGGTCAGGCGGATCGCCTCGCCCGGGAACTCGTCCAGCAGGTCGTGCACGGTGAAGAAGTTGCCGAGAGATTTCGACATCTTCTCGCCTTCGACCGTCACGAAGCCGTTGTGGACCCAGGTGCGGGCCAGCCGGTCGGTGCCGTTGGCGCAGCAGCTCTGCGCGATCTCGTTCTCATGGTGCGGGAAGATCAGGTCCAGACCGCCGCCATGGATGTCGAAGGTGGCGCCGAGATGTTCCTTCGCCATGGCGGAGCATTCGATGTGCCAGCCCGGACGGCCGCGGCCCCACGGGCTGTCCCAGCCGGGCTGGTCGGGGCTGCTCGGCTTCCACAGCACGAAGTCGGAGCTGTCGCGCTTGTAGGGCGCCACCTCGACCCGCGCACCGGCGATCATGTCCTCCAGCGAGCGGCGGGACAGCTGGCCATAGCTCGGCATCGACGGCACGGAAAACAGCACATGCCCTTCCGCGGCATAGGCGTTGCCGCGCTCGATCAGCGTGGCGATCAGCGCGATCATCTGGCCGATATGCTGGGTCGCCCGCGGCTCGATGGTCGGGCGCAGCGCGTTCAGCGCGTCCATGTCGGCATGGAACAGGTCGGTGGTGCGCGCGGTCAACGCATCGATCGGCTCGCCGCTGTCCCGCGCCCGGTCGATGATCTTGTCGTCCACATCGGTGATGTTGCGGACATAGGTCACCGCCGGATAGAGCCGCGACAGCAGCCGGAACAGCAGGTCGAACACCACCACCGGCCGGGCGTTGCCGATATGGGCCGTGTCGTAGACGGTCGGACCACAGACATACATGCCGACATGGTCCGGGCGAAGCGGCTCGAAGCGCTCCTTACGGCGGGTCAGCGTGTTGTAGAGGTCCAACGGCACGGTCCGAACTCCTGGATGAAGAAAGGTTCAGGCGGTTTCGCCGGCCAGACGCCGGAGGCTGCGCGCCCGTCCGATCAGGGGTAGCAGGTTCTTCAATTCCGGTCCATGGTCGCGCCCGGTCAGCGCGCGGCGCAGAGGAAGGAACAGCTCCTTGCCCTTGCGGCCCGTTGCACCCTTCACCGCGTTGGTCCAGGCGCCCCAGGTGCCGAGGTCCCACGGCTCGTCGGGCAGCAGCGCCGCCGCCTGGGCCAGGAAAGCGGCATCCTCCACCAGCGGCGTCACCGGCGCATGGGTCACCGCCCACCAGTCCTGCGCGTCGCTCAGCCGGGCCAGATTGGGCCGCACCGCGTCCCAGAAAGCGGCGTCGGCGCCGGCCAGGCCCAGCGCCTCCAGCCGGGCGGCCACCGCCTCGAACGGCGTCAGGTGCAGGATGCGGGCATTCAACCGGCCCAGCTCATCCGGATCGAACTTCGGCGTGCCGCGGGCGATCTTCGACAGGTCGAACTCCGCCACCAGCTCGTCCAGCGTCAGCCGCGCCTCGATGGGATCGGAGGTGCCGAGCTTCGCCAGCAGGCTGTTGACCGCCATCGGCTCGATGCCGTCTTCGTCGCGCAGGCTGCCGACCGACAGGCTGCCCAGCCGCTTCGACAGCCCCTGCCCGCCGGCATCGGTCAGCAGCGGCAGATGGGCGAAGGTCGGCACCACGGCACCGAGCGCCTCGCCCAGGGCTTCGAAAATCTGAATCTGCACCGCGGTGTTGGCGACATGGTCCTCGCCGCGGATGATGTGGGTGATGGCGAAGTCGGCATCGTCGACCACGCTGGTCAGCGTGTAGAGCGGCCGCCCGTCCTCGCGGATCAGCACCGGATCGCTCAGCGCCGTGCCCTCGAACCGCACCGGCCCGCGGACGAGATCTGTCCATTCCACCGGAGTCGGGTTCAGCTTGAAGCGCCAATGGGCCTTCCGCCCCTCCCCTTCCAGCCGGGCGCGGTCCTCGTCGGTCAGGCGCAGCGCGGTGCGGTCGTAGATCGGCGGACGGCCCTGCGACACCAGACTGGCGCGCTTGAGGTTCAGTTCCTCCGGCGTCTCGTAGCAGGGATAGAGCCGACCGGCGGCCTTCAACGCCGATGCCGCTTCGTCATAGCGCGGATAGCGGTCGCTTTCGCGGGCGAAACGATCCCAGATCAAGCCCAGCCAGGTCAGGTCAGCAGCGATGGCGTCGGCGAATTCCTGGGTGGAGCGCTCCTCGTCGGTGTCGTCAAGCCGGAACATGAAGCTTCCGCCGGTCTTGCGCGCAAACAGCCAGTTCACAAGCGCAAGGCGCACATTGCCGACATGGATGCGGCCGGTCGGGCTGGGGGCGAAACGGACGGCGGTGGACATGGCAGGACTCGGGTTGCAGACGGGACAGGCGGGCAGTCCTAGCACGGCGGGCGCGCCTTCCGAAAGCGGTCCGCGACCGATGCATCCGCGCAACAGGTCGGGCATTGCGTCGGTTGCCACGGTAGGCGTGGGAAACGGGCTGCGTTAGCTTGGCGGCAAATCCAATCTCGGAGACATCCTATGGCGGACAAGAGCTTGCGCATCGGCGTCGTGCTGTCGGGCTGCGGCGTGTATGACGGCGCGGAAATCCACGAGGCGGTCTGCACCCTGCTGACCATCGCCAGGGTGGGCGCGGTGGCGGTGTGCTACGCCCCCGACATTCCGCAGGCCCATGTCGTCAACCACCTGACCGGCCAGGAGACCGGCGAAAGCCGCAACGTGCTGGTCGAATCGGCACGAATCGCCCGCGGCAAGATCACCGCGCTCAGCGAGTTCTCGGCCGGCGACGTCGATGCGCTGATCTTCCCCGGCGGATTCGGCGCTGCCAAGAACCTCAGCGACTTCGCCTTCAAGGGGGCCGACTGCTCGGTCAACCCGCAGGTGGTGGCCGCCGTCGCCGCCATGCGTGCGGCCGGCAAGCCGATCGGCGCGCTGTGCATCGCACCGGCCATCCTCGCCAAGATCCTGGGCCAGCAGGGGGTGGAATTGACCGTCGGCAACGATCCCGGCACCGTCGCCGCCCTGGAAGCGATGGGGGCGGTCCATCGCACCGCCACCCATGGCGAGATTGTGGTCGATCCGGGGCTGAAGGTGGTCACCTCACCCTGCTATATGCTGGACGCCACTCTGGCCCAGATCGCCGAGGGAGCGGAGAATACTGTCAAGGCTCTGGTCGATCTGGCGAAGTAAGCAAGACAAACGCACGACGAAGGGGGTAGCGATACCTCCTTTTTCACGCGCAATGTCACAAAGCTGGGCAATAATTCATTAACCGCCTTCCCACACCCTTTGCCTCGGTTTCTTTTTTCCAGGCGAGGGCTGGCGATGACCTGCATTGTGGGATTGGTGGACGGCGACCGGGTGTGGATGGGCGGCGACAGCGCCGGGGTGAACGGGCTGGACATCACCGTCCGTGCCGACACCAAGGTGTTCCGCAACGGCGACAGCCTGATCGGCTTCACCAGTTCCTTCCGCATGGGCCAGCTGTTGCATTACCGGCTGGAGGTCCCATCCCGCGACCATGACGCCGACCTGTTCCGCTACATGGTCGTCGACTTCGTCGATGCCGTCCGCAACTGCCTGAAGGACGGCGGTTACGCCCACCGCTCCAACGACGTGGAGACGGGCGGCACCTTCATGGTCGGGCTGGAAGGCCGTCTCTTCACCGTGCAGTCCGACTATCAGGTCGGCGAGGCGGTGCGCGGCTACCACGCCATCGGCTGCGGGTCGGATTATGCGTTGGGTTCGCTCGCCTCCACCGCCGGCCAGCCGCCGGAAGAGCGCGTGCTGAAGGCCCTGGAATGCGCAGAGCTGTTCAACGGCGGCGTCCGTGCGCCCTTCACCATCCAGTCCAGCCTGCGCCGCCCGCAACTGGCGCTGACCGAAGCCGCGTAACCGTACGTCCCCGAACCTGATCTTCGACCAAAGTCGCAAGCAAGGGCAAAGGCTGCACTCTGGTCATCCAAAGCATCGTGGCGTATGAACCCTTGTCTTGCTGCACTGCAGGACAGGGAATAACCACAAAAACTTTGGGTGATGGAGATGACGGATCAAGCGGTTACCGCCGATGCTTATCTTGTTGAAGACGCGAACCCGGCCGGGTTGTTGAGCAACTGGGGAAATTCGCCCTTCTTCGTCTTTCCCGCCATGCTGCTGATCTTCATCATGCCGCTGGCGATCATCTTCCATCCGACCTGGGTGGTTCTGCCGGCCGTGCTGTGGACCTTCGGCATGATCGCCACGATCATCAAGCTGACACGCGGCTGACCCCTGCACGACATCGGGATGGGGGCGAAGGGGACCGCTGCTCCCCCTTCACCCCGCCCGCTTTACATCAGATCGGTGAAGCCGCCGGCAATCGGAAAGCACCGCAACCGCGCCGCCCGCCGGCGCGACACCTGCGGACCCGGTGGAGCCCTGCGGCGGCCCGCTTCCGCCTGAACCACCAATCGCCAGACCGCCGTCACCGTCTCCGCGCCATGACCGCGCGCCATGAGGCCGGCCGGCGCCATCCCCTCATCGACAAGAGCGGCGAGCAGATCGTCCAATGCCTCCGCCGGCGGTAGCCCAGCCGGGGTTTCGGCCTTCATCCGGCGCGTCAGCACCCGCTCCGGCACCACCAGCCCGGCCGGCCCGCGCGATGCCGCCGGCTGGTTGCCGTTGCGCCAGCGCGCCAGTTCCAGCACCGCCGTCTTCGGCACGTCGGCCAGCACGGCATAGCCACAACCCGTCTCCTCCGGCGCAAGGCCGAGCAACCGGTCGGTGCGGTCCACGCTCGACAGCAGCAAGGCGCCCATCCGCTCCGCCAACGCCGCCAGAGTCGCGGCACGCAGGCGGGAATGCATGCGGTCGACCGCCACGGCCGGATCGCGGCCGGCAAAGGCGGGTGCCAGCAGCGAGTCGGCGGCCTTCAGCAGCGGCGCCAGCGCGACATTGTCGAGGCGGCAACCCAGCAAGTCCACGATCTCCGCCGCGTCATCCAGGCTGTCGGCCAAGGCACCGGCAAACTCCGCCTCTGGACTGCCCGGCAGGGGTGCCCTGACCGCCAGGACCCGCTCCGGCCCCAGCGCATCGACGGCGATGGCAGCGACAAGCGCCGAGTCCAGACCGCCGGTCAGACCGACCGCCACCCCCGGCGCGCCGGATTTCGTTACGGCATCGTGCAGACCCAGCACCAGCGCGCCATAGAGCGCCTCGACTCCTTCAGCCGGAGCAATCGTTTCGGCCTCGGAACTGTCCCAGCCATCATCGTCTCCGCGTTCCCACCGGGTCAGCAGAAGATGTTCGGCGAACAGCGGAGCCTGGGCGACCAGCCGCCCGCCGGGGGCGAGCGCGAAGCTGCCGCCATCGAACACCCGCTCGTCCTGCCCGCCGATCAGGTTCACGACGGCCAGCGGCAACCCGGATTCCACCACCCGCGCGACGCCGACCTGGACCCGCTCATCGGCGCGGCCAGGAGCGAAAGGACTTGCCAGCATGGCGACCAGCAGCTCGGCACCGCTTTCCACCAGCGTTTCCGCAACGTCGCCGGTGGCCAGGTCGCCGCCGACCAGCAGGCCGATCCGTACCCCGCGAACATTCACCGGGCCCGGCATCGGACCGCTATCGAAACGATCTTCCTCCGGCCCACCGATTTCACCGGAATCCGTTACGGCTTGGAAACGAACCGCAGCGATTGTCCCGCCATCGAGCAACAGCGCGGCATTGTGACGCTTCGATCCGTCGCGCCACAGACCCCCAGGCACCGAATCCCCACGCCAGGGAACGCCGACCAGCAGGGCCGGCCCGCCGTCGGCCGTGTCCTCCGCCAGCGCCTGCACCGTTGCCTCCACCGCGTCGAGGAAGGCGGGAAGTGCAGCCAGATCCAGCAACGGGGCACCGGACAGGCCGGCTGCGGGGCAGACGACCAGATCGGCACCGCGCGCCGCGGCCTCAGCCCTCGCGGCACGGAGTCGGTCGGCATTCGCGGCGAGGTTGCCGGCGGCGGGATTGATCTGGGCGAGGGCTATGGACAGGCGGTCGGTCATGATGGCTGGCTCCCTTCTTCCGGGTCCTTTGGCGACAAGGGTAGCAGCCCCTTCTCCTTGGTGAAAGCCGCGGCTCGTCGCAGCTCATCACGCAGGCGGAACAAGTGGCGGCAAGTTATCGGATGAAGTTTCACAGTCGCCGACACTTAGTAAGGAAACGAATTTGTTTCAATCATTGAAAGAAATCCATGAAATTAACAAACGGTAAAGGTTGCCGGCGTCATGCTTCCGCTTGCACACAAACAACGCGATGCGGGGGCATCCATGTACTACGCGGAGCTCAGCGGCCCGAGCGGCAAACCGTCGGTGCTGTCCACGGCTGTGCAGAACGGTTCGTCAAAGACGACCGGCACGGTGAAGGACGCGCTGGCCAAATCGGACGCGAAAACGGTGGACGGCGACACGGCAGACAAGAAGTCCCAGTCGCCGGCCTACACCATCAGCCAGTCGATGGAATCGCTGCTGGACAGCATGACCGGCAAGAGCGGCGCCCAGGCTGCTGGCGGGGCTGCGGGCGGGGGTAGCGCCCTGGCATCCGGCAGCGGCGTGGACCGTGCCAAGCAGGCCCAGTCGCTGATGCAGTCGGCACTGGATCACGGCAAGGGCCTGGCCGGCATGTTCGGCAAGGGCATCGACGCCCTGAAGCAGGGGCTCGGCGACACGCTGAGTGCGCTCGGCGTTCCGCAGAACCGGATCGACGACGCGGTGAAGGGCTTCGGCGACGGGCTGAAGTCCAAGCTGGACGGCATGAACCTCAGCGACCTGTCGGTGGACATGCAGGCCACCCAGTCCCAATGGTCGATCGAGTCGCACGGGATCGACCTGGAAATCCAGGACGGCGACCGCAGCGTCAAGATCTCCTTCGCGAAATCGACCCTGGACTTCCGCCGCGACGACCAGCGCCTGCAGGCCTCCCTGGGCAAGGGCGGCGACATGGCGCTCAGCGCCACCGGCATGACCACCACCGCCACCGGCAAGTCGACCGGCATGATCGTGCGCTCCGACGGCTTCAGCGAGGATGAGATCAAGGACATCCTCGGCAAGCTGAACGACATGGCCGCCAAAGGCGGCGGCGGCGACGGGATGAAGGGGCTGGCGGTGCTGAAACCGACCACCTCCAAGGACGGCGTCACCCACCTGACGCTCGACCTGTCCAATCCGATCGCAGGGCTGTCGGCCGGGAAGAGCGGGACGGCGGCCACCGCCGCGACGCCAGCGAAGTCGCAGAGCGTCGATCTGACCGCCTGAGGCGGCCCGATGCAGTCTCCGACGCGTTCATTGTCACAGCGCCGGCCCGGATCCGTCCGGACCGGCGCTTGCCCATGAGTGATGGCTTCTTTACAAGCGGTCCCGGTGCCGGCCCGCCGGGCTGGGCGCCGTCCGACCTCCCGGAACCATCGCCCGGATGAAGACATGACCGACCGCGACACGCTGCTGGCCCTGAACCAAGCCTTCTACAGGGCCTTCACCAACCGCGACACCGCCGCGATGGAAGCCCTGTGGGCGGAAACGCTGCCCGTCTCCTGCATCCATCCCGGCTGGACCGCTCTTTTCGGACGCGACGCCGTGTTGACCAGCTGGCGCGACGTGCTTCGCACACCCAGCGGCATCACGGTGGCGGCCCGGAACGAGCGGGTCACCCTGCACGGCAACACCGCACTGGTGGTCTGCGAGGAAACGCTGGGCGATGCCGTCCTGGCCGCCACCAACCTGTTCGCCCGTGAAAATGGCAACTGGCGCCTCGCCCATCATCAGGCGGGTCCCATCGCCCCAGCCCGCGCCGATGTCGAGATCCCGGTCAAGCCGCTGCGGCGCCTGCACTGAACCGGACCGCAGCGTCACGACAGGACCTCAGGGCAGACTCGCCACCTCCGGCCGCGCTTCCAGCCGGCGGACGAGGTCGATCACCACATGGTCGGCGGTGACCTGATCCGGATCGCTGTTGGTCAGGGCCACAACGCCCCAGCGATGCGCCTTCGAGAAGGCGATATAGGCGTTGAAGCCGCCGGTGGAGCCGGAGTGCCAGTGGATCGGCGTCCCGTCCGCGGCCCAGGCGACGAACCAGCCGAGCGCCATCGCCCCGCTTCCCAGGCTGCCCGGATCGGCCAGCGACCGGCCGTCGACCTGCACCGACTGCGCCAACGCCAGGGTGGCCGCCACCGGCGGCGCACAGCCGTGACCGTCCGGCCCAATGGCGGCAGCGCCTGGGCAGTCGCCGAGATTGGCGGAAAGCCAGCGCAGCAGATCGTCGGCCGAGGAATAGAGGCCGAAGGCGGGCAGCATCGCCGGTGCCTCCCAATCCGGCACGGTCCGGCCACGGGCATGGCCCGCCGCCTTGCGCATCCGCTGCTCCGCCGTCGGGTGCAGGGTGGTGTCGCGCAGCCCGAACCGGTCGGTCACCACCCGTTTCAGCAAGGTCTCGTAAGGCTGGCCGGCCGCCGCCGCCAGCGCCTCGCCCAGCACCGACATGCCGGCATTGGAATAGCTGAAACGCACCCCCGGCGGCACCGGCAGCCGGTAATCGGACAGCCACAGCGCCAACTCGCCCCGCGACAGCGGCTTGTAGGGATTGCGCGGATCCTCCAGCCGGCTCCAGGAGAAACGGGAGGTTTCCGGCACGTTCGGCAGGCCGGCGGTGTGGGTGGCGAGATCGCGCAGCCGGATCGGACGGCCGTCATAGTCCGGCACATGGGCGACCGGCACCGCGCCGACGCGGCGCAGATGGCGCTGGAGCGGGTCGCCGGGGTCGACGCGGCCCTCCCGCATCAGGTCCGCCATGATGGTGCCGGTGAAGGGCTTGGTCAGCGACGCGATCTGGAACAGGGTGCGCCCGTCGGCCGGCCCGCCATCCGCGCGCCCGGCATCGCCCCGCCCGACCACCAGCGTCCGGCCGTCGCGGATGACGCCGACCACCAGGCTGCCGGTTCCGGCCGCCGGCTGCCGCTCCTCCACCGCACGGGTGACCGCATCGACCAACGGGTCGGGAGCCCGGTCCAGGCCGATGGCCCCGGTCGGACCGAGCGGAACGCTCCACAGCAGCAGGCACAAAGCGCCCCAAAGCAGTCCGCGCCCCATGCACACCTCCGCCCGCTCCCAACCGCGAGCCTGGAGAGTGGGCAGACGTACGGCGGGTGGACAGGTCCGCGAAGGGCGATGCGGCGAAAGACGGGACGGGAGCCGCCGGGGTACTCCCCAACTGTCCCATCGCCGCCCATCAGGTCAGGCTTGGCAGGCCGGCATCCGTTGTTCGCCAGCGGCTATTCGGTGGGGATTTCGGCCCTTGGCGGACGGCGGTCCTTGACCACCGACAGCGGCACGTCGTCGGCGGCGATCTCCAGGATCGGATGGCCGTCCAGCAGCGACGGGCACCGCTTCACCTGGGTGAAGGCCAGGAAGAAGTCCGCCTTGCGCCAATCCGGTTCGATCCCGTTCACCAGACGCAGCCAGGGCGGCAGTTCGAACCGCACCGCCAGGGTGTTGCCGCAGACGGTCAGCGTGTATTGCCGCGGCGGGGCATGGCCGTCATTCTCGCGCTCGACATACTCGATCAGTTCCTGCAACGCCTCGTGCAGGGAGTTGCCCCAGTAATCCAGCTCGAACCGGCCATCGGCGCCGCGTACGCCCCCGACGAACTGGTTGTAATAGACATACTGGTTCGGATGCATGGCGCCCAGCTGCCACGCGTACACCACTGCGACCACGGTCATCGCGGCGGCGAACCCCTGCCCCAGCGCCCGGCCGCCGCGCTGCGACAGCGTCCACAACCGGTCGGCCGCGATGGCGGCCATCACCACGAAAGGCGGCGCCAGGAACAGGAAATGGCGGATGCCGTTGTAGACGGACGGCCGCATCAGCACGAACAGCAGGATCGGCAGGAAGCCCGCCAGCACCAGCGGGGTATAGCGGACCACGGTGAAGGCGCCGGCGCGCCGCCAGCCGCCGCGCGCCAGCCACACCGCCGCCATGATGACCGCGGCCCCGACGCCGATCACCACAGCCTCCGGCAGCTTCACCGCCAGATAGACCGGGAGGTACAGGGCGGGCGGGTCGTTCGAATGGACCAGTTCACCCATGAACAGTGTCTGGATGTCGATCGGGAAGTGGGAGACGACGCGCAGCGCCTCCAGCGGGTTGCGGAACGGCCGCTGCACCACCCAGGGCCAGAACACCGCCATGATGGCGTAGGCGACCGGGATCGCCGGCCACAGGGACAGGAAGGCGCGCCGCGCATCGGCCAGCGCCCAGCGGTGCCCCTCCTGCCGGGTGACCAGCGCGAAATGCAGCGCCATGGCGACCGCCAGATAGAAGCCGGCCAACACCGCGCCGACGCGGATCGCCAGCGTCATGCCGAGCACCAGCCCGAACTTCAGCACGGCGCTCCGGCTGGGACGCGGCATCTGCTTCAGGATGCGGGTGGCGAAATAGAGCGTCCACACCATGCCGGCCGCGAAGGGCACGTCCTTGGTGTTGTTGAACATGGCGCCGTAATAGACGCCGCTCAGCGACAGCAGGGCTGCCGCGATGAAACCGGCGCGCGGACCGGCCAGCAGCCGGGTATAACGCCAGGTTCCGGCGATACCCAGCACGCCGACCAGCGCGCAGAGCAGGTGCCGCGTCTCATACTCCTCGAAGGGGGAGAAGGGCACGATCACGGCGGTGACGAGGTCGAACAGCCCGCCGTAATAGGCCAGATCCTTGAAATGGAAGGCCGACCGGTCCTGGAAGCCGCTGAGGTAATAGGACAGCAGCTTCTTGCCATAGATGTGCTGCACCTCCTCGTCGGTGCTGATGCCGTAGCTGAGGAAGGTCAGCGCCGCCAGGATCAGCACGCCCAGAAGAAGCGCGCGCGACAACCCGTCCCACAGGGCCGCCTCGCCACGCGGCAACGCGCGGCCGGCCGCCGTGGCGGTGGAGGGTGCGGCGGTGGCGGGACGCGGGCGGCGGGCGGCGCCACCGGCATCCTCCCCGTCGCTGGTGTGCAGACGGGTCTCGATGCTCATCGGCGCGGCTCCTGCCCCGCTGTTCCGTCGCCGAAGCTTTCGCCGACAGGGTCCAGATCATGCTCGTGCCGGCCGTCCGCCGGACCGAAGCCGTGGGCCGAGCGGACGATGAACAGCGGACGCCCCTTCACCTCGGCGAAGACGCGGCCCAGATAGTCGCCGATGATGCCCAGGGTGATCAGCTGGAGGCCGCCCAGGAACAGCACGGCGACCAGCAGCGATTCATAGCCCGGCACGTCGATGCCGTGGATCAGCGTGCGGATCAGGCGGATCAGGATATAGACGAAGGCGACGCCGGACACCGCCATGCCGACCAGACTCCACACCCGCAGCGGGAAGGTGGAAAAGGCGGTCAGCCCGTCGAAGGACAGGCGCAACAGCTTGACGAAGCCCCATTTGGTGTCGCCGCCGGCGCGCTCGCCCTGCTCGTAGGGAATCGCGGCCTGCCGGAAGCCGACCCAGGCGAAGATGCCCTTCATGAAGCGCGTGCGCTCCGGCATCCGGTTGATGACTTCGACGACGCGGCGGTCCATCAGGCGGAAATCGCCGACCTCGCGCGGCAGCTTGATCTCCGACAGATGGTCGAAGACCCAGTAGAACAGACGGGCGAACAGCCGGTGCTTCAGGCTCTGCCCGACACGGGCATGGCGCACCGCGACCACCACGTCGAAGCCCTCGCGCCACTTGGCGATGAAGGCCGGCAGCAGCTCCGGCGGATGTTGCAGGTCGGCGTCCATCGGCACGATGGCGTCGCCGGTGGTGTGGCTGAGCCCGGCGGAAAGCGCCAGTTCCTTGCCGAAATTGCGGGACAGGTCGACGACCTTCACCCGGGGCTCGCGGTCATGGACGTCCAGCAGCCGGTCGACGGTGTCGTCGCGGCTGCCGTCGTTGACGCACACCACCTCCCAATCCATGCCGAGCCCGTCCAGCACCGGCACCAGCCGGGCGAACAGGGCGTCGATGTTGGGACCCTCGTTGTAGAAGGGAATGACGACCGACAGGCAGCCGCGCCTTGGACGGCCGTATCGGTCCGCCGGGGGGCGGCCGGCCGCAGGACGGGCGGGAACGGTGCGGGCATCCGGGGAAGCCGCGGAAAGGGGCGCGTCGGGAATGGACATGGCCAGCCGTCGGATCAAAGCGTCAGGGACCGGGAGATGGAGGGATCGGCGACGACCCCGGACGGCCGCTGCGCCCTTTGGCATATATCACGATACGGGGGGATGTTCAAAATGCCTCTCCTGTGACCGCCGCGGCACAAAAAATGGACTGTTCGCCCGTGAAAGCGTCCGGACACCCGCCACCCGCAGTCCAACGAAACAGGCAAACATCCGGCGTTGCGGTTTATTCCAACGATGCGGAACGACTGCTTTCCCCTAGGTCATTCATGGGTCTCTTCGGCTATCGGCGGGCAAGGCCGGTCCATACCGGGGCATGTGGCATGCTTCCTGAAACCGGCCTCTTGGAACAGGTCGCTATCACTGACCTTTTAAGGTTCCGCGCAGCACCCCCGTGCCGATGGAGGCCCCGGCCATGAGCCTTTTCAATCGCTTTTCCGTAGGAACGAAGATCACGGCGGCCAGCGCCGGCATTCTGGTGTTCCTGGTGCTGATCGGCGGCATCGGCGTGGCGGCCCTGTCGGAGGTCGGCGGCGCGGTGGACACCTACCGGCAGCTCGGCCAGCAGACCAACGAACTGGGACGCATCCAGGCCCTGATGCTGGAGATGCGCCAGCAGGCCACCCGCTTCCTGCTGACCGGCGATCCGGAGGTCGGCGCGACCGTCCGGCGCACGGCGCAGGAGGCGGCGCAGACCATCGACAAGACCCGCGCCTTGGTCACCGACCCTGCCCTGTTGCAGACCGCCGACCATATGGCGCAGGAGATTGCCCAATACCAGGAAGCCTTCGCTGCCACGATGGATTTCCAGGCCCGGCGCAGCAAGGCCATCTCCGAACTGGACGAGATCGGCCCGCGGCTGGAAAGCGCGCTGGACAACATCATGGACAGCGCCAGCACCGGGGGTGACACCGACGCTGCCTATTTGGCAGGCATGGCGTTGCGTCACATGCTGTCGGCCCGCATTTCGGCGACGCGCTACAACGTCGATGGCTCTCCGGCGCTGGCCAGCCAGACCCGGTCCCAGTTCACCGACGCCGCCAGCCGTGGCGGCGCGATGATGGCGAAGCTGACCGACATGGACCGCCGCAAGATGGCGATGTCCTACACCGCCATGCTGCGCGTCTACATCACCGGCTTCAACGGCGTGGTCAAGGCGACCACCGAGCGTGACCGGCTGGTCAACGAGGTGCTGATCCCCGTCGGCGATTCCATCGCCAAGGAGGCCGAGCAACTGACGGTAGCGAGCGTCGACGCCCAGAAGAGCCTGGGCATGGCGACCGGCGCCTTCATCGACAAGGCGCGCGGCGGGATGATGATCGCCTCGCTGGTCGCGGTGGTGCTAGGTCTGGCGACGGCGCTGCTGATCGGCCGCGGGTTGTCGCGGCCGGTGGTGGCGATGACCGACCGCATGACCCGCTTGGCCGGCGGCGACCGCAGCGTCGACATTCCTGGCCTGCAACGCGACGACGAGATCGGCGGCATGGCCAAGGCGCTGCAGGTATTCAAGGACAGCCTGATCGAGAGCGACCGGCTGGCCGAGACCCAGCGCGCCGACCACGAGGCCCGGCGCAGCCGCGGCGAGCGCATCGACAGGCTGACCCAGGAGTTCGACCGGCTGGTGTTGCAGGCGCTGGGCCGGGTGTCGGCGGCGGCGACGCAGTTGCAGGCGACCGCCCAGACCATGTCGGCAACCGCCGAGCAGACCACCCGGCAGGCCGATGCGGTCGCCAACGCCTCGCTTGATGCGACCGGCAATGTGGAGACGGTGGCCGCCGCGACGGAGGAATTGACCGCCTCCATCGCCGAGATCGGCCGGCAGGTGGCGGAAAGCACCCGGATCGCCGGACAGGCGGTCGCCACCGCCGAGAGGACCGACGGCACCGTCCGCGGGCTGGTCGACGCCGCCCAGCGCATCGGCGAGGTGGTCCAGCTGATCACCGACATCGCCAGCCAGACCAACCTGCTGGCGCTGAACGCGACCATCGAGGCGGCGCGCGCCGGCGAAGCGGGCAAGGGCTTCGCCGTCGTGGCGAGCGAGGTGAAGAGCCTCGCCAGCCAGACCGCCAAGGCGACCGAGGAGATCGGCAGCCAGATCGCCGGCATCCAGGACATCAGCCGGCAGGCGGCGGGCGCCATCGCCGAGATCGGCCGGGTGATCGCCGAGATCAACCACATCTCCACCACCATCGCCGCCGCGGTGGAGGAACAGGGTGCCGCGACCAAGGAGATCAGCCGCAACGTCCAGCAGGCGGCGCGCGGCACGCAGCAGGTGTCCGGCAACATCGCCGGCGTGTCGGAGGCCGCGGCCTCCACCGGCGATGCCTCGCGCGAGGTGCTGACCGCCGCCGACGGGCTGAACCACGAGGCGACCGACCTGCGCGGCTTCGTGTCGCGCTTCCTGTCCGACATGCGCGCTGCGTAAGAAACCGCATCGATCTCAAGCGACACCATGACAGTTATGGCGCCGGCAGGACCCGAAAAGACCGGGACTTGCCGGCGCCATTGTCTTGCCGGGCAGCCCTGCTGCTCTGCACGGTTACATTCCCCTTGCACCGGGACGCCCTCTTGGGCACATAGGCCCGATGATCCTGACCCCCATCGCCATCGACGACATGCCGAAGGCCATCGCTGCCTTCGACGCCCATCTGGACGGCCATGCCCAAGCGCGCGCCGCCTTCCGCCGGATCGCCGCGACCTGGCCCGTGCGGCCGGACGACGAGCCGGGCGGTGGCGTTGACACGCCGGCCCACCGGGCGGACGCTGTGCGGCTGGCCCATGCCCATGGCATCGACACGCTGGACGAGCCGCCCAGCCGCTCCTTCATGTGGGACGGCAAGGTGATCCGCACCGATGTCGAGGCGACGGTGATCGTGCATGAGGTGGCGCACTGGCTGTGCGCGGCGCCGGAGCGGCGGACGCTGATCGATTACGGTCTTGGCCCCGGTCCGGAGACCACCGCCCGCAAGGAGGCGCGCGCCGACAAGCGCCTGTGCTTCGAGGACTGCATGCATGAGGAGCAGCAGACGTCGCTGCTCGGCGTGCTGTGGGAGGTCGAACTGGGCCAGCCGGGGATCCTGGCCTTCCTGGAGCAGAACTGGATGGAGCATTGGGAACGGTCGAGCACCGCCGCCTTCTTCATCCGCCATGCCGAGGAACTGTTCGCCCGCGGCCTGATCGACACCGACGGCCGGCCAACGACGGCACGCGACTGGGCGGATGCGCGCAAGACGGTGCTGGAGAGCGTCTGACACCTCGAAGAACCGGCAGCCAAAACGAGAAACGCCCTCTCCTGCACAATGCGGGAGAGGGCGTTCTTCATTTTACCTCACCGTTAAGCCCCACCATCACGCCGCGGTGATGCGGGTGATGAACGCCTCGATCTCGTGGTCGAGACGGTTGAAGCTGCGCGACAGTTCTTCGGTCGTGTTCTGCACCGATCCGGCGGAATGGCCGGTGGTTTCGGCGGCCTGCTGGACCAGACGCATCTCCTGCATCACCGCCATGGTGTCGACGGCGGCGCGCTGGGACCGGGCGCTGATGTCGCGGGTGGCGGCGTCCTGCTCCTCCACCGCCGCGGCGACGGTGCCGAGGGACTCGTCGACCTGACGGATGGTGCCGACGATGGCGCGGATGGCGCCGACCGCCGCATGGGTGGCGGCCTGGACCGCGGCGATTTCGGCGCCGATCTCCTCGGTCGCCTTGGCGGTCTGGTTGGCGAGGCTTTTCACCTCCTGCGCCACCACGGCGAAGCCCTTGCCAGCCTCGCCGGCGCGCGCCGCCTCGATGGTGGCATTCAGCGCCAGCAGGTTGGTCTGGCCGGCGATGGACTGGATGAGGCCGACGACCTCCTCGATCTTGCGGCTGGCCTCGCTCAGCCCCTGGACGATGCCGTCGGTGCGGCCGGCCTCCTCCACCGCGCCGCGGGCGAGTTGCGCCGACTGGCTGATGGAGCGGGTAATCTCGTCGATGGAGGCGCGGAGCTGCTCGGCGCCGGCGGCGACGCTTTCGACCTCGCTGGTCGCCTCCTGCACCGAATGGGCGACGCTGTCGCTGTGGTGGCTGGTCTGCTTGGCGTTGTCGAGCATCGAGTTGGCTTCGTTGCGCATCGACGTCGCCGACCGCACCACCTCGCCCATCATCGCCTTGACCGATGCCTCCAGGTCGTTGGCGAGCGCCGTCATCGCCTGCCGCCGCTCCTGCTCGTTGCGCAGGCGCATCGCTTCCTGCTCCCGCGAGAGTTCCTGCACGCGGACGGCGTTTTCCTTGAAGACCTGAACTGTGCGGGCCATCTGGCCGATCTCGTCGCCGCGCTCCGCGGCGGGAATGTCCGCCTCCAGGTTGCCGCGGGCCAGCCGCTCCATCACGTCGGTCAGGCGCACGATCGGGCGGGCGATGTTCATGCCGATGAACAGCGCGACGCCGACCGTCACCAGCAGGGCCGCCGCGGCCACCGCCATGAAGGCCTGGGTGGTGTTGTCGACCGATGAACTGACTTCGGCATAGGCGTCGGTGGAGACCTTGCGCTTGTAGGTCAGATAGTCGCGGCTGGTCCCCTGCAATCGGGTGTAGGCGGCCTGGACCTCCTGCAGGAAGTCCAGCGGATCGACGCCCATCTTCAGCAGGTCGAGGAAGCTGCCCACCTTCGCCAGATAGGTGGCGCTGTCGGCACCGAACCGCTCGAAGAACTTCGCCTCTTCGTCGGTGTCGGCGGTGGCGCCCTTCAGGGCCTCCGACTGGCTCTTCAGCTTGCCGAGCTGGTTGCCGAGGGCCTTCATCTCCTCTTCCACCGCCTTCGGCGAGGCGTTCGCGCTGCTGAGGATCACGGTCCGGTACATGCCGGCGTGGGCCACCGTCAGGGTATCGGTCAGCCCCTGGATTTCCGCTTCCCGGGTGAAGGAACGGTTGAACAGGGCATCGAGCAGCGTCGACTGCTGGGTGATCGCCGACCAGCCGAGCAGCGCGATCACCAGCATGCCGATGATCGCCGTCGTCGCCGGAATGGCCATCTTGACGGGGATGTGGAAGTTGTTGAGGAGGGTCATGGGGCACCTGCGTCGGCCGGCTGTCCGTGGCGCGAACGATCCGGTATGGCATTGGGGCGGAGGAACGTGCGGCTGCCGCGCGACGCCGCTCCGGTCGATGAAACCCTGCGGGGACGGACTCCCGCGCCGGTTCCGGGAATGGCATCGAGGCGGCCTGCCCGCCGGCACGGCCATCGCTGCGCCATCTCACCCGGAAAATCTTTTGCAATGATTAACGCGATTAGATTTATGAGAGTCTTTGACCTGACACAAATTTCACCGTCTTTCTTCGGCGCCGAAGTGTTCAGAGTCTTGAACATACTATGATATGCGACAGAAGAGGCGGCTTTATTGTTATCCGAAACGAAGCCGGCCAGTTTCCGCCACTGAAGCGTCGGCTTATCATATTCCGTGTTCTGGAAGATCAAGACACAGCCTTGCCGATATCACGATGCTTAGAAATTCATACAATTAGAGGCTAACAGGATTTTTCTCTCCTATCAATGGCGGTAATCGCGGCCATACTGCCGCATGCAGCGTGGGGCACGCCGCCGCCCCTCCGGATGGATCGGCGGATCCATCAAGTAAATCAAACGTATTTGAAATTGCTTCGGCAATACCCGCGGGCCGTTCCGCCCCGGCGTCAGCCTGCGGACGACACCATGAAGGCGATGGAGATCGACACCGGCGACAGCAGAGTGGAGATCAGCAGGGACATCGACACCACCTCGCGCCCGGCATTGTAGCGCTCCGCGAAAACATAGGCGTTGATGCCGATGGGCAAGGCCGCGGCGGTCACGGCCGGGGCGACCCACAGCGGCGGCAGGTCGAAGACCTGGGTGGCCAGCAGCCAGGTCAGCAGCGGGTGCAGCCCGGTCTTCAACAGCGCCACCACGGTGGCCGGCAGCACCGCGCCCGAGGCCGGGCTGAGCGCCAGCGATGCCCCCAGCGTGAAGCAGGCGCAGGGAAGAACCGTCTGGGCCATCATGGTGAAGCTCTTCATCACCATGGGCGGGATCGCCAAATGGATCAAATTGGCGGCCAGCCCCAAAATGACCGACACCACCAGCGGGCTGGTCAACGTCGCCTTGGCGGCGTCCAGCGTCGCCTTCACCGGCCGCCCGGCCCGGCCGCTGCGCGCCGATCGCTGGGTTTCCGCCAGCATGGTGGCCGAGGTGAACAGCAGGGGCGATTGGAAGACGATCAGCAGCATCACCGGCACCGCCACGGTCGGCCCATAGGCCTCCATGATGATCGGTGATCCCAGCAGGGCGATGTTCGAAAAGGAGCTGGCAAGGCCGATGGGAGCGATCTGCTCCCGCCGGCCGGCCATCCGCATCCACAGCCCGCCGACCAGGAAGACCGCGACCGCCGCGATGTAGAAGGAACCCAGCACCGCCCATTCCAGCGGGTCCGGGATGTCCGCCCGCGCCATGTTGGAGAACAGCAGCGCCGGCAGCGCATAGATGCCGAGGAAACGGGAAAGCCCCTGGACCATCGCAGTGCTGAAGCCACGGTAGCGCGCCGCCCAGAAGCCAAGGGCGATCAGGCCGAACATCGGCAGGACGATCTGGAAAATCAGCGACATGGACGCGGCACCATGGGGGGCGGGGTCGGCAACGGTCGACGATGCGGCCGACGATGCGGGGGCTTTCCTTTACACGGTCCCGCTCAGTCGGCGGGAACGATCTCCAGCGGCGGGACGCCCAGCACGTCCACCAGGGTGGCGCCGGCCTCGATCTGTTCGGTCCATTTGCGCTCGCGCTCCAGCAGGGCGAGGCTCTGGGTCAGGGCGGCATCGGCGAAGGCCAGCGGCACCACGACCACGCCGTCCTCATCGCCCAGGATCAGGTCGCCGGGATTGACCGGGACGCCGCCGATGGCCGCGATGACGTCCATCTTGCCGCCGAAATTCTTGTGCGGGCCGCGGGCCACGGCACCCTTGGCGAAGACCGGCAGGCCCAGCCCGCGGATTTCGTGCAGGTCGCGGACCGAGCCGTCGACCACCAGACCGCCCAGCGCACGCCGCTTGCAGCAGCGCACCACCCATTCGCCGGCCAGCGCCACGTCGTCCAGGCCGCCGCCCGCCACCACCACCACGTCACCCGGTTCCGCCAGGCTGACGGCATGGTGCACCATGCTGTTGTCGCCGGGCATGGTGACGACGGTGCGGGCCTGACCGCAGATGCGCATACCGGGGACCATCGGCTTGATCCGCGAATCCATGCTCTGACACCGGTTCATCGCGTCGGAGGCGACGCTGCTGGGAACCGACGACCATTTGGCGAGGGCATCGGTGGACAGCCGGGGATAGTCGACGAGATAGCGCTGCATAGCCATGGCGGTTTCCTTTCCTGGTATCTGGGTCTTGGTATCCGGGCTTCGTATCCGGCTCGGGAGGTCGGGGTCGAAGTCCGCAGAGGCGGAAGTCGGCAGAGGCCCCCCGGTGAGGGACCATCTCTCGATTCCGGCGAGATTGGACGGAGGCGGGGGCGGGGGCGGAGCCGAACCATGCTTTCAGCCATCCCGAATTCCTGCGCCGAATTCCTGCCGGAACCACGGCGGTGAAGCGGTGCCGGCCGAGCGAAGGCAAATGGCCGGAGCATCCTTAAACGGGAATGTTTCTGAATTATGACCCGATTTTCCGCAGAGTGTCTTCGTTCGCTACAACCCCCGGAGCCTTGGAGTCTATTTATTTAGATTTTGAAGTGTACCTCCCCATGCGGTCATACGCAAGGAGGTTGACAATCTGTAAATACGTCATAGGAAATTCCGCATCCCCTTTCGGGTTATCACAAAGCGACACACAGCTGGCACGCGAAATTATCGGGAAATCACAACGGACGCCGACAGCAGGCACAACTGCGGCCGTGCTGAACGGTCTTTGGCCGGAGCGGCAGGAACGTCACGCCGTTCATCTCCACCAGCCGCCTACAATTGTATGACGATCAGGCTTTGACTTGCCGCAATTGAAAGCTGAAAGAATGAGATGGATTGTCGATCCCACGGGTTAGATCGGATCGCGTAAAATCGGGATCGATTTGAAGCGTGAAGCCGGTCGTCGACCATAAAGCCGCGGCTCCGATGGGCAATCATCCCGCCAGGAGTCATCCCCTCACGGAGAGCTTGCGGACGGCAGGCCGGCAAGTGCGGATGGACTGGGAACAGGAGGGAGAAAATGCGAAAGGCCGGCACCCAAAGGTCCGGCCTTTTGAAATCGCGTGCTCCAGCGTAAAGTCTGGAGGAAACTGGAGCGGGCGAAGGGATTCGAACCCTCGACCCCAACCTTGGCAAGGTTGTGCTCTACCCCTGAGCTACGCCCGCGCTCCATTCCATCGTCCGGCGTTTCATCGGTTCAGACCGTTGTCGCTGCCGTCCGGCGGTGTGCGGCGGACTATACTCATCGGCCGACGCAATGCAAGTGCCTTGTTTCAGTTTTTTTCACCGGCTGGACGATTTTCCGCGCGCCCGGTACAAGGGCTGTCATGGACACCGCATCGACCTCCCTTCCGGACGCCTCCCTTCCCGATGGGGACGCGCCGCTGCCGACCTCGCCGGATCAACTGCTGGCGCGGCTCGACGCGCTGGGCATCCAGGCGACCACGCACAGCCACCCGCCGCTGCACACGGTGGAGGAAAGCAAGGCCCTGCGTGGCGCCCTGCCCGGCGGCCATTGCAAGAACCTGTTCCTGAAGGACAAGAAGGACCAGCATTGGCTGGTGGTGGCGCTGGAGGATGCGAAAATCGACCTGAACCGGTTGGACAAGGCCATCGGGTCGGCGCGGCTGTCCTTCGCCTCGGCGGAGCGGCTCTGGCGCGTCCTCGGCATCCGGCCGGGATCGGTCACGCCCTTCTCCCTGGTCAACGACACCGGACACAAGGTGCGCGTGGTCCTGCAGCAGGCGATGATGGAGCATGACCTGCTGAACTATCACCCGCTGCTGAACGACCGCACCACCGCGATCCGGCGGGACGACCTGATGCGCTTCATCCGCGCCTGCGGTCACGAACCGGCAATCGTCGAGTTCGGCCGCACGCAGGAGTGACGGGCCGGCGCCTCTCCGCAGAGCCTGTCCACGCAATGCTTGCTTGAGCCGCCCCGCACGCTCACATATGTCGCCAACGATGAGGATCCGGGCCGGCCGGATCGGCAACTCCATGGCCCACCGGGATGTCCTAATGGGCCAGGCATCACCAACGGGACAGAAACACGCCATGTTCTCCATGCCCCCCGCCAACGGGTCCAAGCCCGCCGCCGCTCCTGCAGCCGGTGCCGCTGACGTCGTCAAGGACACCACCGACCGCGCCTTCATGGCCGACGTGATCGAGGCCTCGCGCGACGTCCCGGTGATCGTCGATTTCTGGGCGCCCTGGTGCGGCCCCTGCAAGCAGCTGGGCCCGATCATCGAGAAGGTAGTGCGCGCCGCCAAGGGCGCGGTCCGCCTGGTGAAGATCGACACCGACGCCAACCCGATGATCGCCTCGCAGCTGCGCGTCCAGTCGATCCCGGCGGTCTACGCCTTTTTCCAGGGCCGTCCGGTCGACGGCTTCATGGGCGCAGTGCCCGAATCGCAGGTGAAGGCCTTCGTCGACAAGCTGGTGGCGCTGGCCAAGCAGGCCGGTGCCGGCGGCGGCGCCGACGACATGCTGGAGGAGGCCTTCGCCCAGGCCAAGGAGATGCTGGAGGGCGGCGACCTGCAGGGCGCACTCGACCTCTACAGCCAGATCCTGCAGGCCGAGCCGGAGAACGCCCAGGCCTATGCCGGCATCGTCCGCTGCCTGATCGCCGCCGGCGATCTGGAGAACGCCAAGCAGATGCTGGCCCAGGCCCCGGAAGCGATCGCCAAGGACAAGGAGCTGGCCAACGTCCGCGCCGCTCTCGACGTGGCGGAACAGGCCGCCAACGCCGGCCCGATCCCGGAGCTGATGGAAAAGGTCGCCCACGATCCGAACGACCATGCCTCGCGCTTCGATCTCGCCATGGCGCTGTTCGCCGCCGGCAAGCGCGAAGCGGCGGTGGACGAGCTGCTGGAGATCTTCAAGCGCGACCGGACCTGGAACGACGACGGCGCCCGCAAGCAGCTGGTGAAGTTCTTCGAGGCGTTCGGCCAGACCGATCCGCTGACGGTGAAGACCCGCCGCCGCCTGTCGACCATGATGTTCAGCTGACGCTTTTTCCGAAAAGAGGACGGCTGTTCCACCGGCGAAGGGGTTCTATCTGATTGGCATGACCAGAAACCCCTTCGACCCCGAGTTCAGCCATTTGCCGGCGATGATGCCGATCTTCCCGCTGGCCGGCGTCCTGCTGTTGCCGCGGGCACGGCTGCCGCTGAACATCTTCGAGCCGCGCTATCTCGCCATGGTCGAGGATGCGCTGGGCAGCGGCCGCATGATCGGCATGATCCAGCCCCTCGACCCCGCCGGGCGGGAGCGCGAGCCGGCCGTCTATTCCTGCGGCTGCGCCGGCCGCATTACCAGCTTCGCCGAGACCGACGACGGCCGGTGCCTCATCACCCTGACCGGTGTCGCCCGGTTCGAGATCGGGCGGGAGGTGGAGGGTGCGCGCGGTTACCGGCGGGTCGTCCCCGACTGGCGCCCCTTCCGCACCGACCTGGAACCCGAGTCCTGTGGCGACATCGACCGCAACCGGCTGCTCGGCGTCCTGAAGACCTACTTCCGGGTCCAGGGCCTGTCGGTCGACTGGAAATCCATCGAATCGACGTTGGACGAACGGCTGGTCAACTCGCTGGCGATGATCTGCCCTTTCACGCCTGGTGAAAAACAGGCGCTGCTGGAGGCGCCGACCCTGGCGGAACGTGGGAAGCTCTTGATCGGGCTGGTCGAGATGGCCATTCTCGACAGCCATGACGGGGACGGTCCGCCGCCCAAGCACTGAGTCCTTCCAATCACCGCCTTTCTTCCAATCACCACGAGACACGACATGGCGACGCCCGAGGACAAGAGCAGCGAAGCGAAAACCAACGCCCGCGTCGATCCGAAGCTGCTGGAGATCCTGGTCTGCCCGCTGACCAAGGGTCCGCTGCGCTACGACGCCGAGCGTGCGGAACTGGTCAGCGAGCGCGCCGGTCTGGCCTATCCGATTCGCGACGGCATTCCGATCATGCTGATCGACGAGGCCCGCAGCCTGGACAAGGCGGGGGCATCCCGATGAGTGCAGGCTCCGATACGGGCGATGGATTCGGCACGGTGCACTGGCCGACCGAGATCCGCCTGAAGAAGGAGGAAAAGCGTCTGGAGGTCGATTTCGACGATGGCCGGACCTTCTCCTACCCGGCGGAGTTCCTGCGCGTCGTCAGCCCGTCCGCCGAGGTGCAGGGCCACAACCCCAGCCAGAAGCAGACGGTGGCCGGTCGCCGCCATGTCGGCATCATGCGGTTGGAGCCGGTCGGCAATTATGCCATCCGCATCGTCTTCGACGACCTGCATGACAGCGGCATCTTCACCTGGAAATACCTCTACGAGATCGGCACCGAACAGGACGCGTTGTGGGCCGAATATCTCGGAGAGTTGCAGGCCAAGGGCCTGAGCCGCGACCCGCGGCGGTGATGAACTCCCTCTCCCGACCCCGGCCGGGAGAGGGTGACTCACTCACTTCTTCCAGATCGGCTTCCCGCTGCCCGGCAGGCCGTAGAGGTCCCACTTCCGGCTGACCGCCTCGACGACCTCGTCGGTCATGTGCAGCTTCTCGCCCCATTCACGCTTGGTTTCCGGCGGCCATTTGTTGGTGGCGTCGAGGCCGACCTTGCCGCCGAGCCCCGATTCCGGGCTGGCGAAGTCGAGATAGTCGATGGGCGTGCCTTCGATCACCGTGATGTCGCGGGCCGGATCCATGCGGGTGGAGATTGCCCACATCACGTCCTTCCAGTTCCGCGCGTCGATGTCGTCGTCCACGACGATCACCCACTTCGTGTACATGAACTGGCGCAGGAAGGACCAGACGCCCATCATCACCCGCTTGGCATGGCCGGGATAGGCCTTCTTCATGCTGACCACCGCGATGCGGTAGGAACAGCCTTCCGGCGGCAGCCAGAAATCGACGATCTCCGGAAACTGCTGGATCAGCAGCGGAATGAACACCTCGTTCAGCGCCTCGCCCAGCACCGACGGCTCGTCGGGCGGACGGCCGGTGAAGGTGGAGAGGTAGATCGGCTTGCGCCGCATCGTCATGGCAGTGACGGTGAAGACCGGGAAGGGTTCGACCGAGTTGTAATAGCCGGTGTGGTCGCCGTACGGCCCCTCGTCGGCATACTCGTCCAGGCTGACATGGCCTTCCAGGACGATCTCCGCCTGGGCCGGCACCTTCAGCGGCACCGTCTTGCACTCCACCAGCTCCACCTTCTTGCCGCGCAGCAGGCCGGCGAACTGGTATTCCGACAGGGTGTCGGGGACCGGCGTCACCGCGGCCAGGATGGTGCCGGGATCGGCCCCCAGCACGACGGCACAGGGCAGCGGCTCGCGCTTGCCGCTGGCAGCCCAGCGGTGATGGTGCTGGGCGCCGCCGCGGTGCTTCAGCCAGCGCATGATGGTCTTGTTCTTCCCCAGCACCTGCATGCGGTAGATGCCGAGGTTGAAGTCGTCCTCGCGCTTCCCCGTCGGCCCCTTGGTCACCACCAGCGGCCAGGTGATCAGCGGCGCCGGCTCGCCCGGCCAGCAGCTCTGCACCGGCAGGCGGCCGAGGTCGATGTCGTCGCCGGTCAGCACCACCTCCTGGCAGGGAGCAGAGCCGACCGTCTTCGGCTTCATCGACAGCACGGTCTTAGCCAGCGGGATCAGCTCCAGCGCCTCGCGGAAGCCGCCCGGCGGCTCCGGCTGCTTGAGGAATGCCAGCGTCTCGCCGACGGCGCGCAACTGGTGCGGCTCGCGGTCCATCCCCCAGGCGACCCGCTCGACCGTGCCGAACAGGTTGACCAGCACCGGCATCTCCGAGCGCGTGCCGTCGGCCTTGATGACGTTCTCGAACAGCACCGCCGGGCCGTTCTCGGCCAGCAGACGGGTCTGGATCTCCGTCATCTCCAGCACGCTGGACACCGGCTCCTTCACCACCACCAGCCGCCCCGCCTTCTCCAGCCGGTCGATGAAGTCACGCAACGAGGTGTAAGGCATCGCAGGGTGTCCGATGTGGTGGTGCGTCCGAAACGGACGATAACCTTCAACTCGGCGGCTGGTCCGTCAAGTGCGGTGGAGGCAGATATGCGGAGAATTGTCTCCCAGGTCATCGGCTCCCAAGCCGATCAACAATTTGCCGCCGGTGATTGACGCCACCGAAGAACACGCCGACGATCAACACCTCAGTGAGCACATCATCGATACTGAAATAGAAAGTGAACTTGTTGCTCGTCACCGTCCGGATGCCCGGTCGGATTTCCGGATGTTCCGTGCCACGATGGGGATAGGTTGCAAAGGTCCGAAGGTAATTGGCCGCCTCTGAAACGCGACTCGACGCCCTTCTGGCCGCTCTTTCAGTGTCGTCCCCCAAATCCAGGTAAGCCTCAAATAGATATCCTTCGGTGAAGTCGAAGTCCCGAGTGACTATTGGCGCATATTGCACCTTATAACGCTGCACGGTCTTTCCTCTTACGATCGAGCATCGCGTGGATATCTGCGATTCCCTCTTCAACATCGATGAAAGGACCGGCAAGGCGCTGGTCGATCAGCAACCGGAGAGCTTCAAGCTCCAAGTCGCGGGTTTCCGTCTCATGACGCAGGACCTCAAGGCCCCGCTGAATGACAGCGCTGAGGCTTGGATAATGCCCAGCTTCGACGAGGCTGCGCGCGTAGGCTTCCTGCTCGTCGGTCAAAGAAATCGAAGTCTTCACGGTCATAGGTCACCTCCCGCCCCAGATGGTACTACTAGGTAGCACCACTATCAAGACTGGGGTGCAATCCCCCTAAAGCGAAACCCCTCTCCCGCCCCCGGCGGACCGAAGGTCCGGGCAGGGGCGAGAAAGGGGTTTCGTTACATCTCAAGAACCAGGGTGCGAGACCCGGCCAGGGATCAATATCCGGGATCAGTACATGTGCTGGCCGCCGTTGACCGACAGGGTCGAGCCGGTCATGAAGCCGTTGTCATCGTCGACGAGGTACAGCACGGCCTTGGCGATCTCCGACGCGCGGCCGAGACGGCCGACCGGGATGCGGGCGACGATCTTCTCCAGCACGTTGGCCGGCACCGCGCGCACCATGTCGGTGTCGATGTAGCCGGGGGCGATGGCGTTGACGGTGATGCCCTTGGCGGCGCTCTCTTGCGCCAGCGCCTTGGTGAAGCCGTGGATGCCGGACTTCGCCGCGGCGTAGTTGACCTGACCGTACTGGCCGGCCTGGCCGTTGACCGAGCCGATGTTGACGATGCGGCCGAAACCACGCTCGCGCATGCCGTCGATGACGTTGCGGCACATGTTGAAGCAGGAGGAGAGATTGGTGTGGATCACCTTCTCCCACTGATCGTAGGTCATGCGGTGCATCACGCCGTCACGGGTGATGCCGGCGTTGTTGATGAGCACGTCGACCGGGCCCAGGTCGGACTCGATCGCGGCGATTCCCTTCTTGCAGGCGTCGAAGTCCGCGACGTCGAACTTGTAGGTCGGGATGCCGGTGCGGGCGGTGAACTCCTCGGCCGCCTGATCGTTGCCGGCATAGTTGGCGGCGACCTTGTAACCGGCATTCTTCAGGGCGACGGCAACCGCCTCGCCGATGCCGCGGGTGCCACCAGTGACGACTGCAACACGAGCCATAGTTCTTCTCCCCAGATTTAGTGATAGTTGGTTGGTTTCTTTGACTTTTTATTGTTGGGTATGGGACTCCCTCCGCAGGTCCGGCGGATGTCCCAGGCCTTTAGGCGAAGCGGGCCGCTTCCCGTTTCAAAAGCGGCCCGTCCGGTCCTCAGTCGCGCTGGACGCAGAGGGCGATGCCCATGCCGCCACCGATGCACAGGGTGGCGAGGCCCTTCTTCGCGTCACGCTTCTGCATTTCGAACAGCAGCGTGGTCAGCACGCGGGCGCCCGACGCGCCGACCGGATGGCCGAGCGCGATGGCCCCGCCATTGACGTTGACCTTGCCGGTATCCCAGCCGAGGTCCTTGTTGACGGCCAGCGCCTGGGCGGCGAAGGCCTCGTTCGCCTCGATCAGGTCGAGGTCGTCGACGGTCCAGCCGGCCTTTTCCAGCGCCTTGCGCGAGGCCGGGATCGGGCCGGTGCCCATGATCGCCGGATCGACGCCGGCGGTCGCCCAGGAAACGATGCGGGCCAGCGGGGTGACGCCGCGCTTGGCCGCGTTCTCCGCCGTCATCAGCACCAGGGCGGCAGCGCCGTCATTGATGCCCGACGCGTTGCCGGCGGTCACCGTGCCGTCCTTCGAGAAGGCCGGGCGCAGCTTGGCCAGCGATTCCTCCGTGGTGCCGTGCTTCGGGTACTCGTCGTCGGAGACGACGACGTCGCCCTTGCGGCCCTTGATGGTGACCGGGACGATCTCGTCCTTGAAGCGGCCGGCCTTCTGGGCGGCCTCGGCCTTCTGCTGGCTGGCGGCGGCGAAGGCGTCCTGCTCCTGGCGAGTCAGCTGCCACTTCTGGGCGACGTTCTCCGCCGTGGTGCCCATGTGATAGCCATGGAAGGCATCGGTCAGGCCGTCGCGCAGCATGGTGTCGAGCAGTTCGGCGGACCCCATCTTGGTGCCGTTGCGCAGATGCATGACGTGCGGGGCCATGCTCATGCTTTCCTGGCCGCCGACGACCAGGATGTCGGCGTCGCCGTTCTTGATCGCCTGATAGCCGAGAGCCACGGTGCGCAGACCGGACCCGCAGAGCTGGTTGACGCCGATGGCGGTCGCCTCAACCGGGATGCCGGCGTTGACGGCGGCCTGACGGGCCGGATTCTGCCCCTGGCCGGCGGTCAGGATCTGGCCAAAGATCACCTCGTTCACTTCCGCCGCGTCGGTCTTGGCGCGGGCCAGCGCTTCGCGGATCGCGACCTCACCCAGAACATGGGCGGGAACGGCGCTGAGAGCGCCGTTGAAGCTGCCGATGGGAGTACGGGCGGCACCGGCGATGACAACTTCGGTCATTGGACGCTCCTCGAAATAGGACAGTTTTATTATAGCGCTGGTGGGACGCTCGGAGTGATTCTTACCTTAAGTCGGGTACTATGACGGGTGCAAGCTGGCTGAAGGTCGCGGCGCTAACCTGTCGCAGCAAGCCATTCGGCCAGAGGATTCCACACTCCGGTTTCGGCACCGGCGCTCACCACCATACCGATATGGCCAAGCGGCGGCCGCAGGATTCTGGCCCCGGGAATCGCAGCGGGCAACGCCAGGGCAGAGGCCGGCGGGACGATCCGGTCACGTTCCGGGATGAGGGCAAGCGTCGGCACGCGGATGGCGCCGGGATCGACCGGCAGCCCGGCGACCATCCAGGCCCCCGCCATCGTGTCGTTGCGCCCGTACCAACCGGCCAGCGCGTCGCGCGCCGCCCCGGCCACCAGCGGCACCCCGTCGTTCAGCCAATCCTCCAGCGCGACGAAGGCGGTGGCGGCACGGGAGCCGGGCGCCATGCGGGCGAAGCCGGAGAATTTCTTCAGCGCCAGCAGCGGGTCGAGCTGGGCGAACAGCGCCTGCAGGGCGTCGGTCGGCAGCTCGCCCCAGCGGTCCAGCACCGGCCCCCAAGGCTGGATGAAGGTCGCCACCCGTCGGGCGGTCGCCGCATCCTCCGCATGGAAGTCCCAGGGCGTCGCCATCAGCCCCAACCCGGCGAGCGAGCGCGGCCGGCGCTGCGCCAGAGCCGCGGCCAGCAGCCCGCCCATGCAGTAGCCGACCACCGGGACCGGCGCGCCGGCCGTCTCCACGGCGAAGTCCAGCGCGCGTTCCAGCCGTCCGGCGATGTAGTCGGTCAGGGTGAAGCGCCGCTCCAGCGGCCCCGGCCTGCCCCAATCCAGCAGGAGCGGCCGGAAACCATGCGCAGCCAGCCAGCGCATCAGGCTCTTGTCGCGCGACAGGTCGAGGATATAGGCGCGGTTGACCAGCGACGGCACGAACAGGACCGGCCGGCCGCCCCCTCCCCGGCCGTAATCCAGCAGGCGCGATCCGCCTTCCGTCCAGACCACCGGCGGATCGGGCAGGTCGCGGCGGTAGGGGTGGCTGCGGTAGCGCTCGACCCCGGTCAGGACGGCGTCGATGCGGCGGCGGGTCTCCCGGTCAACCTCCCTGGCCAGACGGTCGCCGGGACCTGGCGCCCTTTCCTGCGCCCGGCTTTCCTGCATTCGGGCGCCCTGCAGCCGGTCCGCCCGCGCCATGTCCTCCCGAAGCGCCGCCGCCCGGCTCCGCAGGGCCGGGTTCCAGGGAAGCAAGCCGCTCCTCAAGTACGGCAATGCGGCCGAGGAGCTGAGCAAGCTGGCCAGAGCCGCCGTCAGATGGAGCGCCAGCGGGCGCGGTCCCTGCCGTTTCGCCGGTCCCGCTGCCGGATTGGGCGGAACCTCGCCCGTCTGCCTGTCGTCCGCCAGACGCTCGCTCATCGGAAGGCTGTCCGTGTTGGGGGGAGCCGCTGTTCGGGAATGGCCAGGGGTGCGGATCCCAGCCGGTGCCGGGCATGGACCCGCCACCGAACGCGCCGAACCCCGCCTGACCGAAGCCGAACGGTCCCGCCCCCTGCCCCATCATCTGGAACATGCGGGTCATCATGTCGGCCATTTCCGGATCGGCGGCGCAGGCCGTCCATTGGTCCTGCCACAGGTCCAGGTAGCGGCGCGCCAGCGTTTCGTAGGAAGGCGGGTCGGCGGCGGACGGATCGGAGGGGCGGTCTGGATTCGACGGGTCGGCCATGGCCGGAGTATAGGGGCCGCCGGGCCGGCTTGACCAGTCCGGCATGGCCCCTTACCTGACCTTTCGGGTATCGGCGGGAGGCAGCCGCTTGCGCACCGATCCTCCATCCGCACCGCCGGGCCGAGCGCAACCGCGGCGCTATGCCGCGGCGCAACGCTGGACAAATTGCTATCCCTTCGAGTAGTCCTAATGACGGAACAATTTCCGCCGCCAGTCACGCGTGTTCCGGAACTCCATGACCTGGAACGTGACCTGGAACGCGTCCCTTCTTGAAAGACTCAGCGATGGCCGACAAGGAAGACCAGAAGTCCGCTCCGATCACGATCAAGAAGTACGCCAACCGGCGGCTCTACAATACCGCCACCAGCAGCTACGTCACGCTCGACCATCTCTGCCAGATGGTGAAGGATGGGCTGGACTTCGTGGTCTATGACGCGAAGACCGGGGAGGACATCACCCGGTCCGTTCTGACCCAGATCATCGTGGAAGAGGAAAGCAAGGGGCAGAACCTGCTGCCCATCAGCTTCCTGCGCCAGCTGATCGGCTTCTACGGCGACAACATGCAGTCCGTGGTGCCGCGCTATCTGGAATATTCGATGCAGGCCTTCTCGCGCAATCAGGAGCAGATGCGCGACTATTTCCAGAACACGCTGGGCGGCATTTTCCCGTTCGGCCGGCTGGACGAGGTCAGCAAGCAGAACATGGCGATGTTCGAACGCGCCATGCGCATGTTCACCCCCTTCGGCACCCCCGGCGCCGGGGACGAGGTGCCCGGCGCGCAGCGCCCGGCCGGCCAGCCCGGCCAGGGGGGCAACGCCGCGCCTGCGGCCAATCCGGGCGGCGCCACCTTCGACGAATTGCAGAAGCAGATCGACGAATTGCAGAAGCAGATCGCCAGCATCGCCATTCCCGGCAGCAAGTCGGACACGAAGTAACGGACCGCCGGACCCGTCCGGCGGAACAGGGTCCCGGTGGACGGGACGCGAGGAAGGCGGGGTCATACCCCGCCTTTTTCATTGCGCATGCGGGACCGGGCGCGCAGGCTTGCCCCCGTGCATAGGGGGCACCTTCTCGTCCACGGCGCCGGTCCGGCCGATGTTTCGGCCGGCTGATTTTTTGGATCGACCGGCCCGTCCAACCGTCAGGAGGGAACCGACCATGACCACCGAACTGACCGTTTCGATCACCATGGCCAGCGACGATCCGCGTGACGTCACGCGGTTCGAAAACCTGCTGCGCGACTGGCTCAGCCATCAACCCGGCGTTTCCGGCATGGCCATCGCCGACCGCGGCAACGATGCGGCAGCCGAAAGCATCTGGCGCGCCGCCCGCAAGGCGACCTTCGGCCCGGCACTGAAGAACCCGTTCGCGCCCTGACGGGTTGTCGGGACAGCCGGCGGGCAATCAGCCCCTGAACAGGTGCGGGACCATTGCCGCGTCCGGCCCGACACCGGCCCCCAGCCGCGGGTCGGTGGATTCCCGCACCGCCATGCCCAGGCACTTGTCGCCGACGATCCAGGCGTGCAGGACGGCGCGGGTGTCCTCCTCCCTGAAGCAGGACGGGGTTTCCAGCCAGACCGCACCATGGGCCGCGACATCCTCGCCGATGTCCGGCCCGTCGTCGGCGATCACCTCCCCATGCTGCAGCATCCGGGTCGGCGCACCGTCCAGCCCGTGCAGGGCGCGTACAGTCACCATGTCGGCCCCGGCCACGCCGCTGGGATCCAGCGCCGCACGGCACAGGTTCGGGTGGCGCGGATACAGGTAGGACAGCACCGCCAGCAGGCCGTGGTTCGACCACAGCCAGCACCACAGCGGCGACAGCACGCTCATGCCGCTGCTGCGCAGGCGCTGGAGGAAGCCGTCGTCGGCCAGCCCGTCCCACGGATAGAGCTTCGCCAGCCAGGAGATCGGCTGCCCCTCGTCGTCGAGGAAGCGGCGGCCGTCCCAGGCGATGGATTGGAGCGGCAGCAGGCGGGTGTCGATGCCGGCCTCCGCCGCGGTGGCGGCGAGATAGACCAGTTCGCCCTCGCGCACCGGGTCGGGGGTGGCGCAGGTCGCATGCATGCGGCCGCGGCCGGGCACGCCCGTCGCCAGCTCCTCCCAGCGCTCCACCAGCGCCTCGTGCAGGCCGTTGAACTGGTTGGCATCCGGCGCCATCGCCTCGCGCCAGTTCCGCTGGATCATCGAGGCGGCGAACAGCCCTTCGGTGGTGTCGTAGTTGCACCCGAGCAGCTTGACACTGTCGCGCCCGTCATAGGCCAGCGTCAACCGGCCGGCCAGCCCACCCGCCCGTTCGTTGCGCCGTCCGCCGGCCCAGTAATCGACCCAGGACGCCTCCAGCATGCGCGCCAGATCGCCGCGGATGCCGAGCGAGGCGAACAGCTTGTGCTCCATCACATGGCGCACGGCGACGGCGATCATGCTGTGCAGCTCGTCCGCCACGCTTTCGATCAGGTCGATCTGCGAGGCCGTGAACTCATAGACGGTGTCTTCCCGCCAGCCGGCCCCGGCCGACATGGCGCGCACACCATAGGGGTATTTGCGGAGACCCGGGCGCCAGTCGGCCCGCGGCTTCATCGTCGTCCTGCGCATGCCAGTTCCGATCCCCGGCCGTCAGTGCCGGCAGGCCGGGTGGCGGGCTGCCGAGGCCCGGCACAGGAAAAGCCACAGGGAAAAGGTGACGGGCGGCATGCTGGTCAACTGTCCACTGGTCAACGGTCAACTCCGGGGGAGGCCAATCCGACGCAGACGCGGATGCTCGCGACGCAATCGCTGCGACGCAAGCGCAGCCTTGCGTATGTAGCCTGCCGCGCCGCAGCGCGCCAGCACGCATCGGCAATAGCCCTCCCCCGACTGCGCGCACCGGGGCCGCATGGCACAAGGGTCAGGCCCGGCCCCTGTCCCGGGCCGCCTGCCGCGCAACTCCGACCGTTGTGGCGAAAGGCAGCAGCGGTCCGCACCGGCGGGGACCAGTCGCCGGCACGGGACCGCTGCCTGTCAGCCGGCGCGCGTCAGATCAACGGCGCCGACGGATGCCGTGCCAGTGAGCGCATCGCCCACAGGGCCAGACGGCCGCGGCGCGGCTTCATCGCAGCAACCGCCCGATGCAGCGGCGGCAACGGCGAAACCGCCGACAGGCCGGGGACCAGCACCGGGCCGTCGTCGCGCGAGCCGCCCATGCGTTGAAGCCGGCGGGCCGACAGCACGATGCGCAACACCTCTTCCTCGGATAGGATCCGGCGGGCCGGGCCGGACGCGAGGCTTGCGGCCTCGCTCAAGGCCGCCCGTTCGGCCAACAGCCCGGTCAGGCCCTTAGCAGCCGCCGTCAATGCAGCTTCATCGTAAAGGGCGAGGACAAGCGTCCTCAACCCGTGTTCCATCCGTGTGGACATGGCGGGCGCTCCGGAAAAATCGGAATGGCGGGCGATGTGGGTGCGTGTTTGTGTCGAAGCGTGCAGAAGAGAGTTTGCAGTTCGACAGGCGCGATTATCCGTGCGCGGCACCCGTTCGGCCATGCGCCCCAAGGTGGTAACACCCTGTCCGCGCCTTCCTGATGCGGAAAGGCCACAGTGGCTGTACCGATAAAGATCCCGGCGCGTTCAGCGGGGATCGGAGTGAATTCGAAAGGTCGGGGATTGGCCGGGAATTTTCCGCCCCGGCGGGCGTCCGAGAATGGTGGAGCCAAGGAGGATCGAACTCCTGACCTCTACAATGCCATTGTAGCGCTCTCCCAGCTGAGCTATGGCCCCACTATATTTCTCTTACTCTTCACCAACACTGAAAGTGTTGGTGCGCTTGGAGGGACTCGAACCCCCACGGCCTTTCAGCCACTAGGACCTGAACCTAGCGCGTCTACCAATTCCGCCACAAGCGCGTCCGCGTTTCTTGGGGTCACGCGGGGCGCTCTATGTACCCAGAGCAGCGGCTGCGCTCAAGTGAAAAAATGCAATCGCGCAAAAGTTTTTTCGGGAGGCCCGGCAGAGGGGCACGGGCCCCCTACTTCGCCGGCCTACTCCGCCGGCTTGATCGCATAGAAGCGGTAGACCCGCACGCCGGCCTCGATGGCGGCGACGCGGCGGGCCCACAGCTCGACCTCCTCCATCACCGCCAGCTTGGTCGGGGTGTCGAGCTGGAATTTCTCCAGATGCTCGACCAGCCCCTGGATGGCGGACAGGATCAGGCCGCGGTGGGTGTCGGTGATGTCCTCGGCGATGCGCAGGTCGAGGTTGCGCTGGGCGAACGCATTGGCCATGCGGTCCTTGGGCCAGAGGTTCGGGGTCAGCGGCTCCTTGTCGCACCAGCTCTGCACCGCCTTTGCCCCCATTACATCCGCCTCGGCGATGTAATCGGTGATCAGCAGATGGCCGCGCGGCTTCAGCGCCAACTCCATCCCGTCGAACATCTGCTCCTTGTCGCGGACGAAGAACAGGCCTTCCTTGTAGACGATGGCGTCGACGCGCTTGGGATAGCCGAAATGCTCGGGATTGAAGGTCTCGACGGGCGCCTTCTTCTCCAGGCCAAGCTTGAAGGAGCGGACCATGCCCTCCTTGGCCAGCAGCTCCGACGCCTCCAGGCCGGTGACCCAGCAGCCGTATTTGCCGGCCATGGTGCGGCTGGTGCCGCCCAGCCCGGCCGCGAGGTCGAGTACGCTCATCGCCGGGTTCAGGCCCAGCGGCTTGACCAGATAGGGGATGTGGTCGGCGCCGCCGGGGGTGTTGAAGCCCTCGCCCCACATCTTCTCGGCCACCTCGATGCGGGTGGCTGTCCACAGCGGCTTGCCCCAGCGGTTCATGCCCGGACCGGGAGCGGCAGGCTGCGGCTGCTCCGGTTCGGGCGCCGGCTCGTCGCCCTTCTTCGCCTTCATGCCGGACAGGTCATAGCCTTCCCACCACGCATACAGGCGCGTCTTCAGGCTCGGTCCGTGTCCGGACGCTCCGTCCTTGTCCGTCATTTCCGCATGTCCGTCATCGCCGTGGCACCCCATCCGCCGAACGACTCCCGGCACCGCCGGCCACCCCCGGCCGTCAGCGCCCGGCACAGCATCCTTGCGGTTGTCCGGTACGCACCGGGCACACCATCCGCAAGAATCTGTCCAGCCTCAGGTTAGACGGACGATAATTGCATGCAAGTGGAAAAATTTCTCCGCGGAAACACGCCAACCCGTCAGCGTGCGGCCTTCGTCTGCACCGCCGCGGAGTCGGCCAGCGACGCCATGCGGGTGCCCGCCGCGTTCAGCACGGGAGCGCAGGCTGCCGGCATCTTGCGGACCACCCGCGGCTCGGGCTTGTAACCCGGCGGGTGCTCGATGGCGGGAGCGGCGCTGTCCAGCCAGGACATCAGCTCGTCCCCGCAGCCGTCGCCTTCCGGCTGGGCATCCTGCTGCTCGCACTGCGGACTGCCGGCGGGGCAGCTCAGCCGGATGTGCATGTGGCCGTCATGGCCGTGCCAGGGGCGCAGCTTGTTCAGGAAGCTGCGGTCGGCCCAACTGCGCTGGCACATCGCCAGCTTGATCGCCGGGTTGACGAAGATGCGGGTGACACGGACATCGCTGGCGGCGATCTGGATCATCTTCGCCTGCCGGTCCGACCAGTCCTCGGTGACCCGCATGCGGTCGTAATCGACATATTTGACCTCGTCCAGCCGCTCGCGGCCGGCGCGGCCCATCGGCGGCAGGTCCAGACGCAGCCAGACGTCGGCATCCAGGCCGATCTGGTGGCTGGCATGGCCCGACGGCATCGGCCCGCCGCGCGCCTGCCCCATGTCGCCGATCAGCGCGGTGCCCAGCCCGGAGAGCGCCACCCGCTGCCCGAAGTCGCGCAGCATGTCGACCAGCACCGGATGTCCGTAGTTGCGCTGGCGCGACAGGCGGATCACCTGATAACCGACGCCTTCCGGCGGCAGGGCACGGGCACCCGCGATGCAGCCGGCGGCATAGCCGCCGATGGACTTGGCGGCCCCCAGCGAGGGGCCGGTCACCGCCCCCCAGGCGACGCTGGTGGCATAGGCCGGGATCGGTGCCGGCTTCTTCTTGCGGGGCTTGGCGTCGGCCTCGCCCGCCGCCAGCAGGGCGACGGCCAGCCCGACGCACGCGACCAGTTTGAAGGCACGCCCGCCAAAAGCGCGAAAACCCATCTCTGCCCCCCGCTTCACCGTCGCCAGCACCGCCACTGTTACGGCTATAGCGGAGTCGTGGTTAAGGAATGATGGAGGAGGCGCCCCGGCGGCACAACCGAACGGACAGGCGCAGAGCCGGGCCATCGGTGGTGCGCCCCCTGGCGGTTCCTGCGGCTCAATCCAGCGTCTGGCGATAGCGTTTCAACGCCACCACCGTGACCACCGTCAGGAAAAGCGCCAGCGCCAGCACCTCCGCGGCGATCTCGGCCAGCCCGTTCCCCTTCAGCAGGATGCCGCGGACGATGCGCAGGAAATGGGTCAGCGGCAGGATCTCCCCCACCGCCTGCGCCCAGCCGGGCATGCCGCGGAAGGGAAACATGAAGCCGGACAGCAGCATCGACGGCAGGAAGAAGAAGAAGGACATCTGCATCGCCTGCAACTGGTTGCGCGCCAGCGTGGAGAAGGTGAAGCCGACGGCCAGATTGGCGGCGATGAACAGGATCAGCACGGCGGACAGCAACCCCAGGCTGCCGATGATCGGCACGTCGAACAGCAGCCGCGCCGCCACGACGATCAGAAGCACCTGGACATAGCCGATGACGACGAAGGGCACGATCTTGCCCAGCATCACCTCGAACGGGCGCACCGGCATCGCCAGCAAATTCTCCATGGTCCCGCGTTCCCGCTCGCGGGTGACGGCGAGCGCCGTCATCATCACCATGGTCATGGTCAGCACCACGCCCATCAGGCCGGGCACCACATTGTACTGGGTGATGCCTTCCGGATTGTAGCGGCGGTGGACGCGCAGTTCGACCGGATCTGGACCGGTCCGCAAGCTCGCCAACGGCCCGGTCAGGTCGGGGTTCAGCGCCTGGCGGGCGATGGCGGTCAGCGCCGACAGGGCGTTGCTGGTCGCCGCCGGGTCGGTGGCGTCGGCCTCCACCAGCAGGACCGAGCGGGTGCCGCGCTGGAGGTCGCGGGCGAAGCCGGAAGGGATGGTGACGGCGAACTGCACCTCCCCCTCCGCCAGCAGCCGGTCGATCTCGGCCTCGGAATCGGCCGTGCGGGTGATGGCGAAGTAGCGGGAATTCTCCATCGCCGCGACCAGCGTCCGGGCGAAGGGGCTGGAGTCGGCGACCAGAAGCGCGGTCGGCAGTGCCTTCGGATCGGAGTTGATGGCAAAGCCGAATAGGATCAGTTGCAGGATCGGCACCCCCACCATCATGGCGAAGGTCAGCCGGTCGCGCCGCATCTGGATGAATTCCTTCACCATCACCGCCATCAGGCGGCCTGCCGATATCCGCGCCATCGCACTGCCTCATGGGGGCTGGGGATGGCGGCAAGGGTAGCGCGGTCGGCCGGAGGCGTCGATGTCCCAATGTTCCCTGAACTTAAGCCACCCCGTCCGCGCGGTCGAACTGCAATGCCGCCAGCCTTGCATAGAGCCCACCCTGCGCCACCAGCTCGCCATGGGTGCCGGTCTCCACCACGCGGCCCTTGTCCATCACCACGATGCGGTCGGCGTTCAGCACCGTCGCCAGCCGGTGGGCGACGATCAGGGTGGTGCGGCCATGCATCAGCCGGTCGAGCGCGTCCTGCACCATCCGCTCGCTTTCGGCATCGAGCGCGCTGGTCGCCTCGTCCAGCAGCAGAACCGGCGGGTCGCGCAGGATGGCGCGGGCGATGGCGAGACGCTGGCGCTGGCCGCCCGACAGCCGCACGCCCTTCTCGCCCAGGAAGGTGCCGAACCCCTCCGGCAGCGCATCGAGGAAGTCCAGCGCATGGGCGGCCTCGGCGGCGGCCCGCACCTCGGCATCCGACGCATCGGGCCGGCCATAGCGGATGTTCTCCCAGGCGTTGGCGGAGAAGACCACCGGGTCCTGGGCGACGAGGCCGAGGCGGCGGCGCACATCCACCGGATCGGCATCGCGCACATCGACCCCGTCGAGCCGCACCGAACCGGCCTGCGGGTCGTAATAGCGCAGCAGAAGCTGGAACACCGTCGACTTGCCGGCGCCCGATGGACCGACCAGAGCCACCCGCTCGCCCGGCCTCACGTCCAGCGAGAAGCCTTCCAGCGCCGCCCAGTCGGGGCGCGACGGGTAATGGAAGCGGACAGCGTCGAAGGACAGCGCTCCCGCCGCCGGGCTGGGCAACGGCTTCGGCGCGGCCGGGGCACGGATGTCCGACTCGATGGCGAGCAGGCCGAACAGACGCTCGGTGGCGCCGGCTGCACGCTGAAGGTCGCCGATCACCTCGCTGATGGCGCCGACCGATCCGGCGACCACCACGGAGTAGATGACGAAGGCCGACAGCTGGCCCGGCGTGATGCGCCCCGCCACCACGTCATGGCCGCCGATCCACAGGATGATGCCGACGGCGCCGAAGACAAGGACGATGACGATCACCGTCATCACCGCGCGTACCCGCACCCGGCGGATGGCGACGTCGAAGGCCTCCTCCACCCGTTTGCCGAACAGGGTGCGGTCGATGGCCTCGTGGGTGTAGGCCTGGACCGTCCGGATGGCGGCCAGCGTCTCCTCCACGAAGGAGCCGATGTCGGCGATGCGGTCCTGGCTGTCGCGCGACAGCTTGCGCACCCGCCGGCCGAAGAAAACGATTGGCGCCACCACCAGCGGAACCACCAGCGCCACCAGCCCGGTCAGCTTGGGCGAGGTGATCAGCAGCATGCCGGTGCCGCCCAGGAACAGCAGCGCGTTGCGCAGCGCGATGGAGGCGGACGAACCGACCACCACCTGCAACAGCGTGGTGTCGGTGGTCAGGCGCGACAGGATCTCGCCGGTCTTGGTCGTCTCGAAGAAGCCGGGCGACAGGGTCAGCACATGGTCGTAAACCGCGCGCCGGATGTCGGCGACCACCCGTTCGCCGATCCAGCTGACCAGATAGAAGCGGCCATAGGTCGAGGCCGCCATCAGCGCGATCACCGCCAGCAGCACCAGGAGCGAGCGGTCGAGCAGCGAGGTGTCGCCGCCGGCGAAACCCTGGTCGATCAGCACCCGCATCCCCTGCCCCAGCCCCAGCACGGTGCCGGCGGCCACGGTCAGCGCCACCATGGCGCCCAGGATGCGCCACTTGTAGGGAAGCAGGAACGGCACCAGCCGGCGCAGGGGACCGAGGTCGCGGCGGCGGGCATCCGCCTCGCCACGGGCGGAGGCGGCGATCATGTCGGGGGAGGGTTGGCGAGCCACGCGGTTCCCGCTTGTCTGTTGGGGTTATTGATGCGGATCGGTGGCATATAGCGCGGTGCGGCGACGCCAACAAGGCGATGGACGGGCGAAACCGCCGTGGAAACTGCCCTGGAACGCGGCAAAGACTCCGCGAACGAGGCTCGATTCCGGGGTTGCACCGGCGAAGGCGTTTTGGTATAGACGCCGCTCGCTTTGCAGGAACCCCGGCCATGAAGACTGACATCCATCCCGACTATCACGAGATCACCGTGGTCATGACCGACGGCAGCTCGTTCACGACCCGCTCCACCATGGGCAAGCCGGGCGACACGCTGCGCCTCGACATCGACCCGAAGTCTCACCCGGCCTGGACCGGTGTGCAGAAGCTGCTGGACACCGGCGGGCAGATCGCCAAGTTCAACAAGCGCTTCGCGAACTTCGGCCTCAAGAAGTAAGCGTTACCGCACTTCTATCCTGCCGATGCGAAAAGGGCGCCCGACCGGTTCGGACGCCCTTTTCGTTTGTGCTTTTCCGTTTGCGTATGGCGCGGCGGCGGTCCTCCACCCCACCGCAAGCTTACCCCACAGCCGCCGCGGCGGCCTCGCGCTCCACATCGGCACGGACCATGGCGTCGAGCCGGTGGACACGCATGTAGAGGCTGTGACTGCGCTCCAGCAGGCTGCGCAGGCCGGACGGCAGTTCCTCGTTGTCGGGGCCACTGGGGTCGGAACAGATCTCGCCGCCGGACAGCGCGAAATCCTCGCTCGCCGCCTGCTCCTTCGACATCTCGCCGGCATGAACGGCCTTCTGCGCCAGCAGCCACGCCATCACCTGGGTCAGGCGGCTGGTCACCCGCATGGACTCGTAGGAGATCTGCAAGCGGACCTGCGGCGGCAGCTTCCGGTGTTCGGCCGCATCATGATAGGCGATGTAATTCCGCGCCTCGATCAAGAGGGCCATGGTCTCGTCGTAGGGACCGTTGAAGAAGAAGGTGTGCGAAGTCATGGTCGTCGGCCCCCTCCCGCGGACTTACGGCCCTAGCGTGAGCCTTGCCGCAACTGATTAACAATTGGTGACTGGGCGGTACCCGGCAACCCCAGGCGGGGTCTGGCCGGCGTTTGTGCGACCGCCCTCTTGAACAGGAAAAAGCGTCGATTATCTCTCGCTCGTCAGGCGGATGCCCATACGGGGTCCGCCTCCAAACCCACCGTCGAGGACCGACCAGACCGTGGTCCTCGATGGCCGTATCGCTCTTTCGGAGGATATGTCATGCGTAGCTACGACCTTTCGCCGCTGTTCCGTTCCACCGTCGGTTTCGACCGCCTGTCGCGTCTGCTGGAGACCGCGACCACCGGTGACGAGGCGGCGTCCTACCCGCCCTACAACATCGAAAAGCTGAGCGAGGATTCGTACCGGATCACCATGGCCGTTGCCGGCTTCGGTATGGACGACCTCAACATCGTCGCTCACCAGAACTCGTTGACCGTCACTGGTAAAGCTAAGAAGGACGAGCCGACCGGCCAATTCCTCTACCGGGGTATCGCCGGGCGCGCGTTCGAGCGCCGCTTTCAGCTCGCCGATTTCATCAAGGTGACCAGCGCGTCTCTTCAGAATGGCCTTCTGCACATCGAGCTGGCGCGCGAGGTACCCGAAGCGATGAAGCCGCGGAGCATTCCGATCGTCACCGCCGCCGGCACCCAGGCGGTGGAGGTCGAGGCGCCCGCTCCGGCCCCCGCGCTGACCCAGCAGGCGGCCTGACGCCCTGACGCGGTCCGTCCGCTCTTGAGGCGGACATGAGAACGGCGCCCCGGACCATCCGGGGCGCCGCCTCTTTTACCGCACCGCCGCTTTGGGTGGCGCCTATTGGCCCAGCTTCGCGGTGTCCAGAACGATCATCGCCACGCCGATCTTCTGCTTGCCGGCCGGGTCCATCACCGGAACGCTGGCCTCGGTCAGCATGGCGCCGGTCTTGTCGTCCTTCTCCGGGTCGGTCATGTAGAGATCGGCATTGCCGGTGAAGATCTTCTGCCATTTCGGCTCGTCGCCCTGCCAGAAGTCGGAGGTCCCGGCGGTCTGGCCGACATTCAGCCCATGGTCGTCCATCAGAAGGATTTCGACGATCCGGCCATTGCTGCCGGCGACGACCTGCTTCAGCTGCTTGGACACCGCATTCACCGAGACTTCATCGAAAGCCGGATTGGCGCCTCCCGCCTTGGCCGCCGCCTTCCACCTGTTGTCCATCTCGTCGATCTTGGCCTGGGCGATGCCGGCATTCCTGCTGTTCTGCGATTTCACCGCGCCCACCACCGCCGGATCGGCCAGCCAGGGCTGGGCTTGCTGGCTGACCGCCTTGCGCACCGCGCCTTCCAGCGCGGGATCCGCGGCGGACGCCACGGAGAGCGTGCCTGTGCACAGAAGGGAAATCGCGCAGCCGGCGATCCAGTATCGAGCCTGCGTCATGTGATGTCCTCCCAGTCGTTTGGCCCAGTGATGGGCGGGGCGATGGTCGGACTTCCGATGCCGGCACCACAGCATCGGGGCTTGTTTTTCCGCCAAACGGAAGATCCGTAATGCGGACTAAATGCCGGAGATCACTGGCGCGGAAAGCTGTCCGGCGGCGCCAGCACCCACTCGGCGTAACCGGCGCGGAGCAGTTCGTAGGCGGCGACCAGCCCGGCGGCTCCGGCATAGGCGGTGACCAGCACCTGCTCCGGCGAGACCTGCGCCCCGAAGACGATCAGCAAGGCGCCGAGGAAAGGCCCGCCCAACAGGAATGCCGCCAGCCACAGCGGTTCGGCCGACAGCCAGGCGCTGAGCACCGCGCGGGTCCGCTGCGACAGGCGCAGCAGTCCGCCGGCCTTGGCGTCGAGAGCCTCCAGGCTGCCGGCGCGCAACTCCGCCAGCCGCCGGCCGTCGCCGTCGATGAAGACGACCTCCACCTTCATGCCATGGCGGCGGATAGAGGCGCGCACCGAGTCGCCGAGCCGCGTCTCCAGCAGGATCGCGTTGCCGCCCAGCGCCGGCAGAGCGCCGCGCACCTCCTCCGGCGGCTCGCCCCATTCGCGCAGCGCCGCCAGAATGACACGGGGGTCGCCGCAGGGAATCGCGTCCATATGGATCACCCGCCCCTGCGGCGCCGTCACCTTGAGGACCAGCACCTGCTCCGCCGGATCGTGGGTGCCTTCGACGCGCAGGCCGCCATCGACGACATAGGAAAAGCGCAGGCACCCATCGTGACGGCTGAGCGAGTTCATGGCGGCACCCCTCCGGTCGCATCCCTGGCGGATCGCACCGAAGGGATCTGGGCGTTGGCGTTGAGATGACCAACAAACCAGCCGGGGGAACGGCCATCGCGACGGCCCGGAGAAAAAGGAGATGCCCAACTGGAAAAGACCGGGGCGGTTGAAAGAAAGGCAGCCGAGTCAAAGGCGGCCGCGAGCCGGACAAGAAAAAAGCGCCTAGCCGATCCGGCTGGCGCTTTGCAATTTACTCTCTGGTGAGAGAGAATGGCGGATGGGGGGAGAACAGCCATTCCGACCACCTAAGGTACTGAAAAACAACGGAAACTAGGCCCGCCGCATGAGTGCCACTGTAGCAGCCCGTTGGAGCAACGGCAACGGTCACGAACGGCGGGTTTGGCGTGGTCCGGCCGCCCCCAGCCCAGAGGGCAAGGGAACGGCAGAGGGGAGCGTTAGGCCCGCTTCCGCTTCCAAGGGCGGCGGTTCCGCATCTGAGTGGACCAGTCCGCCCAACGGCAGTTTTCGGGCGTGTAGTCGCCGTCATTGTCGCGACGGTCAATGGTGTGGCCCTCTGGACGCTCGCCCATGTCCTCCACAAACGCGCGGAAGGAATTGCGCCATCGCTCGCACACCTTGATCCCGCGGCCCCCATAGCACTCCCAATCCGGGTTACTCGGGTTTCCGCAACGCTGCAACATAAGGTGATAGGTATAATAAAGCGGATGGCTGCTTTGACCCGTCATCTTCTCAGAACACGGACTGAAGCACCCGTATCCGGGCCGACGAATTGATGCCGCATTCTTCACGGCAACGGTGCCGCACTGACATCTTGCTTGAACAAGACGGTTCCCGTGCGTATCAGAACCAGCCTCCGCAATGACTGTCACCTTGCCGTAGGTATTCCCCACCATGGGCACCTTAGCGATGCGCTGCGGGAATGGTGTGTTCTCATTGGCAGGTTTTGGAACAGCGGTAGGAAGCCATGCCTTGCGCTTTTCCTTGTGGCAGGCTTTGCATTTAGCGTCGAAGCGGCCATTCGACGGACGGAAGTAATATTCACTGAACGGGAGCGCATTACCGCAATCCCGGCAAACCTTGGTTTTCATGCTCGTTAATCCTTAGTGCGTTGTTGCATCTAAGGGTGGGGGAATTGAGCATGGCCGGATTGGCGGGCGCCGCGCCTCCCCCCGGTGGGGGCCGATTTACGGAATGACGCCCCCCTCTCGGGGAACCGAAGATCGAAAGGGGGGCGGGGGGTGCCGGGAGTCCCTTCGGAAAATCTGGCGGACTTCCCCACCATGAAGGGTCGGAACAACAACTAATCAACAGCGGTTTAGCCCCGATCTACGAACCACGGTTTTCGAGGGGCCGGGGGAGGGCGGACAGTATCTTCCGGTCCCTTGGGACTCCTACCGCCCTGCCCTGCCCTGCGGTTCAGGTGTCCGAACCAAGGATGCGGTAGACGCTGGCACGACCGATCCCGAGTCGCTTGGCTATCTCGGTAGCGCCCAGCCCTTCCGCCTTGAGGGCCATTAGCTCGGTGGTATCGATGGACGGCTTACGCCCCTTGTAGACGCCTTCAGCCTTGGCCTTGGCGATCCCCTCTAGCTGCCGCTCCTTGCGAATGTTCGTCTCGAACTCAGCGAACACGCCCAGCATATCGAGGAAGGCTTTGCCGGCCGCGGTGCTGGTATCGATGGGCTGTTCGGTTGCCTTCAGCGCCGCGCCCTTGGCTTTCAGTTCCCGCACAATGTCCTGAAGGTCAGCGATGGACCGTGCAAGGCGGTCAACGCGCGTGACCATCAACGTATCGCCAGGGCGGAGGAACTGAAGGAGGGTTTCCAGTTCGGCCCTTCCGTTGCGGGTGGTGCCGCTAACCTTCTCGGTGCGGATCACGTCACAGCCGGCAGCCCGAAGCGCCTCTTCCTGAACGGTAAGGTTCTGATCGGTGGTGCTGACTCGTGCGTAGCCGTAAACCGCCATGATGCCTTGCCCCTGTCTCGTTTGCCTCTAGACCCTGCTTTGATGCACTGTCTTACAATGGCAGTCAACCCAAATAAGACGCAGGAAGCCTAGGCTTGGGTGTCTCGCCTGAACGCCTTGCTTGGGTTTACCCTAAGAAGACGGCGGGAGGCGGTAGCTTGGCGCTTCACAAGCGGTAACTAAAACGGGTAGGGTGGCGAGAACGTAAACCTTTAGTTTGGGGGATAAGGCGATGGGGGTTGTCCGGGGACGTGTTTTATGTGGGCTGTTAGCCGTCTTCAGCCTCTATGGATGCGGTGGGCGCGAACTCACGGCACAACAGGCCCTTGGCCTCTCGCAAGCCCTCGGGAACATGAACCAGCAAATGCAGACGTGGAACCCACCACAGCCCGCATATGCGCCCCCTCCCCCGCCGACCATGACGCGATGCCAGCGGACTACCATGGGCCTTCAGTGCGTCACACAGTAACCGGCGGTAACACCAGCACCAGGGCAGCACACGGACAGCATAAAGGCCCCTAGGGTAATCCTGGGGGCCTTTGTCGTATGCGCCTGTCAATTAAGGTAGGTGTATCCGTCACCAGTCCATGAAGAACACCGCTCCCATGGTCCAATCCATTCACCGTCCCAAACCCGTTGCCATGGGCCGAAGCGAAGGAAAAGATAGCTTCCGACTTTACGGTTTCGCCAATCGGCTTCTATGAGCGTGAGATTTATGAATAACCCGCCGCGGTTAACTGCGCATTCAGCCTTCAGATACATGATCCGTGTCCGTCAAAAGCGAAGATGCCTTGACGTACCAGGGCCATGAATCAGCCGTCAAAGGATATTTACAGTTAAGCCCGGTTTAATTGCTCCACAGTTGGCGACATTTGCCATTTGTGTATTGTGTCCATACTTGCTAACACCTACAGAAGCCCACTAGACGCCTCAGGGATTGCCCCTCATTCTTCCGCTATGACGGGTAGCACCAATACGCCAGAACGCACCCACGGCTCTTCTACGAGTCGTCAGCGCCTTTCGGGAGCGAAGGGGACGGCCCTCATAGCCCCAAGGCCCCGAAGGCGCCCATAGGTGCCAGCCCACCCCCGCCCGTGAGAGCCTGAAGCGTAAGGCCGGGGTATCGCTGAAGCATCATGGATTGCCAGGGGTTCGGTTGGCCGCTGGCGTTCTGCATCATGTTGGAACCGAACTGCATCAACGCCTGTGAACGGCGATAGTCGGCCTTCTGTTGATCGGTCAGGCCCTTGGTCGCCATAGGCGGCAAACCGATGGACCCTAGCCCACCGCCGTTCATCAACGATTGCCCCGCCTGCATCAACCACATGGACTGATTTAGTCCGTCCCGCTGGTCAGGGGTAAGCTTCGCATTGCCCTGAGTTGAACCGTTAACGCCTAGCAGCCCATCAAGGAAGCCTTCATAGTCCATCGCAAGCCCCCGCGGCAGTAGCGCCTTGATGCTGTGCCAAAACGATCCCAATAAAGCGGGAATGGCTAAGGCGCTTGCCTAGGCGTTCCTCTAGGGCAGCCTTAGCGAGTTCCCATGTGGCTCTTTCGGGACCGCTCATACGGAGGAACATAGGCCGCCCTCCATTGCCGTAATCCTTTGTCTGTTTCATAATCGCTGATCCTGATTGCACTATCTAAAATGAATGCCTCTAGGGACGCTGAAGCGGCCTAAAGGCTATGGAGCATTTGTATCCGAACCTCATTATTGGGCGGACCACATGCCTAGATGGAATTTGGTTCGTGAGTTATGATATCCATGGACCTTAGGGCCTATAGGGTCCTTAGGTGTCTATGGTTATATGTCTCTGTTTATATAATGGTGGTTTCTATGGGTTCCTTAGGTTCCCTATAGTCCCCCTCCCCCCGTTCTCTCTAAGGGTGGGGGAATTAAATTGGTTCGTAGCGGGAGTGTCCGTAGCGTAACTATCTATGGTGTTCAGGAAGATTATTGGCTACTAGGGGTTGACTGTTGACATTGAAAAGGGGACTTCAGGCTTTACTTCCCCTCAGTCACGGCAGCGCCACCAAGGCCGCATTGTCCGCAGCAAGCCGCAGGGCTTCCGCGAAGGTCTGAGGAACCCGGAAGGCCGGGGCAGCCGGGACCAGATCACCGCGGCGATACGCGGCGAACACCCGGACCAAGGTTGCCCGAACCTCCTTCGCCTTTTCCGTCCGGGAGAACATGGCGACTAGAAGGGCCTGTTCCTCGTTCAGATGGTAGGCGATAGGGGGACGGCCACGCTTCCCGGTATTTGCACGTTGCGAATGCAAATTCCCAAAGCCTTCAAGTTCGGCCCGGTTCGCTTCGATCACGGCGCGAATGTTGGTCGGCCGCTCCATACCAAGGGCCGCCGCAAGCTCCGTGTCCAGAACACGGGGTTCACCTTCAACGGCGGTAACGCAAATCAGGTCGTTCATGGTCCGGGAGTCCTTCAGGAAGCCCGTGGGTGACTCGCTGAAGGCTCTTGGCGTTGGCGTGGCTACATGGGTGGCGGGCAATGGTGGGGACGCTGTAGCGAGTCCCTGAGGGCGCCTAGGGAGCCTTCCCCTTCCCATGATATAGCCGCCGTCCTTGCGGATCGCGGGCAACACGTCCCGAGTCACCCAATCCTGAAACTTGCGGGCCTCGGGCTTGTCCGAACGCATCACCAGCTTGTAAAGGCCGGACTCTGAAATGAGGGTCTGTAGGCCGGCAACGCCGAAGAATGCACGGTCTACACCACCACCCAATAGCCGATTTAGGGAGGGCAAAGAGTGCCCTTGCCGCTCGTCGGCGGTCAGGGTCTTAAGATGGACCGTAGCCCCTGCATATGTGACAAGCCCAAGGGCGCGGCAAACGTCAGCACCCACGAACCAAGGCGCCCCGTCGATTTCAACGGTGCGGATGCTGATCGGGCCGGCGGAAGCGGGGAACACGAAGCTGTGAACGTTGGTCATGGTCCGGGATGCGGAGACACCAACACTAACCCCGCCGATCTTCAGCCCTCTTTTTGCGAAGCGCCTTTTCAAAGAGGGCCGGGGGCTGTTGGTTCCATCGGGACTCCCAAGCCCTCCCCTGCATCGGCACAGCGCCCTCAGAAGCCCACAGGGGACTCATTGAGTCGTTCCGGCAAGCCGTCAGCTACCAGGAGGGTAGCGGCGCCGGCAATGGCCGCTCTATCGAGTCGCTAGCGCCTTACAGGCCCTATGCCCTGCCGGGGTAAAGATGGGAAAGGTCCAAGTCGGGATAGGACACCTTCTCAATCTCCGCCCGGAGCGTAGAAGCCTTCAGCCCCTTACCGTAAATGTCTTCCGCCCCGCCCCCGTCAGTCCATCCACCAAGGGCGCGAACACGCTCCCGCGAAATGTCGGCTTCCCGTAGGGCGTCCCGATAGTTATGGCGGAAGCTGTGAAAGGACACCTTGCCCTCTTTGGCGCCCGCCTTGTCCAGAAAGCGCCGGAACCACTTTGAGAACGGGTCCGAATAATAGCCGTTCGCCCCTGCCGGAAGGTCAGGGAATATCCGCTTCTCGTCCTTATCCTTCATGGCGGCGACGTGGGCCAGGAAGCCCAACCGCTCCAACTCGGGATGGACAGGAACGAAGCGTTCACCGGCTTCAGACTTCACTCGCTTACGGTCGCCGTCATCGCCCGCGCCTTCACTGTCTTCCCGGATAAGGATGCAGGCCACGCCGTCCAGCGTCTTTACGTCCGTAACGTCAAGCTGGCAGCACTCATTCAGCCGCATCCCCGTGAACAGGGACAGCAGGGGCACCCAGAAGCGCCCACCGCGGGGCCGAACGTTTCCGCGGGTGGCATAGCCGTTGCCGTCGTTCAGACAGCCCGTATAGAGCGGGGCGTTGAAGATGGCTTTCAGTTGATCCATGGTGAAGGGATGCTTCTTGTCCTTCTTCTTGACGTTTTCCGCCACCTGAAGCCCCTTTGCAGGGTTCTTGTCCATATACTCTTCTTCAACCGCATAGTTGAATATCGAGGATAGATTGTTCAGGTAGCTATTGACGGACCCTGCCGATATGGCGGGAAGCCCCCTAGCCTTGGCAATCTCTACGACTTCCTGAATTGTGGCGTTCGGGAACCGCTTCGTTGCGTTCGGCGGCATGGCTACCAGCAGTTCACGCAAGGCGCGGCAGTCTTCACGACTGATAGACCGCACCGGCTTCTCAGGGCCGATAGCCTCCGTCAGAAGGCGGAAGATCACCTTATAGCCGTCCTTGGTCTTCTCGGAGAGCTTCGCCCTTGCCGGGTCCTGCATGTACCGCTCAATGAGCTTGGACATAGTAAGGCCCTTGGGCGGCAAGCTGGGGGCCGCTGGGGTATCCACCACCTTACCGGCATGGCGGGCCTTCAGCAGATCGTTAGCCCGTACGCTGGCTTTCAACAGCGCAAACCCAAGGCGTCTGTAGCCCGGCGATCCTTTCGGGATGTTCAGGCTGTGCCGGTCCAACACCTCATCAATCTCAAACTCAATGACGCTTATATCCCCACGGGCCAGGGCATCGCCGTTGCCGGCTTCCACGATATCGAGGGCTTCGGCGTATTTCCGGTAATCGTGATCTGAAAGCCCCTCCATCCGGGCTTCTTCGTCCTCTTCGATCCAATCAAGGACATGGAGAGCGGCCAAGCGTTCGGCTTCAGACACGCTGATATCCACAGCAGGTCCGTCAAGCCGCTTCCGCAGGGCTTCAAATTCCTGATCGACTTTGAGGCTTTCGACCTTCACCAGCCGCGCGGCTTCCTTCGGGTCCTTCGTGCGAAGGCTCTTCCAGACTTCCGATTTGCCGTAGGCGGGGCGTAGCTCTTCAGGGACGGCGGCCCGTAGATAGTAGGTTCCGTTACGTCGGTGAAGGCGGGTGTGTCGCGGCACGTTCATACCCTGACTGTAGCATATCGCTGTAGCAGTCAGGCCGTGATACCGCTGGGATTTCAGTAACTTATTGATCTTCCAAGGTCAGGAAGATAAATGGCGGATGGGGGGAGATTCGAACTCCCGATACCCGTGAGGGTATGCCGCATTTCGAGTGCGGTGCATTCAACCGCTCTGCCACCCATCCGCTGCCCCGTTTGGCGGGGTGGGCGGAACCTATATAAACGCCTCCGGCCGCGCAAGCCTTTTTTGCAGAAAAATGCGAAGCTTTTCGGCCGTATCCCTGTTGACTCTCAGGCCACCTTGAGTATAGATCGTCGCTCCCATGAACGGGCTTGCGCATCGAACGGTGGGCGAGAAGCCCGCCGTTTGTTTTGACATAGGCAGTGACGACAATGTTTGCAGTGATCCGCACCGGCGGCAAGCAGTACAAGGTCGCCAATGGCGACGTGATCCGTGTTGAGAAGCTCGAGGCCGATGCTGGCGCCTCCATCACGCTCGATGACGTGCTGATGGTCGGCGACGCAGGCAACACCACCATTGGCACCCCGACCGTGGCCGGCGCCTCGGTCGTCGCCGAGGTCGTCGCCCAGGATCGCGGCCCGAAGATCATCGTCTTCAAGAAGAAGCGCCGCCAGAACTACCGCCGTAAGAACGGCCACCGCCAGGACCTGACCGTCCTGCGCATCACCGGCATCAACGGCGCGGCCTGATCCGGGTCTTCCGGTCAAGCTTCCAGGCGCACCTTCAGTATTAGGAGCAACACCCCATGGCACACAAAAAGGCAGGCGGCTCGTCCCGCAACGGCCGTGACTCCGCCGGCCGCCGTCTCGGCGTGAAGCGTTTCGGCGGCGAGAAGGTCGTCTCCGGCAACATCATCGTCCGTCAGCGTGGCACGAAGTTCCACCCGGGCGAGAATGTCGGCCTCGGCCGCGACCACACCATCTTCGCGATGGCCGACGGTCAGGTTTACTTCAAGCACAGCTCGAACGGCCGCACCTTCGTGAACGTCGTTCCGGCCAACGACCAGGAAGTTCCGGCCGTCGCCGCCGAGTGATCGGGCCGAACAACCAGTAAGGTTGTTGCGCGGCCTGTGTCGCAGGCCTGCACGCTTGTGGGATAAAATCGGGGGACCGGGCGACCGGCTCCCCGATTTTCGTTTTCAGTCCGGTGCCGTCCCGCCGCCGGTTTCCCTTCCGTTTACGGGCAAGGTCCCCCGATGAAGTTTCTCGATCAGGCCAAGGTGTTCTTGAAGAGCGGCGATGGCGGCCCCGGTGCCGTGGCGTTCCGGCGCGAGAAGTTCATCGAGTTCGGCGGCCCGGACGGCGGCGACGGCGGCCGTGGCGGCGACGTGATCATCGAGGCGGCGGACGGCCTGAACACGCTGATCGACTACCGCTACAAGCAGCACTTCAAGGCGCAGCGCGGTCATCACGGCATGGGCAGCAACCGCAACGGCGCGCGCGGCGAGGATGTCGTCCTGAAGGTGCCGGTCGGGACCCAGATCTTGGACGAGACCCAGGAAACCGTGCTGTGCGACCTGACCGAGGCCGGCCAGCGCCGCGTCTTCCTGCGCGGCGGCGACGGCGGGCACGGCAACGCGCACTTCAAGACGCCGACCAACCGGGCGCCGCGCAAGTTCCACCCTGGCTGGCCGGGGCAGGAGCAGTGGGTGTGGCTGCGGCTGAAGCTGATCGCCGACGCCGGTCTGCTCGGGCTGCCCAATGCCGGCAAGTCGACCTTCCTGGCCGCCACCACCGCGGCCAAGCCGAAGATCGCCGACTATCCCTTCACCACGCTGGCTCCCAACCTGGGCGTCGTCCGCGCCGGTGACGAAGAGTTCGTCATCGCCGACATTCCCGGCCTGATCGAGGGCGCGCACGAGGGCCATGGGCTGGGCGACCGCTTCCTCGGTCACGTCGAACGCTCGCGCATCCTGCTGCACCTGATCGACGGCACGGCCGACGACGTCGTCGCCTCCTACCGCACGATCCGGAACGAGCTGGAAGCCTATGGCGGCAACCTCGCCGACAAGACGGAGGTCATCGGGCTGAACAAGTCCGACGCCCTGCTGGACGAGGAGATCGAGGAGAAGAAGGCGGCGCTGGAGGAGGCTTCGGGCGCCGAGGTCATGGTGCTGTCGGGCGCCACCGGCCAGGGCGTGAAGCAGGTGCTTTACCGTCTGCTGACCGTCATCAAGGACTCGAAGGCGGAAGAGCCCGAGGTCATCAACGCCCCGGCGACCCGCTCCATCCCGCGCCCGCCGGTCGGCCAGAAGCTGCCCGACGACGGTGAGATGCAGTGGGACGACGAAGCCGGCGAATGGGTCGGCGGCGAGGATGAGGATTTCGAAGAGGACGACCTGGAAGAGGCCGCCCTGGAAGAGGGCGAACTCGAAGAGGGTGAGGAGCTGGACGTCGAGGAGCAGGAAGGCGACTCGGACGAAGCTCTTGACGGAGAGGAGCCAGAGGGCGAAGAGGACGGTTCGGACGACGATACGGACGGAACCTCCCGCCATGGCGCTTGACGCCCCTACCCTTCTCGAATCCCGCCGGCTGGTCGTAAAGATCGGCTCGGCCCTTCTGGTCGACGGGGAAACCCGGCAAATCCGCCGGGACTGGCTCGACGCGCTGGCCGACGACGTTGCCGCCTGCCGCAAGCGCGGGCAGGAGGTGGTGATCGTCACCTCCGGCGCCGTCGCCTGCGGGCGGGAGCATCTGGGCCTCGTCGGCCGGGCGCTGAAGCTGGAAGAGAAGCAGGCCGCCGCCGCCACCGGCCAGATCCGCCTTGCCCACGCCTATCAGGAAACGCTGGCCCGCCATGACGTCACCGTCGCCCAGGTTCTGGTGACGCTGGAGGACACGGAGGAGCGGCGGCGTCACCTGAATGCCCGCAATACCATCGACACGCTGCTGAAGCTGGGCGCGGTTCCCGTCATCAACGAGAACGACACCGTCGCCACCGCCGAAATCCGTTTCGGCGACAACGACCGGCTGGCCGCCCGCGTCGCGCAGATGGTCAGCGCCGACACGCTGGTGTTGCTGTCGGACATCGACGGCCTCTACACCGCCGACCCGCGCAAGGACCCGGACGCCCGCCACATCCCCACCGTGCGCGAACTGACGCCGGAGATCGAGGGCATGGCCGGCGAGCCGCCCCCCGGCTACAGCAGCGGCGGCATGGTGACCAAGATCGCCGCGGCGCGCGTCGCCCTGTCGGCCGGTTGCCGCATGGTCATCGCCAAGGGCAAGCGCATGAATCCGCTGGCGGCGCTGGAGCAGCGGCCGGAGGATGGCGGCGCGCTCTGCACCTGGTTCCTGCCGTCGGCCGAGCCGACCAGCGCCCGCAAGGCCTGGATTGCCGGCCATGTCAACGCCACCGGCGTGCTTGTTGTCGATGACGGCGCCATGCGCGCCCTGTCCCACGGTGCCAGCCTGCTGCCCGCCGGCGTCAGTGCCGTGCAGGGAGACTTCGACCGCGGCGACGTGGTGATCGTCCGCACGCAGGAGGGGCGCGAGGTCGCCCGCGGCCTCGTCGCCTACAGTGCCGACGACGCCCGCAAGATCCTGCGCCACAAGAGCACCGAGATCCCAGAGATCCTGGGCTATCAGGGGCGTGACGAGATGATCCACCGCGACGATCTGGTGGTGCGGTGACCGTGATGTCGCGCAGCCCGATCCGCGCCATTCTGTGGGATATCGACGGCACGCTGATGGACAGCGAGCCCTGGCACCAGCAGATCACCGTCGACGTCTGCCGCGGCTATGGCCATGAGCTGAGCGAGGAGGACTGCCGGTCGATGCACGGCGTGGCGTTCCGCGAGATCTACGCTGCCCTGCATGCCCGCAGCCCCTTCCCCATCGATCTGCATGCCTGGGCCAACGAGATCAACGCCCAGTATGTCGCCAACGTCGACCGGGTGCGCCCGCGCGAGGGCGCCTTCGCCCTGGTGGAGGCCTTCGCCGCCCGCGGGCTGGCCCAGGCCTGCGTGTCGAACGGCGGGCGGATGATCGTCGATGCCAATATGCGGGCGATGGCGATCCCGCATTTCCGCTTCAGCATCGCCCGCGAGGACGTTGCCAACGGCAAGCCCCATCCGGAGCCCTACCTGCTGGCGGCGAAGATGCTGGGACTGCCGGCGGACGCCTGCGCGGTGATCGAGGACAGCCCCACCGGCGCCCGCAGCGCCAAGGCTGCCGGCATGCTGACCATCGCCTGGCCCCAGCACCCCGCCGTGGTGTTCGACACGGTGGACCATCTGGTCGAGGATCCGGGGGCGCTGGACTGGGATGCGCTTTGCGGGTGAGAGGGCGCTGCCGACCGTACCCTCAGTCCAACGTCCACTTTGCCATCTGCGGGAACGGGGCCAGTCCGTTGTCGCCCATGAATGCGAACATCCCCGCATAGCCGGTGAAGTCCGCCTGCGCCAGATTGATCAGGCCGGAATGGGTTCCCTGCTCGATCCAGGCCAGCATCGGGTGGGTGCCCTCATAGCCGCTGCACCGGTAGGAGCCGGGAAAGAACAGGCATTCCTGCGGCAGGCCCAAATTCTGGACCACCGCATAAGACCAGGCCTGAGACATGAACTCGCCCTGGCGGGCGGCCCTGGTCAGGATCGGGTCGGGGGAGCCGTCGCGCGCGGTCTGGTCGGCGAGGATGGTGTCGATGTCCGCCTGCACGTCACGCCCCAGCGACGGCCAGTATCGGCGCGGCAGGACGATGATATGCCCCGCCTCATGCAACAGGTCGCCCGGCCCCAGCAGCGTCTCCGGATCGACATGCAGAGCCCCGGCCTGGATGTTCACACCGGGCAGGAAGCCGCCATGGGCAGCGTCGCCATACACCACCTGCATGCCGATGCCACGCAGGAACGCGACAATGGGCTCCAGCGCCTCCGGATGAAACATCTGCCCTCTCCGCCAATTCGAAAACCGGCGTGGATATTCCCGCATAGGACGCAGTCGCGCAAGACTCACGCGCGCGTCCGCCCGACGCGTGTTGTCGCATTCAGGCGGATGGGGTGCGGAACCGGTTGGCGCGCTATTTCTGGATGTTGACCACAGCCGACACCGGGGCCAGCGCGATGCCTCGATCGGCCAGAGCGGTCATCCAGAGATTGAGGCGCTCGATCGTCGTCGGATAGGGGGAAGCGAAACCGACGGCGGCACCGTTGGTCTTGGCAATCTCTTCCAACTCGCGCAGCTGGTCGTCGATGGCGCCGCGCGACAGGTCGCGGTCGATGACGCGGTCGCCCAGCGCCCGCGGCACACCGGCCAGATTGGCGAGCGGCCCGGCGACGCTCTTGGGATTGGAGCGGGCATCGACCAGCAGCAGGCCGCGAGCCTTCAGCGCGTCGATCACCGGCTGCATCGCCGCCGGGTTGGCGGTGAACTTGCTGCCGGTGGTGCTGGTGATGCCGACATAGCCGACCGCCTTGCCCAGCGACCATTCCAGCCGCTCCATGTTGCGGTCGGGGCCGAGCATGGTCAGCAGCGCATTGGGGCCGGGATCGTCACGCGGGTAGTTCAGCGGCTCCATCGGCACCGACAGCATCACCTCGTGCCCCTTGGTGCGGGCACGCTCGACCCAATCGTCCAGCCGCTCGGCATAGGGCAGGAAGGCCAGCGTTATGCCGGGCGGCAGCTTCGCCAGCGCATTGCCGGTGGTGACGCCGCTGAGCCCGAGATCGGACATCACGATGGCGATGCGCGGCCGCTTGTCGGTCGCCGGGAAGGGCCGGGCATAGACCTGCCAGGGCTTGCGCCCGTCCTGGGCAATGCGCGGCAGCGGGCCGTTGCGGCTGTCCTCCACCAATCCCGGCACCGGGGCCGGGACCAGCGTCACTGCCGCCGCCGGGACACCAGGCAACGGCAGCGGGGCGGCATCGGTCGGCAGCGGCGGCGGAACCGCCGGGGCTGTAACCTTGGGCTCCGGCGGTGCTGGCGGCGGCAGCGGGGCGACCGCCGCCGTCGTCGACGGAATCGACGCCTGCCATGCCTCCCGCGTCGCCCCGGCGTTCAGCGCCAGCCAACCGGCCAAGCCGGCATAGGCGACCGCCACCACGGCGACGGCACCCAGCAGGGCTTTGGAGAGCGGCTTGCGCGGCCGCCCTGCCGGGTCGTCTCCAGTGCGACGGAAACGGCGCAGCCAGCCGAGCCCGGGGCGCAGGCCCCGGACATCGAACCGCAGACGACCGAGCAGGGCGGGAGCCTTCACCGTCGTTCGCTCCGGTCAGCGCGCCGCGGAGCGCTGCTGGAACAGGGCGACCCCACGCAGCAGATCCAGCGCGCGGGCGAGCTGGAAGTCGAAGGGCGGCTCCGCCCCCTCCGCCGCCGCACCTTCGGCCGGTGCGGGAGCGGCACCCGGAACGGGGGCAGCGCCGGGCACCGCACCGGGCGCCGCCGGGGCGGCACCTGCGCCCGGTCCCGGGGCCGGCGCTGCCGGGTTCGGGGCGGCCGGCGTGCCGGGAGCGGCCGGGTTGGTGGTGGCCGGACGCGGCGCCTTGCTGGCGTCGGGGTTGACCAGCGCGCCCTTCAGATCGGCCTCGCGGCGGCGGATGACATTCTTGTCCAGATCCTCCACCTTGGCGACATGCACCTCGATGTCCGGGGTGATGCCGAGCTGCTGGATCGAGCGTCCCGACGGCGTGTAGTAGCGCGCCGTGGTCAGACGCATGGCGCCATGGCCGGGCAGCGGGATGATGGTCTGCACCGATCCCTTGCCGAAGCTCTGGGTGCCCATGATGATCGCGCGCTTGTGGTCCTGCAGGGCGCCGGCGACGATCTCGGAAGCCGAGGCCGAGCCGCCGTTGATCAGCACCACCAGCGGCATGCCCTTGATCAGGTCGCCCGGCTTGGCGTTGAAGCGGGTGCCCTCCTCGGCGCGCCGGCCGCGGGTCGACACGATCTCGCCCTTCTCCAGGAAGGTGTCGGAGACCGAGACCGCCTGGTCGAGCAGACCGCCCGGGTTGTTGCGCAGGTCGAGCACGAAGCCCTTCAGCTTGTCGCCCAACTGCTGCTGGATGGAGGAGATCGCCTTCTCCAGCCCGCTCTGGGTCTGCTCGTTGAAGCTGGTGATGCGGACATAGCCGATGTCGCCTTCCGTGCGGAAGCGGACCGACTGCACCTTGATGACGGCGCGGGTCAGCGACACGGTGAAGGGTTCGCCCGCCTCGCCGCGGCGGACGGTGACCTTCAGCTCGCTGCCCACCGGCCCGCGCATCTTCTCAACCGCCTCGTTCAGGCTGAGGCCCATCACCGCCTCGCCGTTCAACTGGACGATCAGGTCGCCCGGCTGGAGACCGGCGCGGAAGGCCGGGGTGTCGTCGATGGGCGACACGACCTTCACCAGGCCGTTCTCCATCGTCACCTCGATGCCCAGCCCGCCGAACTCGCCGCGGGTCTGGACCTGCATATCCTGGAAGCTTTTCTTGTTCAGATAGCTGGAATGCGGGTCGAGCGAGGTCAGCATCCCGTTGATCGCCGATTCGATCAGCTGTTCGTCGGTTACCGGCTCGACATATTCGGCGCGGACGCGCTCGAAGACGTCGCCGAACAGGTTCAGCTGCCGGTAGGTGTCCGACGAATTGCTGGACTGAGCAGTGACGGTGGCGACGCCGGCGCCCAGAAACACCAGAGCTGCCGCCGTTGCGGCGCGCTTGAACATCCTCATCTACCCTTGTCCTTTCCCCTCCGGGGCGCCGAACCCGCGTTGCGGATTGATCGGCTGGCCGTTTCGTCGCAGCTCGAAATAGAGATCCGGATTGCCGTCCGGCGGCATGACCGCCAGCGGTTCCCCGCTGGCCACCTTACGCCCGACGGCCGTTTCGATCCGGCCCAAACCCGCAATCAAACTATGATATCCGTTGCCGTGTTCCACGATCAAGATGAGGCCATAGCCCTTGAACGGGCCGGCGAACACGATGGTGCCGCCGCGCGGCGCCACCACGGCCGCCCCGGCCCGGGTCTGGACCGTCACGCCACGGCTGGTCGCGCCATAGCGGTCGGCCTCGCCGAAGCGGGTCGTCAGCTTGCCGGCGGCCGGCAGAACCATGCCGGAGACGGCCGGCGGGCCGTCCGGAGACTTCGCGGCCAGCTCGCGTTCACGTGCCGCTTCCCTGGCGGCCTCGTCCTTCGCGCGCTTTTCCTCGGCGGCCTTCTGGTCGGCGATTTTCTGTTCGGCGGCGCGCAGTTCGGCCAGCTTTCTTTCGGCCTCCTTGCGCTCCGCCTCCTTCTGGGCGGCGAGCCGACGCTCGGCCTCGCGCTTTTCCGCTTCGCGCTTGGCGGCTTCCTTGCGTTCCGCCTCGCGCCGCTCGGCTTCCCGGCGGGCGGCAGCTTCGATGGCGGCGCGGCGTTCGGCCTCGATGCGCTCCATCAGCTGGCGCAGGTCGGTGGCCTGCCCCGACAAATCCGCCATGCGCTGGCCGACCTGGACGCGCTCCTCCTCTGTCTGGCGCGACAGCTCCTCGCGCCGGGCGATCAGGCGGTTCATCTCGTCCTGCTTTTCGGTCAGCGCCACCCGCGCCGCCAATGCCTTCGCCCGCTGGTCGACCAGCTTACCGCGGGTGTCGGCCAGCGCGGTCAACGCCTGGGACAGCGCATCGGCCCGCGCCTTCAACGCCGGCACCGCATCGCGCAGCAGCAGGGCGGAGCGCAGGGTGTCCACGGGGCTTTCCGGCCGGGCCAGCGCGGCCTCCGGCGGGATGCGCGCCAGCCGCTGGAGGGCAGCCAGCAGGGTGGCGATCTGCTGGCGCTCGGCGTCGAGACCGGCGGAGCGCTCGCGCTCCTCACCCTCCAGGGCGGTGAGCGAGTCTTCCAGCTGGTCGAGCGTCTGTTCCTGCCCGCGCGCCTGATCGGCCAGCGCGATCAGCCGGCCGCGCAAGGTGTCGAGTTCGGTCTGAAGTGCCTGGGACTGGCGTTCCAGCTGCTGCTGGCGCTGCTTGCCGGTCTGAAGCTGCTGCTCGACCCGTTTCAGCGTGTCCTTGGGCGCTTCGGATTGGGCGTTCGCCGGCTGGGCGAGGATCAGGCCGGCGATGACGACGAAGCCGGCGAGAATACCCTCTCCCACTCCGGATACTCTGCCCCCTACGGATACCCTCTCCCCCCCGGGGAGAGGGCTGGGTGAGGGGGAAGCATTGCGGGATGTGAAACGAGATGCAGGACCAAGCGCCGAGCTTCCAGCAACTCCATGCCACGCGCCCCCCTCACCCCGACCCTCTCCCCGGGGGGGAAAGGGGGCATCAAGGGCGAAGGGACCGCTCCGCGCCATCCGTTATTCCGCCGCCGCGCGGGCGGCGGTGCGGACCAGCAGGTTGCGGCCGGTCATCTCGGTCGGCTTGGGCAGGCCCAGCAGGTCGAGCAGCGTCGGGGCGATGTCGGCCAGACGGCCGCTGTCGATGCGGGCGCCGGCCGGGCCGTTGACCAGCACCAGCGGCACCTTGTCCAGCGTGTGGGCGGTGTGCGGGCCGCCGGTCTCCGGGTCCTTCATCAGCTCGCAGTTGCCGTGATCGGCGGTGATCAGCATGGTGCCGCCGGCACGGCGCACCGCGGCCTCCACCTGACCGACGCTGGCGTCGACCGCCTGCACCGCCTTGATGGCAGCGTCCAGCATGCCGCTGTGGCCGACCATGTCGGGGTTGGCGAAGTTGACGACGATCAGGTCGTACTTGCCCGAATCGATGGCGCCGACCAGCTTGGCGGTCACTTCCGAGGCCGACATCTCGGGCTGGAGATCGTAGGTGGCCACCTTCGGCGACGGCACCAGGATGCGGTCCTCGCCCTCATAGACTCGCTCTTCGCCACCGTTGAAGAAGAAGGTGACGTGCGGGTACTTCTCGGTCTCGGCAATGCGCAGCTGCTTAAATCCGGCCTCGGAAACCACCTCGCCCAGCACCTTGGTCAGGGTTTTGGGCGGAAAGATGGTGGTCATCAGCTTCGCCAGCGCCGACGAATATTCGACCATGCCGACCACGGCGGCCAGCTTCGGCGCGCCGCCCTCCGGGGAACTGGCGACGGGGAACCCGTCGAAATCCTTCTCGACATAGGCGGCCAGTATCTCGCGGGCACGGTCGGCGCGGAAGTTCGCCATCAGGATGGCGTCGCCGTCCTTCATGCCGGCGTAATCGCCGATCACCGTCGGCAGGATGAACTCGTCATGCTTGTCGGCGGCATAGCTCTGCTCGATGGCCTGGATCGGGTCGGCGGCGCGCTCGCCCTCCGCCTTCGTCATCGCGGCATAGGCCTTGGCGACGCGGTCCCAGCGCTTGTCGCGGTCCATTGCGTAATAGCGGCCGATGACGGTCGCCACCTCGACACCCGGCAGATCGAAGACATCGGCCATGAACTCGGCGACCTGGTCCTTCGCGCTCTGCGGCGGAACGTCGCGGCCGTCGGTGAAGGCGTGGACCGCCACCGGCACGCCCTCGCGCGACAGCACGCCGGCCAGCGCGGCGATGTGGTCCTGGTGCGAGTGGACGCCGCCCGGCGACAGCAGGCCCATCAGGTGGACGCGTCCGCCGGTCTTGTGCATTTCCTTGACCAGATCGTTCAGCGCCGCGTTGCGCTCCAGATCGCCTTGGACGATGGCATGGTCGATCATCACCAGATCCTGCATGACGACCCGGCCGGCGCCGAGATTCATGTGCCCGACCTCGGAGTTGCCCATCTGGCCCTTGGGCAGGCCGACCTCCTCCTCGCTGGCGTCGAGGAAGGCCGTCGGTTCGGCCGACCACAGGCGGTCCCAGTTCGGGGTCTCGCCCAGCGCAATCGCGTTGTCGGACCGCTCCTCGCGATAGCCCCAGCCGTCCAGGATACAGAGGACGACGGGGCGGGGTCGGTTGGTCTCGGTCATCGCGCTTACCTTTCTCGAAAGGTTGTGGTCTCGGAGTTTCGTGTTTTCAGCTCCGGCGCTTTTCCGCGCGCCGGATGCGACGCTCGGAATCAGGACCTGTGATAGGGGTGACCGGCAAGAATTTGTTGAGCGCGATAGAGTTGCTCCGCAAGCATGCCGCGCACCAGCATGTGGGGCCAGGTCATCGGCCCGAAGGCGAGCAGGAAATCGGCCCGCGCGCGCACCGCGTCGCCATGGCCGTCGGCACCGCCGATCAGGAAGGCGAGATCGCCGGCGCCGCGGTCGCGCCAGTCGCCGATCTTGGCGGCGAAACTCTCGCTGGGCAGCGCCTTGCCGCGTTCGTCCAGCGCCACGACGATGGCGCCGGCCGGCACGGCGGCGAGCAGCAGCTCGGCCTCCTGCCGTTTCAATTCGTCGGAGGAGAGGCGTTTCTTCACCTCGACCTCCTTCAATGTGAAGGGCCAGCCGAGCCGTCCGACATACTCGTCGAACAGGTCGCGGGTCGGTCCGCCCCGCGACCGCCCCACGGCGGCGAGCCACAAACGCATGATGCGGCCCTCCGCCTGCGGCCCGTCAGGCGCTCAGCCGCGCCGTGCCCGACGGCGTCGGCAGTTCCAGACCCCACATCTTTTCGATGTTGTAGAAGGTCCGGACCTCCGGCTTGAACAGGTGGACGATCACGTCGCCGGCATCGACCAGCACCCAGTCGCACTGGGCCATGCCTTCCATCTCGACGCCGCGGACGCCGGCCTGCTTCAGCTTTTCGGCCAGCTTCACGGCCATGGCGCCGATGTGCCGCGTGTTGCGGCCCGACGCCACGATCATGTAATCGGCGAAGGTGGTTTTCCCGGCGAGATCGATGACGGTCACGTCATCTGCCTGGTCGGCGTCGAGCGACGCCTGGATGAGCGCCTTCAGGTCCTGCGGTTCCAGGATCTGGAGAACGGCGGCTGGCCGCGGAGCGGTCGCGGCCGTTTCGGTGTGCGTGGTGATGGCTCCAACCTCTTGCAACGGTGTCACGACCCGGCGGCCCGTGCCTGCCGGATCGCCGTCGCCGAGGCCGGGTGCAAGGGGTTGCGTAAGAACGCCCAGGCCGGCCGCCTGTGGCGCGCCAGCCCTTTTACCCCGGACACCGACACCCGCCGACGGGTGTAGCGCTGGGCGGCCTTGCCGCTCAACGCACCAAGAGAATAGGTTGGACGGGCGAAAACCGCAACGGCCACCGAGTCGAAGATTCGATTCCAGTGCTTCCAGCGTGGAATTTGCCGCAAATTGTCCGCCCCCATCAACCATACGAAGCGGGTTCTGGGGAAGCGGCGCTGAAGCTTGGCCAGCGTATCGGCGGTGTAGCGGGTGCCGAGAGCGGTCTCGATGGCCGTCACCTCGATCCGCGGATGGGCGGCGACGGCCCGCGCTTCCGCCAGCCGTTCGGGCAGCGACGCCATGCCGGAGGTGGACTTCAGCGGGTTTTGCGGGCTGACCATCCACCAGACGCGGTCGAGCCCGAGCGCCTTCAGCGCGAACAGGCTGATGTGCCGGTGCCCGGCATGGGCCGGATTGAACGACCCGCCGAGAATGCCGACCGTCAGCCCGGCATAGAGCGGGCCGGAATAGAGATGGGGGGCCTTCTCGAACCCGCGCTCCCCCCCGAAGCGGTCACCCTCTCCCCCCCGGGGAGAGGGTTGGGTGAGGGGGGCACGCTTCGAGGATCGTCCGGCAGACGGAACCCCCTCACCCTGCCCTCTCCCCGGGGGGGAGAGGGTTTCGACAGGGCGGAAGAGGGCGTTTTCCTTAAGGCCGCGTCTGGCCATCGCCGCGCACGACATACTTGTAGCTGGTCAGCTGCTCCGCACCCACCGGGCCGCGGGCGTGGAACTTGTCGGTGGAGATGCCGATCTCCGCCCCCATGCCGAACTCGCCGCCATCGGCGAATTGGGTCGAGGCGTTCCACAGCACGATGCCGCTGTCCACCCGGGACAGGAAGCGCTCCGCCACCGCCGGATCCTCGGTCAGGATCGATTCGGTGTGGTGGGAGCTGTGGGCGTTGATGTGGTCGATGGCCCCATCCACCCCGTCCACCACGCCGCAGGCGATGATGGCGTCGAGATACTCGGTGTCCCAATCCTCCGGCGCCACCGCCGTCACCCGCGGATCGGCCGCCTGGGCCGCCGCATCGCCGCGCACCGCGCAGCCGGCATCCAGAAGGTCCTTCACCAGAACCGGCAGGGCCGTGTCGGCGATGGCGCGGTCGACCAGCAGCGTCTCGGCGGCGCCGCAGATGGAGGTGCGGCGCATCTTGGCGTTCAGCACCACCTTGCGCGCCGTCTCCAGGTCGGCGGCGGCATCGACATAGACGTGGCAGTTGCCGTCCAGATGTTTGATGACCGGCACCCGGCTCTCGTCGGCAATGCGCTGGATCAGCGACTTGCCGCCACGCGGGATGATGACGTCGATGTAGTCGCGCATGGTCAGCATGTGGCCGACGGCGGCGCGGTCGGTGGTCGGCACCAGCTGGATCGCCGCCTCCGGCAGCCCGGCCTCGCGCAGCCCCTGCGCCAGACAGGAAGCGATGGCGCGGGACGAGCGGATGCTCTCCGACCCGCCGCGCAGGATGGCGGCGTTGCCCGACTTCAGGCAGATGCCGCCGGCATCCGCCGTCACGTTGGGCCGGCTTTCATAGATGATGCCGACGACGCCCAGCGGCACGCGGACGCGCTGGATGCGCAGGCCGTTGGGCCGCGTCCACTCCGCCAGCACGCCGCCGATGGGATCGGGGAAGTCGGCGATGTCCTCAAGCCCCTTGGCCATGCCCTCGATGCGCGTGTCGTCCAGCATCAGCCGTTCGCGCATGGGGCCGGACAGGTCGCGGGCGCTCGCCATGTCCTCGGCGTTCGCGGCCTTGATCTCGGCGGCGCGGGCGCGGATGGCCGCTGCCGCCGCCCTCAGCGCCCGGTCCTTCGACGGTCCTGGCACGGTCGCCAGCGCGGCCGCGGCGGCGCGGGCGGCGCGGCCGAGGGCGATCATCTGGTCGTGCAGGGCGTCGGTGGTATCGAGCAGGGCGGACATGGAGGTCTCCGGACACTCTATCCGTTGAAGGGACGACGACCTTAACGAATTGTTCGGGGTTGCGAAAGCCGCGCGGTTGTGGGACTTCGGCGTTGCGGTATGGGCGGGCGTGTGCAAAACGCAACGCGCAGCCCCGCGCCGGGCAAGGTTTTCGGGTAAGGTGACATGCTGACGCTGCTGCTGATCGTCTCCGCCTTCTTCGCCGGCGTGCTGAATGCCGTGGCCGGGGGCGGCAGCTTCCTGACCTTCCCGGCGCTGATCCTGGCCGGCGTGCCGCCGCTGAACGCCAACGCCACCAGCACCGTCGCGGTGTCGCCCGGCGCGCTGGCCAGCGCCTTCGGCTACCGGCGGGAGCTGGGACGCATCCGCGAGGTCCACCTGCCCTCCTTCCTCGGAATCAGCCTCGTCGGCGGGCTTCTGGGCGCGCTTCTGCTGCTGTGGACGCCGCAACGGACCTTCGAGATCATCGTGCCGTGGCTGCTGCTGTTCGCGACGCTGCTGTTCGCCATCGGCCCGACAGCCTCGGCCTGGGTCCGGCGGAATTTCACCATCGGCCACGGCACGGTGCTGGCGGTGCAGTTTCTGATCGCGGTCTATGGCGGCTATTTCGGCGGCGGCATCGGCATCCTGATCCTGGCGACGCTCGGCGTCTTCGGCCTGACCGACCTGCATGCGATGAACGGGTTGAAGTCGCTGGTCTCCGGCTGCCTCAACGCAGTGGCGGTGGCGGCCTTCGTCGTCGGCGGCGCGGTCTATTGGACGGAGGCGCTGATCATGCTGGTCGCCGCCATGGCCGGCGGCTATGCCGGCGCCTCGGTCGCCCGCCACATCCCGCCGCCGGTCCTGCGCAAGCTGGTGATCCTGGTTGGGGCGGCGATGACCGTCTATTTCTTCCTCACGAAAGCCTGACCCGAACGGAGCCCGCCGGCATGACCGCCCCTATCGACCGCCCCCCTGTTGATCGCGACTCCCTGCCCTACCGCCCCTGTGTCGGCATCATGCTGCTGAACGACCGCGGCGAGGTGTTCGTCGCCAAGCGCTGCGGGTCGGAGGCCGACTGGCAGATGCCCCAGGGCGGCATCGACGAGGGCGAGGATGCCCGCAGCGCCGCATTCCGCGAGCTGGAGGAGGAAATCGGCACGGCGAAGGCGGAGTTCATCGCCATGACCGCCGCCCCCCACCGCTACGACCTGCCCGACGATCTGCTGGGCCGGGTGTGGAAGGGCCGCTGGCGCGGGCAGGAGCAGATGTGGATGCTGGCCCGCTTCACCGGCGCCGAGGCCGACATCCGGCTCGACACCGACCACCCGGAATTCGACGCCTGGAAATGGATCGACGCGGAAGAACTGCCGGGCCTGATCGTCGCCTTCAAGCGCCCGGTCTATGAGTCCGTCCTGGCCGAATTCCGCCCGCTGATCGCGCCGGCGAAAGGCTGACGCCAGCCTGCCGGGGGGCCTGCCCCTCCGCCGTCCCATTTCCGCCATGTCCCATTTTTGATTGCGGTTATCCCCAACTTCCCGCCGCCGCCCCCTCCGTCCGAAGCTTGCGCTTAACGAATCCTTGAGACGCAGTCTGGCAACGTCGCTGCTGCAACCGGAATGCGCAAGAATGTGCCTGCCGTAGACGGAGGGGTGGCGTGTCGCTGATCAAGTGGACGGAGGAGGATGACGGCCGGCTCCGCCTGGGCCTGCCGAGCGACCTCGATTTGCCCATGGCGCAACCTCTGCTGGACAGCTTGCGCGCCGCCTTCAAGGCGTCGGCCGACGTAACCGTCCAGGCCGACGCCGTGGAGCGCATCAGCGCCGCCTGCATCCAGGCGCTGGTCGTCGCCGCCCGCGATGCGGCCGAGCGCGGGGCCGCCTTCGTCCTCGCCGCCCCGTCCGAGGTCCTGTCGGAAGCGTGCGAGGATCTGGGACTCGCCGCCTGGCTGAAGCAATGGAGCCGAGCGTGAAGAAGAAAGTGATGACGGTGGACGATTCGCGCACCATGCGCGACATGGTGTCCTTCACCCTGCGGGGAGCCGGCTATGACGTGGTGGAAGCCGCCGACGGCCAGCAGGCGATGAGCGCCATCGCCACCAACAAGGTGGATCTGGTCATCACCGACCTGAACATGCCGGTGATGGACGGGCTGACCCTGATCCGCAAGCTGCGCGCCATCCCGGCCCACCGCACCCTGCCGATCCTGATGCTGACCACCGAGGCGGACGAGAGCAAGAAGGCGGAAGGCCGCGCCGCCGGTGCGACCGGCTGGATCGTGAAGCCCTTCAACCCCGACAAGCTGGTGTCGGTGGTGCAGAAGGTCTGCGGCTGACCGCAAGCCGCCGGATTCAGGGAAAGGTGCAGCCGTGGACGATCTCAGCCGCTTCAAACAGACCTACTTCGACGAGAGCGCCGAACTCCTGGCGGTCGCCGAGGCCGGGCTGCTGCGTCTCGCCCCCGGCGAAATCGACATGGACGAGGTGAACGCGATCTTCCGCGCCGTCCATTCGATCAAGGGCGGCGGCGGGGCCTTCGGCTTCAACGACCTCGTCGCCTTCGCGCATGAATTCGAAACGGTGATGGACGGCGTGCGCAACGCCGAGATTCCGGTCAGCACCGAACTGGTCGACACGCTGATCCGCGCCAACGACGTGCTGGCCCGCCTGCTCGCCCACGCCGCCGACGAAACCGAGGCGCCGGCCGGCACCACCGACGACACCGTCGCCGCCCTCCGCCGCTTCCTGGGCAAGAGCGGGGAGCCGGCGGACGAGGCGCCGCCCGCACCGGCCGCCGGCATCCAGGCCACCGCAGGCTTCTATCCCGACGACGAGGATGACGAGGCCGGCATCTTCGGCGACGCGCTGGCGGCGATCCAGGCCGCGCGCGACGATCAGCCCGCGTCCGCTGCGGGTCCCGTTCCCAGCCCCGTTCCTGAAGGCAAGGTCCGCTGGACCATCGTCTTCCGCCCGAAGGCCGAACTGCTGCTGTCGGGCAACGAGCCGACCTACATGCTGCGCGCCCTGCGCCGCCTGGGCGAGGCGGAGGTGGTCTGCCATCTGGACAGGCTGCCCTCCCTGCGCGACCTCGACGCCGAACTGCTGCACCTGTCCTGGACGGTGACGCTGCTGGCCGACCCGCAGGTGGACCGCGCCCAGATCGACGACGTGTTCGAGTTCGTCGCCGACGACTGCGACATCCGCATCAGCGCCGAAGCCCCGCCGCCGGCGATCATCGCCCCCGCGATCATTCCGTCGGCGGAGCCGGTCACGCCCGCCCCGGCCGCCAACCTGCCGGAGCCGGTTGCCCCCGCAGCCGCACCGGCCATCCCGGCCGCCACCCAGGCCGCCACCACGTCGGGCGCAGCGAAGCCCGGCGACGGCGCCAGGCGGGCGAGCGGCGGCACTGGCGGCAGCGACCATTCCGGGCCGACCACCCACACCATCCGCGTCGATCTCGACAAGATCGACCGGCTCGTCAACATGGTCGGCGAGATGGTCATCACCCAGGCGATGATCGCCGAGCATCTGCGCGACCTGCCGCCGGGCCAGTTCCAGGAACTGCTGGAGGGGCTGGAAGGCCTCGCCCAGCACACCCGCGAACTGCGGGAAAGCGTGATGTCGATCCGCGCCCAGCCGGTTTCCAGCGTCTTCTCGCGCATGCCGCGGCTGGTGCGCGAATGCGCCGCCGTGACCGGCAAGGAGGTGATGCTGGTCACCACCGGCGAGACGACGGAGGTCGACAAGACGGTGGTGGAGAACCTCGTCGACCCGCTGACCCACATGATCCGCAACTCCATCGACCATGGGCTGGAAGGCCCGGAGGAGCGGGAGCGCGTCGGCAAGCCGCGCGCCGGCACAGTGCATCTGTCGGCCGCCCACCGGTCGGGCCGCATCGTGATCGAGGTGACCGACGACGGCCGCGGCATCAACCGTGCCAAGGTGCTGTCGAAGGCCATCGAGAAGGGCCTGGTGCAGCCGGGTGCCAGCCTGTCGGACGAGGAGATCGACCACCTGATCTTCCTGCCCGGTTTCTCCACCGCCGATCAGGTGTCGAACCTGTCCGGCCGCGGCGTCGGCATGGACGTGGTGCGGCGGAACATCTCCAGCCTGGGCGGGCGGATCGGCGTCTATTCGACGCCGGGCGAAGGGTCGCGCTTCGTCCTGTCGCTGCCGCTGACGCTGGCGGTGCTGGACGGCATGGTGATCTCGGTCGGGGAGGAGCGCTTCGTCCTGCCGCTGACCAACATCGTCGAAAGCCTGCGCCCGAAGCCCGCCGACCTGCATGGGCTGGTCAACAAGTGCGACGTCATGATGGCGCGCGGCGAATATGTCCGGCTCGTCCATCTGCACCGGTTGTTCGGCATCCCCAAGGCCATCGACGACGCCACCAAGGGGCTGGTCGTGCTGGTGGAGACTGAGGACGGCTCCCGCCTCGGCCTTGTGGTGGACGAGGTGCTGGGCCAGCAGCAGGTCGTCATCAAGAGCCTGGAATCCAACTTCCGCCGGCTGGACGGCGTCGCCGCCGCCACCATCCTGGGCGATGGCCGGGTCGCCCTGATCCTGGACGTGGCGGGCCTGCGCGAAATGAGCCGCCATGGTTCAGGCACCGGCACCGGCAACGCCCCCGGCGCCAGCCCCCCGCCTTCCCCGTCCCTGCCCGCCCCGGCGGACAAGTCCGACCAGCGTCAACGCCAAACGGTTTGAGGTTCAGCGATGAGCAGTTCCACCGCAATCGCCCCTGTCAGTTCCCGCACCGATCTCCAGCCGGCCGGCGCCGCGAACGGCAGCGAGGAGCAGTACGTCACCTTCACCGTCGGCAGCGAGGAGTACGGGGTCAACATCCTGGCAGTTAGGGAAATCCGCGGCTGGACGCCGGAAAGCCGGTTGCCCAATCTTCCCGACTATGTCCGCGGCGTGATCAACCTGCGCGGCATCATCATCCCGATCTTCGACCTGCGGGCCCGCTTCGGCGGCGGCCTGACCCAGGTGACGAAGCGCCATGTCGTGGTGGTGATGCAGGTGGGGGAGCGAACGCGCGGCATCCTGGTCGACGCCATTTCCGACATACTCGCCATCGGCCATGACGCCATCAAGCCGCCGCCCGACGTCGACAGCGGTCTGGTCGACGCCGAGTATCTCAGCGGCCTCTACACCGCCGAGAACCGGATGGTGACCCTGCTCAATGTGGGGAAGCTGTTCGCCGGCGAGCATGTCGACCAGGACGCCACCCGCGCAGCGCTGGAGCCGACCTGATACCGGTTGGCGATCCCCCGGCTGCGCAGGCCGCAACGAGAAGCCATAAAAAGAGGGAACGTCAGCGATGGCCACCGACGGTACGATCGCCAAATCCGGCAACCTCCTCAGCAACATGCGCATCGCCAGGCGGCTGTGGCTGGTCTTCGGCCTGCTGCTGGTTCTGATCGCCGCCCAGTCCGGCACCGGCATCTATGGGCTGGACGGGCTGAACCGGCGCATCGACAGCGTCATCGCGTCGGGCGACCTCGCCGTCTTCGCCAAGGATCTGGAAAGCCGCCTGGGGGCGCAACGGCTGCAAACCCGGGACTACATCAATCTCGGCACCACCGAGGCGCTGGACCGGCTGCGCGTCCTGCGCGGGGAGTTCGAATCGGCGATGTCGGACCGGCAGGCCATGATGAAGGCCTCCCCGCAGGCTGCCGCTTTCGCCGACCTCAACAGCCTGCATGGCGTCTACCACGAGAAATTCGACGCGGTGCGGACCGTACGCGAGCGTGCCGACCGGACGCTGCACGAACGCATGGACCCGCTGGGCACCCAGGTGACCAAGCGGCTGGAAGAGGCGGTGGCCGCGGCCGACGCCTCCGGCGACAAGGACATCGCGTTCGGCATGCAGGAGGTGGAGAAGCGCTGGCTGCTGACCCGCTTCTACGCCAACCGCGCCATCGGCCTGCGCGATCCGGCCGCCGCCGCCCAGGTGGAGGCGGAAGGCAAGGCGATGGGCGGCGGGATCGCCCGGCTGTCCACCCTGCTGCAAAACAATGCCGCCCTGTCCGTGGCCCTGCGCGACGTCGACGCCCGCGCCGCCGAATACCGCAGCGCCTTCCGCGAGATCGTCGCCGCCAATGACGACGCCAGGCGCCGCACCGACGACCTCGTGACCGCCGCATCCGCGGTCAACCGCGCCATCGACGGCATCGTCGCCTCCATCGCCGCCGGCTCCAGGGCCATCGAGCAGGAGGCCGGCGGCGAGGCCGCCTTCACCATCCGCCTGACGGTCGGTCTTGGCCTGCTGTCGCTGGTGATCGGCATCCTCGCCGCCAACCGCATCGCCGCCTCCATCGTCGGGCCGGTCACCGGCATCCGCCGGGTGATGACCGAACTGACGGAGGGCAAGCTGTCGGTCAGCGTCCCCCACACCGGCCAGCAGGACGAGTTGGGCGACATGGCCCGCGCCGTCGACGCCTTCAAGGACGAGGCGGTGGAGGCCCTGCGCTCCCGCATCGCGCTGGAACGGGTGTCGGCCAACATCATGATGGCCGATGCCGACGGCCGCATCCTCTACGCCAACGACTCGATCATGGCGATGTTCCGCCATGCCGAGGCCGACCTGCGCACCGCGCTGCCAGGCTTCGATCCGACCAGGCTGGTCGGACAGAATTTCGACGTTTTCCACCGCGACCCGACCCACCAGCGCCGCTTGCTGACCGATCTGACCCACACCCATCGCGGCTTGGCCAAGACCGGCGGCCGCACCTTCCAGGTCATCGCCAACCCGGTGGTCAGCCGCCAGGGCGAGCGGCTCGGCACCGTCATCGAATGGCGCGACCTGACCGAGGAGCTGGCGATCGAGGCGGAGATTGGCGCCATGGTGGAGAATGCCGTGCGCGGCGACTTCACCCACCGCATCCCGCTGGACGGCAAGAGCGGCTTCTTCCGGCTGGTCAGCGAAGGCATCAACCGCCTGTCCGGGAACATCGCCGCCGTCACCGAGGATCTGGCAACGGTGCTGGAATCCCTGTCGCGCGGCGACCTGACCAGCCGCATCGACAAGCAGTATGAAGGCGTGTTCCAGCGGCTGAAGGACGATTTCAACGGCACGGTCGGCCGTCTGTCGGAAATCGTGCAGCGCATCGACCATGCCGCCGGCTCCATTGCCATCGCCAGCCGCGAAGTGGCGGAAGGCAGCATGGACCTGTCGGAGCGGACCGAACAGCAGGCCTCCTCGCTGGAGGAGACCGCGGCCAGCATGGAACAGCTCGCCGCCACCGTGCGATCCAACGCCGACAACGCCCAGCAGGTCAACGGCTACGCCACCGAGGCGCGCGCCGCGGCCTCGCGCGGCGGGCAGGTGGCGACCAGTGCGGTGGAGGCGATGCGCCGGATCGAACAGTCGTCGCAGAAGATCTCCGACATCATCGGGGTGATCGACGAGATCGCCTTCCAGACCAACCTCTTGGCGCTGAACGCGGCGGTGGAGGCGGCGAGGGCCGGCGACGCCGGGCGCGGCTTCGCCGTGGTGGCGCAGGAGGTGCGGCAGCTCGCCCAGCGCTCCGCCCAGGCCTCGAAGGAGATCAAGGCGCTGATCCTGGACAGCGGCGGGCAGGTGCGCGAGGGCGTCGACCTCGTGCGGTCGGCCGGCAGCTCCCTGACGGAGATCGTGTCTGGCATCGGCCGCGTCGCCGATCTGGTGTCGGAGATCGCGCGGGCGACCGCCGAGCAGGCGTCGGGCCTCGACGAGGTCAACATCGCCATTTCGCAGATGGACGAGATGACCCAGAAGAACGCCGCCCTGGTGGAGGAAAGCACCGCCGCCGCCCGCTCCCTGGAGGATCAGGCCGACCAGCTGCGCCAGCAGATGACCTTCTTCACCCTCGATCGCAGATCAGCCTGACCCGAGATCTCCTGACGATGCCCCCGGTGCCGCGATGACCGACCGCTCGCCCGCCTCACTGACCGAACCCGAGACGCTGCGTCGCCCCCCGGCGGCGCCGGCCGCGGTGTTCGGTGGCGCGCGCGAATTCCATTTCGAGCGGCACCATTTCGACCTGATCGCCGGGCTGCTCTATCAGCTGGCCGGCATCGCGCTGGCGCCGCACAAGGCGGAGATGGTCTATGCCCGGCTGGCCCGCCGCCTGCGCGAGCTGCGGCTGCCCGATTTCGACGCCTATTGCGCCCTGCTGCAAAGCGACGGCGTGGCCGACGAGATCGGCTTCCTGGTCAATGCGCTGACCACCAACCTGACCAGCTTCTACCGCGAATCGCATCATTTCGACTTCCTCGCCTCCACCGTCCTGCCCGAACTGCGGGCGTTGAACGCCCACAAGCCGAAACCGCGGCTGCGGCTGTGGTCGGCCGGCTGCTCCTCCGGGCCGGAGCCCTACACCATGGCGATGGTGCTGGTCTCATCCATGGGGGCGGAGCTGCGCCGCTGGGATGCCCGCATCCTCGCCACCGACATCGACACCCACATGGTGGAAACCGCCCGGCGCGGCATCTACCCGCTGTCGGGCGCCACCGGCATTCCGCCGGCGATCCGCCAGCGCTTCACCACCGACACCCGGCTGGACGGCGAGCAGGCGGTGGCGATGGGCGAGGAGCTGAAGCGCCTTGTGACCGTCAAGCCCCTGAACCTGCTGGAACATTGGCCGATGTCCGGCCCATTCGACGCGATCTTTTGCCGCAATGTCCTGATTTATTTCGACCGCCGTGGCCGGATGCAGGTGATAGAGAACTTCGCCCGGATGCTCCGCCCCGGCGGGTATCTGTTCCTCGGCCACTCGGAGAGCCTGTATGGCGTGTCGAACCTGTTCCGGCAGGCCGGTCCGACCATCTACCGGAGGGAGTGAGCGATGAACGCCGACCCCCTCCCCCGGCAGGAGCCAGCCGGCCCGACGCCCCGCAACCGCATGGGAAGCGGGCGCTACTTCAACCGGGAATTCAACGCTGACACCGTCAAGATCGGGCTGGGCCAGCAGGCGATCAGCGACCGTCCCGACCTGATGATCGCGACGACGCTGGGTTCCTGCGTGGCGGCCTGCATCCATGACCCGGTGCGCGGCATCGGCGGCATGAACCATTTCATGCTGCCCGACCTGCCGGCGAGCGAACTTGAGGGGGCCGGCATGGCCGCGCGCTACGGCTCCGTCGCCATGGAGCGGCTGATCAACGCGCTGCTGGCCGCCGGTGCCGAACGCCGGCGCCTGCAGGTCAAGCTGTTCGGCGGCGGCCGCGTCATCGAATCGAGCTATGACATCGGCGGGCTGAACAGCCGCTTCGCGCTGGATTACGTGCGGACGGAAGGGCTGGCGCTGGCCGGCCACGATCTGGGCGGAGGCTCCGCCCGGCGGGTGCATTACTTCCCGCACAGCGGACGCGCGCTGCGCCGCCTGCTGCGGCCGGAGGCGGCGGCCGACACCGTCACCCGCGAACGGCGTTTCATCACGCACCTGAGCCAGGCCCCCGAGGAGGGCGAGGTCGAACTGTTCACCCCCGCCGATCCGGAAGGGAGCTGACCCATGCCCAGACCGATCCGCGTCGTCATCGTCGACGACAGCGCGCTGATGCGCGAGATGCTGAAGGACATCCTGACCCGGGAGGCGGGGATGGAGGTGGCCGGGGTCGCCCGCGATCCCTTCGAAGCGCGCGAGGTGATCAAGGCCACCAATCCCGACGTCATCACGCTGGACGTCGAGATGCCGAAGATGGACGGGCTGTCCTTCCTGGAGAAGATCATGACCCTGCGGCCGACGCCGGTCATCATGGTCTCCTCCCTGACCCGCGAGGGGTCGGACGCCGCCATCCGCGCACTGGAGCTGGGGGCGATCGACTGCGTCGCCAAGCCCGGCAGCTCCGATGGGCAGGGCTTCGAGGCGACGGCGATGGAGCTGGTTTCCAAGATCCGCGTCGCCGCCACGGCGCGCCTGACCATGCGCCGCCCGGCTGCCGCCCATGGCGTCCTGCCGACGCCGCGGCGCGCCGGCTCGGGCAAGCGGCTGATCGCGGTGGGCGCCTCGACGGGCGGGGTGGAGCGCATCCGCGACGTGCTGGCCGCCATGCCGGCCGACTGCCCGCCCATCGTCATCACCCAGCATATGGGGCCCAGCTATGTGCCCAGCTTCGCGGCGCGGCTCGACCGGCTGTCCGCCCCCACCGTGCGGGTCGCCGTCCATGGCGACCGCCCGGCCCAGGGGCTGGTGCTGATCGCCCCCGGCGACCGCCATCTCGCCATCGTCCGCGACACCGCCGGCTTCGTCTGCCACATCCAGGACACCCCCGCGGTCAGCGGCCACCGCCCGTCGGTCGACGTGCTGTTCGCCTCCGTCGCCAAGGCGGCCGGCAACAACGCCGTCGGCGTCATCCTGTCCGGCATGGGCCGCGACGGCGCCATCGGCATGAAGGCGATGCATGACGCCGGGGCCTTCACCATCGGCGAGCAGGAATCGAGCTGCGTCGTCTATGGAATGCCGCGCGCCGCCAGGGAGGCCGGCGCGGTCGCGGTCGAACTGCCGCTTGCCCAAATCCCCGCCGAAATGCTGCGCGCCTTCGACGCCGTCGGCGAACGCCCCCGCACCGCCCCGACCTGATCGGGGATCCGGGTAGAGTTTCCAAGGAGCACCAGTATGTTCAAGTCCGCTGCCCACGACGCCGTCCAGACCGGCCCTCAGAATGCCGCGCCCCGGGACGTCTCCGCGACGCCGGACGGCGACGCCAAGGTCGCGGTCACCGCGGAGCTTCTGTCGACCTGGCTCGGCTTCGCCGACGTGCAGCGCCGCACGCTCGACATCGTGCAGGGCGAGCTGACGCGCACCTCGGACCATGTGGAGACCTCCACCCTCGACCTGTCGGAGCGCTTCCGCGAACTGGCCCGGAAGGCGCTGGAGCAGTCCGAGCGGGTGGCCCAGATCGTCGACATGGCAGGGTCGGTCGACATCGACGGCGAACGGGTGCCGCTCGACAGGCTGGTGGTCGGCATGCAGGACGTGATCACCGACATGGTGTCCAACATCGTCACCCTGTCGCGCCATGCCATGAGCATGGTCTATCTGCTGGACGACGTGCAGAAGGACGTGGCCGAGCTGGAGAAGTCGATCGGCGACATCGACGGCATCAACCGCCAGACCAACTTCCTGGCGCTGAACGCGACCATCGAGGCCAGCCGGGCCGGCGAGGCCGGGCGGACCTTCGCCGTGGTGGCGCAGGAGGTGCGGCACCTCTCCCGCTCCACCGGCGAACTGGCCGACCGCATGCGCGGCACCGTCACCGCCGTGGTGAAGGGCGTGCGCAACGGCCACGACATCCTGCGCCAGATCGCCAACACCGACATGTCGCCGCAGATGCTGGCCAAGGAACGCGTCGACAAGACGATGGACAGCCTGGTGGAGCAGACCAACCATTTCCAGTCGGTGCTGGAGACGGCGGCGTCGGTGTCGTCCGACATGTCGTCCACCATCGCGCACGTCATCACCGGCATGCAGTTCCAGGACCTGACCAAGCAGCGGATCGAGGCGATCAACGACAGCCTCGCCATCATGAGCGCCGGGCTGGGAGAGCTGGAAACCCGCATCCGCGCCCAGGTGCCGCCCGCCATCGGCGCACGCGAACCGCAGGAATGGCTGAACCAGCTGATGGGCCGCTTCACGCTGAGCGAAATGCGCGAGCGCTTCGTGCGCAGGCTGCTGCTGGAAGGCACGGCCCTGGACGAAAACGGCGTGCTTGACCTCGATGCCGCAGGGGGAAGCAGCGCCGGCGGTGATATTGAACTCTTCTAGCGCGGTGCCCCCCGCCTGTACACTGAACCACATTTGCGGAAAGACGCGCCTATGGACTACGGCATCGAAGTGCGCGATCAGGAGGCGGTCATCCGCCTCCGCGGTCGCCTGACCTTCAACGATCACGCGAAGTTACGGGCACTGATCGGCGAAATGGGGCAGAACAGGCTCAAGCGTCAGGTCCTCGACCTGTCGTCGCTCGAATTCGTCGATTCCGCCGGCATCGGCATGCTGCTGATCGCGCGGGAGGAGATGGACCGCGCCGACAAGCAGTTCATCCTGCGCGGCGCCGCCGGTCAGGTCAAACGGGTGCTGACCGTGGCGCAGATCGCCAAGATCGTCCCGATCGAGGACTGATCCCGGTGATCGACGGGACAACCCAGGGCACGACACAGGAAGCGGACCAGGCCGTCGGCTGCCGCACCCGCTTCGCCGGTCTTCTGGCGCCGGGGTTGGCGGCCGACCGGCTGAACCGGCTGGCGCTGGCGCTGCGCCTGTCCCCGCTGCAGGCGCCGGCCGGACCGGCGCCGCTGGCAGTCCTGCTGGCCGGAGACGGGAGCGCCGTCCCTGAGTCCGACGCGCTCTGGCTCCCGCCCGTCGCCGCCTGGATCGAGCCGCCGGCCGATACCGGCGCTTCCGATACCGCCGACCGATTGGCGCCATTCCTGGCGGAAGCGGCGAAAAGCGACCTCTACCTGAACCTGACCACGGCCACCGCGCACGACCTCCAGCTTGGCGGCAGGCTGCTGGCCGCGCTGAGCGCCCGCCATCCGCTGGAGGGGGACCGCCGCGACGACGTCGAACTTGCGTTGCACGAGGCGGTCAGCAATGCGCTGGTCCACGGCAACCTCGGCGTCGCCGGCATGAAGGAGCTGAGCGCCCAGGAGCTGGAACGCTTTTCCCGCGACCTGGGCGACCGTCTGGCCGACCCGGTGCTGGCGGGCCGCCGCATCGTCGTCACGCTCCGGATCGAACCGGCGGAGGATGGCCGGTGTGTGGCGACGGTGGAGATCACCGACGAAGGCGCCGGCTTCACACCGGGCCCACGCGCCAGCTCGGGAGCGTCGGGCCGCGGCCTCGATCTGATCGGCACCATCGCCGACGGGCTGACGATCGAGGATGGCGGCCGCCGCATCCGCATGAGGTTCCGGCTGTGACCGCGGATGGCTGGCATAATCCCGGCGGCGGAGCGATCCCGCAATCGGATGCCGGACACTCCGATGTGCAGGGATCCGGCGACCGGCCCTGCGAATGCCGGATCCCCGACTGTACCGTCCTGGACTGCCCGATCCTGGTGGTGGACGACACCGCCTTCAACCGCACGCTGATCGGCGCCTTCCTGGCCGAGGCCGGTTTCCGGCAGGTTTCCTTCGCCGCCAGCGGGTTCGAGGCGCTGGCGATGATCGAGGCCGCCATCCCCGACCTGCTGATCCTGGACATCATGATGCCGGGAATGGACGGGTTCGAGGTCTGCCGCCGCCTGCGCGCCATGCCGGAGACGGCCGACCTGCCGATCCTGGTGCAGACCGCGCTGTCGTCGGGCGAGGACCGCAACCGCGCCTTCGCCGCCGGCACCACCGATCTGGTGTCGAAGCCGCTGGAGCGCACGGAGCTGCTGGCCCGCGTGCGCATCCATCTGGAGGACCGGGTGCTGATCCGCCGCCTTCAGACCTATCGGGCGCGGGTGGAGGCCGAGCTGTCCATCGCCCGGTCGATGCAGGAGCACCTGCTGCCGCCCCCGGCGCAGAGCGCCGCCGTGGCCGCCGCCGCGGGCTGCCGCCTGCGCGCCCACAGCGTGATCTCGCCCAATCTCGGCGGCGATCTCTGGGGGGTGCTGCCGCTGGGCGGGCGGCGCTTCGGCGCCTACCTGCTGAACGTCGCCGGCCGCGGAGTCTCGGCGGCGCTGAACGCCTTCCGGCTGCACGCCCTTCTGCAGGAACTGGGCCCCGCCCATGGCGAGGACGCCGCCGTCCTGATGACCGCGCTGAACGACCGCGCCGCCGGGCTGCTGGCGCCGGGAGAAAAGGCCACCATGACCTATGGCGTGGTGGACGGCGAGGCCGGGCGCTTCATCCACGCCTCGGCGGACGGGGCGCCGCCGATGATCCTGAACGGCGACGGCAAGCCGGCGTTCGGTGCGGCCGCCGGCCTGCCCATCGGCATCGCGCCCGGCACCCGCTACCGCAGCGACGTGATGGAGTTGCCGCGGGGCAGCGTGCTGGCGCTCTACTCCGTCGCGGTTCTGGAGGCGCTGGACGCCGGCGGGACCGGGATCGGGCTCGGCTGGATGATCGCCCGTGCCGTGGCGGAGGGTGAAGGCTTCGACGCCGTGGTCCGATCGCTGGGATCCGCCCTGGGACAGGTCGGCGGCGACGGCCACACGCTGCTGTGGATCGAACGGGAGGCGGCGCAATGAGCAAGTCTCCGCCGTCCGACCTGCTTCCGGCCGAGGCGCGCGATGCCGTCGACGGGCTGGCCGGCGCCCGCGTGCTGATCGTCGACGACAACCGGATCAACCGTCACCTTCTGCTGGCCCTGCTGGAGCGCGGCGGCATCACCCTGATCGAGCAGGCGGAGGACGGGCAGGACGCGCTGGTCCTGATGGAGCGATTCAAGCCGGATCTCGTGCTGCTCGACCTGATGATGCCGCAGATGGACGGGTTCGAGATGTGCCGGCGCCTGCGTGCCGACCCACGCTGGAAATCGTTGCCGGTTCTGGTGCAGTCCAGCCTGAGCCGGGCGGAGGACCGGGCCCGCGCCTTCGCCGCCGGGGCGACCGACTATGTCACCAAGCCGATCAACGCGGTGGAGTTGCTGGCCCGCGTGGGCATCCAGCTGCGCAAGCGGGCCATGCTGCGCGATCTGGAGCAGTATCACAGCCGCACGGAAAACGAGTTGGAGCTGGCCCGCGCCATGCAGGCCCGGATGCTGCCCGGCCCTGAGCGGCTGGCCGAGCTGGAGGCGGCGACCGGCATCGCCGTCCAGGCGCATTTCGCGCCCTCCTCCGAGCTGGGCGGCGATTTCTGGGGGATCGAGCATCTGCCTGACGGCCGGGTCGCCGTCTATCTGGTCGATTTCTCCGGCCATGGGGTCGGTGCCGCGCTGAACACCTTCCGGCTGGATGCCATCTGCCGCCGGATCGGCAGCACCGACCTGACCCCGGCGGAGTTCCTGGAGACGGTGAACCGCCGGCTGTGCGGGCTGCTGCCCAGCGGCCAGTTCGCCACCATGCTGACCGGACTGATCGATCCGGTGGCCGGGGAGTTCCACTATGCCTCCGCCGCATCGACGGCGCCGATGGTCTGGCATCCCGGCGATGAGGCGCCGCGGCTGGGCGACGGCAGCGGGCTGCCGCTCGGCCTGCTCTCGTCGGTCACCTACGACGCCCGCCGGTTGCCGATGCCGCCCGGAGCCCGCCTGTTCCTCTATTCCGATGCGGCCATCGAAATCCCGATCGGCGGCGAAGGCCACGAGGTCCTGGACGAGTACGGCCTCGCCACCCTGCTCGCCCGCCGCCTGCACCAGCCCGACGACGCCGGCCTGCTGTCCGGCCTGCTCGACGACCTGACCGCCACCGGCCCCATCGACGACGACCTGACGGCACTGCTGCTGACGCGCCGGCGGTGACTGCCGGGCTGCCGGCCCGGCAGTCACCGGAACGCTGCGGCCCCAAAAGCAAAAAGGCCGCTCCCGAGGGAGCGGCCTTTCGCGTTCGGCAGGAGCCGACCGATCAGCGCGAGTAGAACTCGATGACCAGGTTCGGTTCCATCTGGACCGGGTACGGAACGTCGGCCAGCAGCGGGGCGCGGACGAAGCGGCCCTTCAGCGCGCTGCTGTCGACTTCCAGATAGTCGGGGATGTCACGCTCGCCGGAAGCGGCGGCTTCCAGGATCAGCGCCATCTGCTTGGACTTGGCGCGCACCTCGACGGTGTCGTTGTCCTTGATGCGGGCCGAAGCGATGTTCAGGCGGCGGCCGTTGACCAGGATGTGGCCGTGGTTGACCAGCTGGCGCGCGGCGAACGGGGTCGGCGCGAACTTCATGCGGTAGACCACGGCGTCCAGACGGCGCTCCAGCAGGCCGATCAGGTTCTCGCCGGTGTCGCCCTTGCGGCGGACGGCCTCGGCATAGACGCGGCGGAACTGCTTCTCGCCGATGTTGCCGTAGTAGCCCTTCAGCTTCTGCTTGGCCATCAACTGCAGACCGTAGTCCGACGGCTTCTTGCGGCGCTGACCGTGCTGGCCCGGGCCATACTCGCGCTTGTTCAGCGGGCTCTTGGCGCGGCCCCAGAGGTTGACACCAAGGCGGCGGTCGATCTTGTACTTGGACTCTTGACGCTTGCTCATAACTCTCAGGCCTCGTTGGACACGAGTTGATGTTGTCCCGGTAGTTCCGTCCGCCCTGTTCAGGCGGCAGACGGGGCGTCAAAAATTGCGCGCGCCCGCTTTCCCAGGAGGTGAAGGCGCGCACAATACCCATTGGCACGGCCGAGTCAAGCCCGACGCATATGCGGGTCCGACGGCATATCCGGAACCTCTTGCATGCCCCGCCCTTTTCCGCTCCCCTTCCCGGCGGCGCAGGCGGCAGGCAGGAAAGACGCGATGGAACGGGTTGAGTGCGTGGTCGTCGGGGCGGGCGTGGTCGGTCTGGCGGTGGCGCGGCGGCTGGCGCGGGCCGGGCGCGAGGTGATCGTGCTGGAGGCGGCGGACGCCATCGGCACCGGCACCAGCTCGCGCAACTCCGAAGTCATCCATGCCGGCATCTATTATCCGACCGGCAGCCTGCGCGCCCGGCTGTGCGTGCCCGGCCGCGACGCGCTCTACGACTACTGCGCCGCCCACGGGGTGGAGCATCGCCGCATCGGCAAGCTGATCGTCGCGACGGAGGAGGCGCAACTGCCGAAGCTGGCGGCAATCCGCGCCCAGGCGGCGGCCAACGGCGTCACCGACCTGACGGAGATCGACGCCGCCACCGCGATGCGATGGGAGCCGAACCTGCGCACCGTCGGCGCCCTGCTGTCGCCGTCCACCGGCATCATCGACAGCCATGGGCTGATGCTGGCCTTGCTGGGCGACGCGGAGGACTCCGGGGCCATGCTGGCGCTGCTCAGTCCGCTTGAGCGCTCCCACCGCACCGCGGCCGGGTTCGAGCTGGAGGTCGGCGGGGCGGAGCCGATGCGCATCGCCTGCTCCACGCTGGTCAATGCCGCCGGGCTGGGTGCCTGGGCCGTCGCCCGCGGCCTGGAGGGGCTGGACGCCGCCCACGTGCCGCCGCGCGTGCTGGCCAAGGGCAACTACTATGCGCTGGCCGCCGGCCGCTCCCCCTTCTCGCGGCTGGTCTATCCAGTGCCGGTGGAGGGCGGGCTGGGGGTCCACCTGACGCTGGACCTTGCCGGACAGGCCCGCTTCGGTCCCGACGTGGAATGGCTGGCCGACGTGAATGGCGGGATCGATTATGCCGTCGACCCTGCCAGGGCCGACTCCTTCTATGGCGCGGTCCGCGCCTATTGGCCGGGGCTGCCGGACAAAGCGCTGGTGCCGGCCTATTCCGGTGTGCGGCCGAAGCTGAGCGGGCCGGGGCAGCCGCAAGCGGACTTCCTGATCCAGGGGCCGGGCGCCCATGGGGTGGCCGGGCTGGTCAACCTGTTCGGCATCGAATCGCCGGGCCTGACCTCCTGCCTCGCCATCGCCGACGCGGTGGCCGTGGAGCTTGGCGAGGCTCCTGAGATTCTTAACCATTCCAGAGACGCACAGGGTTCTTGACCGCAGCCGCGGCTCTCCCAATCTATAGGCATGGCGGCGCCGGCGGATGCTGGGCCGCCGACCCGCCGGGCGCCGGAAACGGGCCCACCTTCCGCAACTCGCTCCCGTCGTGAGGAGGATGCGTCGTGACGACTCGCCTTTCGCTTTTCAACAGCCCGCTGCTGCTCGGCTTCGACCAGTTCGAGCGGACGCTCGACCGGATCGCCAAGAATTCTGCCGAAGGCTATCCCCCCTACAACATCGAGCAGATCGGCGACGACGGCCTCCGCATCACGCTTGCCGTGGCCGGCTTCACCTCCGATGACCTGTCGGTCCAGATCGAGGACAACCAGCTCGTCATCCGCGGCCGCCAGACCGACGACAAGTCGCGCGTCTACCTGCACCGCGGCATCGCCGCGCGACAGTTCCAGCGCAGCTTCGTGCTGGCAGAAGGGATCGAGGTGGTGGGCTGCTCGCTCGACAACGGGCTGCTCAACATCGACCTGACCCGCCCGATGCCGGAGCCGAAGGTCCGCACGATCAAGATCGAACAGCCGAAGAAGACCGCCGCCGGTGCGATGCCCCGCACCATCGACGTGTCCGCCGACGGCCGGGACGACTGATCCCCCCTTTCCCGCTGTCATCCCTGATACTCTCGCCCCCGATACTCTGCACGCGCGGCCGCCCATGACGGGGAGCCGCGGGAGACAAAGACCATGATGCACGATACCCACAGCCAGCTGCGCCAGCTGTCGACCCAGGATTTCGCCAGCTTCGGCCTGGGCGACGTCGCCTATGTCCGCCCGGTGGAGATGGACGGCGCCGCCGCCTTCGCCATCCATGCCGCCGACGGCACGCCGCTGAGCGTCGTCGCCGACCGCGAACTGGCCTTCGCCGCCATCGTCCAGAACGACATGGAGCCGGTCAGCGTCCACTGACCGCCCGCCGCGGCGCGCCGGCAGGAGGCCCATGGCCTCTCGGCACGCCGCGGCCTGTTGTGCGGCAATCCGCCACATCTCGATCCTTGTCAGCCCTGACTCCTGTTGTAAGGTGCGCTCTGCGATAATCGCCGGCATGGGACGCGAGACGGCAGTGGGAGACGGTCGGTTGGACGGTGGGGCAAGCGATACGGCGGCGGACGCGAAGTCCACGTCCGATACGGAGCAGCGCAAGACCTGGGACGACGAGGCCCGCGATTCCCTTCACATCCTGCCTTTGTCGGCGATCCCGCTGGAAACCCCCGGCCTTCAGCATGCGCGCCTGATCAAGAACGTCCGGCTTCAGACGGTGGTGGAAATGTTCCGCGACGCCCAGGCCGGCAGCGGCCAGGTGTCGCCCCGCCACATCCCCTCCTATTTCGAATCCTACAAGGACGAGGTAGAACGCGATCTGGTGAAGCTGGAGAAGATCGGCGCCGCCTCCAGCTTCGACGTCTATTCCTCGCGGATCGAGTTGCGGCGGCTGAACATCGACGTCAACAACGTCGAATCGCTGACCCTGTCCGACCGCAAGAAGGCCGAACTGACCAGCTACATGCGGGTCTTCACCCGCCCGCTGATGGAATATGTCTATGGCACGGAAGAGCTTCAGGTCGCCGACGTGACCGACATCATCCAGCTGTTCGCCAACCCCAACCGGGACGAAGCCCTGCGCAACCTGCGCATGATGGCCGACCGGCTGGACATCGGGCTGAATGACATCCCGAAATTCCTTGAGGAATATGGCGACATCTTCCTGTCGCTCGCCTATTTCCGCAAATGCCTGGACGAGATCGTGCCGGAGGTTCAGCGCTTCGTCAGCTGGATGGAGGAGATCCGCAGCTCCGCCGAGGTCAAGCGCGATTCCCGCCAGATGCGCATGCTCGACGAGATCGCCCGCGACCTGACCGACATCGCCACCTCCATCACCGGCCGGTTCGAAAGCTTCGACAACCGCTCCAAGGATTTCTGGAGCGACATCAATGCCGAAACCTTCCGGTCGATCCGCGAGCTGATTTCCTCGCACCACGTCACCATCGGCGGCGTGCTGTGCGGCTTGGCGGTGAAGATGAATTTGTGGAAGCACCGCTTCGCCCGCGGCGGCGGCGGTCCCAACCGCCGCATGGAATTTGTGAAGTCGGAGATCCTGCCCGGCCTGTCCCACATCAAGGCGCTGGAACAGTCGGCACGCACCGGGCACATGTAGGCCCGCTCAAGGCTCCCGCATCAGTCCATCGACAGCATCTTCCCCACGCCGTTGTCCAGCAGGATGGTGGCGAACAGCGTCAGGATCGGGACAAGGAACATCAGCCCGATGACGCAGCGCACCACCAGATCCTTGCGCCGGGCCGACCGGCAGAGCGGGCAATCGTTGGGACCATGCCCGTAATCGGACCCGCAATAGGGACAGGCGGTGGTTTCGACCATGGCGAGCGGGCTTTCAGAATGGGCCGGCGGCCCAGGAACCGATGCCATTCTGAACCCGGCAACCGCCGAACCGTCATGAAATCACTGTCATGATTAGGGTCATTGTCTGACCGCCGCAGCGCAGCCGCAACCGTTCAGGCGGCGCGGTCGAGCGCGGCCAGCCCGGCGACGCTGCGGCCGAACTGCGCGGCAAAGCGGTCGCGCTCGGCACCCGACAGGGTGAAGGTGACATGGAGCCGGCCGGCGCCGCCGCGGTCCAGCGCCCGCACAACGGCGGCCACCGGCTCCAGCCCCGGCAAGGCGATGCGCAGCGCGCTCCCCTCCGCCAGATCGGACCATGCCTCCTGCGGCAGCCCGCTCAGCTGGGCGCCGCCCTCCGACGCGTTGTCGACCGTCACCGGCAGTTCACGCCCGCCCACCGACAGCCGGCCGGGGCGGTTCAGCGGATAGCGCGGGGCGGCCCGGCGGTTCACCTCCGGCGTGGCCGTGCGGATCGCTTCGATCAGGACGCGGCGGAGCTGGTCGATGCTGGCGGCGACGCGGACGGACAGGCTGTTGACCTCGCTGGCGCGCTCGCCGGTCGCGGTCGCCTCCTGCGAGACGGCGGCGATGCGGGTCGCCACCTCCTGGGCGGCGTTGGAGGTCTGGACGACATTGCGGGCGATCTCGCCGGTCGCCGCCTCCTGCTCCTCGATGGCGGCGGCGACGGTGGCCGACACGGTTTCGACGCCGCGCACCCGGTCGGCGATGGCGCGCACGGCACTCACCGCCTCGGCCGTGGTGGCCTGGATGGCGGCGATCTGGCTTTCGATCTCGTCCGTCGCCCTTGCGGTCTGGCCGGCCAGCAGCTTCACCTCGCTGGCGACGACGGCGAAGCCCTTGCCCGCCTCCCCGGCCCGCGCCGCCTCGATGGTGGCGTTCAGCGCCAGCAGGTTGGTCTGACCGGCGACGTCGTTGATGAGGTTGGTCACTTCGCCGATGCGGGTCACCGCGTCGGCCAGACGCTGGATGGTCTCCTCCGCCCGGACCGAGGCGCCGACGGCGTCGCCGGTCATCGTGGTCGCGGTGCCGATCTGGGCCGCGATCTCGCGGATGGAGGCGCTGAGCTGTTCCGACGCGGCGGCGACGGTCTGGGCGTTCGACAGCGCCTGGGTCGCGGCCGCGGCGACATTCTGGCTGTTGTCGCTGACCGCGCGGGCCGATTCGGCCATGCGGGTGGCGTTGCCGGCCATCTGGCTGGTCTGGCTGGCCACCACGTCGACGGCGTTCGAGGCCTCCATCTCCACCGTTTCGGCCATGCGCAGCAGGGCCGCCTGCTTTTCGCGCTCCGACCGCTCGCGCTCCTCGTCGCGCAGGCGGCGCAGGCGCTCGGCCTCCTCCGCATTCTCCTTGAAGACGCGCAGGGCCTGGGCCATCGCCCCGACCTCGTCACCGCGGTCGGCCCCGGGAATGGCGACGGTCAGGTCGCCCTGCGCCAAGGCCCGCATCGCGGCGGTCAGCTCTCCCACCGGCCGTACCACCCGGCGCCGGATGCCGAACACGCCGAACACCACGACCGCCAGCACCAGGGCCGAGACGCCCCACACCGCGGTCATGAACAGGTCCTCGCGGCCGGTGGCATAGACCTCCGTCTCGCTGTTGTAGCGGTTGGTGTCCTCGACGATGCGGTCGACGACGGCGCGGTGGGCGGCATAGGCCTCGGCGATCACCGCGTAGGAGGCACGGGCCGCCGCCTCGTCCTTGCGGGCCAGCGCCGGCAGGAACCTTGTCTCCACTTCGGTCCAGAAGCGCATCACCGGCGTGTGGGAGGTCCGGGTCAGCTCGGTGAGCAGCGACGGCTCGAAGCTCTCCTTGAGCCAGTACTCATGCCGCTCGTCATAATCCTTGCGCAATTGCGCCAGCCGCGCCCGGCGCTGCTCGACCGACGCCGGGTCGTTCATCGCCAGCGTCGCCTCCAGATAGGCTTCGATCACATATTCCGGCGGCGGCAGGATGTCGGCGATCAGATCCTTGCCCAGCACGATGCGCTGGTAGATCGGCCCGCCCACCTTCAACTCGCGGATCGCCAGCGCACCGGTGACGACCACCGCCAGGAAACCCAGCGTCACCACCACCCCGAACAGGTTGGTAAGCGCGGCAATCCGGAGGTTTTTCAGCATCATGCAACCCCTGCGCAGAAACGACGGCATAGGGTTGCTTCTCAAAATAACACTAATGTGACAAGTAAAAAACTTGCTCGATTATCGGGCAAAACAGAAATGATGTTTCGTTGCGCTCATTGCCCATGGTTTGTGCAGGGGCTGCGCAATGACCGACCAAAGTTCTGGGGCCAATCTCAAGTCAAGACCAAGGTACCGACCCAACCGACCAGGGCCAGGATCACCAGCATCACCAGCAGCGCAACGATGACGGCGTTGGTGCGGCGAATCGACCGGCAGCGCGGGCACCCCTCCTCGGCGGCGGGATAGCGGTGGGCACAGCGGTCGCAGCGGACGGTCTGTTCGGTTGCCGTCTGGTCAGTCATCGGCGGGTTCCATCGGATCGATAAAGCTGTCAGGCCGCAGGGATAGCACGCCGGCGGCCCTTCATCCATCGGTCGGAATGCCTCAATCGGCCGCGGTGGTCTCGACCGGCGGAACCGCACGCAGCTCGGTCGCCTGTAGGCGGCGCGGGCTGTGGTCCAGCGGTTCGAGCAGCGGCATCTCCGCCCCCTCCGGCGCGGCATGCAGATCGCGGAAACGGCGCGCGCTGACCAGCACCCGCGATTCCAGCGTACCGACAGCGCTGTTGTAGGAGCCGACGGCCTTGTCCAACTGCCCGCCCAACCGGTCCATATGACCGCCCAGATCGGACAGCCGCTTGTACAGCTCGGCGCCGAGCGCGCTGATTTCGCGGGCATTGTCGGCCAGCCGCTCCTGCCGCCAGCCGTAGGCGACGGCGCGCAGCAGGGCGATCAGGGTGGTGGGAGTCGCCAGAATCACCCGATGGTCGATGCCGGCTTCGATCAGCGCCGGGTCCTGCTCCAGCGCTGCCGAGAAGAAGTTCTCGCCGGGCAGGAACAGCACGACGAATTCCGGGCTGTCGTCGAACTGGTCCCAATAGCCCTTGGTACCGAGCTGCTTCATGTGGTCGCGGACATGGCGGGCATGGCGGACCATGCCGTCGCGCCGGACCGTGTCGTCGACCGCCTGGATGCCGTCCAGATAGCCTTCCAGCGGGGTCTTGGCATCGACCACGAGGGTCTTGCCGCCGGGCAGCGTGACGATCAGGTCAGGGCGCAGCCGGCCGCTGTCGACCGACACCTGCTCGACGAAATCGCAATGGTCGAGCATCCCGGCCATCTCGCAGACCCGGCGCAGCTGGATTTCGCCCCAGCGCCCACGCGCCGCCGGGGTGCGCAGAGCCCGGACGAGGTTGCCGGTTTCCGCCCTGAGCGCGCTTTGCGTCTCCACCAGCGACAGCACCTGTTGCTTCAACCCCTCATAGGCCCCCGCCCGCGTGCTTTCCAGGTCGCGGATCTGCCGGTCCATCGCCTCCAAACTCTGGCGCACCGGATCGACGATGGCGGCGATGGCGGTCTGGCGCTTGTCGAGGTCGCCCTTCGCCTGCTCCTGGAAGCCGGCCAGCGTCTCCCGCGCCAGATCGAGGAAGCTGCGGTTGTTCTGGTGCAGCGCCTCCGCCGACAGCGCCTTGAAGCTGTCGGCCAGCGCCGCCTGGGCGCGCTCCAGCAGCGCCATCTTTTCCGCCGCCGCGGTCCGTTCGGCCTCCAACCGGGTGGACAGCTGGGCATGGCGTTCGCGGGCGTTGGCGACCTCGCCATGCAGGCGGGAGATCTGGTGGTCGCGCGCTTCGATCTCCTCGCGCAGATCGCCCTCGGTCCGCTCGGCGAGGTCGAGGCGGGTGGCGAACTCAGCGTGCAGAGCGGCAGCCGCCGCTTCGGCCCGCCCGGCAGCGGCGCGCAGCACCGCCCAGGCGACGGCGGCGCCCAGCAGCAGACCGGTCGCCAACCCGATGCCCAGCGACAGACCGTCCACCACCATCCCGTTGACCAGGAACTGCGTCACCCCAAATCCCCTCACCACTGGACCGGAAGCAGCCTATCGGAACGAATCGCGAATTGGAACAAGGCGCGAACGCACCAAACACGGCACCGGCCCGGCTTTCGCTTTCTCCGCTTGCCCAACCAAGAATCCGGCGCCATATCGGAAACCATGCCAGACGACACTCTCCCAGACGACAAATCCCCCGATATCGGCAAGTACGATTGCGGCCCGAACTGCGGCGGCCCGCGTGTCCGCGCCATCCCGCCCGGCGAGGACCGCGAGCGGCTGCTGTGCCCGGACTGCGGCTACATCGCCTATCAGAATCCGCTGATCGTGGTGGGCGCCGTTGCGACCTGGGAGGATGGCCGCATCCTGCTCTGCCGCCGCGCCATCGAGCCGCGCAAGGGCTACTGGACCCTGCCCGCCGGCTATATGGAAGAGCGCGAGAGCACCCGTGACGGCGCCGCCCGCGAAGCCTGGGAGGAGGCACGGGCGCGCATCGACATCGACCATCTGCTGGCGATCTACGACATCCCGCGCATCAGCCAGGTCCAGATGATTTTCCGCGCCCGCCTGCTCTCGCCCGACGTGGAGCCCGGCCCGGAAAGCCTGGAGGTCGGCCTGTTCGAGTGGAAGGACATCCCCTGGAACGAGCTTGCCTTCCCCACCGTCGTCTGGGCATTGCGCGAGCATCATGAGCGGCTCGGCCGCTCCGACTGCGCCCCGGCGGTCAACCCCACGCCGGACGCGCTCGCCCGGTGGGAGAAGATGCTGTAGGGGCCAAGTCAGGGTTGGGGCGGGTGCGCCGCCCCGTCCGCCGGGAACTTCGCCACCACCTCCTGCTCCGCCCCATCGCGCCGGATGGTCAGCGGCAGCCAGGTGCCCGGCGCTTGCCGGCGGATCACCGCGACCAGATCGGCGGGTGCGCGCACCGCCGTGCCGGCAGCGATCAGGATGCGGTCGCCGGTGCGCAGGCCCGCCGCCGCGGCCACGCTGCCGCCGCTGACCGCCCCCACCGTGATGCCCTCCGGACCGGGGTCGAGTTGCACGCCCAGCTTGGGGCGCTGCGGCTCCGCATCCTCCCGTTCCGGCCCCAGGCCGAACACCGCATCGGCGATGCGGCCATCCAGCTCGCCGCAGTCGCGGTCGGCGTCCCAAGGCAGCAGCACGGCCGCATCGCCGATGCCGAGATCGGCCAGCTGGTGCGGAACGCCGTCACGGCTGGCGACATGCCCCTCCCCCAGGATGCCGACCACGAGACGGCCGGTGGTGCGGCGGGTCTCGGCGATCTTCTCCGCCATCGCACGGTCCCAGACGCCTTGCGCCTCGATGAAGCGCTTGACCGCGCTGTCGGGCGCGTCGGCCGGTGCGGCGGAGCGGGCTTCGGAGCGGTCGTGCGCCGCCAGCGTCTCGGTCAGGCGGTTGCGGTAGGCCTCCGTCGGGGCAGCGGGCGTGCCGACGCCCTCGCGCTGCGCCTCCGGGATGGTGGCCCAGCCGTTGCGGGCGGTGCGGCCGATCAACGACCGTTCCACATTCAGCGCCACCACCGGCAGCCGATGCAGGCGGGCGAATTGCAGGATCGGCAGATAGAATTGCGGGTCGAAGCCCCAGACCGTGCGCCAGTCCGTCGCCTTCAGGAACTCGCCCTCCGTCATCCCGCCCGCCACCCAGCGGTCGAGCACCGGTTGCAGCCGGCGCGGCAGCATTTCAATCCCGACGGCAAGGTCGGGGTTCAGCGCATGCAAGCCGGCCAGGGTGTGCAATTGCCAGCGGTGGTGGTCCGCCTTGTCATGCTGCTCCCCCAGCAGGACCACTGGCGCCTCGGCAAGGCGGCGCAGCAGCGGCACCGGCTCCACCGCCGCACCGGCACTGTCGGCCCAGACGCCGGGCGGCACGCAGGCGACCCGCAAGGGCTCCGCAGCCCAGCCGGCCGAAGCCGTCATGGACAGCGCCGTGACGGTCAGCAGGACGAGCCGACAGCGCAATGAAGGCGCAAGAGGACGGAAGGGCTGGCGCGGCAAGGGCTGGCTCCGTCTTGCGGGGATTCGCCAAGGTTGGCGCTGCCAGGCGCAAGGTCAATGGACAAGGCCGCCGATTGCGTCGTTCTGCCGCGCCATATGCCGCCCCCGGCTCAGACCGGACAGCCGGGCGAAGCTGGCATACTGACGGATGACAGGCGGTGATGACAGGCGGTGCGGCGGCGGGTAGGATCGCCGCAGGCGGTGGACCACCGGCGGATGAGGGGGCCTTCGATCCTCCCATCCGGAACTCCCGAGGCCGTTCCCAGGGCGTCCGCTTCCCCCGCCGACCGCAATCATTCGTGAAGCGCAGCCCCCCATGCCGCACCGCAAAGTCGTCATTCTCACCGGCGCCAGCCGGGGTATCGGACACGCCACCGTCACCCGGTTCAGCAACGAAGGCTGGCGCGTGATCTCCTGCTCGCGCGAGGATGTGCCGGCCCATTGCCGCCGCGATCCCAACTGGACCCACCACATCCCGGCCGACCTGTCGGACCCCGCCAGCCGTGCCGCCTTCGTCGAGGAGGCGAACAAGGCGCTGGACGGGGCGCCGCTGCACGCCCTGATCAACAACGCCGGCATTTCGCCGAAGACGCCGATCAAGGAGCGGCTCGGCTGCCTGAACGGCTCGATCGAGGGCTGGCACCGGGTGTTCGAGCTGAACTTCTTCGCCGCCCTGGTTCTGGCGCGCGGCTTCGCCGCTCCGCTGTCGCGGGCGAAGGGGGCGATCGTCAACGTCACCTCCATCGCCGGCCATTCGGTCCATCCCTTCGCCGGCTCGGCCTATTCGACCTCGAAGGCGGCCCTGTCCGGCCTGACCCGCGAAATGGCGGTGGAGTTCGCGGAGATCGGCGTCCGCGTCAACGCGGTGGCCCCCGGAGAGATCGAAACGGCGATGACCGGCCCGGAATATGACGTGCTGATCCCGCGCATCCCGCTGAAGCGCATGGGCACGCCGGAGGATGTCGCCGCGGTGATCTTCTACCTGTGCGGCCCGGACTCGGCCTATGTGACGGGGACGGAGACCTTCATCACCGGCGGGCAGCATCTGTTCTGAACGGGAGGACGGCGGGGGCCGCCACAGCGAAGGCCCCCGCCGGAAAACGTCCTACGTCCCGGCCCTCCAGGCGATCAGCCGCCGCGCCGCCTCGGCGATGGTCGCTTCCGACCCGGCGAAGCTGAAGCGCAGGAAGCGGCGGCCGCGGGCGGTGTCGAAATCGATGCCGGGGGTGCAGGCGATGCCCGTCTCCTCCAGGATCCGCTTCGCCAGCGCCTCGCTGTCGTCGGTCATGTCCGACACGTCGGCATAGATGTAGAAGGCGCCATCGGCCGGGGCCATCTTGGTGAAACCAGCCTTCGGCAGCTCCTCCAGCAGCAGCGCGCGGTTGCGGGCATAGCGGGCGACGTGGCCGTCCAGCTCCTCGGTACACTCGAAGGCGGCGACCGCCGAGACCTGGCTCAGCGTCGGCGCCGAGATGAACAGGTTCTGCGCCAAACATTCGACGGAGCGCAGCAGATCGTCCGGAACGATCATCCAGCCCAGCCGCCAGCCGGTCATCGAGAAATATTTGGAGAAGCTGTTGACCACCAGCGCCTGATCGTTGACCTCGGCCGCGGTGACCGCGTCGGTGCCATAGGTCAGGCCGTGGTAGATCTCGTCCGACACCATGCGCACGCCGTTGGCGCGGCACCAGTCGGACAGCGCGGTCAATTCCTCCCGGCTCAGCATCGTGCCGGTCGGGTTGGCCGGGCTGGCGACGATCAGCCCCTGCACCGGCTCGTCGAGCGCCTCCAGCAGTTCGACGGTCGGCTGGAAACGATGCTCCGGCCCGGTCGGCAGTTCCACCGGGACCACGCCGGCTGCAGTCAGGGTGTGGCGGTAGGCCGGATAGCTGGGCGAGGCCATCGCCACCCGGTCACCCGGATCGAAGGCGGCGAGAAAGCCCAGCTGGAACGCACCCGACGACCCGGTGGTGACGACCACGCGGCCCTCCGGCACCTCGACGCCGTAGCGGTCCTTGTACCATTTGGCGATGGCGGCGCGCAGCGGCGGGATGCCGAGCGCACCGGTGTAGCCCAGCGGATCGGTGCCGACCACCGCGGTGGCCGCCGCCTGCACCACGCCTTTCGGCGCGCCGCTGGACGGCTGCCCCACCTCCATATGCAGGACCTCCAGGCCGGCGGCTTCGCGCTCGGCGGCGGCGCGCATCACTTCCATCACGAAGAAGGGCGGAATGGCGCCCCGCTTGGAAACCTTGGGCTGCTTGCTCATGATCGTCCGTCTCTACCTGTCGCCGGCCTTGGGCCGGGCCATTATTGTCCGGGACTCAGTCCCGCTTGCGCTCGCTTTCAACCGTCAGCGCGAGGCTGGCGGCGCGCGGATCGTTCACCGCCTGGCAATAGCGGATTCCATCTTCCACCGACACCCGGCAGCCGACGAAGCTGACGCGTCCGGGGATGGATTGCGGGCGGGCCGCCTGGATCTGGGTGGCGGTGGACTTGTCCTCCAGGCCGGCGGGAAGGGCAACCGACAGCAGTGCCGCCGGGCCGGCGGCCGGGCCGTCGTCGCCGTTGGCGGTGCCGACCCCGGCGAACAGGGTGCGGCCGATGATGGAGTTGGCGATCAGAGCCGGCGCACCGAAGCCGCCGCGGTCCACGCCCTGGGCCACCAGCATGCCGGTGCCGGGGATACCGCGGCCGGTGCCGAAGGGTGCTCCCTGGGTGAAGGCGCAGGCGGCACCGTTCTCGTCGGGATCGATCACCATCACGCCAGCCCCGGCGGCAGTCGCGCCTTTGCCGGTGGCACCCAGCAGCTGGGCGGCGCGGGTGGCGCGCTCGGCCGGAGGAAGGGCGGCAACCGATTTCCAGGCCTGGACCAGGGCGGCGCCGGTCTCCGGATCGCTCATGTCGGGAACATGCAGGTCGGTGATGTCGAAGGGCACGGTCAGCGTGCCGACAACGCGCGGCTGGTAGGCCCGCAGCTGCGCCGGGTCGATGCCGGTACCCTGGGCAACCGTCGCGGCGAGCGGGCCGTTGTAGAAGGCACCCACCCCCTGGCGGCGCAGGATCGACAGCGTCGCCGCCAGCTCCGGCTGGCCGACCACGGCGCCAACCGCCGGAGTGCCGCTGCCGAGGAAGCGCCGCCTCGTCTCGGAGTCGGGCGCCAGCCGCCCGCCGAAGGTGCCGAGATCCTGCACCAGTGCGCGGCTGAGGCCGGGAGAGAACTGGGCCAGCTGTTCGGCCGGGGCGACGACCTGCTCCCACCGCATCACGCCAGCGGCGGCTTGGACCGCATACAGGCCCCGTGCCATCGCCGGCATGGCGACGACGCCGGCACCGGCCGGGCGCGGCAGGAAATCGATGGTGCGGGCCTTCTTCGACGCCGCGTCGAACAGCACGCAGACGCCGCCGCCGGTCAGCCCGACGCGCGACGGCAGGCTGGCTGTCATCGCCAGGGCCATCGCCGCGACCGCGTCGCCGGCCTTGCCGCCCTGGGCGATGATGTCGCGCCCCACACCGGCGGCATAGGGCTCGTCGGCGACGACGAAGCTCTGCACCGTGGCGTCGGTCTTGAACTTGGTGTTGACGCAGCCCGACAGCAGTGATGCAGCTATGGCAACCGCGCCCAACCGTTGCCAGATTTGCAAGCGAGTGTGTCGTGGGCTCCGCCGGTCGTGCGCGGGGGTCCGCTGTTCCAAGCCGGAGGTCGTCACGGTGCGCAAGCCCAGCAGGCTGGTTTCGGTCGTCGCCATCATGTCCGTATGTCTGATGTCGCTGGTGTGGGGAGCGCCACCGGCGAGCGCGCAGCGCCGCTCGGAGATGCAAATCCTCAGCGACGCCGAGACGGACCATATCATCCGCAAGATGGCCCGGCCAATCTTCCAGGCGGCCGGCATCGACCCGGACTCGGTGCAGATTCTGCTGATCAACGACCCGACGGTGAACGCCTTCGTTGCCGGCGGACAGAACATCTTCATTCACACCGGGCTGCTGCTGGACGTCGACAACGCCGACCAGTTGCTGGGCGTGATCGCGCACGAGACCGGCCACATCTCCGGCGGCCATCTGGTCCGCGGGGCGGAGGCGATGGACAATGCCTTCCTCGCCTCGCTGCTCGGCATGGGTCTCGGCATCGCCGGCGGTCTGGCCTCGCGCAATGCCGGCGCCGGTGCGGCAGGCGTCATGCTGGGCCAGCATCTGGCGGAGCGGAACTATCTGTCCTTCTCCCGCACCCAGGAGGCCTCGGCCGATCAGGCCGGCCTGTCCTTCCTGGAACAGTCGGGGATCTCCGCCAAGGGGATGGAGACCTTCCTGGAGAAGCTGGGCGTCAACGACCCGCTGATGAACGACCGCGACGCCGGCTATCGCCTGACCCACCCGCTGACGCGCGAGCGCATCGACGCAGTGAAGGCCTTCGTCGCCCGCTCCCGCTACAGCAATGCCCAGCTGCCGTCGGCGACGGAGGCCGACCTGCGGCGCGTCCAGGCCAAGCTTTACGGCTATCTCGACCCGCGCGGCGCCCTGGTCCGTTACAAGGTGAACGATCCGTCGCCCGCCGCCCGCTACGGCCGCGCCTATGCCTATTTCCGCCAGGGCGACGTCAAGCAGGCGACGCCGCTTGTCGACGGGCTGATCGCCGACGAACCGAAGAACCCCTATCTCTATGAGATGAAGGGCGACCTGATGCTGCAGACCGGCCGGGCGCCGGATGCGGTGGCTCCCTATCGGAAGGCGGTGGAGATGGCCGGTTCCGATGCCGGAACGATCCGGGTCTCCCTCGCCCACGCCCTGCTGGAGCAGCACGACCCCCGTCTGGCCGACGAGGCGCTGAAGAATTTGCAGATCGCCTCCAAGGGCAAGGCGCAGTCGGCTTTCCTGTGGCGGCTGACCGCCCAGGCCTGGAGCATGAAGAAGAACGACGGCATGGTCGCCTACGCCACGGCGGAGGAGGCGCTGGCGCGCGGTGACATGCCGATGGCCAAGGCCCAGGCGGAGCGGGCGGAAAGGATGCTGCCTGCCGGATCGCCCGGCTGGCTGCGCGCCCAGGACATCCGCGGCCAGACTGGCGGGGCCGACAAGCCGGAGCGCTGACGGGATCGTCGTCGGCGCTTTGGTCATATGACCAAAGCGTCCTTCCGGTAACGCAACGGTCATTGAACCGTCCCGGCCACGTCATCGCCGCTTGCTATTCCGCGGACATCGAGCACGCCTGAGTGAAACAGGGCGCGCTGTTCCGTCCACGGAGTACACCGCATGCCGTCAGTCCGCCTGCCGTCCTGGCGCCTCGCCTCCTGGCGTGGCGCGCTGCTCGCCACCGCCGCCCTGATGTCCGCCAGCCTGACCGTTGCCGCGGCCCAGGCGCAGGACCAGCAGGCCAAGCGCTATCCCGCCACGCTCGCCGGCCATGCGATGCTGCCGGCCGACACGCTGGTGCAGGCGCCGGCCGACGCCGGTCCACTGTTCGCCACCGCCGGCAAGTTCACCAATGCCGACCGCAAGCGCGTCGACGCCGTGGGCACCATCCGCGCGACCTCCTTCGCCGCCGATCCGAAGGCTCCGCGTGAGACGGAGATCATGCTGCCGGTCGCCGGCCAGGCGGTGCAGGGTTTCTCCGCCGTCGTGCCGCAGCCCAATGGCGAGTTCCTGGCCCTGACCGACAACGGTTTCGGCAGCAAGGTCAACTCGGTCGATGCGCTGCTGATGGTCCATCGCGTCAAGCCGGACTGGCAGAGCGGCGCCATGCAGCGGCTGGAAACGACCTTCCTGCGCGATCCCGACCGCAAGGTCCCCTTCGCCATCGTCAACGAGAACACCAGCAGCCGTTACCTGACCGGCGCGGATTTCGATCCGGAATCGCTGGTGGTCCAGAACGACCGCCTGTTCATCGGCGACGAGTTCGGCCCCTATATCCTGGAGCTGAGCCGGGACGGCGTGGTGATCGCGGTTCATGAGACGGTGATCGACGGCAAGCCGGCCCGCTCGCCCGACCATTACCGCAACAACGGCCTGCCGGCGGTGCCGGGTGCCGTGACTTTCGAGGTCCGCCGCTCCCGCGGGTTCGAGCCGATGGGCGTGTCGCCGGACGGCAAGACGCTGTACCCGTCGCTGGAAGGCCCGCTGTGGAGCGCCGCCGCCAATGCTTTCGAGAACAAGGACGGCCGCGCGTACACCCGTATCCTCGAATTTGACGTCGCCACCCGCACGTACACCGGCAAGTCGTGGAAGTACAGGCTGGAGGACAACGCCAACGTCGTCGCCGACATGGCGATGATCGACGACGGCAGCGCCCTGGTGATCGAGCGCGACGACACCACCGAAGGGGCGAAGACCCAGGCCTGCCAGGGCGAGATCAAGCCGGACTGCTTCAACGCGCCGGCCGCCTTCAAGCGCATCTACAAGATCGACATCGCCGGGGCGGATGCCGACGGCTTCGTCCGCAAGGTCGGCTACATCGACCTGACCGACATCGCCGACCCCGACCACAAGGCCCGCGCCGGCCAGGCCCCGGAAGGCCGCTTCGTCATGCCCCATCTCGGGCCTGAGGGGGTGAACATCGTCGATGGCGACCACATCGTCGTCGTCAACGACAACAACCTGCCCTATTCCACCGGCCGGACCATCGGCAAGGCCGACGGCGACGAGATGGCTCTGCTTTCAGTGGGCGAACTGCTGCGCGCCCGCTGACAGGTGACGGGTGACGGCCGATGGGTGATGGCCGCTCGCTGAAACGTGAGGTCCGGGCAGGCGTTTTGCGCTTGTCCGGACCGGATTGTCGGTCCAGTGTGGGCGGCCTTCGGCCCAATATCCTTCGTGTTTCGGAGACCGCCCCCCATGCGCCGCCTTATGCGCCCCGCCCTGCCGTTCCTGCGTTCCGCCCTGCTCGCCCTGCCCGTCGCGGCGCTGGCGCTGTCCGCCGCCACCCCGGCCAATGCGCAATCGGCAAGCTTCGACGGCAACCAGAAGGCCGCCATCGAGAAGATCGTCCGCGACTACCTGATGGAGCATCCGGAGGTGATCCTGCAGGCCGTCGACGCCATGCAGGAGCGCCAGAAGACGGCGGAGGCCGAACAGGCCCGCAAGGCGCTGACCGAGAACAAGCAGGAACTGCTCCGCAACCCCGCCGATCCGGTCATCGGCAACCCGCAGGGCGACGTCACGGTCGTCGAGTTCTTCGATTACCAGTGCGGCTACTGCAAGGCGGTTCAGGCCGACACCCAGTCGCTGATCAAGGGCGATCCCAAGCTGCGCTTCGTGCTGAAGGAATTCCCGATCCTGGGGCCGGCGTCCCTGGTCGCCTCCAAGGCGGCGCTGGCATCGCGCGGGCAGGGCAAATATGTCGAATTCCACAACGCCCTGATGGCCCAGCGCGGCCAGCTGGACGAGGCGGTCATCATGCGGCTGGCCAAGTCGGTCGGGCTCGACACCGACCGGCTGAAGAAGGACATGGAATCGCCGGACGTGCTGAAGGTGATCGCCGCCAATCAGGCGCTCGCCGAGAAGCTGAACATCCGCGGCACCCCCGCCTTCGTCTTCGGTGACGAGCTGGTGCCCGGCGCCATCAAGCTGGACGACATGAAGCGGCTGACCGACGCCGCCCGCGCCAAGGGTTGAGGCGGATCGTTCGATGACCGGAATGACCGAGCGGGCCAAGCCATCCATCGTCGTGTTCGACGTCGGGCAGGTGCTGATCGAATGGGACCCGCGGCACCTCTACCGCGAGCTGTTCGACGGCTATGAAGACCTGATGGAAGATTTCCTCGACGGGGTCTGCACCCCCGCCTGGAATTTGGAGCAGGACCGCGGCCGCCCCTGGAAGGACGCGGTCGCCCTGCTGACCGAGGAGCATCCGGACTGCGCCGAGCTGATCCGCGCCTATGACGACATGTGGGAGCGCATGGTGCCCGGCCCGATCCCCGGCACCCCGGACATCCTGGCGGAGTTGAAGGCCCGCGGCGTTCCCGTTTATGCCATCACCAACTTCTCGGTCGAGAAGTTCGAACTGACGCGCAAGCGCTTCGACTTCCTGAATGGCTTCGACGGGATCATCGTTTCGGGTGAGGAACGGCTGGTGAAGCCCGACCCGGCGATCTATCGGTTGCTGATGGATCGTTACGGTCTCGATCCCAAGGACTGCTATTTCATCGACGACAACCCCGACAATGTCGAGGCGGCCAAGTCTGTCGGCATGTCGGCACACCTGTTCCTGGGTGCGGAGGCGCTGCGGCGCGATCTGGATGCGCTGGGGCTGCTGTAACGCGTCCCCCTACTCCGCTGCCGCCTCGCGGTCGGTGGCGGAGTTGAACGCGTAGGTCTTCCAGGTCGGCTCATAGCCGTCGTCGGCCTGGTTGCCCCAGACCGACCAGTTGGGCCGGGCGCCGCGGGCGAACATCTCCAGGTAGGGGCCGGGGCTGCACGCCTCGATCAGTTCATACTGCTCGTCGGGCTTGCGGCTGTGCTCCCGCTTGCGGCTTTCAATCAGATTGACCTGGGTGCGGCCGGGCGGCAGCGTGCGGGCCTTCTTGCCGCGCACACCGAACAGGATCAGTTCGGTCACGTTGCGGAAGTAGAAGCCGACGCCGCGCCCGTCCGACCCGCCATCCTTGCGCACCTTGTGCCAGATCAGGTTGGTCTTGTACTCGAACCCCCAGCTGCGCATCACCTGCAAGCCTTCCGGCAGCAGGGCGTTGGGGACCCAGAGATAAAGATGCGCGGTCGGGGCGGCAATGTCGGCGACCGGCAGGGCGCAGATATCTTCCACCGTCATGGTGCCGTAGCGCGACAGGCGGCGGTGCTCCGGCGCCATCTTGCCGGTGCGGTTGACGAAGCGCCAGGGCGGGTCCGCCATCACGGTGGCGAAGCGCCGGTCACCGGCGAAGGCCACCAGATCCTGCGCCGGATCCGATGTCGTCTCCACCGTCTTGCTGTCGCCCATCGCTGCCTCGAAATCCTGAACAAATGCGGTACCGGAAGGGGTGCAAACTCGCACGGGGGGACTGCGCCGTCAATCCGGTCTGAACCGCGGAGCCGATGCTGTCACAGCCGCCGGTACCGCGTTCCCGTCACTCCTCCTCGCCGGCCTCCGCCATGGCGCGCAGGGCGGCACGCTCGGCAACGTTGACGGTCAGGCCCTGGGTGTCCACCCCCACGGCCCGCAGCTTGGCCAGCGCCCGCGACAGGGTTTCCGGCTGCATGCCCAGGCGGCGCGCGATCAACGCCTTGTCGAAGGGAAGCTGGAACTGTGCCGGCCCGTCGCCCGGCGGACAGACACGCATCAGGAAGGCGGCGACACGCTGCGGCGCCGGCTGAACCTGGAGTTGTTCGATCTGCGTCACCAGATGGCGCAGCCGGACCGACAGCGAGCCCAGCATGCCGAAGGCGATGCGGTCGTCCTCGCGCAGGCAGCGGGCGAATCCGTCGGCGGTCAGGGTCATGACGCGGGCGTCGGTCACCGCCTCCGCACAGACCGGGAATTTGCCGTCGGCGAACATGGCGGCCTCGGCGAAGCTTTCCGCCGGGCCGATGACATGCACCACCGCCTCCGTCCCGTCGCGGGTCAGGCGATACAGCTTCACCCAGCCGTCGAGCAGGACGAAGAAGCGGTCGGCCGTCTCGTCCTGCAGGAACAGGGTGGTGCCGCGCGACACCGGCCGCACGATGGCGACGCCGCCAAGAAGCGACACCGCACGGTCGGTCAGCTTGGCGAACAGCGGGATCGCGCGCAGTGCCGCGGTGTCTTCCGCCGACAGGTTCGAATGGTTCACGGTCATGGCAGCTTCCCCTCCCCGCTTGCCGACGGAATTGGTGTTGGTGGGGGCATCGGTGTCGCCATCGGTGTCGCCATTGGTATCGATGAGGCCGCCAATCCGGTGCCGCGCAGCAGCATCCAGCTATTGACGACGATGCCGGTGACGTCCGAGATCATCCCCGGCACCGATCCCACCAGACTGTTGTGCACGAACCAACAGGGCAAAGCCACCAGCATGGTGCCGCGGAAGCGCGCAACCTGTGTTTGATACCGGGCGAGGCTGATCAGCGCCATTCCCGCCGCGGCGAAGGCGGAGGGCAGGCCGGACCAGGTGAACGCCATCACCGCGGCGATCACCGGCAGAATCAGCAGATAGGCAATGCGGAAGGCCGACCGGCCGCCGATCGCCAGCGCCGCCGCCACCTGAAGCGCCGCAAGCCCGTTCAGCGCCGCTGCCGTCGGAGAGCCCACCATGGCGAAATGCAGGGAAAAACACAGGCAGGGCACCAATTGCACCAGCAGCATGCCGGTACGGCTGCGGAAAAAGGGCCAGAGCATGCCGCCGAGCGTGCCGCAAAAACCCACCAGCTGCGCCAGGGACCATCCGCCGCCCTCTGCGGCTGGGAGCAGGGAGGTCAGCAGCTCGTTCATGCCGAATCGCGCCTTCGACAGCTTGGGGCGGCAGAAGAGAGGCCGGCAAGCCAGCCTGGACAAGCCGGCTGATTCACCAGCGCCGGCCGCCCCGGAGGGCGGCGCCAAAAAAACAGGCGGGAGGAAACAGAAAGGAGCGGAGAAGACACACGCAACGAACAGCCGGGCCGAACTGGAGCCACGGCCGGATCACTCACGAGCCAGGACCGCAAAAGCAGCAGAATAAAAGACAGGAACGCACGGCGCGCCCCAAAAAGGGAGGCACCGTGCGCTGAAAGTCCGGACTCTCACCGGGAAGCCCGGAGCCAAAGCGGCTCGGGGCCTCGTCAGGCTTTTCAGCCAAGCGGAGCCGGCCGAGGCGGCATGCGTCCGGAGAGGACGAACGCCGTACGGCCGAGGCCCGGATATTCCGGAGCCTTACAGGTACTCGACCTTGCCCGCTTCCGGACCCTTCTGGCCCTGGCGAACGGTGACGCGCACCTGATCGCCTTCCTGGAGGGTCTGCATGCCCGAACGGCGCAGCACGTTGACGTGGACGAAGACGTCCTTGCCACCGGTGCTGGGCGTGATGAAGCCAAAGCCCTTATCGGCATTGAACCACTTCACGGTGCCGTCGACTTCTTCGCCACCGGTGCTGCCGCCGGCATCGTAGCCGCCGCGGTCATAACCGCCACGGTCGAAGCCACCGGTCGTCCGCGGACGGGCCGAACGCTGAGCGGTCGACGTATCGACCGTGTGGATGGAGGCAACCTGCGGACCCTTCGGCCCACGGGCCAGGTCGCAGGTGATGGTGGTGCCTTCGTCCAGCGCGTCGTAGCCGGCGGCCTGAACCGCAGAGACGTGCAGGAAGGCATCGGGCGAACCGTCCTCAGGCGACACGAAGCCGAACCCCTTGGTGGGGTTGAACCACTTCACGGTGGCGGTGACGTTGGACTTGGTGATCTCGGGAGCGCGGAAGCCCTGGCGGGGCGGGCGGTCGAACATGTGTCTTCAAGCTCATAGAGTGTGCCGAAAATCTGTTGTCACAGGTATCCGATCCCAGGTCAAGCCTTCCAAAGGAAAGATGACCGAATCGCCGTTAATTGCCTCACCCCAGGCTTACGCTTCCCCACCCGCCGGCTCGCCGGCCGGGCGAAAGCGGCACCGAAGTGCCGCTCCGCCCCCATCTCCGGCACTCCCGTACCGCGACCGGCAGAGCGACTCGGAAGGTTTATGCACGCCCCCCGTGCGCCGCGGTATCAGCCGGCCGGCTGGGCGAGCGCGGGATAATCGGTGTAGCCGTGGCTGTCGCCGCCGTAGAAGGTCTTCTGGTCCGGTTCGGCCAGCGGGGCGTCGATGCGCAGCCGCTCCACCAAATCGGGGTTGGAGATGAAGGGCCGGCCGAAGGCGATCATGTCGGCATGACCGTTCGACGTCGCCTGGATCGCCATGGCGCGGTCATAGACGTTGTTGGCCATGTAGCAGCCGGTGTAGAGCCCGCGCAGTTCGGCGAGATCGCCGCCGAATCCGGGATGCGGGCCGCGGGTCACGCCCTCGATCATGTGCAGATAGGCCAGACCGTAGCCGTTCAGGCGGCGGATCACCGGGCTGAAGGTGCCGACGGGGTCGCTTTCCTGGGCGTCGTTGGCCGGGCTCAGCGGCGACAGGCGGATGCCGACGCGGTCGGCCCCGGCCTCCGCCACCACGGCGTCCAGCACCTCGAACAGGAAGCGGGCGCGATTCTCGACGGAACCGCCATAGGCGTCGGTGCGCTTGTTGGTGCCATCGCGCAGGAACTGGTCGATCAGATAGCCGTTGGCGGCATGCACCTCCACCATGTCGAAACCGGCGGCCAGCGCATTGCGGGTGGCGCGGCGGTAATCCTCGACGATCCCCGGCAGTTCCGACACATCGAGCGCCCGCGGGGTCGGGATGTCCTTGAAGCCGTCGACGGTGAAGGCCTTCATCTCCGGCTTGACCGCCGACGGTGCCACCGGCAGGGCACCGCCCGGCTGCAGGTCGGGGTGGGAGATGCGACCGACATGCCAGAGTTGCAGGCAGATGTGTCCGCCCTTGGCATGGACGGCGTCGGTCACCAGCGTCCAGCCCGCCACCTGTTCGGCGCTGTGGATGCCGGGGGTGTAAGCATAGCCCTTGCCCTGCGGCGAGATCTGGGTCGCCTCCGCGACGATCAGGCCGGCAGTGGCGCGCTGGGCGTAATATTCGGCGTTCATCGCGGTCGGCACGCCGGTGGCGTTGTCGGTGCGGCTGCGGGTCAGCGGCGCCATGGCGATGCGGTTGGGCAGGGTGTAGCGCCCGATCGTCACCGGCTGGAACAGGGGGGCCGCGTCCTGGCTGTCCGTCATGTCCGATCCATTCTGCTGATTGGAAACTGGACAGGAAAGTGTGGCGCGCCATCGGCCTCCGGCAAGGCTTCGCTGCACCGCAGCAACCGGAAGGGCGGCATGGCTGCCATACCGGGTCAGGCACCGCGGCGGGACCTTTCGGGCTCCCCGGCGGTTATTCCCGGCAGATTCCCTCAACAGGAAACGGGACCGCCGATGCAGCATCCCTGGCCCGACCGCCTCTGGATCGTCCGTCACGGCGAAAGCGCCGGGAACGTCGCCCGCGACGCCGCGCACGCCGCCGGACTCAGCCGGATCGACATCGCCGAGCGCGACGTGGACGTTCCGCTCAGCCCGCTGGGCGAGCGGCAGTCCGACGCGCTCGGCCACTGGTTCGCCGCCATGCCGGCGGTGGAGCGGCCGGACGTGGTTCTGACCTCCCCCTACCGGCGGGCGATGCGCACGGCGGAACGGCTGCACCAGTCGGGCGGGCTGCCGGTCCACCCCAACGACTTCGTCGTCGACGAGCGGCTGCGCGAGAAGGAGTTCGGCGTGCTCGACCGGCTGACCACCGCCGGCATCCGCCAGGAATTCCCCGAGCAGGCGGAATTCCGCCGCCTGCTCGGGAAATTCTATCACCGGCCGCCGGGGGGCGAGAGCTGGTGCGACGTGATCCTGCGGCTGCGCAGCGCGCTCGACACCGTCAGCCTGCATCACGGCGGCCGGCGGGTGCTGATCGTCGGGCATCAGGTGGTGGTGCTGTGCCTGCGCTATCTGCTGGAGAACCTGACGGAGGAGGAGATCCTGGCCATCGACGCGGCCGGCGACGTCGCCAACTGTTCCGTCACCGAATACCGATTCGACGCTCAGGCGGGCCCTCGCGGCGGACTGCTGCTGCACCGCTACAACTTCGTCGCCCCGCTGGAGGAGGCCGGCGCCCCGGTCACCGCCGAGCCGGACGCCGCCATCGCCGCCCGCTAGGCCGCCTTCCACCACCTGCCACCTGCCACCTGCCACCTGCCGAGGAGGAGCGATTGGACGCCTCAACCGAGGAGATCCCCGTCACCGCCGAGCTTCTGCGTGGCATGCCCCTGCCCCAGCCGGACGGTCACGGCGACAAGGAAACCCGCGGGCGGGTGCTGGTGGTGGCCGGCAGCGTTCCGGTTCCGGGCGGCGCCCTGCTCGCCGGGATCGGCGTGCTGCGGGCGGGGGCCGGCAAGTTGCAGATCGCCACCGCAGCCAGCATCGCGCCCCATCTGGGCCTTGCCCTGCCGGAAGCGCTGGTCGCCGGGCTGCCCGAGACCGCCGACGGCGAAATCGCCCCCGACTCGGCCGGGGCACTGTCCGAGCGGGCCTCGCGCTGCGACACGGTGCTGATCGGTCCGGGCATGATGAACGAGGCGGCGGTCGCCGACCTGACCGCGGAACTGCTGACCCGGCTTGAGGCGGGCGAGAACGGGCCGCGCTTCGTACTGGATGCCGGGGCGCTGGCCGGGCTGCGCCGGAACGCGGCGGCTCTGCACCGTCACGAGGGCCGCGTGGTGATCACCCCCCATGCCGGCGAGATGGCCGGGCTGCTCGGCTGTTCCCGTGACCGGGTGGATGCCGATCCGCTCGGCTGCGCGAGGCAGGCGGCGGACCGGCTGAAGGCGGTGGTGGCGCTGAAGGGAAGCTGCACCCGCATCGTCGCCCCCGACGGCCGCGCCTGGGCCTACCGCGGCGGCACGGTGGGGCTGGCGACCTCCGGGTCCGGCGATACCCTGGCCGGGATCGTCACCGGCCTGCTGGCCCGCGGCGCCAGCCCGGAGCAGGCCGCAATCTGGGGCGTCTACCTGCATGGCGAGGCCGGCAACCGCCTGACCCGCCGCATCGGCCCGCTGGGCTTCCTCGCCCGCGAACTGCTGGCGGAAATCCCGGCGGTGATGGCGGCGCTGGCGAGCGACCCGGACGGCCGCTGAGCCTTACCGAACCGGGGCGCCGACGCTGGCAGGGGCCGGTGCTGGAGCCGGCGGCAGGGCCGGGGTGGCCGGGGGTGTCATACTGCGGCGCGGCTGCGACGGCGCCACATCGGCCGACAAGGCCGCATCGCGATCACGGCAGCGGTCGACCACCTTCTGGCCGCAGGCGACGAAGCCCAATTCCTTGTTCAGGCAGACCCGCACCTCCGACACGTCTCGGCGGGAGCAGACGACCGCCACCCCTTCCGCAGTCAGGCCGGGATTGGCGTCGAGGAACAGCCGCTCCACCTGGGTCGCCGGCACGGTCGGGCCGGGCGCCTTGATCGTCTCGGGGATCGCCACCTTGGCCGCGGCGGCGCGCAGCTTGGCGAAATAGTCGGTCGCGGTCAGGCCGGAGCAGGTCCCGTGCTTGCGCCATTCATGCATCATCAGGCCGACGCTTGGCATCACCGGCATGGTCTGGTCCACCACCGCCTTGGGCAGGTTGCGGTCGCGGGTGCAGGTGGCGGGATAGCTGCCGTCATTGTACTGCGGCCACAGGCCATGGACGACGAAGCCGTATTTCCGGTCGCCGCACTGGTCGGGATCGGGACCATTCTTGTCACGGGCGCAGTAGGTCGGCGTCCAGGACAGCGACAGGATGTAGTAATCGAAGGCCCCCGGCTCCGCCCGCCTCTGCGCCCAGGAGGGGCTTGCGGCGAACAGTCCGGCAACCAGAACGGACAGGATGGCGGCGGCGGCGCTTCGCATGACGGTCTTCCCCCAGGGCTATGCTTCCTTGCGTTGCATACCATGGAAGGATGTTTCTGTCGCGGGGTCTCGACACCGGCATCACCCGGCCAAATCTCACTTCGCCGAACGTTTGCGCGTTCCGTCCCAGCAGAGGGTATAGTGACCGGCATGTTCACCCTGTCCGCCCCGATTCTGCTGCGCGCCTATGCCGCCGGCATCTTCCCGATGGCCGAAAGCGCCGAATCGCGGGAGCTTCACTGGTTCGATCCGGAACGCCGCGGCATCCTGCCGCTGGACGGCTTCCATGTCGCGCGCAGCCTGCGCAAGACGCTGCGGCGCTGTCCGTTCGACCTGCGCTTCGACAGCGCCTTCCGCGCGGTGATCGAGGGTTGCGCCGAAGCGACGGACGAGCGGCCGAAGACCTGGATCAACGACGACATCGTCCGGCTCTATGGCGATCTGTTCGACGCCGGCTTCGCCCACAGCGTGGAATGCTGGCGCGACGGCCGGCTGGTCGGCGGGCTGTACGGGGTGGCGATCGGCGGCGCCTATTTCGGCGAGAGCATGTTCAGCCGCGAGACCGGGGCCAGCAAGGTGGCACTGGTCCATCTGGTCGCCCGGCTGCGCGCCGCCGGCTTCGCCCTGCTCGACACCCAGTTCGTGACCGAGCATCTCAGCCGGTTCGGCGCCGTCGAGATCCCGCGCAACGAGTACCGCCGCCGCCTTGCCGCGGCGATGGAGCGCAAGACCGACTTCCGCGGCGTCGACCAGCAGGCGGCGCTGGCCGAACTGCTGGAGTCGGCAGCAACGTCCCCCGGCTGAACGGGTATCCCGCTGCCGGGGGTTATGCCCGGAAGCGCCGTCACACAGCCCCGCCCTACCACGCCCGATCCGTTGTGCGCCACAACGGCGGCAGCCATCCTCCGCGCATCCACCGCCATGGCTGGAAGGCGCCCATGCGCTTCTGGAACGCATCCCGGATTTCACCTGCCCTGATCGCCGGCCTGACGATCATCCTGGCAGGCGTGCTGATCGGCGCACCGCTGCTGGTGCTGAACGGCTTTCCGCTGACCTTCGACGACACGCCGGGCTATCTGGAGCCGGCCTTCAACATCCTGCACCGGGCGGCCCAGCCCGCCTGGACGCCGCCGCCGGACCTGTCGCCGCACGGCCTTCCATCGTCCAACATCTTCTTCCTGCGGCCCTTCGGCTACATGCTGTTCCTGCTGCCCTTCGCCGGCGGCTGGGGCGTCTGGCTGATCCCGCTGGCCCAGGGCATCCTGGCGGCGGCGGTCCTGCGCGCGGCCCTGACCGCGGCGGCAGTGCCGGACCGGCCGGGACTGTTCCTCGGCATTGCCGCGGTGCTGGGGCTGACCACCAGCCTGTCTCTGCACGCCGCGACGATCATGCCGGACTTCCTGACCGGGCTGGTGATCCTGCTGGTCTATGTCGTCGTCGTCCGATGGCCGGCCCTGACCGCCGCTCGGCGGCTGCTGACCGTTGCGGCGCTCACCGGCATGATCGTCTCCCATCTCAGCCATCTGGCGATCCTGGGCGGGATGATCGTCCTGCTCGCACTCTGGGCGCTGTGGCAGGATCGCGCGATGCTGCGGTCGCTGGGCTGGGGGGTGCTGCTGCCGATGGTGCTGGCGGTCGGGCTGCTGACCGGCTCCAACCTGCTGACCGCCGGCCGGCCGGTGCTGTCCGAAAGCTCGCCCGTCTTCCTGCTCGCCCGGCTGATCGGCGACGGTCCGGCGCGCGACTATCTGGCCGAGGCCTGCCGCAACCGCGATTACCTGCTGTGCAACAGCCTCGATACGCTGGCCCGCAGTGCGCCCGGCTACGTCACCTCCGACTATTTCCTCTGGCATCCCGACGGTGCCCGCCGCCGCTTCGGCGACCAGCCCCGCTTCGTGGCTGAGGCGGCGGAGATCGCCCACAACACCATCGCCAGCCGCCCGGCCGCGGTCGCCACGCATGGGCTGGCGAATGCCGCCGGCCAGTTCGTCGAGGTCCAGCCCGACGATACCCTCGACGACCCGGTCAAGCCGCTGACCCGCCGCCTGTTCAGCCGTTTCCCGGCACCGGTCTATGCCGCTTTCGACCGGTCGCTGCAAACGCAGCAGCGCTTTCCCCGCGACGGGCTGGCGCTGGTCCAGGATCTGTCGCTGTCGCTCGGCGTGCTGGGGCTGGCCGCGCTGGGGCTGGGGCGCTGGCGGCGGGTCGACGGGCGGGTGCGGATGCTGATTCTGGTAATAGGGCTGGGGCTGACGCTGAACGCCGGCGTCACCGGCGGGCTGTCGGCCGTCCATGACCGCTATCAGAACCGCGTGATCTGGCTCGTGCCCTTCGCAGCCCTGGTTCTGCTGGCGACGGCCCGCAGCCGCGATCCCCTGCCCGCCAGCCAGACGGGGCGCATCGGCTCTGGTCAGCCGACCGGGTGGAACACGCCGCCGGGCATGGGCACCGGCACCCCGGTGGTCGCCGGCAGGCTGAGCGGCAGCCCCAGCCTGCTGCGCACGGCGAGATAGCCGAAGGCCTGCGCCTCAAGCGCGTCGCCGTCCCAGCCGACGGTGTCGGCTGGCAAGACGGGCACGCCCAGCCGGTCGGCCAGCATCGCCATCAGCGTGGCGTTGTGGCGCCCGCCGCCGCAGACCAGCCAGTGCACCGGCGACGCCGGCAAATGGGGCACTACGGAGGCGACCGATGCGGCGGTGAAGGCGGTCAGGGTGGCCGCACCGTCCTGCGGCGACAATCCCGCCACCGGCGCCGGGTCGAAGGCGTCACGGTCGAGCGACTTGGGTGCCGGGCGGCCAAAATAGGGATGGGCCATCAACGCCGCCAGCGCCGCGTCGTCCACCCGTCCCGCCGCCGCCAGCGCGCCGCCGGCATCGAAACGGCCAAGCCCATGGCGCAGCATCCAGTCATCGATCAGGGCATTGCCCGGCCCGGTATCGCAGGCGACGACCTCCGCCTCCCCGCCCACCGGTTCCGGACCGATCCAGCTGACATTGGCAACGCCGCCGATGTTGAGGACGGCGAGCGGCCGCGGCAGCCCATGGGCCAGCGCCCGGTGGAACAGCGGAACCAGCGGCGCGCCCTGCCCGCCCGCGGCGACGTCGGCGCTGCGCAAATCGTTGACCACGGCGATGCCGGTCGCCGCGGCCAGACGGGCGCCGTCGCCGATCTGGCAGGTCAGGCGCCGGTCGGGCTCATGGTGGATGGTGTGGCCGTGGAAGCCGATCAGCTCGACCTCCGCCGCGGCGACGCCCGCCTTGTCGAGCAGGCGGCGCACCGCGTCGGCATGAGCGTCGGTCAGGTCGCGCTCGACCTCCGCCACCGGCCCGCCGCTGACATCGCTTTTGCCGAGACAGCCGCGCAGCCGGGTCCGGAAGCCGTCATCATAGGGGATGGTCAGGAAGTCCAGCGCCTCCACCCGGTCGCGGCCATCGGTGCGCAGCAGAGCGGCGTCGATGCCATCCATCGACGTGCCGCTCATCAGGCCGACGACCGTGCGCAGCCCCTCCTTCGCTTCCATCGTCCGCTCCGCATCCCCTGTGGCGATGCGGGGCACTCTAACTCAGCTGAGCCAGAGCTGCAGCATCAGCCGCTCGCGGCTGGCCGGCGGGGTGGCCCGGTGATAGCAGGAGGTGTCCTCCAGGAAGCCGGTGCCGGCCGGCCCCTCCACCACAAGGATGCGGTCGCGGTCGAAGTGGGTGAACAGCTGCTCGTCGCGGACGTTGGCGGAGCCCATCAGCATGCGCAGCGACTTGCCGTGATGGCTGCCGCGGACCAGCGCATGCTCTCCGGCGCCCGGCCCGACATCGGTCAGGTAGAACTGCGCCGAGCAGAAATGGAAATCGTGGACGTCGAAATGCCAGTCGATGGTCTGGCCCAGCTGGCGGCGCTCGTCGTCGGTGGCGTCGGTGACGAAGCTCCAGAACAGGCGCGGGATGATCTTGGTGGCGGGGAAGCCGAGGAACTTGCCGGCACACTCCATCAGCAGCGGATCGCGGCAGACCCGGCGCACCGCCGGGCAGTCCAGCGGATCGGGGACGATGCCCATCACCGCGGGCGACCCATCCTCCAGCCGGCCCTTGCGGACGTCGTGGCGATAGAACATGCGGTCGTCGCGCAGCCGCCGCTGCAGGGGGGAGTGGGTGGCGAACTCCACCATCTCCTCGACCATCGACCAGGGCAGGTCGAAACCGAACGCGATCGAGTCGCGGCGCAGATCGCCCAGCGCGCGCTCCACCGTCTGGCCAGCGAACAGGGTGGCCGGCAGCGGAGGCAGTGCGATGGGCGGGCCGGCCGGCGCCCGCTGGCGCGACCGGGGAGACAGGCGGCGCAGGGCGCTGTACCCACGCCGGACCGACTCGAACCGGCCCAGCGCATAGTGAAGCTCTCCGGCGACGAGGCGCCGGGCAATGTTCGCAACGTTCATGGCATGTGCATCCCTGGGGGCAGCCGAAGGACCAAAACCGCGGTGGGTTGCGCGGCCTCTGGTGCCGGAATGCACGAAGTGTAGGCAGGTTTGGGGCGATTCTAAAAATACCCTTGTGGCGTACGCCCACACGCCGGAGGAATAGCCGGGCCGGCGGAGCGTCTTCCCCTACGGTCCACACCGGGAGAAAAAGGCGCCCCGCCCTCCCGCTTACGGTTAGAGCGCCTGCACGGCCTTCAGAACCGCCGCGACATGGCCGGTGACCTTCACCTTGCGCCAGACGTTGCGCACCGCGCCGTCCTTGTCGATCAGGAAGGTGGCGCGGTCGATGCCCATGTACTTGCGGCCATACATGCTCTTCTCGACCCAGGTGCCATAGGCCTCGCAGACGGCGCCATCGGTGTCCGACGCCAGCGTGAAGGTCAGCTCGTGCTTCGCCTTGAACTTGTCGTGGCTGGCGACGCTGTCCTTGGACACGCCGATCACCACCGCATCGACGGCGGAAAAATCGGGCAGCTGGTCACGGAAGCCGCAGGCTTCCGAAGTGCAGCCCGACGTGTCGTCCTTCGGGTAGAAATACAGAATCACCGGCTTGCCGCGTAGGGCCGACAGCGTGACGCTGCCCCCGCCGTCGGTCGGCATGGTGAAATCCGGGGCGGGCGATCCGACGTCTACGGTCATGGCTGCTTGACTATCCTTCTTCTTGCCGGCCGGGAAACGAGGTCTCAGGCCGGAGGCGTGGTGGCGGGTGGGGCCAGACGGCTCGCCGGTTCCTCGACCAGGGTCTTGAAGTGACCATGGGCGCGGGCGGCGACGGCACGGATTCTGTGGTCCAGTTCGGGGAAGTCAACAGCGCCACGCTCACGCTCGCCCTGAAAGTCGTCAGGAAAGGCGGCGCGGACCAGCCCGGCCAGCAGGCTGGGCGACACCTGGTTGGGGTCGAGCACCCCGGCGGTGGTCAGCCGCAGGAAGCCCTGCACCCGTCGCCACAGCCGCAGCGTCGTCTCCAGATCCTCCGCCACATCCGGTGCCAGCGCGCCCGTCCGGGCGGCGCAGCCCAGTGCCTTGGCGGTGCCGATGTGCAGGATGTCCGGCCGCTCGTGACCATGGCGCAGTTGCAGGTACTGGGCGATGAACTCGATGTCGATCAGGCCGCCGCGGGCGTATTTGACGTTCCAGACATTGGTCGTCCCGAACTCCTTCTCGATCCGCCGCCGCATGTCGGCCACGTCCCACAGCAGCCGGTCGGCGTCGCGCGGCGCCGTCAGCACCGAGCGGATCGCCGCCGACACCCGCCGGGCCAGCTCCGCATCGCCGCCGATCACCCTGGCGCGGGTCAGGGCCATATGCTCCCAGGTCCAGGCATCGGTCGCCTGATATTTGAGGAAGGCGTCCAGCGAGGTGGCGAGCGGCCCGGCATTGCCCGACGGGCGCAGCCGCATGTCGACCTCGTAAAGCCGCCCGTCGCCCATCGGTGCAGTGATGGCGTTGGTCAACCGCTGGGTCAGCTTGATGTAATACTCGTTGGGCGACAGCGGCTTGGCGCCATCCGACAGGCGGGGACCACCACCGCCCCCTTGGCCCGGCGCCACGTCGTAGATGACGATCAGGTCGATGTCGGACGTGATGGTCAGCTGCCGGCTGCCCAGCTTGCCCATCGCCACCACCACCCAGGCGCCGCCGGGAATATGGCCGTGGCGCTGGGCGAACTCCTCCTCGACCCGGCGGGCAAGGTCGGGGACGACGATGTCGGCCAGATCGGCCAGGAAGGCGCCGCAGCGGTCGCCGTCGGTGATGCCGCGCAGGATATGCACCCCGGCGCGGAAGCGCTGGTCGTTGGTCCAGCGCCGCGACAGGGTCAGCGCGTCCTCGAAATCGCGGGCCGCCGCCATCACGCGGGCATGGTCGTCGGCCAGCCCGTCCTCCTTGCCCGGCAGCGGGTCGAAGAAGTCCGGCGACAGCACGGCGTCGAGCAGCGACGGGTTGCGCGACAGCGTCTGCGCCATCTGCGGCGCGATGCCCATGATCTCCGCCACCAGCTCCAGGAGCCAGGGATTGGCGACGAACAGCGAGAACAGCCCGACACCAGCCGGCAGCTTGCCGAGGAAATCGTCGAAGTTCATCAGCGCCGAATCGGGGGCCGGGGTCTTGGTCAGCGCGCTCAGCAGGGCCGGCGTCAACTCCGTCAGCAGCTCCCGCGCCCGGCCGGACCGGGTGGCACGGTAGCGGCCGCGATGCCAGGCCGACACCACGCTGATGACGCGGGCCGGGTCGGCGAAGCCCATGCCCGTCAGCGTCTCCACCGTGCCCGGATCGGGGTCGGTGCCGGTGAAGACCAGATTGCCGGGACCGGAGAGCGACGGCGCCTCCTCGAACAGCTCGGCATAACGGTCCTCCACCTGCCCCAGCGTCGCCAGCAGTTCCGCCCGGAAGGCGGCGGGGTCGTCATAGCCGAGGAAGGTGGCCAGATGCGCCACCCCGGCATCGTCGGCGGGAATACGGTGGGTCTGCTGGTCGTCGATCATCTGGATGCGATGTTCGACACGGCGCAGGAAATGATAGGCCCCGGCAAGATCCTCCACCGTCTGCGACGGCACGCGGCCGACATCGCGCAGCGCCTCGTTCGCCATCAGGGTCGGGGCGATGCGCACACGCGGGTCGCGCCCGCCGAAGATCAGCTGCTGGGTCTGGGCGAAGAATTCGATCTCGCGGATGCCGCCGCGGCCGACCTTGATGTCGTGGCCGTTGACCGTCACCTCGCGGTGGCCCTTGTGGGCGTTGATCTGGCGCTTGATCGAATGGATGTCCTGGATGGCGGCGAAATCCAGGTTGCGGCGCCAGACGAAGGGCTCCAGGAAGCGGAGGAAGGACGCCCCGGCCTCGGGATCGCCGGCGATGGGACGGGCCTTGATCATCGCCGCGCGTTCCCAGTTCTGGCCGACGCTGCCGTAATAAATTTCGGCCGCGGAGACCGAAACCGCCAGCGGCGTCGCGCCGGGGTCCGGCCTAAGCCGAAGGTCGGTGCGGAAGACGTAGCCGTCCTTGGTCCGTTCATCCATAATGCGGACAAGATCGCGTGCGAGCCTGATGAAGGTTCGCGCGAGGTTGTCCGGCTGGGGCGTCTGCACAACAGCGTCGTCGTACAGGACGATCAGGTCGATGTCGCTGGAATAGTTGAGTTCGCGCCCGCCAAGCTTACCCATGCCCAAAACGATCAGGCCCGAACCGACCCACGGTCGCTGCGGATCCGGCAGCGTCAGCGTCCCCGCCTCTCCGGCGCGGCGCAGCAGGAAATTCGCGGCCAGCTGGACCCCCGTCTCCGCCAGCTCCGACAGGGCGCCGGTGACGCGGAACAGCGGCCACGCTCCGGCGATGTCGGCCAGCGCGATCAGCAGCGCCGCCCGCCGCTTCGCCACCCGCAGGCCGGCCATCAGCCGGTCCATCGAGGTCTCCTCGCCATGCCCGGCATGGAGGGAGGCGATCAGCGCGGCGAAGGTGTCGTCGAAGCCGTCCTGCATTGTACGGGCGACGAAGGGCAACTCCCGCGTCAGGCTGTGGCCCAAATACGGGCTGTTGCCGCACACCGCCCCGATCAGCGCCCGGCCGGTCTCCGAATCGGCGAAGGCTTCCGCCCAGGCGCGGGTCTCCGGCTCCGCCGCGGCGGCCTGCTGGCGCCAGCGCTCCATTCCCAGCGCCGCCTGCGCGCTGTCGAAGGGCTTCGGCAAGGGGCTTGAGAACGCGATGGAACTCGGCATGACGGCGGTCTTTCCTGCTCAAAACATGTGCAGAAAGCTGCACGTCTCTGGCGGGAAGGTCAATCGGGCCGATTCTCCGTCTCTTCCTCACGGTGCCCGATGATCCGGCGTACCGCGAAGATTCTCGGCCTGACGCTGACCGGGATCGGCGCCGTGGCGCTGGCGGCCGGCGGGCTGTTCGCCTGGCGCCTGGCGCAGGGGCCGGTCGCGCTCGACCCGCTGATCCCCTATGTCGAACGGGCGCTGAGCGACCGCGACGGCCGGTTCCAGGTCGACATCGGTGAACTGGTGCTGTCGCTGGAGGAAGAGGACGGGCTTGAGACCAGCGGCCGCCGTCTCGACCTGCGCGCCCGGCGGGTGCAGGCGCTGAATGCCGACGGGACGGAGCTGGCCGCGGTGCCGGAAATGGGCATCGGCTTCTCCATTCCGGCGCTGTTCCGCGGCACCCTGTCGCCGACGCGCCTCGATCTGGTCCGGCCACGCCTGTCCGTGCTGCGCCGGGCCGATGGCAGCCTCGCCTTCGACGTGCGGTCGGATGCCCAGTCCACGCGCAAGGCCGACGACGGTGGCCCCGATTTGATCGACGAGGCTCTGGAAAGCCTGCGCCAGCCACCCGACATCGACCGGCCGCTGGGGCTGCTGCGCCGGCTGTCGGTGACGGGAGCCGACCTGCGGGTCGAGAACCGCATGCTCGATCTGGCCTGGCACGCCACCCGCGCCGACATGGTCCTGACCCGTGACGCCGAAGGCGCCCAGGGCCGTGCCCGCGTGACGCTCGACCTCGGCAATGCCGGCGGAACGATCCCCCAGCGCGCCGTGACCGTCTCCGCCGCCGGCCGCTACAACATCGCCGACACCACCAGCGACCTGACCATGTCGGTCGATGGGCTGGAGCCGGCGGCGTTGGCGGAGTTCGGACCGGCCCTGGCGCCGCTGTCGGCGGTGAAGCTGCCGGTGTCCGGCACGGTCACAACGCGGCTCGACCGCCGCTTCGAGCCCCTGACGGTCGACCTGAACCTGCGCGGTGGCGCCGGCATCGTCGCCCTGCCCGCACTGCGGCCGGAACCGGTCGACGTGCAGAGCTTCGCCTTGCGCGGCAAGCTGGACGTTCCGGGCCGACGCTTGCGGGTCGAGGATTTGTCGCTGAAGGCAGGATCGCCGGACGGCGGCGAACCGCTGGCGCTGAGCGCGCAAGGCCAGCTGGCCGAAACCGACCGCGGCCGCGACCTCCAGGCCCGCCTGTCGCTGACCGCCGGTGGGCGCACCGCCGGGCTGGAGCTGTCGGGACAGCAGGGTGTGGACAAGGACGGCCGGGCAACCGCGCGGCTGACCGGCTTCGTCCCCGCCGCTTTCGCCGATCTCGCCCTGGTGCTGGCGCCGCTGAAGGCAGCGGACCTGCCGCTGTCGGGCGCGGTGGAGGTGGCCTTCGATCCGTCGTTCCAGCCGACCGCCGGCAAGGCCGACATCACAACCGACCGCGGCCGGCTGCTGCGGCCCGACCTGTTCGAAGGGCCGGTGCCGGTGGACAGGGCCCGGCTGCGCCTGCATGGCGACCGCGACCGCATCGAGCTGGACGGGTTCGAGGCCGTGCTGGGCGAGGCCGGCGGGCCGCAGCCGCGGGTGGAGGCCACCGCCACCGCCCGGCGCGAGGGCAACCGCATGGCGGTGGATACGCAGGCGACCGCCAGCGGCGTGGCGCTGGACGAACTTCGCCGCTATTGGCCGAAGATTGCCGGCCCCAATGCGCGCGAGTGGGTGACCCGCAACCTGTCGCACGGAACGGTGACGCAGGCGCGGGCGGAGGCGGCGCTGTCCGTGCCGCTCGATGGATCCGGACCGCCCGAACAAACGCGCTTCCTCGCCACCATCGCCGGCGAGGACATCAGCGTCCGCTATTTCCATAACCTGACGCCGGTCACCGGCGCCAGCGTGGAGGCGACGACCGACGGCAAGACCTTCACCGTCCTGACCAAGGGCGGCCGGATCGCCGATGCGAAATCGGGCGACATCGAGGTCGGCGACGGCAAGGTGGTGATCGGCGGGCTGGACATCGGCAAGGAGACGATGGACATCCGCCTGCCGGTGCAGGGACCGGTCCGCTCGATCCTGACCCTGATCGACATGCCGCCGCTGGGCTATCCCACCAAGCTGGAGATGGACCCGGCACGCACCCAGGGCATGGCCGAGGCGAAGCTGCATTTCGCCTTCCCGCTGCTGGCCGACCTGAAGGTGGAGCAGCTCGACCTCGACGTGACGGGCAAGCTGCGCAAGGTGGGAGTGGAGAAGGTGGCGGCCGGGATGAACGCCACCGACGGCGAGCTGTCGCTGGCGCTCGACCTGAAGGCGATGCAGATCAAGGGCACCACCAAACTGGACGGCATCCCGGTCAGCATCGACTGGAACGAATCCTTCGACAGCACGGCCAAGGGCCCGCGCACCCGCATCGCGGTGAAGGGCGACGCCACCGCCGACGATCTGCGCGCCCACGGCATCGATCTGGAAGACCGGGTGCAGGGCTCCTTCGGCGCCGACATCCTGTTCACGGTGGACCGCAAGCACAAGCTGCTGCTGACCGGCGCCCTGAACCTGGAGAAGACCCGGCTGTCCATCGAGGAACTCGGCTGGGCCAAGCCGCCCGGCAAGCCCGGCACCGGCAAGCTGACGCTGGAGTTCGACAAGGACCGCCCGGCCCGCATCAGCAACCTGACCGTCGATGCCGGCGGGCTGAAGTCCGTCACCAACCTGGAACTGGCCGACGGCGGCAAGCGGGTGGCGCGGGTGCAGACCCCCAGCTTCAAGCTGGGCCAGACCGACCTGCGCGCCGACCTGACCGTGCTGCCCCCGCTGAAGCCCGGCGGGCCAGCTGGAGGCTATGCCGGGACCATCACCGGCACCAGCCTGGACGCCCGCGGCCTGACCGGCAAGACGCCGTCCGGCGAGGGCGCGGTCACGCCACCGCCCAAGAAGCCGCCGTCACCCGCCGACGACGGCCGCAAGACCCCGCTGGACATTGCCATCAAGTTCGACTCGGTGGTGTTCGGCGATGGCCGGCGGCTACGGCAGGTCGCGGGATCGATGAAACGGGACGCCAGCGCCTGGACCCTGCTGGACCTCACCGGCCGCAGCGAAGGCGGCGGCGTGTCGCTGAAATGGCGGCCGGGTCCGCAGGGTGTCTACGACCTCGCGATCAATGCCGAGGATCTGGGATCGGCCCTGCAGGCGATGGATCTGAACGACCGCATGCGCGGCGGGCGGCTGACCCTGACCGGCCGGTCGGCGGAAGCGCGGGCCGATGCCGCCATCGTCGGCAAGGCGGAAATCCGCGACTACACCCTGATCGACGTGCCGGCCCTGGCGCGCATCCTGAACGCCATCTCGCCGTCCGGCTTCGCCGAGCTGCTGGGCGGCGGCAAGGGCGTCGCTTTCGGCCGCATGTCGGCGGATTTCCGCAAGGAGGGCCGTCTCCTGACCCTGAAGGACCTGCGCACCTCCGGCTCGGCACTGGGCCTGACGCTTGAGGGCCAGATCGACCTGGAGACGGAAACCGCCAACCTCCAGGGCACCATCGTCCCGGTCTATGGCCTGAACCGCCTGATCGGCCAGATCCCGCTGCTGGGCGACGTGCTGAGCGGCGGCGAGGGCCAGGGCATCTTCTCCGCCACCTGGCATGTCCAGGGACCGCTGTCCGACCCGGACGTGTCGGTCAACCCGCTGGCGGTGCTTGCGCCGGGCTTCCTGCGCAACCTGTTCTTCCTGGGCGGCGACGGCACGCCGACGCCGGACACCAGACCGCCGCCGGAGGCGCACACACGCTGACGGAAAGGAGCGCCGGCAATCGCCTGCCGGCGCTCCTCCCCTGCAAAGCCGTCAGCCCACCTTCACCAGCGCATGGCGCTTCTTGCCGGCGCTGAGCTTCACCACGCCGTCGGCGTTCAGGTCCGCCGCGGTCGCCTTCACCGTCTCGTCGGCGATCGGCCCGTCGTTCAGCTTGGCCCCGCCGCCCTTGATCAGGCGGCGCGCCTCGCCCTTCGACGCGGCCAGACCGGCCGCCACCAGCAAATCCACCACCGGCAGGCCGGCCTCCAGATCGGCACGGGCGACCTCGATGCTGGGCAGCCCCTCGGCCGCGGCCCCTTCCTCGAAGGCGCGGCGCGCGGTCTCGGCAGCCTCCAGCGCGGCCTCCTCGCCATGGGCGAGCTTGGTCACCTCGTTGGCGAGGATCTTCTTGGCCTCGTTGATCTCCGCGCCCTGCAGGCTCTCCAGCCGGGCGACCTCGTCCAGCGGCAGTTCGGTGTAGAGGCGCAGGAAGCGGCCGACGTCGGCGTCCTCGGTGTTGCGCCAGTACTGCCAGAAATCGTAGCTGCTGAGCTTATCGGCGGTCAACCAGACCGCACCGGCCGCCGTCTTGCCCATCTTGGCGCCCGACGAGGTGGTCAGCAGCGGCGTCGTCAGGCCGAACAGGTCGGCGCCGTCGGTGCGGCGGCCGAGTTCGACGCCGTTGACGATGTTGCCCCACTGGTCCGACCCGCCCATCTGTAAGGTGCAGCCATGGCGGCGCTTCAGCTCCACGAAATCGTAGGCCTGGAGAATCATGTAGTTGAATTCCAGGAAGGTCAGCGGCTGCTCGCGGTCCAGCCGCAGCTTGACCGACTCGAAGCTCATCATCCGGTTGATGGTGAAATGCCGGCCGATGTCGCGCAGCAGCGGGATGTATTTCAGCTCGTCCAGCCAGTCGGCGTTGTTCGCCATCACCGCGTCGGTCGGACCGTCCCCGAAGGTCAGGTAACGGCCGAAGATGCGCTTGATGCCCGCCATGTTGTCGGCGATGACCTCGTCGGTCAGCAGCTGGCGCGCCTCGTCCTTGCCCGACGGGTCGCCGATCTTGGTGGTGCCGCCGCCCATCAGGACGATCGGCTTGTGGCCGGTCTTCTGCAGCCAGCGCAGCATCATGATCGGCAGCAGGCTGCCGACATGCAGGCTGTCGGCGGTGCAGTCGAAGCCGATATAGGCGACGATCGGCCCCTTCGTCGCACGCTCGTCCAGCGTGGCGAAGTCGGTGCACTGGTGGATGAACCCGCGCTCCTGAAGGGTGCGCAGGAACTCCGAGGCGGGAGCCGAGGGGGTGGTCGTCGTCATGGCCGCAATCCGGCTGTCGTTGGAATGAAGGGCGGAGAAATCCCGCGGTCTGTTAGCACGGAACGGCCCTTGCCTCAATGCGGCGGCCCCGTTTGCCGCGGCTGGAGCCGGCAGGCGGGCCGGCCCGTTCTCCCGCCCAAGCATCGCTGCACCGCCGTAAGTCAAAACCCTAAGCGCAGGCCGGGAATGTCGCGGAAATCCTCGCCAATCGCAATTGACATTGATTCGCAAAGCAGGAGTCCGGCCCTGTCTGTATTTTGGGCAGGTCGACTCACCCCAATTGATAGTGAGTATCAACTACATCTTTGTTTCAAAGGGAGATTTTTATTGTGCGAATCCTTCGGCTGTGCCAAGGTGCGACAAATCGTCTATTTCGGAGTATCGCATCATGCAAGGCGATCAAGGGGTCCTGGACCGTTTGAACAAGCTGCTCACCGGTGAGCTGAGCGCGGCCGACCAGTATCTGTCCCATGCCCGCAGCATGGAGGACATGGGCCTCAAGGCGCTGAGCGAGCGCATCTCGCACGAGCGGGTGGAGGAGCTGGAGCATGCCGACAAGCTGATCCGCCGCATCCTGTTCCTGGAAGGCACGGCCGACGTCGCCAGCCGCGACCCGATTCACATCGGCAAGACCGTGCCGGAGATGATGCGCAACGACCTGAACCTCGAATATGAGGTGGTGGCCGCGCTCAAGGAGGCAATCGCCTATTGCGAGCAGGTGAAGGATTACGACACCCGCCGCATCCTGCTGGAACTGCTGGTCGACACCGAAGAAGACCATGCCCACTGGCTGGAACAGCAGCTTGGCCTGATCGACATGCTCGGCCTGCAGAATTACCTGCAGTCGGCCATGGGCGGCTTCCCCACCTGAACGGAGGACGGTTCATGAAGGGCAACAGCGACGTCATCGCCCAGCTTCAGATCGTCCTGAAGGACCAGCTGACGCAGATCAACCAGTATTTCCTGCACGCCCGCATGTTGAAGAACTGGGGCGTGAAGGCTCTGGGCAAGTGGGAATATCACGCCTCCATCGAAGTGATGAAGAGCGCGGACGAGATCATCGAACGCATCCTGTTCATCGAGGCGATCCCCAACCTCCAGGACCTGGGCAAGCTCCATATCGGCGAGGACGTGGCGGAGATTATCTCCAGCGACCTCGGAGCCGAGCGCGAGGCCCGCGACCGCATCGCCCACGCCATCGCCGTGTGCGAGGAGAAGGCCGATTACGTGTCGCGCGACGAGCTGTCCGAACTGCTGGAAGAGTCGGAAGAGCGCATCGACTATCTGGAAACCCAGTTGAGCCTGATCGACGACATCGGTCTGCCCAACTACATCCAGTCGGCGATGGGCGAGTTCAAGGACTGATCGAGATCGGGAGAGGGGACTTCGAGCGTCCCCTCCCCGCCTCTTTTCAAGCCCGCTGCAAAATCTCTTCCGCCAGAGCCTGCATTTCGGCCGCCGCCTGGGTCTTGCGTGCGGCCTCCGTCACCGAAAGCCCGGTCATCAGCGTGCCGGCATAGGCGGTGCGGTTGCCGACCTGCGCCGTCGCCAGTTCCACCGCCGGCGGCGCCACCAGCTCATGCACCTTGCCGACCAGTTCGTCGGCGATGCGGGCGCGGGGCGGCACCCGGTTCAGAACCAGCAGCAGCCGGCGCTTCTCCTGAGCCGCCAGATCGACGGTCGGATGCACCGCCCACAAATCCATCGGGCTCGGCTGTACCGGCGCCACCACCAGCGTGGCGGCACGGACGGCGATACGCGCTTCGGTCTGGGCATGGGGCGGGCTGTCGATCACCACGATGTCGTGGGAGCGCGCCAGCTTCTCCACCTCGGCCTGGGTGCGCCAGCCGGTGATCTGCACATGGGTGAAGCCCGGCTGGCCGCCGGTGGCCTCCGACCGCACGGCATGCCAGCGGGTCAGGCTGCCCTGCGGGTCGATGTCCACGGTGGCGACCTTGTATCCAAGCTGCGCCCAGGCGATGGCGAGATGGGCCGCCAGCGTGGTCTTGCCGGCGCCGCCTTTCTGCTGCGCCACGGTGAAGACCTTGCCCGTCATGCCCGCACCCATCATGTTGTGTTGGTTGATTGCGCACCCCCCTCATAACCTTGGGCATGGCACCGGTGCAACCGCGCGAATTGACACCGGTGCTGCACGGGCTAGAAAGACGCCGTGACCGACCATTCCGCACCCGATACCGGTGAGAAGCGCCCGGCGCTGATCCCGGCCACCGCCGCCGGCATCGCCCGCGCGGCCGAGCTGCTGCGCAGCGGCCGTCTGGTCGCCTTCCCGACCGAGACGGTCTATGGGCTGGGCGCCGACGCCACCGACGACCGCGCCGTCGCCGCGATCTTCGCCGCCAAGGGTCGGCCGCAGTTCAATCCGCTGATCGTCCATGTCCCCGATCTGGTCGCCGCCCACTCCTGGGGCCTGTTCGACGACCGCGCCCACGATCTGGCGACGCAGTTCTGGCCGGGCCCGCTGACCATGGTCGTGCCGCGCCCGGCCAACTCCGCCCTGTCGCTGCTGGTCAGCGCCGGGCTGGACAGCATCGCCATCCGCGTGCCCAACCACCCGGTGGCCCAGGCGATCCTGCGCGCCGCCGGCAAGCCGATTGCCGCCCCCAGCGCCAACCGCTCCGGCGCCGTCAGTCCGACCACGCCGCATCATGTGCTGGAAAGCCTGGGCGACCGGGTCGATGCCATCGTCACCGGCGGAAAATGCATGGTCGGGCTGGAGTCCACCGTCATCGACCTGACCGGTCCGGACGCGGCGCTTCTGCGCCCCGGCGCCGTGCTGCCCGACGAGATGGAGCGGCTGATCGGCCCGGTCCGCCTGTCGGCCGGCGATCCGACCGCGCCGAAATCGCCCGGCCAGTTGGAAAGCCACTACGCCCCCAACGCCGCGGTGCGCCTGAACGCGTCGTCGGCGGAAGAGGACGAGGCCTTCCTGACCTTCGGCCCCGACCGCTTCGTCTTCGGCGGCACCACGCGGCTGAACCTGAGCCTGGAGGGCGACCTCAACGAGGCCGCGGCCAACCTGTTCTCCCACCTGCGCAACCTGGACCAGAGCGGCGCCCGCCGCATCGCGGTGATGCCGATCCCCGATGTCGGTTTGGGTCTGGCGATCAACGACCGCCTGCGCCGGGCGGCGGCACCGCGGAGCTAACGAACCGGGTGGCGGCTGGTCTGCGCAACAGTTGCATGGAAATGGGGACGGCTAGATTGTAGAAGTGTCGCGTTTCACCGCGACACCTCCACCTGCCGGACCTCAAGCGCCATGACCAACATCGCCGCCGCTCTCGACCAGATCCGCGCCATCGTCGGCCCGTCCGGCATCCTGACCGACGCCGCCGACATGGCCCCCTACCTTGCGGAGTGGCGCGGGCGCTTCAAGGGCAACAGCCCGGCGGTGGTCCGCCCGGCCAACACCGCCGAGGTGGCGGCGGTCGTGAAGATCTGCGCCGAGGCCGGCATCCCCATCGTGCCCCAGGGCGGCAACACCAGCCTCGTCGGCGGCTCGATCCCCTATGAGGAAGGGCGCGAGATCGTCCTCAGCCTGTCGCGCATGAACCGCATCCGCGACATCGACACGCTGAACTACACCATGACGGTCGAGGCCGGCGTGGTGCTGACCAGCGTGCAGGAGGCCGCGGCCGACGCCGACCGCCTGTTCCCGCTGAGCCTGGGGGCGGAAGGCACCGCGCAGATCGGCGGGCTGATCTCCACCAACGCCGGCGGCATCAACGTCCTGCGCTACGGCAACACCCGCGACCTCGTGCTGGGTCTCGAGGTGGTGCTGGCCGACGGCCGCGTCTGGGACGGCATGCGCCGCCTGCGCAAGAACAACACCGGCTACGACCTGAAGAACCTGTTCATCGGCGCCGAGGGCACGCTGGGCATCGTCACCGCCGCGGTGCTGAAGCTGTTCCCGCGCCCGCGCCAGTCGATCACCGCCTTCGTCGCCGTGCCCAGCCCGGCGGCGGCCATCGAACTGCTGGCCCGCCTGCGCGCCGCCTCGGGCGACGCCGTCTCGGCCTTCGAACTGATGTCGCGCCGCTGCCTGGACTTCGCGCTTCGCCATGTCGCCGGCACCATCGACCCGCTGTCGGAGCCGTCGCCCTGGTACGTCCTGACCGAGCTGACCGCCGGCACCAAGTCCGACGCCTTCCAGGAGACGGTGGAGACCGCGCTGGGCGAGGCGTTCGAGGCCGAACTGGCGACCGACGCCACGCTGGCCCAGTCGGACGCCCAGGCCAAGCAGCTGTGGTTCATCCGCGAGGCCATCGTCGAGGCGCAGAAGTTCGAGGGCGGCTCGATCAAGAACGACGTGTCGATCCCGGTCTCCCGCGTCGCCGAGTTCATCGAACTGGCGGAAGCGGCGGTTGAGCGGGCCTGCCCCGGCATCCGCCCGACCCCCTTCGGCCATGTCGGCGACGGCAACATCCACTTCAACCTCAGCCAGCCCGAGGGTGCCGACACCAAGGCCTATCTCGACCGCTGGGACGAGATCTGCCACGTGGTGAACGAGGTGATCTTCAAGCTCGACGGTTCGATCTCCGCCGAGCATGGCGTCGGCCGCTTCAAGAAGGACGAGATGCCGGCGATCAAGGGTCCGGTGGAGTTCGACATGCTGCGCGCCATCAAGGCAACGCTCGACCCCAACGGTCTGCTGAACCCCGGCAAGATGCTGCCCTGAGCGCCCCCTCACCGGTCGCCCCTCATCGGCCTCCAGTGTCATAATATTGCGGGGGACAGGCTTGCGACGACAGACGTAGCGCAATGCTTGTCCCCGGCACGACACAAGGCTATGGTGCGGCCTCCATTTCTTCTGCGCCTGTCGTACCGCGAGAGAGAGTTTTTCCGATGTCCAAGCCGCGCACTCTGTTCGACAAGATCTGGGACAGCCACGTCGTGCATCGCCAGGACGACGGCACCTGCATCCTCTATATCGACCGCCATCTGGTCCATGAAGTGACCAGCCCGCAGGCGTTCGAAGGACTGCGCGTCGCCGGCCGCAAGGTGCGGCGTCCGGAAGCCACTCTCGCCGTCCCCGACCACAACGTCCCGACCACCGACCGCTCCAAGGGCATCGTCGAGGAGGAGAGCCGGATCCAGGTCGAGACGCTGGACAAGAACGCCCGCGACTTCGGCGTCCGCTACTTCCCGATGGACGACGTCCGCCAGGGCATCGTCCACATCGTCGGCCCGGAACAGGGCTTCACCCTGCCCGGCGCCACCATCGTCTGCGGCGACAGCCACACCGCCACCCACGGTGCCTTCGGTGCGCTGGCCTTCGGCATCGGCACGTCGGAGGTGGAGCATGTGCTGGCCACCCAGACCCTGCTGCAGAAGCCGGCCAAGAACATGCTGATCCGCGTGGACGGCACGCTGAACCCGGGCGTCACCGCCAAGGACATCGTGCTGGCCATCATCGGCAGGATCGGCACCGCCGGCGGCACCGGCTACGTCATCGAGTTCGCGGGCGAAGCCATCCGCGAGCTGTCGATGGAAGGCCGCATGACCGTCTGCAACATGGCGATCGAAGGCGGCGCCCGCGCCGGCCTGATCGCCCCGGACGAGAAGACCTTCGCCTACGTCCAGGGCCGCGCCCTGGCGCCGAAGGCCGGCGCCTTCGAGCAGGCCGTTCAGTACTGGAAGACGCTGCCGTCGGACGAGGGCGCGGTCTATGACGCCACCGTCGTGCTGAACGCCGCCGACATCGCGCCGCAGGTCACCTGGGGCACCAGCCCGGAAGACGTGCTGCCGATCACCGCGACCGTGCCGAACCCGGCCGACATCGCCGACGAGGGCAAGCGCGCCGCCGTCGAGCGCTCGCTCGCCTACATGGGCCTCACCCCCGGCCAGCCGCTGTCGAGCGTCAAGGTCGACACCGTGTTCATCGGCTCCTGCACCAACGGCCGCATCGAAGATCTGCGCGCCGCCGCCGACCTCGCCAAGGGCCGCAAGGTCGCCGAGGGTGTGCGCGCCCTGGTGGTTCCCGGTTCGGGTCTGGTCAAGGAACAGGCCGAGGAAGAGGGTCTGGACAAGATCTTCACCGAGGCCGGCTTCGAGTGGCGCGAGCCGGGCTGCTCCATGTGCCTGGCGATGAACGCCGACCGTCTGGCTCCGGGCGAGCGCAGCGCCTCGACCTCGAACCGCAACTTCGAAGGCCGTCAGGGCCGCGGCGGCCGCACCCACCTCGTTAGCCCGGCGATGGCCGTGGCGGCGGCGGTGACCGGCCACCTGACGGACGTCCGCACGCTGTAAGGGCTGTTCGCCCCCTCTCTCCGGCCCCCCTCTCTCCGGCTGCGGAGGGAGGGGGCCGCCACCCCAAAGCTTTCCTGCTAGTCCCCCCTGCCCCTCGCCTGCCCCATCAGCCCCTGCGGCCGATAGATCAGGAACAGCGTCAGCAGCCCGAACGCCACGATGTCCTTGTAGGCGAGCGCGAAATAGGCTGACCAGAACGTCTCCACCAGCCCCAGCAGGGCACCGCCGAGCATCGCCCCCGGCACCGAGCCGATGCCGCCGACCACCGCCGCGGCCAGCGCCTTGAAGCCGATCAGGTAGCCGGTGAAGAAGTTCACACCGCCGTAATAGAGCGCGATCACCGCCCCCGCCGCCGCGGCCAGCCCGCCGCCGATGGCAAAAGTCGCCGCCACCGTGCGGTTGACATCCACCCCCACCAGTTCCGCCGCCGCGATGTCGTCGGTGCAGGCACGATGCGCCCGGCCGAAGGCAGTGCGCTGCATGATTCCCCAAAGCGCCGCATAAAGCCCGCCGGTCAGCACCAGGATCGCCAGCTGCGCGGTCAGCGCGGTGACGGTGAAGGCGCCGTCGCTCAACAGGTCGTAGCGACCGGTCAGCACCGGTGCCGGCCACCAGTCGCGCGCGCCATGCAGCAGCCGCACCCCCTCCTGATAGGCGATGGACAGCCCGACCGCGACGATCAGCGGCGTGTGGCTGCACACCCCGCGCAGGCGGCGAAAGACCAGCCGGTCCATCGTCCAGCCCTGCACAGCGGTAAAGCCGATCACCAGCACCAGCACGCCGAGCAGCGCCGGCGGCCATGTCGCCCAACCGGCCATGCCCAGTCCGGCCGCCGCCATCGCCGTCACCATGGCGCCGACCATGGTCAGTTCTCCCATCGCCAGATTGATCTGGCCGAGGATGGCGTAGACCAGCGTGTATCCAAGCGCGAGCAGCCCATAGACACAGGCGACGGTGGCGGCATTGATGATCTGCTGGGCCAGGAACAGAGCGGGCGTCCAGCGCGTCGGCTGCGGCCTTTCAGTCTCGACGACCCCGCCGATGGCGTCGCGCGGCGGCTTGATGCGCAGCCATTGCTGGAGCATGGCGAAGCGCATCTCGGTCAGCCAGCCGCTGCGGTCGGTCGCCACCGCCACCAGGGTCCTCCGCCCTTCCTCCATCGCCGTGCCGGCGAAACGGCAGGCGATCCAATGGGACTGGCTGCCGCTGCGGTAATCGACGCGCAGCACCCGCTTGTCCTCGGTATAGCTGCGGGTGGACAGGTCGGTGACGCGGCCGGGTTCGAAGGCCGGGATCAGCTTCCGGCACAGCACATCCTGGTCGGCATCGACGCCGCACCCGGTAAGCATCAGCAGGACGAGGCACAACAGCGGCAGGATGCGGAGCACGGAACCGCCCGGTCAGGTGGGACGGTTCAGCCTACCGGCAATTTGGAAGGGTGGGAAGCGCCGCCGATCCGCCCCCACCCCGCCCGCTCACTCCACCATATGATCCCGCACCAGCAGCTCGGCGATCTGAACGGCGTTCAGCGCGGCGCCCTTGCGCAGGTTGTCGGCGACGCACCAGAAGGACAGGCCATTCTCGACCGTGATGTCGTCGCGGATGCGGCTGACGAAGACCGGGTTCTCGCCGGCGATCTCCACCGGGGTGACATAGCCTTCGCCTGTCTGCTGGTCGATCACCGAGATGCCGGGGGCGGCGCGCAGGACGAGGCGGGCCTCCTCGGCGCTGATCGGCTCCTCCGTCTCGATGTTGATCGACAGGGCATGGCCGATAAAGGTCGGCACGCGGACGCAGGTGGCGGCGACCTTGATCTTGGGATCGAGGATCTTCTTGGTCTCCACCGTCATCTTCCACTCTTCCCTGGTGGAGCCGTCCTCCATGAAGCTGTCGATCTGGGGGATGACGTTGAAGGCGATCTGCTTGGGGAAGACGCTCTTGGCGACCGGATCGTTGACGAAGATGGCGCGGGTCTGGGTGAACAGCTCGTCCATCGCCTCCTTGCCGGCGCCCGACACCGACTGGTAGGTCGACACCACGACGCGGCGGATCTTGAAGCGGTCATGCAAGGGCTTCAGCGCCACCGCCATCAGTATGGTGGCACCGTTGGGGTTGGCGATGATGCCGCGCTTGCGATAGCCGACCAGCGTCTCCGGGTTCACCTCCGGCACCACCAGCGGCACGTCGGGATCCATGCGGAACTGCGACGTGTTGTCGATCACCATCGCCCCGGCGGCGGCCGCCCGCGGCACATGGATGGCCGACACCTTGGCCCCGGACGACGACAGCACGATGTCCACGCCGTGGAAGTCGAACTTGTTGAGATCCTGGACCTTGAGGATCTCGTCCTCGCCATAGGACACCTCCTGGCCGATCGACTTCTCGGAGGCCAGAGCGATGACCTTGTCGGCCGGGAACTTCCGCTCGGCCAGCGTTTGCAGGATCTCGCGCCCGACATTGCCGGTGGCGCCGATGACCGCGACGGTATAGCCCATGACGGTGGTTTCCTTCTGCCGAATGTCCGCAAAGACAAGAATGGTGCCGGGGGGCGATAGGAGCTAGGCGCTTTCCCTGCGAATTGCAACCCATCCGCCGCGAAACCTGCCCTCCTGCCGGCCCACCTGCCGGGTTGACATGCCATGGAAGGCGGCGGGAAGATTCCATCCCTCAACAGTGCCCCGAACGGGCCTCCAGGGAGACTTCACGGATGACCAGCTTCAAGCGCGGCCTTATTGCGCAGACTGTTCTTGGCGCCGCCGCTCTCGCCCTCGCCGGTTTTGCCGCCCCCGCCCTCGCCGACACGCCGAAGGACGCGCTGGTGATGGCATGGCAGTTCGACGACATCGTCAGCCTCGACCCCGGCGAGATCTTCGAGCTGTCGGGTGCGGAATACAGCGCCCAGGTCTATGACCGGCTGATCCATTTCGACGTCAACGACGTCAGCAAGATCGAAGGCGAGGCCGCCGAAAGCTGGACCGTGTCGCCCGACGGCAAGACCTTCACCTTCAAGATCCGCGACGGCATCGCCTTCCATTCCGGCAACCCGATGACGGCCGAGGATGTGGCGTGGTCCTTCTCCCGCGCGGTGAAGATGAACAAGGGGCCGGCCTTCATCCTCACCCAGTTCGGCCTGACGCCCGAAAATGTCGACCAGATGGTGCGCGCCACCGATCCGAAGACGCTGGTCTTCACCACCGACAAGGTCTATGCGCCGACCTTCGTGCTCTACTGCCTGACCGCCGACGTGGCCTCCATCGTCGATTCCAAGCTGGTGAAGGGCAAGGAGAAGGACGGCGATTTCGGTGCCGGCTGGCTGAAGACCAACTCCGCCGGCTCCGGCCCCTTCATCCTGAAGCAGTGGAAGGCCAGCGAGTTGCTGACCTTCGACGCCAACCCGAAATACTGGCGCGGTGCGCCGAAGCTGAAGCGCGTGCTGATCCGCCACATCCCGGAACCGGCGACCCAGCGCCTGCTGCTGGAGAAGGGCGACGTCGATGTCGCGCGCAACCTGAAGCCGGAGCAGTTCGAGCCGCTGAAGTCGAGCGACGCCATCCGTCTGGTCCAGGCGCCGAAGGGCACGCTGTGGTATCTCAGCCTGAACCAGAAGAACGCCACCCTGGCCAAGCCCGAGGTGCGCGAGGCCTTCAAGTATCTGGTCGACTATGACGGCATGGCCGGAACCATCATGAACGGCATCGGCGCCGTCCATCAGGCCTTCCTGCCCAAGGGCTTCCTCGGGGCCGTCAACGACAACCCCTACAAGTACGATCCGGCCAAGGCAAAGGAGCTGCTGGCGAAGGCCGGCTATCCCGACGGCTTCACCGTCAGCATGGATGTCCGCAACACCAACCCGACCCAGGACATGGCCCAGGCGATCCAGGCCAGCGCCGCCAAGGCCGGCGTGAAGATCGAGATCATCCCCGGCGACGGCAAGCAGGTGCTGACCAAGTACCGCGCCCGCAACCACGAGCTGATGATCCAGCAGTGGGGTGCGGACTATCAGGACCCGAACTCCAACGCCGACACCTTCGCCTCCAACCCGGACAACAGCGACAACGCCAAGTCCAAGCCGCTGGCCTGGCGCAACGCCTGGGACATTCCGGAGCTGACGAAGAAGACCGCCGCCGCCATTGAGGAGCGCGACGGCGCCAAGCGCGCCCAGATGTACGAGGAGCTTCAGCGTTCGGTCCTCGCCGACTCGCCCTTCGTCATCATGTTCCAGCAGACCGAGATGGTCGCCGAGCGCAAGAGCGTCAGCGGCCTCGTCTGGGGTCCGAGCTTCGACACCAACTACTACTGGAAGGCCGAAAAGAAGTAAGGATGCCAGGGGGGGCGCCCGCCGCCCCCCTCTCCCTTGCGTCCATGGGCTCACCCCCAGGCGCCCGCATCCTCGACCACCACGGCGAGGCTGTCGGACAGGCCGGTCAGCACGCCGCGCTGGATGTCGGCCGCCGGCACCACGCCGCCCTTGCCGTCCGGCAGGTCGCGGGTGGCGGTGGCCGATGCCACGACCGTCACCCGCCAGCCATGATCGACCGCCGACCGCGCCGTGCTGCTGACGCAGTTGTGGGTCATGAAGCCGGCTACGATCATCTCCGTCCGCCCGCTGTCGCGTGCCATCGTCTGCAACTCCGTCCCGGCGAAGGCGTTGGCGAGCTTCTTGACGATCACCGGTTCCCCGTCGCGCGGGGCGACGGCCGGGACGATTTCCGCCAGCGGCCCGGTGGGGTCGAACACCGGGGCGCCCGCCGCGGTGTGGTGGACGATGTGGATCACCGGCACGCCGTTGGCACGGGCCAGCGCCAGCAGCTCCGCGGCCCGCTCCACCGCCGCATCGACGCCCGACAGCCGCAGGGCGCCGTCGGTGTATTCACGCTGAAGGTCGATCAGCACCAGCACCGCCTTGTCCAAGGGGGCGGGGGCGGCCGGCGCACCGACGATCTGGCGCAGGGTCCGGGCAGGAAGAGTCGTCATCGGGAGATGCTCCATGATCGCTGAAAATCGATGACGGCGATGCTGCCCTGTTCACCGATGCGCGGCCATTCGCTATGCTTGCACGATGGCTGTTCAGAAATTCACAGGCCCGCTCGATTGGGACGATTTGCGCGTCTTCGTGGAACTGGCGCGCGCCGGCAGCCTGTCGGCGGCGGCACGCAGCCTGCGGCTGAGCCACGCCACGGTCGGGCGCCGGCTGGCCGCGCTGGAGGCAATGCTCGGCCGCAGCCTGATGGAGCGCCGGCCCGACGGCTATGTCCTGACCGAGGACGGTGAAAGCGTCCGCACCCTGGCCGAGGCGATGGACGAGCGGGCACAGGCGATCCGCCGCCGCGAGGGCGACGCGGCCGGGCTGACCGGCACCGTGCGGCTGACCATGACCCAGGCGCTGGCCGACATCTTCCTGATCCCCCGGCTGGGAGCGCTGCGGGCGGCGAACCCGGCCCTGGACCTGGAAATCGTCGTCGACAACCGCGCCCTCAGCCTCGCCCGGCGGGAGGCCGACCTGGCGGTCCGGCTGGCCCGGCCGCAACGCGGCGATCTGGTCGGGCGGCGGCTGGCGACGCTGGGCTATGGGCTGTACGCGGCACCGGACGCGCCCGACACGCTGATCGCCTATGACGAGTCGATGGCGGAGTTGCCGGAGGCCTTATGGCTGGACCGCCATGGCGGCGGCCGGCGTGTCGCCTTCCGCTCCAACAGCGTGCAGGGGCAGCTTGCGGCGGCGGTCGCCGGCTTCGGCACCGCCTTCCTGCCCTGCATGCTGGCGGACGGCGTGCAGGGGCTGGTGCGGCAGCCGCAGTCCGGTCCGCCGCTGAGCCGCGAAGCTTGGCTGCTGGTTCACCGCGACCGCCGCGACGTGCCGCGGGTGCGCACGGTGATCGAGCATCTGGTGACCGTCTTCACCGCGGAGCGGGAACGGCTGGAAGGCCATGCCCGCCCTTTGGTCCGATCCGGTCAATCCGCCAACGACAGCATCTCCGCGACCGCGTTCCGCAGTTCGTAGGCGGCAACCGGCTTGTGCAGCAGCGCATGCCCGCCCGCCCGGACCTCGACCAGACGTTCGGGAGCGGTATCGCCGGTGATGACCGTCGCCGGCACCGGCATGTTCAGCCGGTCGCACACGGCACTGATCGCATCCAGCCCCGTCTCGCCGCCCCGCAGCCTGTAATCGGCAAGGATGGCCGTCGGCCATTCCCCGCTCTCGACATGCCGGACGGCATCCTCGACGGACCCGGCGGTCAGCACCCGGTAGCCCCAGCCTTCCAGCATCGCCTGCAACCCCATGCGCACCAGGGCCTCGTCATCGATCACCAGGATCAGGCCACGGTGGCCTTCGAGCACGGACACGTCGTCCGGCCTGCCGGAACCCGAGGCCTGAGGGGTCACCACCGGCAACTCGACCCGGAAGGCCGACCCGCGCCCCGGCACGGACCGGAGATCGATCCGATGGCCGAGCAGGCGGCCGAGACGCCGCACCACCGCCAAACCCAGCCCCAGCCCCTTGTTGCGGTCACGCTCCGGATTGCCGATCTGGAAGAACTCCTCGAAGATCTCATCGTGCTTTTCGGACGCGATGCCGATGCCGGTGTCGATCACGTCGATGTGCAGGTGATCGCCCTGCCTCCGGCATCCGACCAGCACACCGCCGCGCTCAGTGTAGCGCAGGGCGTTTTCGATCAGGTTGCGCAGGATGCGCTCCAGCAAAGCCGGATCGCTGCGAACCGTTGCGCCGTTCCGCAAGACCCTCAGGCGCAGCCCCTTGGCCGCGGCCCGCGGCTGGTACTCGGTAGCCAGCCGCTCCAGAAGCGGTCCGACCGGCATGTCCACCGGCGCCGGAACGATCAGTCCGGCATCCAGCTTGGAGACGTCCAGCAGGCTGTCGAGCAGCATCCGCAAGCCGTCCATCGCCTCGCCCAGCGACTTCAGCAGGCGGGAGGCGGGATGTCCGTCGAGTTTACTTTCCAGGGCACTTTGGAACAGCATCATCGCCTGCACCGGCTGGCGCAGATCGTGGCTGGCGGCGGCGAGGAACTTCGACTTGGCGACGTTGGCCCGGTCGGCTTCGGCCTTCGATGTCCGCAGGGCGTCCTCGGACAGCTTGCGTTCGGTGATGTCGCGGATGATCCCGCAGAAGTAACGCTGCGTTCCGGATGTCCATTCCGCGATGGCCAGCTCTATCGGAAAGACCGAGCCGTCCTTGCGCTGTCCCATGTGGTCCCGTCCGACACCGTTGCCGCGCCGGTCGCCGCCGAACAGACAAGTCAGCACATCGGCGTCACTCGCGGAGGAACAGGGCTCCGGCATCAGAAGGCGGACGGACCGCCCGATTGCCTCGTCAGCCCGGTAGCCAAAGATGCGCTCCGCCGCCGGGTTGAGCGACTGGATGATGCCGCCGCCGTCGATGACCACCATGGCGTCCGCGGCGGTCTGCACCATGGCGCGATAGCGGGCCTCGCTCGTGGCGAGATCGGCCTCGCGCTGCTGGATCAGGCCGGCCGCATCCCGGATCGCCTTGCCGACCGCATCGATCTCCAGAACGCCACCGGCATCGGCGGAGGGCGGATGTCCGACGCCCAGCGCTTTCGCGGCCTCGGCCAATCGCATGACCGGCCGTATCAGGCGACGCCCGAGCCAGACCGCGGCGCCGATGCCGATCAGGAAAAGGCCGAGCCCGCCCCCCGCGAACAGCAGGAGCGTCCCGCGCGCCGGTTCCTCGATCAGCGACTGGGGAACGCTGGTCGCGACGACCCAGCCGGACGATCTGGAGCGGCTGAAGGCCTGGAAAGCGGTCGTGCCCTCCAGGTTGACGGCGCGATGGACCCCCTCGGACGGGTCGCGCATGCCGTCCCACAGCGATGTGGGAAGACGTTTGCCGACGAACTGTTCGGCCAGATGCGAACGGGCGATGACGGTTCCGTCCTCGTCGATCACCCCCGCGCGCCAGCCGGCGGGCAGCCGGTCCGGCGACACGATGGCCTGAAGCCGTTCCTGGGTGATGGTCAGGCTCAACAGGAAACGGACATCGCCGTCGCGGATCACCGGCGTCACGACGATCAGAAGCGGCGCCTGGGTCACGCCGCCCATGATCAGGCCTGAGACCTGCGGTTTCCGCGTCGCGATCGCCCGCTGATCCGCCGTGAAGCCGGTGTTCACGGGGAGGGCCGTACCCCAGGGCACGCGGCTGTTGACGATCTGCTGGCTGTTCAGATCGCGCAGGACCACGTTGGTGCCGAGACGGTCCCGCACCTCGACCGCCCGGCGGTAAAAGGTGGCGAAATCGCCTGCGGCCAGACTTTCGGAGGTGGCGAGGACTTCGGCCGCGGCAACCAGCCGCGCAACCTCCCGGTCCACGTCCTCGGCCAGCAGATGCGCCCTGTCGCGCACCAGCCGCTCGACCGTCTCGGTCTGGACGTTCACAGTCCGGACGAGCAGGACGCCCGAAAAAACGACCAGCGGCACGGCAACGACAGTAACCAGCAGAACAAGCCAACTGCGCAGGCTGCGAGACTGCGGTGACCGGTGTTCATGCCTCCTCTTGGACGGAGATCGCATCAACCGATCCTTGCCGGGCAACAGACATGGCCTGCGCCGTCGCCACGCATGGAGCCAAATCCGGAATTCCGAAGCTTGCTTATGTGGGATTGGGAGGGGCGAGAAAGGAAGGGATCGAACCGAGGGCGGGTGAATGACATTCTCGCGGACCTTCCTTCCAAATCCGCTCGCCGATGACGCTCTACCGAAAAGCAGATTTATTCGCTATGTCTAAATTATAAAAATTACTTCTGCGGCTTTGTATTTATTTCCCACAAAATCCTTAGTATCTGCGCCTTATTTACCAAGGCGCAGTCTTCAAGATTTCATACAACAAATAATGCTTTTTGAAAACAACCCGACAGCAAGCGCGGCAACAACTTTCCGCAGCCCAAATAGGGCGATGATGCTATGCCTTTAGTAGCGTGCCGCCAAGAAATACAACCCGTCCGGCGGGCAGGTCGGCCCGGCCTTGGCGCGGTCGCGGGCGTCCAGCGCGCGGCGGACGTCGTCCACCGTCCATTTGCCGGCACCGACCAGTTCCAGCGTGCCGACCATGTTGCGGACCTGATGGTGCAGGAACGAGCGCGCGGCGGCGTGGACGCGGATCTCCTCGCCCTGCCGTTCCACGGCCAGCCGGTCCAGCGTCTTCACCGGCGACTTGGCCTGACACAGCGCGGCGCGGAAGCTGGAGAAGTCATGCTGGCCGACCAGCACCTGCGCCGCTTCATGCATCGCCTCGGCGTTCAGCGGACGGGTGACGTGCCAGGCCCGGCCGGCATCGAGCGCCAGCGGCGCCCGGCGGTTGACGATGCGATAGACATAGGCGCGCCCGGTCGAGGTCAGGCGGGCGTGGAAATCCTCCGTCACCGCCTCCACCTCCAGCACCGCGATGGGTGCCGGCTTCAGGTGGAAGTTCAGGGCGTCGCGCAGCTTCAGGCCGGTGAAGGGCTTCTCCAGGTCGAAATGGCAGACCTGTCCCAGCGCATGCACACCGGCATCGGTGCGGCCGGAGCCATGGACCCGCACCACCTCGCCCGACAGGCGTTGCACCGCCTCCTCCATGCTCTGCTGGACCGAGGGGCCGTTGTCCTGGCGCTGCCAGCCGACGAAGGGGCGGCCGTCATACTCGACGGTCAGTTTCCAGCGCTGCACGATGGTCAATCCGCCACGGGTTCGGCGGCTTCGGGAGCGGAGACCGGCTGCCCGACCGCCAGCGCGAAGCCGCGCAGGAAAGCCGCACCATCCACAGGCGCCTTGCCCGGCCGCTGCACCCTGGTCAGCCGAACGGCCCCGCCGGCGCAGGCGACCGTCAGCCGGTCGTCGAGCAATGTGCCGGGCGTGCCGGTTCCGGATACGGGCTCGGCGGCCAGAACCTTGATGCGCTCACCATTGGAAGCGTCGAACCAGCAGCCGGGCCAGGGGGTCAGCGCCCGGACCTGCCGCTCGACAGCGGCGGCGGGCCGGTTCCAGTCGAGCCGGCCATCCTCGCGCGTCAGCTTGGCGGCGTAGGTGACGCCGTCTTCCGGCTGCGGCACGGCGGCCAGCGTGCCGGCGGCAAGCCCGTCCAGCGCCGGGACGATCATGCGGGCGCCGAGTGCGGCCAGCTCGTCATGCAGGCTGCTGGCGGTGGTGGCGGGGGTGATCGCCACCGCTTCCCGGGACAGCATGGCGCCGGTGTCGAGCCCGATGTCCATCTGCATGATGGTGATCCCGGTCTCGGCGTCGCCGGCCAGGATGGAGCGCTGGATCGGCGCCGCCCCGCGCCAGCGCGGCAGCAGCGAGCCATGGACGTTGACGCAACCCAGCCGCGGCGCGTCGAGGATCGGCTGCGGCAGGATCAGGCCATAGGCGGCGACCACCGCGGCATCGGCCTTGAGATCGGCGAACTCGGCCTGGGCCTCGGCATTGCGCAGGCTCTTGGGCGTGCGCACGGGGATGCCGTGCTCCTCGGCGAAGCGATGGACGGGCGATTTCTGCACCTGCTGGCCGCGGCCGGCCGGGCGCGGCGGCTGGCTGTAGGCGCAGACGACCTGATGCCCCGCCTCGATCAGCGCGGCAAGGCTGGGCACGGCGAAATCCGGCGTGCCCATGAAGACGAGACGGAGCGGGGTCATCGGATGTTTATCGCCGATCTGTGTTGCGGCCGGTCTTTTGCGACTGGTCAGGCCGTGGCCTTCTGCATCTTCTGGACCTTCTTCAGCAGGATGTTCCGCTTCAGAATCGACAGGTAGTCGACGAACAGAACGCCGTTCAGATGGTCGATCTCATGCTGGATGCAGGTGGCGAGCATCCCGTCGGCCTCGATCTCCTGCGGCTGGTTCTTTTCATCCAGATAGCGGACGCGGATGCGCACGGGCCGGGTGACGTCGGCATATTGCTCCGGCACCGACAGGCAGCCTTCCTCGCACACCGCCTTCTCGTCCGACGACCAGACGATTTCCGGGTTGGCGAGGCGGATCGGGTTCGGCGGCTCGCCCTTCTCATGGACGTCGACGACGATGACGCGGTCGAGCACGCCGACCTGCGGAGCGGCCAGACCGATGCCGCTGGCGTCGTACATGGTCTCCACCATGTCGTCCATCAGCTTGACGACGCGCGCATCCACTTCGGCGACGGGTTGCGCCTTGCGCTTCAGGATCGGATGCGGGGCGACGAGGATCGGAAGACGGGCCATGGGTGCTCGATGCTGGTAAGGGAAAGTTCAAACGGACAAAGTAGGCGGACCGAGCGTTTCGGTCAAGGAATCGGACCTATGCGAACGATGCAGAACCGCCCGCCGTGCGGGGTTGCGCCCGGCGCCGGTTGGGCGTAGTCGATGCCGATCATGCCGGACGCCACAACCGCCCCCTCCCCGCCGCCGCGTTGGACACAGGACGCCGCCCTGGCGCTGGTGTTCCTGACCCGGCTGCCCCTTCCCCCCATCGGCCCGCTGAATGGCCTGCTCAATGGCCCCCTGGCCGACGGCGCGTCGGCGCGGGCGATGGGCTGGTTTCCGCCGGTCGGCGCGCTGATCGGGCTGGCGGGCGGGGCGGTGTACGCCGCCGCCGCCGCCCTGCACCTGCCGCCGCTGGCCGGTGCGCTGCTGGCCCTAATGGCGACGGTCCGGCTGACCGGCGGGCTGCATGAGGACGGGGCGGCCGACGTGGCCGACGGCTTCGGCGGTGGGCGCGATCCGGCGCGCAAGCTGGAGATCATGCGCGACAGCCGCGTCGGCAGCTATGGCGTGCTGGCCCTGGTCTTCTCGGTCGGTATCCGCGCCGCGGCCCTGGCCGCCCTGCCGGTTCCGGCGGCGGTCGCGGCTCTGGCGGCGGCCGGCGCCCTGTCGCGCTGCGGGCTGGCGGCGATGGCGCGCGTTTTGCCGGCAGCGCGGCGCGACGGGCTGGCGGCGGCGCAAGGCCGGCCAGCGATGGCGACGGTGCTGCTGGCGCTCCTCTTCGGCGTCGCAATCGCCGCCGTGGCGCTTGGCGGACTTGCCTTGGCGGCGCTGGCGGCCTCGCTGCTCGCCGTGGCCGCGGTGGCGGCGCTCGCCCGGCGGCAGATCGGTGGGCACACCGGCGACGTTTTCGGCGCGGCGCAGCAGGCGGCGGAGGCCGCCGTGCTGCTGACCCTGTCGGCCCTCATTGGAGCAGCGGCCATCGGAGCAGCGGCATGACCGCCTTGAGCCTCACCCCCCTGACCGTCACCCGCTGGTGGCTGATCCGCCATGCACCGGTCCGCAACCCGGACAACGTCATCTGCGGGTCGAGCGACCGCGAGGCCGACACCGGCAACCGCGCCGCGGCCACCGCGCTCGCGGCCGGCCTCCCCCCCGACGCCCTGTGGCTGACCAGCCCGCTGCGCCGCAGCCGCCAGACCGCCCAGGCCCTGTGGAGCCGCAACCCCCGCCTTGCCGGCACCGCCGTGGTGGAGCCGGCGCTGGCCGAGCAGGATTTCGGCGACTGGGAAGGCATCAGCCACGACACCGCGGCCCGGCGCGATGCCGAGGCGGCGGCACGCTTCTGGCGCGACCCGGCCCGCCATGCCCCGCCCGGCGGCGAAAGCTTCGCCACGGTGATGGACCGCACGGCGGGCGCGCTGCTGCGGCTGACCGACCTCCATGCCGGACGCGATCTGGTTGCGGTGATCCATGCCGGCACCATCCGGGGCGCACTGGCGCTGGCGCTGGATCTGACGCCGGAGGCGGCTCTGCGGCTGCGGATCGACCCCTGGTCGCTGAGCCGGATCGACTACCACCACGCCGGGACAGGATCCTGGTCTGTCGGGGGAGTGAATCAGCAGGCCGGAACTTTCTGACCGCGGCGGGCGTTCCCCAGTCTCAGTTGGGCTACCGAACGAGAGGCAGACCATGGTCCATAGCACCACCGCCGGCCACGGCCACAGCCCCGACCAGGGCGATGTCAAGAAGCTCTGGGAGATGATGAAGGGCGTCCAGGTCGCGATGATGACCACGCTGGACGACAACGGCCGGATGAACTCCCGTCCGATGGCGACGCTGTCCCATGCGGGGTTCGAAGACGGCACCCTGTGGTTCTTCACCCGCGCCCATTCCGAGAAGGTGGACGAGATCGACCGCCACTGGCGCGTCAACCTCGCCTATGCCAATCCCGACAAGCAGGACTACGTGTCCGCCTCCGGCGTCGCCGAGGTGGTGCGCGACCGCGAAAAGATCCGCTTCCTGTGGCGCGACATCATGACCACCTGGTTCCCCCAGGGTCCGGACGATCCCGAGGTGGCGCTGCTGAAGGTGTCGGTCGATCAGGCCGAATATTGGGACAGCCCGTCGAGCACCATGGTCTACGCCTATGGCTATGTGAAGGCGAAGCTGACCGGCCAGTCGCCGGATCCGGGCGACCACGCCAAGATCGCGTTCCAGTAACCGCATTTCGGTGAAAGCCGGCTGTAGATGCCGGCCCGACATGAAAAAGCCCTCCCTGCCGACCGCGAGGCCAGCAGGGAGGGCTTTTTCATTCAAGGCTTAAGAAGCGCGGGAGGCGCTGCTTACCAGCTCTTCGCACGGGCCGCCGGCTTGCCGTTGCCGTGGGATTCACGACGGGCATGGTCCGGGCGGGCATCGCCGCGGTGGTTGTCGTTGCGGGCATAGTCCGGACGCGGGCCGCGCGGGGCGTGCGGGCCCTTGGACTCGCCGTTGCGGTGCCACGGCTTGCCGGCACCGCCAGCCGGACGGCCGCTGCGACCGGCCGGACGGCCGGCGCCGCCGGTGGTGAAGGGACGCGTCGGCTCCAGGCCGGGCACCACATGCACCTCAAGCGTCACCTTCGTGTAGCGCTCGATGCGGACCAGCGTCTCGCGATCGGCACGGGCGGCGAAGGAGATCGCAACGCCCGAGGCGCCGGCGCGGCCGGTGCGGCCGATGCGGTGGACATAGTCCTCCGCCGAACGCGGCAGGTCGAAGTTGATGACGTGGGTGATGTCGCGCACGTCGATGCCGCGGGCGGCGACGTCGGTGGCAACCAGCAGGCGGACCTGGCCGGTGCGCAGACGCTGGAGCGTGCGGTTGCGCTTGGTCTGGTCCATGTCGCCGTGCAGGGCGGCGGCGGCATGGCCGGCGGCGCTCAGCTCCTCGGCCAGCGTGTCGGCATCACGCTTGGTCGCGGCGAAGATGATCGCCTTGCCGACCTCTTCCTGGGCGGCGAAATGCTGCAGCAGACGGCGCTTGTGGTCGAGATCGTCGGCATGGTGCAGACGCTGCTCGACGTTGATGGCGGTCGCCTGGCTCTCGACGGCCACACGCTCCGGGTTGCGCAGCAGGTTGCCGGCCAGCTGGGCCATGCGGCGATCCAGCGTGGCGGTGAACAGCATGGTCTGGCGCGTCGGCGGGCAGCACTTGGCGATGGTCTCGACATCGTCGAGGAAGCCCATGTCCAGCATGCGGTCGGCCTCGTCGAGGATCAGCACCTCGACCTCGTCCAGCGAAATGCGGCGACGGGCGACGTGGTCCAGCAGGCGGCCCGGGGTGCAGACGAGAACGTCGACCGGACGCGACAGCAGGCGCAGCTGCTCGCGGTAGGGCATGCCGCCGACCACGTCCACGATGTTCAGCTTCATGAACTTCGCGTATTTGCGGGCGGCGTCGGTGACCTGCTTGGCCAGCTCGCGGGTCGGAGCCAGCACCAGCACGCGCGGGGTGGCGGCGCCGTTCAGCGGCAGCTCGGCGGTGCGGGTCAGCGCCGGCAGCATGAAGGCGGCGGTCTTGCCGGTGCCGGTCTCGGCGGTGGCGAGGATGTCGCGGCCCTGGAGCGCCGGCGGAATGGCGGCGAGCTGGACCGGGGTCGGGACGGTGTATTCGAAAGCCTCGAGAGACTTCAGGACGAGCGGGTGCAGACCGAGTTCGGAAAACGTCAAGTTGTAACAACCTTCTCAAAGCAACACGGTACAGCCCCGCGCGCCCCTATGGCGGGCGTGGGATATACCGGCGGACTCGCCGGGAGGAGGTCGATAGAGGGAGAGGCGTCTATCCGATGCAGCGGCCATTGCGTCCCTGGAACCCCGGGACGTTCGCCCCCTAAGGGACTGCCGTTGCGCAATCACAGCGCGTCTCGCTCAAGAGACGCGCGAGCCTCCAGCGATCAAGACGCTCTAGATATGCTATTGCGCCGCACAAAACAAGGCTGATCGCAGAACGAGCCCCGCGTGCTTCACTTGACGACCATGCGTTCGATGTAGATGTCGCGGAACAGGCCGGCTCCTGCCTCGCGATTCACGGCCTCCTTGATGCGCGCCTTCAGGATTTCTGCGGAACCGGGGCCGGTCAGGGTTTCGCTGTCGATCCGGCCGATGGTCTGGAACAGCCGGTCGGCGATGCGGTCCTGATAGCGCAGGATGCGGTCGGGCTCGACCTTCGGCGCCAGCACCAGCGAGACCTGCATCTCCACCGCCCGCACACTGCCCAGCGGCACCTCGATGGCGGGTAGCCGCGCCAGTTGCGGCTTCGGCCCCATCCGCGCCTCGACCCGCCGCTGTTCCAGGATGCGGTCCAGCGCGATGCCGCCGGCATAGGCCAGTCCGGCCAGCGTGAACAGGGCGATCAGGACGACGATCAGCAGGCGGGTGGGGTTTCCCGGTTCCGGCTGGGTTTCATGGTGCGGCGCCAGCTCGTCCCGCAACGGGTCGGGCGGCGGGGTGGAGAACAGGTTTCCGTGCAGCGTTCGGTGCGTGGCTATGATCGGCCTCCTGGGTCGGCTTCCTTGGGGGGCGGCCTCTTGGGGTCGGCCTCCTGCGGGCCGGGCGGGAGCAGTGTGGAGCGTAGCGCGTCGGGTGTTAAGATTCGGTGGAGGGGGGCGCCAGGGTCATCGCACGCAGTCGGCCAGCCCGTCCCGCCGCACCACCGCCATCCGCCGCTCGATCACCCCGACGCGGCGGGCGACATAGGCGCTGGGCCGGGTGGGCGACCAGTTGCGCGGGCTGGGCAGCACCACCGCCAGCAGCGCCGCCTCGCGCCGGGTCAGGGCCGCGGCCGATTTGTTGAAGTGGTGCCGCGCCGCGGCCTCGGCGCCATAGACGCCGTCGTCCCACTCCACGATGTTCAGATAGACCTCCAGGATGCGGCGCTTGCTCCACAGGCTTTCGATCAGCAGGGTGAACCAGGCCTCCGCCCCCTTGCGGGTCCAGCTGCGGTCGGGCCACAGAAAAGCGTTCTTGGCAGTCTGCTGGCTGATCGTGCTGCCGCCGCGCAGCCGCCGGCCTTCCTCGTTCTCCTCGAAAGCGCCCTCGATGGCCGCCCAGTCGAAGCCGCCATGGCCGCAGAAACCGGTGTCCTCCGAGGCGATCACCGCCTCGACCAGCGCGGGGGAGATGCGCTCCAGCGGTTCCCAGCCGCGCGACAGGCCGGAGCCGCCCAGCGCCCGGATCAGCATCAGCGGCGTCGCCGGCGGCGGCACGACCCGATAGAGCGCCGCCCACAGGATGGTGAAGGCCATCAGCCCCGCAATCCCGATCAGCGCCCAGCGCAGCAGTTTCCGCATACAGCCCCGTCTCCGCCCGGTTCCTTCGGACTTCCCTCAATGGGGGTGAAGCGGTGCGCCGTCAACATGCGGCGCTCGCTTTGCGGCACGCCACCGCCATATAGTGCCGCCGATGGACCTGACAGCCGATCCCACCCCGCTCCACAGCCTTGACGACGCGCCCGCCATGGTGGCCGGTGCGCGCCGTGTCGTGTCGCTGACCCTCGACGGCGAGGTCGAGGAGCTGTCGCTGGCCGCCGCCGCGGCGAAGGTGCGCCGCCAGCCGCCCCTGGTCTGCCATGCCCGCGCCTTCGCCCGCCGATTGGGGATCGACGCCTTCCCGGCCTTCGACGTGCTGGAACTGTTCGCCTTCGTCCACCCGGCCCGCTTCTGCGTCCCCACCCCGCGCGGCATCGCCGAGGCGCTCGACCTGCCCACGCCTGAGGGTCACGAGGCGGAGGCGCTGGCACTCCAGCGCGCCGTGCGCCGTCTGCTGGGTGACTTGCGCGCAGCCGGACGGGAGGAGTCCTCCGATCCCGTCGCCTTCGCCTGGGAGATGGGGCGTGCCGGCTGGCCCTGGGCGGCGGCGGTGCTGGCCGCGCTCGGCAAGCCCGACGGGCCGGAGAAGGGTGCCGCCCGCTCGGGCCTGCGCGTCTGGACCCGCATCAAGGAGTGGGAGGAGGGCGCGCCGCCGCCGCCGCCCGCCCAGAATCCGGTCGATCCCGACGAGGCGCGCCGCCGCCTCGCCGTCATGCTGTCGGCCAACGTGCTGGGCAAGGTGGCGGAGCCGCGGCCGCAGCAGGCCGACTATTCCAGCGCGGTGTCCGCCGCCTTCGCCCCGCGCCAGCTTCCCGACACCCCCAATGTGGTGCTGGCCGAGGCCGGGACCGGCGTCGGCAAGACGCTGGGTTATCTGGCGCCGGCCACGGTCTGGGCGGAGAAGAATGGCGGGACGGTGTGGATCTCCACCTATACCCGCAACCTCCAGCACCAGATCGACGCCGAGCTTGACCGGCTCTATGCCGACCCGGCGACCAAGGCGCGCAAGGTGGTGCTGCGCAAGGGGCGCGAGAACTACCTGTGCCTGCTGAACCTGGAAGACGCGGTGCGCGCCATGCCGTTCCAGCCGCACAACGCCATCGGCGTCGGGCTGATGGCGCGCTGGGCGGCGGCGACGCGCGACGGCGACATGACCGGCGGCGACTTCCCCGGCTGGCTGGTCGACATCGCCGGGCGCGGCCCGACCATGGGGCTGGCCGACCGCCGCGGCGAATGCATCTATTCCGCCTGCGACCATTATGCCCGCTGCTACATCGAGAAGAGCGTGCGCCGGGCGCGGCGCGCCGACATCGTCATCGCCAACCATGCGCTGGTGATGGTGCAGGCGGCGCTCGGCGGCGGCGAGGAACCGACACTGCCCAGCCGCTATGTCTTCGACGAGGGGCACCATGTCTTCGATGCCGCCGACAGCGCTTTCGCCGGCCATCTGACCTGCCGCGAGACGCAGGAGCTGCGCCGCTGGCTGCTGGGTGCCGAGGAGACCGGCCGCAGCCGCGCCCGCGGCCTGAAGCGCCGGCTGGAGGACATCGTCGCCGGCGACGAGGAGGCTCTGCGCCATCTCGACGACATCCTGATCGGCGCCCGCGTCCTGCCCGCCGACGGCTGGTCGGCGCGTCTGGCCGCCGACAACCCGCAGGGGCCGACCGAGCGCTTCCTGCTGATGGCCCGCCAGCAGGTCTATGCCCGCACCGCCGGCCAGGGCGGCCCCTACAGCCTGGAGGCCGACAAGGCCTATCCGGTGGACGGCCTGCTGGAGGCCGCGGCGGAGCTGGAGCAGTCTCTGGTCCGCCTGTCCGAGCCGGTCGAGGCGTTGGCCCGCCGGCTGGCGCTGCGGCTGGAGGACGAGAGCGCCGAACTCGACTCCGACCAGCGCCGCCGCATCGACGCGCTGTCGCGGAGCCTGCACCGCCGCGGCACCCTGACGGTCGAGGGGTGGCGCGCCATGCTGCGCACCCTGCCGACCGAGACGCCGTCCCATTTCGTCGACTGGTTCGCGGTGGAGCGGATCGACGGCCGCGACGTCGATGTCGGGCTGTACCGCCACTGGGTCGATCCGACGGTACCCTTCGCCGAGGCGCTGGCCGGTCCCGCCCATGGGCTGGTGGTGACCTCTGCCACGCTGACCGACGGCACCGGCGACATCGGCCAGGACTGGCGCGCCGCGGAGGACCGTTGCGGCGCCAGCCACCTGCCGGCCCCAGCGATCCGGGCGCAGGTCCCCTCCCCCTTCGACTATCCGAACCGCACCCGCGTCTTCGTCGTCAACGACGTGCGCAAGGACGATTTGGGGCAGGTTTCGGCGGCCTACAGATCGCTGTTCATGGCGGCGGGCGGCGGCGGGCTCGGCCTGTTCACCGCGATCAGCCGGCTGCGCGCCGTGCGCGACCGCATCGCCGAGCCGCTGGATCAGGCGAACATCCCGCTCTATGCCCAGCATGTCGATCCGCTGGATGTCTCGACCCTGATCGACATCTTCCGCAACGAGGAGCACGCCTGCCTGCTCGGCACCGACGCGGTGCGCGACGGGGTGGACGTGCCGGGGCGCAGCTTGCGCCTGATCGTCTTCGACCGCGTGCCGTGGCCGCGTCCGGACATCCTGCACCGCGCGCGGCGCGAGGCCTTCGGCCGCCGGCGCTACGAGGACATGATCACCCGGCTGCGCCTGAAGCAGGCCTTCGGCCGGCTGGTCCGCCGCGCCGACGACACCGGGGTCTTCGTCCTGCTCGACCCGATGATGCCGAGCCGGCTTGGCGGCGCCTTCCCCGAAGGCGTGGAAATGCGGCGGGTCGGACTGAAACAAGCGGTGGAGGAGACGGCGGAGTTCCTGCGCGGCTGGTGAGGCCGGTCCGGCGCCTCACCACCTCCCGTTCCGTGGCCTGTCAGGCGGCGCGCAGCTCGCTGAGGAAGCTGTCCATCGCCTGCTTCAGCATCGCAGCCTGCCGGGCGAGATCGTCCGACGCATGCTTGACGTTGTTGGTGGCCGCCCCCGTCTCGTTCTCCGCCTGCTGAATTCCCAGGACGTTGCGCGAAACCTCGGTCGTGCCGACCGCGGCCTGCTGGGCGTTGCGGCTGATTTCGGACGTGGCGCCGCTCTGCTGGTTCACCGATTGCGCCATGTCGGCAGTGGAATTGCTGATCTCCTCCACCTGACCGATGATGCTGCGCATGGCGCCGACCGTCCGGCCCGACGCCGCCTTGACCGCGCCGATCTGGTTGGTGATCTGCTCGGTCATCGCGTGGGTCTGGTTGGCAAGGTTCTTCACCTCGCTGGCGACGACGGCAAAGCCTTTGCCGGCCTCGCCGGCACGGGCCGCTTCGATGGTCGCGTTCAACGCCAGCAGATTGGTCTGGCTGGCCACCGCATTGATCGACGCCACGATCTGATCGACCTGATCGATGGAGGCGGACAGCAGATCGAGCTGGCGCTGGGCCTCGCCAGCCCCTTCAGCGGCCATGCGGGAGCGGTCGGCGGCACGCCCCACCCGGTCGGACAGCTCGCCGATCGAGGCGGACAGTTCCTCCGACGCGGCGGCGACCGTCTGCACATTGGCGCTCGCCTGCTCCGACGCGGCGGCGACGGCGGTGCACTGGGCGCCGACCTCTTCGACGGCGGCGGCCAGCTGCGACGAGGTGGCCTGCAACTCGGTCGCGGAACTGCCGACCGCATCGACGATGGAGCCGACCCGCTCCTCGAAGGACCGGGCCATGTCCAGCGTTCCCCGGCGCTTTTCCGCGGCCGCCTGGACCTGGGCGTCCTTGGCGTCCTGTTCCAGCTGGCGCGTTCGGATCATGCTCTCCTTGAACACCTCCACCGTCCGCGCCATTTCGCCGACCTCGTCGCCACGGCCGGCCCCACCCACCTCCGTCGTGGTGTCCCCGGTCGCCAGACGCACCATCGCCGCATTCAGGGCCGCAATCGGACGGCGAATGCCATAGACGACCAGCAGCACGGACCCGATGGCACCGATGACAAGCAGCGCGACCGCAATCGACAGGGAGTTGAACACCGTCTGGTTGGTCTTGACGGTCAGATCGTCGGACGAACGGTACACTCCGGCCGACACCTCATCCGACAGCTTTGCCGCCATGTTGAAGGCCTCCACCACCTGGGGGCGCCCTTCCTTTCCATAGATGGCGGCAGCCCCGGCGTGATCGCCCTTCTCCTTCGCCGCGAAAAGCTTGGGCAGCGAGGACTTCACCATTGCCGTCAGTTCCACGATCCGGGCCAGCTTGTCCTTGTTCTCGGGCCTGACCAGACGGTTCATCACCGTGCTCGATTCGACGATGGCCGCCTGGATGTCGTCCATCGCCTTGACCAGAGCCGGAAGTCCGGAAGGATCCTGAAGCAGCAGCACGTTGTTGGCCTGACGGCCGAGGTTGGCGAGGTCGCCACGCATGCGTTCCAGCTTCAGCGAAAACGTCACATCTCCATCGACCAGCTTGGTGTAGCGATCATCGATCTCACCGATCCGGTCGCTCATGTAGATCGACAGCCCCAGCGTGATGACGCTGAGAAGCGCCACCACCGCATAGATTTTCGTGCCGATCCGGAGATTCTCGATAAGTTTCACAGCGACACCCCAGCTGACCCCTGAAAAGAGCGGCTTCCCTGTCGACTTCGACCGACATGACGAAAGCAATTCCAGACTCACCTAAGTTCACAGGGTAAAGAATGCCTTAAAGAATCGGTAAGAAAATGTTCGAAAGATAAATGGACCGAGCCGCGAACAACGGCAATCTCTATAAGATTACATCGCCAACTCAAGTCCGGATGCCGATCATCCCGCCGGCGCATACACCGCCAGCAATGCAGACAGCGTCACCACACTCAGCACCGTCGACACCAGGATTGCGGAGGAGGTGCGCTCCACATAGGTCTGGTACTGGCTTGCCACCACAAAGGTCAGGGCGCCGGTCGGCAATGCCGCCAGGATCACCGCGCTGCCGGTCCAGAACGGGTCCATCGGGAACAGCGTCTGCGTCAGCACCCAGGCCAGCGCCGGGTGGACCAGCAGCTTCAGGGCGCTGATCCAGCCCGCCTCCGCCAGCCCGGCGGTCAGGCGTTGCGAGGCCAGGAACAGGCCGATGGCGAACAGCGCGCAGGGGCCGGCGGGGGAGCCCATCAACTCGCAGAATGTCGCGATCGGCTTGGGCACCGCCACGCCGGGCAGCAGCGCCGACCAGGCGAGGCCGGCGGCGGTGGACAGGATCAGCGGGTTCTTCGCCAGCGCCCGGCCGACATCGCGCAGGGCCTTGCCCAGCCCACTGCCCTGGCTGTTGGCGAACTCCATCCAGATCACGGCGATGCCGACCATGATGGCGCTCATGATGACGGTCGCCAGGATGGTGGGGGCGAGACGGTCCGGCCCGAAGGCGGCCAGGAACAGCGGAATGCCCATGTAGCCGGTGTTGGAGAAGGCCGAGTTCAGCCCCTGCATGCATTGGATCTGCGTGCGCTCGCGGTAGACGAGGCGGCCGATCACAGCACCCAGCGCATAGACCAGCAGCATCGACCCCAGGAAGGCGCCGATGAACGGACCGTTGAAGATCTCCGGGATCGACCGCCGTGCCGTGCCCAGGAACAGCACCGGCGGCAGCGCCATCCAATAGACGAACTTGTTCAGCGCCTCCGACGAGGCGGCGCCGAGCAGCTTCGACTTCCCGGACAGGAAGCCGGCCAGGATGATGGCGAATACGGGAAATGCGACATTGAGGACGACGTTCATGGTGCGCGACAATAGGCAACGCCAACCGTCGCGTCGAGCGGCCGACCCCTCCACTCCCGGCATGGCACCCTTGACGCCGCGGAAGCGGCGTCGAACTCAAACGACGCCGCGAAGGCGGCGTCGGACGCCATGCTTGACGCCGCGGAAGCGGCGTTCGAGATTGCCGACCTTACACGCGACCACTCCCCAAGGGAGACCGCCCCATGAGAAAGCCGACCGATTCCATGATCGACCACCACAGCGCACTCATCTACGTCATGGTCCTGGTGTCCGCCTGCGACGGCGACATGACCGACCTTGAACTGGAAGCCATCGGCGAGAATGTGCGCTATCTGCCGATCTTCAAGGACTACAGCGGCGATCAGGTGATGGCCGCCACCCGCGAATGCACCGCCATGCTGTCCGACAATGACGGGCTGGACACCGTGCTGACCATCATCGAGCAGGCGCTGCCGTCCAAGCTGCGCGAGACCGCCTATGCGGTGGCCTGCGACATCGCCGCCGCCGACCCCAAGGCATCGCAGGAGGAACTGCGCATGCTGGAGCTGATCCGCCACCGGCTCGGGGTCGACCGGCTGTGCGCCGCCGCCATCGAGCGCGGCGCCCGCGCCCGCCACATGCGCCTGTGACCCTGATCCACGTACAGTGAAAGCCTCGACATGACCGAAGAAACCATCCGCCCCGATCTCGCCGGCCAGCGCGTCGGCGTCATCGGGCTTGGCCTGATGGGCAAGCCGATGGCCAGAGCGCTCGCCCGTGCCGGCGCGGAACTGGTGGTGAGCAGCCGCAGCCCCGGCCCGGTCGCCGAACTGGCGGCGGAGGGGATGATCGCCGCCACCGGCCCGGCCGCCGTTGCCGGACAGGCGGGGATCGTCATCCTGATGCTGACCGACACCAATGCGGTGGAGACAGTGGCCGAGGCTCTGCTGCCGGTCCTGCGCCCCGGCCATCTGGTGATCGACATGGGCACCACCGCCGTCGCCGCCACCCGCGCGCTGGCCCAGCGCGTCGCCGCCGTCGGGGCGGAATGGCTCGACGCGCCGGTCTCCGGCGGGACCGTGGCGGCGGAGGGCGCCATCCTCACCATCATGGCCGGCGGGTCAGAGGCTGCCTTCGCCCGTGCCCTGCCGGTGTTGCAGGCGATGGGCCGCCGCATCACCCATGTCGGGGACAGCGGCGCCGGCCAGATCGCCAAGTCGGCCAATCAGGTCATCGTCGCCCTGACCATCGGCGCGGTGGCCGAGGCGCTGGCGCTCGCCCGGGCGGCCGGCGCCGACCCGGCCAAGGTGCGCGACGCCATCCGCGGCGGCTTCGCCGAATCCCGCATCCTCGACCTGCATGGCGGCCGCATGGTCAGCGGCGACTTCACGCCCGGCGGCCGCGTCACCACCCAGGTGAAGGATCTGCGGCAAGCGGAGGAGCTGGCGCAGCAGTCCGGCATCGACCTGCCGACGCTCGGCCTGTCGCTGGAACTGTTCGAGATGCTGGTGGACCAGGGCGACGGCGCGCTGGACCATTCCGCTCTTTACCGTCTGTTCGCCCGCTGATCCCGGCGGGTGGCCGGGGGTGGAGCGCGGTGCTCCGCCCTCCGGTCGCTGATCTCCGGCTTGCCATTCCCTCCGTTGCGGCAAAGCCCCGCTTTCCGCAAGTTTCTTCTCAAAACGGTTGAGGATACGCGCCGCATCGTCCATTCTCCCGGCTTTCCGCAGGGTGGCAAAGCACTGCCGGCTCTTTTGTCTAAACAGGACATCTTCACAGGTCAGGCGGCGATGACGGGCGAGCGCATCTATCTCTACGACACCACGCTGCGTGACGGGGCGCAGACCCAGGATGTCGATTTCTCGGTCGCCGACAAGATCGCGATTGCCAAGGATCTCGACCGGCTGGGCATCGACTATGTCGAAGGCGGCTGGCCGGGCGCCAACCCGACCGACGACCAGTTCTTTGCCGAGGCGCCGGAACTGGCACGCGCCACCTTCACCGCCTTCGGCATGACCCGCCGCCCCGGCCGCAGTGCCGCCAACGACCCGCAGCTGACGGCGCTGGCCCAGTCGCGCGCCAAGGCGGTGTGCATGGTCGGCAAGAGCTGGGACTTCCACGTCGACGTCGCGCTGAACATCCCGCGCGAGGAAAACCTCGACCTCATCCGCGACAGCATCGCAGCCCTGCACGCCGCCAAGGGCGAGGCGCTGTTCGACGCGGAGCATTTCTTCGACGGCTACAAGCGCAACCCGGCCTATGCCGTGTCCTGCATCAGGGCGGCGTTCGAGGCCGGCGCGCGCTGGATCGTGCTGTGCGACACCAACGGCGGCACGCTGCCGCACGAGGTCGACGCCATCGTCCGCGAAGTGGTGGAGACGCACGGCATCCCCGGCGACCGGCTCGGCATCCACTGCCACAACGACACCGAGAACGCGGTCGCCAACTCGCTGGCGGCGGTGCGGGCCGGCGCGCGGATGATCCAGGGCACCATCAACGGGCTGGGCGAGCGCTGCGGCAACGCCAATCTCGTCTCGCTGATCCCGACGCTGATGCTGAAGATGGGCTACGAGACCGGCATCCGCCGCGAGGATCTGCCTCTCCTGACCCAGCTGAGCCGCGCCTTCGACGACCGGCTGAACCGCGCGCCCAACCGCCACGCCCCGTATGTCGGCGCCAGCGCCTTCGCACACAAGGGCGGGCTGCATGTCTCGGCGGTGGAGAAGGACCCGTCCTCCTACGAGCATGTGGCGCCCGAGGCCGTCGGCAACCGCCGCCAGATCGTCATGTCCGACCAGGCCGGCCGCTCCAACCTGATCGTGCGGCTGCGCGACATCGGCATGGCGGTGGATGCGAAGGACGGGCGCCTTGCCGGCCTGCTCGATCTGGTGAAGCAGCGCGACAGCGACGGCTACGCCTACGACACGGCGGAGGCCAGCTTCGAGCTGCTGGTCCGGCGCGAGCTGGGCGAGGTGCCGCGCTTCTTCGAACTGCTGCGCTTCCACGTCACCGACGAGCGCCGCTACAACGCGGTCGGCAAGCTGGTGGTGGAATCGGAAGCGGTGGTTCGCGTGCGCGTCGGCGACGCCGTGCGGATGGAGGTTGCCGACGGCAACGGCCCGGTGCATGCGCTGGACGTCGCCATGCGCAAGGCGCTCGAGCCCGCCTATCCGGCGCTCGCCAAGGTCAGCCTGTCCGACTACCGGGTGCGCATCCTGGCCGCCAAGGAGGGCACCGGCGCCATGCCGCGCGTCCTGATCCGCAGCGCCCGCACCGACGGAACCGAATGGTCGACGCTGGGGGTGTCCACCAACATCATCGAAGCCTCGATGGAGGCGCTGGTGGACAGCTACACCTACGCCCTGATGAAGGGCGACGCGAAGCCGGTGTAAGTACCGGCGGTGCAAGGGCCACGCGGCACCTTCCCAGCATGGCGATGTTCTGTTAGCTAGAGCGGTTTCGGGGCGCTCGCATTCACGCGGGGCCGGCTCCGGTCATCAGCGCCCGTATTGCCGCGGGTCCGCTCTCGGAGGATCATCGCCATGCTCTGGCTCGCCGCCTATATCGGCAGCATTCTTGCCATCAACTTCGCCTTCAGCCTGTTTCCGCACCTGGATCTGGCCTGGTCCTGCTGGGCCGGCCTGATCTTCATCCTGCGCGACATGGTTCAGGTGCGCTTCGGCCACTGGGCGCTCGCCGCCATGCTCAGCGGCACCGTGCTGTCCTATCTGCTGACCGACCCCTTCGTCGCCACCGCCAGCGTCGTCGCCTTCGCCGTGTCGGAGATGATCGACTGGGCGGTCTTCACCGTCACCCGCCGCCCGCTCCGCGACCGGCTGTGGATCAGCGCCGCCCTGTCGGTGCCGGTCGACACCGCCATCTTCTTCGGCATGCTGGACGTCTGGGATCCGACCGTCTGGGCCGCCAGCTTCGCGTCGAAGCTGCTGGGCGTCTCGGTGGTCTGGCTGCTGATGCGCGCCCGCGACGGGCGTGTGGCGGTCGCAGCGTAAAGGGCCGGCTGCGAATGCCCTCTCCCACCTCCCGCCAAGCGGGACAGGATTAGGGAGAGGGCATCGCAGCCCGCACTCCTTCAGAACCGCTTCACGAACCGGTTGAACAACCGCCCCAGCGGTCCGGTCATCCGCAGACCGCCGATGGTGGTGGCGAGGCACAGGCAGCCTTCCGGGTCCGACACCGGCCGGTGGATCAGCGACGGGTCGCCGACGGCGATGTCGCCGGGCAGGAAGGCGCCGAACTCGTCGGAGAAGCCGCCCTCCAGCACAACGGTCAGCTCGATGCCGCCATGGGTGTGCACCGGCACGCCGACACCGCCCTTCATGCGGATCAGCTTGGTGGTTCCGTCCGGGCCGGACAGCAGATCCATGCTGCGCATGCCCGGCTGGAGGAACCGCCAGCCGCCCTCCCCCAGCCGCCCCTCGCGGTCGAGCCGTCCGCGCAGGTAGCTGCACAGGGGTTCCGGATAGCGCGACTGCTGCACCGACGGCTTAACGGCCGGGCGGCATGGCGCCGGCCGCTCGTGGTCCAGGCGGGCCATCAGCGCTTCCAGGCAGCCGTCGGACAGCGGTTCCGGGTCCAGATCTTCCAGCAGGGCGCCGCCGACCGCCTCCATCTCCGCCACGGCGTGGCGGCAGGCGGGGCAGAAGGCCATGTGGGTGGCGACGGCCAGCGACGCGCCCTCGCACAGGGCGCCGCCGGCATAGTCGATCAGCAGGGTGTCGCCGGGGTGGTGGCTCGGCCGGTTCATCGGAAATGCCTCATCCGACATCCTTCAGCGACCGGCGCAGGCGTTCCATCGCCAGACGCAGGCGCGATTTGACGGTGCCGAGCGGGATGCCGTGCTCCGCGGAAATGACGCTGTGCGGCTTGTCCTCGAAATAAGCCATGCGCAGAAGCTCGGCCTGTTCCGGCGGCAGATCCTTCAGCGCGGCGCGCAGGCGCCCGCTGCTCTCCTTCGCCTCGATCCGGCGGTCGGCGGCCTCATCGGGTTCGGGCACCAGGGCGGGATCGTCGGGGTCGATCTCCGGCCGCTGTTCGCGCCGCAACACATCGATCCGCTTGTTGCGGGCGATGGTGAACACCCAAGTGCCGGCCGAGGCATGGATCGGATCGTAGGTTTCGGCACGACGCCAGACCAACAGCATGACCTCCTGAACAAGCTCTTCCGCCGCGCCGGAATCGCATCCCAACCGGCGCAGATAGGTTTTAAGCCGTGGCGCGAAGTGGCCGAACAGAACCCCGAACGCCTGGCGGTTCCGCTCGCGCCCTACGGCAACGAGCAGGTCTTCCAGGCTGGGGGCCATGTCGGCCGCGGGGATGTGCTGGTCCTGCATGGTCCCATTCAAGGGGAACATCGGCTTCCGCACAAGCCGGGGATGGCACCCATTCCCGGAATTCACGGCAGCCGCCCCGTTTTCAAGACCTCTGCGTCAATCCTGCACTCTGCCCTGCATCGAGCGGCATTTCACGCCGGGCTGTATGTCGCATCGTGACCTTCGGTACGCAACCATCCGACCGTTGGATCACGAAAAAACCCGGCCTGCGGCATTTTGTTCGGTTTAGCCGGATGATTGGGCCAAACCCTCTCTTCAGCCCCTATTTGATGAACCCCATGGCGCACAGGGCCTCGGCAACCTCCGGCATCTCCAGCGCCTCGACGAAGCGGCGGACGGCCGGACGGTCGCGACGGGCGGCGGGGACGACGAAGTCGTAATGCTCCTCCTGGAGCGGCAGGAAGCCCAGCCCATAGAGGGTCGCCGCGGTTTCGATGGCGACACCCCAGTCGGCGCGGTTCTGCGCCACCGCGACGGCGACGGCGTTGTGCGACTTGGCCTGCGTCCAGTAGCCGGTCGGCCGCGCCGGCCCCAGCAGCCGGTCGGTCAGGATGCGGGTGCCGCTGCCGGCATTGCGGTTGATCAGGATGCAGTCGGCCAGACCGGCGACCGCGGCAACCGCCTCTTGCGCCGTACGCCCCTCGAACCGCGGATCGCCGCGGCGGAAGACGATGCCCTGCATGCGGCGGTAGCCGGTGACGAGGTCGAGACCCGGTGCCAGGAACGGCGTGTTGTAGGTGCCGGTGGCGGGGTCCATCAGATGGACGGGGGCGATGTCGCACTCCCCGCGCCGTGCCGCCGCCAGCCCGCCCATCGAGCCGACATTCAGCGCCTTGACCGTCATCCCATCGCCGATCAGGCGGCCGAGCACGGCGTTCAGGCCGATGCACTGGCTGCCGACGACGATCAGGTCGGCGGGCGTCAGCGAACGGCCGAGCAGTTGGACCGACACCGGCGTGCCGGCTTCCACCGCCTCGGCCTGGGCGTCGATGGCGAGGAAGCCGTCGGCGTGGCTGAAGGCGGTGACCGCACCCGAGCCCTTCGACAGCGGGTAGGCCGCCAGTTCGCTCCCACCTGCGCCCTCATTGGCACCCGCACCGGCGCTATGGACCAGTGAGACCATGACATATTCGGTGCGCCCGCGCTCCGACCCCAGCCGCACGGGCAGGATGGCCGGCACCTCCTCCGCCAGCGCCGGGGGCAGGCCGGCCAGGGCGCGGATCACCGGGGCGACGAAGCTGTGGAAGGTGAACATGGCCGATGTCGGGAAGCCCGGCAGGATCACCACCGGCTTGCCGCCGGTCACCGCGAGGCACAGCGGCTTGCCCGGCTTCAGCGCCACGCCATGGGCGACGATGCCAGGGTCCGACAGCTGCGCCACGATGCGGTGGGAACGGTCGCCCGCCCCCTTCGACGTGCCGCCCGACAGCAGCAGCGCATCGCAGTCCAGCCCCCGGGCGACCAGCCTCTCCAGCGCCTCGTCCTCGTCCGGGGCGATGCCCAGCGGCACCGGCTCGCCGCCCAATTCGGCGACGGCGGCGGCCAGGATGGCGCCGTTGCTGTCATAGACCGCTCCGGTGCGGATCGGCTGGCCGGGTGCGACGATCTCGTCGCCAGTGGACAGAATGGCGACGCGCGGCCGGCGCACCACCGCGACCTCGCCGAGCCCGATGGCGGCGATCACGCCGATCTCGCGTGAGGTCAGCAGCTGGCCCTTGCGCAGAACCACCTCGCCCCGGCCGATGTCGGAGCCGGCGGCGGCGACGAAGGCGCCAGGGGTGGCCGGGCGGGTCAGGGTGACGAACAGGCCGTCGGGCCGCTCGACCGCCTCGGTCGTCTCCACCATCACCACGGCGTCGGCGCCGCGTGGCAGCATGCCGCCGGTGGCGATCACCGTGGCGGTGCCGGGCTCCACCGTCAGTTCGGGGGCATGGCCGGCGGCCAGAACCTCGTCGTTCAGGCGCAGGGCGACCGGCCGGTCCTCCGCCGCACCCACGGTATCGGCGGCGCGCACCGCGAAGCCGTCGACCACCGAGCGGTCGAAACCGGGGACATCCACATCGGCCGTCACGTCGGCGGACAGCACGCGCCCCAACGCTGCCGACAGCGGCACCCGCTCCTCCCCCCGTGGCGACAGGTCGAGATGACGGTGGAAGCGGGCGCGCGCCTCCTCACCGCTGACCACCTCCAGGAACTGGTCCTGGCGGGCGGCCTGGGCGACGAAACGGCGGATGTCCTCGCGGCTGCGGTCGGAACTGTGCACGCGGCAAACCCTTGCTGGATAAAAGCGGCGGGATACGTCCTCGCCTCTCAGTCGAACCTGTACATGGTGACGGGAACGCCGTCCGGCACGCCTTCGCTGTCCGCGCCGATCAGGACGAAGCCGTCGGCCCGCGCCGCCGCCGCCAGTCCCGGCCAGCCGGGCGAGGCCACCGGCTCCACCCTGCCGTCCCCGTCCAACCGGACCCGGTGCAGGTCGAGGCAGCCGATTTCCGACACCAGCTTGCGCGCCGTCACCGCCCGGACCGTCGCATGGGGCAGGTCGGCCGGCAAGCCGGCGGCACGCCGCACCGCGCGGCCGGCCAGCAGTTCGTAAGCCGCCAGCGCCGCCATCGGCTCCCCCGGCAGCAGCAGGATGGGCACGGCGCCGACGACGCCCAGCCCGGCGCTGCCGCCCGGCCGCATGGCGATGCCGTGCAGGCCGATGCTGCCGGCCCGGGCCAGGGCGGGCGCCGCCACATCGTCGGGGCCGGGGCCGGTTCGTCCGGCCGACAGGATCAGGTCGGCCCCCGGCCGGGCGAAGGCTTCGGCCAGGGCATCCAAGTCGGCCGGCACGACCTCGGCCGCCTCGACACCCCCGCCGTCGCGTCCGACCAGCGCCGCCAGCATGGCCGCGAGCTGCTCCGGCGCGCCGGCCCTGGGACCGCCGGCAATCAGAATCCGCACCCGCGGCGCCGGCAGGACCGATACGGTGTCATGCCCCACCGCGGCGAGCAGGCCGAGATCGCCGGGGCGCAGGCGCCGCCCGGCCGGAAGCAGCGCGTTTCCGGCGGCGGTCCAGGCGCCCTGCCGCTCCACCCCGCTGCCGGGCGCCACCGCGTCGATGGCCTCGATGAAGGGACCGGCGGCCTGCGCCGCCTCGTAGGGGATCACCGCGTCGCAGCCCGCCGGAAGAGGGTCGCCGGCGCTCACCGCAACCGCCGCCGTCAAGGGCACCGGGTTGTAGGAGCCGGCACCCAGCGTGTCGGCCGCCGCCACGGCATAGCCGTTCACCGCGGCACGGTCGGCCGGGGGCCAGTCCCCCTGCGCCACGACGGCGTCGGCCAGCCGCAGCCCGCCGCAGTCCGCCACGGGCAGGACCCTTGCGGCCGGCACGGCGACCCGGCGGTCGATCCAGTCCCAGCCATCGGCCAGCGGCGCACGGCGCGGGAAACCGCGGCCGCGGACATCGTAAAAGGGCGGGCCCGGCAGCGGCGTCGTCACAGCGCCGGCACCGTGGCGTCCTGCACGCGGTTGCGGCCGGCGCGCTTGGCGCGGTAGAGCAGCTGGTCGGCCATCTCCGCCAACTGTTCGGGGCTGCCGTCGGCCGACGGGATCACGGTGGCGACCCCCAGGCTGATGGTGACATAGGGGATGACCGGCGACTGCGCATGCGGGATGCGGCATTCGGCGACGCCGGTCCGGAAGCCTTCCGCCACGCGGACGGCGCCGGGGCCGTCGGTTTCCGGCAGCAGGCAGACGAACTCCTCGCCGCCATAGCGGGCGACGAGGTCGCTCGGCCGCTTTGCCCGGTCCGACAGCAGTTCGGCCAGCATGCGCAGGCATTCGTCGCCGGCCTGATGGCCGTAATGGTCGTTGTAGGCCTTGAAATGATCGACATCGAGGATGATGAGCGACAGCGGCAGGTTCGACCGGGCACAGCGCCGCCATTCGCGCACCATCGCATCGTCGAAACGGCGGCGGTTGGCGATGCCGGTCAGCCCGTCAAGGAAGGACAGGCTGCGCAGCAGGTCGGTCTGCCGCTTCAGCAGCAGATGGTTGCGCACCCGCGCCTTCACGATGGGCGGGCTGATCGGCTTGGTGATGAAATCGATGGCCCCCACCTCCAGCCCGAGGGTCTCGTCCTCCACCTCGCTCTTGGCGGAGATGAAGATGACGGGGATGTCGTGGATGGCGGGATCGGCCTTGATGCGGCGGCACACCTCGAATCCGTCCATCCCCGGCATCATGATGTCCAGCAGGACGAGATCCGGCATCCGCGCCTGGACCAGATCCAGCGCCTTCTCGCCGTCGGTGGCGAAATAGATGTCGTAATCGTCCTTCAGGATGCGGCTCAGCACATGGACGTTGGACGGAATATCGTCCACCACCAGGATTTTCGGGCGGAGGTCGGCCATGGGCGCGTTCAGACCGTCGCTAGCGGGAGGCCGAGGTCTCGCGCGATCCGCTGCACGATCCCAAGCGCCTTGGTGAAGTCCAGACCGTCGATGGCGGCGGACAGCCCCTTCATCGTCGAAGGTTCGACCCAGTCCGTCAGCAACGGCGCCAGCATAGCGAACTCCTCCGCCGCTGCGAAGTTACTCTCTTGCAACAAAGTTATGAATTGGGGCAGGCGGTTCGCCAGCTGCGCCCGGCTCTCCGCCGACCGGCCCGGCATCCCCGGCCCTCCTGCCGGGCCCGTCTTTCCGCCGGGCGCCGCACGCAGCCGCTGCGCGCTTTCCATTACGAGCGCCAGTTCGCTGTGCAGCACCGGCACCTGGGCCGCAGCCGCACTGGCGTCGTCCCTGTAGGCGGCGGTCTGCAATGCATCGGCGGCGACCGACAGGCGGCGCGCACCGAGGTTGCCGGCGACGCTTTTCAGCTCATGCGCGATGGACTTGGCGGTGGCCAGATCGTTGCCGTTCACCGCCGCGGCGATCCGTTCGGCGACGTTGCCATAGCCATCGGCGAACTGGCCGATGAAGCGGCGGAACAGGTCGGCGTCCCCGCCCAGCCGGTTGAGCGCATCGGCAAGGTCGATGCCCGGCAATCCATCGGGCAAATCGGCCAGCGGGCCGACCGGACCGCCAACCGGCATCGGCAGAGCCGGGGAGCGCGTCAGCATGGCGTCGCCGTGCAGCGGGACGGGGCCGGCACCGCAGGGCGCGCAGGGCCGCACCGCCACCAGCGGCTGCCCGATCCAGCGGGCCAGCGTGGCAAACAGCTGGGGCAGGTCGAGCGGCTTCGGCACATGGGCGTCCATTCCGTTGTCGAGGCAGCGTTGCCGGTCTTCCGGCAGGGCGCTTGCCGTCATGGCGATGATCGGCAGCTGCTGCCCGCCCGGCAGCGCGCGGATCGCGGCGGTCGCGGCGAAGCCGTCCATGTCCGGCATATGCACGTCGAGCAGCACGGCGTCGAACGGCTGTCCGGCCGCGCGCACGCACTCCACCGCCTCCCGCCCCGTCGAGGCCGTGGTGACCGACGCGCCGGCGCGCTCCAGGATCTCGAACGCCACCTGCCGGCTGATGTCGTTGTCGTCGGCCAGCAGCAGCCGGCGGCCATGCAGCGCCCGGCTGGCGTCCTCGGCCGGCCCGCTCGCCCCGCCCAACCCGCTGCCGCCGGACGGCGCCGGAACCGGGGATGGCAGAAGAGGCGCGCCATACCCGGCCTGGGCATAGGCGACGGTCACGGCGTCGAGCAGGGTGGAGGCGGTGACCGGCTTGACCAGGAAACCGGAAATCCCGGCCTCCTCGAAGCGGGCGCCCAGCCGCTCGCGGCCATAGCCACTGATGACGATGATCATCGGGGTGCCGGCATGGACATCGGCGCGGATGCGGCGCGCCGCCTCGATGCCGTCCATCCCCGGCATCTTCCAGTCCATCAGCACCATGTCATAGGGATGGCCTGCCGCGGCGGCACGTTCCAGCTCGGCGATGGCGCTCTGGCCGTCGCGACAGGCGGTGACGGTCCAGCCGAAGGCGGCGGCGATGGCGCCCAGCACCTCGCGCGCCGTGGGGTTGTCGTCGACCACCAGCACCGTCAGGTCGCGCGGCACCGGGCGCGGGTGGGAGTCGGGCCAGCCGGCCGCAGCCCCGCCGGTTCGCCGGCCGGCCCCGCCGGGATGGCGGTCGAATTCCGCCTGGAAGCGGAAGACGCTGCTCTTGCCGGGCTCGCTCTCCACATCCATCGTGCCCTTCATCAGCCGGACGAGCCGGGCGCAGATCGCCAGCCCCAGCCCGGTGCCGCCGAACCGCCGGGTGGTGGAGCTGTCGCCCTGGCTGAATGCCTGGAAAAGCCGGTCGCGCTGTTCCGGCGCGATGCCGATGCCGGTGTCGCGCACGGCGAAGTCCAGCACCGCGCGGTCGTCGCCCAGCGACCGCACCCCGACCGACACCACGACCTCTCCTGCCTCGGTGAATTTGATGGCATTGCCGGCGAGGTTGATCAGGACCTGCTGGAGCCGCAGCGGATCGCCGATCAAATCCAACGGTACGTCCGGCGCGACGGAGAACAGGACGTCGATGTCCTTCTCCTGCGCGGCCGACCCGACGATGACCGCCAGCGTCTGCAACAGGTCGTCCAGGCGGAAATCGACCCGCTCCAGTTCAAGCTTGCCGGCCTCCACCTTCGAGAAGTCGAGGATGTCGTTCAGGATGCCCAGCAGCGACTGCGCCGACACCCGCACCTTCTGCACGTAATCGGCCTGCCGGCCGTTCAGCTCGGTCTGCTGCAAAAGGTGGATCAGCCCGAGGATCGCGTTCATCGGCGTGCGGATCTCGTGGCTCATGTTGGCCAGGAACTCGCTCTTGGAACGGCTCGCCGCCTCTGCCGCCAGCCGGGCGCGCTGCATCGCCGCTTCCGCCCGCTTGCGCTCGGCGATCTCGTGGAAGACCACCACGGCACCCTCGACCTTGCCTTCGGCCAGCATCGGGGAGGCCGTGTATTCCACCAGGAAGGGCGTCCCCGCCTTGCTCCAATAGGTGTCCTCCAGCCCGCGCCGGCTCTCCCCGCTCAGCAGCACCTCGGTCACCGGGCATTCCAGTGCCGGGAAGTGGCTGCCGTCGGCACGGCGGGAATGGATCAACGCATGCAGGTTGCCGCCCAGCAGTTCCTCGTTGGAATAGCCGGTCAGCGCTGAGGTGGCGGGGTTGGCGAAGGTGATCGTCCCGTCGCGGTCGATGCCGCAGATGCTGTCGGACGCCGAACGCAGGATCAGGTTCAAACGGCGGTTGGCGCTGGCGAAGGCCTCGTTGGCGATTTCCAGCTCGCTCTTCTTGGTGTCCAGCTCGGCATTGGTATCGGCCAGCTGGCGGCGCCCGGCCACCTCGCGCTCCAGGCTGCGCAGCGCGGTATAGGCCAGGCCGGCGCAGGCCAGCACCGCCAGCCCGACCAGGATGCTGCCCCGGAGCGTCCGCTCCCGCCAGGGGGCCAGTTCCGTCCGCACCGACAGGGCGACGAACGCGACGAGCGGCAGGTTCGGCACCCGCTGGTAGGACAGGATGCGCCGGCTCCCCGGCGTCGGCCCGTCTGCCTCGAAGGTTTCGATGGCTGCATCGGCCGCATGGCGCAGCACGATGCTCCCGTCCGGGCCGTCCAGCGGCTCGCTGGCGGGAAAGCGCAGCACGGGCTTTCCATCGGTACGGTACACTGCGATCGCCGCACCGGCCCCGAGATCCAGGCTTTCGTAGAGCTGGCTGTAATAGTCGAGGTCGACATTGGCATGAACGACACCCTGGAAGCGTCCTTCCAGCATGATCGAACGGCTGACGGTAAAGAATTCCGTCCCCGTCTGCCGGCCGGTGATGCGCTCGCCGACATGGAAATCGGTCCCGTCGAGATGCGCCTTGAAAAAGCTGCGATCCGAAGCGTTGAGGTGCGGTGTCGGATATTGCCTGCTGGTCAGCACGGCATCGCCGGTTGCACCGTCGATCCACAGCGCCGCGATTTCCGGCAGGTTGTCCACCATGTCGCGGACGGTGATCCAGGCCTCGCGGTTGGTGTCCAGGCCGGGCATGCCGTGATGGCGGATGAGATCCTTCGCACGGCCGATGGCGAGGTCGGCGGTGGCGACCGTCCGCCGGACATGCTCCTGCAGCAGGCGGGCGGTGGACTGGGCCTGTTCCCGGCCGTGGCGCAGCGTCTCTTCCCGGTCGGCCCAGACGACATAGCCCCAGAAGCCGGCGCCGAGCAGCGCGATCAGCGCGAAGGCAGCGGCCAGCAGCAGACGGGTGCGCGTGGGGGAGAGCGTGAGTGCCGCAGCGTCGATCGGGTGTCTGTCCATCATTGCAGAGTTGTCGCCGCACCGCCGCCGGCAACCGACGCCACCCGCCGGTCCTTCCGCCTACATCGGTCGGAGTATGGTCTGGCGCCGGCTGCGTCCGCAAGCAACTTGATGTGCGCAAGGGAGACGTTCGCGACACCCGGCGCTTGCGGGGGACCCCACCGGTACAGCCCCCCTTGCACCGCCTGCGTTCGTACAACGGCTGGGGCATCGTCCCCATATTCACGTCCGATATTTGTCATGCCCGCCCGCCTCATTCGCCCTCGCCTCCGCCGTGAAAGCGCCCGTCCGATGGCCGACCGCCCCCCCCTGCCGCCCAAGCCTTTCCTGCTCGCCGCTCTGCTGGCCTTGGCCGCCGGCACGGCCCTGCTCCAATCGGCCCTGGTCCAATCGGCCATGGCGCAATCGGCGCTGACCGGCCCGGTGCGGTCGGACCCGATGCAGACGGTCGGCGCCGAGGTGCATGTGCGGATCGAAACCCTGCCGAAGCCCTATGCCACGCCCGCGGTCGCCAACGAGGCGGTGCTGGTGCAGCGCCCCGCCGAGCAGCCCCTGCGCGCACCGCGCGGCTTCACCGTCACCCTGTTCCGCGACCATGTGGAGAATGCCCGCAACCTGCTGGTCCTGCCCAACGGCGACGTGCTGGTGGCCCAGCAGCGGCCAGGCACCCTGACCCTGCTGCGCGATGCCGACGGCGACGGCCGGGCGGAGATGGCCCAGGTCTGGGCCGACGGCTTCGACCATCCCTTCGGCCTCGCCTTCCATGACGGGGCGGTGCTGGTCGGCGATCTGGCCGGGGTGTGGCGGTTGCCTTGGACCGCCGGGACGACCCAGGCGGGAGAGCGGCGGCGGCTGACGCCGGAGGGCGCCTTCGGCAAGCGCGGCGGCCATGCCACGCGCTCCGTCGCAGTGGCGCCGGACGGGCGGCACTTCTATGTCGGCATCGGATCGGAGGGAAACATCGGGGTGGAGTTGGAACCGCGCGCCACCATCCAGGAATTCCGCATCGACGGCAGCGGCCAGCGCACCTACGCCGCCGGCCTGCGCAACGCTGTCGGCCTTGCCTTCAAGCCCGGCACCGGCGACCTCTATGCCGTCGTCAACGAGCGCGATGGGCTGGGCGACCAGCTGGTTCCCGATTTCCTGACGGCGGTGAAGCCGGGCGGCTTCTATGGCTGGCCCTATTCCTACATCGGCGACAACCCGCAGCCCGACCTTGCCGGGCGGCGGCCCGATCTGGTGAAGGCGGCGCTGGTGCCGGGGCTGCTGTTCCAGGCCCATTCGGCACCGATCGGGCTGGCCTTCGGCGACGCCACCCATTTCCCGGAACGCTACCGCATGGGCGCCTTCGTGTCGCTGCACGGGTCGTGGAACCGCTCGCGTCCGACCGGCTACGCCATCGCCTTCGTGCCCTTCGACACAGCGCCATTCGACAAGAGCCGGCCGACCGGCACCTACGAGACCTTCGTCACCGGCTTCCGCGTCACCCCGGCCGCGGGGACCGCGACGGGGAGTGCCGCGGAGGGCGACGAGACCCCGAAGGTCTGGGGCCGGCCGAGCGGGCTGGCGGTGACCGCCGACGGCGCCCTGCTGATCGCCGAGGATGCCTCCGGCACGGTCTGGCGCGTCGCCTATGCCGCGGCGGACAAGGACGCCGAGAGGGAGCCGGCGGCCAGGACGGCTCCCCGGCCCTGACGGGTCAGCAGCACTCGTCCTCCAACTGGCGCAGCATCGCCAGCCCGTCCTCGTCGTCATGCTCCTCGAACAGGTCGGCGATGTAATAGATGTTGGCGCAGAGCAGGCACAGCCCGTCGGCCTGCCGTTTCAGCGGATCCTCGGCCACCGCCAGCTTGGCGCGGAACCGCTCCCAGAAAGCGTTGGTCTTGGCGGGGTCGTCGATGTGCATGTACAGGCGGTCGATGATGCGGCGGCTGTTGCCCTCGCAGTCGATCCCCTTGAACGAGACATAGCGGTCGGGCGCGTCGATGCTGTCCACGGAAGCGAGCTCCTCATTCCGGTTGGCAGGGGCCGGTTGGCAGGGACCGGTTGGCAGGGGTGGGGAAGATTGGCCCGATGCTTTCCCGCCGGCACGCCTGCGATCAAGCGACCCTGCACCAGCGGCATCCGGTCTGCGCGAATGGCGGGATCGCTGCATGAACGGAACCGTCGCCGAGGCTTGACCGCGGCCCGGTCCACGGACCACTCTCGCGCCACGGATGCAACCGGCGGGCGATCGGGACGGGATATGGCGCTCCATGACTTAGCGGCGGCGGCCGGGCATTTCCGCGAGGGGCGCCGGCAGGAGGCTTACGACGCCTGCACCGCGATACTCGACCGGGAGCCGGAGACCGGCGACGCCTGGCAGCTCTCCGCGATCATCCGCTTCCAGCATGGGACCGACGGCACGGCGGATGCGGTCGCGCGCCAGCGCCGTGCCTGCGCCTGCGACCCCGCCCGTGCCGACTATGCCGCCAACCTCGCCGCCATGACGAAGGCCGGCGGCGATGCCGACGCCGCGATGGTCTGGCTGCGCCGCACCGCATTGCTGACGCCGGCCGATCCCATGCCGTGGCGCCGTCTGGCCGCCGCCCGTCAACAGGCCGGCGACCGGGCGGGCGCCGTCGACGCCCTCCGCGAAGCCGCCGCCCGGCATCCGCTGCGCTCCGACCTCCATACCGACCTCGGCGCGCTGGCTTTGCAGCAGGAGGACGGAGCCACGGCCCTGCAGGCCTTCCGCAACGCCCTCGCCCTCGCCCCCGGCGATGCCGCCGCCCTGCGCAATGCCGGTGTCGCGGCCCTGCATCATGGCCCGGCGGAGGCGTCGGTGGGCTGGCTGTCCCGGCTGCTGGCGGTCGAGCCTGACCATGAGGACGGCTTCTGCGATCTGGCCCTGGCGCTTCACCGCCGGCAGATCGCAAGCGGCGGTGCCCGCTGGCGGCATCATGACCGGCGGCGCTTCCCACCCGCTCCCGGCCGGCTGCGGGTCTATTACCGGCTGAGCGACCGCGGGAACCCCAAGGAGAAGATCGCCGGCCCCTTCGCCTGTCTGGCCAATTTCCTCGACGTCTTCCGTCCGGCCGCCGACGAGCTGCGGGTGATCGCCGACAATTGCCGGGACGATACGGTGGAGCGGGTGGAGGCGATGCTGGCCCAGGCCGGCTGCCTTGGCTCCGAGGGGACCGTCGTCCAGCGCACGGCGCTGGGCCATCACGGCTCCTTCCTGCATGCCAAGGCGCTGGCTCTGGCCGACCTGTCCGACCGCCAGCACGGCCGTGACGCCATCGTCTATTTCCTGGAGGACGACTATCTGCATCTGCCGGGCGCCCGCGCCCTGCTGGCGGAGGGGTTGCAGATCGCCGATTACGTGACGCTGTACGACCATGCCGACAAGTACGCCGACCCCGCTGCCACCGGCCTGCATGGGGTGATCGCGGCCGGCGGCGAGGAAACCTGCGTGCTGCGCCGGCCGCTCAGCCATTGGAAATTCACCGCCAGCACCACCATGACCTGGGCCTGCCGGCTGTCGACCCTGCGCGAGGACAGCGCCGTCTGGGACCGCTTCCGCATCGAACGGCGGTCCATCGACTATTGCCTGCACTACACGCTGGGGGCGGCCGGCCGCTTCCTGGCCTGCCCCTTGCCGGGCCACGCCACCCATGGCGAAGCGAACTGGGCCTCGCCCGGCCGCGACTGGCCGGCGCTGGCGCGGCAGATGGAGCAGCGGCTATAGCGCTAGCCGTTTCTTCAGTGCCTCGGCCCGGTTACGGCTGACCGGCACGCGGGGAGCGCCGGGGGCGGCCATGACGAAGGCGGCGCGGCCGTCCTGCCGTTCCACCGCGCGGGCATGGCGCAGGTTGACGATGTAGCCGCGATGGGTGCGCACGAAGGACCGGGCGTCGAGCCGCGCCTCCAGCTCCGACAGGGGAAGGCCGCAGAAGAAGGCGCCGTCGGCGGTGTGGACGGTGGTGTAATGGCCGTCGGCCTGGAGATAGACGGCATCGGCCGGGTCGAGCAGCACGATCCCCTGCCCCTTCTCCACCGGCAGCTTGACCAGCGGTTCAGGCGCCTGCGATGCGGGAGCTTGCGATGGCGGGATTTGCGCATCGGCTGCTGATGGCCGCGCCGCCTCCATCAGCATCAGGGCGGTGACCGCGCTCCCCTCCCCCGCCGTGGTGGCGGGTGCCAGCGCGGTCGCCTTCACCACCAGCACCCGGCCGGGAAGCGCCACCATCATCGAACAGGCCGAGGCCGGAGCCGCGGGCTCGCCGGCGGCGGCCAGCAGCAGTTCCACCTTGGCGCGGTGGGAGGGTGGGTGCAGGTCGTGCAGATAGGCGCCGACCAGCCCGGCGGCGCGGTCGCCCAGCAGCCGCACCGCCGCCGGGTTCAGGGCAAGCACCCGCCGCGCGCTGTCCAGCAGCACCAGCCCGACATCCATGTTCTGCAACGCATAGTCCATGGACGCCCACTATAGCGGTACTTGCGGCTTAGAGTGTGATCGGTTCAAGCGGAATCGCTTGAAGCGTGAATCACACGGAAAACCAAAAGCTTAGAGTCTGTATGGTGCTTCAATAAGCATCAGACAGACTCTAACTCCCGCCTTTCCGCTTGTCGCCATCGACCAGGGCGGTGACGACGCCGTGGAGGGTGCGCACCTCCTGCTCGGTCATCTCCATCCGCTCGAAGGCGTTGCGCAGGGTGCGGATCATCGAGGGGCGCTTCGCCTCGCTGGTGAAGAAGCCAGTGCGGTCCAGCGACGCCTCCAGCCGCTCGAAGAAGTTCACCCGCTCCGCCATCGTCGCCGGGCGGGTCTGGCCGGTGTGGAGGAAACGGTCGGGCGTGCGGTCGCCGGCCTGGAACCACTCGTAGCCGATCAGCAGCACCGCCTGCGCCAGATTGAGCGAGGAGAAGGCCGGGTTCAGCGGCACCGTCACCAGCGTCTGGGCAAGGGTCAGGTCGTCGTTGAACAGCCCGGTGCGCTCCGGCCCGAACATCACCCCGACCTTCTGGCCGGCGGCATAGCGCTCCCGCATCTCGCCGGCCGCGACGCGCGGGGTGACGAAGCGCTGGATCATGTCGCGGGTGCGCACCGTGGTGGCGAAGACCGACTCCAGATCGGCGACCGCCTCGGCGGTCGTCTCGAAGATCTTCGCATTGTCGATGACGAGGTCGGCACCGGAGGCCGCGGCATTCGCCTTCGGGTTGGGCCAGCCGTCCCGCGGCTTGACCAGCCGCAGGTCGGTCAGCCCGCAATTCAGCATCGCACGCGCGCAGGCGCCGATGTTCTCGCCGAGCTGCGGCTGCACCAGGATGACGGCCGGGCCGCCAAGGATCGATTCACGGGTGGGGTTCTGGCCGGAGGTCATGGGAACGATTGTGGTTGAACGATGAAGGGCGGAAGGCGGCCGGACCGCTCGCCTATTCCTGCTGCTCCGCCGGCTCCGCCTCGGCCTTCACCGGGCCGCCGTCGATGGCGGTCAGGCGCGCCTTGAGGTCGGAGACGTCGGCAAACAGGCGCTTCAGGCGGGCGAGGCCCTTGTACTGTTCGAAGGCGCGGGTGCGCGGCACGGCGGGATAGCCCATCCAAACCGACTTCGGCGGGATGTTGCTGCCGACACCGGAATTGGCCGCCACCACCGCGTCGCTGCCGATCTTGATGTGGTCGGCGACGCCGACCTTGCCGGCCAGGACCACGCGGTCGCCGATCACCGTGCTGCCGGCGATGCCGACATGGCCGCACAGCATGCAGTTGGTGCCGACCTGGACGTTGTGGCCGATCTGGACGAGGTTGTCGATCTTGGTGCCGTTGCCGATGCGGGTGGCCGTCACCGTGCCGCGGTCGATGGTGGCGCCGGCCCCGACCTCGACATCGTCGCCCATGATCACGGTGCCGATGGAGTTCACCCGGCGGATCAGCACGTTGGTGCCGACGACGCGGCCGGTGGTCTTGGCGGATTCGACGCTGCCCGGCTCCGGCGTGACGAAGCTGAAGCCGTCATTGCCGATGGCGGCGTTGGGATGGACGATGCAGCGGGCGCCCATCTCCACCCGCTCGCCGATGCGGGCACCGGGGTGCAGCAGGCTGCCCTCGCCGATCACCGCATCGGCCCCGACCGTGACATGCGGCAGGATGACCACCCCGGCGCCGATGCGGGCGCGCGGGCCGACATAGGCGAAGGGGGCGATGGAGGCATCGGGCGCCACCACGGCGTCGGGCGCCACATAGGCCTGCGGCGACACCCCCGGCTCGGCATGGACCGGACGTTCGAAGATGTCGAGCATCCCGGCCATGGCGTAGCGCGGGCGCTTGACCACGATGCGGCCCTTGATGCCCTCCGGCACCTCGACCCCTTCGGCGACGACGGCGGCGACCGCCTTGCTGCCGGGCAGCAGGGCCAGCAGGTCCTTGTCCATCGCCAGCGCCAGATCCTCCGGACCTTCCGCTTCCGACGGATGGACGGCGCGGCGGATCGTGAGGGAGCCGTCGCCTTCGACCGCGGCGCCCAGCGCTTCGGCGATCTCGGTGAGGGTACGGGGGGCCTGGGTCATGATGGGACGCACCGGTGTCAGAGTCTTGCACGGGGGCCGTCCTGGCAGACGGCGCGGCGGACCCTAACACGGGCGTCCGGCGGATGGCGAGGTGTCAGAATGCGGTGCCGGGCTGCGTAGTCGCCGCCGGCCCGCCCTTGGCTTCCGGCCGCAGCCAGCCCTTCACCCGCGCCTTCATCCGCCGCAGCAGCGGCTGGCGCGCCTGGACCGCATAGTATTTGCGCACCGTCTCCAGGATCTCCCAGGTGCCGGTGAAACCCATCGGCAGCACCAGCGCGTCGCCGGCCTTGTATTCCCGCGGGGTTCCGCCCTCCGGCGTGATGATCACCCGGCCCGACAGCAGGACGCAGAATTCGTGATAGGGCCAGTCCTTCATCGCAACGAGACCCGGCGTGCACTGCCACACCCCCGACCGGAAACGGCTGTAGTCGCCTTCGAAGATGTTGCGGTGAATCTCCAGCGGCTGGCCGGACAGGATGGCACCGAAGACCGCCGGCTTGCCGACCTCGTCGTCGGCGATGCGGTGGCTGTCGATGGGAATCGGGGTGTGGTCCGGCATCGGCTCTCCCGGTCGGGGGTTGGAGGGAGGGGCGCACAGGGCCGATAGGCCCGTCGGCGCTCCTGCGCAACACCCCACCCCACCGAAAGTTCCCGGCGGATCCGAAAAAACTTCAGCCGCCCAGATTGACGATCTCCACCCGCCGGTTGGCCGCCGCCTTCGGCTGGTCGGGCAGCAGCAGGTCCCGCGCGCCCATGCCGGACGCCTCCAGCCGGTCGGCGTGAATGTGGTGGTGCGACACCAGATACTCGACCACCGCCGCCGCCCGCCGCTTGGACAAGGCGAGGTTGGCCGCGTCGCCGCCGACGGCGTCGGTGTGTCCGACGATGCGGAAGCGGGTGGTGCCGGCCGTTCCCATCACCGCCGCCACCTTGTCCAGGATCTCCCGCGATTCCGGCCGGATGACGGCGGAATTGAAGTCGAACTCCACCCGGAAGGCAGCACGCAGTTCCGGCGCCTGCATCGCGGTCGGGCCGGGCAGCGGCGGCACCGTCACCGGTCCCGGCCGCTGGCCCGGCGGGGCGGCGGCGGACGTGGCCGGCGGCGGGGCGGCCGGCCGCTGCATCGCCACCGGCGGACAGTTGGGTCCGGTGGTGCCGAGCAGCGCCGCCTGGATTTCGCACTCGCTGGGGTTCGGCCCCATCGGGGTCGCCGGGCCGGGCAGTCCCTGGGCGAGGCCCGGGACGGGCGACGTCAGCCAGACGAAAGCGCCGAGAATCAGGCCAAACCGCATGACCGTAATGCGGCTCAGCCGCATGGCCGTATTGTTCGGACCGCGGACGGTCGCTTCAAATTGCGCGTGGAACAGTCCTGCGTGCATCTGTACGATCCCGGTCCGTATCTTTCGTATAGGGCGCTTGGGAGGAAACAAGTATGAAATCGCTGAAGGCTCTGCTCACCGGCATCGCGTTGGCCGCGCTGACGGTTCCGGTTCTGGTTGCCGGTGCGGCGAACGCTGCCGACTACAAGGCGGAGTACAAGCTTTCGACCGTTCTGGGCAAGCCCTTCCCCTGGGGTGTCGGCGGCGACCGCTGGGCCGAACTGGTCAAGGAGAAGACCGGCGGCCGCATCAACGTCAAGATGTATCCCGGCACCTCGCTGGTGAACGGCGACCAGACCAAGGAGTTCACCGCACTCCGCCAGGGCACCATCGACATGGCGGTCGGCTCCACCATCAACTGGTCGCCGCAGGTGAAGGAGCTGAACCTCTTCTCCCTGCCCTTCCTGATGCCCGACCACAAGGCACTGGATGCCCTGACCAAGGGCGAGGTCGGCAAGACGCTGTTCGACCTGCTCGCCACCAAGGACGTGATGCCGCTGGCCTGGGGCGAGAACGGCTTCCGCGAGATCTCCAACTCCAAGCACCCGATCCGCACGCCGGCCGACCTGAAGGGGCTGAAGATCCGTGTCGTCGGCTCGCCGCTCTACCTCGATACCTTCACGGCTCTCGGCGCCAACCCGACGCAGATGAGCTGGGCCGACGCGCAGCCGGCCCTGTCGACCGGCGCCGTCGACGGGCAGGAAAACCCGCTGGCGATCTTCGTTGCCGCCAAGCTCGCCACGCTGGGCCAGAAGAACCTCACCCTGTGGGGCTATGTCGCCGATCCGCTGATCTTCGTGGTCAACAAGGAGGTGTGGGCCAGCTGGTCGAAGGAGGACCAGGAGGCCGTGCGCGCCGCCGCCGTCCAGGCCGCTACGGAAGAGGTCGCGATCTCCCGCAAGGGCATCACCGCAGAGGACGACAGCCTGCTGAAGGAGATCACCGCCCAGGGCGTCGAAGTCGTGCGCCTGACGCCGGACCAGCAGAAGGCCTTCCAGACCGCCACTCAGCCGGTCTTCGACAAGTGGGCCAAGCAGATCGGCCCCGATCTGGTGAAGGCCGCCCAGACCGCCATCGGCGAGCGGAAATGACCATCCATTCGCTTTGCTGACGACTACGGCGCCCTGCGGGGCGCCGTTTTTTAGATCCGGGAGGCACTTGCTTGTGATGCGTGCCCAGGCGGATTGCGCTACAACTCCCCCACTGCCGAATGGTTTGCGGAGCGGGCGCGTATGACGTCGGAAATGCTGCTGGCGCTGTTCAGCATCGGCGCCACCCTGCTGTTCCTGGGCATCCGCCGCGGCCTGATCCTGCGGACGGACCGGGAAATCCGCCGCTGCGGCGCCGCCCTGACCGCCGAACGCGATGCGCTGGAACGCCAGGCCAACGAGCTGGAGGCGATGCAGGCCGAAATCGAGGCGACGAAGGCAAGGCTGGTGGAGCTGTCGACCGACAAGCTCGTCCTCAACCGCCGCAGCGGCAAGCGCACCGCCGCCGCGCGCCGCTTCATCCACGAGATCGGCCGGCCTGAGCCGGGGCGCAACCATTTCACCTTCCGTCTGGCGATGGCTCCGGGCTTCACCGCCCGGCCCGATGCCAAGGCGGTGGTCCACCCCGCCATCTGGCGCTTCGGGAACGAGGCGCAGGTCTGGGCCTCCGACTTCGCCGCCGCCCAGATGCTGACCCGCAACATCTTCCACGAGGGGGTGGGCGTCACCGTTTCCAGCGAGGAGGCGGACGAAGACGCTGTTGCCGGAGCCTCCGCACCGTGAGCCCCGTCTGGCTTCTGGGAGCTGTCACCAGCCTGGTCATCGGCGTGCTGGCCGAGCGCATCCTCGGCATCCGCGCCCGCCGCCAGTCGGAGAAGCTGACCGCGCTGAAGGAGCGGCTGGACGTCTACGCCAACTACGCCAAGCTCGCCTCGGTCCGCCGGGTGGAGGCGGAGGAAACCCTCGCCGGCCTGCGCCGCGAGGCGGCCGAGGTGGAGGGTGAAATCCTGTCTTTGCAGTCGGCCGTCACCGGCGACGATGCCCTGACGCCGATGGAGTTCTATTGCGTCGACCGCGTCGCCCGGTCCAGCGGCCCGCTGTGGTATGTCGCGGTGGAGGCGCTGGACGCCACCGCCCCCTGGACCGGCATCCGCACCTACGCCATCGCCGCCGAAAGTGCTGAAGACGCCCGCAAGCGGATCGTCGAGCGCCACCCCTCCCCCACTGCCTTCACCATCTCCCCCGCCGCCCCGCTGGTGCTGCCGGAGCGTTGAGGATGTGGTCGTGCCGTTGGGGAAAGGGCCTGACACGACAAAGAAAAAAGGGGCACCCCACCGGAGCGCCCCTTTCTCATGAAACCCGCCGTCAGGCGTTGTTCATGCGGTTGTCGATCAGGTCGGTCACCACGCCCGGATCGGCAAGCGTCGAGGTGTCGCCCAGGCTGTCATGCTCGTTCGCGGCGATCTTGCGCAGGATGCGGCGCATGATCTTGCCCGAACGGGTCTTCGGCAGGCCGGGAGCCCACTGGATCAGGTCGGGCGAGGCGATCGGGCCGATCTCCTTGCGGACCCAGGCGACCAGTTCCTTGCGCAGCTCCTCCGTCGGCGTCTCGCCGGCGTTCAGCGTGACGTAGGCGTAGATGCCCTGGCCCTTCAGGTCGTGCGGATAGCCGACGACCGCGGCCTCGGCGACCTTCGGGTGGGCGACCAGCGCGCTTTCGACCTCGGCGGTGCCCATGCGGTGGCCGGACACGTTGATGACGTCGTCGACGCGGCCGGTGATCCAGTAATAGCCGTCGGCGTCGCGGCGGCAGCCGTCGCCGGTGAAGTACTTGCCGGCGAAGGTCGAGAAGTAGGTCTGGATGAAGCGCTCGTGGTCGCCATAGACCGTGCGCATCATGCCGGGCCAGGCATCGGCAATGCAGAGGTTGCCCTCGGTCTCGCCGTCCAGGATCTGGCCTTCATTGTCGACGACGACCGGCTGGACGCCGAAGAACGGCTTGGTCGCGGAGCCCGGCTTCTGGCCGATGGCGCCGACCAGCGGGCTGATCAGGATGCCGCCGGTTTCCGTCTGCCACCAGGTGTCGACGATCGGGCAGCGGGCGTCGCCGACCACATTGTAGTACCACAGCCACGCTTCCGGATTGATCGGCTCGCCGACCGACCCCAGCACGCGCAGGGACGCGCGCGAGGTGTTCTTCACCGGGCCTTCGCCTTCGCGCATCAGCGAGCGGATGGCGGTCGGGGCGGTGTAGAAGATGTTGACCTTGTGCTTGTCGATGACCTGCCAGAAGCGCGAGACGTCCGGGTAGGTCGGAATGCCTTCGAACATCAGCGTGGTGGCGCCGTTGGCGAGCGGGCCATAGACGATGTAGCTGTGGCCGGTGACCCAGCCCACGTCGGCCGTGCACCAGTAGACTTCGCCGTCCTTGTAGTCGAAGACATACTGGTGGGTCATCGACGCATAGACGAGATAGCCGCCGGTGGTGTGCAGCACGCCCTTCGGCTTGCCGGTCGAGCCGGAGGTGTAGAGGATGAACAGCGGATCCTCGGCGTTCATCTCTTCCGGCGGGCAGTCGGCGGAGACGCTCTCCATCTCCTCGTGGTACCAGAGGTCGCGCCCCTCGGTCCAGGCGACGGTGCCGCCGGTGTGCTTGACCACCAGCACATGCTTGACCACCGGCGCGCCGGCCACCGCCTTGTCGGCGTTGGCCTTCAGCGGCACCTTACGGCCGCCGCGCAGACCCTCGTCGGAGGTGATGACGAAATGGCTGTCGCAGTCGACGATGCGGTCCTTCAGGCTGTCGGGCGAGAAGCCGCCGAAGACGATGGAGTGGATGGCGCCGATGCGGGTGCAGGCCAGCATCGCATAGGCGGCCTCCGGGATCATCGGCAGATAGATGGTGACGCGGTCGCCCTTCTTGACGCCGTTCTTCTTCAGCACGTTGGCGAGACGGCAGACCTTCTCGTGCAGTTCCTTGTAGGTGATGGCCTTGGAAACGCCGGGGTCGTCGCCTTCGAACAGGATCGCGGTCTGGTCGCCGCGGGTCGCCAGATGGCGGTCGATGCAGTTGGCCGACACGTTCAGCGTGCCGTCGTAGAACCAGCGGATGTGGACGTCGTCGTTGAAGTTGACGTCCTTCACCTTGCTGTAGGGCTGGATCCAGTCGAGCCGCTTGCCCTGCTCGCCCCAGAACGCCTCGGGGTCCTTGACCGACTGCTCGTACATGCGGGCATAGGCTTCCGCATTCACGTGGGCGGCCGCCGCGATCTCGGGCTTCACCGGAAAGAAGCTGTTGTCGGTCATGAGTGCGATTCCCCCGTGGTGCTTCCGAATTGGCCGGAAGATGATTGGAGGGCGGCGGGCCGCCGCCCGGAATTGAGCGGCATTATCCACACAAGTTGCGGGACGAACAAGCAGATCGGCCCCCGCAGGCCCCCCGACCAAAGGAGGATTGTGTCGCTGATTTTGCAGCGCGAGACTGTTTCTTCCCCAAGCATACCGAGGCATGCCAAGGTCTCCGTGACCGCGCCGCCAACCGGGCCGGAAGCGCGGCGGTCCCGTCCCGCGACCATCCGCCGCGCCGCGGCGCAGCATGCGGGGCAGCGTGCGGGGATGTCCGTCCTGTAACGGACGATCCCTTGCTTAACCCGACCTTAACCCGCCGGCAGCTATAGAGTTGCTGCATTACGGTAACGATCAGCGGCGGCAAGGATCGCAATGCCCAGCACCACGAACGCGGACGATCTTCCGAAAGCCGGCGACCGCAACGACCGTCTCGCTGGAATGGCCGACCGCACCAGCCTGATGGCCATCGACGCCACGTTGCGCATGCTCGGCGGTCCCCTCGACGCCGTCTCGGCCGCCGGCATGGCGGACATCGCCCGCCGCATGCTGCAGGCGACCAACGACTTCCACGCGGCAATCCAGGAAGCGGCCGAGTAGGTCTTTCTGCGAAGAACAGGGCAGCGGAGAGCGGGGCCGCCTTCGCCCCGCTCGGTCCCTCAGGCCGGCACGCCGACCCCCGCCAGATCGCACACCCGCGCCCACTCGTCGTCGGAGACCGGGCAGACCGACAGCCGCGACTGACGCACCAGCGCCATCGACTGAAGTTGCGGATCGGCCTTGATCTGCTTCAGCGTGACGGGCGTCTTCACCGGCATCACCGGGGCCACGTCGACCATGCCGAAGCGGCCGGACTCGTCGCTGGGGTCCGGGTAATAGGTGCGGACGATCTCGACGATGCCGACGATCTCCAGCCCTTCGTTGGAGTGATAGAAGAAGGCGCGGTCGCCGACCTCCATCGCCTTCAGATTGTTGGACGCCTGGTAATTGCGCACCCCATCCCAATGGGTCCGGCCATCGGCGACCATGCGGTCCCAGGAATATTTGAACGGCTCGGATTTCACCAGCCAGTAGGCCATCGCCAGCGCTCTCCCGCTCAGGCCTTAGGGTAGACGCGGCGCCAGGGCCGGATCGTCACGCTGTCGAACAGGCCGGCCTTGGCATAAGGGTCGCCGTCGGCAAACGCCTGCGCGGCGGCGGCATCGGCGCACTCGACGATCAGCAGGCTGCCGACCATGCCGCTCTGGTCGTCCGACAGCAGCGGGCCGGCGGCAAAGATGCGGGCGGCATTGGCTTCCAGATAGGCCAGATGCTCGGTACGGTTGGCGGCGCGGACATCGGCGGCACCCGCCTTGTCGACGCAGTGGAACATGAACAGCATGCGGTTCGCTCCTTCACACGGTGGAGCGGGAGCCTAGATCGGATCGCGAAAAATCGGAATCGATTTGAAGCGTAAACCCGATCGCAAAAATTCGAACGCAGGGAAGGATGTTGGGAAAGCGTCGGCTGACGCTTCACACCACCACGCGCGGGCGGCGCGGCGGCGCCTTGCCGCCCTTGCAGGGCGAATAGCCGCCGGGGTCGATGCGGCCCAGCCGGATGCCGGTGCGCTCGATCTCGCCGAAGCCGCCCAGCTCCATCTCCAGCGCCGCGGCCAGGGCGATGCGGCCGCAGGCCTCGGCGTCGCTGCCGGCATGATGGTGGTGAAGCGCGATCCCCAGGAAATCGGCCAGATGGTTCAGGCGGTGTCCGGTCAGGGTCGGCCAGGCCCGGCGCGCCATCATGACGGTGCAGAGATAGTCGCAGGCCGGCAGGTCCAAGTCGTAGTCGGTCAGGGTATGGCGCAGCACGCTGAGGTCGAAGGCGGCGTTGTGGGCCAGGATCAGCCGGCCCTGCACCCGCTCCCGGAGGGCCGCCCACACCTCCGGGAATTCGGGCGCGTCGGCCACGTCCTCTTCCCGGATGCCGTGGATGGCGCTGTTGAAGGGGTTGAAGCGCGGCTCGCGCGGGCGGATCAGATGCTCTTCCGTCCCGGTCACGCGGCCGTTCTCGATCCAGGCGACGCCGATGGAGCAGGCGCTGGTGCGGGTCTCGTTGGCGGTCTCGAAATCGATGGCGACGGCGTGGCCGGAAATGACGGTCATGGAGGTCCGAATTGGCGGCAGATCGAATTGCTGACAGGTCAGGCGCGGAGAATGCGGACGAGATCCTCGGGCAGCGCGCCTTCCGCCGCCAGCACCCGCAGCTTCAGCAGGCTGGCCACCGCCATGGCGTCGGTGATGGCGCCGGACAGCACCATGTCGATCACCTCGGCGAAGGGCAGGCGGCGCACCGCCAGCACCTCGGTCTCGTCGGGAGCGGACTCGCCCTGCTCCATATCCCAGGCGACGAAGGTGTGGGCCACCTCGTCGGTGATGCAGTTGGACAGGTGCAGCGTCATCAGCGGCATCCAGCGCCGCGCCGTCAGGCCGGTTTCCTCGCGCAGTTCGCGCGCGGCGGATTCCTGCGGTTCGACGCCCTTGCGCCCGCCGCCCTCGGGGATTTCCCAGCTGTACTGCTTCAAAGGGAAGCGGTACTGGCCGACCAGGGTCACCGTGCCGTCGGCATGGACCGGCACCACGCCGGTGGCAAGACTGCGGGGATGGACGACGCCGTAGATGCCGGGAGAGCCCTTCGGGGTCAGAACCTTGTGTTCGACCACCTCCATCCAGGCATTCTCATATTTCGTCGTGCTGGTCAGCACGGTCCAGGGATTGCCGGTGGACTCACCGGTTTTGATCGGCACGCGAAGCCCCCTTCGTCGGTTGCGACGGGAGTATAGGGAGGTGCCCGGGCTGCCGCAATGGCCGCACAGAGCGGGTGGACAGACAAAAACCGGTAAAATTTTCCGACAATTGGCGAAAACGAAGTCGAAATCGTTAAATAATGGTTTCTTGACAGACAAATCAGGCCAACCTACTTCTAAATCACGGTGCCGAATGTCGAGACTATACCCAAAAGTGGTAGATCGGTGATCCGCCGCTTGATCTGGAAAGGGCAGATGCGTGGTGCCGCAGATCAGTCCGCAGGATTTGGAGCGGTGGCGTAACCCCGACTGGCGCATCCGTTTGGCTGCGTGGTGGGAGGGCTATGACCTGTCCCGCCTGCCCCGCATTTCGAACCGGGCCGACCCGCGCGCTCTGGCGGGCCGCCGCCAGTCCGGCCCGGTCGATACGGTTGGCAGTGCCCCCCCTCCAGCAACGCCGGGCGCAAGCGCGCTGCCGGCCCCGCCCACCGGCAACCCGGAACTGGACCGGCTGGCGTTGATGCAACTCGACCGTCACGGCGAGCCGGTCTGGTCGCCGGCGCGCAGCGAGGGGGCGCAGCTTCTGTGGGGCCAGGACATGACCGGGCCGGAGGAGGCGGCGTGGCTGGTCGATTCCGTCCGGTCCTTCGGGCTGAACCCGGCCAAGAGCGTGCTGGACCTGTCGGCCGGCCTGGGCGGCACCGCCCGCGCGCTGGTGCAAAGCTGCGACACCTGGGTGACCGGGCTGGAGCCGTCGCCGCTGCTGGCGAAGCTGGCGATGGACCGGTCGAAGGCGCTGGGCCTGTCGAAGAAGGCACCCATCGCCCATTACGACCCGGAGCATTTCAACCAGGCCGGCAGCTTCGACCTCGTGATGGCCGACCGCATCCTCCACCGCGTGCGCGACAAGGATCTGTTCCTCGACCGGCTCGGCGACTGCGTGAAGCCCAAGGGCGGCATCGCCCTGTACGACTATGTGATCGACGGCACCCCCGGCTCCTGGGACAGCTGGAACGGCTGGCGGGAGGAGGAGCCGATGGAGGTCTATCCCTGGACCGCCACCCGCATGGCCGACGAACTGACCCAGCGCAACCTCGACCTCCGCATTTCGGAGGATCTGACCCAGTTGCACCGCCGCCACATCATCGACCGCGTGCGCAAGCTGGCCGACACGCTGGCGGCCGCCGCGCCGCCGGCACCGGTGCTGGCCGCCTTGAAGCGCGAACTGGCGCTGTGGTGGGCACGGTTGCGGGTGCTGGGCAGCGGGTTGCGCTTCGTCCGCTACGTGGCGATGAAACCCGCCTGACGAAGCCCGCCCCATAGGATGGTGTGAGGGCAGCTCAGCGGATCAGCCCGATGCGGTCCAGCCGCAGGGCCGCCGGCCAGTGGGCCAAGTCGTCCAACGCGGTTGGATCGACGGAGAAATGCCGCAGGTCGGCACGGCCGATGAGGTTTTCGGCGGGAACGAAGCCGACGCCGCCGGTCGTTGCCGCAACCCGGCTGTCCAGCGAATTGCTGCGGTTGTCACCCAGCATGAAGTAATGGCCATCCGGCACCCGAAGCGGCGGGGTGTCGTCCAGACCATCGCGCCCGGCCACATGCAGGACACGGTGCGCCGGACCACCCGGCAGATGCTCCACATATTGCGGGATGGTCCGGCGGGCGCCATCGGCTCCCGTCTCGACGAAATCCTCCAGGCGCTCCAGCGCCGCCGGCTGGCCGTTCACATGCAGAATGCCGCTCCGCATCTGCACCACGTCGCCCGGCAGCCCGACGAGCCGCTTAACATAGACCTGCTCCGGGTCGCGCGGCAGGCGGAACACCACGATGTCGCCGCGCTGCGGTGCATGGCCCAGAACCCGGCCGGAGATGGGAAGCGCGTCGAGCGGGAAGGAATAGCGGCTGTACCCATAGGGGAATTTGCTGGCGAACAGGAAATCGCCGACCTCCAGCGTCGGCTCCATCGATCCCGACGGGACGTGGAAAGGCTGCGCCACCACCGAACGGGCTCCAACGGCCAGCAGCCCCGCGACCGCGACCGTGCGGACCATCTCCCAAAGACCGCCCTTGCCCGTCACCGCCCGCCTCCGTCCATGTGTCGCCGCGGGCAGACTAACCGGACAAGTCCCTCGCTGAAAGCCATATGCAATTCCGGACGGCATAAAACTTTGTAATGTATGGACCACCGCACCGTAATCGTTTCCAGTATCCAGGCACACGCCAAGTCCTGCCCCTGGATTGGACTTCCACCTCGCCTTGCGGCAGGGGACATTCGGTGCGTTGATAGACCGGGCTCGCGCCCTACATCTTGGCTGTATGGCCCGCTCTGTCCGGTGGCCGTCCGGTCCATCCCCAGTCCATCCGACGAGAAGCATCTTCCCCAGGCATCCGCGCCGGTGCCCGCCCGAACCGAAAGCCACGATCCGGACTGCCGGGTCCAAAAGCCACAGAAGCCAAGGAGTCTTTCCCGTGACCACCTTCACCGGTCAGGATTCGCTCAAGACCCGCCGCTCGCTCAGCGCGGGCGGCAAGAGCTACGACTATTTCAGCCTGAAGGCCGCCGAGGAGGCGGGTCTCGGCGATCTGTCGCGGCTGCCGTTCTCGATGAAGGTGCTGCTGGAAAACCTGCTGCGGTTCGAGGACGGGCGCACCGTCTCCGTCGACGACGTGAAGGCGGTGGCCCAATGGCTGGCCGACAAGCGGTCCGACCGTGAAATCGCCTATCGCCCGGCCCGTGTGCTGATGCAGGACTTCACCGGCGTGCCGGCGGTCTGCGATCTGGCGGCGATGCGGGAAGCGATGGCATCGCTGGGCGGCGACCCGACCAAGATCAACCCGCTGGTCCCGGTCGATCTGGTCATCGACCATTCGGTGATGGTCGATTACTTCGGCGGCGCCGACGCCTTCCAGAAGAACGTCGATCTGGAGTTCGAACGCAACCTGGAACGCTACGAATTCCTGCGCTGGGGCCAGAAGGCCTTCGACAATTTCCGCGTGGTGCCGCCGGGCACCGGCATCTGCCATCAGGTCAACACCGAATATCTGGCCCAGGTCGTGTGGACCGACGGCGACCCGTCGGGCAAGCCGGTGGCCTATCCCGACACGCTGGTCGGCACCGACAGCCACACCACCATGGTCAACGGCCTGTCCGTGCTGGGCTGGGGCGTCGGCGGCATCGAGGCAGAGGCCGCGATGCTGGGCCAGCCGATCTCCATGCTGATCCCGGAGGTCGTCGGCTTCAAGCTGACCGGCCGGCTGAAGGAGGGCATGACCGCCACCGACCTCGTGCTGACCGTCACCCAGATGCTGCGCAGGAAGGGCGTGGTCGGCAAGTTCGTCGAGTTCTTCGGGCCGGGCCTGGACAGCATGACGCTGCCCGACCGCGCCACCATCGGCAACATGGCGCCGGAATATGGCGCGACCTGCGGCATCTTCCCCATCGACGCCGAGACCATCCGCTACCTGACCTTCACCGGCCGCGATCCCGACCGCGTCGCGCTGGTCGAGGCCTATGCCAAGGCCCAGGGCATGTGGCGCGAGCCGAACAGCCCCGACCCGGTCTTCACCGACGTGCTCGAACTGGACATGGGCACGGTGGAGCCGTCGCTGGCCGGCCCGAAGCGCCCGCAGGACCGCGTGCCGCTGTCGGCGGTGGCACAGGGCTTCGCCAAGGACATGACCGAGGCCTACAAGGCCGACGATCCGAAGAAGGCGGTTGCGGTGAAGGGTGCCGACTACAGCCTGGAACAGGGCGCCGTCGTCATCGCCGCCATAACCTCCTGCACCAACACCTCCAACCCGGCGGTGCTGGTCGCCGCCGGCCTCTTGGCCAAGAAGGCTGTGGAAAAGGGGCTGACGCAGAAGCCGTGGGTCAAGACCTCGCTGGCGCCGGGCTCCCAGGTGGTCACCGACTATCTCGCCAAGGCCGGGTTGCAGCCGTATCTCGACCGCATCGGCTTCAACATCGTCGGCTATGGCTGCACCACCTGCATCGGCAATTCCGGCCCGCTGCCCGACACCATCGCCGCGGCGGTGGAGGAAGGCAACCTCGTGGTCGGCGCCGTGCTGTCGGGCAACCGCAACTTCGAAGGCCGCGTCAACCCGCACACCCGCGCCAACTACCTCGCCTCGCCGCCGCTCTGCGTCGCCTATGCGCTGGCCGGCAACCTGAACGTCGACCTGACCACGGATCCGCTGGGCACCGGAACCGACGGTCAGCCGGTCTATCTGAAGGACATCTGGCCGAGCAACCGCGAGGTGCAGGACGCCATCGACGCCTCGCTGACCGCCGAGATGTTCCGCAGCCGCTATTCCGACGTGTTCAAGGGACCGGAACAGTGGCAGGCCATCGCCACGGCGGAGGGCCAGACCTACCAGTGGCAGGACGGCTCCACCTATGTGAAGCTGCCGCCCTTCTTCACCGGCCTGACCAAGACGCCGGACCCGGTGTCGGACGTGCGCGGCGCGCGGGCGCTGGCGGTGCTGGGCGATTCCATCACCACCGACCACATCTCCCCCGCCGGCTCGATCAAGAAGACCAGCCCGGCCGGCGAGTATCTGCTGAGCTACCAAGTCCGTCCGCAGGACTTCAACAGCTACGGCGCCCGCCGCGGCAACCATGAAGTCATGATGCGCGGCACCTTCGCCAACATCCGCATCCGCAACGAGCTGATCCCCGGCGTGGAAGGCGGCGAGACCAAGCATTACCCGTCGGGCGAACGGCTGCCGATCTACACCGCCGCCATGCGCTACGCCGACGAGGGCGTGCCGCTGGTGGTGGTCGCCGGCAAGGAGTACGGCACGGGGTCGAGCCGCGACTGGGCGGCCAAGGGCACCCGCCTGCTGGGCATCCGCGCGGTGATCGCCGAGAGCTTCGAGCGCATCCACCGCTCCAACCTCGTCGGGATGGGCATCCTGCCCTTGCAGTTCAAGGACGGCCTGACCCGCAACGAGCTGAAGCTGGACGGGTCGGAACGCTTCGACATCGACGGCATCGAACAGGACCTGCGCCCGCGCAAGGACGTCACCCTGACCCTGACCCGCGCCGACGGCAAGACGGAGACCTATCCGCTGCTGCTGCGCATCGATACGCTGGACGAGGTGGAGTATTACCGGAACGGCGGCGTGCTGAACTTCGTGCTGCGCAATCTGGCGAAGTAAGGCTGCCGCAATTCGGATAGGACAAGGGCCGCTTCCCGGTGGGGAGCGGCCCTTTTTGCTGTCGGTACAACCGAAGCCGGCGCCTCACGCCGCCCCGGCGCTCGCCATCATGCGGCGGAGGTCGTTGGGGAAGACCGGCTTGTGCAGGATGCGGAAGCCGCGGCGCTCGGCCTCCTCCTGGCGCTCGGAACTGGTGTCGCCGGTCAGGATGATGCCGGGAACCGACTGGCCCAGCATGGTCTGGACGGCACACACCGCCTCCGGACCGGTGCGGCCCTGCTGGAGCTGGTAGTCGGCCAGCACGATCTGCGGGCAGCGGCCGTCGGCGCGCAGCCGTTCCAGCGCCTGATCGCCCGACTTGGCGGTCAGCACGTCATAGCCCCAGCCTTCCAGGATCGCCTTGAGGCCGAGAAGGATGATCGCCTCGTCGTCGATCACCAGCACCATGCCCTTGCCGGCTCCGGCTCCGGCCCCGGGTGCGACCGCCGCCGGGGCGGCAATCGTCCTGGTCGCCCCGCCCGCGCTCCGCCCAGCGCCGAAGGCGTTGGCGATGGCGCTGATCGCCTGCCCGCGGTCGTTGGCCGCAGCGGCGTCGTTGGCGACGGACCGGCGCGCGAGCGTCGCCGCAGCGGCGGCGGTGCCGCTGGCCGGACGCGGGTTGCCCAGGATCACCCGCGGCAGTTCGACCGCGAAGACCGACCCCTTGCCCTCCCACGAGCGCACCGTCACCGGATGGCCGAGCAGCCGCGACAGCCGCTTGACGATGGCCAGCCCCAGGCCGAGGCCGCGTTCGCTGCGCTCGCCCAGCTGGGTGAATTCCTCGAAGATGTCCTCCAGCCGGTCGGCGGGGATGCCGGCGCCGGTGTCCCATACCTCCACCCGCATGCCGGACGGCGTCCGGCGGCAGCCCAGCAGCACCTTGCCCCTGGTGGTGTAGCGCAGCGCATTTTCCACGAGGTTGCGCAGGATGCGCTCCAGATGGGCCGGATCGGTGCGGACCCAGGCGCGGGTCGGCACGGCGCGCAGTTCCAGCCCTTTCTGGGCGGCGCGCGGGCCGTATTCGGCGACCAGCCGGCCGAGCATCTGGTTCAGCCGCACCTCGACCGGCGTGGCGACAATCTTGCCGGACTCCAGCCGCGACATGTCCAGCAGGCCGTCCAGCAGGCTCTTCAGCGTGTCCAGCCCCTGGCGGATGTTGTCGAGGATCGGCAGCGCCGCATGGCCCTGCAGCCGATCGCTCAAGGCCGCGGTGAAGAGATAGAGCGACTGCACCGGCTGGCGCAGGTCGTGGCTGGCGGCGGCGAGGAACTTGGACTTGCCGTCGTTGGCCTGATCGGCCTCCTCCCGCGCACGGCGCAGTTCGGCCTCGGCCTTCTTGCGGTCGGTGACCTCGACGGCGGCGCAGGTGACGCCCTCCACACGGCCGGAGGGATCGAGCAGCGGGTCGATGGTCAGGTCGAAGAAGCGGTCCTCGCCCTTGCAGCGGATGCGCACCTCTTCCCGTGCGCCGACGCCGCTCTCCATCACCCGGCGCTTCAGCGCCATCATGCCGTCGGCATCCTCGCGTTGGCTGCACAGGTCGGCGTCGGTACGGCCGATCAGCGCGTCGGGAGAGAAGCCGAGCCATTCCGAATGCGCCCAGGTGTAGCGGAGGTCGCGGTCCTGGTTGAGCACCACCACGCCGGAATTGCGCAGGCCGGTGCGCACACGCTCCTCGGCGACGCGCAGCGCCTCCTCGGTGCGCTTGCGTTCGGTGATGTCGATGCCGGTGGCGATCAGGTGGGTGACATGCCCGTCGGCATCGACCATCGGGGTCAGGTTGACGTCCACCGTCATCTCGCGCGGAGCGGTGTCCCGCCCGGTGGCGACGCGCAGCCCGGCATCGAAGCGGGAGGACCGTCCGCCGGCCCCCAGCGCCAGCGCGTGGCGCAGCCGTTCCCGCCCCGCCTCGTCGAAGGACAGCCAGCAAATCTCGTCGAAGGGGCGGCCGACGATGCGGGCGGGCGGCAACCCGGCGGCATCGGCGGCGGCGCGGTTGACCTGGGCCACCGCCCCGTCCGGCGTCAGCACGCCGACATAGGCCGGCAGCGCGTCCAGCACGGCGCGGATGTGGCTTTCCGACTGGCGCAACGCCGCTTCGCGCGCCTCCAGCCGTTCGGCCATCATGTCGAAGGCGTAGCCGAGCTGGCCGATCTCCGACGAACGGTCGGACAGCTTCACCCGGGTGGCGGTCTTGCCCTCGCTCCAGTCGCGGGCGGCGGAAACCAGCGCATCGACCGGGCGGCGGATGAACAGGGTGCCGCCGATCCAGGCGGCGGCGGCGGCGACCAGGAAGCCGGACAGCGTCATCAGCAACCCGTCCCGGGTGGCGCGGTCGACCGCCCCCATGGCGGCGCCACGGTCGACGCCGACGCTGATGAACAGGTCGCGGATGCCGGCGGACGGCGGGGAGAAGGCGAGGATGCGCGACACGCCGTCCAGCCCGGGCAGCATGGTCACGCCGGCTTCCCGTTCCGACAGAAGCCCCAGATAACTGTCCGGCAGCCGTTCGCCGGCGCGGCCCTGGGTGCCCGGCAGCTTCACCAGGATGGTGCCGGAGCGGTCGGCGACGGTCAGGGTGGTGTTGTCCGGCATCGGACGGGAGGCGAAGAGGGCGGTCAGCCGCGGCACGTCGAGCGACAGGGCAACCACGCCAGCCCGCCGGCCGTTGCTGTCCGAATAGGGAGCGGCGACCGGCAGTTCGCCGCCGTCGGCGCCGGAATGGGTGATCGTCCACTCGCCGACGGCGAAACGGCCCTGCGTCATCGCCCGGCGGAAATGCGGCTGGACGCTCAGCGAGGCACCGATGCGCGACGGATCGGCGCTGCACAGGATGCGCCCCTCGGTATCGGTGATCGACAGGGTGCGGTAATCGGCGGAACGGGTCGCCAGCCGCTCCAGATAGCTCTGGCAGTTGTCGATCTCGCCCCGGCGCAGAAAGCGCGCCTCCGTCACCGCGGTGACCATCAGGCGGGCGCTGTCGATGAGACGGAAATGCTCGCTTTCGACCTGCCGGAGAAGGCGTTCGGCCTGGAGCGTCACTTCGCCTTCGCGCTCCGCCCGCTGTTCGAGCACGCTGTAGATCTGGATGCCGATCGCCGGCAGGACCGCGAGCAGGACCAGGATGAAGAGGCGTGCCAGAAGGGTCATGGCGTAGACGAGGCTCCTCCGCAAAGCCGACCGGATGGAACGATGGATGCGCCACCCTGCGGCATGCCCATCGCTAACGCACTTATGGTTAAGCGCCGGTTAATTTAGAAAAGAATGGGCTGGAACAGAGGGGAGAAACCGATCGAAGGGCTGTTATCCTCTCCCAATTTGCCGCCAACTGCAGAGCATTTACATCAAAAACCCAAACATACCACCATCGAGTGGCTACGGTCGAAAGGGATATGTCCCGCAGCATGCTTGAATTCGCGTCGTTGCAGTGCTCAAGGACTTCTCATGCAACTGCAATACAGACGCTGCTCCATCGATGGAACAGGCTGCGGGGTGGGCTGTTGAAGCCTTGCAATGACCACACCCTTCCTCCTCCCCCCGCTCCGCACCACGTCCCAGGGCACGCCGCGCCGCGTGGGGGTGGAACTTGAATTCGCCGATCTGGACGCGCCGTCGGCCGCAGCCTGCGTGCACCGGCTGTTCGGCGGCAGCGTCACCGTCGAAAACCCGCACCGATGTCTGGTGACGGAGACGCGGCTCGGCGACTTCACGGTGGAACTCGACATGCGCTCCGCCCACAAGGGCAAGGGGGGTGCGGCGATCCTCGACCCGCTGCGGCCGCTGTGGGGCAACATCGGCAGTCTGGTGATGCCCTTCGAGATCGCCGCCCCGCCGGTGACGGTGGAGCAGATGCCGGAGCTGGAGGAGATGGTCGCCCGCCTGCGCGCGCTGGGCGCCGCCGGGACGGAGGCCAGCCCCCTGTTCGCCTTCGGCCTGCATTTCAATCCGGAGGTGGCGCGGACCGATGGCGATTACCTGCTGGACACTTTGAAGGCCTTCCTGCTGCTGGCCCCCTGGCTGCGGCGGGAAATCCGGGTCGACGTCACCCGGCGCCTGTCCGGCTTCATCGCCGCCTTCCCGACGCCCTATGCCGCCAAGGTGGTCGATCCCGCCTATCGTCCCGACCTGGGCGGGCTGATCGACGATTATCTGGCCGACAACCCCACCCGCAACCGCGAGCTGGACCTGTTCCCGCTGTTCGCCCATCTCGACCGCGACCGTCTGGCCGCGGCGATGGCGGATCCGCATATCCGACCGCGCCCGACCTTCCATTACCGACTGCCGAACGCGCGGCTGAGCGACCCCAGCTGGTCGCTCGCCGCCGACTGGAACCGCTGGGTGGCGGTGGAGCGGCTGGCCGCCGACCGCGCCCTGCTGGACGGCCTCGGCACCGATTACCGCCGGGCAGCCGAAGCACAGCAGCTCGACGGCTGGGCCGAGCGCATCGACGCCGTGCTGGCCGCCAATCCGGGCATTCACGGCGCGGACGCAGGCATCGCTGAGCAAGTCGATGGGGTCGACGGCCCCGCCCGTCAGGCCGGCTGAGGGGGGTTTCCATGGCAGCCATCGTCGGCAGGTCCCGGCCGCTGGTCGGCATCACCGCCTCGATCCATGGCAGCCGCATCGCCGCCATGGCCAACCGGCTTGCCCTGTGGCGGGCCGGAGCATCGTCGGTCCGCATCACCGCCGAGTCACCCTTCCCCATCGACCGGCTGGACGCGCTGGTCGTCGGCGGCGGCGACGACATCGACGCGTCGCTCTACGGCGAATCCGCCCGTCCGCACATCCGCATCGATCCCGAACGCGACCGGCTGGAGATGCTGGCGCTGGACTGCGCCGCCAAGATCGGACTGCCGGTGCTGGGCATCTGCCGCGGGTCGCAGATGATCAACGTCCACCGCGGCGGCTCGCTCCACGTCGACATCCACGAGGTCTACGACGAAGCGCCGCACATGCGCACCGTTCTGCCGCGCAAGCGCATCCGGATCGCACCGGACAGCAGGCTCTACCGCATCCTCGGCATCGCCGAATGCCGCGTGAACGCCCTGCACCACCAGTCGGTGGACCGCGTCGGCGACGGTCTGCGCGTCGTCGCGCGCGAACGCGCCGGCGTCGTCCAGGGCATCGAGGCGCCGAACGAGCCCTTCATGATCGGCGTGCAGTGGCATCCGGAATATCTGGTCGCCGACAGCCGGCAGCAGGCGCTGTTCCGCCGTCTGGTCGAAACCGCCGCCGGCACCGCCCCGCTGGACGATCTCGTCGAGGTTCCGTCCCGCCGTCCGGTCCGCGCATCCGGCTGAGGTTCCAACAGTCTATTCTCTTTGCCGTCCGCCATGACGGTGACGGCGGCACCGAAAACGACCTGCAAAAACGACGCGGGCGCCGCCGGAGGGATGGCTCCGGGGCGCCCGCGCTGTTGCCGCAAGGGGGAAATTACTGGCTGCCGCCGTTGTCCGGGCCGCAGTTCGGGGTGCCCGGCGGGCAGTGGGTGCCGGTCGCGGTCTGGTTGTCGCGCGGAACGTTGCTGCCGGTGTTGTTGCCCATGCCCGACGGGGCGGTGGTCACACCCGGCACCGGCGAGGTCGAGGAGCCCGACATGGTGCCAGTGGTGCCGGTCGAACCCGACGTGCCCGCACCGCCGGTGGTGGAACCGGCCGACGGCGAGGTGGTGGCGCCCGGCGGGGTGTGGACGATGCCGTCCGGACCGACGTTGGTGGTGCTGCTCGGGGCGGTTTGGTATGCGCCGCTGCCCTTGAGGGCGCCGGGGTTGGCTTGCTGAGCGGTCTGGGCCATGGCCGGGGCGGCCATCAGGAAAACTGCCGAAACAGCACCGATCATCAGGTTACGCATCCTCGAACTCCTTCATGGTGGCAACGCCTCGCATTTGGGCGTCTTTGGAACGGGACGGACGCCGTGTCTGGAGCCGCAATCGGCGTCCGGCCAGGGCGTCATTGTCTTTCATGGGTTTAGAACAGGGCAATCGGGGCATGATCTCGGTCGGTCCATGCGCTTTTTTTGGAAAAACGCCGGCAAAAGAGGGGCAAGGCCACGCCCGGCGGGTTCCTTCGGCGAGCCACCGACGCACAGCCGGCGAGGCGGGAACAACAGGCACGCCATAGGGTTCAAGCCGCGAGGCGGATGGTCCGCGCAAAGCCTCCCGGCGCGTTTTCAATGAGGGTTCCAGCCTTGCCCGACGCCTCCCAGGATGCCGCCCGACAGTCCGCCCCCCATCATTCTGCAACGCCCCCGATGCCCCCCGATCCTTCCAGTGCCATTGGACCCTCCGACCCGGTGCTCCGTCCCGGCCTGACCTGCTGGCGGACCGAGCGTGCCGGGCGGGTGGCGGTGCTGGTCGACGGCGCCGATTATTTCGTTGCCGCCCGTGCCGCCATGGAACAGGCGAAGCGATCGATCCTGCTGGTCGGCTGGGACATCGACCCGCGCATGCGCCTGGACCCCGAAAGCCACGAGACGCTGGGCCGCTTCCTCGCCCGGCTGATGCGGTCGCGGCCCGGGCTGCATGTGCGGGCGCTGAAATGGGACATGCCCTTTCCCATCGCGCTCGACCATCCGCACGAACCGCTGGAGCGGCTGGACCGCAGCACCGGCCACCGGCTGAATGCCCGGCTCGACGGGGAACTGCCGGTCGGCGCCGCCCAGCACCAGAAGCTGCTGGTGATCGACGATGCCCTGGCCTTCTGCGGCGGGATCGACTTCTCCTTCGACCGCTGGGACACGTCGGAGCATCGCGACGGCGACCCGCGCCGCCGCTGCCCGAATGGCGAGCCCTATGGCCCGCGCCACGACGTGATGATGATGGTCGACGGCGATGCCGCCCGTGCCCTGTCAGAACTGGCAAGGGAGCGCTGGCGTTGCGCCACCGGCGAGATGCTGGAGCCTTGCCCGCCGCCCGACACCGACCGGGCCGATCAGGACCCCTGGCCGGACTGCCCCCTGCCCGACTGCGCCAGCCCGATCCTGACGGATGCGCGGATCGGCATCTCCCGCACCGTGCCGGAAATCGACGAGCGTCCGGCGATCCGCGAGAGCGAGGCGCTGACCTTCGCCGCCATCGCCGCCGCCGAACGCACCATCTATCTGGAAAACCAGTATTTCGCCTCCGCCCGCGTCGCCGAGGCGCTGGCCCGCCGGCTGGCCGAGCCCGACGGGCCGGAGGTGGTGCTGGTGGTGTCGATGGAAAGCCCGAGCTGGTTCGACCGCATGGCGATGGACACGCCGCGCTCGGTGGCCCTGCGCTGCCTGCGCGAGGCCGACCGTTTCGGTCGGCTGCGCACCCTGACCCCGGTGACGGAGGGCGGCGGGCCGGTGATCGTCCACTCCAAGGTGGTGGCGGTGGACGGCCGGCTGCTGCGCATCGGCTCGTCCAACCTGAACAACCGCTCGATGGGCTACGACAGCGAGTGCGACCTGACCATCGAGGCGCCGCGGGAAGACGGGCCGGAGCGGACCAGTGCGGAGGCCGCGATCATGGGCGTGCGCAACCGCCTGCTGGCCGAGCATATGGGCATCGACCAGCCCCGGCTGGAGGCGGAAATCCAGGCGGCCGGCAGCGTCGTCGCCGCCATCGACCGGCTCTGCCCGCAGTCCGGCCGCCGGCTGGCCGAACTGCCCGCCAGCGATCCCAGCCTGACCGAACAGGCCTTCGCCGCCCTGCGCATCGCCGACCCCGACGACCCGAACGAGGCCTGGGCACCGTGGAAGCGTCTGCCGCCACCGCCGCGCTCCGCCCTGCGCGCCGCTGCCGCCGCTCTGCTGACGGTCGGGCTGGCCGCCGGGGTCTGGGGCGCGATCCGGAGCGGACGCGAAAAAGCCCGCCCCGCGCGCGACTGACCGTCACGCGAGAGCCGGGCCCGCTTTCCGAAACCCCCTCTCCCACCGTGGGAGAGGGGATTTCCATATCTGGACTTACCGCGTCTCCGCGACGCGGCCGTCGTCGGAGATGACGATCTCGACGCGGCGGTTCTGCTGGCGGCCGGCGTCGGTGGTGTTGGCGGCGACGGGCTGCGCCTCGCCCATGCCCTGGGTGACGATGCGCGCCGGAGAGACGCCGCGCATGGTCAGGGCGTCGCGAACGGAGTTGGCGCGGGCCTCCGACAGGCGCAGATTGGTGGTGTCGCTGCCGGTGCTGTCGGTGTGGCCCTCGATCCGGATGGTGCGGCCGGGCTGGGATTGCAGGAACTGGGCGAGCCGGTCGATGCGCTCATAGGCGCCGGGGGTCAGCTCCGCCCGGCCGGTGGCGAACAGGATGTCGCCCAGCGTCATGACCAGGCCGCGCTCGGTCCGCTGCGCCTGGAGGTCGCGCAGCTGCTGCTCAAGCTCGGTGTTGCGGGCCTGGAGGCGGTAGCTGTCGGCGTTGGCGACCACGGTCTGGGCACCCTTCACCCCGGCCGTCTCCTGCGCGATCTGCACCCGGCGGCTGACGATGTAGGCCTGGTGATCGACCTCGGCGGCATCGGCGCCCTGGTCGCGCATCGCCTCGGCACGGCGCAAGGCCGTCTCGGCGTCGCGCAGCTGAAGCGGGGCGTTGCCGGCGACCTGCGGGTTGGCGGCGGCCAGGCTGTAATCCTGCCGCGCCTGGGTCAGGGCGGCGCTGTCCGTGGGCTGGGTGGCGCAACCGGCCAGCCCGAGGCCGAGACCCGCGAGGACAAGAATGCTGCGGGAAGCGAACGCGGTCATTGACGCACCTCCGGATAGCTGTAGCCCCAGCTGTTGCCGCCGCTGGTCCCGACGCCTGAGCCGCCCACCGTGCCGCCCACCGTGCCGAGCGAACCGGCCGGCGCCGGCGGAACCGCGGACGGAGCCGGATAGCTGGAACCGCTCATCCCGGAGCCGCCATAGCCGGCCCCGCCGGACGGCGTGCCGCCGAGCGTCGAGCCGCTGTAGACCGGCGCCACATTCGGCGCGGCAGCCGACCGCGGAGTGTTGGGGACCGCGGACTTGGCCACGGCGGTGGCGGCCTGCTGGGTCACCGCGCGCTGCGAGGTCACCGTCGCCAGCTCGGCATCGACGCGGGCCTCCTCGGCGAGGCGGCGGGCGCGGGTGCGCTCGTCGGCGCGCATGGCCTTGTCGGCGGAGGCCAGCTTGTCGCGGGCGCTCTGCAACGCGACGGGAGCGTATTGCAGGGCGTTGGCGCGCTCGGCCTCCTGCACCGCCTGGGACGCGGCGCCGAGCTGGGCGGTGGGCGGCGGCACGTCGGAGGCGCAGGCGGCCATGCCGAGCGCCGCCGACAACACGGCGGCGGCTCGCCACCGGTTCGTCATTGCGGATTTGCGGGTCATCTGGTCGGTTCCTTTCGGATCGGGCTTCACGCCGGAAACCGGGGGGCGGGCCAAGGTCGTGTCCCTCTCAGGCCATGTCCTTTCGGCCACGTCCTTTCGGGATGTCTTGCGCCTCAAACGCACCAGCCGGGGCGAAGGTTCCGCGCCGGTTCAGCCGCCGCTGCGCGAAATTCCTTCACGCTCCGCCCGGCGGTTGTCGCGCCGGTGGCGGACCAGCCGCAGCACATAGGCGGCCAGCAGGACGATGAACAGCACCAGCGCCCCCGGCACCATCCAGTCGGCGATCCAGGGAAAGCCGACCCGCACCAGATAGCCGGTACCGGCCAGCACCAGCGACCACAGCGTCGCCCCGGCCGCGGCATAGAGCAGGAACACCGCCATCGGCAGCCCGCAGGCCCCGGCGGGAACCGAGATCAGCGTGCGCAGCCCCGGCAGTGGCTGGCACAGCAGAACGGCGACGCCGCCGCGCCTTGCGAACCATTCGGTGGCGCGGTGAACCTGCTCGGGCTTCACCGTCAGCCAATGGCCATGGCGGCGGAGAAAGGCTTCGAACCGCTCGCGCCCCATCCAGTGGGCCGGCAGGTACCAGACCAGTTCACCCACCGCAGACCCCGCCCCGGCGGCCAGCGCCACCAGCAGCAGGTTGAACTCCCCCGTCGCGGCCCCCATGCCGGCCAGCGGGATCACCGTCTCCGCCGGCACCGGCGGCAGCACGCGGGCCAGGATCAGCATCAGGAAGATCCCGAGATAGCCGAACTGCTGCACGATCTGGATGATCCACTCGGTCATTGGGTCCACGGGGGTCGGTGAGGAGAAAGCCGTCTCCAGTGAACCGTGCGGGCCTTGCCGGCGTTCCCCGTTTTTCCATCCCCCTCGACCCCAATCTTGACCCCAATCAAGGCAGAGGCCGTTCGTACACGCTTCAGTGTCTCCATCATGACCGCATCCCTCGCCCTCGCCGCCGCCCTGCTGTTCCTCAGCCATGCCCTGCCGTCCTGGCCGGGGGTGCGGCCCGCCCTGATCGCCCGGCTCGGCCGCGGCGGCTTCGTGACGATCCATTCCGTCGGCTCGCTGCTGACGCTGACGCTGTTCGTGCTGGCCTACCGCGCCGCCGACGGCGGGGAGGTGCTGTTCACGCCCTTCGGCTGGGCCGCCCCGCTGGTGGCGGCGGTGATGCCCGTCGTCTTCCTGCTGCTGGCCGCCCGCGTCACCACCCGCTTCGGCAGCCAGGGCGCGCCGAACCCGCCCCGCGGCATCTACCGCCTGACCCGCGCGCCGGGCAGCCTGGCGCTGCTGCTGTGGGCATGCGCGCACCTGAACGCCACCGGCGACGGACGCCGCGTGCTGCTGTTCGGCACCATGGCGGCCATCGCCCTGTTTGCGCTGGTGAAGAACGAGATCGTGCTGCGCCGCAGCGCCGCCGGTCGCGCCTACCGGGACGAGACCTCGCTTGTGCCGCTGACCGGGCCGCAGGGCTGGCCCGGAGCGCTGCGCGGACTGGCGGAGATGGGACCGGCAAGACTGATCGGCGGGCTTGCCGCTTATGGTGGAATGCTGATGCTGCACCCCCTGCTCTTCGGGGTGGATCCACTCTACTGGGTAGGTTGAGCGGGACGGCGGACCGGTGCATCTGTTGAGGACGGGACACGAGTACCGCGTACCACCTCCAGCCTGCCCTCGCCGCTGCTCCCCCCGCCATTGCTTCAGGAAGCCCCCGCATGAAAATCCGCGAGATCATGACCCGCGACGTGCAGACGGTACGGCCCGACGACAGCATCCGCCGGGCCGCGCAATTGATGGACCAGTTGAACGTCGGCATCCTGCCCGTCTGCGACGGGAGGGATCTGGTCGGCGTGGTGACCGACCGCGATATCACCATCCGGGCGATCTCCGCCGGAAAGCTGCCCGACCGCTGCAAGGTGTCGGAGGTGATGACCGCCAATCCCCGCTATTGCTACGAGGACGACCCGGTCGGCAGCGTGACCCAGTTGATGGCCGGCCAGCAGATCCGGCGGGTGCCGGTGGTGGACCGCAACGACCGGCTGACCGGCATCGTCTCGCTGGGCGACCTTGCCACAGACGCCAAGAACGACCGCGCGGTCCAGGACACGCTGGAACGGATTTCCTCCCCCTCCGAGCCGGACCGGGCCTGAGCGACCTCCCTCGACAACAGGAACCAACCATCATGGAACACACAGCGGGTCCGGACGACCCACGGGTCCGTGACCGGGCCTATCGGCTTTGGGAAGAGGAAGGGCGGCCCGATGACCGCCATCTCGACCATTGGGCGCAGGCCGCCCGCGAGATCGAGGAGGAGGACCGCCGCAACTCCGGCGGTCCCCGCGTCAACAGCCCGGATGCCGGGCTGGCCGTTCCCGATGACGCCGCCGCCCGCAACCAGCGGGAAGCGGCGGCGCATCTGGGCCAGTCCTCGGTGCCGTCGGACAGCTGATCACAGGATGGAGGCGGTCACTCGATCTTGAGGCTGACCGCTTCCATGCCCTTTTCGCCCTGGCGGACGGTCATGCGCACGCGCTGCCCGTCATCCAGCCCGCGCAGGCCGGCGCTCTCCAGCGCACGGGCCGGAATGAAGACGTCGCGCCCGCCGTCGTCGGGCTGCGCGAAGCCATAGCCCTTGCCGCCGTTGAACCACTTCACCGTGGCGCCCATCTCGCTGGTCGGGCCGCTGGCCTGCTGCGGCCGGCGGGGGCCGCCCCGATCCTGGAAGCCGCGGTCCTGGCCCCGATCCTGGAAGCCACGGTCGGAGCCCCGATCCTGGAAACCGCGATCCTGGTTGCGGTTCTGGAAGCCGCCGCGATCACCGCCACGGTCGCCGAAGCCGCGGTCGCGCGGACCGCCGGCATCGCGGCGCGCACCGAAGCCGCGATCGCCGCCCCGATCCCCACCCCGGTCACCGAAGCCCCGATCGCCGCGGTCGCCGAAGCTGCGCTCGCGCCCCTGCGGACGGGCCGGGGCGGCGGCGGTGGAGAGGTCGACGGAGTGCAGGACGCTGACCTGCTGGCCCTTGCGGTCCTCGACGAGGTCGACGACCACGGTAGCGCCGTCCGGCAGCGTGGTGTGGCCGGCGGGCACGACGAGCGAGGCCGGCAGCAGGGCGTCCTTGCCGCTGTCGCCGACCTTGACGAAGCCGTAGCCACGTTCGGGGTTGAACCATTTCACGGTGGCCGTCACCTGGGTGGCGACGACGTTGGGCTGGCGATAGACGTGGCTGCGGGGCGGCTGATTGTGCATGGGAAACCCGAACTCCGGCAAACAGAAGCGGCGCCCTTGCCGGTCCATCTCATGGACAGGTGGACGCCAACCCCTGACACATCGCCCGTCCGCGCGCTCTTGGCAAGTCGGGACCGCTCCGAATAAGCCGGACAGGCCGTTAAATCACACCCCTGGGGGCCCGATGGACGGGCCTCAGCCCATCAGGCGGTCCATCAGGCGGTCCGGCGCCGGCGGCGGTTCGCGCGGCGGAACCGGGATCGGGCCCGGCGGTTCTCCCAGCGGCGGACGCGCCGGATCTCCCGGCACCGGCATCGTGTCATCCGGCACCGACGGTTCGCGCGGCGGCGAAGGCGGATAGGGTCCAAGGTCGAAGATCATGCGCGGTTCCTCAAGATCATTGATAAGGCAATCGATGCCGTCAGCCGCCATGGCCGCCGGGGGCGGTCCGCGACAGGCGCCGGGCATCGTTCAGGCTGGTCATGCAGCGGGTCTCGTCGCCGTCGCGGGCGGCGCTGCGGGCCGCGGTGACCAGCGATTCCACCTGGGCGTTCCGCGCCGCCTGCCCCATCGGCCCATCGCCGCCGCCGGAGCCGCCGGGACCGCTGTCAGGCGGCGTCCGCGAATTGGCCTGGGGGCCGGCTTGCGAACTGGCCTGGGGACTGATGGACGGAGCGGTCGGCATGTTGCTGCCGATGGCCGGCGGTTCGACCACCGACCGGTCGCCGACGGCGGGAGGCGCCACCATGCCGCCGGACTGGGCGAGCCGGTCGCTGCCGCTGCCGGACCCCGGTTCGTCGCGCGGGGTGGAGCCCGACAGGCCGGGCGTGCCGGGACCGCCACCAGGACCAGGGACGGCGACCGGCGGCGGGTCGGTCGACAGACCGAGATCGGCGGCGAACTGGTCCACCATCGCGCCGCAACCCGCCTGGGCCGCGGCATCCGTCTGGGCCGCCGCCCCGTGGGCGGTGAGGAGCCCGGCCGCCATGACGAGGGCGACGGGGCCGAACCTTGTGAAATTTGTCCGCATCGGTCGCGTGCTCCTCGGGTTGACCCCCTGGGTTTGGCCCCCTGGGTTTGGCCATGACCATCCGGTCATGCCCATGGCGATTCCGCTCGGGGGGCGTGTTCCGATGGAATCAACGGTCTTGGGCCGGGCACGGTTCCGGCGGACCGGTCGAAGATCTGCCCGGCCATGCATCTTGCTCATTTCGCAGGCAGAGGGCGTCGGCTGTAGAGTGCCTGTCCCCCTCCTCAACCGACGGTCCGCAGTTCCATCATGATCGCCAACATGGCCGCGCTGGGCGCGGCGCTGTGCTGGGCCGCGGGCGGCCTGATCGCCATCGGACCGGTGCGGGTGCTCGGCTCCATCGCCTTCAACCGCGTGCGCCTGACCATCGTCGCCGCGGCCTTGCTGGCCGCCACCACGCTGCTGGGCGGTTGGCAGACGCTGGACACCGGGGCCGCGCTGACGCTGGCGCTCTCGGGGCTGCTGGGGATCGTGGTGGGGGACATGGCGCTGTTCTGGTCACTCAGCCGGCTGGGACCGCGCCGCAACGTGGTGATCTATGCCGCCAACGCGCCACTGACCGCCTTGCTCGCTTATGCCCTGCTGGGGGAGGCGCTGGGGCCGTGGACCGTTCTGGGCGTGGCGCTGGTCACGCTGGGGGTGATGCTGGCGGTGGCCCTGCGCTCCGGCTCCACCCACAGCTGGGAGGCGATCCAGGGCAACCTGCTGGCCGGCGTGTCGGTCTGTCTGCTGGCGGCGGTCGGTCAGGCCGCCGGCTCGATCATCGCCAAGCCGGTGATGGCGGCGGGCGCCGATCCGATTGCATCGGCCGCGGTGCGGGTCACCACGGCGGCCCTGATGTTCACGGCCATCGGCGTGCTCTCTACGGTTCGTGCTGGGGTTCGCGCCGGGGTTAACGGCGGCGCGGCGGTGGCCGGCGCCGGTGGGCTCGGCGGTCTGCTGGTTCCCCGCGGGCTGACGCCGAAGCTGATGCTGCAGATTGCCGGCAACGGGCTGCTCGGCGTCGGGCTGGGGATGACGCTGCTGCTGGTCGGGCTCGCCCACGGCAATGCCGGGGTGGTCGCCACCCTGTCGGCGCTGAGCCCGGTCCTGATCCTGCCGATGATGTGGCTGCTGACCGGCCAGCGCCCGTCGCTGGGCGCCTGGGCCGGCGCCGCGGTCGCGGTGGCCGGTGTCGCCCTGATCGTCAACAGATAGAAGGGCGGCTCAGCGGGCCGTCTCCACCGCCACGCCCAGCGTGGGCAGCGCCGCCTGGAGTGCGGAGGAGGCACGATTGACGGCATCGCGCAGGTCGGCTTTCAGCACCGGCTCGTCCGGCCATTGCTGCTCGCAGGCATGCTGAAGCTTGCGGGCGCTGCGCGACAGTTCCAAGAGGCCGACATTGCCGGCCAGCGACACCATGGCATGGGCGTCGGCCGCGGCGGCTTTCGACGAGTCCGCCTCGCTGATGCGGTCGGCGCGCAGGGCCAGCTCGGCCAAGGTGCCGGCGATGAATCGGGGCAGCACGTCCGCGCCCAGCGTTTCGGCCAGCGTGTCCAACGTGGCGCGGTTCAGCACCGGCGCGCTGTCCGACACCGTCGCCACCCCGGCCAGCACCGTCGCCTCTTCCACGGCATCCCCCTCCGGCAGAGTTTCATCCGTCCCGGCGTCGAGCCAGCGGTCGACCGCGGACAGCAGCGTATCGCGCTCGATCGGCTTGGTCACATGGTCGTTCATGCCGACATCCAGGCAAAGCTGGAGCTGATCGGTCAGCGCGTTGGCGGTCAGCGCGATGATGGGCACGGCGCCGCGCCGCCCACCAAGCTGACGGATCGCCGCGGTTGCTTGCAGGCCGTCCATCCGCGGCATTTGCATGTCCATCAGGACGAGGTCGAACTCGCCCCGGCGCATCGCCTCCACCGCCAGGATGCCGTCCTCCGCCACCTCGACCGTATGGCCCGCCTTGCAGAGGATGGAGGAGGTGACGATCTGGTTCATCGGCACGTCTTCGGCCAGCAGGATGCGGGCGCTGCGGGCGGATGGCGCATCTTTGCGCTCGACGGTGGACAGCCCCGGCGCGTTGGCGACCGGCAGCGGCAGTTCGAACCAGAAGGTGCTGCCCACCCCCGGGCTGCTCTGCACGCCGATATGCCCGCCCATCAGCTCCGACAGCTGCTTGGAGATGATGAGGCCGAGCCCGGTGCCGCCATAGCGCCGGGTGGTGGAGCGGTCGCCCTGGCTGAAACGCTGGAACAGGTTGGCCTGATCGGTCGCCGGGATGCCGGGGCCGGTGTCGCTGACCGAAAGCCGCACATGCGCCGCCGGAACGGCCTCCCCCTCGCCGCCCCCCTGGCCCGACAGCAGCCCGGCCGACACCAGCACCGAGCCGCGTTCGGTGAATTTCACCGCATTGCCGACGAGGTTCAGCAGGATCTGGCGGATGCGCGCCTCGTCGCCGCGGACATAGCGCGGAACGGTGCCGCCCAGCGACAGTTGCAGCAGCAGCCCCTTCTGCGAGGCGGCGTTGCTCATCAGGTCGCGGCAGTCGCGCAGCAGCCGGTGCAGGTCGAAGGCGCGCTCCTCCAGTTCCAGCTTGCCGGCCTCGATCTTCGAATAATCCAGGATGTCGCCGATGATCGCCAGCAGCCCGCGCCCGGCCTCGCGCTGGAGCGACACATACTGGCGCTGTTCCGCCGTCAGATCGGTTCCGAGCAGCAGGTCGGCGAAGCCGATGACGCCGTTCAGCGGCGTGCGGATCTCGTGGCTCATCGACGCCAGGAATTCCGACTTCACGCGGTTGGCCGCCTCCGCCTCGGCACGGGCGGCGGACAGCTCCTCCTCGTAGCGCTTGCGCTCGGTCACGTCGCGGACCACGCCGACCACCACGAAGCGGCCGTCGGATCCCACCGTCGGCCGCATGCTGGATTCGACCCACAGGTAATGGCCGTCGCGGTGGCGCAGCCGGTGGGTGAAGGTGACGGGGGGCGACCCCGTCTGCATCCCGGCGAAGGCCATCGCCGCACTCTCCAGATCGTCCGGGTGCAGCAGGTTGGCCGGGGCGGAGCCGACGATCTCCGCCGGGTCATGGCCCAGGATGTCGCGCACCGACGGCGACAGGTAGCGCACCGCCCCGTCGGCCTTCATCTCCAGGATCATGTCGGTGGCGTTGTCGGCCAGCAGGCGGTAGCGCGCCTCGCTCTCGCCCAGCCGCCGTTCGGCGTCGTGGTGGCGCTGCTCGCGCAGCAGCAGGCCGCCCAGGAACAGTGTGCCGAGCGGGATAATGGCCAGCAGCGCCGGCGCCGTGCGCTGCCCCACCTGCATGGCGAGCTCCCAGGTGGGCAGCAGCAGCAGGGTCGATGTCGACACCAGCGTCAGCAGCAGCCCGAAGCCCAGCAGCGAACGGACGCCCATCGCCACCCCGCGCCGCTTCGACCACATCGCGAAGCCGACGCCGGTCAGGAAGGACAGCAGCGCGTTGGCGACGCCGGCCTCCATCCCCACCCCGCCCAGGACGATGCGGTAGCCCGCGACCGTCACGGCGGTGATGGCGGAGGACAGCGGACCGCCGAACAGCGCGCTCAGCCCGACCAGCGGAGCCCGCGCGTCGATGAAGATGCCCGGCCCGATATGGATGGGATGGACCATCGAGAAGATGGCGGTCAGCGCCATCACCGCGCCGAAGACGATCTGCCGGGTGTAGATGCTCCAGCCGCCGGAGCGGCGGATCAGAAACGTGTAGGCAAGAACGACGAAGGCGCTCGCCGCGATGTTCTCGGCAAGATCGTACGCCATCGAAGAGAAGTTGCCCAACATCGCCCGGCCGCCGTCCCCACCCGATTTCCCGTTACCTCTATACCACGGAAGGATGTCGCGAAACCGCTAACACCAACCGGAGACGTGTGATCTGGCGGGGACAAAGGTCGGGCTTGCCCTGCCGCAGGATGGCGGCGTCTCAAGCCTCCGCGTCGGGCTGGCGGTCCGGAAGGGCGGCGGCGAAGGCCGGCAGGGCGCGGCAGGCCGCGTCGATGCGCAGCAGCGTGGGATAACCGTCCAGCGGGCAGTCCAGGCGGCGGGCGTTCGCCATCTGCGGCACCAGCAGGATGTCGGCCAGACCGGGCTCGTCGCCATGGCAGAAGCGGCCGGTGCGCGGGTCGCCGGTCAGCTGCGCCTCCAGCGCGGTCAGGCCGACGGCGACCCAGTGCCGGTACCAGCCGTCGACCTCCTCCTGGCTGTGGCCCATGGTCTTCAGGTGGTTCAGCACCCGCAGATTGTTCAGCGGATGAAGGTCGCAGGCGACCGCCAGGGCGAGCGCCCGCACCCGCGCCCGGCCCAGCGGATCGGCCGGCAGCAGCGCCGGGGTGGGATGCGTCTCGTCCAGATACTCGATGATGGCGAGCGACTGGGTCAGCACATGATGACCGTCCGGCCCATCGACCTCCAGCGCCGGCACCAGATGTTCCGGGTTGAGGTCGGAATAGGGCGGCTTGGCCTGCTCGCCCCGGCGCAGATGGACGAAGGCCTGGTCCGGCGTCAGCCCCTTCAGGTTCAGGGCGATGCGCACGCGGTAGGCGGCGGAGGAGCGGAAGTAGGTGTGGAGTTTCAAGGGGCGTGTGTCCGTTGAAGTGTCGCGGCGGCGATCGGATTTGAGACCCTATCACAGCCCCAGATAGGCCTGCCGCACCCGCTCGTTGCTCAAGAGGGCGGCACCGCTGTCGCTCAGCACGATCTCGCCGGTCTCGATCACATAGCCGCGGTCGGCGATGGCGAGGGCGGCGTGCGCGTTCTGCTCGACCAGCAGGATGGTGGTGCCCTCGCGCTTCAGCCGCTGCACGGCGTCGAAAATCTCCGCGACCAGCAGCGGCGCCAGCCCCATGCTCGGCTCGTCGAGCAGCAGCAGGCGCGGCTTCGCCATCAGCGCACGGCCCAGCGCCACGATCTGCTGCTGGCCGCCCGACAGGGTGCCGGCGGGCTGGTCGCGCTTGACCTTCAGCACCGGGAACATCTCGTACAGCCGGTCGATGTCGTCGTCCGGCTTGCCGCTGCCCCGGCGGTAGGCGCCGAGGCGGAGATTGTCCTCCACGCTCTGCGGGCCGAACAGCTGCCGGCCCTCCGGCACCTGCACCACCCCTTCGGCGACGCGGCGCGACGCCTTCATGCCCGTGATGTCGCAGCCGTCGAAGGTGATGCGCCCGCTGCTGGCGGGATGGACGCCCGACAGGGTGCGCAGCAGCGTCGTCTTGCCGGCCCCGTTGGCGCCGACCAGCGCCACCAGTTCGCCCTCCCGCACGGTCAGGCTGGCCGATTTCAGCGCGTGGATGCGGCCGTAATGGCTGTTGAGGCCCTCGATCTCCAGAAGCATGGGTGGCCCTCCTTACGGTGCGGCGCCGAGATAGGCGGCGATGACGTCCGGGTTGGCCCCCACCTCCTGCGGCGTGCCTTCGGCCAGCATGCGGCCCTGGTTCAGCGCGGTGATCCGGTGCGAGATGCCCATCACCATCTTCATGTCATGCTCCACCAGGACGATGGTCACGCCGCCGGCCGCGACCGTCTTGATCACCTCGTCGATCTCGCGGCTTTCGGTGGCGTTCAGGCCGGCCGCCGGCTCGTCCAGCAGAAGCAGCTTCGGCTCCGACGCCAGCGCGCGGGCGATCTCCAGACGTTTCAGCGCGCCGTAGGGCATGGAGGCGGCGTCGGCGTCGACATACTTCTCCAGCCCGACATCGGCCATCAGCTGCGCCGCCCGGTCCTTTGCCTCGCGGTCCTTGCGCACCAGAGAGGGCACGCGGAACAGCGCCGGCAGCAGCCGGGTGTTCAGGTGCAGGTGCCGCCCGACCATGACGTTCTCCAGCGCCGTCATGTTGAAGAAGATCTGCAGGTTCTGGAAGGTGCGCGACATGCCGCGGGCCGCCAGCTTGTAAGGCGCCATGCCCGACACGTCGGCCCCGTCGAACAGCACCCGGCCGCCCGACGGCTTGTAGACGCCGGTCACAAGGTTGAACAGGGTGGTCTTGCCCGCCCCGTTCGGCCCGATGATCGAATGGATGTCGCCGGAGGCGATGGAGAAGCTGAGGTCGCCGATGGCGAGCACGCCGCCGAACTCGCGGCTGAGATGCTCAACCTTCAGGATCGGCGGACCGACGCGGCGGGCCTGGGCGGTCATGTCCGGGGAGAGGTCTGTGGTCGCCAGCATCTTCATGCCCGCCTCCGCGCCGGGAGCAGCGCCGCCAGGGTGGGAAGCAGCCCTTTGGGCATGAACACCATCGTCGCCATCAGGATGCCGCCCAGCACGATCTGCTGGTAATCCTGGAACATTGTCAGCGCCTGCGGCAGCAGCGTCAGCACCACCGCACCGACGACGGCGCCGAAGGTCGAGGCCATGCCGCCGAACACCACCATGGTGACCAGCTCGATCGACTTGAAGAAGTCGGCCTTGGCCGGGGTGATCAGGCCGGCGTAATGGGCGAACAGGCTGCCGGCCACGCTGGCGAACACCGCCGACAGCACGAAGACCAGCACCTTGAAGCGCGCGGTGTCGACGCCGACCACCTCGGCCGCCACCTCCGACCCATGGACGGCGCGCAAGGCTCGGCCCATCGGGCTGTCGATCAGGTTCAGCGACAGCCAGACGACGCCGACCAGCAGCACGCCGACCACCCAGTACCAGACCTTTTCGCCATACAGCTCGACGCCGAAGATCCTGAACGGCTCCACCATCATGCCGTCGGGACCGCCGGTCAGGCCGCTTTCGGTCCGCAGCACGATGGAGACGATGATGCCAATGCCGAGCGTCGCCATGGCGAGGTAATGGCCCTTCAGCCGCAGGATCGGCTTGGCCACCAGAAAGGCCAGCAGCCCGACGAAGACGGCGCCGGCCAGCAGCGCCACGATCGGCGGCCAGCCGTAAGTGCCGACCAGCACGCCGGACGCGTAGGCGCCGATGCCGAAGAAGCCGGCATGGCCCAGGCTGATCTGCCCGGCATAGCCGATCAGCAGGTTCAGCCCGACGCAGACCACGGCGTTGAAGCCGGCCAGGATGGCGATGTCGAGATAGAAGTTGTTGGGCAGGAAGGCCGGCAGGACCGCGATCACCGCGCCCAGCGCCAGAAGCCCGGTCAGCCGCCCGTGAAGGAGTGCGTTCATCGGAGATAAATCCTTACACCCGTTCGGTGCCGCGCTTGCCGAACAGCCCGTTCGGCATGAAGAGAAGGACGGCCAGGATGATGACGAAGGCCACCGCATCCTTGTAGGCCGACGAGATGTAGCCGGCGCCCAGCGCCTCGGCGATGCCGACGATCAGCCCGCCGGCAACGGCGCCCGGCCCGTGGCCGAGTCCGCCCAGCACCGCGGCGGTGAAGCCCTTCAGCCCCAGCATGATGCCCATCTCGGTATAGGAGAAGGTGATGGGCGCCACCACCGCGCCGCCGACAGCGCCCAGCGCCGCCGACAGCGCGAATGAGGCCAGCACCACCCGCTTCACGTCGATGCCGACCAGCTGTGCGGCCAGCCGGTTGTGCGAAGTGGCGAGCATCGCCTTGCCGGTCAGCGTCCTGGCGAAGAACAGGCCGATGGCGACGATCAGCACGCCGGCGGTGCCGACCACCCAGAGCGACTGCGGCTGCATCGAGGCGCCCATGATCTGGATCGGCGTCTCGCCCGAGAAGGCGTCCAGCCGCTTGAAATCCTTGCCCCAGACCAGTTCGGCGACGCCGCGCAGGAAGATCGAGGCGCCGATGGTGATGATGATGAGCGTGACGGTGGAGGCGTTGCGGGCGCGTTCGACCGCGAATTTCGCCACCAGGACGCCGACCAGCATGGCGCCGCCGCAGCCGATCATGATCGCCAGCGGCAGCGGCACGCCCGACGCCGTCAGGGTGGCCGACGCCATGCCGCCGATCATGATGAACTCGCCCTGGGCGAAATTGATGACGTGGCTGGCGTTGTAGATGATCGAGAAGCCGAGCCCCGCCAGCGCATAGATCGCGCCGATGGTCAGCCCCGACAGCAGATATTGCAGCAGTTCCGCGAACATCGTTGGGTTCCTGATGTTCCCCCCGCGCACATTCTCCCCTCTCCCCCCCGGGGAGAGGGTCGGGGTGAGGGGGACGCATGGGGTGGATTGAACGGGGAGCTGCGGCGTCGCTTGTCGAAAAAAGCCACGCCGTGCATCCCCCTCACCCTAACCCTCTCCCCAGGGGGGAGAGGGAATAACAGCGGACCGCCGGTTTACTTCACCAGCGCCCAATCACCCTGCTTCACCTCCACCATGTGGAAGGCGTCCAGCGTCAGGCCCATGTGGTCCTTGGCGCTCATGGTCACGGTGCCGCCGGTGCCGACATAGTCCTTGGTCTGCTCGATGGCGTCGCGCAGCTTGGCCTTGTCGGTGCCGCCGGCACGCTTCACGGCGTCCAGCGCGATCATCAGCCCGTCATAGGCGTGGCCGGCGAAGGTCGACACCTCGGTGTTGAAGCTGTCCTCGTAGACCTTGGTGAATTCGGTCACGACCTTCTTCTGCGGGTCGCTGTCGGCCAGCTGCGCCGCGACGACCAGACCGGCGGCCGGCAGGCGCACACCCTCGGCGGCACCGCCGGCCAGCCGGATATATTCCTTCGACGCGACACCGTGCGACTGGTAGAGCGGCAGCGAGATGCCGAGCTGGCGGTAGTTCTTGGTCACCACCGCCGGACCCTGGCCCAGTCCGAACACCAGCACCGCCTGCGCTGCGGCGTTGTTCTTGACCTTGGTCAGCTGGGCGGTAACATCGGTGTCCTTGGCGCCGTAGGTCTCGTCGGCGACCAGCTCGATCCCGCGCTCCTTGGCGACGGCGACGGTCTGCTCGCGGCCCGACTTGCCGAAGCCGCTGTCCTCCGACAGCAGGGCCAGCTTGGTCAGCCCACGCTTCTTCATGTCCTCCATCACCTTTTCCGCGGCCATGCGGTCGGTATGCGGGGTCTTGAACACCCACTTCTTCACCGGCTCGACGATCACCACGGCACCGGCCAGCGAGATGAAGGGCACGCCGGCGCGCTCCACCAGCGGCACTGCCGCCATGGTCGCCGCGGTCGTGGTGCCGCCGACGATCACGTCGACACCGTCGCTCTCGATCAGGCGCTTGGTGAAGGAGGCCGCCTTGTCCGCCGCACCGCCATCGTCATAGACGGTCAGCTGCACCGGACGTCCGCCGACGCCGCCCGCCTTGTTGATGCGGTCGGCATACAGCTCCAGCACCTTCTTCTCCGGATCGCCGAGGAAGGAGGCCGGCCCGGTGGCCGAGACGATGGCGCCGACCTTGATCGGGTCCGCGGCCTGCGCCGCACCGGACAGCAGGCCGGACACCGCAGTCATGGCGGTCATGGCGGAGAAGGCGATGGTGGCAAGCAGGCGTTTGCGCATGATGTCCTCCCTGAAGCTGTCCCGCTTGTCGCCGGACCGGGCGGCAGCCCGATTCCAGCGCTGCGGAACGATTTGCCGCACATAATGTTTCAAACGAAATGGTTTCGAAAGAAAAATTTCGGCGGGCGCAGCCACAATCGAATTGCGGATGTTGCCGCCTGCCTCCCCTGATCATTTGCGATCCCTCCGGCTTGACGCCGGGGAATCGTCATTTCGTTTTATGACACAAATTTACTTTGAGATGCCAAGCTAGTGTATCATGTTAATGATTGTCAAACGGAAAGTCCGGATTGCCTCCTATCGGCGGCGAACCTGCTTTCCACCCCCGGCCCGCGCTGTCGCGGCACTGGCCCAACCGCCCCCCGGTCTCGTATACAACTCCGTCGCGCCACCCTCCGCTTCGACACACGACTCAAAGCCGCATCGATAAGGACGCCCCCTCCGCATGGCCCGCCCGCGCCGCCCCGAAGACCTTGCCGCCCAGTTGACCGAGACCATCGCGCCGCGGGCGAAGTCGCTGATCATCACCGTCTATGGCGACGCGGTTCTGCCGCATGGCGGATCGCTGTGGCTGGGCAGCCTGATCGAGCTGATGGGCCTGTTCGGCATGAGCGAGCGGATCGTCCGCACCTCGGTCTTCCGGCTGTGCAAGGACGACTGGCTGACCAACACCCAGATCGGCCGGCGCAGCTTCTACCGCGTCACCGAGAGCGGGAAGGAACGCTTCGCGGCGGCCGAACGGCGGATCTACGCGCCGTTGGCCCGCGAATGGGACCGCGGCTGGGACCTGCTGATGGTGCCGCCCAACGCGCTGGATGCCGAGACGCGCGATGCCCTGCGGCGGGAACTGACCTGGCAGGGCTTCGGCGCCGCATCGGCCACCGTCTACGCCCATCCCAACTGCGACGAGGCGGCGATGCACCGCTCGCTGGCGGAGTTGGGCGTGGCCGACAGGATCGTCCACATGAAGGCCAGCCTGGACCGGGCGGAGGGGTTCGGGGCGCTGCGCGATCTGGTGCGCGGCTGCTGGGACATCGATCAGCTCGAACACGACTATGCCGCATTTCTGGATCACTTCCGTCCGGTCTGGGCGGCGGTCGATGCCGCGGGGGCGCCGGACCCGGCGGCTTGCTTCGTCCTGCGCACGCTGATGATCCACGATTTCCGCCGCATCCTGCTGCGCGACCCGATGCTGCCGCCCGACCTGTTGCCGGCGGACTGGCCGGGACAGGAATCGCGGATGCTGACGCGCAACCTCTACCGCCGCCTCGCCGGCCCGTCGGAAGCCTTCCTGATGCAGGCGGCAACCACCGCCAACGGCCCCTTGCCGGAAGCCCAGCCCGCCTTCCAGGGCCGGTTCGGCGGGCTGGAGACCATTGCCGCCGGCTAAAGTGTGATCGGTTCAAGCGGAATCGCTTGAAGCGTGAATCACACGGAAAACCAAAAGCTTAGAGTTTGTCTGGTGCTTCAATAAGCATCAGACAAACTCTAATATAAGAATTCCCGGATCGGGCGGTTTCCGCGTCCTGGGAGCAGTTACACCAAAACACCACACGTCAGACCCAGGAAAAAGCGATACAGTCGACGATCGTTCCCAATCGACCGAAGGCTGGAAAGCTGTCGATGCTGACCATCGTCTACCGCAGCGAGGCCATCGACCGGCTTCCCTACAGTGCGCTTGCCGACATCTGTCTGTTCAGCGCCCGCAAGAACTGTGAGCAGGGCATTACCGGCTTCCTGGTCGAGTTCAGGGGCATCTTCCTCCAGGTTCTGGAAGGCGAAGCGGAGCTGGTGGACCGACTGTTCGCCCGCATCGTCGACGACCCGCGCCATCGCGACGTGACACCGCTGCTGCGGGAGACCTCGGGCGGGCCGCCCGAATTCGGCTTCTGGGCGATGAATTTCGGCCCGCTCGACACGCCGACCTTCTGGCAGGCGGTCTTCGGCACTCCGATGCGGAGCGAGGAATTCCGGCAACGGTCGCACGGGGTCGGCTTCGCGCGCGATGTGCTGAGCCGCGCCTACATGCACGCCTGCATCGTCGCCGATGTCGACCCCGCCGCCCGCGACATGGTGCGCGGCAACATTCCCGTTCTCGTCCGGTCCTGAGCGCGGCCCCGCCCGCCGGGCATCCCGATACCTGACCTAAGATTTTCGTTGGCTGGACGAACGAATTGATCTGGATCAATTCGTCGCTTTTCCACGCTTATGTTTTTAAATCAATGGATTACATGGGCATTCCTGGCGATTTAAAGCGATACACAAATCGTTGATAGTGCGGTTTTTCTGTGTCATATAAAGACCACAGGGCGCCGATGGAAATGTGAGCGCCCGCGGAATGCTCCCGGAGGAAACGCCCCCATGTCCAAGGACTACACCCCCATCGCCAACACGATGGAGCTGCCCCCCGCCACGCCGCAACCGAACGTCTACCCGCTGTCCTGGGTGTCGCAGACCAAGAAGCTGGAAGAGGTCTATGCCGCCGCCCAGCGCGAGAACTGGGACCCGGCCAAGCTGCCCTGGGACAGCTTCGACGTGTCGCGCTACAGCTGGGAGGAGCGGGAGGCCATCGCCTATTGGTGGACCATCCTGTCGGTGTTCGACGCCTCCGCCCCGCCGGTCTTCGCCCATGCCCTGATCAAGACCTACGAGGTGCATGAGGAGGACCCTGTCCGCCGCTGCTTCTTCTCGGTCACCCGCGACGAGCAGAACCACGAGCAGATGTGCGGCCTCGCCATCACCAGGCTTCTTGAGGCCAGCAGCCCGCTGACCTACGAGCCGAAGACGGATCTCGGCCGCCGGTTGCAGAAGAACGCCCACTGGCTCTACTACAATGGCGGGCGCTATTGGGACGGCTACAAGAAGGCGGTTCCGAAATACTCGCTGGCCGTGCTGTTCAGCTCTTTCCTGATGGGCGAGATCGCGGCGGCGACCATCTTCCACCAGATGGCTGCCGGTTGCAGCGAGCCGGTGTTCAAGGAGGCCTTCCGCAACATCGGCCGCGACGAGGGCCGCCACATGGCGATCTGCATGTCGGTGATGGAGCGGGACTATCCCCATCTTGCGGTGGAGGACCGGTCGATCATCACCAAGCAGATCCGCGCCGGCTACCTGTTCCTGTCCGCCGTGCTGTTCGAGCCGCCGCCCCAGTTCTGGGACCTGCCCGACGACTTCATCGCCACCCAGCGCGAGGCCGAGGCCATCGCCCGCAACGCCGGCTTCCACATCCCGGATTACGAGGCGAAGAAGGAGAACTGGCGCAACGCCATGCTGAACCTGAAGGGCGTGCTGGACCGCTACGACATCCCGTTCCCGGCCATCCCCGAGGTCGGCATCACCGGCGAGGAAGTCCGGGACATCGACATGGACGAGATCATCCCGGTGTTCTGAGCCAAGCCTGCCTGAACGCTCCCACCCCCTCCCTGCCCGTCTTCAAGGGTCAGGGAGGGGCATCGCGCCTCCACGTCTCCAATCCCGCCCATCTCCAATCCCGTCCAAGGATCCCGCCGGTGAGCCGCATCCGCCTCCACCCCTCGGGCCGCACGGTCGAGTGCCGTGACGGCGAGACCGTCCTGTCGGCGCTGGAACAGGCCGGCTACGCCCTGCCCAACAACTGCCGCGCCGGCGCCTGCGGCGAATGCAAGGTCAAGGTCCTCAGCGGCCAGTTCGACCAGGGCATGGTCCTGGACATGGCGCTGTCCCAGCCCGAGCGGAAGGACGGCTATGGCCTGATGTGCATGGCCAAGCCGATCTCCGACGAGCTGGTGATCGAATACGGCACCGCCGACGCCCAGCCCAAGCTGTTCCCGCCGCGCGAAAACGTGCTGTTCATCGTCACCGACCGCATCCCGCGCACGCCCCGCATCGTGGAGCTGCGCCTGCGCCCGCTGGGCCAGCCGCTGCGCTACTGGCCCGGGCAGTATGTGATGCTGGGCGATGCCGCCGCCGGGGCGCCGCCGCGCTGCTATTCCATCGCCAACGCGCCCCGTCCGGACGGCGAGATCGTGTTGCAGGTGACCCGCGTCGACGGTGGCCCGACCAGCGGCTGGATCCACGACACGCTGACGGTCGGCAGCATGGTCAAGCTGTCCGGCCCCTACGGCACCTTCATCGGCGACCCGTCGGTGGACAGCCCGGTGCTGTGCATGGCCGCCGGCTCCGGCCTGGCGCCCATCCTGGCGCTGACCGACGCGGCGCTGCGCCGCGGCTACCGCCCGCCGGTGACGCTGCTGTTCTCCGCCTGCACGCGGGCCGACATGTATGAGCTGGGTCTGCTCGGCTACTGGCAGGCCAAATACCGCAACTTCAAGGTCAAGGTGACCCTGACGCGCGAGGAGGCCGCCGGCCATCTGACGGGCCGCATCCCCGCCATCCTGCCCGGCCTGTTCCCCGATTTGTCCGGCCACGCCATCTTCACCGCCGGCAGCCCTGCCTTCGTCGAGGCTTGCGTCGCCGCCGCCCGCGCGCTGGGCGCCAGGGACGACCGGATCCACAGCGAAGGCTATGTCTCGCAGCACGTTCCGGAAACGCTGCCGGCCGACCGGCTGATGGCGGTGGGATAACGGGAAACAGGCACCTCAGGCCTTGCGGACACCGGCGATGAAGCCGTCGATCTCGCGGGTCAGGTCCTTCGACTGGCCGGCGAGCGCGGCGGCGGCGGCGAGCAGCTGGTCGGCCGCCGCACCGGTTTCGCCGGCACCCGCCCGGATGTTGCCCATGCCGCCGCTGACCTCCTGCGCCCCGTCGGCCGCCCGGATCACGCTGCGGGCGATCTCCTGGGTCGCCGCCGCCTGCTGATCCACCGCCGCGGCGATCCCCGACGCGATGCGGCTGACCTGGGCGATGGTCTCGTTGATGCCATGGACGGCGGTCACCGCCTCCTGCGTCGCATCGCGGATGCCCTTGATCTGGCCGACGATGTCCTCGGTGGCCTTGGCGGTCTGGTTGGCGAGGCCCTTGACCTCCGACGCCACGACGGCGAAGCCCTTGCCCGCCTCACCGGCGCGTGCCGCCTCGATGGTCGCGTTCAGCGCCAGCAGGTTGGTCTGGCCGGCAATGGAGTTGATCAGTTCCACCACGGCGCCGATCCGTTCGGCGCTCTCCGCCAGAACGGTGACCGCCTCGTCGGCCCGCTTCACGTCGGACACCGCGGCATCGGCGATGCGGGCGGACTCCGCCACCTGCCGGCCGATGTCCTGGACCGAGGCGGACAGTTCCTCCGTCGCCGCGGCGGCGGTCTGCACGCTGTCGGCGGCGGCGCTGGCGGAGGCAGCCACCTGCTCCGACCGGCCGAGGCTCTGGTCGGCGATGCCGGTCAGGGCGCGAGCGGTCGATTCGAGCTGTTGGGCGGACGAGGCCAGTGCCCCGGTCAGACCGCCGACGCGGACCTCGAAGCCCTTCTGCAAATCGGCCAGCGCCGCGACGCGGGCCTCCTTGGCATGCCAGTCGGCCTGCTGCTGGCGGTCGAGTTCCTTGGCCCGGACCAGCCCCTCCTTGAACACCTCGACGGCGCGGGCCATGCCGCCGGCCTCGTCGTCGCGGTCGGCACCCGGCACCGTCACCGCCAGATTGCCGGCCGCCAGCCGGTCCATGGCGACGGTGACGGCGCTGACCGGCCGGGCGATGCCGTCGCCGACCTTCCAGGCCACCACGCATCCCAGCGCGACGCAGCCCAGGCTGACCAGCACGATCAGGACGGCGAGCCGGTTCGCGTCCGCCATCACGCTGGATTGCGGCGCCGCCACCATGAAGGACCAAGCGCTGTCCGCACCGGAGAAGCGCACCGGCGCCAGCCGCAGGTAATGCGGCGCCCCGGCAAGCATGACGAGGCCGTCGAACGCGCGCCCCTCGGCAACGGCGCGGCGGGCGGCCTCCGGCAGGTCGTCGGCGGTCTTCGACAGCCTGCCGTCGTCGGGATGGGCGACATAGAGGCCGGAGCCGGTCAGCACCGCGGCGAAACCGTCGCCATAGGGCTTCACCGAGCGGACAAGGTCGGTCAGGCCGCTCAGCGCCATGTCGACACCGGTGACGCCGATCACCTGGCCGCCGCCTGCCGTCCCGTCGATCACCGGGGCCGCAGCGCTGGTCATCAGCCGCTTGGTGAGATCGTCGAGATAGGGCTCGGTCAGAACCGGCTTTCGGGCGGCGGCGGCCGACTTGTAATATTCCTTCTCCTGCACATCCGCGAAGGGATAGCCCTCGCTGTCGTCGGCATGAACCCCCTTGTCCCCCGGCAGCCACAGCAGGCTCATCCGGCCGGTCTTGGGCAGGCCGAGAATCTCGGTCGAGCGGTCATGGTCGGCGAAGGCCGCATCCCGGCCGTCGAACCCGCCGTCGGCCATGTCCACCCACACCCCGGCATAGAGCGGGTTGGCTTCGGCCACGCGGCGCAGGTAGCGGTTCACCGTTTCGCGCCGCGGGGTTCCGGTCGACCGTTCGACCTCCACGAGGGCCGCGGCGGCACGGGCGGCGTCGAGTGCGGCGGACAGGTCGGCGGCGACCCGCGCCCCATGGCGGTCCGCCATCTCGGCCGCCAGGGTCTGGGCGGCCTTGTGCCCGGCGTCGCGCGACAGGGTGAGCGACACCGCCGTCACCGCGGCGGCCCCCGCCGCCAGAACCGCCGCAACGCCGATGATGATCTTCGTCCTGAACCGAGCCTTCATGCCGCACACCTTTTTCCGGTCCGCCAGATGTTCCGGAATGAACGGCAAGGCGGCGCCAAATAGGGGTAAGGGGCGGCACCTTATAATCGATAACGGTCGGAAGGCACGTCAATTCTCATGATTTGGCGCTTTGTGGCTCAACCTTGAAATGGATTCCGGACTGCATGCTGCGCCTGCCCGGTCAAGCCATGGAAATTGCTGCAACTGCGAAAAGTAGCATCGGCAGGGTTAAGGAAGCCCCACCGATGCAAGGTCCACAACCAGGAATGCAATAGACCATCGGCACGGATGGCACCCCTTACGGCCCGTCGTACCGCACCACCTGCTGATCGATGGCGCCGAACACGCTGGCGCCGGCGGCGTCGAACAGCTCGATCCGCACCCGGTCGCCAAAGCGCATGAAGGGGGTCTTCGGCGCGCCATGCTCGATGGTCTCGATCATCCGAAGCTCGGCAAGGCAGGAATAGCCGACGCCGCCGGCATCGACCGGCTTGCCGGGGCCGCCGTCCAGCTTGTTCGACACCGTGCCCGACCCGACGATGCTGCCGGCCGCCAGATGGCGGGTCTTGGCGGCATGCGCGATCAGCGTCGGGAAGTCGAAGGTCATGTCGACGCCGGCATCCGGCTTGCCGAAAGGCTCGCCGTTCAGCGTCGTCAGCAGCGGGCGGTGCAGCTTGGCGCCGTCCCACGCCTCGCCCAGCTCGTCCGGCGTCACCGCGACGGGGGAGAAGCTGGAGGCCGGCTTGGACTGGAAGAAGCCGAACCCCTTGCCCAGCTCCGTCGGGATCAGGTTGCGCAAGCTGACGTCGTTGACCAGCATCAGCAGCCTGATCTGCCCGCGCGCAGCCTCGGCCGAAACGCCCATCGGCACGTCGCCGGTGATGACGGCGATCTCCGCCTCGAAATCGATGCCCCAGGCTTCGGTCGCCGCCGGGATCGGGTCGGTCGGCGCCAGGAAGCTGTCGGAACAGCCCTGATACATCAGCGGGTCGGTCCAGAAGCTGGGCGGCATCTCAGCACCGCGCGCCTTGCGGACCAGCTCCACATGGTTGACGTAGGCCGACCCGTCCGCCCACTGGTAGGCGCGCGGCAGCGGCGAGGCCGCCAGCGCCGGGTCGAAGGGCCGGCCGGAGGCCGGATCGTCGTTCAGCGCGCGATAGGCCTCCTCCAGCTTCGGCTCCAGCGCCGTCCAGTCGTCCAGCGCCGCCTGCAGGGTGCGGGCGATCTCCGGCACCGGGACGGCACGGGTCAGGTCGCGCGACACCACGACCAGGGTGCCGTCGCGCCCGCCCGCCTTCAAACTTGCCAGCTTCATTCGTCTCTTCCCTTCCTCGGAATTCGGCGTCCGGCGACTTTCTGGCCGCTCATTTCGCCTTCCAGCTGTCGGCGTAGCCGCCCCATTCGACGCCGTCCATTGCCTGATAGACGTCGAGCGGATCGCGGGTGTCGATCATCACCGCGACCTCGTCGGTCTCCTTGCGCTCGAACTTCTGCGCCACCTCGTAGGCCTTCGGGTGCGGCCCGTGCGGGAAGCCCGAGGGGTGGTAGGTGACCATGCCGGGATGGATGTTGTCGCGCGAGAAGAACTGGCCGCGGTGATAGAACAGCACCTCGTCGAAATCCTCGTTCGAGTGATAGTAGGGCAGCTTCAGCGCCTCCGGGTCCGACTCGATGGGCCGCGGCACGAAGGTGCAGACGATGAAGCGCCCCGCGATCCAGGTGCTGTGCGCCGAGGGCGGCAGATGGTAGCGGTGGCTCATCAGCGGCCGGATGTCGCGCCAGTTCAGCCGCACCGGGGCGAGGTCGCCATGCCAGCCCACCGCGTCCAGCGGATTGAACGGATAGGTCATGGCGCAGAGCTGTCCGCGCTTCTTCACCCGGACCAGAGTCTCGCGCTCGTGCTTCTGCGCCTGGAAGGCGTCGTCCAGCGCCGGCACGTCCAGCACCGCCGGATCGAAGATGGCATGGGTGCCGACCAGTCCTTTGTGCGGCAGCTTGTAGGCGTCGTTGGTGGCCTCCACCATCAGCACCATCACCGCCTCGTCGGTCTCCAGCCGCCAGCAGGTGTTGCGCGGCAGCACGACATAATCACCCTCGCGCACCTCCAGATGGCCGTAGTCGCAGAACAGGTGGCCACCGCCCTGGTGGAAGAACAGCAGGTCGTCGCCGTCGGCGTTGCGGACGAGATGGTCCATCCTGCCCTTGAAGCGCCACAGCCGCACCTGGGTCGCCCCGTTGCCCATCAGGGCCGGCGCCTCCAGCGGGCAGCCGGGCATGGTGTCGACATGATTGAGGTCGAAGGCGCGCGGGCGCAGCGGCCCGTCGAAGCTGGTCCAGCCGGTCGGCGGGTGGGCATGGTGCATCTGGGTCGCCGGGCCGAAGAAGCCCTCGCGCCCCATCTCACGCTCGTAGGTGCCGGCGGGAAGCCGGACATGGGCTTGACGCGACGCGGTGCCTTCGACCTTCGGAAACGAAATCCAGTTCTTCATGGCGCTTCCCCACTCACTGCCGCCGGCATTTCCGCATCGGGCGCCGGCAGGCTTGTTCCGTTGCCGCCATTTTAGTTTCGTTTGAAACTGTTGCAAGAGCCAAATTACAGCGCAGGATGGGGCACCCGCGACCCTCCCTACAGACGATGCGCCGCCGATGCCGCCTGCCCGCCGTTCCCGCACCGCCTCCCCCAGCCCCGCATCCGGCCAGACGGATTTGCCGGCGCTGCATCTGACGCGCTTCCTGCCCTACCGGCTGTCGGTGCTGGCCAACACGGTCAGCCACACGCTGGCCAAGCTGTACGAGAAGCGGTTCGGCATCACGATCCCGGAATGGCGGATCATCGCCGTGCTGGGCGGCGGCGAGACGATGAGCGCGGGCGAGATCGCCCAGCGCACGGCGATGGACAAGGTGCAGGTCAGCCGCGCCATCAGCCGCATGCTGGATTCGGCGCTGATCCTGCGCGAATCGGGCGACACCGACCGGCGCAAGGCGCTGCTGACCCTGACGCCCAAGGCGCTGGCGATCTATGCGGAGATCGTGCCGATGGCGCTGACCTACGAGGAAGAGGTCACCGACGCCCTGTCGATCGACGAGCGGGCGCAGCTCGACACGCTGCTGTCGAAGCTCCAGGCCCGCGCCGACCAGCTCGCCGCCCGCCCGGCGCCGGTAAGCGCGCAGGCGGAGCAGGCGGGCGGGTAAGGACACCGCTCAGGCGCCCTTCACCTTGTGCAGCGGCTGGCTGGTGCCGGCATCGACGCGGCCGCGGCCGGGTTCCTCCGCCTCCAGGGCTGAGCAGGCGACCATGGTGGCGAGCGAGCGACGGGCGAGGCGCTGGTACTCCTCCGTCCCTTCCGACTTCCAGGCGATCTCGTCGGGGCGCAGCTCGCGCATCACCTTAGCCGGCAGGCCGGCAACCAGGGTGCGCGGCGGCACGACAAAGCCGGCCTTGACGAAGGCCATGGCGGCGACGATGGATTCCTCGCCGATCTCCGCCCCGTCCATCACCACCACATTCATGCCCACCAGCGCATTGCGGCGGACGACGCAGCCGTGCAGCACCGCGCCATGGCCGACATGGCCGTCCTCCTCGACGATGGCGTCATGGCCGGGGAAGGCGTGGATCGTGCAGTTGTCCTGCACGTTGCTGCCCCGGTGCAGCACGATCCGGCCGAAATCGCCGCGCAGGCTGGCGCAGGGGCCGACATAGCAGCCGGGCCCCACCACCACGTCGCCGATCAGCACGGCGGAGGGATGGACGAAGGCGGTCGGGTCGATGACCGGGATCACGCCGTCGATGGCGTAGACGGTCGGGCGCGGCAAGGCGGGAAAGGCGGTTGGAGCAGTCATGGGCGGGCGTTCCTCGGTGTCGCTGTTCGGCGGTCTTGTTCGGGGCGGTCTGCGGCCGATCTTTTGCCGGAAGGCTACACCGCCGCAGGCTGTACGCGATACTGATTTTCCGTCATGGTAAGCATGCCTGTATCGCTTCACCGGCTCCCTTGCCGGCAGCGATGCCGGGGCTTGATTGGTATCAAATGAAACTGTATCGTTGGCAACAATAACAATCCGCCAACGCGCCAGTCACGCTTTTCGCCGATCTTGGTTTCCGGGGGAGGAAACGCCCAATGCACGCGACCTTCAGCTATCCGAAATACAGCTTCACACCCTCCGACGAACAGCGCACCGGCAGTGTCCGGCGCCATCCGGTGGTGATCGTCGGCGCCGGCCCGGTCGGGCTGACCGCGGCACTCGACTTCGCGCGCAAGGGCGTCCCGGTGGTGGTGCTCGACGCCGAGGACACCGTCAGCGTCGGCAGCCGCGCCGTCTGCTATGCCAAGCGCGCGCTGGAGGTGTGGGACCGGCTGGGCGTCGGCCAGCGCATGATCGACAAGGGCGTCGTGTGGAAGATCGGCAAGGTCTTCAACGGCGACCGCATGGTCTACCAGTTCGACCTGCTGCCGGAGCCGGACCACAAGATCCCCGCCTTCATCAACCTCCAGCAATATTACCTGGAGGACTTCCTGGTCGCGCAAGCCCGCAGGAGCGACCTGATCGACCTGCGCTGGCTCTCCCGCGTCATCTCCGCCAGGCAGGAGGCCGACCATGTCGTGCTTCAGGTCGAGACGCCCGACGGCGTCCACGCGGTCGAGGCCGGTTGGGTCATCGCCTGCGACGGCGCCAAGTCGTCGGTGCGCAAGATGCTGGGGCTGGAGTTCCAGGGCGAGGTGTTCAAGGACCGCTTCCTGATCGCCGACGTGGTGATGAAGGCCGATTTCCCGGCGGAGCGCTGGTTCTGGTTCGACCCGCCTTTCCATCGCAAGCAGTCGGCCCTGCTGCACATGCAGCCCGACAATGTCTGGCGCCTGGATTTCCAGCTGGGCTGGGACGCCGACCCGGAGGAGGAGAAGAAACCGGAGCGCGTCATCCCGCGCGTCCAGGCCATGCTCGGCGCCGACACGCCCTTCGAACTGGAATGGGTGTCGGTCTACACCTTCCAGTGCCGCCGGCTGGAGCAATTCCGCCATGGCCGCATCCTGTTCGCCGGCGACAGCGCCCATCAGGTCTCGCCCTTCGGTGCCCGCGGCGCCAACAGCGGCGTGCCCGACGCCGACAATCTGGTGTGGAAGCTGGCGCTGGTGCTGGACGGCAAGGCGCCGGAATCGCTGCTGGACAGCTACAGCGACGAACGGGTTGCGGCGGCGAAGGAGAACATCCTGAACTCCACCCGCTCCACCGACTTCATCACACCGAAGAGCGAGATGAGCCGCGTCTTCCGCGACGCCGTGCTGGAACTGGCGGTCGACCAGCCCTTCGCCCGCGCGCTGGTCAATTCCGGCCGCCTGTCGACCCCCACCACTTACACCGACAGCCCGCTGAACACGCCGGACGGCGACAGTTTCGCCGGAAAGATGGTGCCGGGCGCTCCCGCCACCGACGCGCCGGTGGAGCGTGACGGCCAGTCCGGCTGGCTGATGGAGGCGCTGGACGGCCGCTTCACCGTGCTCTACGCCGCAGGCGACGGGCGGGTTCCGGCAGAGGTGGCGGAGGCGCTGGACGGCCCTGCCGCCGGGCCGCTGCCGCTGGCCTGGCACGCGGTGACGGACCGCCGCCGCGGCATCGCCGGGGAGTTGGTGGACAGCGCCGGCCGGCTGCGCGAGCGCTACGACCTGACCCCCGGCAGCGTCTATCTGATCCGCCCCGACCAGCACATCGCCGCCCGCTGGCGGCGGTTCGACGCCGCGGCGCTGTCCGCCGCGCTCGACCGCGCGGTCGGTCACGCTGCCGGCTGCTGATTCCCCGATTTTTCCGGAGCCCTTCCCATGGCCAAACTGATGACCGAGCAGCGCTTCGCCAGCCCGGACGACGTCTACCAGCTGCTGATCGACAGCCACCGCGATCTGACCCCCGACCAGAGCACCCGCCTGAACGCCAAGCTGATCCTGCTGCTCGCCAACCACATCGGCGACGCGGAGGTTCTGGCCGAGGCGCTGCGCGTGGCGCGGCAGGGGATGGAGTAAAGGAAAAGGTCAGGGAGGGGGCAGTCGTCAGCCGCCCCTTCCCTTTCACCTCCCCGCTGACGCCAAGTCCAAGATGGCGTACAAAGGCGCAAGAGCCCTTCCCTTGCGGAGACTGCGCCAGCCCATGATTCCCGCCATGACCCTGCGCCGCCTGTTCACCCTGTTCTTCCTGCTGCTGTGCTGCGGTCCCGCCCTTGCCGAAGGTCTGACGCAGACGGCGCTGCCGATCCCGGCGCGCTTCCCCGACGGCACATCCGCCACGCTGGAGGCGATGCTGCTGCGGCCGGACGGGCCCGGCCCCTACCCCATCGCCATCCTCAGCCACGGCACGCCGCGCGACGCGGCGGAGCGGGCGCAGATGACGCCGTTGCGCTACCTGCCGGAAGCGCGCGAGTTCGCGCGGCGCGGCTGGGCCGTTGTGGCGGTGATGCGGCGCGGCTATGGCGGGTCGGACGGCCCCTACAGCGAAACGACCGGCTCCTGCAACAACCCGGACTATCTGCGCTCCGCCCGCCAGAGCGCCGAGGATCTGCGGCAGGCCATCCGCTATGTGGCGGCGCAGCCCTTCGCCGACGCCAGCCGCATCCTGGCGGTGGGCGTGTCGGCCGGCGGGCTCGCCAGCATCGCGCTCAGCGCCGATCCGCCGCCGGGACTGAAGGCGGTCATCAGCTTCGCCGGCGGCCGCGGCTCCATCGCCGACAATCAGGTCTGCCAGGAAGACCGGCTGATCGGCGCCTTCGGCACGATGGGCCGCACGTCGCGCGTTCCCACCCTGTGGATCTATGCCGAGAACGATCTGTTCTTCGGCCCCGACCTCGCCCGGCGCCTGTGGGGGGCCTTCACCCAGGCGGGCGGGCGGGCGGAGTTCATCGCCGCACCGCCGAATGGCAAGGACGGGCATTCCTTCTTCAGCGCCGCCATCCCGCAATGGACGCCGATGGTCGACGGCTTCCTGACGAAGACCGGGCTGGCGCCGCGCGGCACGCCGATCATGGTGTCGCTGCCGGCACTCCCGCCGCCGCCGGAACTGTCGGCCGCCAACCGGGCCAAGTTCCCCGCCTATGTCGAAGCCGGCGGCAACAAGGCCTTCGCCGTCTCGCCCGACGGCGCCTTCGGCTGGAAGTCCGGCCTGCGCAGCCTGGACGAGGCGCAGAAGGGTGCCTTGGAAAACTGCATGTCGCACACCCAGAAGGGCTGCCGCATCGCCTATCTCAACGACCGGCCGGCAGGGGGGGCCGCCGATCAGGCCGTGGTGGAGCCGCCGCGCACCACGCGCGTCAGGCTGGAGCCGCCGCCGGAATTGTCCGCCGCCGGACGCGAGAAGTTCGACGCCTATGTCTCGGCGGCCGGACGCAAGGCCTTCGCCGTGTCGCAGGACGGCGCCTTCGGCTGGAAGTCCGGCATGCCGAGCGAGGACGCCGCCCGCCGCGCCGCACTCGACAATTGCGCCAAATTCACCCGCCACACCTGCTATGTCGTCATCGTCGACGACCGGCCGCTGCGCTGAGGCGCCAGCCTCGTCACCGCAAATGAAAAAGGCCCGCCCGGCATCCCGGACGGGCCTTTTTCACAACGTCACCACAGGTCAGCGCGGAGCCAGCACCATGACCATCTGGCGGCCTTCGAGCTTCGGCATCTGCTCGACCTTCGCCAGCGCCTCCAGCTCGTCGCGGACGCGGACCAGCACATTCATACCCAGATCCTGGTGCGCCATTTCACGGCCGCGGAAGCGCAGGGTCACCTTGACCTTGTCGCCCTCCTCAAGGAAACGGCGCGCCGAGCGCATTTTCACGTCATAGTCGTTGTCATCGATGTTCGGCCGGAGCTTGATCTCCTTGACCTCGATGATCTTCTGCTTCTTGCGGGCCTCGTTCGCCTTCTTCTGCGCCTCGTACCTGAACCTGCCATAGTCGAGGATTTTGCAGACGGGCGGCTCCGCCTGGGGAGCGATCTCGACCAGGTCGAGACCGGCATCCTCGGCGGCCAGCAAAGCATCGCGCAACGACACCACCCCGATCATCTCGCCATCTGCACCGACGAGACGAACGGAACGAGCCGAGATCTCCCGGTTAACCCGCGGGCCATCGCGGGTCGGGGCGGCTTCGGACGGGATCCTGGCTATGGACGCTTCTCCATGATCTGAGACCACGGAGAAGCCGGCCGTCCAGAGGAACGGCCGGCGGCGTCACGCGGTCGGTTAAAACGGCGAGTCGGTCACGGTCTCGCCGGCCGGCGATTTCGCTTCCTCCAGCAGTTTAGCAACCGCCGCATCGAGGGCAAGAATTTCCTGATCCTTGCCGCCCAGCACGCGGAGCGCGACTGTCCGTTCGTCCGCCTCACGCTTCCCGACAACCAGCATCAGCGGAACCTTCTGCAGGCTGTGTTCGCGGACCTTGAGGTTGATCTTCTCGTTGCGGGTGTCGAGTTCGACGCGCAGACCCTTGCGCTTCAGCAGCTTGGCCACTTCCTCGGCATAGCCGTCGGCCTCGCTGGTGATGGTGGCGACGGTCACCTGGACCGGCGACAGCCACAGCGGGAACTTGCCGGCGTAATGCTCGATCAGCATGCCGATGAAGCGCTCCATCGACCCCAGGATCGCCCGGTGCAGCATGATCGGCCGGTGGCGGGCGCCATCCTCGCCGATGTAGCTGGCATCGAGCCGTTCCGGCAGGTTCGGATCGTACTGCAGGGTGCCGCACTGCCAGGTCCGGCCGATGGCGTCGGTCAGGTGGAACTCCACCTTCGGGCCGTAGAAGGCACCCTCACCGGGCAGCTCCTCATACTCCAACCCGGCGTCCCGCAGAGCCTGGGCCAGCGCGCCTTCGGCCCGGTCCCACAGCTCGTCGGCGCCGGTGCGGACGTCCGGACGCAGCGCCAGCTTCACCGAGATCTTGTCGAAGCCCAGATCCTTGTAGACGCCGAGCTGCAGCTTGAAATACTCGGCCGCCTCGCTCTGCACCTGATCCTCGGTGCAGAAGATGTGGGCGTCGTCCTGGGTGAAAGCGCGCACGCGCATGATGCCGTGCAAGGCACCCGACGGCTCGTTGCGGTGGCAGGCGCCGAACTCCGCCATGCGGATCGGCAGATCGCGGTAGGAGCGCAGGCCGTGGCGGAAGATCTGGACATGGCCGGGGCAGTTCATCGGCTTGATGCCCAGCAGCTTCTCGCCGCCGTCGGCCTCCACCTTGAACATGTTGTCGCCATACATGTCCCAGTGGCCCGACGCCTTGAACAGCGAGCTGTCGATCAGCTGCGGCGTCTTCACCTCGACGTAGCCGGCGCCCTTCAGCTTGGTGCGGATATAGTTTTCCAGCGTCTGGTAGAGCGTCCAGCCCTTCGGATGCCAGAAGACCGAGCCGACCGCCTCTTCCTGCACATGGAACAGGTCGAGTTCCTTGCCCAGCTTGCGGTGGTCGCGCTTCTCCGCCTCCTCGATCTGGTGCAGGTAGGCCTTCAGCTCCTTCTCGTCGCGCCAGGCGGTGCCGTAGATGCGCTGGAGCATCGGGTTGCGGCTGTCGCCGCGCCAATAGGCGCCGGCCACCTTCATCAGCTTGAAGCCCTGGCCGACCTTGCCCGTGGTCATGGCGTGGGGCCCGCGGCACAGATCCAGCCAGTCGCCCTGGCGGTAGATCGACACCGGCTCGCCCTGCGGGATCGCCTCGATCAGCTCGGCCTTGTAATGCTCGCCGAGCTTCTTGAAGTAGGCGACCGCCTCGTCGCGGTCCCAGACCTCGCGGACGATGGGGATGTCGGCCCCGACGATCTCGCGCATCTTCGCCTCGATCTTCTCCAGATCCTCGGGCGTGAACGGCTCGTCGCGCGCGAAGTCATAGTAGAAGCCGGTGGCGATCGACGGGCCGATGGTGACCTGCGTGCCGGGATAGAGCTTCTGCACCGCATCGGCCAGCACATGGGCGGCGTCGTGGCGGATGACCTCGAGAGCGTCGCCGTGGTTGCGCGTGACGATCTCGATCTTGGCGTTGGTAGTGACGGTGGTGGTGAGGTCCTTCACCGTGCCGTCGATCTTGACGGCAAGCGCATCTTTGGCCAGGCGCGAACCGATGGACTGGGCGATCTCAAGCCCCGTCACCGGCCGGTCGAACTCCCGCACGCTGCCGTCGGGCAGCGTGATGGCGATGTTGGACGTCACCGAAGTCACCATTTACTAGTGTTGGTCTCACCCGCATCGGGTGCCCGGACTTGGCCGGGAACGCGAAATTTCCATCGCCGCGTGGGGGAATGTCAAGCGCGGCTGCGGAAATCAAGGCTGTCGAAAGGCCAACGCTGCATTGCCGCCACAACTCGGCATTGGTTCGATGCGGACAATCCAGCACACCGTCACTCCGGCTTCCGGCTCAGCCGCGGTTCGCCGAACAGATAGCCCTGGCCGAAGTCGAAGCCGGTGTCGAGCACCTCGACCAGCTGGTTTTCCGTCTCGATCTTCTCGACGATCAGGTCGATGCCTTCGGCGGCGCAGCGGTGGCGCAGCTCACGGATACGCCCGGCGTTGGCGGGATCCAGCACCAGCGCGCGGTCCAGCTTGATGCAGCGGAACTCGTGGCGCAGCAGCCGGTCGAGGTCGATGGCGAGGTCGGTCACCTGATCCATCGAGAAGCGGAAGCCCAGCCGCGCCAGCTGCGACAGGATGCCCATCGTCACCGCCCCGCCCGCGCTCACGGCATGCTGGCTCAGCTCGAACACCAGCTTGGGCACCAGGGCGTGGTTCTGCGCCATCATGTTCAGGAACTGGCGCATGAACTCCGCATCGGCAAGCGTCGCGGCGGAGATGTTGGCGAAGAAGCCGATGGCGTGCTGGCGCCGTTCCGTCTCGCGGATCAGCTGGACGCAGCGCACCAGCTGCAGATTGTCGATGGTGGCGATCAGACCTTCCCGCTCGGCGATGTCGAGATAGCGGTCGGGCATGATCTGCTGCCCGTCGGCGGCCCGCACGCGCGAAAACACTTCATAGAAGCGATGCTTGCGCTGGGGCAGGCTGACGATGGGCTGGAGATAGACGTCGATGCGGTCGGCCTTCAGCGCGTCGCGCACCGCCTCCAGCACCGCCGCATCGTCCATCGGTGGCGCGGCGGGAACGGCTGCGGCAGAGGGCGGTGCGGAGGGCGCTGCGGAGGGCGCGGGACGGCGCTCCCCACTGGCGGAGGGCGGACGGGGGGCACGCCGCTCGGTCAGGCGGGCGACCAGCGATTGCAGAAGCTTCACCTCCTGCATCACCGCGTCGTACCGCACCCCGCCGTCGGGCTGGGCATCGGGATCGGCCGCGAGCCGCCGCTCCAGCAGCTGGGCCAGCTCCTCCACCCGGTCGTTCAGGCGGGCGATGCGGCGGGCGGCCTTGCGCTCGCGCTCCAGCCGCGTTACCGCCTCATGGACCAGCGCACCGGCCAGCACCACCAGCGCGCCCGCCAGCCACGCCACCAGCGGGTCGGCCTCTGGACGCAGCGCCCACAGCGCCGCACCGGCCGAACCGCCGGCGATCAGATAGGCCAGCGCATAGACGAGGTGCGTCAGCAGGGTCATTGCAGGAACCGGAGTGGTGGGCGCCGCCGTGGTCGGGGCGGCGGTGCCGGGGCGGAAATCGGCGGTCAGGGCCTTCACGGGTTCGCAGCCTCCGGCAGGAGCATGATGCGGACCTTGCGGGCGTTCCAACCGTGGGACCCACTGTCGGGACGCCCGCTTGACGATCCGTTAATGCTACGCCGCTGCCGGCCTCACCCTGCGCGGGATCAGCGGTGATCGGCTCCCACCGCCTCGGCCACCGACTGGAAGCCGTCGCGCCGCAGCAGCTCCGCCAGTTCGCGGCGGATGCGGTGGACCACCGCCGGCCCGGCATAGACCATCGCCGAATAGAGCTGCACCAGCGACGCGCCGGCGCGGATCTTGGCATAGGCGTCCTCGCCGGTCGCGACACCGCCGACGCCGACGATCGGCAGTTTGCCGCCGGTCAGCGCATAGATCTCGCGCAGGACGGAGGTGGAGGCTTCGAACAGCGGACGGCCGGACAGGCCGCCGGCCTCGCTGCGCATCGCCGCCGGAATGCTGTCGGGCCGGGCGATGGTGGTGTTGGAGACGATCAGCCCGTCGATGCCGGACTCCAGCGCCACCGCGGCGATGTCGCTCTTGTCCTCCACCGTCAGGTCCGGGGCGATCTTCAGAAGCAGCGGCGGATTGCGGGTCAGGCCGCAGGACGCCCGCGCCTCCAGCACCCGTTCCAGCAGGGCGCGCAGCGGGTTGCGGCCCTGAAGCGCGCGCAGGCCCGGCGTGTTGGGGGAAGAGACGTTGACGACCAGATAGTCGGCCAGCGGCGCCAGCCGGCGCACGCCGATCACATAGTCGTCGGCGGCGTCCACCGTGTCCTTGTTCTTGCCCAGGTTGGCGCCGACGATGCCGGGCGCCCGCTTGGCCGAGTCACGGCGGCGCTCCAGCCGCTGGGCGAAGACCTCCAACCCCTCGTTGTTGAAGCCCATGCGGTTGATCACCGCGCGCTGCTCGACCAGCCGGAACAGGCGGGGGCGCGGGTTGCCGGGCTGGGGCCGCGGGGTGACGCTGCCGGGTTCGACGAAGCCGAAGCCCAGGTTCAGCATGGCGTCGACCACCTCGGCATTCTTGTCGAAGCCGGCGGCCAGCCCGACCGGATTGGCGAAGTCCAGCCCCCACACGCGGGTGTGCAGCGCCGGCTCGTCCCTGCCGCGGGCCGGCGGCACCAGCCCGGACTTCAGCGCCTTGATGGTCAGGCCATGCGCGGTCTCAGGGTCGAAGCGGAACAGCAGCGGCCCGGCAAGCGGATAGAGGTCGATCACGGAACGAGGTCCTGAAGGGTGAAGGGAAAGCCGGCCGGGAAGACATGGCGCCCGTCCGGTCCCAGCGGCAGCGGATCGACCCGCAGCGCGGCATCGACCGGCAGCGGCCCGTAGAGGTGCGGGAACAGCTGGCCGCCGCGCGACGGTTCCCAGCGCAGGGCATCGCCCAGCCGGGCGGCGTCCACCGTCAGCAGCAGCAGGCCGTCCTGGCCGGCGCGGTGCTTGGCGGCACTCTCCACCACCTGTGCGGCGGTCGAGAAATGGATGAAGCCGTCCTGGACGTCCTGGGACGAGCCGGGATAGCGGCCGGCCGGGCGGGCGGCGTCCCACTCGTCCGCACGGCACATGTGGTGAATGATTCGGTCGGTCATGACGGCCGGACACTAACGCAATGCATGCCCAGCGGCCAGAGACCTCGAAGCCGCAGCTTGGCCGTAACGGGTCGCAGCCCGCGGATCGCGACCGATGGCACAACGCAAGATCGACTCCCCGATTGCAATTCCGCACGCTTCGCGCGTTGCATTTTGCAAAGCACACTCGAAACTATTCGGCATTTTGCGGGTATTTTTGAAATTCGGCGGCGGCATTGGCCACCGGATTATGGGAATTGCCTGATCAACCCCCGTGAATCCGCCGCGATTCCCGGATTCGGCCAGCTTCCGGCGGTTGGCACCGCTTTTGCTGTGACAGAAGCAAGTCAACGGAGGACCCGCCATGAACGCCATTTCCATGAGCCTGCTGAAGAAGACCGTGTCCTGCGAAACGGATCTGGGCGCGTCGGTCACCGCCATGGGCGCGCTGTGCGAGCCGGGTCAGACCGCGGTCCCGCTGAAGCCGAGCGCCACCATGCTGGCGGCCGGCGCGCGGGCCGGCGGCGTGTCGGTCGAAATCGCCTGGAAGATCTACCAGTCGATGATCCACCACGCCGACTGACCCGGCCTCCCGGTCAGCGCCGTCCGCCTTCGAACGGCATGAAGCCCGAATCGAGCTTGGTCTCTATCCGCAGCAGATGGTCGGTCAGACGCTGCTCGACGTCCTTGAGAGTCGCGAAGGAGACGTAGGTCTTCGCGACCTCCAGCTTGTATGCGGCAAGGCTCTCGCGCACCTGCGCCTGAGCCTCCTCCGCCCGGTTGCGCAGATCGTCCAGCGCGCTGTCCGCATCCTTGCGCACCCGCGCGATCAGCCAGAACAGCCCGCCCATCGCCGGCAACTCGACGGCGGTGATCCACCAGGTGAGATCAAGGCCCGCGGTCAGGGATTCATGCATCGGGGTCTCCCGTTCGTGTGAGTGTTGAAACGACTCAAAGCTCCCAGTCCGCCGACGCCACCACGGCCCCCGCACCGCGCCAGTCCGGGCGGCGTTCGGGCGGCGTGGTGCTGCGGTCGAAGCGGCAAGGTTCGGCACCCAGGCAGCCGGCCACCGCGTCCAGCCCGTCGTCGGGCCCGCGGTAGCGGCCGTCCGGGCGCCAGTCGCGCATTTCGCGGATCAGCGGTGTTTGCCAGACCTGCCGGTGAGCCAGCAGGCGGCGGTCGGCCAGCAGGGCGTCGAAGGCCTTGACGATGCGCGCCGCCTTGGGCGTGCGGCTGTTCTGCTCGACCACGCCTGCGGCCAGCCGGTCGTCGCGCAGCCGCTTGCGCAGCAGTCCGGGCAGGAAACGGCCGAGACCGTTGATCTCGATGTGGACCGCCGGCAGATGGTTGTCGGCCAGGAAGCGGGAGACCTGCATGCATTGCTGGTCGGCCTCCGTCTCCTCCGCCTTGGGATCGACGGACAGGTACAGCACCCGGTGCAGGTAGAAGCGCTCGTTCTCCCCGGCGAAGACGGCGGCGACCACGCTGCCGTCGCCGCCTCTGGACCTGCCGTCCCCCTCCCCCGCCGGCCGGGCGAAGGCCGGATCCCACCAGCAGGTGGCGGAGACCAGCTTCACCCCATCGAGCGTCAGCGCCGCGCGCCCCAGCGCCTCGCGATACTCCAGCTCCGCGTCGTAGCGGCCGAGCTTTTCGACATTCAGCACCCCGTCGGTGATGCTGACCGGGCGCAGCAGCATCTGGCTGGTGAATTTGTTGGGACCGGTCGATTTGCGGATGCGGGCGACATGCGCCTCGCCGAAGCGCTCCTTCCAGGTATAGCTGCGGTTGCCCTCGGCATCCTCGGTGTAGACCGGCAGGACCAGCCGCTCGAACCCGTCCAGGAAGGGCGGGCTGCCGTCGTCGCTCTCCTCGGCATAGAGGCTGTCCTGCGCATGCGGCGTGCCGACATAGAGCTGCGCCCCGCCCGGCACCAGCACATACTCCAGCTCCGACAGCCGTTCGCGGAGCGCCGCGCGCTTCACCGCGGTGTCGGCGTTGCGCGGCACCTCCACGTCGTCGCAGATCACCACGTCGGCACGGCTGCCGGTGATGTTGCCGCCGATGCCGGCCGCCGCCATCGACGGGTCGCGCAGCTCCATCGGCCGCACCACGGTGAAGCGGTCGGCCGCCCACTGGTCACGCTCCGTAGCAGGCGGCTTCAGGTGGCTGCAATCGGGATGGCGTTCCAGGATGCGCTTGACGTTGCGCACCATCTTCATCGCCAGCTTCAGGTCGGCGGCCAGCACCAGCAGCCGCCGGTTGGGATCGCGCAGCAGCAGCCAGGCCGCGAACAGCCCGACCAGCGTCGATTTGCCGGAGCCGCGGAAGGCCATCAGCAGCATCCGCCGGTTCTGCCCGGCCATATGATCCTCCAACCAGCCCGCCATCCGCGCATGGTGGGCGGGGGTCTTCAGCTCCACCATGGCGTTCCAGCCCTGGACGAAGGCGCGGAAACCGTCGTCGTTCTTTTCCTTCATGGATTCCGCCCCAGGATGTGCCAGCCGGCACCGTTCGACATCGCCGTCACCGCATGGCCCTGCGCGGTCAGCGCGATGGCCTCGCTGTCCGGCCCGCCGCCGCCGGCCTGGGTGACGGTGACGCGGTTGCCGCCGGTGTCGGATTTCTTGACGGTGACCGTGCGGCCCACCGCATGGGGCGCCGACGGCGATGGCAGCCGCACCTCGACCGCCCCGTTCCAGGCGCTGACCAGATAGAGCTGCTGGTTCAGGTCCGGCTCGAACAGGCCGGGAGCCTCGTGATAGCGGGCGTTGGCGGGCGGGTTGTTGCCGGCAACGATCCACCAGCCGGCCCCGTTCGACACCAGCGTCACGAAGTCGTACCGGTTGCCCAGCGACAGCACCCGCCCGTCCGGCCCCGGCCCGCCGGTCTCGCTCACAGTCAGCGGGTTGGTCGACGCATCGGTGCGCTTGATCGTCACCGCATGGCCGTTGGCGTCCTCGGCCTTGGGGAGCCGCAACTCCACCGCCCCGGCATAGGCGCTGGCCAGATAGACGGAACTGGTCAGGTCCAGCGCCACCAGCCCGCCGCCGGCCGGCTCGACATACTCGGTGTCGTAACGCAGCGCCTCCACCACCAGCTCGGTGATGCGGCTGCGCTGGAGCCGGTTCTTCTCCGGATAGCCGGCATTGACCGCGGTATAGCGCCCGCCCGACCGGTCGAGGATCGCCGGACCGGCGGCAGCGGAGAACAGGTTGACGATTGCCGTCTCCACCGACCCGGCATCCAGTTGCAGGTTCGGCAGGGCGCCCAGCGATTCGGCGTAGAAATTCACGATCAGCGTCTTGTCGGTGACCGATCCCACACGGAAACAGGCTTCCGCTTCGGGCCACAGATTGGCCTCGCAGTCGAAGAAGGCGTTGTTGAAACGCCCCTGCTCGACGAAGAAGCCGCAGCCGCTCATCGGCGCCGACAGCGAATAGACCCGCACGGCCTGGAAGCGGTTGGCGTTCGGCGTGTCGCCCGCCCCCGTCCGCGTCAGCCACACCCCATGGCGCGACGGCCGCGCCACCAGCACGCGGGCGATGTTGTTCCAATAGCAGGGCAGGTTCGGGTCGGTATAGCCGTCGAAGACCAGCCCCACCTCCGGCTCCCAGAATGTCAGGTCGGTCAGGCTGTTCTGCACGCAAGCGCCGTCGCGTCCGAACAGCCGCACCCCGGCCTTACCCTGCTCCAGCCGCAGACCGGACAGGGTGGCGTAGCCGTCCGGCAGATGGATCAGGTCGAAGCCGTTCGACGCCCCCCGGATCACCGACGCCTGCCCCGCCCCATACAGCGTCTGGCCATGGCCGAGTGTCAGCGTGTTGGCGATGCGGTAGCTGCCCGGCGGCACGAACACCGCACGGGCGGAGGTCAGCGCCGCCTGCAAGGCCAGCGTGTCGTCGACCAGACCGTCGCCCACCGCGCCGAAATCCTTCACCGACACGAGATCGGCCAGCTTGTCGCGCACCGGCCGGGCGGTGGCCCCGGCCCCCGGCGGCACATAGGTCGCCAGCGCCTCCTCGTCCACCGGCGGGCGGATCGTCGGGTTGCCGGCGCTGTCGAAGGCCAGCAGCTTGCCTTGGCGCAAGGCCCGCTCCGGCAGCAGGGGGGAGGCCGGCAGGTCGCTGTCGCCATAGCGCAGCATCAGCTCCTGATCGCCCGCCACCTGCTGGAGCATGGCCGTCAGCCGGTCCAGCTCGCCGTTGAGGGCGGCGGCAGGCAGCGGCCCGCTCTCGCCGAAATCGCTGCGCCGTTCGATGGGCAGCCGCCGGCGCAGCAGCACGACGGTCCCCTCGGCCGGTGCGGCGGCGAAGGTCACCGCCCCGCCCGCGGTCGCACCGGCTCCGCTGACCGCATAGCCGGTGCTCTGGAGTGCCGCGCCCAGGAAGACCTGGAGATCCTCGGCGGCAAAGATCGGGAACGGGTAGGTAAAGACCCGCTGCATGCCGTCGGCGAGATACTGCACGCGCGGGATTCCGCGCGGGATGAGAAGCGGCGTGGACATCGGGGGGTCTCCGGAGGATGGAGCCGTTCCTCAAAAGAACTTGCTCATGTATTCCAGTCGCTGACGGTCGGCGAGTTGCGACAACTCCAGCAGGTTGCGGCGCTTGGCATCGTCCAGCCCCTGCTGGATGGCGGCGCGCTTCAGCTGGTCGGTCGCCTGGGCGTCCTTGCGCTCGGTTTCGCTGGAGTTGGTCAGACCCAGCAGGATCGCCTCGCCCGACCCGTCCTGGGCGGTGACGCCACGCGCGCCCAACCCGGCGCGGGTCTTGCTGACAGCTTGGCGCAAGGCGGCCAGCCGGCGCTGTTCGGCGGCATCCGCCGCGGCGGTCAGCTGGGCGAGCTGGGTCTGCGAGTCGGTTTCCCTGGCGCGGACGGCCTCCTCCTGGCCGGCGCGCAGTTGGGCCAGCGTCTGCTCCTGGGCTCCGCGGAAATCGTCCATCTCCTTGGCCCGCGCCGCCGCCGCGGCAGCCGCCGCAGTTTCGTCCTTCTGGCGCTGCAACTCCTGCTCCTGTTGACGCAACTCGGCGTCATGCGCCCACTGGCGGGCCTGCGCCTCGGCCTCCAGCTGGGCCTGCTGCTGGCGGGCCGTCGCCGCGGCCTGGGCGTTGCGCTCGGCCGCCGTCGCTTCCTCGCGGTACTTCTGTTCCAGCGCCGCCTGCGCGGCTGCGGCCTGCGCCGCATCCTGCTGGCGCTTGTATTCGAGTTCGGCCGCGGCCTGCTGGGCGGCGGCCTGTTGCGTGGCGGCGCTGGACGATGCGGAGCCGGCATTGCGCACGGTGCCGATGACGGAATTCGCCAGCGGCAGGGCCGTGGTCACGAGGGGAGTGATTCCACCCATCAGTCATTCACCTTCAGTTCCATGGTCACGGAAAGCAGCGTGAAAGGCAGCGGCGCATCCTGTTCGATGCGCCATAGCGGGACATCGGTGTCGTGGCGCCAGCCGAGCGCCCGCAGCCGGCGGTCGCCGGACACCCGCGGCGGCACCCCGCCGGCCGGTTGCGGCCCCAGCCGGTGAAGCGGAAGTTCCTGCAACCCGCGTCCCAGATCGACGCTCAGCGCCGCCGTCTCCTCCAGCCGGAAGGTGACGGCGACCAGCCGGACGATGTCGGCTCCGGTCGCCTGCCCCAGCAGGTTGGGCGGCAGCGGTTCGATCCGGTGGGTATAGGGCAGTCCGATCTCGACCTTGCGCGCCGGCGGGTCGAGCGTGACGCTGCCGGCCTGGACGGTGACGGGGTTGCGGATCACCCCATCGGCGACGACGGCGACCGTCCGCCCCTCCAGATGCGCCAGCCCGCCCCAGACGGCGGTTCCCTCACCCCGCTCCGCCGTGACGGCGGTGTCGAGGTTCAGCGCATCGTCGAAGCGCTCGACCGTCCACACCCCGCGCCGCTCCACCAGCGTGTAGACCTCGTCCCCGACCGCGGCGACGGAGCGCACCGCCCCGTCGGTCTCCAGCAGGGTCCAGGCGGTGACATCCTCCGCCCGGTAGGCGGTCAGCGCCCCCAGCGTGCCGTCCTCCATCGCGACGAACAGCAGCCGGCGGTTCTGGTCGTAATCCTGGTCGCGCGGGCCGGCCATCAGATGGCGGGCCAGCATGGCGAGGTCGTTCGCCTGATAGGCGGCCTCGGTGTCGGTGTAGAGGAACTCGCGGATTTCGCGCCGGTTGCGCGGCACGAACAGCGTCGCCCCCTCGACATCGCGCGGCGGGATGGCGCGGTCCATCGGGGAGCCGATGCGCGTCTGCCGGTTGACCTGCATGCTCTGCGGGGTCAGCGGGTCGCCGGTCACCATATACTCGGCGCCCGAGGTGAAGATCTGCAGATGCCGGCCGGAGAAGACGGCGCGCACCGCATTGACCTGATCGGACAGGATGCCGAACTCGATGGCCTGATCGTCCAGCCCCCCGCCCAGGTCGAAATTCCAGATCTGGGCGGAGCGCGACAGCCACAGCCGGTTGGGCAGGTCGCGCGACCCGCCGATAACCAGCCGGTCCTGATGGAAGGCCGCCGACACCGGCCAGCCGCGATAGGCCGAGAAAGCCTGCTCCTCCCAACTGGTGGTCGGCTGGGTGTCGGCCAGCGTCTCCTTGACCGTCGCGTTGACCTGCGTCGCCGACACCACGCCGGTCACCAGCAGTTGCTTGCCCTTGATGCGGATGCGGGTGCCGTCCTGGCGCGGATCGAACACCGGGGTCGAGGCGGTGACGCTGATCGCCCCAGTGGTGCCGGACGGTGTCAGCGTCACCGCCGGATCGCCGAAGCGATGGAAGGGGATGCGCACCAGTTCGCCCTCGACCGCGAAGGCCCAGTCCGACAGCGTCCAGCCGCCATCGTCACCACGCGTCAGCTTGCGCGGCGGCAGGTCGGGATGGCAGACCAGCAGCGTGTCGGCGCTCTGCGTCCAGGTGATCTGCGCCAGTTGCGTCAACGTCCAGGGGGCGGCGACCGACGCCAGCCGGGTGCCGCCCTGGAACACGTCGATCCAACGGTCGGTGAAGACCAGCAGATAGGTCTGCTCGGCATTGCGCTCGAACGCCACCAGCCGCCCGTCGCCACGGGCTGGCGCGGTGAAGGCGAGCCCCGACCGCCGCGTCACCCCGCCGGTCGGGTCGATGAACAGGTTGCGCAAAGCCAGCGCGCCGTTGTCGTAGGCCTTGAGGTCGCCGCGCCCCAGCAGGCGGCGCGACACCTCGCCGGCGGTGAAGTTGGTCTTGACCTGATGCAGCCGTCCCATCACGCCCTCCCCATCAGGATCTCGCGTCGATCAGGGTGAAGTCCTCGAAGCCGGGCTGGCTGTCCTGCTGGGCGTCGATCTGGCGGGCGCGGCGGAACTCGCTCTCGGCCTGCTGGGCCAGCAGTTCCGCCCGCGTCGAGCTTTCGGTCAGCGGGATGCAGAACTCGGCAGCCAGCCGGGCGATCAGCGCCTGATCGAAGAAGGCGGGGAAATCCTCCTCCGCCGGTCGGCCGACGTAGGACAGGGTGACGGTGCCGGCATCGCACAGCAGCGTCCGTCCGACGATGCGGTAGGACAGGCCACGCCCCCGTCCCTCGCCGCCCGCTCCCAGCGCCCGCAGGAAGCCTGCCGGCAGCTGGAAAGCGTTGGCATAATCGGCGACCGGCGGCTCGGCCAGCCGCGGCAGCGTGGCCTGCACGCTGGCGAAGCTCCAGGCGTTGGCCGACAGCAGCGCATCGCGCGTCGGCCCGTAAAGGGCGGCGGCCACCTCCGCCTCGGCGGAGCCGTCGTCGAAGGAGGCGATGGCGGTGGCGCCGAGCTTGATCAGCGCACGGCCGCACAGGCCGATGGCGGTCAGGGCCATGGGACATGTCTCCGGGTGGCGGGCATGGAGCGGGAGGCGAGCGGGAGGCGCCGTCGGTGCGGCGCCCTTCCCTTCGGCGGATCAGTCGCTGTTGACGCCACCGAACGGCGTCAGGTTGGCGACGTCGACCGCCCCGTTGGCGCTGGCCGCCACCACCAGCACGCCGGTGGCGGGGGTGGCGCCGCCGACCGCGCAGTTCGCCAGCAGCATGTCGCCCACCCGCAGCAGGTCGGCCGCCCCGTTGAAATAGCCGGCGGTATCGACGTCGGTCGCCACGTCATGCGTGGTGTAGTGCCAGAGCGTGAAGCCGTTCGCATAGGCGAGCACGCTCAAATCCTTGGACGCATAGGCCATGGATCGAAGACTCCGGATTTTGTGTGGGGGATGCGGAAAGGAGGGCGGTTCACCCTCCTCCGTTCAGTTCTCCAGGCAGCGCAGGGTGACCACGCCGCTGGTGTCGATCAGCGCGGCGCCCTGGCTCATCATGTTGTTGACGAAATGCGCAGCACGGTCGCCGTGCCAGGTGATGTCGGTCTTCACGTCGGCACCCGCCGCATGGCCGACCGCCGTCTTGTGGTACCAGTGGCAGAGCCGGACGTTGCCGCTCAGCGTCAGGCCGGAATGCGGCAGCCACAGCGTGCCGAGCCAGCGCTTGGCCTGGGTGCCGCGCCAGGGCAGTTCGTCGGAGCCGACATAGTCGGCGCTGGCGAACTCCTCGATGCCCAGCAGCTGGCTCCACTGCTTCCAGCCGACGACGGCATAGCGCTGGCCGTCGTCCGGCACGTCGGCCTCGCCCATCATCTCGAAGGCCGTCAGGATCTTGGCCTTGGTCAGCCCGTCGGTGGCGCTGCCGGCATAGTTGACGGACCTGTTCAGCTCGGCGATCAGCAGCTCGTCGGTCTTGCGGCCCAGCGCATAGGCGCCGGCATTGGCGATGATCTGCCGCTCGTCGATGTTGGTCTTCAGCTCGTCCAGCCGGTCGACCCAGTCGCCGGCATAAAAGTCGTACAGCGCGCACTCCACCGGCGTGTGGTCCAGGTTCATCACCGGAACCGCGCCGTGGCGCGACTTGGTGGCGGCGGCGCCCTTGCCGACCTTCTGGAAGACGGTGGAAGCGCCCTGCACATTGTTCTTGCCGCGCACGGTGTTGCGCAGCTTGGAGCCCATGCGCTGGTAAGCCTCATGGACCTCACGCTCGAACTGCTTGACGAATGCCTGGGCGATGCTCGTCGACATAGGGAAAATTTCCTTTCGCGTTCCTGCGGATCCCGCGGGGGCATGGCGGGGGGAACGTTCCGCCACCCGGTTGTCGGGGGTGCGTGCAGGACGCAGCGCCGGCCGCGGGCGAAACGCGAAAACAAAAAGGGCCGGCCGGACTTCGGGAGTGTCCGGCCGGCCCTTTTCGGACCGAAGCGAGGGGGGAGCTCTGGTGCTGTCGGGCGTAAGGTCCAGGGGCGGACCCGTCGCCTTGACAGGCTTGGTTTTAGGATTTTATGCGGCGTCAATCAAGGACTATTTTCATAAAGCCATCCGCCGGCGACTGTCTTGCCGCCGGGACCCTCAATGCCGGACCGGCCCCGCCACCCAGTGACTGACGATGGTCTCCGCCTGGGCCGGCGGAATCTCCGGATGGTGGTAGCGGTAGACGGTCACCGCCGCCTCCAGCGCATAGCGCTCCGGCTGGCCGCAGCGGCACAGGCCGGAGTAGCAGCGCTGCACCGCATTCCGGCAGGCGATGGCCTCGGCGATGGGTTGATCGGCCTCGGGGAAACGGGGATCGGTCATGGACGCTCCTCCTCATCCCGGGCGCAGTCGGCCGCGTCGTCCAGCGGCACCCCGTAGATTTCAAGCCGGTGGCCGACGATCTTGTAGCCAAGCTCGTGGGCGATCCGCTCCTTCATCGCCTCCAGCTCCGGGCTGGCGAATTCGATGATCCGGCCGGTGCGGGTGTCGATCAGGTGATGGTGGTGGTCCGCCGTCGCCTCTTCATAGCGGGCGCGGCCGTCGCCCAGGTCGACGCGCTCGATCACCTGCGCGTCCTCCAGCAGCCGCATGGTGCGGTAGACGGTGGCGATGGAGATGCGCGGATCGATCTGCACGGCGCGGCGATGCACCTCCTCGACGTCGGGGTGGTCGTCCGCCTCCGACAACACCTGTGAAATGACACGACGCTGGCCGGTCATCTTCAGGCCCTTTTCCATGCACAACGCTTCCAGACGCGACGTCATAACCCCAACCCTGGTCTTTGCTTGCCGATGCCCCCATCATACTGAAAACCGTTCGCAATCCCAGAGCGGTTTCGCAGCGGCGTAAAGTCGTCACCCGCCGGCCGTCCAGGCGCGCCGGCCAACAGGCCAACACCCAAGACGGAGGACCCACCAGAATGCCCCGCACCCTGTCCCTCGCCCCGGCCCTGCTGTTCGCCGGCCTGTCGCTGGCCGCCGTTCCGGCGCTGGCCCAGCAATCCGCTCCCGCACCCGCTCCCGCCGCCCAGGCCGCCGTCGCCGACGCGCAGGGCAAGCCGCTGGGCACCGTCACCTTCACCAAGTTCCCGCACGGCATCCTGGTGCATGGCCAGTTGGAAGGGCTGCCGCCGGGCTGGCACGGCATCCACATCCACGAAAACGGCGCCTGCACCCCCGACTTCAAGGCGGCCGGCGGCCATTTCGCCGCCCAGGGCGCCAAGCACGGGCTTGAGGCCGAGCACATGCATTACGGCGAGCTGCCCAACATCTGGGCCAACGAGGCCGGCAAGGCCGGGTTCGAGGCGATCACCCACATGGTCACCCTGACCGACGGCGCCGACGGCCTGTTCAAGCAGGGCGGCACCTCGATCATCGTCCACGCCCAGCCCGACGATTACCTCAGCCAGCCGGCCGGCAATTCCGGAGACCGCATCGCCTGCGGCGTGATCAAGAAGCCGTAAGCGTCCGCAGGCATCGGGGCGCGGCCATATGCCGCAAGACAGCGGAGCCGGTTCACGCCCCTTTCCTGCCGCCAAGCCTCCGCCTGTTCGGGCGAACCGGCAGGGCGCACCCCTGCCGCGCGCCGAGTTTGCTTGCCAAATCAAGCCATCGGCCCTATCTGTCCGGGGTCGGACGGCGCCCGGCGCCGCGCAGGACTTGCGCGCGCCTGATCGCCCGCCGCCCGACGGCTCCGCGCCAACCCGCCGCGGAGCGCGCAAGCCCGGCCGCTCCCTCCTGGCGCGGCCCCCATTCTGGTGACCAGGACCATCACTTCCATGACCGAATTTTCCGGCCTCGGCCTGATCGAGCCTCTTCTGCGCGCCGTCGCCGAGGAAGGCTACTCCACGGCCACGCCGATCCAGGCCGGCGCCATCCCGCTTCTGCTGGCCGGCCGCGACGTGCTCGGCCTCGCCCAGACCGGCACCGGCAAGACCGCGGCCTTCACGCTGCCGATCCTGCAGCGGCTGTTCCAGAACAAGAAGCGCGTGGCCGCCAAGTCGCCGCGCGTCCTGATCCTGACGCCGACGCGCGAACTGGCGCTGCAGATCGGCGACAGCTTCACCACCTACGGCCGCCATCTGCCGATCCGCCGCACCGTCATCCACGGCGGCGTCGGCCAGAGCCCGCAGGTCTCCGCCATCGCCCGCGGCGTCGAGGTGCTGATCGCCACCCCGGGCCGCCTGCTCGACCTGATGGCGCAGAACCACGTCAATCTCGGCACCATCGAGTTCTTCGTCCTCGACGAGGCCGACCGCATGCTCGACATGGGCTTCATCCGCGACGTGCGGAAGGTGGTCGCGGTGCTGCCGAAGGACCGGCAGACCCTGCTGTTCTCCGCCACCATGCCCGACGCCGTGGTGGACCTCGCCAACAGCATCCTGACCGATGCCGAGCGCATCGAGGTGACGCCGCAGTCGACCACGGTGGAGCGCATCAACCAGCGCGTCCTGTTCGTCGACCGCGCCGACAAGCGCCGCCTGCTGGCCGATCTGCTGGAAGACAAGGCGATGGCCCGCACCATCGTCTTCGCCCGCACCAAGCACGGCGCCGACCGCATCGCCGACCATCTGAAGAAGGCCGGCATCACCGCCGACGCCATCCATGGCGACAAGTCGCAGTCGGCCCGCGTCCGCGCGCTGGAGAGCTTCCGCAACGGCGAGCTGCGGGCGCTGGTGGCGACCGACATCGCCGCGCGCGGCATCGACATCGACGGCATCAGCCACGTCATCAACTTCGACCTGCCGAACGAGCCGGAAAGCTACGTCCACCGCATCGGCCGGACCGCGCGTGCCGGCACCGACGGCAGCGCCGTGTCCTTCTGCGACCATGAAGAGGTCGGTTATCTGAAGGACATCGAGAAGACGATCCGCCAGCCGATCCCGGCCGACACCACCCACCCCTACCATGCGGTGGAAGTGGCGCAGATCCACGCCTCGTCCAAGCCGCCGCCCCGCCCCAAGGCGCCGGGCAGCAACCGCAACCAGAACAACCGCAACCAGCAGCAGGCCCGCCCCGCCGCCGCGCCGAAGGCGGCGCCCAAGGCTGCCCAGCAGCCCGCCAAGGCGCCGCAGAAGGCCGGCAAGCCGGCCGGCCCGCGTCCGGACGCCGCCCGCAACGACCAGAACCGCCACGACCGCCGCCCGGCCCCGCACGCCGTGTCGCATGGCAACGGCCATGGCAACGGCAGCGGCAAGCAGGCGCCGCGTGCGGCCGGCACCCCCGGCGGCAACACCCCGATGCGGCGCAAGCCCAACGCCGCCTGACCCCGACAAGCGCGCCCACAAGGAAAAGGCCCCGTCTCCAGCGAGACGGGGCCTTTTTTCATCCGGTCCTCATCCAGGCCGGACGGCGCTCAACCCTGGGCTTCGGCAGCATGCGCCGCCTGCACCGCCGGACGGGCGGCGACGCGTTCGGCGAAGGCCATTAGGTTCGGGAAGGACGACAGGTCGAACTTGATGCGCGGCAGCCAGCTCAGCACCGTGTAGGCATAGGCGTCGGCGACGGTGAAGCTGTCGCCGGTCAGGTAGGCTTTGCCCGCAAGCTGCTGGTCCAGCACCGCCAGCTTGCCGCTCAGGACCTTGGTCGCGAATTGGCGGTGGGTGTCGGACACCACGTCGTTCAGCATCGGGAACAGCGGGACGACACCCTTGTGCAGTTCCGACCCGATGAAGTTCAGCAGTTCCTGCACACGGTAGCGCTCCATGGTGCCGGCCGCCGGGATCAGGCCGCTGCCAGGCACCTTGTCGGCGATGTACTGCACGATCACCCCACCCTCGGTCAGGATGCCGCCCTCATCGAGCGCCAGGGTAGGCACCTGCCCCTTCGGGTTCACCGCGCGGAAATCGCTGCCGTCGGCCAGCGTCTTGGTCACGAGATCGACCTTGACCAGTTCGAAGGGCAGCCCCGCTTCGCGCAGGACGATGTGCGGCGACAGCGAACAGGCGCCCGGCTTGTAATAGAGCTTCATGTCTCCGAAACCCTCTCTGGGTGGTTGGCGCGGTAATGGCTACCCCAAAGGGACCGCCGCCGCCACCTTTCCCGAGGCCCGGCCCGCCCGGAGAGCGTCAGACCGCCTGCGCCGCCAGCTTCCGCGCCTGACAGTCGATGAACCACCAAGCCCCGCGGGAGGCCATGCTGCAAAGGCGGGTGTGCGGCTTCAACCCGCAGGCCTTGAACACCATGGCGATGGCACGGTCGACATGCTTGCGGCGATAGCGGCCGAACGCCCGGCGCTTGTAGGCGGCGTTGTAGAGCTTGTGCTCGTAGACGGCATCGGCCGGCGCGTTGGCCGCGTAATAGGCATAGGCCAGCTCGTCGTCCTCCGACTCACCGATGCGCGACAGCGCCACCTTCAGCCGCTGGACCTTGTTCAGCCCTTCGCGGTCCAGATACTTCTTGGCGTAGGTGTAGAAGATCTTGTAGTGGCGCAGCTCGTCGGCGGCGATGTTGCGGCAGATCTCCTTCAACACCGGCTCGTCGGTCGAATCGCCGATGGCGGCGTAATAGGAGCTGGTGCCGGTCTCCACCATGCAGCGGGCGATCATCTCGCCGGTGCGCGAACCACGGACCGAGGCGTCGAGGTCGATCGGCACGCGATAGCCGGCGCGGAAGCGCTCGACCGCCGCCCGGAAGTCGAAGGTCGGGTCGACCAGCTCGGCCCAGCGGCCCAGCGCCTCGCCATGCTGGACCTCCTCGACCGACCAGCCGTGGGCGGCTTCCTGGAACTCAGGATCGTCGCTGAAGACGTTGCACAGATAGGCGGTGTAGTCGTCGGCGTTGAACTCCACCAGTGCCGCCGCCTTGATCAGCGGAACCAGGTCCGGATCGATCTTGCTGGCATCGAAACGGTCCCAGGGAAGCTCGTCGATCCGCCAATGCGCACGCGCCATGATCCGCTCTACCGCCTCGTTTTGGGCCGCCCTGCCGTGGCGGCCGGTTCATATCGGGAAAGGTTCGTTCCGGGAAAGGGTCTGCCGCCCCGTGTCCCCGTCTTTTGCCGTCGGATGCGGCGGGGTTCACGGTTCAGGCCTTCGAATGTAATCGGTCTTCGCCGCGATGCAACCAAGTCGCAACGGAAAACGGGCGGCCTGGAAGCCCAAGCCGCCCGTTCCGTCGAAGAGATGTATGCCGTTCGCCCCAATGCAGGCGGACGGCCGCCGCCGCTCAGTGAGCGGAGCCCTGGCTCAGCGCGTCCAGCTTGGCGCGCGCGACGGCCAGCTTGGCCTCGGCGACGGCCCGCTCGGCGTCGGACTTGCTGTCGTCCAGATCTTCGGACAGGTCCTTGATCTGCTTCTCGACCGCGGCGCGGTCCAGGTCGGTCAGCGCAACCGCTTCCTCGGCCAGGACGGTGCAGCGGGCCTCGGTGACCTCGGCGAAGCCGCCGGCGACGAAGACGCGGTCGACGATGCGGTCGCCTTCATAGACGTCGATGACACCCGGACGCACGGTCGAGATCATCGGCGAATGACCGGCGAGGACGCCGAAATCGCCTTCCGAACCCGGCACCACGACCATGTCCACGGGCTGCGACTTCAGCAGCTTTTCCGGCGAGACCAGCTCGAATTCGACTTTATCGGCCATGGGTTTCCTGGTGCCTCTTCATAGGAACCCCCTCCCCCGCTGACGGGGGGAGGGGGTGTGCTGATGTCGATTTCCGCCCGGCCGTCTCACGCCTCGTCACAAGGCCGATGGGGCCGGGTCGGAATGCCGCAATCCCTGGTGAGGGATCAGGCGGCGGCCAGCTTCTTGGCCTTGGCGATCGCCTCGTCGATGGTGCCGACCATGTAGAAGGCGGCCTCCGGCAGGTGATCGTAGTCGCCGTTCACGATGCCCTTGAAGCCCTTGATGGTCTCCTCGAGCGGGACCAGCACGCCCGGGGTGCCGGTGAACACCTCGGCGACGTGGAACGGCTGCGACAGGAAGCGCTGGATCTTGCGGGCGCGGGCGACGACCAGCTTGTCCTCTTCCGACAGCTCGTCCATGCCCAGGATGGCGATGATGTCCTGCAGCGACTTGTAGGTCTGCAGAACCTTCTGCACCGAACGGGCGACGCCGTAGTGCTCCTCACCGACGACGCGCGGGTCGAGGATGCGGCTGGTCGAGTCGAGCGGGTCCACGGCCGGGAAGATGGCCATTTCGGCGATCGAGCGCGACAGCACCGTGGTGGCGTCCAGGTGGGCGAAGGAGGCGGCCGGGGCCGGGTCGGTCAGATCGTCGGCGGGCACGTAAATGGCCTGCACCGAGGTGATCGAACCCTTCTTGGTCGAGGTGATGCGCTCCTGCAGGGCGCCCATGTCGGTGCCCAGCGTCGGCTGATAGCCCACCGCCGACGGGATGCGGCCCAGCAGAGCCGACACTTCCGAACCGGCCTGCGTGAAGCGGAAGATGTTGTCCACGAAGAACAGCACGTCCTGGCCTTCCTCGTCGCGGAAATATTCCGCGAGCGTCAGGCCGCTCAGCGCGACGCGGGCGCGGGCGCCCGGCGGCTCGTTCATCTGGCCGTACACCAGGGCCACCTTGGAGCCCGGGCCGTCGAGCTTGATGACGCCCGACTCGATCATCTCGTGGTAGAGGTCGTTGCCCTCGCGGGTACGCTCACCCACGCCGGCGAACACCGACACACCGCCGTGCGCCTTGGCGACGTTGTTGATCAGCTCCATGATCGTCACGGTCTTGCCGACGCCGGCGCCGCCGAACAGGCCGATCTTGCCACCCTTGGCATAAGGGGCCAGCAGGTCGATGACCTTGATGCCGGTGATCAGCACTTCGGCGTCCGTCGACTGGTCGACGAAGTCCGGGGCCTGACGGTGGATCGGCAGGGTGCGGGCGGCGTTGACGGCGCCGCGCTCGTCGATCGGCTCGCCGATGACGTTGATGATGCGGCCGAGCGTCTCCGGGCCGACCGGCACGGCGATCGGGTTGCCGGTGTCCGTCACTTCCGAGCCACGCACCAGACCGTCGGTGCTGTCCATGGCGATGGTGCGGACCGTGCTCTCGCCCAGGTGCTGCGCCACTTCCAGAACGAGGGTCTTGCCGTCGTTCTGGGTGTGCAGGGCGTTCAGGATCGCCGGCAGGTCGCCGCTGAACTGCACGTCCACGACAGCGCCCGTGACCTGCGTGATCTTGCCGACAGAATTGGTGGTGGCCATGGAGTAAAGCTCCCTAGGAACTCGGTAAGTGTCGGTATGCCGTCGCCGGCGCAAATGGGCTTGACCCTACGGGTCGGATGCCGCCGTTACAGGGCCTCGGCACCGGAGATGATCTCGATCAGCTCCTTGGTGATGTAGGCCTGGCGCGTCCGGTTGTAGGTGATCGTCAGCTTGTTGATCATGTCGCCGGCGTTGCGCGTCGCGTTGTCCATCGCGGTCATCCGGGCGCCCTGCTCGGACGCGGCGCTCTCCAGGAGGGCGCGGTAGATCTGGATGGACAGGTTGCGCGGCAGCAGTTCGGCGAGGATCTGCTCCTCGTCCGGCTCGAACTCATAGAGCGGCTTCACCTCGTCGGTGACCGCGACCGCCTCGCCGGGGACGGCGAACGGAATGAGCTGCTGGACCGTGACGATCTGGGAGATCGCCGACTTGAACTTGTTGAAGACGACGGAGCAGACGTCGAACTCGCCGGCGTCGAACATCGCCAGCACCTTCGTCGCCACCATGTCGGCGTCGCTGAAGCCGAGCCGGCGGCGGCCGACATCCTCGTAGCTCTCGACGATCAGCGAGGCGAACTCGCGGCGCAGCTGGTCGCGGCCCTTGCGGCCGACGGTCAGCACCTTGACGGTCTTGCCCTCGCCCTGCAGGCGCGTGATCTGGCGCTTGGCCTCGCGGACGATGGAGCCGTTGAAGGCGCCGCACAGACCGCGGTCGGAGCTGATGACGACCAGCAGATGCACCTTGTCGGCGCCCGTCCCGGTCATCAGCTTCGGCCCGTTGCCGCTGTCCTGCACGTTGGCGGCCAGGGACGACAGCATCCGGCCCATACGCTCCGCGTAGGGACCGCTGGCTTCCGCCTGCTCCTGGGCGCGGCGCAGCTTGGAAGCCGCAACCATCTTCATGGCCGAGGTGATCTTGCGCGTCGACTGGACGCTCGCGATCCGGTTCTTTAGGTCCTTGAGGTTAGGCATGCCGGCCCTTCAATTCCGCTCGAGGTCGTTCCGTGACCGTCTTTAAGACGGTGGGGGGCGGTTTCCCGCCCCCGCGCGCGGTCGGTCAGGCGAAGACCTTGGCGAAGCCGTCGAGGAAAGCCTTCAGCTTCTCTTCGGTCGCCGAGGTGATCTGCTTGTCGGTGCGGATCGCCGCCAGGATATCGGCGCCCTTGGCGCGGATTTCCGACAGGAACTTGGCCTCGAAGCGGTTGACGTCCTCGACCTTGATGGCGTCCAGGTAGCCCTTCACGCCGGCGAAGATCGACACGACCTGCTCTTCAACCGGCAGCGGCTGGAACTGGCCCTGCTTCAGCAGCTCGGTCAGACGGGCGCCGCGGGCCAGCAGGCGCTGGGTCGAGGCGTCGAGGTCCGAGGCGAACTGGGCGAAGGCGGCCATCTCGCGGTACTGCGCGAGTTCCATCTTGATGGTGCCGGCGACCTGCTTCATCGCCTTGATCTGGGCGGCGGAGCCGACGCGGCTCACCGACAGACCGACGTTGATGGCGGGGCGGATGCCCTTGTAGAACAGGCCGGTTTCCAGGAAGATCTGACCGTCGGTGATCGAGATCACGTTGGTCGGGATGTAGGCGGACACGTCGCCGGCCTGGGTTTCGATGACCGGCAGAGCGGTCAGCGAACCGTTGCCGTGGGCGTCGCCCATCTTGGCGGCGCGCTCCAGCAGGCGGCTGTGGAGGTAGAACACGTCGCCCGGATAGGCTTCGCGGCCCGGCGGACGGCGGAGCAGCAGCGACATCTGGCGGTAGGCGACGGCCTGCTTGGACAGATCGTCGTACACGATCAGGGCGTGCATGCCGTTGTCGCGGAAATACTCGCCCATCGTGCAGCCGGTGTACGGCGCCAGGAACTGCAGCGGAGCCGGCTCCGACGCGGTGGCGGCGACGACGATGGAGTATTCCATGGCGCCGGCGTCTTCCAGGGTCTTGACGATCTGGGCGACGGTGGAGCGCTTCTGGCCGACGGCGACGTAGATGCAGTAGAGCTTCTTGCTCTCGTCGTCGCCCTGGTTGATCGGCTTCTGGTTCAGGAAGGTGTCGATGACGACGGCGGTCTTGCCGGTCTGACGGTCACCGATGATCAGCTCACGCTGGCCGCGCCCGATCGGAACCAGGCTGTCGACGGCCTTCAGGCCGGTCTGCATCGGCTCGTGCACCGACTTGCGCGGGATGATGCCGGGGGCCTTCACTTCCACGCGGGTGCGGGTCACGTCGACCAGCGGGCCCTTGCCGTCGATCGGGTTGCCCAGGCCGTCCACGACGCGGCCCAGCAGGCCACGGCCGACCGGAACGTCGACGATGGTGCCGGTGCGCTTGACGGTGTCGCCTTCCTTGATGCCGCGGTCGTCGCCGAAGATCACGATACCGACATTGTCGGTCTCGAGGTTCAGCGCCATGCCCTGCAGGCCACCCGGGAACTCGACCATTTCGCCGGCGCGGACGTTGTCCAGGCCGTGCACGCGGGCGACGCCGTCACCCACCGACAGGACCTGACCAACCTCGGCGACATCCGCCTCGGTCCCGAAATTCGCGATCTGCTGCTTGAGGATCGCAGAGATTTCTGCGGCGCGGATATCCATCAGACTGATCCCCCTGAGGCCTTCATGGCGAGTTGCAATTTGTTCAGCTTCGTCCGCACCGAGGTATCGACCATGCGTGAGCCGAACTTAACGATCATGCCGCCGATCAACTCCGGATCGACGGAGGTGTTCACCAGCACCTTGGAACCGATGGACGCCTTGAGCGCGTCGATGACGGCGTTGCGCTGGGCATCGCTCAGCGGCTGGGCCGAGGTGACCTGCGCCGTGACCTCGCCGCGGCGCCGGGCCAGTTCGGCCAGGAAGCCTTCGATCATGCCGTCGATCGAGAACAGGCGGCGGTTGGCCGCCACCAGCCCGATGAAGCGCTTGGTCAGATCGGACACGCCGGCGCTGTCCAGGACAGCGGCCATGGCCTTGCCCTGATCGGCGCGGCTGATGACGGGGCTGCGGACGAGGCGACGGAGGTCAGCGCTCTCGGCCAGGATCTGCTTCAGCGTGGTCAGATCGCTCGCGACCGTGTCCAACGCCTGGTTTTCGTCCGCAAGCTCGAACAGCGCGATGGAGTAACGCGCGGCGAGTTCGGATACGCCTGTTCCTTCGGATGCCACCTGATCCCTCGAATTGAGTTCGGTAGACGGTGAATTCGGCGGCCTTATAGGGTGTCAACCCGAGGCACAAACACCCCGGCCGCGAAAGCGAGCGGTCCAATATCACAGGAATCGCGCCCACGCAACGGGGTCTGGACAATTTGGCTGCGGCGTTTTGAGCAACTGCGGAATCATTGGTCGCAACTGCGTTCGCCAATGACTCGAGTCGCGCTCGACTGGTCATACCGGCTGTGACTTCGATGTGGCCCTATTGCCTGTTTAATTCAAGGTTAACCAATCTGATCCACGGTCGGCCGGAACCGCGCGGGTGGGCGATCCGACCTTGGTTTCCCGTCATTTTGCCCCGCCGCAGCCGCTCCAGGCGACCAGGGACCTTATCCGCGATGACCATCCTGCCGACGACCGACACCGTTGCGACTGCCGACGCGGACACCGCCGCCGGCGCCGGCTCCCGCGGGGAAGAGCGCGGGGCGACCGTCATCCAGTTCTGCCGCGCCCGCTTTACCCCGGACGATATGGATGCCTTCGCCGCCGTGGCCGAACCGAAGATTCGCGACGGTCATTGGGTCGGTGTGCTGCGCGAGTCGGGACGCGATCACGACCGGCTTCTGGTGCTGCTGCCCGAGGTGGACCGCCCCGTCTTCCGCTTCGAACGCGACGCCAAGGGCCGCTACAGCCTGTCCTTCCACGACCGGTCGGGCTGGTACGGCATCGGCGCCGGCGACAGCGCCGCGGACTGCCTGTCGATCTGGCGCCCGCGCCGCCCGCGGGCGTTCTGACCCGCGTCAGGCCGGGGCCGGTGGCCGTCCCGAAATTTCACCATGTAAAAAAGTGACGTGCGGCAACCCGCCGCACCGGTTTCACAAACACCTCGGCGGTAGACGCCCCCTCAGCGATAGACGCCGACCGCCAGCATGTACGGCTTGCCGTTCAACACCAGACGTCGGGCATGCATCGTCTTGCGCGCGACCTGGCCCGTCAGCGGATCGATCCAGCGATAGGTGACGTCGGTCCGTCCGTCGCGCGCCACCCCGTCCAGCGCCTCGCGGATGAAGGGCTTGCCCTCGATGTCGTGCAGCTCGTTCAGGTTCGACCCGTTCAGCGTCGCGGTCCAGCCATGGGCGACCATCATCCCCTTGTCGTCCAGCAGCATCGGGTAGAGGTCGCGGTCGGTGAAAGCGCTATCATGGCCGGCAAACGCTTCGGCCGCCGCGTCCGGACCGATCCGCTCCAGCAGCTGCTGGGCACGGTCGATCATCGTCAGCGCCTCGGCGTCGGTGCCGCGGGTGCGGGCCGGAGCGCCGGCGGCGAACGCGATGACCACCAGCAGCAGAAGAACCGGCAGCACGGTCAGCAGGGTTTGCCGCTGAACGCGCAGACGAAGCTTGGAGAGCATGCCGATCATCAGCCCGAACCTGTCCCTGTGACGTTTGGCTCCGCGGGTTTCATCCCGGCAGGGATGTTTCGATTCGGAACCATCCTTGCCGTGGTAATACCATGCCCCGCGCTGTGCAATGGACCAAACGTCACAGGTGCCATGCCGGATCGCCCGCGGGACCGCATCGTGTCAATTCGCCGCAGCCTGGTCCGATCGCCTTAACCGCACCTAAAGGAAGCTGTAGGGGTCGACATCGATCTGCACGCGGATGGCAGGCGGGATCTCCACCCTGTCCAGCCACTCGGCGATCAGCGGCTGCACCTGGGTGCTGCGCGGCGCCTTCATCAGCAGGCGGCGGCGGTGCCGTCCGCGCAGCAGCGCCAGCGGTGCCGGGGCCGGCCCCAATATATGGACGGTGTCGCTGCGGGGTGCCGCGCGGCCCAGCGCCATCGCCACCCGTTCCACCAGCGTCGGATCCTCGCCCGACACGATCAGCGCCGCCAGCCGGCCGAAGGGCGGCATGCCGGCCTCCAGCCGCATCTCCGCCTCCAGCTGATAGAAGCCGTCGCGGTCGCCGGCCGCCAGCGCCTGCATGACCGGATGTTCGGGCATGAAGGTCTGCAGCATCACCCGGCCCGGCCGCTCGCCGCGCCCGGCACGTCCCGCCACCTGATGCAGCAGCTGATAGGTGCGCTCCGCCGCCCGCAGATCGCCGCCGTTCAGCCCCAGATCGGCATCGACCACCCCGACCAGCGTCAGCATCGGGAAATGGTGGCCCTTCGCCATCACCTGTGTACCGATGATGATGTCCAGCTCATGCCGGCCGATGCTCTCCACCATCTCCTGGATGGCGCGCGGGCCGTGCAGGGTGTCGGACGCCATGATGGCGGCGCGGGCGTCGGGGAACAGCTCCGCCACCTCTTCGGCGATGCGCTCCACGCCGGGACCGCAGGCGGCCATCGTCCCTTCCTCGCCGCACTCCGGGCAGGCATGGGGCAAGGGCTGCTGCAAACCGCAATGGTGGCATTGCAGCTTGCGGGCGAGCCGGTGCTCGACCAGCCACGCCGTGCAGTTCGGGCACTGCATGCGGTGGCCGCAGGCGCGGCACAGGGTCAGCGGGGCATAGCCGCGGCGGTTCAGGAACAGCATCGCCTGTTCGCCGCCGGCCAGCGTGTCGGTCAGCGCCTTGCGCAGGCTGGGCGCCAGCCAGTGCCGGGCGGGCGGACGGTCGCGCCGCAGATCGACCAGTTCCACGTCGGGCAGCAAGGCGCCGCCATGGCGGGACGGCAGCTCGATCCGGGCATAGCGGTGGCTGTCGGCGTTGACCTTGGTTTCCAGCGACGGCGTGGCCGACACCAGCACGATCGGCAGCCCGCCGAGATGCGCCCGCGCCACCGCCATGTCGCGGGCATGGTAGATCGCTCCCTCCTCCTGCTTGTAGGCGGAGTCGTGTTCCTCATCGACGATGATGACGCCCAGGTCGGGATAGGGCAGGAACAGCGCCGAGCGGGCGCCCACCACCACCGGCACCTCGCCCTTCGACACCGCGCGCCAGGTGTCGCGGCGCTGCGCCCCGGTCAGCTCCGAATGCCATTCCGCCGGCGGTGCGCCGAAGCGGCGGGCGAAGCGGTCGAGCCACTGGGCCGACAGCGCGATCTCCGGCAGCAGCACCAGCGCCTGCTTGCCCTGTTCCAGCGCCGCGGAGATCGCCTCGTAATAGACCTCCGTCTTGCCCGATCCGGTGACGCCGTCGAGCAGGACGGTGGAATAGCATCCCGAGGTCACCCGCTCGCGCAGATCGTCGGCGGCCCCCTGCTGGTTCGCCGACAGGGCGGGTCCGGGCCGGCGCCAGTCCGGCCGGCCGAGCCGCGTCGGTTGCAGCATCACCGGGTCGAGCAGCCCGGCCTCGGCCAGCCCGCGCACCACCGTCACGCCGCAGCCGGCCTCCTCGGCCAGCTCCGCCGGGGTGCGCGGCGGCCCATCCGCCAGCAACGCCAGGATGCGCTTGCGCGGATCGGTCATCTTGAAGCCGGGCGGCGGTTCCGCATCCGGCTTGCGCAGATAGGCCAGCATCGGCTTGGGCGGCTCCAGCGCCGACGGCACGCTGACCGCCATGCGCAGGACGAAGCCCGGCGGCGTCATGGTGTAGGCGGCGACCCATTCGACGAAGCGGCGGCCGACCTCGGTCATCGGCGGCACGTCGAACCGGCGCACCACCGCCTTCAGCCGGCCGGACTCCACCGTCCCGGCGCCGGGCCCCCAGACCACGCCGATCAGCCGGCGCGGCCCCAGCGGCACCTCGACGAAATCGCCGGGAACCAGCGCCATTCCGTCGGGCACGCGGTAGTCGTAGGCCTCGCGCAAGGGCAGCGGCAGCAGCACGGCGACGCGGCGGTCCGGCCCGTGCTGCTGCGGCTTCGCCGGGAAATCCGCGGAATTTGCCGCGGAATCGCCTTCGGGCTGCCCCGTTTCGGGCGCGTCCCCAAGAAGATCCCCCTGAAAGCCCGGGGCGGAACTGGCGGAAATCGAACGCATCGGCTAGAGTGGCCTCATGTCCCGGGCACCGGGCGGGACGGCGCGTCGGTCAGCTTTCCGGCGCGGCCGGTTCCGGTCAACATCAGCAAGCATGGACCCTTCGTCATGAAGTTCTTCGTCGACACCGCCGACATCGCCGAGATCCGCGATCTGGCCGATACCGGTCTGCTGGACGGTGTTACCACCAACCCCTCCCTGATCGCCAAGTCCGGCCGTCAATTCCTCGACCTCGTGGCCGAGATTTGCGACGTCGTCAACGGTCCGGTCAGCGCCGAGGTGGCGTCCACCGACTTCGAGACCATGCTCGCCGAGGCCCACAAGATCGCCAAGATCTCCCACCGCGTCGCGGTGAAGGTGCCGCTGACCCCGGCCGGCCTGAAGGTCTGCAAGATCATCTCGTCCGAAGGGACGATGGTCAACGTCACGCTGTGCTTCTCCCCCGCCCAGGCGATCCTGGCGGCCAAGGCCGGCGCCAGCTTCGTGTCGCCCTTCGTCGGCCGCCTGGACGACATCGGCCAGGACGGCATGGGCATCATCAAGGACATCTGTGAGATCTATAACAATTACGACGCCTTCAAGACCGAGGTGCTGGTCGCCTCGATCCGCAACCCGATGCACATCGTCAAGGCCGCCCGCCTGGGCGCCCATGTCGTGACCGCGCCGGCGTCGGTGCTGAAGCAGCTGTTCAACCATCCGCTGACCGACAAGGGTCTCTCCCAGTTCGTCGAGGACTGGAAGAAGACCGGCCAGTCGATCCTGTAAGGCGGGCCGGAGCGATCATGGCCGACAGGGGCCGCGAACCGGGTCACCCCCCGCGTCAGGCGTCGACGCTCTCTTCGGAGGATGTGCGCGCCTATCTGCGGACCCACCCGGACTTCCTGGCCCAGAACGCCGATCTGGTCCACCACCTGACCCCGCCGTCGCTCGACCGCGGGCGTGGGGTGGTGGACCTCCAGGCCTTCATGGTCGACCGGCTGCGCGCCGAGGTCCGCACCCTCAAGGACCAGCAGCGCGAGCTGATCGGCACCAGCCGGGCCAACCTGAACAGCCAGAACCGCATCCATGCCGCGGTGCTGTTCCTGCTCGACGCCCAGAGCTTCGAACAGCTGATCCAGACCATCACCACCGACCTCGCGGTCCTGCTCGACCTCGACGTCGCCTGTCTGGTCATCGAATCCAACGGCACCGACATCCCCCATGTCCACCGCTCCGGCGTGCGGGTGGTGGAGCCGGGCGCCATCGCCGACCGGCTGGGCCGCGCCGACGTGGTGCTGAACACCGACATCCAGGGCGATCCCGAGATCTACGGCCCCGGCGCCGGCCTCGTCCGGTCGGAGGCGCTGATCCGCATCCAGGTTTCCAGCGAGACGCCCGACGGGCTGCTCGCCTTCGGCAGCCGCGAACCCGACACCTTCCACAGCGGCCAGGGCACCGAGCTGGTCGGCTTCCTCGCCCGCGTGATCGAGCGGGTGATCCGCGGCTGGCTGGAGCTGCCGGCGTGACCGATCCAGGTCCCATTGCTCCAAGTTTGGGTTTTTCCGCCAAGCCCGATGTCCAGGATGCGCTTGCCCACTGGCGGCGCTGGATGGAGAGCGAGAAGGCGGTCTCCCGCCACACCCTGTCGGCCTACACCGCCGATATGGGAGAGTTCCTGCGCTTCCTCACCGAATTCCGCGGCGGCTCGCCGCCCTCGCTCAACGATCTGGGCGACCTGAAGGCGGCGGATTTCCGCGCCTGGATGTCCCGTCTGGCGATGGACGGGCTGGTCGGGGCCAGCCGGGCGCGCAAGCTGGCGTCGGTGCGCAACCTGTTCCGCTGGCTGGACCGCAGCGGCCGGCTGCACAACCCCGCCGTCGCCACGCTGGCGACCCCGAAGGTCAAGCGCCCCGCCCCGCGTCCGCTGACCGAGATCGACGCCGACCGCCTGTTGGAAGAGGCCGAGCGCGACCGCGAGGAGCCCTGGATCGGCAAGCGCGACCGCGCCCTGTTCACGCTGCTCTACGGCTGCGGCCTGCGCATTTCCGAAGCCCTGGGACTGGCGCGCAAGGACGCCCCGCTGGGCGACACGCTGCGCGTCACCGGCAAGGGGCGCAAGGACCGCATGATCCCGGTCCTGCCGGCGGTGACGGACGCGGTGCGCGCCTACATCGAGTCCTGCCCCTTCACGCTCACGCCCGACGGCCCCCTGTTCGTCGGCACCCGCGGCGGCCGGCTGAACGCCGGCATCGCCCAGCACCAGATGCAGAAGCTGCGCGCCCTGATGGGCATGCCGGACAGCGCCACCCCGCACGCCCTGCGGCATAGTTTCGCGACTCATCTTTTGGCGGACGGCGGCGACCTGCGCGCCATCCAGGATCTGCTCGGCCACGCGTCGCTCTCCACGACCCAGCGCTATACGGATGTGGAGAACGAGCAGTTGATGAACGTCTACCGCAATGCCCATCCGCGGGCGCGCAAGGGCTGACGCTCACCGCCCCTAAGCATCTGTGCATATTAGAGTATTCATTTCCACGCCTATGGCGGCGCCACGTGCCGTGGGGCAGCCAGCTGAGCCCCGACGCTCACGATAAGACCTTTTGATTGAAATGAAATTACCCTTAAAGACTTTTAAACCTCCCCGCAAAACTCTTTAAATTATCCCATAGAACAACTCGGAGATGATACTTAAGGACAAAAGACGAGATTTGACCCCTTACCCCTCGTTAATCTATCGTTAATTTTGAAGATCGACAGTTCCCCCCATCCATGCGGCGAAGACGGGGGAAAGACTTTATGCAGACGAAATCCATCCAATCGAAGATTGCGATGCTGTCGGGCTTCTGCCTGGCAGGTACCGTCGCCGTGCTGGTCGGCTTCGCCGTACTGTCGACCCGCTCAAGCAACGAGTTCGTCACCGGGAACGTCGAACGGATCCTCGAAAGCAAAACGACGGAATCCCTGCAAAATCTCGCGGCCACCCAGGCTGGACTGCTGCGGTCGGAGTTCGACACCGCGCTGAATGCCGCACGGACGATGGCAAGCGGCTTCTCCAGCCTCGCCGACGACGGGGCGCCCGGCCATGTCCTGCCGGACCGGCGGCGCGAGGCCTTCAACGGCGTGCTGCTGTCGGTGCTGAAGCGCAACCCGCTGTTCAACGGCACCTATTCGGCCTGGGAGCCCGACGCGCTCGATGGCCGGGACGAGGAGTTCCGGGGACGCCGCGAGACCGGCACCGACGCCACCGGCCGCTTCATCCCCTACTGGAACCGCGACCAGAACGGCCGCATCGCCATGCAGCCGCTGGTCGAATACGACAGCCGCGACCGTCACCCCAACGGCGTGACGAAGGGCGGCTGGTACATCGGCCCGCAGGAGAACGGGCGGGAAAGCGTGCTCGACCCCCTGCCCTACATCGTGCAGGGCAAGCAGGTTTTCCTTGCGACCCTGTCGGTTCCGGTGGTCATCGGCGGCAAGTTCCGCGGCGTGGCCGGCGCCGACTTCAACCTCGACTTCGTCCAGCAGCTGTCGACGAAGGTCAGCGCCGCGGTGTTCAACGGCCGCAGCCAGGTGGTCATCATCAGCAACATGGGTCTGATCGTCGCCCACAGCGCCCGGCCCGACCTGATCGGCCAGTCGATCTCCACCTTCGACGCCTCCTGGCAGGCCGATCTGGCGAGCGTCCAGGCGGGCAAGCCGCATGTCGACATCGAAGCCTCCACCAACATGCTGCGCAGCTTCGCTCCCATCACGCTCGGCAACACCGAGAAGCCGTGGGCGGTGCTTGTCCAGGTGCCGAAGGACATCGTGCTGGCCGACGGCATGGCCCTGGCATCGGCGCTGGGGGAGCGGGCCAATTCCAACATCCTCTGGCAGGTTGCCGTCGGCGCCCTGGTCGCGCTCGGTGCCGTCGCGGTGATGTGGGTGGTGGCCGGCGGCGTCGCCCGGCCGATCCGCGCCAGCGTCGCCTTCGCCGAGGGCATCGCCGCCGGCCGCTTCGACCAGACGCTGGACATCCGGCAGTCCGACGAGGTCGGTGCGCTGGCCGAGGCCCTGCGCAAGATGATGGCCGAGCTGAAGCGGATGATCGACCAGCGGGCCGAGGATCAGGCCAAGGCCGATGCCGAGCGCCGCAAGGCCATGCTGCAGCTGGCCGACACTCTGGAAGCCCAGGTGATGAACGTGGTGGACGGCGTCGACCGCGCCGCCCAGTCGATGACCGGCACCGCCCAGACGATGACCGCCACCGCGACCCAGACCAGCCAGCAGGCCGGCGTGGTCGCCACTGCTTCCCAGGATGCCAGCAGCAACGTTCAGACCGTTGCCAGCGCGACAGAGGAGCTGTCGGCCTCGATCCAGGAGATCGGCGAGAGCGTCAACCGGTCCGCCCAGATCGCCCGCGAGGCGGTGGAGGCGGCCCAGCAGGCCAACGGCCAGGTCCTGAGCCTGACGGAGGCGGCGGAAAAGATCGGCACGGTGGTGCAGCTGATCCAGGACATCGCCAGCCAGACCAACCTGCTGGCGCTGAATGCCACCATCGAGGCCGCCCGCGCCGGAGAGGCCGGCAAGGGCTTCGCCGTGGTCGCCCAGGAGGTGAAGAGCCTCGCCAGCCAGACCGCCAAGGCGACGGAGGAGATCGCCGGCCACGTCACCGGCATGCAGCGGGTCACCGGCGAGACCGCCGGCGCCATCAGGGGCATCGGCGGCATCATCGCCCAGATCGACGAGATCTCCACCGCCATCGCCGCCGCGGTCGAGGAACAGGGCTCCGCCACCGCCGAGATCGCCCGCAACGTCCAGCAGGCCGCCAGCGGCACCCAGGAGGTGACCAAGACCATCGCCGACGTCCGCAGCGCCGCCGTCGAGGCCGGCCATTCCGCCGAGAACGTCCTGTCGGTGTCCGGCCAGCTTGCCGGCGACGCCGGCCGCCTGCGCACCGCGGTGAACGGCTTCCTGTCGACCATCCGCGCGGCGTGACGGGCGGTAGGGGCGCCAGTGCGAAAAAAGGCTCCCTCGCCAGATGGCGGGGGAGCCTTTCGTCGTTGTGGGCCTTGCGGACCGTGGTTCGGATGTGCCGAGGATCAGATGTGCAGCGGACGACCGTCCACAGCCAGCGCCGCTTCCTTGACCGCTTCCGACAAAGTCGGGTGGGCATGGCAGGTGCGGGCGACGTCTTCGGCGGACGCGCTGAACTCCATGGCCAGCACCAGCTCGCCGATCATCTCCGACACGTTCGGGCCGATCATGTGGACGCCCAGCACCTGATCGGTGGCGGCATCCGACAGGATCTTCACGAAGCCGTCGGTGTTGCCGCCGGCACGGGCGCGGCCGTTGGCGGTGAACGGGAACTTGCCGGCCTTGTAGGCGACGCCCGCGGCCTTCAGCTGCTCCTCGGTCTTGCCGACGGCGGCGACTTCCGGCCAGGTGTAGACGACGCCGGGGACGAGGTCGTGGTTGACGTGGCTCTTCTGGCCGGCCAGCTGCTCGGCCAGCGCCACGCCCTCTTCCTCGGCCTTGTGGGCCAGCATCGGGCCTTCGACCACGTCGCCGATGGCGTAGATGCCCGGCACGTTGGTCTGGAAATGGCCGTCGATCTTGACGCGGCCGCGCTCCAGCTCGACGCCCACCGCTTCCAGGCCGAGGCCTTCGGTGTAGGGGCGGCGGCCGATGGCGACCAGGACGGTGTCGGCCTCGATGGTCTGCGCGGCACCGCCGGCGGCGGGCTCGACCGTCAGGCTCACGCCGGTCCCGGTCACCGACGCGCCGGTCACCTTGGTGCTCAGCTTGAAGTCCATGCCCTGCTTGGCGAAGATGCGCTGGGCCTGCTTGGACAGCTCGTTGTCCATGGTCGGCAGCACGCGGTCGAGATATTCGACCACCGTCACCTTGGCGCCCAGGCGGCCCCAGACCGAACCCAACTCCAGCCCGATCACGCCGCCGCCGATGACGACCAGATGCTTCGGCACCTCCGGCAGGGACAGGGCGCCGGTGGAGGACACCACGCGCTTCTCGTCGATGGCGATGCCCGGCAGCGGGGTCACGTCCGACCCGGTGGCGATGACGATCGCCTTCGACGCGGTGATGGCGCCGACGCCCTCGACCTCGACGGTGTTCGCGGCGGTGATCTTGCCGGCACCCTTCAGCCAGGCGATCTTGTTCTTCTTGAACAGGAACTCGATGCCGGTGACGTTGTCCTTGACGACCTTGTCCTTGTGGGCCTGCATGCCCGGCAGGTCGAGTTCGACGCCGCCGACCTTGATGCCGAACTTGGCGAGGCCGTGGGCCGCTTCCTCGAACTTCTCCGACGCCGCCAGCAGAGCCTTGGACGGGATGCAGCCGACGTTCAGGCAGGTGCCGCCCAGCGTCCCCCGCTTCTCGACGCAGGCGACCTTGAAGCCGAGCTGCGCCGCGCGGATCGCGCAGACATACCCGCCGGGGCCGCCGCCGATCACAACGACGTCAAAAGTGCTTTCAGCCATGAGAGGCTTTCCTTTCGCCATTCTTGCTCGTTGCCAAAAGCCGTCCCATCCAGCGGGGAGGGCGCGCGGGATCATCCGCGGGGCGATTTATGCCCGCGCTCACGCCCCGTGGCAACGGGACACTTCGTCTCTGGAGGCAGGGGTGCCCAATGGACGGCGGTCAGAACCCGAGGTCGCGGTAAAGCTCCGCCAGCGGCATGTCGAGGCCGGCGGTCTCCAGCACCAGCCTCCCCTCCTCCTCCAGCACCTCGGGTGCGGCGGGCCAGAGATTGTCCGAATCGCGGCGGTGCAGTTCCGCCCGTATGGTCCGGGAGTCGAGGAACAGGATCTCGCGCACCGACGGCATGGCGGCATAGGCATGCAGCTTGGCGCGCTGCGCCTTCTCCTCCGTCGGCGACAGGATCTCCACCAGCAGCACCGGAGCGGTGGTGTAGGGGATGTCCGGGTCGAAGGGCTCGCAGGTCACGGCAAGGTCGGCGACCCGGTAATTGTGCGTCGGGTCGAAATGCGGACGGACGCTGGCTTCCGACAGGGCGCGGCAACGGCTTCCATCCCTCTTGCCTTTCTCCCGCAACGCATCGCGCAAAGCGGCGCCCAAGGCGATCTGCAGGGTGCTGTGCGCCCGGCTGGGATGGCCCTGAGCGACGATCCCGCCATCGACAAGTTCATACCGGGCGTCGTCCCGGAACTCCATTGCCAAGAATTCCTCGACGGTCGTCAGCGGGGTGAAGCGGCGGACGAGCGGCATGGCGGTCTCCGATCCGGACGTCTCCGATCCGGACGATGGCGTTCCGGAACAGTGCCAATCTAGTCCATTCCGGCATGGAAGCGAAGGGCACCCCTTTTGCGCAAGGCTCCTCTCCTTCCGATTCCGGAAACCTTTACGGCCCCGCTTGCGTTCAAATCGGCATCACAGCGCCACCGCAACGGAGACCACCGCCATGACCACCATCAAGAAGTTCGCCCTGCTCGCCGTCCTGGGCACCCTGCTGGGCACCACGCTGGCCGCCTGCAACACCGTCGAGGGCGCCGGCCAGGACGTGCAGGCCGGCGGCCGCGCCATCGAGCGTGGCGCCGACAACGTCCAGAAGAAGATGTAATCCCGAAGCTGTCGCGGCCTCGGACAACGCCCCCCGGAGCCGACCCCAAAAAGCAATGGCCTCCCATGCGGTTCGGATCGAACGCATGGGAGGCCATTGCCGTATTGGGCAATCGGTGCCGCGGGCCCTATCGGTTGCCGACGTCCCGCGATCCGCCTCAGCGGTTCCTGGCCTTGCGGGCAGCGTAGCGGGCGTCGCGGGCGGCTTTCGCCTCCGCTGCGGTCGCCACCTGGCGCTTGGCATGCTCGGCAAGCTCCTGAACCGCCAGCGCCTCGCGGGCGGCCTGCTCGGCCTGTTCGGCCTTCAACGCTTCCTGTTCGGCGGCCTTGCGGGCATCGCGGGCGGCATTGCGTTCAGCCTCGCGGGCCTCGCGGGCGACGCGGATGGCCCGCCGGGCCTCTTCGCGCTCGGCAAAGACCGGATCGTTCACACCGGGCTGCGCCTTGAACTTTTCCAACAGTGCCTTTTTCGCGCCGGCCGCGGTGGCCAGACGCTCGGAAAGCCCTGCATTCTTAAAACCGTTCATATCCATCCATTTCGTGAGGTCGGCCTTGCCCACAAGGCAGGCCATCGAACAAATCCCGTACCGGGCACAAGCCGCCAAAAATGGCGATGCGGCGCCAGGGACAAGCGGTCCCGGCTGCGGCGCTCCCGAATTCCGGTACAAAAAAAGGCGGCCGAAGCCGCCCTTTCTCTACGAACCTGCTGCGCTCAGAGCGCGCGCAGGTTCTCAGCCGCAACCTTGCCGCGGCGCGGATCGCGGATCGCGTCGAAGGACAGCTTCTGGCCTTCGCCGAGGTTGCTGATGCCAGCGCGCTCGACAGCGGAGATGTGGACGAACACGTCGGGCGTGCCGTCTTCCGGCTGAATGAAGCCAAAGCCCTTGGTCGAATTGAAAAACTTGACGGTACCGATAGCCATGGGTCAGTTCCCTTCCTGGCGTTGCACCCGCGCGAGTTTGCGCAGATGCATCAATTTCACTTCGGGGAAGAGACCCAAATCCGTGTGACGGATCAGAATAACAAAGCCCAGAGCAACGTCGACTACCCACAGATAGGGTATGCATCGGACGGTTACAAGCGACAAACGACGCTGGTCCGCCATGCGCGCCGAGTTGCGTCACCCCTTCATGCGCTTGATCGTGTTGGTCGTGCTCTGTCCCTGGACCAGCTCGGCCAGCACCACTTTTCCGCCATAGCTCTGGACGAAATCCGCCCCCACCACCGTCGCGATGGTGTAGTCGGCCCCCTTGACCAGCACGTCAGGGCGCAGGGCGTGGATCAGCGTCTCCGGCGTGTCCTCGCCGAAGATCACCACCAGATCGACGCAGCCCAGCGAGGCCAGCACCGTGGCGCGCGCCGTCTCGTTCTGGACCGGCCGGCTTTCGCCCTTCAACCGCTTCACCGACGCATCGCTGTTCAGCCCGACCACCAGCACGTCGCAGGCGGCGCGGGCCTGCTTCAGCAGCGAGATATGGCCGGGATGCAGCAAATCGAAGCAGCCGTTGGTGAAGCCGACCCGCTTGCCGCGCAGCCGCCAGCGCTCCGCCCGTTCCGCCGCGGCGTCGCGGGTCAGCACCTTTTCCTCGCCGTGGCGCCACTGCTGCTCGTGCAGGCCGGACAGCAGTTCGGCCGAGCGGACCACCGCCGTGCCGACCTTGCCCACCACGATGCCGGCTGCCAGATTGGCAAGCCGCGCCGAATCGACCAGATCGATCCCCACCGACAGCGCGGCGGTCAGCGTCGCCACCACGGTGTCGCCGGCGCCGGACACGTCGAACACCTCGCGCGCCTCGGCCGGCAGATGCACCGCATCCTCGGCGGTCACCACCGACATGCCCTGCTCGCTGCGGGTGGCGACGACGGCGCCGATGCCGCAGGTGGCGATCAGATGGCGGGCGGCGGCGATCACCTCCTCGTCGGTGCGCGCCGGCAGGCCGGTGGCATCCATCAGCTCCTTGCGGTTCGGCGTGACGATGTCGGCCCCGCGATAGCGGCGGTAATCGCGCCCCTTCGGATCGACCACCACGGTGCGCCCGGCCTGCCGCGCGGCGGCGATCACCGCCACCACCAGCTCGTCGGTCAGCACGCCCTTGCCGTAATCGGACAGGATGACGCCGCCCACCTCGGGCAGCAGGTCGCGCACCCGCTCCAGCACGCGGCCGGTCACGGTGATCGGCACCACCGTCTCGATGTCGGTGCGCAGAAGCTGCTGCTGGCCGGCGATGAAGCGGGTCTTCACCGTTGTCTGGCGCCCGTCCTCCATCACGATGGCGCCGTCGCTGACGCCCTCGCGCCGCAACAGGGCCAGCAGATCGGTGCCGACGCCGTCGCGCCCGACCACCGAGACGAAGCGGCAGTCCGCCTCCAGCGCCACCAGATTGGCGGCGACATTGCCGGCGCCCCCCAGCTTGGGCACTTCGCGGTCCACGCGCAGGACGGGAATCGGCGCCTCCGGCGACACCCGGTCCACCGAACCATAGACGAAACGGTCAAGCATCACGTCGCCAATGCACAGCACGTTGGCGCGCGACAGGGTGTCGATGTGACGGGCAAGGTCGCTCATGGCGCCTGTCTTACCAATGCCAAAGCGGTAACGCCAGAGGACAAGTTTGCGCCCGCAGGAATGACGGCGTCAGGAAAAAGCGGGAACGTCCCGGCGCAGATCGCCGGTTCCGCGGGCGAAGGTCAGGGTGATCGCCCCGTTCACCTCCTCCGCACCGGCAGTCCCCGCCGCCGGTTCGCCCATCGCGGGTTCGACCGTCAGGCCGGCATCGGCCAGCGCGGTCTCGAACAGTCCGGTCCGGTCGCCCGGCAACGCGAAACGGACGGTCGCCATGACGTCGGAAAACAGCATGTGGTCGACGATCCAGCCGCCGGCAGCCCCCAGCGCGTCGGCGACCGCGGTCAGCGCCGCATTGCGCTCCATGGCGACCACCGCTTCGTATTTCAGAAAGCCCCGCATCGCATGTCCTCCGCTCCCGCCGCCTTCCGACATCCGAGCCGTTGAAGGCCGCTTAGTGTAGTAGATGACTGTCCGGCGCGTAAGGTCACGCGTCCTGCCCGCCGGCACATCCGGCACATTGCGAGCCACCATGCCCCGCCCCACCGTCGCGACCAGCCTGTCGGCCAAGCTTCTGCTGCTCACCATCCTGTTCGTGCTGCTGGCGGAGGTGCTGATCTACGCCCCCTCCATCGCGCGCTTCCGGATGAGCTACCTGGAGGAGCGGCTGGCCGCCGCCCACATCGCCGCGCTGTCGGTGGAGGCCGCTCCCGACCTGATGGTGACGAAGGAATTGCAGGCGAAGCTGCTGGCCTACACCGGCACCCACGTCATCGACCTGATCCAGCCGGGCGCCCGCGTCTACATGCTGTCGCGCCCGATGCCGCCGCAGGCCGATGCGGTGTACGACCTGCGCGGCACTGGCATGGGCATGCAGTTCGTCGATGCCGGCAACGCCCTGTGGCTCGCCCTGGAAGGCGCCCTGGCGAACGGCATCGGGCCGCAGCGCAACCGGGTGATCCGGGTGATCGACCGGTCGCCCAACGACCCGGCCCAGCGCGTCGAGGTGACGATGGACGAGCGGCCGCTGATCGATGCGATGCTCGACTTCTCCCGCCGCATCCTGGCGGTGTCGGTCGCCATCTCGCTGATCGCGGCGATCCTGGTCTATGTCACGCTGCATGCCCTGCTGGTGCGGCCGATGCGGCGGCTGACCGCCGGGGTGGTCGCCTTCCGCCGCGACCCCGACGGCGCCCCGCCGCTGGTGCCCGGCACCCGCGGCGACGAGATCGGCGTGGCGGAGCGCGAGCTGGCCGCCATGCAGGGCACGGTGCGCGCCGCCCTGCGCCAGCGCGAGCGGCTCGCCACGCTGGGCACCGCGGTGGCGAAGATCAATCACGACCTGCGCGGCATCCTGTCCACCGCCTCCCTCCTGTCCGAGCGGCTGACCGAGAGCGCCGATCCGGAGGTGCGGCGGGTGACGCCGCGGCTGGTCGCCTCGCTGGACCGGGCGGTGGAGCTGTGCAGCCAGACCCTGTCCTTCACCCGCGACGGCGTCCTGCCGCCCTCTCCCGCGCCTACGGACCTGCGCCGGCTGGTGGAAGAGGTCGGCGCCGAGGTTCTCGCCACCGCCCGGCCCGACGGCGGCCGGGTGGAAGCGGACTGGGTCAACGACATCCCCACCGGCACGCTGGCGCAGGTCGATGCCGCCCAGCTTGGCCGTGCGCTCGTCAATCTCGGCCGCAACGCGGTGCAGGCCGGCGCCGACCGGGTGCGCCTCTCCATCCAGGCCGGGCAAGCCGACCGTCTGACCCTGACCGTCGCCGACAACGGCCCCGGACTGGCACCCCGGGCGCGGGAGAACCTGTTCCAGCCCTTCGCCGGCTCGGCGCGGGCCGGCGGCGTCGGCCTTGGCCTCGCCATCGCGCGGGAGCTGCTGCGCGCCCATGGCGGTGAGTTGCGGCTGGTGGAAAGCGACGCCGCCGGAACGGCCTTCGCCCTTGACATACCGCAATGCAATGCGGACACCGGTGCTGTAGCCGTTGCAGCGCACAAGTCGTTTGTGTCGCATTGATTCTGCCGGGTTCGTCCCGCAGAATTCCTTCAAAGCCGAAGCGTTCGCGAGCAGCCCGGCGGGGCGGGAGGCGGGCGCTTCCCCACCGCCAACGCCTTGTTCTGAAAGGACTCCGCGACGTGAAAGCCTTCTCCTTCTGGATCAACCCCATCATCGCCGGCATCATGGCCTTCGTCGGGCTGCTCGCCTCCTCGCGCGCGGCGGACGAAGCCTTCGCGGCCGGCGGCCTGATCGTTTTCCTCGGCTGCGTGCTCTTCATCTTCGCGTCGATCGGCCGCTATTTCGACCGTCTGGGCTCCGCCCACTGACCCTCGCGCCAAGCGGCCGGTAACATGAAGGCCGGGTGAACCACCCGGGTGGGGCAGGCGCCCAACGAAGCGGGTGCCACATGACATGCTCTATGACATGGGCAACAACGGCGGACCCCAACGCCTTCGCGACCATCGATGTCCTGCGCCGCCGTCCCGTCATGGACCTGACGGCGGCGCTTCCCTTCTCCCCGACACCGCACAGCATCGTCGATCTCTGCTGCGGAGCCGGACAGCTGTCCCGGCTGCTGGCGGCGCGCTGGCCCCAGGCCAACGTACTGGCGGTCGACCACTCCCCGGCGATGCTGCGCTGGGCCGCCGACACGCCGTCGCGCGTGCGCTACCAGCAGGCCGATCTCGGCGAATGGCGCCCGCACTGGCCGGTGGACCTCGTCATCTCCGTCGGCGGGCTCCACCATGTGGGCGGGCACGAACGGCTGTTCCCCGACCTGCTGCAATCGCTCGGCCCCGGGGGCGTCCTGGCCGTCGCCCTGCCCCGCCCGCAGGCCCAGACCGCCCACCGCCTGCTGCTGGAAACCGCTGCCGACGGCCCGTGGTCGGACCGGCTGCACGATGCCTGGCCCGCGGTGGAGCGGACGGAAAGTCCCAGCCACGACGCCCAGGACTATTATGACTGGCTGGCCCCCCAGGGCGCCGTGATCGATCTGTGGGAAACCGAGTATTTCCATGCGCTCGACAGCGACGTGCCGCTTCTGCAATGGCTGCACCAGTCGGCGCTGAGTCCGGTGATGGACCGGCTGACCGGACCCGAACTCGACCGTTTCCTCGCCGCCTACCGCTGCCGGCTGGAGACCGCCTATCCCGAACATTCCAGCGGCGGCGCCTTGATCCCGACAAAGTGGCTTTTCCTGGTGGCGCAGGTGTAACGACGCTACCGCCGGCCCGTCACTCGACCAGTTGGATCTCCGTCGTCGCGACGCCGGAGGCCCCGACCGCCACGGCATAATCGTCGAAGCCCGGCGGACCGAAGCTGCCGCGGGCGGAGCGGCTGAACCCGTGCGGTTCGGCCGGGATGCCGAACAGGCCGGTGGCCATCTCCCCATTGTTGTCGAGATCCTGAAAGGCGATCATCCCATACCGCCCGGCCGGCAGGTCGGGGAAGACCACCTGCACCTCGGTCCCCAGCGCCGCGGCGAAATAGCCGGCGCGCGGCGCCTTCGCCTTCTGCGCCTCGGCGCTGTCGAACAGCGCGACCATCACCTTGCCCTGGTTGGGCTTGACGTTGCGGACGGTCGCGCGGAGTTCACCGGCCGAGGCCGATCCCGCGCCCGATCCCAGGACGGCCAGCGCCAGAAGCGTCACCGGGGCGATCATCCTTGCGGACCAAATTATGGACCAACGCGCGAACCGTCGCCGTGCCGTCATTCCCCGTTCTCCCCTGGCGGCACCCGACCGGCCGGGTGCTCCGCGGTACAGTACGCGATCATGACCCCCGCAGATCAGCCCGTCCCTTAGAGTGTGATCGCTTCAAGCGGTATCGCTTGAAGCGTGAATCACACGGAAAACCAAAAGCTTAGAGTTTGTCTGGTGCTTCAATAAGCATCAGACAAACTCTAAACGCCCTCTCCGCGGAAAGGCCGGGACAGCAGCCCGTCGATGGTCTCGTCCAGCCCGGCGCCGCGGTTCAGGATGGCATCGACGGCAGCGCAGATCGGCATGTCGACGCCCACCTTCCCGGCCAGCCCGACCACCGCGGCGGCGGTATAGACGCCCTCGGCCACCGACCGGCGCACCGCCAGGATCTCGGCCAGCGCCTTGCCTTCGCCCAGGGCGGCCCCCAGCGACATGTTGCGCGATTGCAGGCTGGAGCAGGTCAGCGTCAGGTCGCCCAGCCCCGACAGCCCCATCAGCGTCTCCGCCCGGCCGCCGAGCGCCAGCGCCAGACGGGTGATCTCCGCCAGACCGCGGGTGATCAGCGCGGCCCGCGCATTGTCGCCCAGCCGCCGCCCCTCGACCACGCCGCAGGCGATGGCCAGCACATTCTTCACCGCCCCGCCGATCTGCGAGCCGACGACATCGTCCGAGCGGTAGGGCCGGAAGGTGCGGCTGCCCAGCGCCGCGACCAGCGCCGTGCCCAGGTCCTGGTCGGCACAGGCCAGCGTCACCGCCGTCGGCAGCCCGCGCGCCACCTCCGCCGCAAAGGTCGGACCGGACAGGATCGCCACCGGATTGCCGGCCGGCAGCGATGCCGCCACCGCCTCGCTCATCAGCGCATGGCTGTCCAGTTCGATCCCCTTGGCGCAGACGACGACCGGCGCCCCCGGCTTCAGAATGGGCGCCATCCGCGCGGTGACGCTGCGCGCATGCTGGGCCGGCGACACCAGCAGCACCGCATCGCAGCCGCTGAGATCGGCCAGATCGCCGGTGACCCGCAGCGCATCGGGCAGCGGCACGCCGGGGAGGTAATCGCGGTTCTCGCGGCGGATGCTCATCGCCTCCACCACCGCCGGCTCGCGCGCCCAAAGCAGCGTCTCGCGCCCGGCCCGCAACGCCGCCAGCGCCAGTGCCGTACCCCAGGCGCCGCCACCGACGACGCCGATGCGGTTGAGGGAGGAGATGGGCAAGGCACTCATGGAGCTTCACTCACGCATAGGAAACAGAGGGGTATGCGCACACTCGTCACGCCTTCACCCCCGCCCCCACGCCTGCACGCCCGATCACCGGCGCGGCGTTCGGGTCCAGCGGCCAGCGCGGACGGGGGGCGAAGTTCAGCGGGTCGCTCTCGCCCATGCGGAAGCGCTCGATCCCGGCCCAGGCGATCATCGCCGCATTGTCGGTGCACAGGCGCAGCGGCGGGGCGACGAACGGCATGCGATGCGTCTCCGCCAGGATCGACAGGCGGCTGCGGATCGCCTTGTTGGCCGCCACGCCGCCGGCGACCACCAGGGCGCCGCCCTGCGGATGGTCCTCCTTGAAGCGGCGGATGGCGCGGGCACAGCGGTCGGCCAGCACCTCCGCCACCGTCGCCTGGAAGGCCGCGGCGAGGTCGTCGCGATCCGCATCCGACAGGACGCCGCCCGCCATGCCGCCCAACTCCTCCACATGACGCCGCACCGCGGTCTTCAGCCCGGAGAAGGAGAAATCGCAGCCCGGACGCCCCAGCATCGGCCGCGGCAGCTCGAAGCGCGCCGGATCGGTGGCCCGCGCCGCCGCCTTCTCCACCAGCGGCCCGCCGGGATAGCCCAGCCCCAGCAGCTTGGCGGTCTTGTCGAACGCCTCGCCGACCGCATCGTCAATGGTGGTGCCGAGCCGGCGATAGCGCCCGACCCCCTCCACCGCCAGCAACTGGCAATGGCCGCCCGAGACCAGCAGCAGCAGGTAGGGAAAGGCGACATTGTCGGTCAGCCGCGCGGTCAGCGCGTGGCCTTCCAGATGGTTCACCGCGACGAAGGGCAGCCCGCGCGCCGCGGCGATGGCCTTGGCGGTCATCACGCCGACGATGACGCCGCCGATCAGTCCCGGCCCGCCGGTGGCCGCCACCGCATCCAGGTCGCCGAAGCCGATCCCGGCCTCACCCATGGCGCGGCGGATCAGCCCGTCCAGATGCTCGAGATGGGCGCGGGCGGCGATTTCCGGGACGACGCCGCCATAGGGCGTGTGGTCGTCCAGCTGCGACAGCACGACGTCGGCGCGGATTTCGCGCGCGTCGGTAACGACGGCTGCGGCCGTCTCGTCGCAGCTCGTTTCGATTCCAAGAACGATCATGGCGCCAAATTAGCCGCCTTGGCGGTCCGGGTACAGGATGGAGTTGCGGGCTGCCGCGCGCCCGACATTCGATCCGCAAATTTGATCCGCCTCAATCTTATGTATGGAGGGCAGACGAATCCTTGCAAAGCTGAGCGGATCCCCTAGAACACGCCCTATGACGACCCACCCGCTCCGTATCGGGACGCGCGGCAGCCCGCTGGCGCTGGCGCAGGCCCATGAAACCCGCGACCGCCTGATCGCCGCCCATCCGCATCTCGCCGCGCCCGGCGCCATCGAGATCGTCGTCTTCAAGACCACCGGCGACCGCATCCTCGACCGCACCCTGGCGGAGGCGGGCGGCAAGGGCCTGTTCACCAAGGAGTTGGAGGAGGCGCTGTTCGACGGCCGCGCCGACCTTGCCGTCCATTCGATGAAGGACGTGCCGACCCAGCTTCCCGACGGGCTGGAGATCGCCACCCTGCTGCCGCGCGAGGATCCGCGCGACGCCTTCTTCTCGCGCACCGGCGGCGGCCTTGCCGATCTGCCGGCCGGCGCCGTGGTCGGCACCGCCGGACTGCGCCGCCAGGCCCAGGTTCTGGAACTGCGCCCCGACCTGAAGATCTTCCCGCTGCGCGGCAACGTGCAGACCCGCCTGTCCAAGCTGGACGCCGGCGAGGTCGACGCCACCCTGCTGGCGCTGGCCGGCCTGCGCCGCCTCGGCCTGACCGACCGCATCACCGCGGTGCTGGAACCGGAAACCATGCTGCCGGCGGTGGCCCAGGGCGCCATCGGCATCGAGATCCGCAGCGACGACGACGCCACCCGCGCCCTGCTGGCTCCGCTGAACTGCGATGAGACCATGGTCCGCGTCACGGCGGAGCGCGCCCTGCTGGCCGCGCTGGACGGCTCCTGCCGCACGCCCATCGCCGCGCTGGCGATGCTGGACGGCGACGGGCTGCATCTGCGCGCCAAGGTGCTGTCGCATGACGGGAGCATCATCTTCCGGACCGAACGCCGCGGCCGGTCGGCCGATGCCGAGTCGCTGGGGCGCGATGCCGGCGCCGAGATCCGGGCGCAGCTGCCGCCCGATTTCTTCGTCGCCGCACCCCACTGATCCCCCGCTCCGGTCAGGTTTTCCGCATGACGGAAAAGCAGCCCGAACCGCCTCGCCGCTCCCCCCGTACGCGCCTGCTGGTGACCCGCCCGGCGGAGGATGCCGAGCCGCTGGTCCGCCGGCTGGAAGCGCTCGGCCATGCGGTGGCGGTGGAGCCGATGCTGTCGATGGTCTGGCTCGACGGGCCGGAACCTGACCTTTCGGACGTACAAGCACTCCTGTTCACCAGCGCAAACGGCGTACGCGCATACGCCAAACGTACGAGCCGGCGCGACCGTCCGGTGCAAGCCGTCGGAGACGCCACGGCGCGGGCGGCGCGGGCGGCCGGCTTCGGCCAAGTCGACAGCGCCTCGGGCGACGTGTACGCGCTGGCCGGGCGGGTGCGGGCGCTGCGCGATCCGGCTGCCGGGACACTCCTGCATGTGGCGGGAAGCAAGGTGGCGGGCGACCTTGCCGGCCTGCTGGCGGCGGATGGGTTCACGCTGCGGCGCAGCGTGATGTACGATGCCGTACCCGCGCTAACCCTCTCGGACGATACCGCGACATTTTTGCGTACGTCCGCACTCGACGGCGTGTTGTTTTTCTCTCCCCGTACCGCAGCATCCTTTGTTAGGCTGCTGGCCGAGGCGGGGCTGGTCGACTGTTGTCGTACGGTCGATGCGTTCTGCCTCAGCCCCGCGGTCGCGGAGGCTGCCCGTGCGTACGGCGGACAGGGAGAGATGCCGTGGCGAAGCGTACGGGTGGCGGCTCGGCCGGAGCAGGACTCTCTGCTCGATCTGTTGCCGGTCGCCGGGTAACCCCGGCGCGGTCCGGCCGTACGGCTTACGCCTCCGGTGCTTACGGATGGTCGGGTCAGCCGTACGGGGGACGAGGGGGACCGGTCAGGGGGCTGTGACGTTACAACGAACAACAGCGAACCGAAGGTACAGCCCATGACCTCTCGTCCAGGCTCCGAACGCCCCGGCACCGACCGTGACGGCGACGGCGCCAGCACCGGCAATGCGGCGGTCGACCGCATCGTCGAACGTTTCGGCGGCATCCGCCCGATGGCCCACAAGCTGGACACCCCGGTGACGACGGTCCAGGGCTGGAAGAAGCGCGGCGCCATCCCGCTGGCCCGCCATGCCGACCTGCGCGCCGCCGCCGCCAAGCACCGCATCAAGCTGGACGACGCCGACCTGGACGCGGCAACCCCCAGCGAGGACCGTCAGACGGATGCCTCCGCGGCCGCCGTCATCATCCCGCCAGCCACTGCGTCCGTCACCACGATCGACGTGGTTCCGGTGGTCGAGCCGATCCCGGCCGCCTCCCCGGCCGACACCATTCCCGGCACCAATTCCGACACCGACACCCCGGCCCCCAGCGCGACCGCCGGTGCAGTGACCGAGCTGCAATCCGCCGACGCCCTGATCCCGCCGGCCACGCCGATCGGCGCCACCGACAGCCTGGGCGACCTGCCGAAGAGCGGCGCGGAGAAGGCCGACGACGCGAAGACGGACGCCATCAAGTCGGAGTCCATCAAGTCGGGCGGGACGAAGACGACCTCCTCGACCACCAGCTGGACGCCCTCCGGCACCACCGGCAGCGCGGGCTACAGCCGCAGCGCCGATGCCGAGCCGGTGCGTCCGACCATCGCCCCGACCCCGTCCTATATCGAGGAGCCGCGCTCCGGCGGCGGTTTCGCCACCGCCCTGTCGGTCGTGGCACTTCTGGTGGGCGCCGCCGCCCTGTCGGAGCCCTGGTGGGGTCCGGCCCTGCCCGGCTGGCCGGCATCCCCGCCGCCCGCCGCCTCCGGCGCCGCCCCCGCTCCGGCCGATCCGGCGCTTCGGTCGCAGATCCAGCAACTGGCCGACCGCGTCGGCAAGCTGGAGCAGCGTCCGGCCGCCGCCGGCAACGGCTCCGCAAGCGTCGATGTCTCCGCACTGACCCAGCGGATCGATGCGCTGGAGAAGCGCCCGGCCGCCACCCCGGACACCGGTGCCGCCGCCAGCGCCGCGGAAGCCCAGAAGGCGCTGGCCGACCGCCTCGCCGCCCTGGAGCAGAAGGTCACCGCCGCCTCCGGCAACGCCCAGGCCGCGCAGGAGCTGCGTGGCGAGGTCGATGCGCTCAAGCAGCAGGTCACCAGCGTCAACCAGGCCGTCAGCGAGCGGCAGGACGCCGCCACCGCCGCCCAGGCGCTGGTGCTGGCCGCCGGTCAGCTGCGCGCCTCGCTGTCGGGCGGCCAGCCGTTCCAGCAGGACCTCCAGGCGGTCCGTGCGCTCAACATCGCCGATGCCGGCGTGACCCAGCCGCTCGACGCCGTGGCGCCCTATGCCGCCAAGGGCATCCCGACCCGCGCCCAGCTGACCGACCGTTTCCAGCCGCTGGCCGGCGAGATCGTCCGCGCCGAAATCCGCGGCGAAGGCAACAGCTGGATCGACTCGGCGGTCGGCAAGCTGTCCACCCTGGTCACCGTGCGCCGTGAGGGCGGCGGGGTGGTCGGCACCACCGCCGACGCCGTCGTCGCCCGCGCCGAGGCCGCTCTCGCCGCCGGCAATCTGGCCAAGGCGGTGGAGGAGCTGTCGACCCTCCAGGGTCCGGCCGCCCAGACCGCCGCGCCGTGGCTGGCCGACGCCAAGGCGCGCGTGGCCGCCGATCAGGCCGCGCGCCAGCTGAACGACCGCGCCATCGCCCTGATGACCACCGCCGCCGGCGGGAAGGGGACGGCCCAATGATCCGCGCCCTCTGGTTCCTCCTCAAGGTCGCGGTGGTCATCGCCGCCGCGATCTGGCTCGCCGACCGTCCCGGCACCGTCAGCGTCCATTGGCTGGGCTACGCCGTCGAGGCGCCCTTCTGGGTCGCCCTGCTGGTCACGCTGGCGGCGCTGGGCATCGCCGCGCTGGGCTACCGCCTGCTCCGCGGCGTCATCCGCACGCCGCAGCGTCTGCGCCGCCACAGCCGGGCCCGCCGCCGCGAACGCGGCTACCGCGCCCTGACCCAGGGCATGGTAGCCATCGCCGCCGGCGACGCGCCGACCGCGCGCAAGATGGCGCGCAAGGCCGACGGCCTGCTGAACGAACCGCCGCTGACCATGCTGCTGTCGGCCCAGGCCGCCCAGCTGCAGGGCGACGAGCGCGCCGCCCGCCAGTATTTCGAAGCGATGCTGGAGCGGCCGGAAACCGCCTTCCTCGGCATGCGCGGGCTGCTGACCCAGGCGATCAAGTCGGGCGACCGGGTGGAGGCACTGAACCTCGCCCGCAAGGCGCGCGGGCTCCAGCCCAACACGCCCTGGCTGCTCAGCACGCTCTATGACCTGGAGGCGCAGGCCGGCGACTGGGCTGCCGCCGAGGGCACCCTGCAACAGGCGATCCAGACCGGGGCCATCCCGACCGAGGAGGGCCGCCGCCACCGCGCCGTCCTGCTGCTGGAGCGCAGCTTCGAGGCGGAGCGCCGCGGCCGTGCCGACGCCGCCCTGTCGCACGCCCAGGCGGCGCACGACATGATGCCCGGCTTCGCCCCGGCCGCGGTGCGTCTGGCCCGTCTCCAGGTCGCCGCCGACCGGCTGAAGCCGGCCGCCAAGGTGGTCGAGCGGGCGTGGCGCCACGCGCCGCATCCGGAACTGGCCGACATCTACCGGACCATCGTCTCCAGCTATGACGCGCTGACCCGCGTGCGCCTGTTCCAGAAGCTGGTGCGTCAGGCCCCCGATTCGGCCGAGTCCCACCTCGCCGTCGCCCAGGCCGCCATCGAGGCCCAGCTGTGGGGCGAGGCGCGCCAGCACCTGAACCGCGCCATGGAGATCGGCCCGACCCGCCGCGCCTATCGCCTGATGGCCGAGCTGGACCGCGGCGAGCGCCATGACGAGGACGCGGCGAAGGACTGGCTGGCCCAGGCCGCCAACGCGCCGGAGGATCCGGTGTGGACCTGCGGCTCCTGCGGCGCGGTCAGCCACAACTGGGGCGGTCTGTGCGGCCATTGCGGCGCCTTCGACAGCCTGACCTGGAAGACCCCGACGGTGGCCGTCCCGGTGATGGAACCGACCGACATCCCCCCGGCGCTGGCCCGTCCGGCGACCGCGTAAGGGTTCGTTGCAAAGCCCAAGAAAAAGCGCCCTTCCCCACCGGGAAGGGCGCTTTTGTCTTTAATAGAGCAGTCGCAGGCGTCGGCGGTCTCCCATCCGCCGGGCCGGCGACCTTCCCAACGGGCGTCGCAGCCCTACCGCATCCCCTCCGGCCCGACGCGGTCCAGCGGCAGCTCCTTCATCGCCAGCAGCCGGTCCAGCAAACGGCCGCCTGCCGGCGGGGCCGCCGCCCTGGCGGCATTGGCGACACCGGCTGCCTCCGCAACGGGGGCGGCGCTCTCCAGCCGGGTGTTGTCGATGCGGTACTCGCCGCCCGACAGGCTGTTGACGAGCTGCTCCTTCGGCGACGGGCCGGCCACGACATTGCCGTCGGCGACATTGCCGTGCATCCGCCCGGCCTGTCCGGCGCTGGGCACCCATTCCAGCCGCAGGAAGCGGTCCTTGCCGTCAGTCATCACCGTGATGTTGTCGGCCACCCGGTTGTTGTCGCCGCCATGCAGGAAGATCGCCGCCATCCCGGTGTTCTCCAGCAGGTTGCCCTGCACCGTCACGCCGCTGGTCATGTCGTCGAGATAGATGCCGAAGCCTTTGTAGCGGGCCAGCCAGCGCCCCTGCGCGTCGGTGGCGAGGCCGCCGGTGTCGCGGATGTCGTTGAAGCGGACGACGCTGCGGGTGTCGTTGCCGCTGCGGCCCAGCATCTCGATGGCGCCGGCGTCGGCGGTCTGGCGCGAAGTGTCGCGGATGCGGTTGAACTCGATGGTGTTGTCGCTGTTCACCGTCTGCGGGTTCCAGTTCTTGATCGAGATGCCGTAGCGTGCCGACCGCCGGATGTCGTTGTGGGCGATCAGCGTGTTGCGGATGCCGGCCCCCATCACGCCGCCGCTGAAGAAGCGCACCTCGCCGATGTCGCTGATGCGGTTGGCGAGAATACGGTTGTCGCTGCTGCCGGGCGCCAGCACCACACCGGACCGGCCGAGATGCTCCATCCGGTTGCCCGACACCTCGGTCCGGCTGGCGCCGTCCAGCATCACCGCGGTGCCGACCAGGGCAAAGCGGTTGCCGGCGACCCGTGCCCCGCTGCCGCCCTTCACCACCACCGCGGTGCCGTCCCACGGCACGTCGGTGAAGGTCAGCCCCTCGACCGACACGTTGCGGGCATTGTCCAGCCGCAGCAGCACCGGCTGCCGCGCCACCACCAGATCCGCCCCGGCACTGTTCAGCCCGGTCGGCGGCTTGACCAGCAGGCGCTTCGCCCTGGCGTCCCAGGCGAATTCGCCCGGCCGTGTCAGGAAGTCGGGATGGCCGAGCAGCCGGACGGTCGCGCCGTCGCGGTACGGATACTGCCCGTCGCCGTCGAAGCTCAGCAGCCCGCCGGGATCGGCCGACACCACCCCCAGCAGGTCGTCGGACAGCCGTTCGCGGTCCAGCGCCTGCGCCCGCACCCCCGGCCCGGCCCAGCCGGCCTTCAGCACGCCGGAGGGCAGCCGCATCTGCCGCTTGCTCCCCTGGCTCTTGGGATCGGACTGCACCGCCTTGGCCGGGAACCAGCCGCTGCGCGGATCGCCCGGAGTGAAGTCGCCGCTGCGCGCCGCGTCCAAACGCTGCCCACCGATGGACACGTCCAGCGCCGGATCGCGTGCCAGCGGCGCCGACAGCACGCCATTGGCCGTCTGCGCGCCGCCGACCGCCTCGCCCCCCGACAGCACCGGCTGCTCGCCCTCCACCGCGGCCAGCCGCAGCCCCGGCAGCGACGCATCCACCACCAGCGGCGCCGTCAGCCGATAGGTGCCGCCATGCAGCAGCACGGTCGCCGGGCCGCTTCCCTTGGCGGCGGCCAGCGCGCGGGCCGGCGTGGCGAACGGACCGTCGCGCCCGTCGGCCGACGGCTGGGCCAGGCGTCCCGACCAGCGGTCGTTGCCGGTGGGCGAGACGTAGAAGGTCGTTTCCGCCGCCACAGCCGGCCCCCATCCGGCGGCGGTCAACAGCAACGCAGACGTCAGCAGAACCCGAGGCAGGATTTGGGCCGCTCCACTCCGAAGACGAGTTTGGGAACGGAACATGGGAGAACCTCCTCCAAGACAGCGGCAGATGCCGCCGAAGGGGGGAGACTGACCCAGGCCAATGGCAACCGGCAAAAGCGCGAAGGGGGTGTGCGGGTGCGAAGGGGCCACGCCCTCTGCACACCTGCCCGACCGGGACGGGACGTATAGGCTGGCTTTTCATCCTAGCCTGACCGGCCGGTCGTACCCGTTTGCCTGCGGAGCGCCCGTCTGTTCAGGCGGAGCCTACAACCGGGGACGGTTTGCCGATGATCGAAATGGCGCTGATCGCGCAGGTCCTGGTGCTGGTGCTGGTGACCGCGGTGTACCTCAGCTCCGGCAGCGCGTCGATGTTCCATCCGCTGACGCTGTACCTGATCTTCCACACCCTGGTCTTCGTCATGCGGCCGATCCTGGTCCACACCCAGCATTTCGACGATGTCTGGCTGTTCATGGGATTCTGGCCGAGCGAACAGCAGTTCGTCATGACGCTGGTGGTCAGTTCGGTGGCGTTGATCGCCTTCGCCGCCGCCTGCATCTGGGCAGGTCTGGCCCGGCCCGACTGGACCCCGAACGGCGAGCCGGCGCCGGTCTTCACCTTCGACCGGGTCGACATCGTCGCCTTCCTGACCACCGCGGCGCTGCTGGGTCCGCTCGCCATCTATTCGGCGGTCCAGCGCCAGGGCGGCGCCAGCTTCGACGGCACCGGCGACGTGCAAATGGAGCGCGACCCGCTGACCGGCCAGCCGATCTACACCAACACCACCGGCTACATCGCGGAGGCCCATTCGATGGGCCTGCCGCTGACGCTGGGGCTGATCTGGGTCTGCCGCTTCCACCCGCTGTCCTTCATCCCCTTCGCCGGCTTCGTCGCCTACCGCGCCTATCTGGGCTGGGGCCGCTGGGCGATCATCATGGGCATCCTCGGGCTGGTGCTGCTGATGCTGTACCGCAGCCGCACCAAGTGGTTCCGGCTGTGGCATGTGCTGGCCGCCATCCCGGTGATGGGGCTGTTCACCGTGCTGGGCAACAACCGCGACGCCTTCCGCGACGTGCTGGCCGGCGACGCGCCCGCCTCCGTCCTGCTGAAGTTCAACGGCGGCAGCGGCAGCGGCCGGGCGCTCGACGCCCTGGCCGGCCAGGATCTCGCCAACTTCGACTTCCTCGCCTACATCCTGTGGGTGGTGCCGAAGCAGTCGGCGACCTACACCTGGTTCACCCAGTATCTGCAACTGTTCACCGAACCGATCCCGCGCCTGCTGTGGCCGGGCAAGCCGGTGGGCGCGCCGGTGAAATGGGTGGACCTGAACGACTACGGCGTCTTCTACAACCTGACCACCTCGCTGCCCGGCGACGGCTGGATGAGCGCCGGCTGGATCGGCATGATCGTCACCATGGTGGTGGTCGGCCTGATCCTCGGCCGCCTGCACCGCTGGTTCTGGACCAGCGGGTTCCGCAACCGCTATGCCGTGCTGTTCTATTGCGCCTTCCTGCCGCTGTGCCTGCAATGGTTCCGCGACGGCAACATCACCATCGTGAAGTTCGGCTTCTTCTCGCTGCTGCCGATCCTGCTGTGGATCGGGCTGACGCGGGCCTTGCGCGCCTGGGGAATCCTCGACGACGACCCGCTTCGCCCGGTGGTGGCACAGCCCAATTACGTCGGAAGGAGGCCGTCATGACGCTGAGCGTCAGCGCCGTCATCGCCACCTACAACCGCGGGCCGGAGCTGCGCATCGCGCTGACCCGGCTGATGACCCAGACCACCCCGCCGATGGAGATCATCGTCATCGACGACGGCTCCAGCGACGGCACCGGTGCGATGATGCGGGCGGAGTTCCCCACCGTCCGCTATGTCCGCCAGCCGCACAATGCCGGGCTGATCCTGGCCCGCAACTTCGGTTTCGTGAACACCACCGGCGACTGCATCCTGTCGGTCGACGACGACAGCTGGTTCGAGGATCCGGACGGGCTGGCCCGCTGCGTCGCCTATCTGGAGAAGAATCCGGAGGTCGCCGCCGTCGCCTGCAACATCGAGACGCGCGACGGGCTGGTCTATTTCCCCAAGGGCGCCGCTCCGTTCGACGTTCCCTGGTATGTCGGCTGCGGCCATCTGCTGCGGCGCAGCGCGGTGGAGCAGGTCGGCCTTTACATGCCGGAACTCTACCGCCAGGGCGAGGAGAAGGACCGCTGCCTGCGGCTGGTCGGCGCCGGCTACCGCGTCGTCGCCTTGCCCGACGTCATGGTCTACCACGACAAGAGCGAGAAGGGCCGCAAGCCGGGGATGGAGCGCTTCTACAACCACCGCAACGACCTGATCCGCGAGGTGGCGCGCTGCCCCTCCGCGCTGATGGCGTGGCGGCTGGCCCGCACCTGGGCCGGCAACAGCTGGAAGAACCTGCGCGGCGGCCCGCGCCTGACCGACCTGAAGGTGCTTCTGGCCCTGCCGGAGATCCTCCGCATCGGGCGGAAGCACCGGGCGCCGGTCAGTGTGGAGGCCTATAACCGCTGGCTGCATCTGGCGAAGACCGCGGCCCCGGCCAGCGCTCCACCAACCGAAAAGAGGGCGGCGGACAAGCCCGTCAGCCGGGCTGCATCCCGCCCAGTTGCAGCAGAACGGCCCAGCCCAGCACGATCAGATTGACGGTCAGCGTCATCGCCATGCCCGGTGCCCGCGCGAAGGGATGCACGAGATATCCCGCCCAGAACAGCAGCCGCCCCAGCACGAACAGCCCGGTCGCCACCACAGCCGCTCCCAACGAGGGCTGCGGCAGGGTGGCGACCAGGGCTGCCAGTGCCGGCACGAAGATGGCGGACTGCTCCACGCTGTTGGCCAGCACCCGCTGGCAGACGCGCTGGCCGCGCGACTCGGGATCCTCGATCGGGTTGAAGGCCTGGGTGCGGCCGCGCATCGCCATCACGCCGACGACCATGCCGAACAGCAGCAGCGCCGGCCACAGCGCCAGCCGGCCCCACAGCGCCATCCGCGCACCGGGCGCGTTCAGCCCCATCGGCGGCGCCACCAGCGACAGCAGCAGGACGAACAGCAGCGCCGTCACCACCACCGACGCCCCGTTCAACATCAAAGCACCGCGAAGCAGGGATTTGCGCCGGCGGGAGGCGCGTTGCTGAAGGCTGCTGTCGGACATGCGCGCGGGGCTCCGTCGAAGGGTGGGGATTCGACAAAGGCGCCGTCCCTTCCCATCTGGAAAAGACGGCGCTCTGTCCTTTCGACAATAACGGCCCACCCCGTGATTTGGATCAAGGCTTGGACGCCGCCGCGGGTGTCCGATATCGTTGTGACATATCGGTGTGACCTGGGGACGACCGCAGTGGCGGAGATGTTGCCAGCCACTCTTTTCGCTACCATGTTGTAACCATCTGCTTCACCATGTGGGTGAACGCGGGGATCTCGATGGTGGAGGGCCTATGATGGATCTCGTTCTGCTGGGTGGTGCGGTGGCGACGGCTGCGGCGTTGGCCGGTCTGATCGCCACGATGCCGACACCCAAACCGATTCCGATCCGCATCCGCGACCGGCGCCGCCAGCGGCGCTGACGTCACCGGCCCCCCGACCCCGGTCGGGGATCGGCGGACCGGACTGTCACGGGGAAATCCAAGGGTAATCCTGGGGCAATCAGCGGTCCAGATCGCGGATCGCGCGGTTCAACTCGAATTCCTTCGAGGCGACGTAGGCTTCCATGCCGACGATCCGCTTCTCCATGTCACGGAAGCGCTGGGTCAGACCGGCGAGCGTGCGGTCGGGCTTGGTCGACACCGTCCGCCAGAACGCCTCTTCCTCGGCATCGCGGTACAGCTGCGGCGGACGCACCGGCAGCACCATCAGCGCGATCACATAGGCGATCACCAGCGGCACCGAAAAGAAGAACAGGGCGACCAGCATCGCCAGCCGGACGACGCCCGGCTGCATCCCGAAATAATCGGCGATGCCCGTGCACACCCCACCCAGCACCCCGCGCTGCGGGTCGCGGTAGAGCCGGTGCGGATTCGGCGAGTCGTAGGGGGACGCGCGGTCCATGACTCCTCCCAAGAATTGAATGACACAGCCTGAATAAGGCGCGCTACAGCCGGCAAACCGCCGTAAACGCCGCCGTCACAGCTTGTTGCGCCAGTTCGGCGCCTCTGCATCCAGCACGCGTTCCAGCTGATGGACGCGGGTCTCCAGCCGGTTGGAGATTTCCCACAGCTCGGCCAGAAGCCGTTCGTCCTGCGCGGACAGCCCGCGCTGCGAGCGCCATTTGGTGATGTAGTGGAAGACGATCCAGACCGGCGCCACCACCACCAGGAACAGCACCGCAAGGACGAAACCCAGGAACCCCATGGTCGTCGGGCCTTCTTATTGTCGTGAGGGGAGGGGGAGGGGCGTCACCGCCCCACCCCAGCCGGGTCCGATCCGCCGTCAGCCGTTGCGGCGGGCGGCGACGCGGGCCTTCAGCGCCGCCAGATCCTCTTCGACCTTCTGGCTCGCCTCAAGCTCGGCGATCTCCTCGGTCAGGCTCTTGGTCCGGCCGATGTCGTAGGACTCGACGCGGCCCTCCATCTCGTCCAGGTTGCGTTCGACCTGCTCGAAGCGCGACAGCGCCTCGTTGATGCGCTCGTCATGCAGGGCGCCGCGCACCTTGACGCGGTTGGCCGCGGTCTGGGTGCGGGCGACCAGCGCCTTCTCCCGGGCCTTGGCGTCGGTCAGCTTGGCCTGCAGGCGGCCAATGTCCTCGTTGGCCTTGGACAGGGCGGCCTCGACCTGCACCAGCTGTTCGGTCAGCGTGTCGGCCTGCTCGGCGACCTTCGACTTGGCCATCAGGGCGCCCTTGGCGAGATCCTCGCGGCCGGCGGTCAGCGCCACCTCGGCCTTGCGGTCCCACTCGTCGCGCTCGCGGCGCAGATCGGCGACGCGGCGTTCGATCTCCTTCTTCTCCGCGATGATCTTGACGGTGGAGGACCGCACCTCGACCAGCGTGTCCTCCATCTCCTGAATGATCAGGCGGATCAGCTTCTCCGGCTCCTCGGCGCGGTCGAGCAGGGAGTTGAGGTTCGACTGCACGATGTCGGTCAGGCGCGAAAAGATGCTCATGATACGTGTCCCGTCAATCAGCCGAGGATGGCGCCGGCGACGATGCCGGCGAAGAAGAACAGCCAGCTTTCGGCCGGCCGGGTGGCGAGATAGTTGCGCACGCGGCGCGCCAGCGGCCGGGCCTGCGTGGTGTTGAAGCGGTCACCGCCGTAGCGGCGGCGGAAATCACTGAAGTCGCTCATGGATGACCTCCTTGCCATGACAGAGCTATCGCAACCGCCGTGCCAATTCCGCCGGAAGGCACCCAACCCGTTGCAACGCCTGGACATCCGTCGCTGCGGGCCAAGGCAGCCAGTGAGTTGTCGTATCGCCATTGAGGCGATATCATCGCCAGATCGGCGAACTGATGGTGAAATCCGCGATGACGGTCACTCCACCCTCCCTCCTTGGCGAATCGCCGGCCTTCCTCGCCACGCTCACCCATGTGTCGCGGGTGGCGCCGTTGGAGCGGCCGGTGCTGGTGATCGGGGAGCGCGGGACCGGCAAGGAGTTGATCGCCGCCCGCCTGCACTATCTGTCGCAGCGGTGGGACCGTCCCTTCGTCAAGGTGAACTGCGCGGCCCTGCCGGAGTCGCTGCTGGATTCGGAGCTGTTCGGGCATGAGGCCGGGGCCTTCACCGGCGCCACCCGCCGGCAGATCGGCCGGATCGAGCAGGCGGACGGCGGCACCCTGTTCCTCGACGAGATCGCGACTGCCTCCCCGGCCGTCCAGGAAAAGCTTCTGCGCGCCGTCGAGTATGGCGAGATCGAGCGGGTCGGCGGCCGCACCGCCACCGTCGATGTCCGGGTTGTCGGCGCCACCAACGCCGACCTGCCGGCGCTGGCTGCCGCCGGCCGCTTCCGCGCCGACCTGCTGGACCGGCTGGCCTTCGACGTGGTGACCCTACCGCCGCTGCGCGCCCGCCCCGACGACATCCCGCCGCTGGCCGAGCATTTCGCTCATGGCATGGTGCGCGAGTTGCAGCGCCCGCTGTTCCCCGGCTTCACCGACGACGCCCTCGACCGGCTGCGCGGCCATGACTGGCCCGGCAACGTGCGCGAGCTGCGCAACGTGGTGGAGCGCTCCGTCGCCGCCGCCGATCCCGACGAGCCGCTCGACCACATCGTCCTCGACCCCTTCGAGTCGCCCTGGCGTCCGGCCGCCGCCCCGACGGCACGCACGGAGGCGGCGTCCCCCCAGGCGAAAGCCCCCGCCCCCGCTTTCGACGGCGGCATCCTCGATCAGGTCCGCGCCTTCGAGGCGTCGATCCTGCGCGACGCGCTGGAGCGCAACCGCTTCAACCAGCGCCAGACCGCCGAGGCTCTCGGGCTGGGCTATCACCAGCTGCGCGGCATGCTGAAGAAGCACGGGCTGATCCCGCCCGCCCATCTGCGACCTTAGGCCGTCCCCGGACCATCCGTTTCCCGTGCTATATCGGATGCCCAACCGCCGAGAGAGCGGTTCGCCACGCTATGGGATGGGGAGCAGCACGATGGCCACCAGCATGTCCGGCCCGATTATTTCAGGTCTTGAGGTCCGCGGTCCGATCAACCCCGGTTTCGAGGAGATCCTGACGCCGGAGGCGATGGCCTTCCTGGCGGAGCTGGAGGGGCGCTTCGGCGGCGAACGGCTGCGGCTGCTGGATGTGCGGACCAAGCGGCAAGCCCTGCTCGACCAGGGCCACAAGCCCGACTTTCTTCCGGAAACCCGCGCCATCCGCGACGCCGACTGGACGATCGGCCCGCTGCCCGTCGACCTGCTCGACCGCCGGGTGGAGATCACCGGCCCGGTCGACCGCAAGATGGTCATCAATGCGCTGAACAGCGGCGCCAAAGTCTTCATGGCCGATTACGAGGATGCCACCTGCCCGACCTGGACCAATCTGGTCGAGGGGCAGATCAACATCCGCGACGCGGTGCGCCGGACCATCACCCACGAGGATCCCGCCAGCGGGAAGAAATACCGCCTCAGCGACAAGACCGCGGTGCTCAAGGTCCGGCCGCGCGGCTGGCATCTGGAGGAACGCCATGTGTTGATGGACGGCGAACCGATGTCGGGCGCGCTGTTCGATTTCGGCCTGCATGTCTTCCACAACGCGCACGAACTGCTGGCCCGCGGCAGCGGTCCCTATGTCTACCTGCCCAAGCTGGAAAGCCATTTCGAGGCGCGGCTGTGGCGCGAGGTCTTCCTGGTGGCGGAGGAATATCTCCACCTGCCGCACGGCTCGATCAAGGCGACGGTGCTGATCGAGACCATCCTCGCCGCCTTCGAGATGGACGAGATCCTGTATGAGCTGCGCGAGCATTCCGCCGGCCTGAACTGCGGCCGCTGGGACTATATCTTCAGCTTCATCAAGAAGTTCCGCAAGGACCCCGCCGCCGTCATGCCCGACCGGGCGGAGGTGACGATGGCCACCCCCTTCCTGTCGGCCTACAGCCAGCTGGCGATCCGCACCTGCCACCGCCGCGGCGCGCCGGCCATCGGCGGCATGGCCGCCTTCATCCCGGTCAAGGACAACCATGAGGCCAACGAGGTCGCCTTCTCCCGCGTGCGCGCCGACAAGGAGCGCGAGGCGTCCAACGGCCATGACGGCACCTGGGTCGCCCATCCCGGACTGGTCCCGGTGGCGCGCGAGGTGTTCGACGCCTACATGCCGATGCCGAACCAGATCGCCCGCAAGCGCACCGACGTGACCGTCACCGCCGCCGACCTGCTGGCGGTGCCCGCCGGGCCGAAGACCGAAGCGGGCCTGCGCAACAACGTGGCGGTCGGCATCGGCTATATCGAGGCATGGCTGCGCGGCCAGGGCTGCGTCCCGCTGTTCAACCTGATGGAGGACGCCGCCACGGCGGAGATCAGCCGCACCCAGGTCTGGCAGTGGCTCCACACCGGCACCGCGCTGGACGACGGTCAGGCCGTGACGCTGGATCTGATCGACCGCATCGTCGCCGAGGAGCTGTCGGCCTGGGAAACCCGCGTCGGCGCCAACGCCTATGCCAAGGGCCGCTACGCCGACGCCGCGTCCCTGTTCCGCGATCTGGTCGCGCGGGAGGACTTCACCGACTTCCTGACCCTGCCGGCCTATGAGCGCGTGGTGGCGGAAGGGGCGTAAAGGGAAAACGCGGCAGGGGGACGCAGCGCCCCCTACCCCGCCCGCCCCAACCGGACGGTCAGCGGCCAGCGGATCCGCCGCTCCGTCTCCGGATCGCCCCACAGCGGCGCGATCTCCTCGGCAAACGCCTCCAGCGGGTTGCCGCCCAGCGCCCTGGTCGCCGCCTTCACCCCCGACCAGGTGTTCATGTAGCCGAGCAGCCGCGGCAGCGGCCACACCGCCTCCATCGCCAGCGGCGGCACCGGCAGCCCGGGGAACGGGAAGTCCATGCCGCGATAGCCCTCGATCACCTTCCAGCGGTCGGCCGGCCAGTAGGGTCCCAGCGTGCCGTTGTGGAACCGCTCCACCACCGGGTCCAGCACGGGATCGTCCAGCCACTGCCGGCCGTAGCAGACCAGCGCCACCGCCGCCCCCGGCTTCGCCACCCGCCGCACCTCGGCATAGAAGCGCGCCAGGTCGAACCAGTGCGCCGCCTGCGCCGCGACGATCAGGTCGCAGCAGCCGTCGGGCAGGCCGCTTTCCTCCGCCGGGGCGACGCCGTAGCGGACGCGATCATGCGTTTCAGCCTGGGCGATCTGCTCCGCGCTGGCATCGGTGGCGTGGACCGCCGCGAAGTGACCGGCCAGCGCCACGGAGAACTGCCCGTTGCCGCAGCCGACGTCCCAGGCCATCCCGCGCCCCGGCGCAGCATCGGCCAGGGCGGCGGCCAATCCGGGCGGATAGGTCGGGCGGAAGGCGCGGTAATCGCCGGCATGGCCGGAGAAATGGTCCTTGAAGGAAGGCGGGGGGAAGGAAGGCGGGGGCAAGGAGTGCATGGGATGGGATCGCCTCGATCAACCGGGACAACGATTAGGCTTGGAATTTCCCGGCCGATGAGGATAAACCCTGTGGGTTCGTCGCGGAACCCTTCCCAGGGTGCCCCGCACCTTTCCGCTGTGGCGCAGGCGCGCCGGGCGTGCTACCAAGCGCGCGATTTTTCGTGCGCCTCGCCAACCACCTGTGTCCGGCATGCAGACCTTCCTGGAATTCGAAAAGCCCATCGCCGAGCTCGAAGGCAAGATCGAGGAGTTGCGGCATCTGACCAACGCCGGCGACATCAACATCGCCGACGAGGTCGCCAAGCTGCAGGCCAAGGTCGACAAGCTCCTGCGGCAGACCTACGCCAAGCTCACGCCCGCGCAGAAGGTTCAGGTGGCCCGCCACCCCAACCGGCCGCACTGCCTGGACTATGTGCATGGCCTGATCGAGGACTTCACGCCGCTGGCCGGCGACCGCCATTTTGCCGAGGACCGTGCGGTCATCGGCGGTCTGGGTCGCTTCCGTGGCCGGTCCGTGGTGGTGATCGGCCAGGAAAAGGGCAACGACACGGAAACCCGCGTCCGCCACAATTTCGGCATGGCGAAGCCGGAAGGCTACCGCAAGGCCCAGCGCCTGATGGATCTGGCCGACCGCTTCAAGCTGCCGGTCGTCTCGCTGGTCGACACCGCCGGCGCCTTCCCCGGCGTCCAGGCGGAGGAGCGCGGCCAGGCCGAGGCCATCGCCAAGAGCATCGAGCGCTGCCTGCGGCTGAACGTGCCGATGGTCGCCTCGGTCATCGGCGAAGGCGGCTCGGGCGGCGCCATCGCCATCGCCACCGCCGACCGCGTGCTGATGCTGGAACACGCGATATATTCGGTGATCTCGCCGGAAGGCTGCGCGTCGATCCTGTGGCGCAGTTCCGACATGGCGGGCGAGGCGGCCATCGCGCTGCGCCTGATCAGCCAGGACCTGAAGGAGCTGGGCGTCATCGACCATGTGGTGAGCGAGCCCATCGGCGGCGCCCACCGCGACCCGGCCGAGACGATCAGGAAGCTGGGCGACTGCATCGAGGAGTCGCTGGGCGAGCTGGACGGGCTGGACGGCGTCACCCTGCGCGCCAAGCGCCGCGAGAAGTTCCTGGAGATGGGGCAGAAGGGGCTGGGCTGAGGCCCGGCCCACCCTCCTCCCTGATCGTCCTACCGGACGCAACCGAGCCTGAGCGACGTTAAGGCTCTGGAACCAAAGCAGCTTTGCGTCATCCCCGCCAAGGCGGGGATCCAGGAAACTCCGCAGGAGAGCGGCTGAAACGGCCGGATTCCCGCCTTCGCGGGAATGACGGCCGAACGGGTATCGTGATCGCGTGAGGGAGGGAGGGGAATCCTCTCCCCTACAGCAGGAACACCGAAGCCAGTCCGAGGAACGCCAGGAACCCGACGACGTCCGTCACCGTCGTCAGGAACACCGCACTCGACACCGCCGGCCACCAGATCGGCGATGTGCACGGGCACAGCGCTGGCGCAGCAGGCGCGACAGCGGCACCGCCCCGACCACCCGGTACATCGGGTCGGCGCGCTCGGCCGCTTTTGCCACCATGCCCTTGCACCGCCGCAACCCTTCATGCTCCCATGGGCTGACGGCGCATCGCAGGCGCCGCATCATGGGGAGAAGGACCGGAAGGGGCCGATGGAGTATGCCTTCACCACTGTCGACGGTTGCGACGGCATCCTGTTGTCCGGCCGCTGCACCTATGAGGATGGCAACCGCTTCCATGACATGCTGCGCGACTGGGATTTCGTAGCCAACCCGGTGGTCCGGATCGACCTGCGTTTCGTCACCTTCATCGATTCCGCCGCCATCGGGATGATGTTCATCCTGGCCAACCGCTGCCGGGAGGCCGGCGGCCACATCGTTGCGACCGATGCTCCTCCCCATATCGTCCGCGCGCTGCGCCGCGCCACGCTGGACCGCTACATCGAGTTCCGCTGAGAGAGACCAAGGGCTGAAAAGACGACGGGCGGCGCCTTGCCGTGCGCCGCCCGTCGTCTTTTAGCTCCCGAGATCGGTCCGTCGGGCCGATCAGGTCGGGTTCGGGACCGCAGCGGCCGCCTCGACGCCAAGCTTGGCGCGGGCCAGGCTGTTCAGCGCCTCGGTATCGGCGAAGACATACCCCTTCTCGATCAGCTTCGAGGTGTAGTGCTTGTTGTAGAGAAACGCGGCGATGATGCCGGAAAGGCCGCCGGTGAAGAAAGCCAGCAGCGTCAGAAGAAGGCCCATTCCCCAGTCGCCGCGGAACAGGGCGGGAAAACCGCCGAAGAACAGCGTGGTCCAGCTGAACCCGACCAGCCCTTTCTTGGTAAGCCCCGTCTGCGGGTGCTTCATCATTACGACAGTCGCCATCAAATCCCCCATGCAATCCGTATCTTGAATGGTCTGGCGTATCGCCATCCATCCCGTCTTTCGCAGCGCAGGATATTACCACTTTCGATAGGCAGCAAGAGCAGTCCAGATGAATTCTGGCCCTGTCATTCTCTGCCGACATCATTTCGACGATGACATTTTCTCTATATTATCAAAGGCGATATTAAATACTGCGCCATCTCATGAAAGCCCCGGCTGCCTGCCAGCCGCAGTGGATATTCCGGCAACGGCGGCACGCATCGGCGGGAGGGGGCACCCCGAAGCCTCTGCCCCTGACCCGGATGGCGCCTTCCGATGCTCCGTTGACCGCTCCTGTCATGAAACCGCAACACTTTCCCCTGCCCCGTCCAGCAGAGGAGGCGCCGTGTGGAGTCGCTGCATCGCCTCGACCAGACGCTGCTGCTCTGGCTGAACCAGTTTGCCGGGCACAGCGCGGCCTTGGACATGGCGGTGCGCGGGATCGCCAACATCTATCCGGTCAAGCTCGGCCTGTTCAGCGCGGCGCTGTGGTGGCTCTGGTTCCGCCGGGAGGACACGCAGGGCGGACGCCGGCTGGTGGTGGACGCCATCGCCGCCGTGGTGCTGGCGGTGGCGGCATCCATCCTGATCCAGGCGGTGATGCCGGCCCGGCCCCGACCGCTGCACGACGCCGGCCTGCCCTTCGTCCCGCCCATCGGCCAGAGCCGCGAAGCGCTGAAGAACTGGAGTTCCTTCCCCAGCGACAATGCCGCCCTGGGCTTCGCACTGGCCGCCACCTTCGTCCGCGCCTCCCGCCCGTGGGGACTGCTGGCCTGCCTGTGGGCGGCGCTGGTGATCTCGCTGCCGCGGGTCTATCTCGGCCTGCATTACCCCGGTGACGTCACCGGCGGCGCGCTGCTGGGCATCCTGAGCGCCGTGGCGGTCGCCCGGCTGCTGCCGATGGACGGCGTCCACCGGCTGGTCGCCTGGACGGAGGAGCGCTGGCGCCCCTGGTTCTACAGCGGCGCCTTCCTGGCGATCTACGAGATGATGGTGCTGTTCGAGGATGTCCGCCGCGCCGCGGGCGGAGCATCGAAGCTGCTGCACGCGCTGGCGGGGTGATGGCGCAGCCCGGAGCCCGGATAGCCCCGGAGCCCGGACACGAAAAAGCCCGCTCGGTCTTGCGACCTGCGGGCCTTTCGTTTTTCCCGTATCCCCGGGATGGTCCCATCTGCATGGGAGAATGGTGCGGTCGAGAAGACTCGAACTTCCACGGGTTGCCCCACAGCGACCTCAACGCTGCGCGTCTACCAATTCCGCCACGACCGCATCAGGCTGGTAGTCCCCGACGCTCGCTTGCGCGCCTCATCGGGTGGAGCGGGTAGATATCAGCTTCCCGACGGTCGATCAAGCGCTACAATCATCTTCTGCGAAGAAAAATTCGGAACGGCCCTCCGGCCGGTCCCACGGACCCTTGCCGGCACCGCCGCCCATAGCGCCAGAGACCCCATCGAATGACCTCCCCGACAAGCCAGCCTGCCAGCCTTTCCGCCAGCCAGCCCGACATTTCCCCCCCGCGCCAGCAGATCGAGTGGCGCATCTCCGACGAGCCCGTGCCCTACCCCGACGCCATCGCCGAGATGGAGGCGCGCGTCGAGGCGATCCGCGCCGGCACGGCACCGGAACTGGTCTGGCTGCTGGAGCATCCGCCGCTCTACACCGCCGGCACCAGTGCCAGGGACGAGGATCTGCTGGAGGCCGACCGCTTCCCCGTCTACCGCAGCGGCCGCGGCGGCCAGTACACCTATCACGGGCCGGGACAGCGGGTGGCCTACGTCATGCTGGACCTGAAGGCGCGCGGCGCCGACATCCGCGGCTTCGTCCGCGATTTGGAGGAGTGGATCATCCGCACGCTCGCCTCCTTCAACATCAAGGGCGAGCGGCGCGAGGGGCGCGTCGGCATCTGGGTCGACAAACAGCCCTATGGCGGTTTGAAGGGGCAGGAGGACAAGATCGCCGCCATCGGCGTGCGGGTGCGCCGCTGGGTCAGCTTCCACGGCATCGCCCTGAACGTCGAGCCGGACCTGTCCCATTTCGGCGGCATCGTCCCCTGCGGCATCGCCGAGCATGGCGTCACCTCCATCGTGGCGCTGGGCCAGCTGGTGACGATGGAGGATGTGGACTCCGCCCTGATCGCGGCATGGCCGGAGGTGTTCGGCGGCCCGCTGCGGGATGGGTCGGAAGTCTAATACTTCTTGAACCCGCCGGCGGCCGGGGTGGCGGCCTGGTTGGCGGCGGGGTTCACGCGCGGATCCTTGTTGTCCACCGACTGCACGGTGCAGTTGGTCGAATCGCCGTTGCGGAACAGGTAGATCTTCTTGCGGTCGGCCTTCTTGCCGGGGTCGCGCAGGTTCAGCCCATGGCCGAAGGCGACGCCCAGCACCTCGCCATTGTAATAGGCGCGGAAACGCATCGGCTCGATCTCGCCGAAGCGCAGGGCGGCGCAATCCTTGCTCAGCTCCTTCTCGAAGGTGCCGGCCTTGCGCCAATCCTCCTTGGAGCGGATCGTCATCCATTGCGAGGGCAGCGCATACTGCACGATGGGTGGTGCTATGGGCAGGCTGGCCCCCGGCTGCGGCGGCGCCTGATGGCCGGGCTCCGTCCGCTCCAGCGCCCCGGCCAGCGCCGGGGCGGCCCCCGGCAGCACCAGGGCGCACAAGCAGAGGACCGCCAGGGTCCGCGCATCAAATCCGGACATCGAACCCACGCTCCTTCCCCTCGCCCACCGCCTTTTCTTTTGCCGGTCCGCGTTCGGGCGGTGCGGGGGCGACCGCCTCTCCCAGCCGGCCGGAAAGCGTCAGCGACAGCTCCATCGCCCCGCCTTCGGCAGGCGCACCCAAGGGCGACAGCGTCACCGTGCCTTCCAGACCTTGCGGCGGCGTGGTCATCGCCGCGGTCAGCATCCCCATCACCCGGCCCAGATCGTCGATGGCGACCCGGTCGGTCTCGACCGTCAGCCCCTTGCCCGGCCGGATGACAGTGCGGAGGGCGCCGAGCATGGCGGCCAGCCCCTCCCCCTTCTCTTCCGCCGGCACCCGCACCAGCGCAAGGGCTGCGCCGTCCAGCCGCAAGCCCGTCGTCCCATCGGACAGGGCAAGGCCGATCCCGTTCAGCTCAACCGCCACCTCCTGCCGGACACCGTCTGCCAAGGGCCGCAACGTGCCCGCCGGACCGTCCAGCGCCGCGACGGCGGCCCGGCGCCCGGCATCGCCGAAGCGGGCGGCCAGCGCCGTCTCCGCCGCCGCGGCCTCGCTCCCGTCCATCCCGAAGGCGGTCAGCAGCCGCCCCAGATCGCGCGCCAGCGCCCGGATCGCGGGCTCCAGCCGGTCGGCAAGGTCATCGTCACCCGCCGGAGCCTGGAACGGGCGTGCCGGCGCATCCTCCACCGCCGCCGGCCCCAGGCTGAGACGGACGGCGGGGTCGTGCTCCGCCACAGGGGAAGATTTCGGAGCCGGGGCGGCCTCCGGCTTGCGGCCAGCCTTGTCCCCAGCCTTGTCCTTGGCCTTCGCCGCCTTGGCGAAGACTCCGGTGAGCATGGCCTTCATTCCGGCCACATCCGATTTGCTGGCGGTCATCCCGGCCGTCGCCCCTCAACCACAAGGCCCAAAACCCGCATCCACCGCCAGCATGCCGCCGTTATGGTTAGCGGAAGGCTAACGCATGGCTCACACCGTCGGCCGCTGCTCGAATCCGGCCATGCCCGGGTCCTGCTCCGGTTCGGACACCACGTCGCGGACGATTGCCGACGGCGGGCCGCGGCGGCAGTCCTCCAGCATGCGGTCGACGGCGGCGGCGGGACCGGCGAACAGGGCCTCCACCGTGCCGTCGCTGCGGTTGCGCACCCAGCCGGTCAGGCCGAGCGAGCCGGCACGGTCGACGGTCCAGCCGCGATACCACACCCCCTGCACCTTGCCCTGGATGCGGACACGCACCGCCTTCCGGTCCACGGCGCTCATGCGGCGCCATCCTTTGCGGCGTTGCGCCTGCCCTGCTCCTCGTCCAGCAGGGCCTTGCGGGACAGTTTTCCGATCATGGTCTTGGGCAACTCCTGGCGGAATTCCACGACCTTCGGCATCTCGATGGGCGACAGCTTGTCCTTCAGGAAGGCGATCAGCGCCTCGGCGGTCAGGCTCTGGCCGTCGTCCAGCCGGACATAGGCCTTGACCGTCTGGCCGCGATACTCGTCCGGCACGCCGGCCACCACGCATTCGGCGACGGCGGGGTGCAGGTAGATCGCCTCCTCGACATTGCGGGGATAGACGTTGAAGCCGCTGCACAGGATCATGTCCTTGATGCGGTCGACGATGGTGGTGTAGCCGTCCTCGTCCATGATCCCGACATCGCCGGTGTGCAGCCGCCCGTCGATCAGCGTCTGCGCCGTTTCGGCCGGGCGGCGCCAATAGCCCTTCATCACCTGCGGCCCGCGGATGCAGACCTCGCCCTTCTCGCCGGGGGACAGGACGCGGCGCGGCTCCTCCAGGCTGACGATCTCGATGATCGTGCCGGGCAGCGGCAGGCCGATGGAGCCCTTCTTATCGCTGTGCAGCACCGCCGGGTTCACCGTCGCGACGGGCGAGCATTCCGACAGTCCATAGCCCTCCACCAGCGTGCAGCCGGTCGTGCGCTCGAACGCCTCCTTCACCTCCAGCGGCAGCGGCGCCCCGCCCGACATGCAGAAGCGGATCGAGGACAGGTCGTAGTCCTTCAGGTGCTTGTGATGGTTGATCGCCGTGTAGATGGTCGGCACGGCCGGGAACAGGGTGATGCGCTCCTTCTGCAAGGTGCGCATCACCTGCTCCAGTTCGAAGCGCGGCAGCAGGATGATCTCCGCCCCCAGATGCAGGCCGAAATTCATCACCGCGGTCATGGCGAAGACATGGAACAGCGGCAGCACGCCCAGCATGCGCTCCTGCCCGTCTTCCGCACCGCCCTCCCCCGGCTTGCGCTCCTTCGCCGCGTACCAGGTCGCGCACTGGATGGTGTTGGCGTAGAGGTTGGCGTGGGTCAGCATCGCGCCCTTCGGCACGCCGGTGGTGCCGCCGGTGTATTGCAGAACCGCCACGTCCTCGCGCGCATCGAGGACGACCGGGCTCGGCCGGCCGTCGTTGGCGATCAGCCTGGCAAAGGGGATGTGGCGGTCGTCGCGCGGGATCGCGGCGATCTCCGCCTTCTTGGCGATGGGGAACAGCCAGTTCTTCGGGAAGGGCAGGATGTCGGCCATGCGGCAGATCACCAGCCGCTTCAGCCCGGTCTCGGCCAGCATCCGTGCCATCTTGTCATACAGCAGCTTCAGGTCCAGCGTGACCATCAGGTCGATGTCGCTGTCGCCGATCTGGTGGACCAGTTCGCGCTCGGCATAGAGCGGGTTGAAGTTCACCACCGTGCCGCCGGCCTTCAGGATGGCGAAGAAGGCGACGACGTAATAGGGCGTGTTGGGCAGGAACAGCCCGACCCGCGTCCCCTTGCCCACCCCGATGGCCTGGAAGCCGCGGGCGGCGCGGTCGACCAGCCGGCCCAACTCACGGTAGCTGGTGCGCTTGCCGAGGAAATTCAGGCAGGGCTTGTCGCCATGGCGGGCGACCGCCCCCTCCAGCAGGTCGGTCAGCGGCCGGACCGGAACTGGCATGGCCCAGTCCACCGTCGGCGGGTACGAGGCCAGCCATGGATAATCGGGCAGCTTGCGGGCGGCATCTCCCATCGCGCGGTTCCTCCCCCATTGGTTCTTGCTCCCGGTTGCCGGTTTCGTCCGGCACCGTCTTCTCTCCCAAGCCTACGCCGGGAAGCGGGGAATTGTCCCCTGGAGAGGAGATGGGATCGCGATACCCCTGAACAAGAACGGCATGAACAAGCGGAGGATGTGGTGCCGCACTCCCTTATCGACTGCGCAGCCGGTGCAGCACCTCCACCGCCATCCATTCGGCGAGGTTGCCGTCCTCGCCATCCAGAAAGACGGCGACGGAGACCGGGACCGGCCCCGGCGCGTGGTAGGCCGCCGGCGTCACCCCCGGACCGCCGCCGGTGTGGCCCCAATAGGGACCGGCCGCCGGGTCCAGCTCCACCATCATCCCCAGCCCATAGGAGGGCTCGACCCAGGGACGCCCGCCCATCGGCCCGCCGACCGGCAACCCATCGCGCATCCGCCGCAGCAGCGGGCCCGGCAGATACTCCTCGGTCAAACCATGAATGAGGCGGCAGGCGTCCGCCGCCGTCATCGCCACCACCCCATGCGACACCCAGCCGGGATGATAGGCCTCCGCCACCGCGGCCCCGCCGAAGGCCGGGCTCGGCCCGAAGAACAGCCCGTCGAGGTCGGCGCGGTCACGCAGCAGCGACGCACCGGCGAGGCCGAGCGGCGCGAAGACCTCGCGCGCCAGAACCTCGGCCAGCGGAGCGCCGCCCGCCCGCTCCAGCAGCCGGCCGATCAGCAGATAGCCGATGTTGGAATAGGCGAAGCTGCCGACCGGCGGCCCCTCCAGTCCGCAGCGGGCCAGGAACTCGTCGCCGCTCCAAGGCGCCGCGCCCGCGGCGACGGCGGCGTGATAGTCGGCCTGTCCGCCATAATCCGGCAGTCCGGCGCGGTGGGTCAGGATCTGCGCCACGGTGACCGATCCCGGCCGTCCGGCCAGTTCCGGCAGCCAGCGCTCCGCCGGCCCATCCAGCTCGACCACGCCGCGGGCGACCAGCCGCAGAACCGCGGCGGCGAGAATGGTCTTGGTCAGGCTGTAGACCAGGGCGCGCCGGTCGACCAAATCTTCGCCCGCCGCCCCGCTGCCCGTCGTCCCGCTATGCGCCCCTTTCCGCCGCAGCACCAGCGTCCGCACCGGTTCCGCATCGGCGCCCCGGCCGCGGGCGATGGCGATGGCGACGAGCGCCGTAGAGGCCGGGGCCGGGCTTGCGCTGTCCTCCTCCAGCAGGCCGGCGAGCGCCGCGGTCAGCACCGCCAATCCGGGATCCGCCCCGGCCGCCCCGTTCCTGTCCTTACCCATCGCCTGTCCGCTCCCCGCCGCCGTTTCCGTTTGTCATCACAGATAAGAAGGCCGTCGGCCGGCAAATGAAAATCCGGTCCGATCCTAGTGGGGCGCCCCTCAACTGTCCCCTTAACCATAGCCAGCCGCTGACGCACCCCACGAATTGGGCTATCCTGATGAGACCGCCCGTGTGGAGGGCCGCGCCATGCCCGCGATGGACGCCGATCAGCGCCGCAAACTGGAGGACCAGCTGCTTCGCCAGGCGGAGGAGGCGACCCGGATCCTGCGCCGGGAGGCGGAAACCGGCGATCCCGCCCATGTCGACTCGCTGGCGGAGGCGCTGGCCGGGCTGCTCAAGACCCGGGAATTCCCCAGCCTGCGCGCCGCCGAGTTCCGCGAGCTGTCCCGCGTCTACCAGCGCGGCGCCTACCAGCGCAGCGTCGATTCGCTGCTGGTCCAGGCCGAACGCTGCGGCCATCGCGGCGACGAAAAGGGGCGCAACGCGCTGCTGACCCAGGCCAAGGACCATTTCGCCAAGGCCCTGCGTTTGGGTGCCGACGACGAGTTCCGCCACGGCGTCGAACGGCGCGTGCAGGCGACGCTGATGACCAGCAAGGACGGGGTGGACGAGCGCACCAAGCAGGCGGCCAAGCGCAAGCTCGACCAGCACGATGTCGGCGCCAAGCCGCCGAACGGGATCGAACGCCGCCGTGCCATCCGCTATGCCGATCCGGTCCTGGCGGTGGAGGCGGAGGGCCGGCGCTGCACCACGATCAACTGGTCGACCCGCGGCCTGCTGGTCGATCTGCCGCCGGAGGAGTTCGCCCATGCCGTCGGCGGCAAGCTGCGGCTGGACCTGCATTGCCCGGAAATTCCGGAGGCAGCAGGTCCGGAAACAAGCCGTCCGGACAAGGCCGGCCATCGGGTCGGCGGCCGGCAGATCGCCCATGTGGTGCGCCTCGACCGCGACCGCCACGCGGTGGCCCTGTCCTTCCCCGACATCAGCACCGTCATGCTGGATTTGATGCACGCCATGAAGGAAGCCGGCATCAAGCCCGAACCGGAGCGCTGATGCGGCCGTCCTCAGGCCGGCACCGTCCCCTCAACCGCCGATGAAGCGTCCGTTGTGGCCGCGCACCAGCGGATGTTCGTCCGGACCGGCGACCGGCAGCAGGCCGTTGATCCGCGCCCCCGCCTCCGCCGGCAGGCAGAACAGGTTGATCCCCATGCCGAGCCCGTGGATCTCCGTCCCGGTGTCGACCAGCCCATAGCCGAAGATCGCTTCCGACCGGCCGGCGAAATTGGCGGGATTGTGGAAGGCCGGCAGATACCAGTGGCAGGCATAGCCCAGCTCGCCGAGCAGGCGGATCAGCGCGCTCGACTTGTCGGGACGGTCGTTCTCCACATACAGGACCGGCCGGTCGCGGGCGATCAGGCCGCGCGCGCCCTCCAGAACCTCGGCCTCCATCCCTTCGACGTCGATCTTGATCAGGCGGATGCGGCCCGCCCCCTCACGCCACAGCCCGTCCAGCCGATGCACCGGCACCGGCCGGTCGCCGGCCAGCTCGTCGAGCGACAGCGCACCGAAATTGCCGTCCGTGTCCATCGCCACCGCGGCGAGATGCAGGATGCCGTCGGCAGCCCCGGCGGCGGCCAGCACGCCGTCGGCCCAGTCCAGCCCGTTCAGCGCCAGATTTCCGCAGAGCAGCCGGTGGTTGGCATCGACCGGCTCCAGCGCCAGCACCCGGCCGGCGGGGCCGACCAGCCGCGCCAGCGCCACCGTGTGGGCGCCGATGTTGGCGCCGACGTCGATCACCCGGTCGCCGGCCCGGACGCACTGGCGGAACAGCGCGACCTCCTGCTCGAAATATTCACCGTAATAGCCGAGCGAACGGCCGACGACGCTGTCGGTCCGCCGGTACATCATCAGGCCGTGCCGCGCCTTCACCAGCCCGACCGGTCCCTCTCCACCCAGCAGATCGTCCGCCATCGTCCCCTCCCGCCGCTCCATCGGCCGGAAGTGTAGCGGAGCCCGATGCAAAGGTCGCGTCCCCCGCGGCAGCGAAACGCCCCCTCCCCGGCCCGTCCGTACGGGCGGCCGGGGAAGAGGGCAAGGCATCACCCCACGCCGACCCCGCTGGGCGCGGTGACGGCGTGCTCCTTCAGGATCGCCTCGGAGATCGCCGACACCTCGATCAGCTGCACCTCGTAGCCCCACAGATTGGCGATGTGGCGCAGCACCGCCTTGGCGTCGCTCTCGTCGAGCAGCACGCCGTTGGTGACGCGGTGCTGCAGGATCAGCTTGCGGTCGCCGGCAAGATCGACGTCGACGATCTGGATGTCCGGCTCCAGATATCCCAGGTCGTACTGGCGGGCCAGCTTCTTGCGGATGTCGCGGTAGCCGCGCTCGTTGTGGATGTGATCGACCAGCAGATAGGGGTCTTCGGCGTCGTCGCGCACGCTGAACAGCTTCAGCTTCCGCATCAAATGCGGGCTGAGATATTGCAGGACGAAGCTCTCGTCGCGGAAGTTGGCCCAGGCCTCGCGCACCGCCGCCATGCCGTCGCCGCGGCCGGCGAGGTCGGGGAACCACTGGCGGTCCTCGTCGGTCGGCTTTTCGGCGATGCGGGCGATGTCCTGCATCATCGCAAAGCCCAGCGCGTAGGGGTTCAGGCCGGAGAAGCGCTTGTCGTCGAATTCCGGCTGGAACACGACGGACGTGTGCGAGTGCAGGAACTCCAGGAAGGCGCCTTCGCTGATCTGGCCGGTCTCGTGCAGGCGGCTCATGATCTGGTAATGGACGTAGGTGGCGCAGCCCTCGTTCATCACCTTGGTCTGTTTCTGCGGATAGAAATACTGCGAGATGTGGCGGACGATGCGCAGCAGCTCGCGCTGCCAATGCTCAAGCCGCGGCGCCTTCTTCTCCAGGAAATAGAGGATGTTCTCCTCCGGCAGGCCCAGCAGCTTCTTGCGCTCCGACACCGACTTGGCCGGGCGCGGGCCGGCGGCGGTTTTGGGCACCGTGCGCCACAGGTCGTTGAAGGTCTGGTCCTGATATTCCTGCCGCTCGCGCTCGCGCCGCTGCTCGGTCCTGAGGTCGGAGCGCTTCTTCGGGTATTTGTGCACGCCCTGGCTCATCAGCGCATGGGCGGCGTCCAGCACCCGCTCCACCGCCGCATGGCCGTAGCGTTCCTCGCAATGGGCGATGTAGGTCTTGGCGAATTCCAGATAGTCGAGGATGCCCTGGGCATCGGTCCATTGCTGGAACAGCTGGTTGTTCTTGAAGAAATGGTTGTGGCCGAAGGCGGCGTGGGCGATCACCAGCGTCTGCATCGTCATGGTGTTCTCTTCCATGATGTAGCTGATGCAGGGGCTGGAGTTGATGACGATCTCGTAGGCCAAGCCGCGATAGCCCTTGCGGTACATCATCTCGTCGCGGGCGAAATGCTTGCCGAAGGACCAGTGCTTGTACATCAGCGGCATGCCGATGGACGAATAGGCGTCGAGCATCTGCTCGGCGGTGATGACCTCGATCTGGTTGGGATAGACGTCGAGGCCCATCTCCTTCAGCGCGATGTGCTCGATGGCGTCATAGACGCGCTTGATCTTGTCGTAATCCCACTCGACGCCGTCATACAGCAGCGCCTCGGGTCTGGTGATCACAGCGGTCATTCTCGATCTCCCCCTGCCGCCCTTCAGCCCCCTGTCGGGGATGAGGGCGGTGATTTCCCTTTATCCCCTCAGGCGCCCCTTACGCTCCCGCCTTCTCGCGGGCGAACAGCTCGCGGAAGACCGGGAAGATCTCCCGGCGGGAGCGGACGCGGCGCATCGCCAGCGGGCGTTCCGGGCTTTGCACCTGCTTGTAGGTGCGCCACAGCTCGGTTTCGCGGCCCAGCGCCGACAGGCCCATATTGTGTTCCGCCGCCACCTCGATGTAGGCGAAATACTGGCACATCGGCAGGATGACATCGCGCAGCAGGGTCGCCGACTTGGCGTTGTCCGACGACATGTTGTCGCCGTCCGACGCCTGGGCGGCGTAGATGTTCCATTCATTGTGCGGGTAGCGATCCTGCACCACCTTCTGCATCTCCTCCAGCGCCGTCGACACCACGGTGCCGCCGGTCTCGGTGGAGTAGAAGAAGGTTTCCTCGTCCACCTCCTTGGCCTCGTGGGTGTGGCGGATGAAGACGATGTCGACCGACCGGTAGCGCCGCCGCAGGAACAGGTACAGCAGCATGAAGAAGCGCTTGGCCAGATCCTTCATGTGCTCGGTCATCGAGCCGGAGACGTCCATCAGGCAGAACATCACCGCCTGGGCGATGGGCTTCGGCACCGATTCGAACCGGTTGTAGCGGACGTCGATCGGATCGATGAAGGGAATGCGGCGGGAGCGCAGGACGATGTGTTCCAGCTGTTCGCGCAGCGCCTGGATCTGCGTGGCGTCCTCGCCGGCCTCCTCGGCCTCGCGCAGCATCTCCTCCAGTTCGCGGATCTCGTCGCGCTTCGGGCGTTTCAGCGCGATGCGGCGCGACAGGCTGTTCCGCATGGTGCGGACCAGGTTCAGGTTGGCGGGCGACCCCGACACCGAATAGCCGGCCCGCGTCAGCGTGTGCGATTCCGACTGCTTGACCTTCTGCTTCACCAGATCGGGAAGCTCCAGATCCTCCAGGAAGATGTCGAGGAACTCGTCGCGCGACAGGACGAAGCGGAACTCGTCCTCGCCCTCGCCGTCGGCGCTGCCCTCGCTGCCGCGGCCGCCACCGCCGCCGTCCGGGCGCTGGATGGTGTCGCCTTCCACATATTCCTTGTTGCCGGGCACGACATAGTCGCGCACCCCGCCCTGGGAGGCGCGATGGAAGGACGGTTCGCGCACGCCGCCGGCGGCGATCGTCACCTTCTCGCCGTTCTCGATATCCTGGATGCCCCGTTTTCCCGAGGCGTCGCGGACCGCCTTGACCACCTGTTCCTTGGCACGGCGCAGGAAGCGCTGGCGGTTGGCCAGGCTCTTGCCCTGCGGGTTCAGGCGACGGTCGATGATGTTCATCAAGGGGCTGGCCCTCCCACCCGTTTCGTCACGCGGCCTTCAGACTTTGACATCATTCTATGACAGTGGGGTTGCCGCGGGGCGTTGCAACGCCCCGCCCCGCGGCAATTAAGCGCCCGGCCTGCCGTCAGCCCGCCTGCTTCACCCGCATGTACCACTCGACCAGCCGGCGGACCTGCCGCTCGGTGTAGCCGCGGGTCATCATGCGCGAGACGAACTCGGTGTGCTTCTTCTCGGTGTCGCCGTCCTTCTTCGAGCCGAAGCTGATGACCGGCAGCAGATCCTCGACCTGGCTGAACATCCGCTTCTCGATCACCTCGCGGATCTTCTCGTAGGAGGTCCAGGACGGGTTGCGGCCGGAATTGGCCGCCCGGGCGCGCAGGGCGAACTTCACCACCTCGTTGCGGAAGTCCTTCGGGTTGGCGATGCCCGCCGGCTTCTCGATCTTGGTCAGCTCCTGGTTCAGCAGCTCGCGGTTCATCAGCTGGCCGGTGTCGGGATCCTTGAAGTCCTGATCCTCGATCCAGGCGTCGGCATAATCGACATAGCGGTCGAACAGGTTCTGACCATAGTCGGAGTAGGATTCCAGATAGGCCTTCTGGATCTCGTTGCCGATGAACTCGGCATAGCGCGGGGCGAGTTCGGCCTTGATGAACTCGACGTATTTCTTCTCCGTTTCCTCCGGGAACTGTTCGCGGCGGATCGCCTGCTCCAGCACATACATCAGATGCACCGGATCGGCCGAAATCTCGGTCGAGTCGTAGTTGAAGGTCGAGGCGAGCACCTTGAAGGCGAAGCGGGTGGAGATGCCGCCCATGCCCTCGTCGACGCCGCCCTGGTCCTTGTACTCCTGCATCGACTTGGCCTTGGGATCGGTCTCCTTGACGCTCTCGCCGTCATAGACCCGCATCTTGCTGTAGACGCTGCTGTTCGGATGCTCGCGCAGGCGCGACAGCACCGAGAAGCGGGCCAGCATCTCCAGCGTCGCCGGCGCGCAGGGCGCGGTCGACAGATCGGAGCCGTTGACCAGCTTCTCGTAGATCTTCTGCTCCTCCGCCACCCGCAGGCAGTAGGGGACCTTGATCACGCAGATGCGGTCGATGAAGGCCTCGTTGTTCTTGTTGTTCTTGAAGGTCTGCCACTCCGCCTCGTTGGAGTGGGCCAGGATCACGCCCTGGAAGGGAATGGCGCCGATGTTCTCCGAGCCGACATAGTTGCCCTCCTGCGTCGCGGTCAACAGCGGGTGCAGCATCTTGATCGGCGCCTTGAACATCTCGACGAATTCGAGCATGCCCTGGGTCGCCCGGTTCAGGCCGCCGGAGAAGCTGTAGGCGTCGGGATCGTTCTGGCTGTAGATCTCCAGCTTGCGGATATCGACCTTGCCGACCAGCGACGAGATGTCCTGGTTGTTCTCGTCGCCCGGCTCGGTCTTGGTGACGCCGATCTGGCGCAGCTTGCTCGGGTGGAGCTTCACCACCTTGAAGCGGTTGATGTCGCCGCCGAACTCGTCGAGGCGCTTGACCGCCCACGGGCTCATCAGACCGGTCAGGCGGCGCTTGGGGATGCCGAAGCGTTCCTCAAGCTCGTCGCCGATCTCGTCCGGGTTGAACAGGCCGAGCGGGCTTTCGAAGGTCGGGCTGATCTCCTTGCCGGCCTTCAGCACATAGATCGGGCATTTCTCCACCAGCGACTTCAGCCGCTCCGCCAGCGACGACTTGCCGCCGCCGACCGGGCCCAGCAGGTAGAGGATCTGCTTGCGCTCCTCCAGCCCCTGCGCTGCGTGCCGGAAGAAGCCGACGATCCGTTCGATCGTCTCTTCCATGCCGTAGAACTCGGAGAAGGCGGGATAGACCTTGATGGTCCGGTTCATGAAGATGCGGCCCAGGCGCGGGTCGCGGGCCGTGTCGACCACCTCCGGTTCGCCGATGGCGGCCAGGATGCGTTCGGAGGCCGAGGCGTAGGACATCGGATCGTCGCGGCACAGCTGGAGATAGTCCATCAAGGACATCTCGGTCTCGCGGCGGGTCTCGTAATTCTGCGTGTAGCGCGTGAACAGTTCGTCGGCCGGGAACATTCGTCGCTCCGTCTTATCTGGTCCGATGCGCCGGGGAGCCGCCGGTGGCTGCGGCGGCAGGGCGCGGCGCATGCCGCGATCCAAGGGGCACTCCAGGGAAGACGCGGACCGCGCAGGGTCCGCAGCCTCCCCGCTCAGCGATAGAAGCCAGCGGTCTGGTGTAAGGAACGGTCCTGTGAAGGCCGGGAGAGGTCCGTCTCGCGACGCGGCGACCCCCGAACGAGTCATTTTTGAATGTAATGCTCCACCTGGAGCTTTCCAGGCACTCAGGCTCCATAGCCGGAAAGCCCGCGGTGAAGCCGGCCCTGGCCATAGGACCTAGGTCCTGCGGCCGGTGTGGGTGCGCCGAGCGCACCGGCTCAACCCATGCGCGTATCGGCCGCGCATGCGTCGGAAGGTTCGGCGGAAGACGTGTGACGGTGTCGGGAGAAGACGGCGTGGAACCGGCGGCAATCGTCGTTGCCCGTCCGATCGGGAAGAACTGCCCAGTGCGATGCGACCCAAGCGGGTTCCATCGGGCGCTCCTTGTCACGCCATCGGCCTCCTCAAGCAGACGCGCCGCCTCGACCAAGCACGGCGCAGGGATTTACCGTCGATGCTGAACTCCAAACCTTAACAATATCTGGTTGAGAGACTTGCGGTCTGCCGCAGTGTCGGCCACGGCCTCGCAACAGCTCCCCCAACACTTCTTCGGGATCATGTTGCGTCCCAATCGTGCCCATCAACAAGGCGGAAATTGGGTGAGGATGGGGCGCCAACGCGGCACGGTGGAGGGCTACCGCTGGATTACCGAATTGTTTCAATAACTTGGCACGCTTGCCACGGGGTGGGAAATTTTAAGGGCAGGTCGCTGCCCTCCGCTTGCCGCCAGCGGCGGCAGCAATCTCCGGAGGTAAACCGGACTTTCGGACAATGCCGGCAGCCGTTCCGCCGGACGGCCTCTCAGCATGGCCCCTCAGGCCGGCTGCCAGGCCTTCACCCCGATGGTCAGCGCCTCGCGCAGGCTCGCAGGGGTGACAGGCTTGGCCAGCACCGCGTGGGCACCGCTGTCGCGCGCCTGGGCTTTGCGGTCGTCATCGACCCGGCCGCTCATGAACACGACCGGCAGGCTGCTGTGGCGCGACTCGCCGCTGGTGCGCAGCGCGCGGACGAAACCGAATCCGTCCATCGGCTGCATCTCCACATCGCACAGCACCAGATCGGGCGCATGGGCGGTGACCACGGCCAGTCCCGACTCGCCGTCGGCGGCCTGATGGACCGCCTTGACGCCCAGCGTGCCCAGCATCTTCGCCAGCACCATGCGGGTGAAGGATTCGTCTTCGACCACCAGGACCGACAGGGCGCCGAACGGCGTCCCCGTCTCGCCTGACGTCTTGCCTGCCGCAGCGTCCTCAGCCGACCGGTCAGTCACCACGCCCGCCCTTTCGCTTGAGCGACCAGCCGGCGGAATGCTGCCGACGGTCATTTCGTGACCCGACCTGTGTACGATGGCAACCAGAGACGCGCAAGATGTCCAAAAATACGAGGGTGCCCACTGCCCTGGCCCATGCTCTGGCCCATGCGCTGGATGAGCGGTTGCACCGGCCCGTCCGCCCCGCTTAGATGGACGGCATGAGCTTCCTCGATCACATCCGCGCGTGCAACGCGCACGACCTGTCCGGCTTCCGCCCGTTCGAGCTGGACGGCCACACCGTGGGCTGGGTGCGCCATGCCCTGGCCGAGGCGCTGCCCGAGGTCGATCCCGGCTTCGTCGTCACCGCCGACCGGCTGACCGTCGCGCCCGAAATCCGGGATTTCGAGGCGCGCTCCACCCTGCTCGACCATGCCGCCGCCTATCTGGTGGAACAGGGAACGGTCAAGGCGCTGCGCGGCGAATATTACCCGGTCCTGCCGCGCTGGGGGGCGGAGCCGCTGGCCCGGCTGGACCGTGCCGCCGTCGGCGCCTTCGGGATCGAGGCCTATGGCCTGCACATCAACGGCTTCGTCCGCGATGAATCCGCCGGCAATGGGGCCGGCGGCCTTCTGCTGTGGGTCGGCCGGCGCGCCGGCGACCGCGAGGTGGCACCGGGCCAGCTCGACAACATGATCGCCGGCGGCCAGCCCATCGGCCTGAGCCTGGCCGAGAATCTGGAGAAGGAAGCGGCGGAGGAGGCCGGGCTCGACGCCGGGACGGCGCGCCGTGCCGTGCCGGTCGGCGCCATCAGCTACACCATGGAAACGCCGGCCGGGCTGAAGCGCGACCGCCTGTTCATCTACGATCTGGAGCTTCCGCCCGGCCTCACCCCCGTCAACACCGATGGCGAGGTGGAGAGCTTCGACCTCTGGCCGCTCGACAAGGTGGCGGAGTCGGTGCGCAACACCGGCGACTGGAAGTTCAACGTGACCCTTGTGGTGGCCGATTTCCTGATCCGCCATGGCTGGCTGACGCCGGAAAACGACCCCGATTATCTGGAGATCGCCCGCAGCCTGCGGCGGTAGGCCCGGCGCTTCGCCGGTCGGATGCCACTCCGAACAAACAAAAGGCCCCGCCCTCTTGCGAGAGCGGGGCCGTTTTCTTCCGGCCGCGGCGGCGCCCGGTACCCTGTTACTGGAGCACGTTACTGGGGCAGCGGCTGCGGGCTGTCGGCCAGCGAGCGCAGGTAAGCGACGACGGCCGCGCGGTCGTCGTCCTTCTTCAGGCCGGCGAAGGTCATCTTGGTGCCCGGAGCGTAGCCCTTCGGGTCATAGAGGAACTTGTTCAGCTCGTCATAGGTCCAGCTGCCGCCGGTCTTGACCAGCGCGTCGGAGTAGGCGAAGCCCTGCATATGGCCCTTCGGACCGCCGACGACTCCGAACAGGTTCGGGCCGACCTTGGCGGCGCCGCCCTTGTCGAAGCTGTGGCAGGCGGCGCAGGCCTTGGCGACCTTCTGCCCGGCCTCCGGGCTGGCGGCGGCGAGCAGCGGCGCGATAGGCGCCGGACCGGTGGGAGCGGCACCCTTGTCGGCGGGCGCGCTGGCCCCCTCGGGCGTCGCGACGACATAGACGCTCTTTTCGAGCGGCTTCGAATGAACCAGCACCTTGGACGCGAATCCGGCCAGCATCGCGATCAGCCCGGCCAGCAGCACGGCGCCGAAAACCTTGTTCCACTCCATGCTCATTGATGAGCCCCTTGTTCCCTAATTTCAGTACACTCGGCGTTTCTCCCGCCCGCGGCTGAACGCGCCGCGGTTACCATAGCCCGCGGTCCGAAGCTTGTCATAGCCCGGCGGACCGCGAAAAAAGGTCGCATACAAATTTGTCGCAGTCACCAACCACTTAATTTGCTTGCGCATTACGCTGCATCGCAAAACAGCGGCAAGACCGCCTCTGCGGGCCTTGACGCCGCCCCGGCGTCCGTGGTTCACCCGCGCCAGTTATGTCACGGATCCGTGATCTGACCGGACCTTCCCACCGGAGTTTCCGCGCCATGCCGACCGCCGCCCCCGCCAGCAACTCCGTCGCCCGCCCGGCCAACCCGGTCGTGGTGATCCCGGCACGCATGGCCTCCGTCAGGTTGCCCGGCAAGCCGCTGGCCGACATCCTCGGCGCGCCGATGATCGTCCACGTGCTGCGCCGCGCCATGGAGGCGGAGATCGGCCCGGTGGTGGTCGCCTGCGCCGAGCCGGAAATCGTCCGCGCGGTCGAGGCCGCAGGCGGCACCGCGGTGCTGACGCGCCCCGACCATCCCTCGGGCTCCGACCGTATCTTCGAGGCGCTGCAACTGATCGACCCGGAAGGGCGGCACGATGCGGTGGTGAATGTGCAGGGCGACCTGCCGACCATCGAGCCGGAGAGCGTGCGCGCCGCCTTCGCCCCGCTGGCCGACCCGGAGGTCGACATCGCCACCCTGGTCGCCGAGATCACGCGGGAGGAGGAGCGGACCAACCCCAACGTGGTGAAGGCGGTGCTGGAGCTGCCGGCAGGAGCCCGCCAGGGCCGCGCGCTCTATTTCACCCGCGCCACCGCGCCGACCGGCGACGGGCCGCTCTATCACCACATCGGCCTCTATGCCTACCGCAGGGCGGCGCTGGAGCGGTTCGTGTCGCTGCCGCCGTCGGTGCTGGAGCAGCGCGAGCGGCTGGAGCAGCTGCGCGCCCTGTCGAACGGCATGCGCATCGACGCGGCGGTCGTTGACGCGGTTCCGCTGGGTGTCGATACTCCCGCCGACCTGGAGCGCGCCTGCGCCCTCCTCGCCGGCCGCAAGGCCGGCTAAACCCGATGACATCGGCCGCAAGACCGGCTGATGCTTGATATATCAGCTGCTTATTCAGATCCGCCGGGGGAATTCCGCTCATGGGCACGTCCAACATCATCGCCTTCCAGGGCTTCCCCGGCGCCTATTCCGATCTGGCCTGCCGCAACGCGCGGCCGACCATGACGACGATGCCCTGCGCCACCTTCGAGGACGCCTTCTCCGCGGTGCGCGACGGGCGGGCCTCGCTGGCGATGATCCCGGTGGAGAACTCCATCGCCGGCCGCGTCGCCGACAACCACTATCTGCTGCCCGAAGGCGGCCTGCACATCATCGGCGAGCATTTCCAGCGGGTGAACCACCAGCTGCTGGCGCCGAAGGGCGCCACGCTGGACAGCATCCAGACCGTGCGCAGCCACATCCAGGCCCTGTCGCAGTGCCAGACCGCCATCCGCGGCCTGGGCCTGCAGGCGATCAACCATGCCGATACGGCGGGGGCCGCGAAGGAGATCGCGGCGATGAACGACCCGCGCCATGCCGCCATCGCCTCCTCTCTCGCCGCCGAGATCTACGGCCTCGACATCCTGAAGAGCGGGATCGAGGACGCCACCCACAACACCACCCGCTTCCTGATCCTGGCGCGCGAGCCGAAGCTGCCGGCGCTGGGCTCCTGCAAGACGATCACCACCTTCGTCTTCCGTGTGCGCAGCGTGCCGGCTGCGCTGTACAAGGCGCTGGGCGGCTTCGCCACCAACGGCATCAACATGACCAAGCTGGAAAGCTACATGGTCGGCGGCCATTTCACCCAGACCCAGTTCTACGCCGACGTGGAAGGCCATCCTGACGAACGCCCGCTGCGCCTCGCCCTGGAGGAGCTGGATTTCTTCGCCCGCGAGGTGAAGATCCTGGGCGTCTATCCGGCCAACCCCTTCCGTTATCAGGAAAGCCAGCGCGTCGGCGAGGACTGACGTTCTCCCGCTGGTACTTTGCCGCAACGCCGCAAGTCTTTTCGCAGTTGCCGCAAGTCACGCGTCATTCCGACGCAGTGACGCAACTTAGCCTTGGCCGCGTCCGGCGGACGCTGGGCAAGATTAGCGGAAGTTGTTATACAGGAGACACCGGCAAGCGCCGGTTCCACGAGGGTCCGATGACTAAAGAACACCACGGCGGCTGACGGGTGACACCCCGCCGACGGCCATGGCGCCACGGATGGAGGTTGCCATGCTCACGATGGACGATTGTCTGGGATTGGCCGATCTGGAGGCGGACGAGGTGGCGCAGATCGCCGCCCACGAACATATCCCCTTCATGGCCGCGCTGGAGAAAGGCGCTTCGCTTCTGCATGAACCCTGGGGGGATGCCGCCGTCCGCCAGATGGTGTGGGACAATCTGTGCTGCGCCACCTGCCGCAGCGCGGCCGAAACGGCCTCCCTGACGATGCTCTACAACGACACCTGCACCCGCCACCCCAACCCCTTCGACCGCCGCCACTCCCCCACGCGTGCGGTGGGGGTGCAACGACATTAGGGAGGGTGTCCACCCTTGCCCAGGATGACCTGGCCTGACGTCGTGTGCTACGCTTGGCAATATCGCAATTCCTGCTCTACGTCAGGCCGACCATGCGCATCATCCGAGGCATGTCCACGCCGCGCCCGGAGCCACCCGCTCCGGCGACCAAGCTCGCATCCGACCCGCCGGACAGCGGACTTTACGACGAGGACTTCGTCGCCTGGATCGAATGTCAGGCGGCGCTGCTTCGTTCGGGTAAACTTACCGCGCTGGATCGCGCCAACCTAGCCGAAGAGCTGGAGGATATGGGTAAGGCCAAGCGGCAGGAACTGCGCAGCCAGCTTGAAGTGCTGCTCACCCATCTTCTCAAGTACCAGTTTCAGCCGGGCATGCGCACCGGCAGTTGGCTTGGAACCATCGGCGAACAGCGCCATCGCATCGAAGACGTGGTGGAGGAAAGCCCGAGCCTGCGCCCATTGCTTGCCGAATTGCTGGAGGATGCGAAGCTTTACAAGCGGGCCGTCCAAAAGGCATCGCTGGAAACCGGCTTGCCCGCCGGCACCTTCCCGCCGATCAGTCCCTATGGCAGGGAAGCGCTGGACGAGCGTTACTGGCCCGGCCCCGGCCCGCATCCAGACCTCGACTGACATGCCGAGGTCCGGAGATCGCAGTCTGAAGTCCGACATGACCCTGATGAAGTGGATGCTCGGCTTCGTGCTTGCCTTTCAGATCGGCATCTTCGTGAAGCTGTTCATCCACTGATCCCTCACCCTTCCGCCATCCATTCCCGGATCAGGCGGTGGGCGATCGAGTCGGGCCGGGCGAGGCGGAAAGTCTCGTCCGGGGTGTGGTTGCGCAGGAAGTCGCGGTCGAACCAGCGGGCGCTTTCCAGCTCGTCGTTGCCGGTGTCGATGTCGAAGCTGGTGGCCCGCGCGGTGAAGCCCAGCATCAGCGAGGATGGGAAGGGCCAGGGCTGCGACGAGCGGTACCGGATGTCCGTCACCGTCAGCCCGACCTCCTCGAACACCTCGCGGGCGACGGTGTCCTCCAGGCTTTCGCCCGGTTCGAGGAAGCCGGCCAGCACCGAATGCATGCCGGGCGGGAACCGGCTCTGCCGGCCCAGGACCGCCCGGTCGCCACCGTCATGGACCAGCATGATGACAGCCGGGTCGGTGCGCGGGAAATGGTGGGTGGCGCAGCCGGGATTGGTGCAGAGCCGCACATGTCCGCCCTCCGCCGTCGCCGCCGGGGAGCCGCAGACGCCGCAGAAGCGGTGGCGGGCGTTCCACCACACCATGCCGCGGGCGTAGGCGCACAGCGCCGCCTCGCCTTCCGGCATCAGCGGGCCGGTGGCACGCAGATCCTCGAACCGGCCATGGCCGCGCAGGGCGGGCAGCGCGTCCGGGTCCTCGACCATCGACAGGTCGACGGCGAAGACCGGCGTGCCGTCCATCAGGCCCCCATTCATCAGGCCGAGAAAGATCGGCACCGCGTCCAGCCCCTCCGCCGGCAGCAGGACGGCGCGGGGCGCGTCCTCGGGGCCGGCGACGAAGCTTTTGGTCTGCCAGATCGGCAGGACGCGGGAGGCGGGGGCGAGCCAGGCTTCCGTCAGCCAATCCTCGTCCTTGCGGCGGAGGGAGGCGCGGTCGATGGGCGCGGCGGCGTAGATGTTGGGTCGGTTCGTCATGGCCCGTCGAGGCTGCCACAAGCCGGGCCGGGCGCAAAGCCCTCCCGGCGGATGGGCTGCCCGGCGGAAATCGTGGCCTCGCCTCAAGCAGAGCCGGGGCGCTTTCGGGTTTCCGGGGCGGGCGCGCGCCGTTAGGATGCGGCAACCCTATCGACAAAAGTCTCAAGGAGCGACCATGACCGAACCCTGCCCCGCCCCGATGGTGGCGCTCGCCCAGCGGTTGGCCGACTCCAGCGGCAGCGTGGTCCGCCGCTATTTCCGCACTCCGGTCGCCATCGACGACAAGGCCGACGCCTCGCCGGTCACCATCGCCGACCGCGAGGCCGAGCACGTCATCCGCACCATCATCGAAAGCCAGCGCCCCGACGACGGCATCTATGGCGAGGAGCACGGCACCAAGAACCTGGACGCCGAATGGGTGTGGGTGATCGACCCCATCGACGGCACCAAGTCCTTCATCACCGGCCGGCCGATCTTCGGCACGCTGATCGCCCTGCTGCACCGGGGCCGCCCGGTGCTGGGCATCATCGACCAGCCTATCGTCGGTGACCGCTGGATCGGCGTCGAAGGCCGCCCGACCACCCACAACGGCCAGCCGGTGCGCGTGCGCCCCTGCCCCGGCGGGCTGGGCGCCGCCATGTTCGGCACCACTTCGCCCGACCTGTTCCCCGGCAGCGACTACGAGGCCTACCGCCGCGTCGCCGCCAGGGTGAAGACGGCCTCCTACGGCGGCGACTGCTACAGCTACGGCCTGCTGGCGTCCGGCTATTACGACCTCGTCGTCGAGTCGGGTCTGAAGCTGTACGATTTCGCGGCCTTGGTGCCGGTGGTGACCGGGGCCGGCGGGCTGATGACGGATTGGGACGGCAAGCCGCTCGACGCCAACTCCACCGGCCGGGTGATCGCCGCCGGCGACCCGCAGACCCACCGGGACGCCATGACGGTGCTGGCAGGCTGAGGGACCCGACATGACCGCCATCACCCCTCCCACCCGTTCCGTTTTCGAAACGTCCCCTGAAAAGCTGCGGCCCTTTCTGGAGGGGCTGGCGGCGCGGGTGTCGGGCGGGTCGAACTGGATGGTGCGCAAGAAGACCGTCTGCGACCTGCTGCTGGGGCTCGACGCCTTCTTCGCCCTGCCGGCGGCCGAACGCAGCGCCCTGATGGCCGACGGCGGCGCCTCCCCCGACCTCGCCGAAGCCGAGGGCAAGGCCGAAGGCGGGCCGGAGGATTTCCGCAAGGTCCTGCCGCTCTATGTCGGCGCCATCCTGGAAGGGATGCGGGAGACGGTCATTGCGTCCCCGGAACAGGCGTCGATCTATCTGCTGTCGATCCATCCGGAGCATCAGGCGGCGGCGGAGGCCTGGATGCTGGCCGACCCGCGCAACGGAAAGTCGGTGCGCAGGCTGATGCGGACCGACCGCCGCTATCGCCAGTTGATGGACCGCATGGCCGACCATTGGCGCACGGCGCGAAGCAGCTGACCTGAGAACCGGAATTGCGCTTGACCGGGGAGCGGGCGTGGCAATCTAACCAGAACGTCCGCTCCCCACACAGGACCGCCGATGCGCCGCCTTCTCGCCATTGCCGCCACGATCCTGACCCTGTCCGCGCCGGCGATCCTGACGCCCGCGCAGGCCGCCACCCGGACCGTCACCGCGCTGAAGCAGTTCGGCGAGCCGCAGTTCCAGCCCGGCTTCACCCATTTCCCCCACGTCAATCCCGATGCGCCCAAGGGCGGGTCGGTCGGGCTGGCCGAATCGCAGCCGGGCACCTACGACAGCCTGAACACGCTGATCCTGCGCGGGGTTAGGCCGCGCACGCTGGGACTGATCTCCGACACGCTGATGGTCGGGTCCGGCTGGGAGCTGGACGCCGCCTACGCCCATATGGCGGAAAGCGTCGAGGTGCCGGACGATTACGGCTGGGCCATCTTCACGCTGCGCCAGGGCGCCCATTGGCATGACGGCACGCCGATCACCAGCGCCGACGTGGTCTTCACCTGGGACGCGATCCAGGCCCATGGCGCCCCCTTCATCAAGTCCTTCCTCGACCGCACCGCCAAGGTGGAGGCGCTGGACGACCGCCGCTTCAAGATCACCCTGACCGGCACCGGGGAGATCAAGCCGATCATCGACTTCGCCACGACCTTCTCACCCCAGCCCAAGCATTGGTGGACCGCGAACGGCCGCGACATCTCCAAGACGATTCTGGAGCCGGTGCTGGGCAGCGGTCCCTACCGCATCAAGACGGTCGATGCCGGCCGCTCCATCACCTATGAGCGGGTCGCCGACTGGTGGGCGAAGGATCTGCCGACCGCCCGCGGCTTCTACAATTTCGACATCGTGAAGGACGATTTCTACCGCGACGACGACGTGATGTTCGAGGCGTTCAAGGCCGGCGCCTACGATTTCCGCGGCGAATACCGGGCGCAGCGCTGGACCACCGGCTACGACTTCCCCGCCATGAAGGACGGCCGGGTCAAGAAGCTGGAGGTGCCGAGCGAGCTGCCGCTGGGCGCCCAGGGCTTCCGCCTGAACACCCGCCGCGACAAGTTCGCCGACCCGCGCGTGCGCGAGGCACTGGCCCTGCTGTTCGATTTCGACTGGATCCAGAAGAACATCCTGTACGGCCAGTACAAGCGGACGCTCAGCAACTTCCCCAACTCCGACTTCGGGGCCAAGGGACCGCCCGGCCCGGCGGAGCTGGCGCTGCTGGAGCCGTTCAAGGCGCAGCTGTCCGAGCGGCTGCTGACCCAGCCCTTCACCCTGCCGGCCACCGACGGCAGCGGCAACAACCGCGCCCAGGTGCGCGAGGCGACCCGCCTGTTCAAGGAGGCCGGCTGGGAGGTCCGCAACGGCAAGCTAACCAACGGCAAGACCGGCGAGGCGATGGCCATCGAGTTCCTCGACGGCACCGGCGCGCTGACCCGCGTCATCCAGCCCTATGTCGAGAGCCTGCGCCGCGTCGGCATCGACGCGTCCCTGCGTCTGGTCGACACCGCGCAGTATCAGGCGCGGCTGGACGAGTTCGATTTCGACTCGATCATCGTCAATCTCGCCTTCTTCACCCCGCCGGGCACCGAACTGCGCGGCTATTTCGGCTCCGCCGCCGCCGGCCTCAAGGGATCGGCCAACTATTCCGGCATCCATGACCCGGTGGCCGACGCGCTGATCGAAAAGGCGCTGACCGCCAGGGATCTCGACTCGGTGCAGGCCGCCACCCGCGCGCTCGACCGCGTGCTGCTGTGGGGGTTCTACATGGTGCCGCAATGGCACAACCCGGAAAGCTGGGTCGCCCACAAGGCGTGGCTGGCCCATCCGGCGGTCTGGCCGAAATACGACCAGGACTATCGCAGCACCAATTTCCCGGCGACCTGGTGGGTCGATCCGGCCGGCAAGGCGGCGCAGCCTTGATGACGCCCCATTGCGAGGCTAACTCCATAGGTCTGAACGCTTTTCGGGAAAACAAGCGAGGGAGGGGATCGGGCATGACGGGTCGGATGCGGTGGCTGGGCACCGGTATGGCGGCGGCAGCGGTGATGATGGCGGCAGCACTTCTGCCGGCGTCCCCTGCCTCGGCTCAGGACCAGGGCAAGACGGGGGGCAGCCACGCCCTGGCCCTGCACGGCAAGCCGAAATACGGGCCGGATTTCCAGCATCTCGACTATGCCAATCCCGACGCCCCGAAGGGCGGCGAGGTCAAGCTGATGGCCTTCGGCGGCTTCGACAACCTGAACCCCTTCATCCTGCGCGGGCAGGCCGCCGCCGGGGCCGGGCTGGTGTTCCAGACCCTGACCACCAGCAACGGCGACGAGGCGATCACCGAATACGGCTTGCTGGCCGAAAGCATCGAGGTCGCGCCGGACCGCAACTGGGTCGCCTTCACCCTGCGGCCGGAGGCCCGCTTCCACGACGGCCAGCCGGTCACGGCGGACGACGTGATCTGGAGCTTCGACACGCTCAAGGAAAAGGGCCACCCGCTCTACCGCACCTATTACGCCGACGTGACGAAGGCGGAGAAGACCGGCGAGCGCACGGTCAAATTCTCGTTCCGGGATGGCAATAATCCCGAGCTTCCAGTCATCATGGGCCAGTTGCCGGTGCTGCCCAAGCATGCCTTCGCCAACCGCGATTTCGCCACCACCACCCTCGATCCGCTGATCGGCAGCGGCCCCTACAAGGTGGTGGACGTGCAGGCCGGCCGCGCCATCACCTATGAGCGGGTCAAGGACTGGTGGGCGAAGGATCTGCCGATCAACCGCGGCCGCTACAATTTCGACCGCATCCGCTACGACTATTACCGCGACCTCGACGTCGCCTTCGAGGCGTTCAAGGCCGGCGCCTATGATTTCCGGCTGGAGAACTCGTCGAAGAACTGGACCACCGGCTACAATGTCCCGGCAGTGCAGAACGGCCAGATCGTCAAGGAGGAAATCAAGCACGAAGACCCGCAGGGCATGCAGGCCTTCGTCTTCAACATCCGCCGCCCGGTCTTCCAGGACCGCCGCGTGCGCGAGGCGCTGAATTACCTGTTCGACTATGAATGGACGCGGGCCAACCTGTCCTATGGCCTGTACCAGCGCACCAGGAGCTATTTCGCCAACACCGAACTGGCCTCCACCGGCCTGCCCTCGCCCGAGGAGTTGAAGCTGCTGGAGCCGTTCCGCGGCCAGATCCCGGACGAGGTCTTCACCAAGCCCTACGAGCCGCCGAAGACCGACGCCAGCGGCAACATCCGCGGCAACCTGCGCACGGCACTCGGCCTGCTGAAGGACGCAGGGTGGGAGTTGAAGAACGGCAAGCTGGTGAATGCGCAGGGCCAGCCCTTCCGCTTCGAGTTCCTGCTGGTCCAGGCCGACATGGAACGCATCGTCCAGCCCTTCGTCCGCAATCTGGAGCGCGCCGGCATCGAGGCGCAAATCCGCGTGGTCGACAGCGCGCAGTATCAGAACCGCACCGATAATTTCGATTACGATATGATCATCGAGCGCTTCCCGCAGTCGTTGTCGCCCGGCAACGAGCAGCGCGATTACTGGGAATCCTCGCGTGCCGACCAACCCGGCAGCCGCAACTCGATCGGCATCAAGAATCCGGCCATCGACAAGCTGGTGGAGACGCTGATCGCCGCCCCCGACCGCGAGGCGCTGATCGCCGCCACCCGGGCGCTCGACCGCGTGCTGCTGTGGAACTGGTACGTCATCCCGCATTGGCACGACACGGTGTACCGCGTGGCCTATTGGAACCGTTTCTCCCATCCCACGGTTGCCCCAAAGTACGGCCTGGGCTTCCCGGACAGCTGGTGGATCGACGCGGACAAGAACGCCAAGCTCGCCAACAGCCCACGCCGCACGGGACCCTGAACGCTCGTCTGGTCTAAGCTGCCATATCCTTGAAGATTGGGGAGGGTCGGGACACCCGCGATGCTGGCCTACATCATCCGCCGCCTGTTGCTGATCATCCCCACCCTGTTCGGGATCATGGTGATCAATTTCCTGATCGTGCAGATCGCCCCCGGCGGCCCGATCGAGCAGATGATCGCCCGCGTCCAGGGCACCGCGGTGGAGGCGACCTCGCGCATCGGCGGCAGTGCCGGCGGCGACGCCAACGCCGCCCAGCGCCAGAACCAGACCGGCGGCGACAGCGGCGGCAAGTACCGCGGCGCCCAGGGGCTGGATCCTGCCTTCATCAAGCAGCTGGAGAAGGAGTTCGGCTTCGACAAGCCGCTGCACGAACGCTTCATCCACATGATGTCGAACTACATCGTGTTCGATTTCGGGACCAGCTACTTCCGCGACCGCCGCGTCGTCGATCTGGTGCTGGAAAAGATGCCGGTGTCGATCTCGCTTGGCATCTGGACAACACTGATCGTCTATCTGGTCTCCATCCCCTTGGGCATCGCCAAGGCGGTGCGCGACGGCCAGCCCTTCGACGTCTGGACCTCGGGCGTCGTCATCGTCGGCTACGCCATCCCCAGCTTCCTGTTCGCGGTGCTGCTGATCGTGGTGTTCGCCGGCGGCCGCTATTTCGACTGGTTCCCCCTGCGCGGTCTGGTCTCGGACAATTGGGCCAGCCTGCCCTGGTACAAACAGGTGCTCGATTACTTCTGGCACATGGCGCTGCCGGTGGTCTCCATGGTGATCGGCGGCTTCGCCGGCCTGACCATGCTGACCAAGAACTCCTTCATGGAGGAGATCGGCAAGCAGTACGTCACCACGGCGCGGGCCAAGGGCCTGACGGAGAACCGCGTGCTGTACGGCCATGTCTTCCGCAACGCCATGCTGATCGTCATCGCCGGCTTTCCCGGTGCCTTCATCGGCATCCTGTTCACCGGCGCCATGCTGATCGAGGTGATCTTCTCGCTCGACGGGCTGGGGCTGCTGGGCTTCGAGGCGGCGATCAACCGCGACTATCCGGTGATGTTCGGCACCCTCTATTTCTTCACGCTGCTGGGGCTGATCATGAATCTGGTCGGCGACATCACCTATGTGATGGTCGATCCCCGCATCGACTTCGACTCGCGGAGGGTGTGATGACTCCGCTGACCCGGCGCCGGCTGGCCAATTTCAAGGCGAACCGCCGCGGCTTCTGGTCCTTCTGGATCTTCCTGGTGCTGTTCACCGTTTCGCTGGGGGCGGAGTTCATCGCCAACGACAAGCCGCTGCTGATCGAATACGAGAACCACTATTACTGGCCGGTCTTCCAGACCTACCCGGAGACGACTTTCGGCGGCGAGTTCGAGACGGAGACCGATTACCGCGACCCGTATGTCCGCGACCTGATCGCCGCCAAGGGCTGGATGGTCTGGCCGCCGATCCCCTACAGCTACCGCACCATCAACTACAACCTGCCGGTCCCGGCCCCCGCCCCGCCGTCGGCCGACAACTGGCTCGGCACCGACGACCAGGGACGCGACGTGGTGGCGCGGCTGATCTACGGCTTCCGCATCTCGGTGCTGTTCGGTCTGGTGCTGACCGTCTTCTCCTCGGTCATCGGCGTCGCGGCCGGTGCGGTCCAGGGCTATTTCGGCGGGCTGACCGACCTGCTGTTCCAGCGCTTCATCGAGATCTGGCAGGGGCTGCCCACCCTGTTCCTGCTGATCATCCTGGCCAGCGTGGTGACGCCGACCTTCTGGTGGCTGCTCGGCCTGCTGCTGCTGTTCTCCTGGACCTCGCTGGTCCATGTGGTGCGGGCGGAATTTCTGCGGGCACGCAACCTCGATTACGTGCGTGCGGCCAAGGCGCTGGGCGCCGGCGACGTGACGATCATGGTGCGCCATGTGCTGCCCAACGCCATGGTGGCGACGCTGACCTTCATGCCCTTCATCCTCAACGGCTCGATCACCACCCTGACCGCGCTGGATTTCCTCGGCTTCGGCCTGCCGCCGGGCTCGCCGTCGCTGGGCGAGCTGCTTGCCCAGGGCAAGGCCAACCTCCAGGCGCCCTGGCTCGGCCTGACCGCCTTCTTCGTGCTGGCGATCATGCTGAGCCTGCTGATCTTCATCGGCGAGGCGGTGCGCGACGCCTTCGACCCGCGCAAGACCATCGCCCAGATGTCCACCGCGCTGCCCGGCGAAGCCGCGGCGGCGACGGCGGCGCGCAAGGAGGCGGCGGAATGACCATGACGACCCTCAAGAGCCCGACATGAGCCTGATGCCCCCCAACCCCGACCTGCTGTCCGTGCGGGGCCTGCGCGTCGATTTCCGCTCGGGTGCCGGTGCGACCCAGGCCGTCAAGGGCGTGTCCTTCGACATCCAGAAGGGCGAGACGCTGGCGCTGGTCGGCGAATCGGGATCCGGCAAGTCGGTGACGGCGCTGTCGATCCTGCAACTGCTGCCCTACCCGATGGCCCACCACCCCGCCGGCTCGATCCGCTTCCGCGACACCGAGCTTCTCGGCGCCGAAGAGCGGACCCTGCGGCAGGTGCGCGGCAACCGCATCGCCATGATCTTCCAGGAGCCGATGACCTCGCTGAACCCGCTGCACAGCATCGAGCGGCAGATCAACGAGACCCTGTTCCTGCACAAGCGCCTGTCGGCCGGCGCCGCCCGCGCCCGCACGCTGGAGCTGCTGCGCCTCGTCGGCCTGCCCGACCCGGAAAAGCGGCTGACCGCCTACCCGCACGAGCTGTCGGGCGGCCAGCGCCAGCGCGTGATGATCGCCATGGCGCTCGCCAACGAGCCCGACCTGCTGATCGCCGACGAGCCGACCACGGCGCTCGACGTCACCATCCAGGCGCAGATCCTGGCGCTGCTGAAGGATCTGCAAAGCCGCTTCGGCATGGCGCTGCTGCTGATCACCCACGATCTCGGCGTGGTGCGCAAGATGGCGGACCGCGTCTGCGTGATGAACCAGGGCGAGATCGTCGAGCAGGCCAAGGTCGATGACCTGTTCATCCGCCCGCGCCACGCCTACACCAAGAAGCTGCTGTCGGCAGAGCCGCGCGGCAACCCGCTGTCGCCGCCCGAGGATGCGGCGGAGGTGATGGCCGCCGACCGGCTCAAGGTCCATTTCCCGATCAAGAAGGGCCTGCTGCGCCGCACCGTCGGCCATATCAAGGCGGTGGACGGCGTCGATGTCGCGGTCCGCCGCGGCCACACCGTCGGCGTCGTCGGCGAATCGGGATCGGGCAAGACGACGCTTGGCCTCGCCCTCCTGCGGCTGCACGCCAGCGAGGGCGCCATCCGCTTCGACGGCACCGACATCCAGGGCTGGCAGCCGAAGCGCCTGCGCGGCCTGCGGCGCGAGATGCAGATCGTTTTCCAGGATCCCTATGGCAGCCTGTCGCCCCGCCTGTCGGTCGGCCAGATCATCGGCGAAGGGCTGGGCATCCATGGCATCGGCGACGCCAAGGAACGCGAGGCGATGGTCGCCCGCGCGCTGGAGGAGGTCGGCCTGCCGCCCGAGGCGCGCAACCGCTACCCGCACGAGTTCTCCGGCGGCCAGCGCCAGCGCATCGCCATCGCCCGCGCCCTGGTGCTGAAGCCGAAATTCGTCGTGTTGGACGAGCCGACCTCGGCGCTCGACATGTCGGTGCAGGCGCAGATCGTCGACCTGCTGCGCGACATCCAGGCCCGCCACAACCTCGCCTACCTGTTCATCAGCCACGATCTGCGGGTGGTGCGGGCGCTGTCCAGCCACGTCATGGTGATGAAGGACGGCAAGGTGGTCGAACAGGGGCCGACCCAGCGCATCTTCGAGGAGCCGCGCGAGGAGTACACCCGCGCCCTGCTCGCCGCCGCGCTGAACCTGGAGGCGGTGGAGTCGCCGGCGGTGCGGACATAGGGTGCCGTGCGATTCCTTGGGCGCGGGAGGTGCGGACAAGATTTCCACGGATTTCACGGATTGGGACACGGATTTCACGGATGTCGCGACCCAAGGCAGCACTCCTTCGTGAAGGGCCGAAGCGCCGCCAAGTTCAAAAAAATCCGTGAAATCCGTGTCTAAATCCGTGAAATCCGTGGAAGGCCCGCCCACCGAAACCACAGCGTCCAGGACGACCTGCCACCGCGCCAAGGGCTTTATCCCGGACTGCTCCCTCGAGTAGGGTACCGCTCCCTTCGCACAGACCGATGCCGCCGCCATGACCGACACCGCCCCGCAAGACGCCGCCCGCCTCGCCGAAGCCGTCCGCTCTGGCGACCGGCGGGCGCTGGCGCGGGCGATCACGCTGATCGAATCGACGCGCGCCGACCATCGCGTCACCGCCGAAGCACTGCTGGAGGCGCTGCTGCCCCATACCGGCAACTCGGTGCGACTCGGCATCTCCGGCGTGCCGGGGGTCGGCAAATCGACCTTCATCGAGGCGTTCGGGCTGCATGTCATCGGGCTGGGGCACAAGGTCGCGGTGCTGGCGGTCGATCCGTCGTCGCAGCGCACCGGCGGCTCGATCCTGGGCGACAAGACCCGGATGGTCGACCTGTCGCGCGATCCCGACGCCTTCATCCGCCCCTCCCCCGCCGGTGCGACTCTGGGCGGCGTGGCGCGCCGCACACGCGAGGCGATGCTGGTCTGCGAGGCCGCCGGCTTCGACGTGATCGTGGTGGAAACGGTCGGCGTCGGCCAGTCGGAGACCGCGGTCGCCGACATGGTCGACCTGTTCATGCTGCTGCTGCTGCCGGCCGGCGGCGACGAGTTGCAGGGCATCAAGAAGGGCATCGTCGAGCTGGCCGACCTCGTCGTCGTCAACAAGGCCGACGGCGACCTCGCCGCCACCGCCCGCCACACCGTCGCCGACTACCGCCATGCGCTGACGCTGCTGCGCCATGGCGACTGGCGGGTGCCGGTGCTCAGCTGCTCCGCCTTCAAGAAGATCGGCATCGACACGATCTGGGACACCATCGGCGAACACAAGGCGCTGACCGAGGCCAACGGCGCCCGCGCCACCCGCCGGGCGGAGCAGGCCCGCGCCTGGCTGTGGAGCGAAATCCGCGAGACGCTGATCGACCGTTTCCGCGCCCATCCGGCGGTGCGGGCCGATCTGGCGCGCCTAGAGGCGGAGGTGACCGCCGGAACCACCATCCCGGCGGCCGCGGCCCACACCCTGCTCGGGCGCTTCCTCGACCGGACGGAAACCCTCTGATCCAACCGGGCATAAACCGTTCAGCTTATGTTGCACCGCAACAAATTCGTTGCACCGCACCAACCGTAGGGCTATTCTGCACCGGGCGGGAAAGGGGCGACGTGCGCCGATTCGACTTTGTCGATCAAGCCTCCGTTGCTTGGGCCGGGGTGCCCGCGGTCTCCTGGGGTTACGCCGGAGCGGCCTTTCCGTTTCCGCCAATATGCCTTGCTCTACGGGAGACAACGCCATGACCGCTCAGCCGACCCCCGCCAACGTCCTGACCCTGTTCAAGACCAACGCCCAAAGCACCGCCGCCAAGTCCGCCCGCGTCGCCACGCTGGTGCAGGACGGCTACCGCCGCTGGTTCGACGGCGTCACCGCCTCGGTCAACGACGCCAGCCGCCTGGCCGCCGGGCTGGGCAAGGCCCGCAACCCCGCCGATCTGGCGGCCTTGCAGCGCGACTGGCTGTCCACCACCCAGGCCCGCGTGACCGAGAGCGTGCAGGGCTTCCTGGACGTCTCCACCAAGATCGCCGCCGAGATCGCCGCCCTGCCGGCTCCGGTCGCAGAGGCTGCTCCGGTGGCCGCTCCGGTGGCGGCCCCCACCGTGGCCCCCGTCGCGGCCCCCGTCGCGGCCCCGGCCCCGAAGGCCGAGGCTCCGAAGCCGGCACCGGTGGCGGCCCCGGCGATTGCCGCCCCGAAGGTCGAAGTCGCCGCCCCGGCGCCGGCCGTCGAGGCTCCGCAGGCTGCACCCACCCCCGCACCCGCCCCGGTTCCGGCCGTGGCCGCCGAGACCGCTCCGGTCGCCGCCACCGTTGCCGCTCCGGCCGCCGACTCGGTCGAGGTTCCGGTGAAGGAACTGGTCGAAACGGTGAAGGCCGAGACGGCCGCCCCCGCCGCGGCAATCGCCGCCGAGGCGAAGGCGGTGGCCAAGCCGGCGCAGCGCCGCCCCGGCAAGCCGCTGGCCGCCAAGCCGGCGTCGAAGACCTCCCCGACCGTGAACTGACACCCGTCGGCACAAGATTGGCGCGGCTCGTCTCTTCGTCGGATCGAAGAGGCCGCCGCGCTTCGACTCTCCACAATCCCGCGACGACTCGGGCTTTGACGGTTTCATCGCGGTTCCCGGCTTGACGACAGGCTTGACGACGGCGCTTTTGTTCGACTATATAGCGGCCTCCTTCGGGCGGCGGGCCGTCCGTTACCGGGTTTCATTTGCTAAAATAAAGGAACAGTCCGATGGCACGTCGGTGCTCCGTGACCGGCAAGGGCACGCAGTTTGGCAACAACGTCAGCCACGCCAACAACAAGAATCGTCGCCGCTTCCAGCCGAACCTCCAGGAAACGTCGCTGCTCAGCGACAGCCTGGGTCAGCTGGTGCGTCTGCGCCTCTCGGTGAACGCAATCCGCTCGATCGAGCACAAGGGTGGCCTCGACGCCTTCCTGCTCGATGCGAAGGACGCGGTGCTGAGCCTGGATGCCCGTCGCATCAAGCGCCGGATCTCCAAGGCGCAGGAGAAGCAGCAGGCTGCGGCCTGATCGCTTCCCAGATTCTGGGGCGCGTTTGGTGTGCTGACGCGGGGCGCTTGCCGCTCCGCTGAGGAAGTTTAGGACGCGTACAGGACGATTCCGACTCCCGGTAAGAGAGCGGCGCGCGACATCCGAAAGGGTGCCGCGCGTTTCGTCGTTTCAGGGCCTGCCATTTCTTGGCCCATCATTTCTGGGCCCGTCATTTCTGGGGATGTGAACCATGGAACATCTCCGGAAAGATGTTCCACGCCGTTCCATCCTCAACATTTCATCGGCTGGCGCCCTGCTCCTCCAGCAGCCCGTCCGGATCCTCGGCATCCACCACCCGTCGGGCGATCTCATAGCCGAATCCGGCCCGTCCCAGCGCCGCCATGTCCTTCTCCCGCTGCGCCGCGCGCTGGTCCGGCCGCCGGTAGGGTCCCAGACGGCGCCGCTTCGCCAGCGCCAGCGCCGCCGTCAAATCCAGATCGGGCCCGACATCCTCGCGCAGGCTGTCCAGGGCCTTGTCGGCCTCGTCGCGGCCGATGCCCTTGCCGGCCAGCTTCTGGGCGATCAGCCGGGTGGAGGCGCCACGGCGGTGCAGGCTTTCGGTGCGCATCCGGGCATAGGTCTCGTCGTTCAGCAGGCCGCTGCGGACATAGCGGGCCAGCAGTTCGTCGATCCAGCGCGCGCCCTCCTCGCGGTCGGTGCCGTGGGCCTTGGCCGACAGGTCGACCTTGCGCATCAGCACCCGGCGCAGGTTGGATGTCGAACTGGCGAAGCGCTCCAGATAATACAGCGCCGCGTTCTCCAGATATTGCGGCGTGACGCGCTTCGGCGGCTTTCTCGCCGGCGACCGGGCGGGGGGAACGGAACGCTTATCGTCGGTGTTCATGGCAGTCCCTTCGGCGGCGGCGGTTGCCGGATGGGCGGGCCGCACGTACAGTCCGTGGCCTTACTGGCGGTCCGTGACCTACCCGGCGCCCTTTCCTGGCGAAACAGTTCCGGCCCTCACCCGGCTCCCCCAAGGGGGCCGAAACCGCGGGTGCCGGTTCCCTAAAGGCAGATCGTGACGCGATGACCCTTCCCCTTCCTCCCATGCCGCGCAATGTCGGTTCCGTCAACTGGATCGGCCTGTGGACGCTCTACGCACGCGAGGTGCGGCGCTTCATCAAGGTGCACCAGCAGACCGTCTGGGCGCCGGTGGTGACGACGCTGCTCTATTACGCGGTGTTCGCCCTGTCGCTGGGGTCGGCGGTGCGGATGGTCGGCCCGACGCCTTACCTGGAGTTCCTGGCTCCCGGCCTGATCATGATGGCGATGGTGCAGAACGCCTTCGCCAACACCTCCTCCTCCGTGGTGATCGCCAAGGTCCAGGGCAACATCGTCGACATCCTGATGCCGCCGCTGTCGCCGATGGAGCTGGTCAGCGGCTTCGTGCTGGGCGGCGTCACCCGCGGCGTCGTGGTCGGTTTGGTGACCGGTCTCGCCATCTGGGCGGTGATCCCGATGCACATGCCGCATCCGGGCTTCGTCATCTTCCATGCGGTGATGGCGTCGATGCTGCTGGCGCTGCTGGGTCTGGTCGGCGGCGTCTGGTCTGAGAAGTTCGACAACATCGCCGCGGTGACCAACTTCGTGGTGACGCCGCTGTCCTTCCTGTCCGGCACCTTCTATTCGGTCGATACCCTGCCGCCGGTCTTCTGGTGGGTCGCCCATTTCGACCCGTTCTTCTACATGATCGACGGCTTCCGCTACGGCTTCATCGGGGTGTCCGACGGGGCGCGCTGGCTGGGCGTGGCGGTGATGCTGGGCGTGAATGCCGGCCTGTGGTGGCTCGCCTGGCGCATGTTCAAGACCGGCTACAAGCTTAAGGCGTGAAGACGCTGCGAAAACAGCGCTTTTTCACCCCTGTCCGTTGACAGAACCCATCAATCCCCGGATATTTGCCGTTCCCGGCGGTCAGGCATGGCCGCCGGATTTTCCTTTTTTGGGAGACCAAAGCCGTGATCCCCGTCGTTATGCCCACATACGCCCGCGCCGATGTTGTTTTCGAGCGCGGTGAAGGTCCGTATCTCTACGCGACCGACGGGCGACGATTCCTCGACTTCGCCGCCGGCGTCGCGGTGAACGCCCTGGGTCACGCGCATCCCTATCTGGTTGAGAAGCTGACCGAGCAGGCGCAGAAGCTGTGGCACACCTCCAACCTGTTCCGGGTCGCCGGGCAGGAGAGCCTGGGCAAGCGCCTGACCGAGGTGACCTTCGCCGACACGGTGTTCTTCACCAACTCCGGTGCAGAAGCGTGGGAATGCGGCGCCAAGGCCGTCCGCAAGTACCATTATGACAGCGGCAACCCGCAGAAGAACCGCATCATCACCTTCGAGCAGGCCTTCCACGGCCGCACGCTGGGCGCCATCTCGGCCGCCAAGCAGGAGAAGCTGGTGCACGGCTTCGACCCGCTGCTGGACGGCTTCGATCAGGTGCCGTTCGGCGATCTGGACGCCGTGCGCGCCGCGATCACGCCCGCCACCGGCGGCATCTGCGTCGAGCCGATCCAGGGCGAGGGCGGCATTCGTGCCGGCTCGGTGGAGTTCCTGCGCGGCCTGCGTGCGCTGTGCGACGAGCATGGCCTGCTGCTGTTCCTCGACGAGATCCAGTGCGGCATGGGCCGCACCGGCAAGCTGTTCGCCCATGAATGGGCCGGCATCACGCCGGACGTGATGTGCGTCGCCAAGGGCATCGGCGGCGGCTTCCCGCTCGGCGCCTGCCTTGCGACCGAGCGTGCGGCATCCGGCATGACCGCCGGCACCCACGGCTCGACCTATGGCGGCAACCCGTTGGCGACCGCCGTCGGCAACGCCGTGCTGGACGTCGTTCTGGCGCCGGGCTTCCTGGACAATGTGCAGAAGACCGCCGGCTATATGCAGGGCCGCCTGGAAGAGCTGATCGCCAGGCATCCGTCGATGTTCCTGGAGCTGCGCGGCCAGGGCCTGATGCTTGGCCTCAAGCTGGGCCAGCCGGTCGGCGAGGTGGTGGCGAAGCTGCGCGCCAACGGCCTGCTGTCGGTTCCGGCCGGCGACAATGTGGTGCGGCTGCTGCCGCCCCTGAACATCGGCGAAGCCGAAGTGAACGAAGCCGTCGGGATTCTCGACCGGACGGCGCAGGAGTGCGTGGGATGAACGGCGACACCAACACCGCCAACAGCACGGTTCGGCATTTCCTCGACATCGACCGCATGGACGGCGCCACCCTGCGCCGCCTGCTCGACCATGCCGTCCGCATCAAGGCCGACCTGAAGAAGGACCGGCTGGCCCATTCCACCCTGCTGGCCGGCCGCTCGCTGGCCCTGATCTTCGAGAAGCCCTCGACCCGCACCCGCGTGTCGTTCGAGGTCGGCATGCAGCAGTTCGGCGGCAACGTCGTGGTGCTGAAGCCCGATGACATGCAGCTGGGCCGCGGCGAGACCATCGGCGACACCGCCCGCGTGCTGTCGCGCTTCGTCGACGCGGTGATGGTCCGCACCACCGGCGAGGAGCGGGTGCATGAGCTGGCGGCCCACGCCAGCATTCCGATCATCAACGGCCTGACCGACCAGACCCACCCCTGCCAGATCATGGCCGACCTGATGACCTTCGAGGAGCATCGCGGTCCGATCAACGGCCGGACCATCGCCTGGATCGGCGACTGCAACAACGTCGCGGTCAGCTGGGCGCATGCCGCCGTACGCTTCGGCTTCGAGCTGCGTCTGGCCTGCCCGACCGTCTACGGCCCGTCGCCGGAGCTGCTGGCCTGGGCCGAGCGCGAGGGCAGCGGCCGTCTGGTCGTCACCGACAGCCCGGAAGAGGCGGTGCGCGGGGCCGAATGCGTCATCACCGACGCCTGGGCCTCGATGCACAACACCGACGTGGACGAGCGCGCGGCGATCCTCGCCCCCTATCAGGTGAACGAGGCGCTGATGGCGCACGCCCACCCCGAGGCGCTGTTCATGCACTGCCTGCCGGCCCACCGGAACGAGGAAGTGACCGACGGCGTGATCGATGGCCGTCATTCGGTGGTCTGGGACGAGGCGGAAAACCGCCTGCACGCCCAGAAGGCCATCCTCGGCTGGTGCATGGGCGTTCTGGACTGACGCTCCCCGCCCGATCCCTGCAGTCGACGCCTCGATTGGCCCTCTTCCCACCCCGGGAGAGGGCCAAATTCGCATGGGTGCCCTACCGGCCTTGATTCGACCCTTCCGCACCCCGATCTTCGGCCCTACGCCTGCATAACCGGTCTCTGTCTTAAGGAATCTGCCCCATGGACGATCCGTCCGTCCGCCCGCTCACCGATGATTTCGTCCTGCCGTTCCAGATCGAGGCGTCGCGCCTGCGCGGCCGCATCGTCAAGCTGGGGCCGGCAATCGACGAGATCCTGACCCGCCACGACTATCCGCCCACCGTCGCCCGCTTCCTGGCGGAGACGGCGACGCTGGCCGTTCTGCTCGCCAGCATGCTGAAGTACGAGGGCATCTTCACGCTCCAGACCAAGGGCGACGGGCCGATCAGCCTGATGGTGGCCGACGTCACCTCGGTCGGCGACGTGCGCGCCTATGCCCAGTTCGATCCGGAAGCGCTGGCCAAGGCCGAGCGGGACGTCGACATCGCCCCGGCGGCCGCCCTGCTGGGCAAGGGCTACATCGCCTTCACGGTGGACCAGGGCCCCGACACCGACCGTTACCAGGGCATCGTCGAGCTGTACGGCAAGACGCTGACCGACTGCGTCCAGCATTACTTCCGCCAGTCGGAGCAGATCGACACCGGCCTGACCGTCTCGGTCGACCGTGCGGCGCTGCCGGACGGCTCCTTCGGCCCCTGGCGGACCGGCGGCATCATGGTCCAGCGCCTGCCGCAGGAACAGGGGCTGACCGCGTCGGACGACGAGGACGATTGGCACCGTGCCATGGCGCTGATGGCCAGCGTGTCAGGCGACGAGCTGCTGTCGACCGACCTGCCGGCCGCCGACCTGCTCTACCGCCTGTTCCACGAGGACGGCGTGCGGGTCTATCAGGGCAACGCGCTCCGCTTCGGCTGCCGCTGCTCGCGCGAGCGGGTGGAGACCATGCTGCGCAGCCTGCCCCGCGAAGAGGTGCAGGAGTTGAAGATCGACGACGGCCGGGTCGAGGTGACCTGCCAGTTCTGCTCGACCGACTACCACTTCACCGACGCGGATCTCGACCGCGTCTATGGCGCGTAAGGACTGCGAAGACGGCCGGTGCCCACGGGCGCCGGCCGCTTGCGCTTCCTCCCGGCCTCGCCCATAGTTTATGTCAATCCTTGACATGAACCCTTGATGGGAAGGACGGCGATGGCGACTAACGTGCATCTCACACCGGAGCTGGAGCGCTTCGCCCGCGACTGCGTCGAGGGCGGGCGCTACAACAATGTGAGCGAAGTCGTGCGCTCCGGCCTGCGGTTGCTGCAGGATGCCGAGGAACGGCGGCAAAATTTCAACGCCATGCTCCTCCAGGCCGAGGCCGAAGCCGACCGCGACGGCAGCGTCGGCATCGACGACATGCTGGCGGAGATCGACCGGACCATCGACCCCGGCAGCGATTCCCGCAGCCAATGACCGCCGCGGCCCTGTCGCCGGCGGCCCGCCGCGACCTGCTGGCGGCAATCCGCTGGATCGCCGAGGACCATCCCGCTGCCGCCCGCGCCTTGCGCGATACCGTTGCCCGCGCCGCGCACCGCATCGGCGCCCATCCCCTGGCCGGAGCACAGCGCCCGGAACTGGCCGACCCGCCCTATCGCTTCGTCAGCCTGACCGGTTTTCCCTATATCGTCGTCTACAATTCCGAACGCCGGCCGCCGCTGATCGTTCGCATCCTTCATGGCGCCCGCGACCTGTCGATCCTGCTCGGCGACCTGCCGCGAGACGCCGCGGACGGTTGAAGCACTCCCAAAAGCGGTCACCGGAATAGGCGGGATGCACCCCTCCGCCTTGGCGGCTATAGTGCCGCCGCACTTGTCCACCCATCCTCCCTCACCCGGAGCCCCCATGCTGTCGCGCCGCTTCACCCTCGCCGCCGGAATGGCCACCCTCCTGCTCGCCGCCTGCCAGAGCACGCCGCCGCGGCCGGCGCCGCGCCCGGTCGACTTCTCCAATTTCGGACCCATCGTTCTGAATGCCGGCACCATCGACGTGGTCGACGCCTACCGTCCGGTCGGGGCCAAGCATGTGGAGAACCGCTCCGCGGTTCCGCCGGCCGAGGCGGTGCGGCGCTGGGCGGCGGAGCGCTTGCAGACGGCGGGCGGCACAGGCCGCGTGCGCGTCACCATCCGCGACGCCAGCATCGTCGAGGTGGCGCTGCCCACCAAGAAGGGCATCACCGGCTATTTCACCAACGACCAGGCCCAGCGCTATGACGGCCGGATCGAGGTGGAGATCGCCGGCGAGGTGCCGGACACCGGCAATGGCGGCTTCCGCGGCGTGACCCGCTCCACCGTCACCCAGTCCACCACCGTGGCGGAGAACATCTCGCTGGCCGACCGCGAGGCCACCTTCCTGGAAATGACCCGCCGGATGATGGACGACCTCAACGCCCGCCTGGATGCCGGCATCCGCAAGGATCTGGCGCCGATGGTCCGGCGCTGACCGACGCTGGCCGACATTGACGGCGGCGAAGGGGGCAGGCCCGGGAGTGCCTATCCCCCTTCGCCGGTCTTGTCGGCGGATTCCGCCTGCCGCAGAACCCGCCCGAGGCGGCGCAGCGGTTCCGCAACCTCCGCCCCGGTCATATGCGCGTAGCCGATCCGTGTCCCTCCTACCGAGGGCCTGCCGGTCCAGAACTGTCGGGCGGGCAGAAGGCGCACCCCCGCCACCCTTGCCCGCGCCATGAAAACAGCCGTGTTAACCGGCGCGTCGAATTCCACCCAATAGGCCAATCCGCCATCCGGCACCGAAAAGCGCACACCAGTCCCGAAATTCTGCCGCAACAGGTCGGCAAAGCCCTGCCGACGCTGGTCGTAGACCTGCCGGGCCTTGTCGTTATGGCGCTGCACAGTGCCGGAATTGATCAGTTCGGACAGCGCCAATTCCTTCACCGGATCTCCCAACCTGTCGATCTGGGCCACCCACGAGGCGGCGTCACGGATGAATCCGGCCGGCCCCGTGATAAAGCCGCTGCGCACATGCGGCGACAACAGTTTGGAGAATGAGCCGATGTATACGATCCGCGCATCCGGCGCCCGGTTGGCCAGCGGCAGCAACGGCTTGCTGGCAAAATGGAACTCGTGGTCGTAGTCGTCCTCAACGATGGTGAAGCCGTAACGTTCCGACAGTTCGAGCAACCATCGGCGCCGCTCGGGACTCAGCGACACGGTGGTGGGAAACTGATGGTGCGGTGTGACATAGACGCAGGCGACCTTACGGGTCTGACACAGCTCTTCCAGAATATCCACCCGCATCCCTTCCCCGTCCACCGGAACCAGCGCCAGATCCGCCCCGGCTCGACGGAACGCAGTGCGGGCCTGCCCATAGCCCGGCTCCTCCAGCACAGCCGTCCTGCCCGGTCCGGTCAGGATGCGGGCCGCCAGGAAAATGGCCATCTGGCTACCGCGGGTCAGGCAGATGCGCTCTGGCATGGTGGCCATGCCGCGGTTGAAATTCAGCATGCCCGAAATCGATTGCCGGAGCTCCGGATTGCCCAACGCGTGCTCATCGGCCAGCCTGTTGCTTCGGCTGAGCCGCCGCAGCGCCCCATGATAGGCTTGCGCCAGGGCCGACACTGGCACCAGCCGGGTGTCCGGAGCGCCGTCGTCGAAGACGATCATAGTGGATGGCGGCGGCTTCGGAACCGGCTGGGAAGATCGCACGGGCTCCGGATGCCGTTTGGTGCCCGTCTCCGCGGTCGAACGCTGCGCTGATGGAAGGCGCAGGGAAACGAAGGTGCCACGTCGGCCTTCCGCCGTAACCCAGCCGGCAGCGATCAGTTCGTCATATGCCAATTGCACCGTTTTACGATTAACATCCAAAAGTTGCGCCAAGGTTCGGCTACCCGGCAGCGGACTACCGGCGGGCAGCCGTCTCGAACGAATGCCCGCCACCACCGCGTCGTAGATTTGAATGTGGATCGCCCGCTGGCTGTTTTCATCGAGGGGAATGTGAAGTGGCCACAGTCTGAGCATCTGGACCATCCAGTTTTTGAGAACTGGAGGATGCGCCAAAAAAACGGGAATGCCATACAAAAAGCGCAACCGCTAAACAACATAAACAACCTAAATGCGCATATATAAATCAAAAAAGCTATTATTGCGGGAATCAAAAAAGCCAACCAATAAGAGGATATGCGTGCCTGAAAACGCTTCTCAGTACCCGTTTGAGAAAAGCGGTCTGCCTGTTTGCCGTATTTGCAAACGTAGATAATAGAGAATGGAAATCAATCGTCACTATTATCCCAGTCAGCAGTGCAGACGATAAATCACACTCCACATCTCAGCTTAAGATCTGTTTCTCAGCATAGGCTGGGGCGGTGCTAGCGATGCTGAATATCGCCACAACAATCTATAGAAAGGATCAAAATGCCCTCTCTCCTAATAAAAATTGAGAATGGTAATTGGGTTGCACGCCCTTCGGGAGTCCAAAATGTGGTTTATACGTTTGTCGGTGATGGCCGATCAAACCAAGAGGCTGCAGTTCGCCAGCTCGTAACGGCTATGGAAGATGGACAGGACGCTGTAATGGCAGGCCTACCAGAAACACTACAAATACCAGCAAATGTTAATCTTGATACAGTTGTTACTCAATTATTCAAAAACTGCGATATTCTTGTCTATGATGATATACCAGCATTTACAGCAATCGGCGACGACACTCTATGGAGTGAGATTCAACAGGTTGGAGAATGGCTGATCAGCAAGATTCCCTTTTGAAAACGATCATTTATTTTCTGCAGAAACACAAAGCCCTAAGGAGACATCATGAGCGATCCGGATATGGAAATCAGGTTCCTAAATTATTCCGCTACACCATTTTATCGTGGTTACTGGGGATGGATCCTCGAAGCGGGAGTCGGCTCTCTCAATACATCGCCAGGAACCGAGCTTATCGCAGAAAGTGGCTCACAAGTAATGTCTGCATCCGAGATCCTCTCTACCGTTGCAGACGGGCCATATGAGATATATTGCACATGGTATAATCCAAACACAAAAGCAAGATTTGGAGTTCGCATCCATGTACCGCTTCAGGTCGCCGACATCGGCACCGCTCCATACTGGTACACTTCCTATGATAATAATGGCGGCGAAAATACGGCTCCCAATTGGACTACATCGGGCGACGATCCATCTCAACCCTTTACATGGCCCGGATCGATTGGATGCAATATTATCGCGACACCTACAGCATCTCATTCCAACTTAAGCATTGAAGTTCTTATTCAGGATCTTGCTCAATCTTAACAAATAGTCTCGAATATAAACGACGAACACTCCAATCGTTCCGGCGTATCAAATGGTGGAAATGTCGATCAAAAAAGGCATCCCCTCTTCCACCAGAGATGAAAATAGCAGAGCGCCCAGCTATCCGACTGGATGCCACGGATGCATTCTTTGTCGAATTTCTGAGTGAACTCTTGCTTTCGGGTGGATCACCAGAATCCATTGGGCCCTTAATCGGAAACTCCATCCAGAAACTCGACACTGTCCATTCGTCATTTCTGTGAAGGTGGGACTTCATCCATTCCCGCTTTTAGCGCAGGAGGAAACCTGGACCCCGCCTTTGCGAGTCGGACGAATGACGGTGGTGGACTTTCCGAACAGGTTCCAGGGTCCCGGTCCGCAAGGCCGGGACCTTTTCGTTTCCACGGTCCCGGTCCGCAAGGCCGCGATCCGGATCAGATCTCCAGCTGCATGCCCAGCTCGACCACCCGGTTGGGCGGGATGCAGAAATACTCCGACGCGCTGGACGACAGCTTCGACAGGAAGATGAACAGCGGTTCCTGCCAGCGCGGCAGCCCGGACTTGCCGTGGCTGCGGATCAGCGTCTCGCGGCTGACGAAATAGGTCGTTTCCATCGGCTCGAACGGCAGTCCGGGAATGCGCCTGCTTTCCAGCGCCACCGGGATGTCCGGTTCGTCCTTGAAGCCGAAATGGACGATCAGCCGGAAGAACCCGGCCGACAGCGCCTTCAGCTCGAAGCGCTGCTCGTCCGGCACATGCGGCACATCCTCGATGTCGACGGTCAGCAGGACGACGCGCTGATGCAGCACCTTGTAATGCTTCATGCTGTGCAGCAGCCCCGGCGGCAGGCCGCGCGGGTTGCCGGTCAGGAACACCGCGGTGCCCGGCACCCGCTGCACCGACCCGCTCTTCAGCCGCTCCAGCAGCATGTCGAAGGGCAGCGCATCCTCGGCCAGCCGCTTGCGCACCACCTCGCGGCCGCGTCGCCACGTCGCCATCAGCAGGAAGACCGCCGCACCGACCACCAGCGGGAACCAGCCGCCCTCCTCCACCTTCACCAGATTGGCGAGGAACAGCGCCATGTCGACGGTCAGGAACACCGCCAGCGCCAGCACCGCCTGCCACAGCTTCCAGCGGCCGAGCGAGCGCGCCACCTTGTAGGCCAGCAGCGTGGTCGCCACCATCGTGCCGGTCACCGCGATGCCGTAGGCGGCGGCGAGGTTGCTGGAGGTCTGGAAGGTCAGCACCAGCAGGATGACGCCGGCCAGCAGCAGCCAGGTCAGCTGCGGCATGTAGATCTGGCCCTTCTCGTGCTCCGAGGTGTGCATCACCTCCATCCGCGGCAGGTAGCGCAGATGCATCGCCTGCAAGGTCACCGAATAGGCGCCGGAGATCACCGCCTGCCCGGCGATGATGGTGGCGGCGGTGGCCAGCAGCAGCAGCGGCACCTGCGCCCAGTCGGGCGCCAGATGGAAGAAGGGGTTCTCGATGGCTTCCGGCTCGTGCAGCAGCAGGGCGCCCTGGCCGAAATAGCACAGCAGCAGCGACGGCAGCACGATGCTGTACCAGGCGCCGCGGATCGGCTTGCGGCCGAAATGCCCCATGTCGGCATAGAGCGCCTCCGCCCCCGTCACCGCCAGCACCACCGCCCCCAGCAGCAGGAAGCCGTGCCAGCCATGGTTGAAGAGCATCTCCACCGCATGGCCGGGCCACACCGCGCCCAGTACGCCGGGATAGCGGATGATCTGCCCCAGACCCAGCACCGCCAGCGTCAGGAACCACACCAGCATCACCGGCCCGAACAGTTTACCGACCTTCTCGGTGCCGAATCGCTGCAATACGAACAGCCCGACCAGGATGGTCAGCGTGATCGGGATGACATAGCTGTCCAGGGCGGGGGCGACGACATGCAGGCCCTCCACCGCGCTCAGCACCGAGATGGCGGGGGTGATCAGGCTGTCGCCGTAGAACAGCGAGGCGCCCATCACGCCGATCGCCATGACGACCCCGGTCCGCCGGTGCCCCGGCCGCATGCCGCGCAACGCCAGCGCGGTCAGCGCCAGGATGCCGCCCTCGCCCTGGTTGTCGGCGCGCATGATGAAGATGACGTACTTCACCGTCACCGTGATGATCAGCGCCCAGAAGATCAGCGACAGCACGCCCAGGATGACTTCGGGCGTCAGCGGGAAGCCGCCGCCCTCGGTCAGGCATTCGCGCAGCGTGTAGAGCGGGCTGGTGCCGATGTCGCCATAGACGACACCCAGCGCCCCCAGCGCGAGCGCGCGCAGCTTGGCCGCATGCTCCCGCCCATCCATGCTTGCTTCCATACCCGGTCCGCTCCGATCATTTCCATACAAAGCCATGCCTAAGGTGGCTTGGCGTGGCCGCGCAAGCACCGAATGGCGAAACGCGCCACCGGCGCGACCGATCCCCCATGATTTTCATCCCGACGGGTTCGGAACGCCATAGCGCCGGCGCGGCACTCGGCACCGTTGCATCGGCGCCGGGCCCGTGCTTCCATTCCTGCGTGCACCGTGGACAGTTCCGAGCCGGCAGCCATGTCCAATGATCTCCTGTTCGCCTCGGACGAGTCTCCCACCCCGCAGGATCCTTCCGGCGGGGCCGTCGGGGCCGTCGGGGCCGGCGGAACCGGCGACACCGACCCCACCGCTCCGCCCTGGCTGGTTCTGGTGGCCGACGACGAGCCGGAGGTGCATGCCGTCACCCGGCTGGCGCTCGCCCGGCTGCGCTTCCGCGGCCGTCCCGTCCGCCTGCTCGACTGCTCCAGTGCGGCGGAGGCGGAACGCATCCTGCGCGACACCCCGGACATCGCCGTCATCCTGCTCGACGTGGTGATGGAGACCGAGGATGCCGGCCTGCGGCTGGCCCGCCGCATCCGCGAGGATCTCGGCAACCGCGCCATCCGCATCGTCCTGCGCACCGGACAGCCGGCCCGCGTGCCGGAAGAGGATCTGGTCCTCGCCTATGAAATCGACGGCTACACCGCCAAGACCGAACTGACGGCACGCCGGCTGTTCACAAGCGTGGTGACGGCATTGCGCGCCTATGCCGATCTCGCGGCCCTGGAACAGAAGCTTGCCGAACGCGGCCGCGCGCTGGAGGAGGCGACCGTCCGCCTCAACCGCATGGCGACGCTGGATCCGCTGACCGGCGTGTGGAACCGCCGCCGCTTCCTGGAACTGGCGGCGGCGGAGCTGGCGCGGGCACGGCGCTATGGCCGTCCTCTCGGCGTCTTCCTGCTCGACCTCGACGGGTTCAAGGCGGTCAACGACGCTCATGGCAATGCCATCGGCGACGCGGTGCTGCGCGCGGTGGTGAAGCGGATCCGGGCGGCTCTGCGCATCTCCGATCACATCGCGCGGTCGGGCGGGGAGGAGTTCGTCGTGCTTCTGCCGGAAACCGACGCCGCCGGCACCGCCGTGGTGGCGGAACGGGTGCGCGCCGCCCTGGCCGACAGCCCGATCCTGGTGGAGGAGCGGACGATCCCCGTCACCGCCAGCATCGGCGTCGCCAACTGGCTTCCCGCCGAGCCCGGCGTCGAACAGACCCTGCACCGCGCCGAACACGCTTTGCATGCCGCCAAGCAGGCCGGCCGCAACCGGGTCGAGCGTGCGGCGGGGTAACGGGATGCCGCACCCGGCCTTCCGGCCTGTCGACTGTATAATATCGTTTCAGCGCCGCGATTGAATGGCGGCAAGCCAGGGGTTACTCCTATCGTTGGAAACATCCAGCCGGATGGCAGTTCCGATCGGGGTTTCGCACATGTGGCAGAACTACACCAACGCGCTGATGACCGCCTTCGGACTGGCCGGGCTGGGGTTCGGCATCGGCAAGCTCGTCATCATGCTGGGCGAACGCGCGATCGAACGCCGCCACGGGTCGGAGGGGGTGCGCGACATCATCGCCCGCCGTGCCAAGCTGGAGACGAAGCTGGACGCCCGCCGCGGTGACCGCATCCGCGAACTGAAGGAGCTGGACGGCGCCGTCGAGGATGTGCTGCGCCGCCGCAAGGTGATGGAACGCCAGATCGAGGAGGTGCGCCAGTCCGGCGAGCGGCTTGTCCGCCTGGTCGGCGAGGAGGTCCAGGGCAGCCCCTGCTACGTCGCCATGGTGGTGAACAAATATGTCGGTACCGGCGCTGTCCAGCAGAGCCAGCATGCGCTGGTCGATCCCAGCTGGGCGCAGCCGCAGATGATCGAGGTTTGGGCGCGCTCGATGGCGGAGGCGCGGACGGAGATCGAGCGGCGCTACCCGCCCGCCTTTGGCTATGCCGTGACGCGGATGCAGGAATTCCTGTCCGCCGACACCCCCGTCGCCAAGGCCAGCTGAGCCCCCATCGAAAGCCGGACCCGCCATGGACAGCATGCCCTACATCTTCTCCGGCCTGATCGGCCTCGCCTCCCTGGCGGTGGCGCTGCTGCTGGCGTTGCGCCGCCTGAAGACGTCGGAGGAACGGATCGCCACCGCGGTGTCGCGCAAGCAGGCGCAGGTCGAGCGGATCAAGAAGATCGCCCGCGTCACGCTCCAGCAGGCCCGCGACCTGCGCGACGCCCGCCGCCGCAAGGCGATGGCCGAGCTGGGCTGCGAGGATTTGGAACAGCGCCTGAAGGCCGCCGGTGCCAACGACCGCCGCATCTATGTGCTGGACGACCGCCGCACCCAGAAGGACCAGGGCTGGCTCCTGCGGGTGGTCAACATCGAATACGGCACCCGCGTCAATCCCACCCTCATTCCCACCGCGCTCGACAGCTGGAAGCGCGGCCGGCGCTTCCTCGTTTGGGCACTGGACGAGAAGAAGGCCCGCGAAAAGGTCAACGCCCGCTTTCCGGAGAACAAGGGCTTCACCGTCATGGGCGTCGAATCCTATATCGAGTGAGAATGCGGCCGGAAAGCCGCACCTTGCCATGATAATGACATAAGTCCCATTTTCAGACTATCATCCCCGCGCGCACCCATCCTTCCTGCGCCGGGGAGCCTTGCCATGATCCGTTATGCCGAGTTGCAGCTCGCCACCAACTTCAGCTTTCTGGAGGGGGCGTCGCACCCTGACGAGCTGGCGATGACGGCGGCGGCGCTGGGGCTGGCGGCGGTGGGGGTAACGGACCGCAATTCGCTGGCCGGCGTGGTGCAGATGCATGTGGCGGCGAAGAAGGCCGGCATCCGGCCGCTGATCGGCTGCCGGCTGGACCTGACCGACGCCGACAGCCTGCTGGCCTACCCGACCGACCGCGCCGCCTATGCGCGGCTGTCGCGGCTGCTGACGCTGGGCAAGATGCGGGCACCGAAGGGCGAGTGCTTCATCGCCCGCGCCGACGTGCTGGCCCATGCCGAGGGCATGCTGTTCCTGCTGCTCGGCCCCGACCGGCGTGACGACTCCTTTGTGCGCGAGCTGCGCGCCTGGCGCAGCGGGCTGGCGCGCGGGCAGCTCTATCTGGCGGCGAGCCACCGCTACCAGGGCGACGATGCCCGCCGGCTGCGCTGGCTGGCCGGGCTGGCGGAGGCGGAGGGGGTGCCGCTGGTCGCCACCAACGACGTGCTCTATCACGGCGCCGGGCGGCGGGCGCTGGCCGACATGATGACCTGCATCCGCCACCACACCACCATCGACGAGGCCGGCTGGCGGCTGTCCGCCAATGCCGAGCGCCACCTGAAACCGGCCGTCGAGATGATGCGGCTGTTCCGCGACCATCCCGACGCCGTCGCCCGCAGCCTGGAGATCGCCGAGGCCTGCCGTTTCTCGCTGGAGGAGCTGCGGTACGAGTATCCCGACGAGGTGGCGGAGGGCCGCGACCCGCAGGAGACGCTGGTCGCCCTGACCTGGGACGGGGCGGCCAAGCGCTACCCGCCCGACCGGTTCCCCGGCGGCATCCCCGATGCGGTGCGCCAGACGGTGGAGCGCGAACTGGCCCTGATCGCCGAGCAGCGCTTCGCCCCCTATTTCCTGACCGTCCACGACATCGTCCGATTCGCCAGGAAAAAGGACATCCTGTGCCAGGGCCGCGGCAGCGCCGCCAACTCCGCCGTCTGCTATTGCCTGGGCATCACCTCGGTCGATCCGACCGAAGTCGACCTGCTGTTCGAACGCTTCATCTCCTCCGCCCGCGGCGAGCCGCCGGACATCGACGTCGATTTCGAACATGAACGGCGCGAGGAGGTGATCCAGTACATCTACGGGAAATACGGCCGCGCCCGCGCCGGCCTGACCGCCACCGTCATCCGCTACCGCGCCCGCAGCGCGCTCCGCGAGGTCGGCAAGGCGATGGGGCTGTCGGCCGATCTGGTGGCGCGGCTGACCGGCTCGATCTGGGGCTGGAGCAGCCAGGGGGTGGACGAGGAGCGCGCCCGCTCACTCGGCGTCGATCCCGACGACCCGAGGCTCAAGCGCACGCTGGAGCTTGCCCATGAGCTGATCGGCTTTCCCCGCCACCTGTCGCAGCATGTCGGCGGCTTCGTCATCACCCGCGGCCCGCTGTCGGATCTCTGCCCGGTCGCCAACGCGGCGATGGAGGACCGCAGCACCATCGAATGGGACAAGGACGACATCGACGCTCTCGGCATCCTGAAGGTCGACGTGCTGGCGCTGGGCATGCTGACCTGCATCCATCGCGCCTTCGACCTGATCGAACAGGTGCATGGGCAACGCTGGACGCTCGCCACCCTGCCCCAGGACGACCCCGCGGTCTACGCGATGCTGGGGCGGGCCGACAGCCTGGGGGTCTTCCAGGTCGAAAGCCGCGCTCAGATGAGCATGCTGCCGCGGCTGAAGCCGAAAACTTTCTACGATCTGGTGATCGAGGTCGCCATCGTCCGCCCCGGCCCGATCCAGGGCGGCATGGTCCATCCTTACCTGCGCCGCCGCAGCGGGGCGGAGGACATCACCTATCCGATGCCGGTGCTGGAACCGGTCCTCAGCAGAACGCTGGGCGTGCCGCTGTTCCAGGAGCAGGCGATGAAGGTCGCGATGGTCGGCGCCGGTTTCAGCGCCGAGGAGGCCGACCAGCTGCGCCGCGCCATGGCGGCCTTCCGCAAAAGCGGACAGGTCCAGCGGTTCCACGACAAGTTCATCGCCGGCATGATCGCCAACGGCTGCGACCCCGCTTTCGCCGAGCGCTGTTTCAAGCAGATCGAGGGGTTTGGCGAATACGGCTTCCCCGAGAGCCACGCCGCCAGCTTCGCCCTGCTGGTCTATGTCTCCGCCTGGATCAAGCACCACCACCCCGCCATCTTCGCCGCCGCCCTGCTGAACAGCCAGCCGATGGGCTTCTACGCCCCCGCCCAGATCGTCCGCGACGCGCGCGAGCATGGCGTGACGGTGCTGCCGCCGGACGTGAACCTGTCGGGCTGGGATTGCGCGGTGGAATATGCTCCCCGGAACCAGTTCCCTCTCCCCCCCGGGGAGAGGGTTAGGGTGAGGGGGATGCACATGCCGGACGCCTTCGGCTGCGCCGAACCCCCTCATCCCGACCTTCTCCCCGGGGGGGAGAAGGAGATCCTGGGGATAAGCCTTCACCTCCGCCTCGGTCTCCGCCTCATCAAGGGCTTCACCCAGGCCCACGCCGACTCGGTCGTCCTCTTCCGTGCCGGCGGCTACAGCGACCCCTACGATCTGTGGCGCCGCGCCCGCCTGCCGGTCGCGGCGCTGGAAAAGCTCGCCAAGGCCGACGCCTTCCGTTCGGTCGGGCTCGACCGCCGGGCGGCGCTGTGGGCGGTGCGGGCGCTGGGCGACCAGCCGCTGCCGCTGTTCGCGAGACTCGACGGTCCGATGGCCGAGGAACCGGAGGCTCCGCTGCCCGCCATGGCGCTCGGCGAGCATGTGGTGATGGATTACGGCAGCTTGTCCCTGTCGTTGAAGGCCCACCCACTGTCGCTGCTGCGCGACGGCCTGCCCGGCATCACCCCGGCGGAGCGGCTGGCGCAGACGCGCGACGGCCGCCGCCTGACCACCGCCGGCCTTGTCCTGGTCCGCCAGCGGCCGGGCAGCGCCGAGGGCGTCGTCTTCATCACGCTGGAGGACGAGACCGGGGTCGCCAATCTCGTCGTCATGCCCGACGCCTTCGAGACCTTCCACCGCCCAATCATGACCGCCCGGCTGATGGCCGCCACCGGCCGGGTGCAGAACCACGAGGGTGTGGTGCATCTGCGCGTGGAATCGCTGATCGACCTGACCCACCGGCTGTCCGAACTGACCGGCGAGCACCGGCCTGCGGCAGGCCCCTTCCCCAAGGGCCGCAATTTTCATTGAGGGAGCCGATCGCTCCTGACATCACGCTGTCAGGAGGGGCGTGCTATCAAGAGGGCGTGCCGGCACGAACCACGAACATCCACCCCACTCGCTGTCAGGAGCCACTCCGATGAACATCCCGCACGTCGTCACCTGGTTCGAGATTCCGGTCACCGACCTCGCCCGCGCAGTCGGCTTCTACGAGACCGTCTTTGCCGCCAAGATGGTCCAGGAGCCATGCCCCAGCGGCATGATCATGGCCGTCTTCCCGGCCGAAGGCACCGCCGTCAAGGGCTGCCTGATCCAGCATGAGGCCTGCAAGCCGAGCGCTGACGGCACCACCGTCTACCTGAACGGCGGCGACGACCTGTCCGCCCCTCTGGCCCGTGCCGAGCAGGCCGGCGCCCGCATCGTCGTGCCGAAGACGCTGATCACCCCGGAAATCGGCTATTTCGCCCAGTTCATCGACAGCGAGGGCAACCGCGTCGGCCTCTTCTCGATGCACTGACCTTCCTGCCGGAGCCGCCGCCATGCGCCGCGCCGACCGCCTGTTCCAGATCGTCCAGCATCTCCGCAAGGGGCGGCTGGTGACGGCTGCCGAATTGGCGCGGTGCCTGGAGGTGTCGGAGCGCACCGTCTACCGCGACATGCGCGACCTCGCCTCCTCCGGCGTTCCGGTGGAGGGTGAGGCCGGCGTCGGCTATCTGCTGCGCGACGGCTATGACCTGCCGCCGCTGATGTTCACCCAGGATGAGGTGGAGGCGCTGGTCGTCGGCGCCCGGCTCGCCCGCGCCTGGGTCGGCGGCGCGCTCGCCGATGCTGCCGCCCGCGCGCTCGACAAGGTGGAGGCGGTGGTGCCGGAGGCGCGGCGGCGCGAACTGGCCGACAGCCGCGTCTTCGTCCCCGACTTCTCCTTCCCCGCGCCCTTGCGCGACCGGATGGACGTGCTGCGTTGCGCCATCAACGCCAGGAGCGTGGTGATGTTCGACTACCGGCGCCAGGACGGCACCCATTCCGCCCGCGCGGTCCAGCCGCTGGGCCTGTTCTTCTGGGGCCGGGTGTGGACGCTGGGCGCCTGGTGCGAACTGCGCGGGGAGTTCCGCAGCTTCCGCATCGACCGCATGGAAACACTGCTGCCGCTGGAGCGCCGGTTCGACGAGATCCCCGGCCGCGGCCTGGACGATTATCTCGCCCTCTGGCGCAAGGAAGGCTGCAAGCCGGGGTGAGTTCCCCTCAAACCCCGTCGATGTAGGCCAGCAGCGGCTGCCAGTCGCCGCGATGCTCGGCGGCGCGCTTGCCCGGCATGTCGAACAGGCTGAGACCGCTTTCCGCCGCATCGGCATAGATCTGGCTGTCGCGCAGCCGCGTCACCACCTGATGGCCGATGCCGCCCAGGAAGCGGTCCAGCCGGTCGGCCGCCTTGGTGCGGGCGCGCATGCGGTTGCCGACCACCGCCACCGTTGTCTTCTTCTTGGCGATCCGCTTCAGCTCGTCGAGCTTGACCAGAAAGCGCTGCGTCGCCTGCTCGTCGAAGGCGCCGGGCAGCACCGGCAGCACGACGACGTCGGCCATCTTCACCAGATCCTCGATCTGCTTGGTCTTCAACGCGGCAGGCGCGTCGATCACCAGCCGCTTGATGCCACGCGGCGTGTCGGTGAAGTCCTTGGCCCAGTCGAGCCCGACCAGGGCCGGCGCCTTCTCCGGCCGGCGCTCCAGCCAGCCGAGCGAGGAGCGCTGACGGTCGACGTCGGCCAGCACGGTGGGCAGGCCCGCCGCGGCGGACGCGGCGGCAAGGTGGGTGGCGACGGTCGTCTTGCCGCAGCCGCCCTTGATGTTGGCGACGAGGATCGTGAGCATGGCCGTGGACTCTACACCCCGGCGTCCGGCTTCGACCAGAAATGCTTGGTGTCGATGAAATCATGCCACAGGGCGACCAGCGCCGCCTCGGTGTCGGCAACGCCGCGGGCATGCCAGCCGATGACGATGCCGGCGGCGCGCGGCTCGCCGGGGGCCGACCGGCTGCCGTCGTCGTGCAGCTCGTGCAGAAGCCGCGTCGCCGTCGCCACGTCGTTCAGATGGCCCAGCGCGTCCTGGAAGGCGGCCATCTGCTGGATGTAGCGGCGCACCGGCTTGTCGTCATACAGGCTGCGGAAGAACTCCACGGCATAGCGCAGCTTCTTCAGGGCGATGCGCAGCTGGTGGCGCTGGGCCACCGGCAGATGGGCGAAACCGTGCCCGGCCCGCTTGGCCTTCTTGTGGCGCTTGTTCAGCAGATGGTCGGCCAGCCCGATCACCGGCTGGAACAGCCGCACCGATTCCTCGCTGACCGGCTGGTCGCGCCAGCCGCGCTTCTCCACCCAGCTGCCGACGCCGAGCAGGAAGGCGGTGTAGCGGTCGGAGCGGATCGCCTCGCGCACGCCCTCATAGGCGCGCAGCCGCTTGGCCTCGGCCGCCGCCGCCAGCGCGTCGAGATCCTCGACCGCCGAGCGGCCATGTCCGTCGGCCTTATGGAAGGCGTCGCGCACCGGGGCCAGCAGCTCCTCGCCGAACACGTCCCAGTCGCGCGCCGGCCCCAGGCTGCCGGCCAGCCACTTGATCTCGCCGACCAGCCACAGATACTGCGCGGCCGGAATGAAGGGCCGGAACAGCGCGGTGGCCGAGCGCAGCCGGCGCAGCGCGACGCGCATCTGGTGCACGCCCTCCGGATCTTCGCCGGCCAGCGTCACCGCCTCGTTCGCCACCATGTGGGCGATGCAGGCGCGCACGATGCGCGCCACCGCACCCTCGACCGTCGTCTCGGGATCGAGCACCAGCTTTTCGGCTTTCAGCGCCTTCTCGGCCGTGCCGTTGGCCAGCGCGTGGCCGCGCTCCGCCTTGGTGCGCATCTCCAGCCGCAGCGGGGCGGCCTGCGTCAGTTCCTGCGCCAGATCGTAGAGTGCCGCGGGCGTGCCGCTCTTCAGCTCCAGCTCCACCTCGCAGAGGTCGGTGGACCGCCCGTCCGGCAGTTCGATCCGGCCGCGGTCGAAGGCGACCTCGATCACGGCGGCACCGTCGCCCTCGCCCAGCGTCACGTCCTGCGTGGTGCGTTCGACGATGGAGGTGAAGACCGGCCGCAGTTCCGAGTCGCTCAGCGATCCCAGCAGCTCGATGGCGTCGGCGTCGGCGATCAGCGTCAGGTCGGGTGCGGCGGAGGTCACCGCGCATTCCCACTCGCCACGCCCCAGCCCGTCCTCGTCGGGTGCCGACTTGACCGTCTGGACGAAGCCGTCGCCGGTCTTGCGCACCCGCAGCGTCACCTTGCGCGCGGCGAGCCGTCGCTCCTCGGTGTCGTAATAGGTGCTTTCCAGGGTCCGTGTCGCCGCCGGGCCGGACACCCGGTCTGCGATGGCGGAAGCGGCGCGCAGCCTGTCGAAGTCTTCCGGCTTCGCCGCCAGCTTCAGTTCCGTCTCGCGGTTGATCTCGGCCTCAGCCATCGCCTGCGCTTCAACCCCCGTTTTGCGGCCCATTGGCCTACAGTTGGGTGTTTGCACAGCCAATGGACAGGGTCAAGTTACGGAAATGTTGCAGAAGCCTGCGGTTGCGGCACCCACCGGCTGCACGTCCGCCGCCGGTTCCCAGCGTTCGGCCAGGGCTTTGACCGGGAAACCGCAGGGTCATTATGCCCCATTTCACCCCACCCCTGGGGCGTTGCAAAGCGTGCGGGGCTGTGATTGGGTTCCCGCAAACTGAAACGGCCTGTCCCGCTGGGATCGGCCATAATTGGGGAAGTGTGACGATGACCGATTTCAACACGATCGACGATCTTGAGGTGAGCGGCAAGACGGTGCTGGTGCGCGCCGACCTGAACGTTCCGATGCAGGACGGCAAGGTGTCCGACACCACCCGCATCGACCGCCTCGCCCCCACCTTGAAGGAGCTGTCCTCCAAGGGTGCCAAGGTCGTGGTCCTGTCGCATTTCGGTCGCCCGAAGAACGGCCCGGACGCCAAGAACTCCTTGCGCAACGTGCTGGACGCTCTCAGCGCCGCCGTCGGCCAGAAGGTGGCCTTCGCCGAGGATTGCGTCGGCGAGAAGGCCAAGGAGGCCATCGCCAAGGTGCATGACGGCGCCATCGTGCTGCTGGAGAACACCCGCTTCCACGCCGAAGAGGAAAAGAACGACAAGGATTTCGCCAAGGAGATGGCCGCGCTGGGCGACATCTACGTCAACGACGCCTTCTCCGCCGCGCACCGCGCCCATGCCTCGACCGAGGGTGTCGCCCGCCTGCTGCCGAACGCCGCTGGCCGCCTGATGGAAGCCGAGCTGAAGGCCCTGACGCTGGCGCTGGAGAAGCCGGAGCGCCCGGTCGCCGCCGTCGTCGGCGGTGCGAAGATCTCCACCAAGCTGGAACTGCTCGGCAACATGGTCCGCAAGGTCGACCTGCTGGTTCTGGGCGGCGGCATGGCCAACACCTTCCTGTTCGCCCAGGGCACCGACGTCGGCGCCTCGCTGTGCGAGAAGGACATGGCCGACCAGGCCCGCGCCATCATGGCGACCGCCAAGGAGGCCAACTGCGAGATCCTGCTGCCGAAGGACTTCGTCGTCGCCAAGGAGTTCAAGGCCGGTGCGGCCAACCGCGTCGTCGCCTTCGACGCCATCGGTGCGGATGAGATGGCGCTGGACGTCGGCCCGGCCACCGTCGAGTTCCTCGGCGTGAAGCTGCAGGGCGCCAAGACCGTCGTCTGGAACGGCCCGCTCGGCGCCTTCGAGATCCAGCCCTTCGACGCCGGCACCAACGCGGTGGCCGGTCTGGTCGCCGCCCGCACCGAGGCCGGCGGCCTGCTGTCGGTGGCCGGCGGCGGCGACACCGTCGCGGCGATGGCCCATGCCGGGGTCGAGGACAAGTTCACCTACGTGTCCGCCGCCGGCGGCGCCTTCCTGGAATGGCTGGAAGGCAAGGAACTGCCGGGTGTCGCGGCTCTGAAGAAGTAAGCGGCTCCGCAGGGTCGCAGACGCAAAAGGCTCCGGGTTTCGGCCCGGAGCCTTTTTGCTGTCTCACCCCTGTCCAACCCGTTCCGCCCTCATCTTCAGCCACTCCGCCAAGCCCTGATCGTCCAGCGCATATTGTCCGCGTGCCGACCGCCACAGGATATTCTTCTGCCGCAGGGCCTCGATGGCTGCCTGCACGGCCGGCGGCTCCACCGTCTCCCCGACCGCATCGGCATAGGCTTGCAGAGCCGGAGCGGAGAAGGGAGCGGATTGCGGCCCCTCCAGCGCCAGCCGTTCGACCACCGCCTGCTGCAACGGCGTCAGCCCCGACCATGCGGACTCGTAGTCTTCCCACACCCGCTGGCGAAGCTCGGTCGCGCCGTCCGCCAACGCACGTTTCAGGTCGCCGGCATCGCCGACCAGCAGCGCCGCATCCGACAGGATCCGCATCAGGGCCTCGGGCCGCCGCCCCACCGCGTCGAAGGCCGCGAAGACATCGTCGGCGTCGAACCGGTTGCCCTCGGCCAGCCGCTCGTTGATCCAAGTGGTGTAGGCGTAGGTATAGGCGCGGTCCAGGAGCGGAAAGCTGCGGACGCTGGTTCCGAAGAAGGGCTGGTCACGGTTCAGCACCAGCCGGCTCAGCTTGTCGCGATGGGAGCCCGTCAGCACGATCATCAGGTTCGGACCGTCGCGGGCATCGTCCCTGGTGTTCAGCCGGTCGCGTGCCGCTTTCAGCGCGAACATGGCGTTCAGCCCGGCCTCGGTCGTCAGCGCGTGCTGCGCTTCATCCACCAGCAGGGCGATCCGCTTGTGCGTGCGCTCCAGCAGGGCCTCCAGCGCGTCGGCCAGCGTGGCTCCCTGCGCCTGCCCGATCCGGTCGATGTCGACCGAGACGCCGCCCATGCCCAGCTTGCTGAGTCCGACCGCCCGCGCCGCCTTGACCGGCAGGCTGTCGGCCCGGCGAAGCTCGGCCTTCAACGCCTCCGCGATCAGATGGGCCGGGTCGGCCGCCATGTCCGACCACAGATCGACATAGACCGACAGGACGCCGCGCCCTTCAAGCTCCGGCCCCAGATCGTGGCGCAGGAATGTGCTCTTGCCGGTCCGCCGCGGTGCTGCCAGACAGAGCGTCGGCTCCGCCCCGATCGGCGCGTCCCCCGTCACGATGTCGGCCAGCGCCGCCGCCAGCTTCGGGCGGTGAAACAGGAACTTCTGTGCAGGCGTGGAGGCAGGGTGGGACGGCACGGGCGGCCTCATTAGGACCAATTATGGAATGAACCATAATTTATGTCCTGAAAAATAATCGTCAATAGTCCGCTGCGGACTGCGCAACGACCCGTGCGCACCAACCGTTTCCCCTTGCATCCGCCCACACGAATGGTCATAAAAGCGGCGGGAGACTGGCGTCGGACGAGTCCCTCGCCAACCCGGTCAGGTCCGGAAGGAAGCAGCCGCAACGAGTTACGGCTCGGGTCGTTCGTCCAGTCTCCCACCCTCTTCAAAAATTGCCAGCACGAAACAGACGGCGACAGCGCGGTGCCGGGACGCTATCCTGCGGCCCGAAATTCCCCTCCCGTCGTTTCGACAGGCCAGCCGCGTGACCGATACAACCGCCGAAATCACCGCCGCTTCCGCTCCCGCCACCGGGCAGGCTTACCGGGTGCTGGCGCGCAAATACCGGCCGAAGACCTTCGACGAGCTGATCGGCCAGGACGCGCTGGTCCGCACCCTGACCAATGCCATCCAGTCCGGCCGCATCGCCCAGGCCTTCATGCTGACCGGCGTGCGCGGCGTCGGCAAGACCACCACCGCCCGCATCATCGCCCGCGCGCTGAACTGCACCGGGCCGGACGGCACCGGCGGGCCGACGGTCAACCCCTGCGGTGTCTGCGACAATTGCCGCGCCATCGCCGAGGACCGCCACGTCGACGTGATGGAGATGGACGCCGCCAGCCACACCGGCGTCGACGACATCCGCGAGATCATCGACGGCGTGCGCTACTCGCCCGTCTCGGCGCGCTACAAGCTCTACATCATCGACGAGGTCCACATGCTGTCCAAGAGCGCGTTCAACGCGCTCCTGAAGACGCTTGAGGAACCGCCGAGCCATGTGAAGTTCGTCTTCGCCACCACCGAAATCCGCAAGGTGCCGGTGACGGTGCTGTCGCGCTGCCAGCGTTTCGACCTGCGCCGCGTCGACGCCCAGGTGCTGAAGGAGCATTTCACCCGCGTCACCGCCATGGAAGGCGCCAACATCGAAGGCGACGCCGCCTCGCTGATCGCGCGGGCCGCCGACGGGTCGGTGCGCGACGGGCTGTCGCTGCTCGATCAGGCCATTGCGCTGGCCGCCGGCACCGTCACCGCGCAGCAGGTGCGCGACATGCTGGGTCTGGCCGACCGCACCCGCGTCATCGACCTGTTCGAGGCCGCCGTCTCCGCCAAGCCGGCAGAGGCGATGGACATCCTGTCCGACCTGCACCGCGTCGGCGCCGATCCGGTGGTGATCCTCCAGGATCTGCTCGACCTCGTCCACAATCTGACCCGCCTGAAGGTGGTGCCCGACAGCGCCAACGATCCCTCCCTGCCGGAGGCCGAGCGCACACGGGGCGCCAGCCTGTCCTCCAGGCTCGGCATGCCGGCGCTGACCCGCGCCTGGCAGCTTCTGCTGAAGGGGCTGAACGAGGTGCAGGCCGCCCCGGTGCCGCAGCAGGCGCTGGAGATGGTGATCGTCCGCCTGTCCTACGCTGCCGACCTGCCGACTCCGGGCGAGCTGATCCGCCAGTTCCAGGCCCAGCAGGCCAATGGCGGCGGAGCCGGCACGCCGATGGGCCGCGGTCCCGGCGGCGGCGGCGGACCGGTCGCGGTCGCCAGCCAGTCCACTCATGCCGTCGCCCGCTCCATGGGCTCCGCCCAGCCGCAGAGCGCCCCTGTGGCGCAGGCGGCCCCCGCCCCTGCCGCCATCCCGGAGGGCGAAGAGCTGTCGCCGATGCCGCACGACTTCCGTGCGCTGGTGCAGCTGTTCTCCGACCGGCGCGAAGGCGCGCTCTACGGCTACATGATGGAGACCGTCCAACTGGTCCGCATGGAGCCGGGCACGCTGGAGCTGAAGCTCCGCCCCGCCGCCCCGCCGACCCTGCCGGCCAAGGTCGGGCAGTTCCTGACCGAATGGACCGGCCAGCGCTGGATCGTCGCGCTGTCCGAAGGCCCGGCCCAGCCGACGCTGGCCGAACAGGACAAGGCCGAAAAGAACCGCGCCTGGGCGGAGGCGGAAGCCAACCCGGTGGTGCGCGCCGTGCTCGACACGTTCAGCGGGGCGAAGATCATCGACATCCGCGATCTTGCGGAAGTTGCCGCGGCGGAGAGTGCAGCGGTTGCGGATGACGGCGAGACACCCGATTTCATGGTTCAGCAGCAGGACGACGGGGTCTATTACCCCCTCGACGACGAAGGAGAGTACTGACCGATGAAGAATATCGGCAACATGATGAAGCAGGCCCAGCAGATGCAGGCCAAGATGCAGGAAATGCAGGCGAGCCTGGAGCAGGTCGAAGTGACCGGCCAGAGCGCCGCCGGCATGGTCGTCGTGACCGTCAACGGCAAGAGCGAGATGAAGAAGGTCAAGCTCGACAAGTCCGTCGTCGATCCCGAGGACGTCGAGGTTCTGGAAGACCTGATCGTCGCCGCCTTCAACGACGCCAAGAAGAAGGTCGAACAGCACGTCGCCGAGGAAACCTCGAAGATGATGGGCGGCCTGAAGCTGCCGCCGGGCATCAAGCTGCCGTTCTGATCCTGCTTGCCCTCTCCCGCCCCGGGAGAGGGAGGGGACCCGCGCCGAAGGCGTGGGGAGGGTGAGGGGCGGTCCGGACATGGATTCCCTTACCCTTGCATCACCCCTCACCCTTCCCAAGCTCCGCTTGGGCCCCTTCCCTCTCCCGGGGCGGGAGAGGGAGATTATGCTTCGGCCACCGAGTCAATGATCGGACCTGAAATCGAACGCCTGATCCAGCTGCTGTCCAAGCTGCCGGGACTGGGCCCCCGGTCGGCGCGGCGGGCGGCGCTGCATCTGATGAAGCGGCGGGACAGCCTGCTGATCCCACTGTCGGAAGCGATGGCGGCGGCCGGCGAATCGATCCGCGCCTGCTCCGTCTGCGGCAACCTCGACAGCCGCGACCCCTGCACCGTCTGCTCCGACCACACCCGCGACCGCTCGGTCATCTGCGTGGTGGAGGATGCCGGCGACCTGTGGGCGCTGGAACGCACCCGCGCCTTCCGCGGCACCTATCACGTGCTGGGCGGGCTGCTGTCGGCACTCCAGGGCGTCGGCCCCGACGATTTGAACATCGGCGGCCTCGCCGAGCGCGCCAAGGACCCGGCGGTCCGCGAGATCATCCTGGCGCTGAATGCCACCGTCGACGGCCAGACCACCGCCCATGTGGTGACCGACCGCCTGACCGAGTCCGACGTGTCGGTCTCCCGTCTGGCGCACGGCGTCCCGGTCGGCGGCGAGCTGGACTATCTCGATGACGGCACGCTGACCGCCGCGCTGAAGGCACGGCGGCCGCTGTAGTTTCTTACCGCTCGAACAGCCCGACCAGTTCCACATGGGCCGACCACAGGAACTGGTCGACCGGCCAGACCTTCACCAGACGATAGCCGCCATCCACCAGCACCCGCGCGTCGCGGGCGAAGCTGGCGGGATTGCAGGACACGCCCACCACCCGCGGCACTTTGCTTCCAGCGAGCGCCGTCGCCTGGGCCGCGGCACCGGCCCGCGGCGGGTCGAACACGACGGCATCGTAACGATTGAGCTCCTTGGCGCTCAGCGGGTTCTCGAACAGGTCGCGCCGCTCCGCCGTCAGCCGCAGCCCCTGCACCGAACGGCCGAGCGCCGCCACCGCCGCCTCGTCGCCCTCCACCGCATGGACCGCCGCCTGTTGCGCAAGCGGAATGGAAAAGGTGCCGATGCCGGCGAACAGGTCGGCGATGCGGCCTGCCTGCCCGACTCCCTCACGCACCGCGGCGACCAGGGCGGCCTCGCCCTCCGCACTCGCCTGGAGGAAGGCGCCAGGCGGCGGCTGGATCGAAACGCCTGCGAAACGGATGAAGGCCGGCCGGCGGTTCGCCACCGGCTCCGCTGCCGCGCGGTCGGTCGGCTGCCAATTGATGCGGGCGACGCGTTCCGGCTCGAACCCGACCAGCACCTCGCGCGCCGCACGGTCCAGGCTGCGGGGCCCGACGAGCAGCAGATCGATCCCGCCCTCCAGATCGGTCAGCACCACATCGGCGTCGCCGCCATCCGGCAGCAGACCGTTCAGCAGGGTCCGCAAAGGCTCCACCAGCGCGAACAGGCGGGGGGACAGGACCGGGCATTCCTCCAGATCGACCAGCCGATGGCTCTGCCGCTCGTTGAAGCCGAACCAGACCCGCTTGCCGCGCTTCAGCGCCGCGAAGCGGGCGCGGCGGCGCGCCCCGGCGGGCGTCCGTGCCAGCGGCTCCATCGGCACATCGCCAAGCTCGACCCGCTCCAGCGCACCGCGCACCATCCCGACGGTCCAGGCGGCGTATGTCGGATCGTCCATCTGCTGGAGCGTACAGCCGCCGCAGCGGCCGAAATGGCGGCAGGGCGGAGTCCGGCGGCCGGGACCGGGCTCAAGAACCTCAAGCAGTTCGGCCCGTACGCCCTCCCCCTTCCCGTCGCTGTCGGCGGCACGTACACGCACGCGGTCACCCGTCACCGTATAGGGCACGAACAGGCGCAGCCCCTCGGCAAAGGCGATCCCGTCGCCACGCGCACCGACATCGGCGATGGACACCTCCATCTCCTGCACGTCACGGGGTGGCGGGGCGGTCTTGCGGGTCGGCTGGCGCCCCTTGGCGAAGGGGCGCTTGGCGGGACGCGTCATGTCGGGGGTCCGTTGGATGCGGGTCTGGAGCGCCCTCCCTTTACGCCTCCAGCAGCTTGGCGCGCAACGGTTCCGGGATCGGCGTCGGGCGATGGGCAGCCTTGTCGACGATCACCGCCACCGCCTCCTGGGTGGCGATACAGCGGTCGCCGAGGAAAATCGCACAGCCCAGCGTGATCGAGCTGGTGCCCAGCCGCAGCGTCCGCGCACCGATGCGCACCGTGTTGGGATAGAGCAGCTCCGCCTTGTATTCGATCAGGCTGCGCGCCAGCACGACGGTCCAGGGAACCTCATCGGTGAAGCCGCCGACCTGATGAATCAAGGCGACGCGCGCCTGTTCGAAATAGACGCCGAGAGCGTTGTTGTTGACGTGCCCGACGGCATCCAGGTCGTTGAAGCGCACGCGCTCCTCCCACCAGAAGCGGTAGAGATCGGGGCTCGTCAGGTCGGGTTTGCTCAGGTCGGGCGTGCCGGTCATGCCGTCTTCCTTGCCGTATAGGTCAATGCATCTCCGGACTGTGGCGTATGGTCCGGAGCGGCGCAAGCCCGGCTTCGCGCCCTGCGGCCCCGGTTCGCAGCCATATTTCCAGGGTCGCCCGCGAATTCCCGCACCAATCCCCGATTGGCCGTGTTATTGGAGTCGGACCAACCCTCCGCAACGGACCGGACGATGAGCAAGGACACCACCAACCAGACGGCCGAGGCGCTGTTCGAAAAGGCGCTGTCGATCGCCGAAAAGCACCTGGACGAGGCGATCAAGGAAGGTGGCCCGCTCGGCCCCTACATCGCCGTCGCCATGATCGAGGCCGCGGTGAACGCCGCCGTGGACGAGACCAGCCACGAGGACGTCATCGACATGCTGCGCGACCTCGCCGCCCAGATCGAGGCGGACGCCGACGAGGCGGAAGAGGACTGACGCTTACGCCGTCTCCAGGGCCACGACGGACCTTGCCTGCCGGCGCGCCTCGCGCCGGCGCAAGGCCTCGTAGACGACGGCGCCCAGAATGGTCAGCGCGATCAGCACCAGTGACAGCGCGTTGACCGCCGGCGTCAGGCCGGTGCGCACCTTGGTCGCGATATAGACGGTCAATGTGGTGTCCAGCCCGCGCACGAACAGCGTGGTGTTGTAGTTTTCGAAGCTCTGCAGGAAGGCCAGCAGGGCCGCCGACAGGATTGCCGGCATCAAATACGGCAGCGTGATGCGCCGGAACACCTGCCCATGCGTGGCGCCGAGGTCGAGTGCGGCCTCCTCCAGCGCCGGATCGAACCGCTCCAGCCTTGCCGAGAACAGCAGCATGGCATAAGCGGCGATGAAGCTGGACTGCGCCACCACGGTCAGGAACAGCCCGCCGCTGACCCCGAACCACTCCCGCCAGAACACCAGGGTGGAGATGCCGACGATCACCCCCGGCGTCAGCAGCGGCGACACCATCAGCGCGTAGAGGAAGGTCTTGGCCCGGCTGTGCAGCCGGTCGAGCAGCAGGGCCGCCGCCAGCCCCAGCGGCACGGCCAGCGCGATCACACCCGCCCCGACGATCAGGCTGGTGCCCAGCGCCGCCCACATGCGCTGATCCTCCCACAGCGCCTGGAACCAGCCGAGCGTGAAGCCCATCCAGGGGGTCACGGTGGGAAAGCGGCTGCTGTTGAAGGTCGCCGCCGCCATGATGCCCAGCGGCAGGAACAGATAGCCGAAGAACAGGACCAGATAGGCGCCGGTCAGCAGGCGGCGGAAGCGGGCAGCGGTCATTGGGGCCGTCTCATGGCTTGAGGCTCACTTCGCGATATCCGCCAGCCCGACGCGGAACAGCCGCATCGCGCCGAGGATGAAGCCGATGCACAGCACCAGCAGGATGAAGGCGTAGGCCGCCCCCTGGTTCCAGTTCCCGCCTTCGAAGAACCAGTTGTAGATGATCTCGGTGAACCAGCGGCTGTTCGGCCCGCCCAGCAGGGCCGGCACGGCATAGCTGCCGGCGGCCAGCATGAAGGTCATGATGCAGCCGACGGCGACGCCCGGCTTGGCGTGCGGCAGCACGATGCTGCGATGGATGTGCAGCCAGCCGGCGCCGAGATCCCGCGCCGCCTCGATCTGGTTGCGGTCCAGCGATTCGATGGCGTTGTAGAGCGGGAAGACCATGAACAGGATGTAGACATAGACCATGCCGACGATCACCCCGGCGTCGCCGCCCAGGAAGCGCTGCGGCTCGTCGATGATGCCCAGCCCCAGCAGGATCGCGTTCAGCGGCCCGTTGAAGGCCAGGATGATGTACCAGGAGAAGGTGCGCAGCAGCTCGTTGATCCAGAAGGGCACGACCAGCATCAGGATCAGCAGCGGCAGCCGCCGCTTCGGCGCCACCTGCGCCAGATAGAAGGCGACCGGATAACAGACGGCCAGGGTGGTGGCGGTGACCAGCGCGCTGGCCCAGATCGTCTTCAGGAAGATCGACAGATGGATCTGGTTGGTCCACAGGGTCAGGTAGTTTTTGACCGTGAACACATCCTCCGGCCCGCCGATCTTGGACGGCGGCAGCGACGGCCGGAAGGAGAAGCCGATCATCATCAGCTGCGGCAGCAGCACCAGCAGAGCCAGCCAGACCGCCACGGCCAGCAGGATCACCCCGGTCAGAACCGGGCCGTACCGGCGAAGAACCTCCGTCATTCGGGCACTGCTCCAGCCTGTGGGACCGGTTTGACGCCTAACATGGGGATTCCCGCCGGCGCAAGCGCCGCTATATGACGATGACGTTCAGCAGAGGGGATCTCAGCCGAGATTGTGCTTGGCCACCACGGCGGCGAAGTCGTCGCCGAAATGCTCGCCGACGCGGATGACGGAGACGCCGTAGGGGATTTCCTTCAGCGACGGGTGGTCCAGGTTCAGCGAGGTCAGCAGGGCCATCGGCACATGCTGGGTCACGCTCATGGCGCGCAGGCCGCGGATCAGGTCCAGGCCGGACAGGCCGTCCATCACCATCGAGGCGATGACCATGTCCGGCGGCACGCGCACGGCAAGGCTGATCGACTCGATGGGGTCGGTTACCGTCATGGTTCGGAAGCCGCAGGCGGCCAACTCCGTCCCCAGCTTCTTGGCGACGACCTTGGACGGGGTGACCAGCATGATCTCGACGTTGCGCACGTCGACGTCGGTGACCTGGAACTCGTAGCGTACCGGCAGGGCGCGGATGATCCGGTTGGTCTCGGCCAGCAGCGGCTGTTCGGCGCGGTCGACCAGTTCGGAAATGCGGTCGATGAAGATCTGGGCATCGACCAGTTGCTTCTCGTCCAGCCGCTTCAGGCCGCTGAGGTAATCCTCCAGCCGGTGGGCGACGAGGCTGACGGTGGGATAGCCGAAGCTGGTGCCCATGCCCTTGAAATTGTGGGCTTCCAGCCGCAGGACGCCGATGGTTTCCACATCGCTGCGCTGGCCCTTCACGCGGTCCACCAGCGTCGCGTTCATCAGCTCCAGCCGGTCGCGCGCGTCGTCCACGAACTCCATGCGCAAGCGGTCTTCGAGGTCGTCGGTCGACATGTGCGAGGCCATGGAGCGGATTCCGGCTGGGGAGGGAAAGGGGTAACCCGAAGGTACACCAAATCCGTGCGCCGAAACAGACGCGGCGCGCCCCTATTCGAAAGGACGCGCCGCGCGCAATAAAACCATTGGTTTTACAGGGAGGTCAGAGCCGCGCGAGCAGCGCCTGGAACCAGCCCAGACGCTCTTCCGTCTGGGCGATGTCGCGGTCCAGCCAGGAGGCGAAATGGCCGTCGCTGCCGACATCCGCCCGCTTCAGGTCGCCCAGCCGCGCCAGTTCGGTCTCGGAGAGCGCCACCAGATTGTCGATCTGGTCACGCTGCGACTCGAGGTCCAGCAGATGCAGGAAACGCAGCTTCAGCGCGATGACCAGCTTGTTCAACCCGTCGGCCGACGGCGCGCGGACATTGGCGCGCATCAGCGTGTCGAACTCCGCCCGGCCGGTTTCGGTCGGGCCGAGCAGGGCGTTGTCTTCCATGCCGCTGCCGTCCAGCGCCTCGATCAGCCCCTCGTAGCGCAGCATCTCCAGCGAGGTGCCCATCAGGTCCAGCGACGGACCCATCATACGATCGAGGAAATGACGGACGGAGCCGGCCAGATCGGCGTAGCGCAGCGGCCCGCCCTGGATCAGCGTGCCCAGGACGACGAGGCGCACGGCCTCCTTCGGCATCAGCGAGTTGTCACGGTACATGGCGAACCCCCCTAGGCGAGCCGCTGGATGCGAAGCCCCGGAAAAACGGAAAGGATGGCACGGTTGACGGCCGGTCCGCAGCACTGAAGCTGCGAACCGGTCGCAACACTACCCCTCAAAGTAGGGATGCGCGCGCCGTCTGTCCAGAGGGCAAAACGTCCTTATCGCCAAAAGGGTCTTTCCGGACCTGTTTCCAGGAGCCCCGCTCAGGCGGCGAGGCGCAGGTCCAGCCGGCTCCACACATCCAGCAGCGCGTCGACCAGCATGCCCATCTGCGCATCGGTGTGCAGCGGGGTCGGCGTGAAGCGCAGCCGCTCCGTCCCGCGCGGAACGGTGGGATAGTTGATCGGCTGGACATAGATGTTGTGCCGGTCCAGCAGTTCGTCCGACGCGCGCTTGCAGCGGTGGGCGTCGCCGACCATCAGCGGCACGATGTGGCTGATCGACGGCATCACCGGCAGGCCGGCATCGGCGAACATCCGCTTCAGCGTGGCGGCGCGTTCCTGATGGTGCGTCCGTTCGGTCTGGCTGTGCTTCAGGTGACGGATGGAGGCCAGCGCCCCCGCCGCCAGCACCGGCGACAGCGAGGTCGAGAAGATGAAGCCGGCGGCGAAGCTGCGGATGCAGTCGATCAGCGCGGTGGAACCGGTGATGTAGCCGCCCTGCACGCCGAAGGCCTTGCCCAGCGTGCCCTCGATGATGGTCAGCCGGTCCATGACACCGTCGCGCTCGGCCACGCCGGCGCCGCGGGCGCCATACATGCCGACGGCGTGCACCTCGTCGAGATAGGTCATGGCGCCGTGCTTGTCGGCCACGTCGCACAGGTCATCGATGGGAGCGATATCGCCATCCATCGAATAGACGCTCTCGAACGCCACCACCTTGGGCCGGCCGGGGGCGATGCCCGACAGCAGCTCGTCCAGATGCTTCGGGTCGTTGTGGCGGAAAATGTGCTTCTCGGCACCCGAATTGCGGATGCCGGTGATCATCGAGTTGTGGTTCAGCGCGTCCGACAGGATCACGCAGTTGGGCAGGATCTTGCCCAGCGTGGTCAGCGTCGCGTCGTTCGACACATAGCCCGAGGTGAACAGCAGCGCCGCTTCCTTGTGATGCAGGTCGGCCAGCTCGCGTTCCAGCAGCACATGGTAATGGTTGTTGCCGGAGATGTTGCGGGTGCCGCCGGCACCGGCGCCGACCCCGTCCAGCGCGTCGTGCATCGCCTTCAGCACGTCGGGATGCTGGCCCATGCCGAGATAGTCGTTGGAGCACCAGACCGTGACCGGACGCTCGCGCCCATGGGAATCGCGGAAGGTCGCCGTTGGGAAATTGCCCGCGTGGCGCTCCAGATTGGCGAACACGCGGTAGCGGCCGTCCTGCTTCAGGGTCGCAATCTGGTTGCGGAAGAAAGTTTCGTAATCCATCGCGCGTTCCCGTTCGCGTTCATTCACACGGTCGGCTGCACCGGTTTCAGACTTAGGGGCTAGGCCATTCGTCCGGCGCGTCGAAGAGGATGGCATGATCCTTCCTGGCATGCCACCCGGCATTGATCGAAATCAAGCCGCCGCCGCATGAGACCTTCGCACAAGTGGCAGGCTCCCATGCCCTGCGGATGCCGCATGTCGGCGTCCCGCGGACAGGGCATCGGCTTGGCGATGACTTGGATTCATCGGCAGCAATATGGTCCGAACGTCCCGGATAACCATGGCGGGGGTCCGGGAATACGTGCGCATATCTGCCGCGATCCATCGGCGCGCTCCACAGACCGCACACGGTTGCGGCATGCTCAGCCGTCCGCTTCGGGGTTGCGGCCGATTTTAATAAATCTATTGAAGTTGAAAAAATATCATCGCCATCATCCTTCGCGCGCACTCATGTGACGGGGAGAGGAAGATGGGCAAGCGGATCGTCCTGTGTTTCGACGGAACCTGGAACAAGCCGGGCAGCGGCAGCCAGCCCGACACGGACAACGAGGCATCGACCAACGTCTGGAAGTTCTACAAGTCGGTCCTCGGCGCCGCACCGGACAATACCGAACAGGTTTCCTATTACGATTCCGGTGTCGGCACCGATGGAAAAGGCGGCTTTCTCCACGACTGGTTCGACAAAATCCTCGGCGGAGCCTTCGGCCTCGGCCTCGACAAGAAGATCAAGGACGGCTACCGGTTCCTCGCCTCGCACTACAACGACGGCGACCACGTCTTCATCCTGGGCTTCTCGCGCGGCGCCTACACCGCCCGCAGCCTCGTCGGGCTGATCCGCAATGCCGGGCTGCTGCCGGCCGACAGGCTGGGCGAGACGGACGATGCCTACGCGCTCTACCGCAAGCGGGACGACGGTCCGGACGTGGGTGAGGCAAAGCGGTTCCGCGACACCAACGGTTCGACGCTGATCCCGATCCATTTCCTCGGCGTCTGGGACACGGTCGGCGCGCTCGGCGTGCCGCTCGGCATCTGCAAGCAGCTGGATCAGGACCTGTACGGCTTCCACGACACCGAACTCAGCAGCCTTGTCCGCAACGCCTTCCAGGCGCTGGCGATCGACGAGCATCGCAAGACCTTCGCCGCCAACCTCTGGGATCCGAAGGCGAAGCCGGCGCAGCGGATGGAGCAGCGCTGGTTCGCCGGCTGCCATTCGAATGTCGGCGGCGGCTATGACGACGACAGGCTGTCGGACATCACGCTGAAATGGATGATGGAGCACGCCGAAGGCTGCGGCCTCGCCATCGACCCCATCTGGGTGCCGGAGGTGTCGCCCGACAATGCGCTGGGCGTCATCGTCGATTCCTATGCCCGTTTCCTCGACGGGGTCGGCGAACTGGTGCAGCCGCGCCATTACCGCCCGGTCTGCGTCCTCCCCTTCAGCGAGGAGAACCTGCACGAGTCGGTGCCGCAGCGCGCCGCCAGCGATGCGGGCTACGCACCGCCCAACGTCGGCTACCGCAAGGCGCTGGCGCAGTTCGGTGTTCCGCCTGTGCAGCAGCCGGCCCCGGCTCCGACTGCGGCCGGCTGACGGCCCAGGCCCGGCGGAAAAAGGCAAAAAAGCGGGGCGGGGCCGTCCTCCGGCACCCGCCCCGCTCTTGCCCTGGCATCGGCAGTGCTTGCCCTGCGGTCCTTACTTGGTGCCGAACATGCGGTCGCCGGCATCGCCCAGGCCGGGAACGATATAGGCGTTCTCGTCCAGATGGCTGTCCAGCGCCGCGGTGAAGACCTTCACGTCCGGGTGCGCCTCGTGGAAGCGGCGCACGCCCTCGGGTGCTGCGACCAGCGCCATGAAGCGGATGTTGTGGTCGTCCACGCCATGGCGGTTCAGCACGTCGCAGGCATGGGCGGCGGAGTTGCCGGTCGCCAGCATCGGATCGACGACGATGAACAGCCGTCCGTCGGCCGGCGGCAGCTTCACCAGATATTCGTGCGGCTGCTTGGTGTCGTGGTCGCGGTAGAGGCCGATATGCCCCTCGCGCGCCGACGGCACCAGCTCCAGCAGGCCGGCCGACATGCCGAGCCCGGCGCGCAGCACCGGCACCACGGCCAGCTTCTTGCCCAGGATCACCGGGGCGTCCATCGGCTGGAGCGGCGTCTCGATCCGCTCGGTGGTCAGCGGAATGTCGCGCGTCAGTTCATAGCCCATCAGCAGCGAAATCTCGCGCAGAAGGGTGCGGAACCCACCGGTCGACCGCTCCTTGTTCCGCATATGGGTCAGCTTGTGCTGGATCAGCGGATGGTCGAGGACGAACAGGTTGGGAAATTCGGGCAGGGTGCGCATGGAATCCGGATCGCGGCTGACGGTAAGGTTGCCCCGATCCTAGCGCGCCTGGGGGGCCGGGGCCAAGGGGGCTGACCGACGCTGCGGTTTGTCCCTACCCCCGCCCCGCCTTCGCCACCGCCGCCTTCGGTTCCGGACGGTCGATGCCGTAGCGGATCACCCGGTTGCGGCCGGAATTCTTGGCCTGGTAGAGCGCGCGGTCGGCGCACACCACCAGGTCGTCGACGGTCAGGTCGGCCACCGCCTCGACCAGCCCGAAGGAGGCGGTGACCGGGATCACCCGGCCGTCCGGCAGCACCACCGGCGAGCGCATCAGATCGACGCGCAGCCGCTCGATCACCGCATAGCCCTCGTCCAGCCCGGTTTCCTTCAGGCAGACCAGGAACTCCTCGCCGCCCATGCGGAAGGCTTCGTCGAAGCTGCGGACACCGCGGCTGATGACGGCGGCGGTGGCGGCCAGCACGCGGTCGCCGATGTCGTGGCCGTAGCTGTCGTTGATGCCCTTGAACTTGTCGATGTCGGCCAGCGCGACGCAAAAGGGCTGGCCGGTGCGGCGGTAGCGGTTGTGCTCGCGCTCCAGCGCCTCGCCCATGCCGCGGCGGGTGCGCAGACCGGTCAGCGGATCCAGGCCGGAGGCGGCGGCGGCGAAGGCGCGCTCCATCCGCCGCAGATGCAGCATGAACTCCTCGAAGCGGCCGATCACCCCCTCATACTCGGATTCGGTCGGCAACTCGCCGCTCGACGCCTTCAGCAGGATCAGCCGGGCCTGCCGGTGCATCTGCTCGTGCAGGTTCGCCAGCTTCTGCACCGCCGGCTGCTGCAGCAGGTCGTCGCGGCTGGCCGCCTGGCACCAGGCCTGGAAGGAGGCCGGGGCCGACGACCGTTCCCCGCCGCGGCCGTCGCGGTAGAAAACGGCGCGCTGCCACTGGCCGATCCAGCGCAGATGCTCATCGAGCACGGCGCCAAGCGCCTCGGTTGTGGACAGGGTGGTGGAATCGCTCATGGGCGCATCCTAGCCGACGGCGCAGGGTCCCGCCATGCGATCAAGATAAGCCGAAGCATTCGTCTAAAACAGGGTGCTATTCCGGCGGACCATCCTCAGAGTCCGCCTCAAAGCCCCGTCACCGCCGAAAGGAAGGCCCGGACCAGCGCCGGGTCCTTGTGGCCAGGGCGGTCCTCGACGCCGGACGACACGTCGACCTCGGTGGCGCCGGTGACCCGCACCGCCTCCGCGACATTGTCCACCGTCAGCCCGCCCGACAGCATCCAGGGCCGCGGCCAGCTGCGGCCGGCCAGGATGGTCCAGTCGAAGGCGATGCCGTTGCCGCCGGGCAGCGCCGACACCTTGGCCGGCGGCTTGGCGTCGAACAGCAGCCGGTCGGCGACCTCCGCCGCCTCCAGCGCCAGGGTCAGGTCTTCCGGCCCGCCGATCCTGATCGCCTTCATCACCGGCAGGGCATAGCGGGCCTTGATCTCGGCGATGCGGCGCGGCGTCTCGGCCCCATGCAGCTGGATCAGGTCGAGTGGCACCTGCCCGGTGACATGCTCCAGGAACTCGTCGTCGGGATCGACGAACAGCCCGACGGAGCGCACGCCGGTCGGCAGCAGCCGCGCCAGCTCCGCCGCCATCGCCGGGGCGATGGCGCGCGGGCTGCGCGGATAGAAGACGAACCCGACATAGCGCGCCCCGCCGGCGACGGCGGCGCGCAGGCTTTCGGGCTCGGTCAGCCCGCAGATCTTGGCGGCGACGGTCATGCGGTCCCCTCAATTTCGGCGACGATGCGGCGGGCGGCGGCGGCCGGATCGGCATCGGCGGTGATCGGACGGCCGATGACCAGATGGTCGGCGCCGGCGGCCAGCGCCTCCGCCGGGGTCATGAAGCGCTTCTGGTCGTTGGTGGCGGCCCAGGCCGGGCGGATGCCGGGCACCATCAGGATGAAATCGGGACCGCAGGCGGCCCGCACCAGCGCCACCTCGGCCGGCGAGCAGACGACCCCGTCCACCCCCGACGCCTTGGCCAGCCTGGCCAGCCGCACAACCTGATCGGCCACCGGCACCGACTGGCCGACCGCCCCCAGATCGTCCTCGTCCAGGCTGGTCAGCACGGTGACGGCCAGGATCTTCGGCCGGTCGGCGCCCGCGGTGGCCGCCGTCTCCGCCGCCGCCCGCATCATCGCCGGGCCGCCGGCGCTGTGGATGGTCATTAAGGCCGGCTTCAGCGGCAGCGCCGCGCGCACGCCGCCGGCCACCGTGTTGGGGATGTCGTGCAGCTTCAGATCGAGGAACAGCGGCGGGCCGTCCTCCCCGACCACGGCGCGGACGCCGGCCGGGCCCTGGGCGATGAAGAACTCCAGCCCCAGCTTGATGCCGCCGACGGCCCCGGCCACCTGCCCGGCGATGCGGCGGGCGGACTCGATCTCGGTGGTGTCGACGGAGCAATAGATGCGCGAGGCTGGCGCGGTCATGGGAAAGCGGTCTCCAGAACCCGGATGAGGATGGTGCGGCACCCTAGCAAGGGATGGGGCCATACGCCAGTTTCAAGCCCCCCGTTCCCCCATCCACTGCTCGGCCGTCCAGCGCTCCAGCGCCGCGAACAGCCCGGCGGCGGTGGCGCAGGCGACGGCGAGGGCCGCAGGGTCGGCAAGCTCCTCCTCCAGCCGGACCGTCAGCGCCTTCCAGGCTCCCGCCATGTCCAGCCCGTCCGACGCCAGGAAACGCGCGCCGCGCCGGGCGTCATGGCCCAGCGCCCGGGTGATCCCCGGCAGCATCGCCCGTCCGCCATGGGCGGAGCCGTCCAGCACGTAGCGCGCCGCCAGCCGGGCCGGCGCGCTGTCCAGCGGCGGCAGCCCCGCCATCTCCGGCAGCGCGTCCGGATCCGCGCCCAGCACCCGCAGATCCTCGCGCAGCAACTCCAGCCGTGCCGCGCCGTCCCCCCCGACCTCCGCCAGCCTCCGCTCCACCGGCGCGTTGAAGCCGTGGAGAACGGCCAGCGCGCGGACATATTGCGGCTGCGTGATGTCCGGCCGGACCAGAGGCTGCAACAGCTCGGCCTTGTCCAGACGGTCGTGGCTCTCCCGCGTCGCGGCGCGCAGCGCCTGCCTTGCCGGTCCCATGATCTCTGCTCCCCGCTTCCGGCTCAGGTCGGCGCCAGCACGCCGGGCAGCGGCGCCGGGCCCCCGGCAGATGCCCCGCCGGTCGCCGTCTGGCTGGCCTCCTGCTGCCGTGCCCACAGGGCGGCATAGGCGCCGCGGGCGGCCAGCAGGTCGCTGTGGTGGCCGCGCTCGATCACCCGGCCGGCCTCCAGCACCAGGATCTCGTCGGCGTCGATCACGGTGGACAGCCGGTGGGCGATCACCAGCGTGGTACGGCCGCGGCTGACCTCGCGCAGGTTGGCCTGGATTTCCCGCTCGGTGTGGGTGTCCAGCGCGCTGGTCGCCTCGTCGAACAGCAGAATCGCCGGGTCCTTCAGGATGGTGCGGGCGATGGCGACGCGCTGCTTCTCGCCGCCCGACAGCTTCAGCCCGCGCTCGCCCACCGTGGTCTGGTAGCCGTCGGGCAACGCCATGATGAAGTCGTGGATGTGGGCCAGCCGGGCCGCCCGCTCCACCTCCGCCGGGCTGGCGCCGGGCCGGCCATAGGCAATGTTGTAGAAGACGGTGTCGTTGAACAGCACGGTGTCCTGCGGGACGATGCCGATGGAGGCGCGCAGCGAGGACTGGGTCACCCCGCGGATGTCCTGCCCGTCGATCAGCACCCGGCCGCCATTGACGTCGTAGAAGCGGAACAGCAGCCGGCTGATGGTGGACTTGCCGGCCCCCGACGGGCCGACGATGGCGACCGTCCTGCCGGCCGGCACGGTGAAGCTGACATCCTTCAGGATCGGCCGGCGCGCGTCGTAGCCGAACTCCACCCCCTCGAAACGCAGCTCCGCCCCATCGACCGCCAGCGGCTTCGCATCGGGCCCGTCGGCCACCTCGCGGTCGACCGCCAGCAGCGTCACCATCGATTCGATGTCGATCAGCGACTGCTTGATCTCGCGATAGACCACGCCGAAGAAGTTCAGCGGCTGGTAGAGCTGCAACAGATAGGTGTTCACCAGAACGAAGTCGCCCAGCGACATGCTGCCGTCGACGATGCCCTTGGCGGCCATGCCCATCACCGCCGCCAGCCCCAGCGAGATGATCGCCGACTGCCCGACATTCAGCAGCGACAGGCTCTGCTGGCTGCGCACCGCCGCCTGCTCGTAGCTTTGCAGCGCGCCGTCGTAGCGGCGGGCCTCATGCTCCTCGTTGCCGAAATACTTGACCGTCTCGTAGTTCAGCAGGCTGTCGATCGCCTTGGTGTTGGCCTTGCTGTCGGTGTCGTTCATCAGGCGGCGGAACTTGATGCGCCATTCCGACACGAAGAAGGTATAGAGGATGTAGCCCATCACCGTGACGAAGGTCGCCAGCGCGAACCAGACGCTGAACAGCTTCCACAGGATGGCGCAGACCAGTGCTATCTCCACCAGCGTCGGCACGATGGAGAACAGCGTGTAGCGCAGCAGCGATTCGATGGCGCGGGTTCCGCGCTCCAGCGAGCGGGTCAGGCCGCCGGTCTGGCGTTCCAGATGGAAGCGCAGCGACAGTGCGTGCAGGTGCCGGAACACCGACAGCGCCACCCGGCGGATGGTCCGCTGCGCCACCGTGGCGAAGACGGCGTCGCGCAGTTCGGCGAAGACCAGCGAGGTCACGCGGGCAAGGCCGTAGGCGACGATCAGCCCCAGCGGGATGGTCACCGCGGCCCCCGGCCCCCCCTCCGGCCCGAGGCTGCCGCCGGCGCTGGCGGGCGTCAGCGCGTCCACCGCATGCTTGTAGAAGATCGGGACATAGACGTTGGCGACCTTGGCGCCGATCAGCAGCAGCATCGCCAGCACCACCCGCACCCGCGTTTCCACGGAATCGCGGGGCCAGATGTAGGGGCCGAGCGAGCGGATCGCGGCCCGCAGGTCGCCGGACGGGCGGGTGAAGGCGCTGGTGTCGGAGGTCGGCGGGAGGCTGCGGCGCATCGGATTTTTCAGTGGCCTCATAATGTGAAGTCTGCCGGCCCAGGAGAAACCGCCCCCCGAGGGACCGTCACCCGAATGCTGTGCAGGCGACGTAACCTAGGCACCGCTGCGGCATCGTCAAAGCCCCGGGTCACGGCTTTGACACGATTTTGCCGCGCCCCAGGGACGCTTTCCGCGCATTTCCCTGCGCCATGGCAACGGACTGGAAACCACTTTCCTCTACCCTGCCGGGCGTATCGCGTTCGATCCGATCCGCAGACCAAGGCATTTGACCATGCAGAACGCCAGCTTCGCCGGCCGTTTCAAGGTGGGCACCCGCATCCAGGTGGGTTTCCTTCTGATCCTCGCCCTCCTCGTCCTGGTGGCAGCGCTGGGCGTCCGGTCCCTGTCTACTGTGGAGGACGGCTTCACCCGTTACGCGACGATCTCCGACGGTTCGCTGCGGCTGTCCGACGTGGACGGCTCGGTGTCCGACATGCGCCGCAACGCGGTCAACTACTCCTTCTCCGGCAACAGCGCCCTGATCGCTCCGATCCAGGCGCAGCAGAAGAAGCTCGGCGACATGCTGCGCTCCATCCGCGACGCCACGCAGGATCCCGGCCGCCGGGCCAATCTGGAGGCGATGATCCGGCAGTTCGACAGCTACACCGCCAACTTCGCCCAGCTGGTCAAGCTGCGCGAACAGCGTGACCGGCTGGTGGCGGACGAGCTGGTTCCGGCCGGCCTGAAGGCGCGGGAGGGGTTGAGCCGGGCGATCGCCGCCGGCATCGCCGCCGGCGATTTCGAGACTGCGGCGCGCGCCGGACAGGCGCAGGAGATGCTGGTCCTCGCCCGCCTCAGCGCCCAGCGCTTCCTGACGGACCAGACCGCCAAGTCGGCGGACGAGACCCGTGGACGGCTGGACGCCTTCCTCAAGGCAGCCGGCCCGCTGTCGGCCCGCATCGCCGACCCGGTGCAGAAGCGCGACGTCGAGGAGACGGTTCAGCTCTCCACCCGCTATCTGGACAGCTTCAACCGGGTTGTGGCGGCGGTCAACGACGCCCAGACCCTGGCCTTCCGCGTCATGACCGGCGAGGCGGAGGAATTCGCCACCCTGGTGGAGAAGACCATCGCGTCCCAGGCGGAGGCGCGCGGAGCCGTGCTGTCCTCGTCGCAGAGCGACATGGAGAACACCCGCAGCCTGCTGATCGGCATGGCGGTGGGCGCCTTCGCGATCGGCATCCTGGTGGCGCTGGTCACCGCGCGCTCGATCGTCCGCCCGGTGGTGCAGATGACCGGCACGATGACGGAACTGGCCGCCGGCAACCTCACGGTGGACGTGCCGGCGCTCGCCAACCGCGACGAGATCGGCAGCATGGCCAAGGCCGTGCTGGTGTTCAAGGAGAACGCCATCGAGAAGAAGCGGATGGACGAGGCGGAGCGCGAGAGGCTGGAGACCGAACGCCGCGCCGCCGAGGCCCAGCGCGCCCGTGAGCAGGCCATCGGCGAGGAGATCGCCACCCTGATCGACGCCGTGTCGAAGGGCGACCTGGAACGCCGCATCGATCTGGCCGGCAAGGACGGCTTCTACAGGACCATGTCGGAGGGCATCAACCGCCTGACCGACACGGTGGAGGCGGTGATCGCCGATCTGGGCGAGGTGCTGTCGGCACTGGCCCAGGGCGACCTGAACCGCCGCGTCACCCGCGACTACCAGGGCGCCTTCGAGCGGGTGAAGACCGACGTCAACACCACCTCCACCCGGCTGGGGGAGATCGTCGGCCAGATCACCCAGGCCGCCGAGACCATCGCCGCCGCCGCCGCGGAAGTGTCTCTCGGCTCCTCCGACCTCGCCGACCGCACCGAACAGCAGGCCTCCTCGCTGGAAGAGACCGCGGCCAGCATGGAGGAGCTGGGGGCGACCGTGCGGTCCAACGCCGAGAACGCCCAGCGCGCCAACGTGATGGCGGCCCAGGCCCGCGGGTCCGCCGAATCGGGCGGCGGCGTCGCCGGCTCCGCCATCGAGGCGATGCGCCGGATCGAGGAATCCAGCCGCAAGATCACCGACATCATCGGCGTCATCGACGAGATCGCCTTCCAGACCAACCTCTTGGCGCTGAACGCGGCGGTGGAGGCGGCGCGGGCCGGCGACGCCGGGCGCGGCTTCGCCGTGGTGGCGCAGGAGGTGCGGCAGCTCGCCCAGCGCTCCGCCCAGGCGTCGAAGGAGATCAAGGGGCTGATCCTGGACAGCGACGCCCAGGTGAAGGACGGCGTCGATCTGGTCAGCAAGGCCGGCGACGCGCTGCAGGGCATCGTGTCCGGCGTGCAGCAGGTGGCGACCCTGATCGCCGAGATGGCCTCGGCCTCGGCCGAACAGGCGACGGCGCTGGACGAGATCAACTCGACCGTCGCCAACATGGACGAGATGACCCAGAAGAACGCCGCCCTGGTGGAGGAGACCACCGCCGCCGCCCAGGCGATGAGCGGACAGGCCGGCGACCTGAAGTCGCTGGTCGGCTTCTTCAAGTTCGATCAGGCGGCCGGCTTCGGTTCAACCGGTTTCGGCGCGACTGGCTTCGGTTACGCCCCGGCGCCGCGCGCGATAGCGGCGGTCCAGGCCGCACCGGCGGTCACCACCACCCGGCGCGCTCCGGCCCCCACCCGCGCCACCGCCAAGCCGGCGGCGAAGCCCGCCGCCCGCGGCAACGGCACGGCCCATGCGACCAGCACCGCCAAGCCGGCCACCCGCGCCGACTCCTCCACCCGCACCACCGCCGCCGCGGTTCCGGTCCTGAAGCACAGCAGCAGCGACGACGACGACTGGAAGGAGTTCTGAGAAAGCCCCTCATAAGGCTCCCTCTCCCGCCCCGGGAGAGGGAAGGGGCCCAAGCGGAGCTTGGGAAGGGTGAGGGGTAATCCAAGGATAAGGATCCATGTTCGGATAGCCCCTCACCCTCCCCGCCTTCGGCGGGTCCCCTCCCTCTCCCGGGGCAGGAGAGGGCGTTTATCGCATTTTGCGTCTACTGCATGAACCACCCGTGGCTGACGACCAGCGACTGGCCGGTCAGCGCGTTGGACTCGAAGGACGCGAAGAACAGGGCGGCCTGGGCGACGTCCTCGACCGTGGTGAATTCACCGTCGACGGTCTCCTTCAGCATCACCTTTTTCACCACGTCCTCTTCGGAGATGCCGAGCTCCTTGGCCTGTTCGGGGATCTGCTTCTCGACCAGCGGGGTGCGGACGAAGCCGGGGCAGATCACGTTGGCGCGCACGCCATGCGCCGCCCCTTCCTTGGCGACCACCTTGGCAAGGCCGATCAGCCCATGCTTGGCGGTGACGTAAGGCGCCTTCAGCGCCGACGCCTCCTTGGAATGGACCGATCCCATATAGATGATGCTGCCGCTTCCCTGCTTGTACATCGTGTGCAAGGCGGCGCGGGTGGTCAGGAAGGCGCCGTCCAGATGGATGGACAGAAGCTGCTTCCACTTGGCGAACTCGAACTGCTCGACCGGCGCCACGGTCTGGATGCCGGCATTGCTGACCAGGATGTCGATGCGGCCGAAGGCGGCGGCGGCACGGGCCATGCCGGCATCGACCTGGGCCTCGTCGGTCACGTCCATGGCGACGCCGAGAGCCCGTTTCCCCGTGGGGTCCAGGCTGGCCGCGGCGGCATCGGCTCCGGCCTGGTTCAGGTCGGCGATGACGATTTTGGCGCCCTCGCGGGCGAAGGTCCGGGCGATCTCCAGCCCGATTCCGCTCGCCGCCCCGGTGATGACGGCGACTTTGTCCTGCAAGCGCATGGGTCCGCTCCTGTTGGGTCGAAAGGTCGGTAAAGGTTGTTCCTGGCAAGCGGGCCGGTCAGGCCGTCCGCTCAGTCCGGCTTTCCGTCGTCGCGCAGCAGGTCGTGCGTGACGGGTCCGCCCAGCCGCGGCGGCACCGCCAGCCAGTCCGGGTGGGCAAGCGTGGCGAGGGTGTCGGCAAGGCCGCTTTCCCAATGCTCCCGCATGCCGGCGTTGGAGAACTCGTAGTCCTTGCTGTCGCGTTCGTAGCTTTTGCGGCGGTAGATCAGGTGGATGATGTTGACCGCCGCCCCGCAGGCGGCGTGCCGCAACGCCTCCGCCTCCGGCGTGTCCCGCAGATCCTCCGGCAGCCGGTCGAGCAGCGTCACCAGCTGGTTGCGCAGGGTCTGCTCGTAGGTGACCTTGTCGGTGTTGAAGCGGGTGCGGCTGGAATAGGTGATGTCCTTCTGCCGCTCCAGCACCTCCGACATGCCGCGCGGCACCTGGCCGATGGCGCTCCACAGATCGACCTGGAAGACCAGCGTGTCGCGGCGCGGCTGGTCCTCCAGCACATGGTCGAGCGGCGTGTTGGAGACCAGCCCGCCGTCCCAGTAGTACCCGCCGTCGATCTCGACGGGTGCGAAGCCGGGCGGCAGGGCGCCGCTCGCCATCACATGCTCCGGCCCGATCCGGTGGGTCTCGGTGTCGAAATAGATCGAGTTGCCGGTCAGCACGTCCACCGCTCCCAGCGACAGCCGGATGTCGCCCCGGTTGATCCGGTCGAAGTCGATCAGATCCTCCAGCGTCTTCTTCAGCGGTGCGGTGTCGTAGAAGCTGGTCGGCCCGGCGAAGGGACCGGCCGCCGCCCATTCCACCGCCGGCCGCGGCCGGAAGAAGCCGGGCTGCCCGGACAGTGCCGTCCGCCACGCGCTCCACTGGTTGAGGACCGAGATCGACGGGCCGTCGGGATCGAGCCGCCGCCACAGCGCCTCCGCCCCTTCCCAGGGCGAGGGCGGAGCGATGCGGCTCCAGAATTCCGACAGCGCGGCACAGCGCCGCTCCGGCGGGTTGCCGGCGATCAGCGCCGCGTTGATGGAGCCGATCGACACGCCGGCCACCCAGGTCGGATGGATGTCGTGCTTGAACAGGCCCTCGACGACGCCCGCCTGATAGGCGCCGAGCGCGCCGCCACCCTGAAGGACGAGCGCCACCCGGTCATAGGGGGCGATGAGATCGGCAAAGGATCCGTCGCGCATCTGTGTCTTTCCCAACCAGTCAATCGATTGCAGACATCTTTCCTCGGTCGGCAAGCCAGATATGGGACCGGAGTTGAGTACGGCTACGCAAAAACACCCATGGATGACGAAGAATTCTTCATGACAGCCATGTCCGCCTCCTGTAACCCGTCCGCGTCCTTGCGAGAACCTACATCAAGGTATTACACCACCATGAATTACTTGTAATACTCGGCGCCGACCTGAAAAAGCGCCACATCGCGCGGCGGCGGAATTCACCGCTCTTGCGCCAAATGCCGGGATTAACCTTTCGGTCGGAATTGCATGCTGCAATCGCCACCGGACCCCTTATCCGTTTCCGGTTTTCTGGAGGACGCCATGTCCCGCCGCTCCACGTCCCGCCGCCCCGCCTCGCGCCGCCTTCTTCCGCTCGCCGCCCTGCTGCTGCTCGGCGGTTCGCTGACCGGCTGCGGCGCCGTCACCGGCGTGGCCAGCGGTGCCGCCAGCATCGCCGGCACCGCCGTCGACGTGGTCGGCACCGTGGCGGAAACCTCCGTCGACGTGGTGACCGCTCCGCTGCGCTAGGGCGTCCCGCCCTACCCCGCCACCATCGCCGCCAGCGTCTCCAGCCGGTCGGCCTCATGCGCCGGCTTGTCCCAGCGGATGCGGTGGATGCGGGGGAAGCGCATGGCGAGCCCGCTCTTGTGCCGGTTCGACGGGTGCACGCTGTCGAAGGCGACCTCAAGCACCAGCCCGGCCTCCACCTCGCGCACCGGGCCGTAGCGGCGGGTGGTGTGGTTGCGCACCCAACGGTCCAGCTCGACCAGCTCGGCGTCGGTGAAGCCGGAATAGGCCTTGCCGACCGGCACCAGTTCCTCACCGCGCCAGACACCGAAGGTATAGTCCGAATAATAGCTCGACCGCTTCCCGTGGCCGCGCTGGGCATACATCATCACCGTGTCGAGCGTCAGCGCCCCGCGCTTCCACTTGAACCACGGCCCCTTCGGCCGCCCGGCGAGATAGGCGCTGTCGCGCCGCTTCAGCATCAGCCCCTCGATGCCGTTCTCCCGCGCGCCCTCCCGCAGATCCACCAGCTCGTCCCACCGGTCGAACGGCACCAGCGGCGACAAATCCATCCGCCGCGGCTGAACCGTCTCGTACCAGCGCTCCAGCCGGGCGCGCCGCTCGACGAAGGACAGGCCGCGCAGATCCTCCTCGCCGTCGAACAGGATGTCGTAGAGCCGCACCCAGGCCGGCCCGTCGCGCAGCATCTGCGCCGTCACCGTCTTGCGGTTCAGGCGCTGTTGCAGATCGTTGAAGGGCGCCACCACCCCGTCGCGCGCCACCAGCAGCTCGCCGTCCAGCACGGCGTCGAAGCTCATGTGATCGACGATGTCGGGGAAGGCGCCGGACACGTCGTCGCCGGTGCGGCTGTAGAGCCGCCGCTCTCCCCCGCGCGCCACCATCTGCACACGGATGCCGTCCCATTTCCATTCCGCGGCATAGGCGGCGGGGTCGAGCCCGGCACGATCCTCCTCCTCCAGCGGGTGGGACAGCATCATCGGCCGGAAGCCGGCGCCGGCCCCGGTCGCCGGCCGCTCGGCCCGCCCCTCCAGCCAGGCGAACAGCTCCGGATACGGCGCGCTCAGCCCGTGCCAGACCTCCTCCACATCGTCGACGCTCACCTCCGGCCGGGCCGCCTTGCCCCATTCCGCCAGCGCCGTCTTGGCGAGCCGGGCCGAGACGCCGATGCGCAATGCCCCGGTGATCAGCTTCAGCAGAGCGAAGCGCCCCGACGAGTCGAGCGTGTCGAGCCAACCCTCCACCAGCCCGATCACCTGCCCGCGCTTGGCGGCCCGCAGCGCCTCCACCACCTCGTCCAGGCTGGGCGGCAGGCTGTTCGCACGTTCGGGCCTTTCAGGCCAGATCAGCGCCACCGTCTCCGCCAGATCGCCGACATAGTCGTAGGACAGCGCCAGCAGTTCCGGATCGACCCTGGTCGCCGCCAGTTCGCGGATCGCCGCCGGCTTGGCCTCGCGGAAGCTGAGCGCCCCGGTCAGCGCCGCCAGCGCCCAGCCGCGTTCGGGATCGGGCGTGGTGGCGAAATGCTCGACCAGCAGGCGGATCTTGCCGTTGCGCGACGGCATGAAGACCAGCGCGTCGATCAGCGCGGCAAAGCGGTTCACGACGCCTCCCCTTCCCCGGCCTTCTCAGCCATTCCTTCCGAGTCCTCGTCCTCGAAGCCGATCAGCGCCAGCGCGCGGGCGCGGATGCCGCGGCCGGTGGCGTAGTGGACCAGCGCCTCCTCGCGGCCATGGGTCACCCAGACCTCCGGCGCGCCGACATCCTCCAGCGTCTGGCATAGCTCGTCCCAGTCGGCATGGTCGGAGATGACCAGCGGCAGCTCCACCCCGCGCTGGCGGGCGCGCTGGCGCACCCGCATCCAGCCCGACGCCACCGCCACCACCGGATCGGCCAGCCGCCGGGCCCAGCGGTCGGCCACCGCCGCCGGCGGGGCCAGCACCAGCGCGCCCTTCAACTCCTCCTTCGCCGCCACCGTCGCCGGCCGGAGCTCCCCCAACTCCACCCCCAGGCTGCTGTAGAGCCGGCAGAGCGGCTCCAGCGCGCCATGCAGCCAGATCGGCCGGTCGTAGCCCGCCGCCCGCAGCAGCGTGATCAGCCGCTGGCATTTGCCGAGCGCGTAGACGCCGACGACATGGCTGCGCTCCGGGAACAGCGCCATCGAATGCAGCAGCTTCTGAACCTCGCCCAGGTCGGGCGGATGGCGGAACACCGGCAGGCCGAAGGTCGCCTCGGTCACGAAGACGTCGCAGGGCACCGGCTCGAAGGCTGCGCAGGTGCGGTCGAGCCGCCTCTTGTAGTCGCCCGACACCACCACGCGCGACCCGGCATGCTCCATCACCACCTGGGCGCTGCCCAGCACATGGCCGGCCGGCGCCATCCGCACCGTCACGTCGCCGATGCGCAGGGTCTCGCCGTAGTCCAGCGCCTGCAGGCTGCCGCCCACCCCCTCGCCCATCCGCTGGCGCATGATGGCAAGCGTGCCGGACGTCGCCAGCACGCTGCGGTTGCCCGGCCTCGCATGGTCGGAATGGCCGTGGGTGACGACCGCGCGCTCCACCGGGCGCACAGGGTCGATGTAGAAGCCCCCCGGCTCGACAAAGAGGCCCTCGGGCAGGACCTTGATCCAGCTGTCGGGGGGCGGGCGGCCTTGATTGGCCCCGCCCTGATTGGATTGGTGTGAAGCGGACATGCGTCCTAATATAGGGCGCTCATAGCGGAGACCCAGCGCATGCACCCGATCCTGCTGCCGACCCCCGAAATCGCCGACGCGCTCGCCACGGGGCGCCCGGTGGTGGCGCTGGAATCGACCGTGATCTCCCACGGCATGCCCTATCCACGCAATCTGGAGACCGCCCGCGCGCTGGAGGCGGAGGTGCGGGCCGCCGGCGCCGTTCCCGCCACCATCGCTGTGATGGACGGCCGCATCCGAGTCGGGCTTGACGACGAGGCACTGGAACGGCTGGCGACCGCCGGCGGCAAGGCGCGCAAGCTGAGCCGCCGCGACCTGCCCATCGCCCTGGCGACCGGGGCGCTTGGCGCAACCACGGTGGCGGCGACGATGATCGGGGCGCGGCTGGCCGGCATCTCCGTCTTCGCCACCGGCGGCATCGGCGGCGTCCATCGCGGGGCGGAGACCAGCTTCGACATTTCCGCCGACCTCGACGAGCTGGCCCGCACCTCGGTCTGCGTGGTCTGTGCCGGGGCCAAGTCGATTCTCGACCTGCCCAAGACGCTGGAGCTGTTGGAAACCCGCGGCGTGCCGGTCCTGGGCTTCGGCACGGAGGAATTTCCCGCCTTCTACAGCCGCCGCAGCGGCCTCTCCGTCGATCATCGCTGTGACACCGTGCAGGAGGTGGCGGAAATCCTGCGGACGAAATGGCGGCTCGGGCTGGAGGGCGGCGTGCTGCTCGCCAACCCGATCCCGGCCGCCGACGAACTCGACGCCGACGCGATGGAGGCGGCGGTCGCCCGGGCGCTTGCCGACGCGGACGCCAGGCGAATCAAGGGGAAGGAGATCACCCCCTATCTGCTGGCGGCGCTGGAGGCCATCACCGGCGGGCGCAGCCTGACCGCCAACATCGCGCTGATCCGCAACAACGCGCGGGTTGCGGCAGGGGTCGCCGCCGCACTCGCGGCCACATAAAGCCGATTGGATAGGACTACTCCTCCGGTGGTAAGGCTTTAGCCCCGGTACCGGCTTAAGACCCCGTTAACCGCCTGCGCGCAAATCTGTCGTCATCGAACGAGCGGAGGCTTTCATGCGCGCACCCAGCAGCACCTCGACCCTGGTTTCCCGGATGATTGCGATGGCCGGCCAAGGCGACGAGGCGGCGGGCGTCGCGGAGATGAAGGAGCCCGCACACGTCAAGCGCATCGTCTGGGCCTCCCAGGCGGCCAAGCTGCGCGTGTCGCTGTCCGCCCGCTCCATCCACGAGATCGAAGCCGCCGTCACCGCCGACCTGGACAGCATGGAACTGCCGGAAGTGTTCTTCACCTCCGTCGAGGTGGGCGGCCATGTGGTGACCTGCGACCTGGACGCCTCCGGCACCGCCTCCATCTTCGGGCTGATCGAGGCCCACGAATATGACGATCTGGTCGAAGAGGCCGGCGACGACGCCCTGTTCGGCGTCGATTGGGACGGCGTCTACATCACCCCGGCCCGCACGCGGCACTGAGCCCGGCGCCGCCGGCCCCCAAAAGCCCCGCGTTCAAAAAACGCCCCGCAGCCAGCCTGCGGGGCGTTTCGCGTTTGCCCGTTCCGTGTTTGCGCGCCGTCGGATGCCTTGCCGTCAGGCCGGCCGCGTCGCGCCGGTTCGGATCACAGCCTTCTTCCGACCCTACGAAGCCGGCCCCTACGAAGCCGGCAGGGACGGCCGGTTCGCTCCGGCGCTGGGCATGCCGACCACCACATCGTCGCGGATCACCGGCAGGCCGGCTCGCCGGTCCTCCCAGGCGGCCAGGAAGGCGTCGATGCGGTCGGCCGGCAGCGGGCGGCTGACGAAGTAACCCTGGATCAGGTCGCAGCCCATCAGCGACAGCACCTCCCACTGGGCCGCCTCCTCCACCCCTTCCGCCACCACGCTGTGCCTCAAATCGTGGGCGATGCGCGAGATGGACGACACCATGCTGCGCGCATCGGGCCGGCGGTGGACGTCGTCGATGAAGGCCTTGTCCAGCTTCAGCGTGTTGATCGGCAGCGTCCGCAGATAGGTCAGCGACGAATAGCCGGTGCCGAAATCGTCCAGCGCGATGTGGATGCCGGCCTTCCGCAGCGCGTTCAGCTTGCCGATGGCGGCGTCGAGCGAGCCGATCATCTGCGACTCGGTGATCTCCAGCTCCAGCCGGTTCGCCGGCAGGCCGGTGCGGGCCAGGATTTCCAGAACCCGCGGCACGAAATCATGCTGGGCCAGCTGGACCGCCGACATGTTGACGCTCATCGTCACGTCGCCGGCCCCGCGGCAGGCCAGCCCCGCCGCCTCGATGCAGGCGGTTTCCAGCACCCACAGGCCGAGCGGGACGATCAGGCCGGAATCCTCGCAGACCGGAATGAAGCGGTCGGGCGACACCGGCCCCAGTTCCTGGTCGGTCCAGCGGACCAGCGCCTCGAACCCGCGGACCCGGCCGTCGCGCGTCGCCACCTGCGGCTGGTAATGCACGGTGAAGGCCTGGCGGTCGAAGGCCAGCCGGGCCCGGCTGAGCAGCCGCATGCGCTCCACCACCTTCAGGTTCATGTCGGCGGTGAAGGTGCAGATGCGCCCGCGCCCGCTGTCCTTGGCCCGGTACATGGCGGTGTCGGCGTTCTGCAACAGATCGTCGAAGCAGCGGCCATCCCAGGGATAGCGGGCGATGCCGACGCTGCATGTGACGAAGAAATGCTGTCCCTCGACCAGGAAGGGGGCGGCGAACGCCTGTTCCAGCCGTTGCGCCACCTCCGCCGGCTCGCCGGCCTCGCCCCCCTGGACGACCACCACGAACTCGTCGCCGCCCAGCCGCGCGATGAACAGCCCGTCGCCCGCCCCCTTGCGGATGCGCAGGCCCAGCATCATCAGCAGCTCGTCGCCGACCTTGTGGCCGAAGCCGTCGTTGATGAACTTGAAATTGTCCATGTCGAGGAACAGCAGCGCCAGCGGCCCGGCATTGCCGGATGCCTTGGTGGCGGCGATCAGCCGGTCGACATGCTGTTCCAGCGTCAGCCGGTTGGGCAGGCCGGTCAGGGGATCGTAATGGGCCAGATGGTCCAGCCATGCCTGCTGCCGCTTCTGCGCGGTGATGTCGGTGTAGGAGCCGCCCATCATCACCGGCTTCCCCCGCCCTGCTGTCCCGCCCTGCCCGTCCCCATCGAACAGGATTTTGCCGGCGGCGTAGAGCCACAGGTAATTGCCGTCGCGATGGCGGACCCGGTATTCCACCCGGTATTCCGGCAGCTCGCCCGACAGGTGGCGCTGCAGCGCCTCCTCCGCCAGCGACCGGTCTTCCGGATGGATGCGGTCGAACCAGGCCGCCCGGGAGTTGATGCTCGCGACGTCGACCCCCAGCAACTCCTCGACCCGGCCAGACAGGACGCGGACGTCGTTGACGATGTCCCAGGTCCAGATGATGTCGCGCGATGCCTCCGCCACCAGCCGCATCCACCGCCCGCGTTCGCGCAAGGCATCCTTGCTGGCGGTCAGTTCCACGACCTTGGCCTGCAACTGCCGGCGCGACTCGGTCAGCGCCTCGTTGCTCCGCTGCAACGCCGCCTCGGTCCTCCGCCGGCTGCGCAGCGTGAGGGACAGCACCAGAACCATGCCGAACAGCATCAGCAGCACGCCGCCGACCGTCACCACCAGCCAGCGGTAGGTCTCCATGAAGGAGAAGGGCTTGTCGACCAGCCGGTCGATCGGCATCAGCCGCGCGGGATCGATCCCGTAGCGCTGCAGCTGACTGTAATCGGCGGCACGGATGACCGATTGGCGCTGCTCCGCCGGCAGGCCGGCGATGGACGCACCGTTCACCAGGGCGGCGGCCAGCCGACCGACCGCGCGGCCATGCTCCTGCCCGCTCAGCAGGCTGCCGCCGGCGATGCCGTGGCCCAGCAGGAATTCCTGCAAGCCGTAGATCGGCACGCTGCTCTTCTCGCTCATCAGTTTCAGGAACTGCTCGGGCGGCAGGACCAGGCCTTTGGGGTCGGTGGCATAGGTGCCCAGCAGCACCGCGCTGTCCGGCGGCAGGGCGGCCAGCCGCTCCTCCAGCCGGACGAAGGGCAGCGCCGGCAGGGTCTGCCGCTCCACCCCGGCGGGGAAGCGGCCGGCGGCGACCAGCGCCTCGATCTCGTCATCCAGCCCGAGGCCCGTCTCGGTGTCGTCGTGCAGGATGAACAGGCGTTGCAGCCGCGGATTGGCGGCCATCGCCATGCGCACGGTGCCCTCGATGTCCTTGGCCTCGTCGATGCCGACGACGTTGGCCTCATGCTCGGTCAGCCGCCGCGCCGAAATCGGCAGCACGCCGCCATGCGCCAGCGGCACCGGCCCGTAGATCTCGTGCCGCAAATCCAGGGCGAAGGACAGCGCGGCATCGTCGGTGGAGACGATGGCGTCGACGGTGCCCTTGGGGTGGCGGTAGGCGATCAGCGCCCGCAGCCGCTCGATCCCGGCGGGGTCGGGAAAGCGCTTCCAATCCAGGTAATAGGGGATCGCCAGCGCATTGGGGGCCGCCGAGGCCAGCATGTCGGAGATGCCGTCCGCCTGTCCGTCGGTCCACTCATAGCCCTGGTGGTAGGAGTGCAGGACCAGCACCGTCCGGTTGGGCGGCGTCGCCCGCCCGCCCGCCGGCACCGACAGCGTCGCCAGCACAAGCAGCACAAGCGGCAGGATGCCGCTGCGCTTCCGTATGGAGGACCAGATGACGCTCCGTCCGGTCATGAGACACCCTTCGCTCGCTTGTCCGGCCGCACCCCGATGGCTGCACGTCGCGCAGCCGCAGGAGGCGTAAAGAGGTTTGGCTTTTCCTGACAAAAGGATATGCAGCGCAGTCCTATTGACGCCAGGATCTTCTTCTAAGGAATTCCCGAGGATGTATGGTTAATTTTCCATAGGAGATTGGAGGAGCTACAAAATACTCGCGCATGAGGCGCGACCGATTATTTGTGCAGTCCCGCCTCTCGTTTTGCGGTGCAAACCGCGACAGCCGCCGACTTTTCTCGCACCCGCACAATAATCGCCCGGGATATCGCAGATCCTTGCCGGCGGCCCTGCGCGCCGTCACCGCAGGAGAGCGCGGCCCCGTCGTTGCGGAACAGAGGACAGTGCCCGGCTGTTGTCCGGGCTGCACCCCGCCCTTTCCTCCTCTTCGGGAGCCCGCCCGTGTCCGCTGCCTCCACCCGGCCCAATGCCCAGCCCAATGCCCGGCGCGCTGCCAGCCCCCTGGCCTATACGCCGTCGGTCGAAAATCCGGGTCCCGATGAAGCGCAGGTCTTCAACGATCTGGCCGAGACGATGCTGTCGATCAGCGCCAGGACCTTCGAGGACAGCGGCCATGCCAGCCGCAGCGTCCATGCCAAGAGCCACGGGCTGCTGATCGGCCGGCTGGATGTGCTCGACGACCTGCCGGCCGAACTGGCCCAGGGACTGTTCGCGAAGGCGGAGAGCTATCCGGCGATCCTGCGGCTGTCGACGACGCCGGGCGACATCCTGCCCGACAGCGTCTCGACCCCGCGCGGTCTGGCGGTGAAGGTTCTGGGCGTGTCCGGCGAGCGGCTGCCGGGGTCGGAGGGCGAGGCCACGCAGGATTTCGTCATGGCCAATGGCCCCGTCTTCTCGGCGCCCGATGCCAAGCAGTTCCTGTCGACGCTGAAGCTGCTGGCCGCCACCACCGACCGGGCGGAAACCGCGAAGAAAGTGTTGTCTGCCGGCCTGCGCGTCGCCGAACGGGTGGTGGAGGCCTTCGGCGGCGAAAGCGCGACGCTGAAGACGCTGGGCGGCCACCCGGAAACCCACATTCTGGGCGAAACCTTCTACAGCCAGGCAGCATTGCGCCATGGCGACCACATCGCCAAGCTGTCGATCGTCCCGGTCTCGCCGAACCTGACCGCGCTGGAGAACGCGCCGCTGGACCTCAACGGCAAGCCGAACGGCATTCGCGAGGCGGTGACGGAGTTCTTCCGCGACCATGAGGCCGTCTGGGAACTGCGCGCCCAACTGCGCACCGACGAGGAGCGCATGCCGGTGGAGGATGCCAGCGTGGTGTGGCCGGAGGATCTGAGCCCCTACCGAACCATCGCCCGCATCACCGTGCCGCCGCAGACGGCCTGGAGCGAGGAACGGTCGCGCGCCGGCGACGACCGGCTGGCCTTCAGCCCCTGGCATGGGCTGGCGGCGCACCGGCCGCTGGGCTCGATCATGCGCGCCCGGCGCCTCGCCTACGACCGCTCCGCCGAATTCCGCATGGAACGGAACGGCTGCCCGATGCATGAGCCGGCGGCGGGCTACCGGCTGCCGGGGTGATGCAGCAGTCCCTCTCCCTCCTAAAATCCCCTCTCCCCCCCGGGGAGAGGGGGATTTCCACATCATTGCAGGCTGCGCTGCATTTCCTCGAAGGTGCGGGAGAATCCGTTCAGCGGGAAATCGATGTCGCGCTTGCCCACGCGGGAGCTGACGCGGACCAGGATGGTCGAGCCGTTGCGGAACTGGTCAGCGACGCGGCCGGACACGAAGTTCGGGAACATGCACATGTTCAGCGTCGCCACATGCGATTCGATGCGCGGCTGGCGGTCGACGCGGATGGCGCAGCGGTCGATCAGGCCCTGGCTGGTGGTCAGGAACAGGTGGAAGTCGTTGCCGGTCGGAATGATGCTCAGCGCGACGAAGCCGACATCCTTCCCGTCGTCGAACAGGCGGTAGATCATCAGCCGGCAGGTCTTGCTGTCGGTCATCCGGTCGATGTCGCACTGGTTGGTCCAGGCGCCCTCCGGCCCGAAGTCCGCCGCCGCCTTGGAGACGTCCGCCGCGGCGGCGGGATTGGCGGCGACCAGGGCTCCGGCCAGCCCCAGGGCCAATGCTCCAGCAGCCGCAACCGCCCTGAACCCTCCCCACAGACCCTTTGCACGCATCGCCCCGTCCCCGCTATCGTTCGTATCAGATCGGATCGCGTAAAATCGGAATCGATTTATCGCGTGAATCCGATCGCCACACATAAAACTACAGCTTCGTGCGTTTTATATAAACGCGCGAAGCTGTAGCACGGAATGCGCCATGATAACCGGCGGTGGCGGGGGTGCAAGGAACGAGATGCCGCGCACCAGGGATCAGATGCGCCCTTCCTCGAAGTCGCGGAAGGCCTGCATCACCTCTTCCCGCGTGTTCATGACGAAGGGACCGCCCCAGGCGATGGGCTCGCCGATGGGCTCGCCGGCCAGCAGCAGGAAGCGCGCGCCGTCGGCCCCGGCGACCGCCTCCACCCGCTCGCCGTCGCCCAGCACGATCACCCGCGGCCCGGAAAGCGGAGCTTCGCCCCCCACGGCCAGCGTGCCTTCGAACAGCACCAGGAAGGCGGTGTACCCGGCCGGCAGCGGCTCGGCGAAGGACACCGACGGCGGCAGCGCCACGTCGAAATAACGGGCGTCGGTCGCCTCGGCCCGCACCGGGCCCGCCGTGCCGCGGGCGGTGTCGCCGGCGATGACGGTGACGGTCGCCCCGTCCTCGCGCCGCTCCACCGGGATGGCGGCGGCCGGGAACTCCTGATAGCGCGGCTCGGTCATCTTCAGCCGGGCCGGCAGGTTGATCCACAGCTGGAAGCCGCTCATCAGCCCTTCGGTCTGCTCCGGCATTTCCGAATGGATCAGGCCGCGGCCGGCGGTCATCCACTGCACGCCGCCGGTTTCGATCACGCCCTCATGCCCGTGGTTGTCGGCATGGCGCATGCGGCCGGCCAGCATGTAGGTCACCGTCTCGAACCCGCGGTGGGGATGGTCGGGGAAGCCGGCGAGATAGTCGGTCGGCCGGTCCGACCCGAACAGGTCCAGCATCAGGAAGGGGTCGAGCGTGCGCAGGCGCGGCGAGCCCAGCATGCGGGTCATGCTGACCCCGGCGCCGTCGGAGGTGGCCATGCCCTCCACGGCGGCGAGCACCGGACGGACACCGGGGGTGGCGGGCTTGGCGGACATGGCGGCAACTCCTAAAGCAGACACAAGGGCGATGCACCACAGGTAGTCCCTCGCAGCCCCGCCGTGAAGCCGGCCCGCCCGCGCCACAGCGTTCCTCCCCGCGCAACAATCGGACACGAAAAAGGCCGCCGGAGAACCGGCGGCCTTTTCGCGAGAGACCCGTGGGAAAGGGATGTTCTTAGTGGATGCTCTCGCCGTGCAGGGCGAGGTCGAGACCGTCGCGCTCCACGTCTTCCTCGACGCGCAGGCCCATGACCACATCGACGACCTTCAGCAGGACGAAGGTGGCGACGGCGCACCAGGCGACGGTGTAGGCGACGCCCTGGATCTGGATCCAGACGGCGGCGGCGTTGCCTTCCAGCAGGCCCAGCGTGGCCTTCGGGTCGGCCTGGAGGACGGAGGCGAAGCCGCCTTCGCTGTTGGACACCGACATCTTGGCGAAGACGCCGGTCAGGATGGCGCCGATCAGGCCGCCGACGCCGTGCACGCCGAAGGCGTCCAGGCTGTCGTCATAGCCCAGCATGTGCTTGAGGCTGGTGGCCGACCAGAAGCAGACCACGCCGGCGACGATGCCGATGACGATGGCGCCCGTCGGGTCGACGAAGCCGGCGGCCGGGGTCACCGCGACCAGGCCGGCGACGGCGCCGGAGATGATGCCGAGGATCGACGGCTTGCCCTTGACGATCCACTCCGCGAACAGCCAGCCCATGGCGGCACCGGCGGTGGCGATGTGCGTGGCGGCCAGCGCCATGCCGGCACGCGGACCGGCGGTCAGGGCCGAACCGGCGTTGAAGCCGAACCAGCCAACCCACAGCAGCGAGGCGCCGATCAGCGACAGCACCAGGTTGTGCGGCATGAAGGCTTCCTTCGGATAGCCCTTGCGCTTGCCGATCACCAGCGCGGCGACAAGGCCGGCGACGCCCGCGTTGATGTGCACGACGGTGCCGCCGGCGAAGTCGAGCACGCCCAGGCCGAACAGGAAGCCCGACGGGTACCAGACCCAGTGGGCGATCGGCGCATAGACAACGATCGACCACAGCGCGGTGAAGACCAGCAGGGAGGAGAACTTCATGCGGTCGGCGAAGGCGCCGGTGATCAGGGCCGGGGTGATGATCGCGAAGGTCATCTGGAACATCATGAAGACCGGCTCGGGGATCGTCGTCGGGACGCCCGACCCCGTCGCCTCGCCCAGCACGAAGGCCTTCGTGAAGTCGAGCCCGTTGAGGAACAGCCGGTCGAGCCCGCCGACATAGGCGCCGGTGCCGGTGAAGGCCAGGCTGTAGCCGATGACGTACCACAGGACGCTGATCAGGCAGGTGATGGCGAAGCTCTGCATCACCGTCGACAGCACGTTCATCTTGCGGACCATGCCGCCGTAGAACAGCGCCAGGCCGGGGATGGTCATCATCAGCACCAGCGCGGTGGAGATGAGCATCCAGGCGGTGTCGCCGCCATTCAGCGCCGGAGCCGCCGGTGCGGCAGCAGCGGCGGCAGCCGCAGCCGCGGCAGCGGCGGCAGCCGCCGGATCCTGGGCAAGGGCTGCGGCCGGCATGCCGACCGCGCCCAGAGCAACCGCCATCATCGGTGCGGCCATAAGGAACAGACGGTTCATCGAGGCTCCTCTTTCTCCAAAATCGCTCCCACCCCCTTACGGCCGGCGCGGCACCGGAGGTGTTCCGCGCTCAAGCCACCGCACTGGGGCGACCCCGTCCCGGTCGCCCCGTCCCCGGCAAAGACGGGGCGGCGGACGGGACCAAGGACGCCTCCACCGTTACAAGAAGCGTGCCAGTCGAAAACGGCTTGGAATCGTCAGGGTTGTCTCGGGCCGGGACCCCCGAACGGGCACCCTCCTACGAGTCGCACCCGGTGTTTGCACAGGAAATGGGCAGATTTCGGAACCGACATTTCGCCGCAAATTCCGGGCTTTCGACCGAACGTCAGGGTCGGCAGCCCGATTTCGGCCTGCCTCTGCCTGGCACTCTGGCTGTCATTCCGGCATATGATGAAAATTTGGGCACGGGATGGCCTGCAAGGCGCTCATTGCGGCGGCATCGCGGCGGCGCCGGTCCGGCGCCCTATCCCTTCCGCCCAGTCCGTTCGGAGGGGTGCCCCACAGGCCCCCCTTTCCTCCTAGGACCGGGAAGCCCTCCGGCGGCGGGTAAGCCGATGCGACCCTTCCGCCGCGCCTATTGGACATGGCGGCGAGATGTGGCACCGTCAACGCCTCCATATGGAATGGCCGCAGCCGAGCGGCCGCAAGAATAAGGCAAAGGGGGTAACGGCCATGCTCGACAAACGGGATCTGCGCCTCGCACCGCGACGTGCGGTGGCGCTGGTGCTGGCCGGGGGACGCGGAAGCCGTCTGAAGCAGCTGACCGACCGGCGGGCCAAGCCGGCCACCTATTTCGGCGGCAAGTACCGCATCATCGACTTCGCGCTGTCCAACTGCGTCAACTCCGGCTTCCGCCGCATCGGCGTGCTGACGCAGTACAAATCGCACAGCCTTCTGCGCCATCTCCAGCGCGGCTGGAACGTCTTCCGCGGCGAGATGAACGAGTTCTGCGACCTGCTGCCGGCCCAGCAGCGCGTCAGCGAGACCGAGTGGTACCAGGGCACCGCCGACGCGGTGTACCAGAACCTCGACATCCTGCGCGACCACGAGCCGGAATATGTCCTGATCCTGGCCGGCGACCACATCTACAAGATGGATTACGGCGCGCTGCTGCTCGACCACATCGACCGCAAGGCCGACGTCACCGTCCCCTGCATCGCGGTCCCGCGCGAACAGGCGAGCGGCTTCGGCGTCATGCACATCGACGAGGAGCGCCGCATCATCGACTTCGTCGAGAAGCCGGCCGACCCGCCGCCGATGCCCGGCCGCCCGGACATGGCGCTGGCCAGCATGGGCATCTACGTCTTCAACGCTCAGTTCCTCTACGAACAGCTGGAGCGCGACGTCGCCACTCCCGGCTCCAGCCGCGATTTCGGCAAGGACATCATCCCGCATCTGGTGAAGACCGGGGCGCGGATCATCGCCCACGACTATGCCGACAGCGCCATCATCGACGCGCCGGACGACGCCCCCTACTGGCGCGACGTCGGCACCATCGACGCCTATTGGGAGGCCAACCTCGACCTCTGCCACGTCACGCCGCAGTTGAACATGTACAACCGCGACTGGCCGATCTTCACCTATCAGGAACAGCTTCCCCCCGCCAAGTTCGTCTTCGACGACGAGAACCGCCGCGGCACGGCGATCGACAGCCTGGTGTCGGGCGGCTGCATCATCTCCGGCTCGACCGTGCGCCGCTCGCTGCTGTTCAGCTCGGTCCGCGTCAACTCCTACAGCGAGCTGTACGAGGCGGTGGTGCTGCCGGAATGCGACATCGGCCGCCATTGCCGCCTGAAGAAGGTGGTGATCGACCGCGGCGTCAGCATCCCCAACGGCCTCGTCGTCGGCGAGGACGCGGAGCTGGACGCCAAGCGCTTCCACCGCAGCGAGGGCGGCGTCGTCCTGATCACCCGCGAGATGATCGAGAAGCTGCCGAAGGAGTAAGGCGGCATTTCGCCGCCCTCCCCTGCCCCATGGCCCGCGCCGATGCGGTCCGGCTCCCCACCGGACCCGCATCGGCGCTATAACATGCCTGCACCCTCCTGCCTTCCGCCCCTCCCGCCTTTCATCCGAGTGCCTTCCCGATGCGCGTCCTCTACGTCACGTCCGAATGCTACCCGATGGTCAAGACGGGGGGGCTGGCGGACGTGTCCGCCGCCCTGCCGCCGGCCCTGAACGCCGCCGGCGCCGATGTCCGCCTGCTGCTGCCGGGCTATCCCGCCGTTCTGAACAGCCTGCAGAACCTGCACGAGGTCGGCGACCTGATCACCGACCTGCCCGGCTGCGACCGCGCCCAGCTGTGCATCGGCCGCACCGCCGACGGGGTTCTCACCTATGCGCTGAAGGCGCCGTCGCTGTACGACCGTCCCGGCAACCCCTATCTCGGGCCGGACGGCAAGGACTGGGCGGACAACGCCCTGCGCTTCGCGGCACTCGCCTGGGTCGCCGCCGGCTTCGCCGCGGAGAAATCCTACGACCCGTGGTGGCGGCCCGACATCCTGCACGGCCATGACTGGCAGGCGGCGCTGATTCCCGCCTATCTGACCCTGCGCCCCGACCGCTTCGCCGGCCCCTTCCGGCCGGGCACGGTGCTGACCATCCACAACATCGCCTATCAGGGCCTTTTCGGCCCCTGGATGATGGGCGACCTCGGCCTGCCCTCCTCCAGCTTCCGCGTCGACGGCGTCGAGTATTACGGCAACGTCAGCTTCCTGAAAGCCGGTTGCTTCTACGCCGACCGCCTGACCACGGTCAGCCCGACCTACGCCAACGAAATCCAGACGGCGGAGCACGGCACCGGCCTGCAAGGCCTGCTCGCCACCCGTTCCGACGTGCTGACCGGCATCCTGAACGGCGTCGATTACGCGGTGTGGGACCCGGCGACCGACCCGCATCTGCCCGCCCGCTACACCCCCGACGATCTGGGTGGAAAGGACGCCTGCAAGGCCGACCTGCAATCCGCCTTCGGCCTGGACCGCCGCGCCGACGCGCCGCTGGCCGCCGTGGTCAGCCGCCTGACCTGGCACAAGGGCCTCGATCTGGTTCTGGAGGCCGCCGGCCAATGGGTGTCCTGGGGCGGCCAGCTGGTGGTTCTGGGCAGCGGCGATGCCTCCAGCGAGGCCGGCTTCCGCCAGCTCGCCCAGTGGCATCCGCAGTCCATCGGCGTCCGCATCGGCTATGACGAGCCGCTGTCCCACCGCATCCAGGCCGGATCCGACCTGTTCCTGGTGCCGTCGCGCTCGGAGCCTTGCGGCCTGACCCAGCTCTACGCCCTGAAATACGGCACGCTGCCGCTGGTCCGCCGCACCGGCGGCCTCGCCGACACGGTGATCGACGCCAACCCGGCCGCCAGCATCGACGGCAGCGCGACGGGGTTCCAGTTCGTCAACGCGACCGGCCAGGAGCTGGTGTGGGCGCTGCGCCGGGCGATGAGCGTCTACCGCAAGCCCGACCGCTGGCAGGCGATGCAGCGCCGCGCCATGACGCGCGACTTCGGCTGGCACGGGCCGGCGGAGGAGTACATGGAGCTGTATCGGGGAATCGCTGTTCGCTGACCCTGCACGACGTGGATGGCATCCGCTTGATGGGCTTCGACACCACGCGTAAAGCCGTCTGGGAAATGCGGTTCCACCATAAGTACCGTTACGACCATGTAGCTGATCCGATCCCACGCCTTCACAGGGGCGGACACACTGCCGAGCGGCGGCTTCGCGCCGACGGAGCGTGGCTGATACGCAACGGGATGAGCACTCGGCCGAAGTTGGTCGCGGCAAAAATCGAGGTCGATCTGGTGCGGGGCGCTTAACGGGTGGTGCCGATGGCGGGGTAAGGAACGGCTCCGCATCGGCGAGGCTTGGGTCGGTTAATGGTGCAACTGCTGTTTTCTGCCCAATCCACCAATCATCCGCGGCCTTGCGAAATTCCAAGAGAACTTTCGCGTGACTTTGGAGGTATATTTATTGAACTCTAAGGTAGGATGATTAGACGCTTTCTTCCAAAGATGCACATTCTTCCCGCGACGACAACGGCGGCCTGACGTGAGTATCTCGCAAATCTTGCAAGGGCCCACGATATCCGCATTGTTTCTTCCACTTGTGGCATGGTGATCACGCCCATGGAAAACGTAGGCAATCACCCTCAAAGCGGGAAGAATGCGACATTTTATCATCTTAAACCCCCTATGATTCGAGGGCGCAAAACTATAGTGCGTGTATAATAAAATTATATACACGCACAAGCGGAGCGTCATGATGGTTTCCCTTCTAGAGGGCCAGGAAACACTCGCCAATGCTACGATCTCCGGCGATCAGCTGCAGCCTGCGGTAACGGTCTTGGACAACGGCACCCAGGTGGTGGTGTGGGCGTCCAACGGGCAGGACGGTGA